>NZ_SSOM01000069.1 GCF_029871235.1 Pseudomonas sp. BN411
TACAGCGCGAAGCGCTGGCCGGATAGACCTAAACCGGTGTCCAGTTTTACTTGACCACTTCAGAATTCCTTCGCCAAGGGCTGCGCAGCAGCCCCGTAGGTTGGTCCGAGCGCAACGAGGCCCAACGATTCCGGCCTCGGCTACGAAACGTTGGGTTTCGTTCCTCTACCCAACCTACGAGAACTCCGGGGGGTGAATTCCTTCGCCAAGGGCTGCGCAGCAGCCCCGTAGGTTGGCGCTGAGCTTGCGAAGCCCAACGCGTCGGTCGCCTTGGCTACGGGCATCGGCGCGGATCAGGCGGTGATGCCGAACACTTCTGCCAGGTGCTCTTCATAGCGCTGAACATCGGCCGCGATGTTCGGCTGCTTCATCACATCCACGCAGAGGAAGGTGGGCAGGGCGCTCATACCGAGGAACTGATTGGCCTTGTGGAAGGGCAAGTAGACCGCATCCACGCCCTTGGCCTCGAAGAAATCGGTGGGATCGTCGAACGCCTGCTGCGGCGCGTTCCAGGTCAGCGACAGCATGTACTGCTTGCCCTGGATCAGGCCGCCGCTGCCGTATTTCTGCGAGGCGTCGGAGCGGGTACGGCCGTCGTTGGCGTAGAGGCTGCCGTGACCGGCGGTGAACACTTCGTCCAGGTAGCGCTTCACGGTCCAGGGGGCGCCCATCCACCAGCCGGGCATCTGGTAGATCACCACGTCGGCCCAGAGGATTTTCTGTACTTCTTCGGCCACGTCGTAGCCGCCGTCGATGAAGGTTTCCTTCACGTCGAAACCGGCGCGGTCGAAGAAGGCCAGCGCGGCCTCATGCAGGGTGGCGTTGTAGCGGCCGTCGGAGTGGGCGAACTTCTTGCCGCCGTTGAGCAACAGGACTTTTTTCATGGCAGTAGCCTCCGTAAATCGATGTGGCGGCAGACTACCGGTCGCGCCCCCGCGGAAAAATCCGCGCAGGCGCAATTGATATTTGCTCAAAAGTCATTAATTCAGGTCTTTGCCTTGCTATAGGGTTTATAAAACTTATCACCTGCAAGGCCATCGCCATGACCCAGCCCTACGGCTTCATCCTTCATGCCCATACCCGACCCGAGAAGGCGGACGAGTTTGAGGCACTGTTCCGCGCCTATGTCGAACCCAGCCGCGCGGAAGAGGGCTGCATCGAGTACCACATGCTGCGGGATGCCCGGGACCCGAGCCTGTTCATCTTCTACGAGGTCTGGAAAAGCCGCGCCCATCTGGCTATCCACAGCGCGCTGCCGCACATGCGGCGCTTCCATGAGCAGCGCATGGAGTTTCTGCAACGGGATTTTGAGATCCGCGAGATCGAGATGCTCAGCACGTCCTCGGCCCGCGCCTAGAACGCGTCGCGGATCAGCCGCAGGTACTCCGGCCGTCCGCCGATGTCGTTGTGCCCCGCATTGCTAATCACCTCCCGCCGAGCCACGCCTGAGCGGAATTGGGCGAAGAGCTTTTCGCTGCTCCAGCGCGGAATCACCTCGTCGTGCCCGGCGACGATCAGCAGGGTGGGAGCGGTGATGGCCGGGGCGTAGCGCCAGGACTCGTACTTGTCCTGCAGCATCCAGCGAACCGGATAGATCGGGAACTGCCGCTGGGCCAGTTCAAGCACGCTGTTATAGGGCGTAACCAGCACCAGGTGCGCCACCGGACGCTGGCTGGCCAGGCGGATGGCAACGCCGCTGCCCAGGCTGCGGCCGACCACGGCCACGTCGCCGTGCAGGGCATGCACCTTGTCGAACAGCTCCAGGGCGTCGTGTTGGATGGCCTCCTCGGTGGGCTTGCCGGTGCTGTCGCCGAAACCCCGGTAGTGCAACAGGTAGAGCGCGTGGTCGGGGAAGGCTTCGGCAAAATCCGGCAGGCTGCGGGACACATCCTCGGCATTGCCGCCGAAGTAGATCAGCGCCCTGGAACTGGCCAGCGGACGCACGGTGACGACGATCTGCTCATCCGTCACCGGCAGCATCAGCTGCCGGTCCGGGCCGCCAATGGCGCGCGGCTGCGGGAAGTAGATCAGTGAACGCTGGAACACCATGAGCAGCACGCCCACGCCGAGGTAGAGCGCAAGTGCGATCAGGACGACGCCGACCAGGCTGCGGCTCATGGCAGCCCAGCCGGCGAAAATCGCCCGATTGCCCTGAGCAAGGGCTCAGAACGCCGAACGGACCACGCCACCATCCACCCGCAGCGCCGCGCCATTGGTGGCGGAGGATGCTTCCGAGCAGACATACACCACCAGGTTGGCGACCTCGTCGGGCCTGGCGAAGCGCTTGATGAGGGAGCTGGGGCGTGCGGTTTCGAAGAACTCCTTCTCGAACGTCTGGAACGACTGACCACCGGACAGCTTCTCGACGAACTCCTCCACGCCTTCGGAACTGGTCGGGCCGGGCAGCACGGAATTGACCGTCACCCCGGTGCCCGCGCAGCTCTCGGCCAGCCCGCGTGACAGGCCGAGTTGGGCGATCTTGGTGACGCCGTAGTGGATCATCTCCACCGGAATCTGCACGCCGCTTTCACTGCTGATGAACACCACGCGGCCCCAGTTCTTCGCCTTCATCTTCGGCAGGTAAGCGCGGGACAGGCGCACACCGGACATCAGGTTGATGTCGAGGAAGCGCAGCCAGTCCTCGTCCGGAATGTCCTCGAAGGGCTTGGGATCGAAGATGCCCAGGTTGTTCACCAGCACGTCCACCGCCGGGTAGCGCGCCGTCAGGGCGTCGATCTGCGCCGGGTCGGCCAGGTCGCCGGCGAAGCCTTCCACCCTGGCCCCCGGTTGCGCCGCGAGCAGCCGGGCAATGGCCTCGTCCACCGAAACCTGGGAGCGGCCGTTGACGATCACCCGCGCGCCCTCCCGCGCCAGTCCCTGCGCGATGGCGAAGCCGATGCCCTTGGTCGAACCGGAAACCAGGGCGAGTTTGTTCGAGAGTCTGAAGTCCATCGAGGGAATCTCCGCATGGGAAAAAGCGGCCAGGCAATGCCCGTTTGTTTCCGGGCGGAGACGCCTGGCACCGAATATCCACGGATTCGGTATAGACGCCCCGCGTGGATTGGCCAGGTCCCCGGGCCGAAAGCTTTCCTAAGCTGAAAGGGCATGTCCCAGCGAGGTGGTCCCATGGAACGCAAACACGGTCTCGATACCTACAAGCGCCTGAAGAAACAGCACCCGGCGTATTTCCAGGCGGTGGAAACCCTTGGCGCCGTGGTGCGCCAGGTCGGCCCCCTGGACGAGCGCAGCTTGCAGCTGATCCAGCTCGCCGCCGCTGCCGCCGTCCACTCCGAAGGCGCCGTCCACAGCCATACCCGCCGCGCCCTGGAAGCCGGCGCCACCCCCGAACAGATCCACCACGCCCTGCTGGCGCTGACCAGCACCATCGGCTTTCCAACCGTGGTCGCCGCCCTGAGCTGGGCGGGGGATGTGCTGGAGGGTGGGGAGTAGGGCGCATTGCTTCAGGTAGGAGCGAGCTTGCTCGCGAAAGAGCAGGCTCAGCAGGTTCGCGAGCAAGCTCGCTCCTACACGTTCGGCCATGAGCCAGGCGCAGAGATCATGCGCCAGATTCGTAGGATGGGTTGAGCTCCGCGATACCCATCACACCCTACGGCGAACCCGCCACCTCGGGCTCCTGCTGCTGGAGCATCCACATCTGCGCATAGGTGCCGCCGGCTTCGAGCAATTCGCGGTGGGTGCCTTTTTCGATCACGCGGCCGGCGTCGATCACCAGGATCTGGTCGGCGTCCATCACGGTCGACAGGCGGTGGGCGATGACCAGCGTGGTGCGGCCGACCTGGATGCGGTCCAGCGCTGTCTGGATGGCCTTCTCCGACTTGGAGTCCAGCGCCGAGGTGGCTTCGTCGAAGATCAGGATGGCCGGGTTCTTCAGCAGGGCGCGGGCGATGGCCACGCGCTGCTTCTCGCCGCCGGACAGCTTGAGGCCGCGCTCGCCAACTTGCGTCTCGTAGCCATCGGGCAGGCGCAGGATGAAGTCGTGGATATGGGCGGCGCGGGCGGCGGCTTCCACGTCCTCGCGGCTGGCGCCGGGACGGCCGTAGCTGATGTTGTAGTAGATGGTGTCGTTGAACAGCACCGTGTCCTGGGGAACGATGCCGATGGCGCTACGCACCGAGCCCTGGGTCAGTTCGCGCAGGTCCTTGCCGTCGATGCGGATATGCCCGGCGTCGATGTCGTAGAAGCGGTAGAGCAGGCGGGCGAGGGTGGATTTGCCCGAGCCGGAATGGCCGACCACCGCCACCGTGCCACCGGGGGGAATTTCGAAGTCCACGCCGTGGAGGATTTCCCGGCGCGGGTCATAGCCGAAGTGCACATTCTCGAAGCGCACGCGTGGGCGGCTGGTCTGCAGCGCGATGGCGCCGGGGGCATCCTGTACGTCCTGGCGCTCGTCCAGCAGGCCGAACAGGCGCTCCATGTTGGTCAGCGCCTGTTTCACCTCGCGGTACATCATCCCCAGCATGAACAGCGGCGCGGAGAGTTGCAGCAGGTAGGTGTTCACCAGCACCAGGTCGCCGATGGTCAGCTCGCCGGCCACCACGCCGGCAGCCGCGCGCCACATCATGGCGGTGACGCCGATGGCGACGATGGCGGTCTGGCCCAGGTTGAGCAGTGCCAGGGACTTGGTGGCCTTGACCCGTGCGTTTTCCAGGAAGCGCAGGTTCTCGTCGTAGCGCGCCGACTCGTGGGCCTCGTTGTTGAAGTACTTCACCGTCTCGTAGTTGAGCAGCGAATCCACGGCACGCTCGTTGGCGCGGGTGTCCGCCTCTACGGATGCGCGGTAGAAGCGGGTGCGCCATTCGGTGACGGCGAAGGTCCACAGGCCGTAGGCCACCAGGGTGCCGAGGGTGATGAAGGCGAAGCCCCAGTCATAGGCCCAGACCAGCACAGCCGTCACCAGCAACACCTCCAGCAAGGTCGGGACGATGGTGTAGAGGGTCCAGTCCAGCAGATCGGAAATGGCGCTGCCGCCACGCTCCACGTCCCGTGCTACGCCGCCGGTGCGACGGCTGAGGTGGAACTTCAGGCTCAACCCGTGCAGGTGCTGGAACACCTTCAGGGTGATCTGCCGCGAGGCGCGCGCCATCACGCGGGCGAACACCACCTGGCGCAGTTCGGTGAACAGGGTGACGCCGATGCGCGAAGCTCCATAGGCCAGCAGCAGCGCTATCGGCAGCACCACCAGGCTGGGCTCGACGTTGAGCTGGTCGACGATCTGCTTGAGGGCGATGGGTACGTAGAGGTTGGCCAGCTTGGCCGCGACTATCAGTCCCAGGGCCAGGGCGATGCGGCCCACATAGGGCCGCAGGTACGGCAACAGGGTGGCGATCACCGCAGCATCGCCACGGGAGCCTGCCTTGCGCGCGATGGGCGCGGAGCCGTCGTTCTTGCTGTTGACCGCGTCCTGCGGCGTGGGGTTGTTGTCCAGGGCTGCCATCGCCCACCTGCCTTCTGTTACGGAGATGTGGCGACCTTACTCCAGCGACGGGCGCATCGCGACGTTTCCCGGCTGATACGGCTTATTGGCGCGGCTGATACCGGGGCGCTTCCGTGAAATCACGGTCACGCCATCGGCGGTAGGCGACGCTTCACCGGGGTCTTCTTGACGATGGCGGTGCTGGTTTCGGCGTAGACATTGATGCGGTCGAGCAGGGTGTCCAGCTGCTCCATGGAGCGCACGCAGAGGCGGGCGATGAAGCAGTCGTCGCCGGTCACCTTGTCGCACTCGGTGAACTCCGGAATTTCCTGGATCTTGCGTTCCACCACCTGCAACTGGCCGGGCAGGGGGCGGATGCGGACGATGGCCTGGAACTGGTAGCCGAACGCCTTCGGGTCCACGTCCACCGTGTAGCCGGTGAGCACGCCGCGTTCCTCCAGCTTGCGCAGCCGTTCCGCCACGCTGGGGGAGGAGAGGCCGCTGATCTGCGCCAGCGCCTTGAGGGAGCGGCGGGAGTCTTCCATCAGTGCGGAAAGCAACAACTGGTCGATATCGTCGGTCATGGATGCCTCGTTAGGTAAACGGACGAAAGTGCCTTGATAGTAAAGGTAGATGGTTAATCAGGCCTTCGCTTTCGCATGGAGTCGCCCCAATGTGGCTCGGCATACTGTGCCCCATGCAGAGGAGCCCAATCATGGACAAATCAATTCATCGCGGTTCGTTGGAAATGGTCGCCGCCATGCTCATCTCCGGCACCATCGGTTGGCTGGTGATGCTCTCGGGACAGTCGGTGCTGGATGTGGTGTTCTGGCGCTGCCTGTTCGGCGCAGTGACCCTGCTGGTCATCTGCGCTTTCATGGGCTTCCTGCGCCCCGGCATCCTGACCCGCACCACCTTCCTTCTGGCGGTACTCAGCGGTGTGGCCATCGTCGGCAACTGGGTGCTGCTGTTCGCCTCCTATTCGCGGGCGTCCATCTCGATCGGTACGGCGATCTACAACGTCCAGCCGTTCATGCTGGTGGGGCTGGCGGCGCTGTTCCTTGGCGAGAAGATCACCGCGCAGAAGCTGGCCTGGCTGGCGGTGTCCTTCGCGGGGATGTTGGCCATCGTCAGCGCCCACGGCGGGCAGGGCGAAAGTGGCAGCGATTACCTGGCGGGCATTGCCCTGGCGCTGGGCGCGGCACTGCTTTATGCCATCGCCGCGTTGATCATCAAGCGGCTGAGCGGGGTGCCTCCGCACCTGATCGCGCTGGTCCAAGTCACCACCGGCGTGCTGTTGCTGGCGCCCATGGCGAACCTGTCCAGCCTGCCCCAGGGCAGCGACACCTGGTCGATCCTGCTGACCCTCGGGGTGATCCACACCGGCGTGATGTACGTGCTGCTCTATGGCGCGATCCAGAAACTGCCGACTGCCATGACCGGCGCGCTGTCGTTCATCTACCCGATTGCGGCGATCTTCGTCGACTGGTTCGCCTTCGGCCGGCACCTCGAACTGCTGCAGTGGGTGGGCGTGGCGGCCATTCTCGTCGCGGCGCTGGGCATGCAGCAGGGGTGGGGCTTCAACCTGCGCCGGGCGGCACAAGCTCAATCGTAGGTTGGCGCCAGCGAAGCGCGGCCCAACGATTGGTCCGATTCCCGCATCGTTGGGCTTCGCTGCGCTCAGCCGCAACCTACGGGCGCGGTGCGCTCAATGCACTTCTTTCGAAACCTGGCCGAACTGGCGATCTGCCGTGCTCAGGCGCTCCAGTTCGCGGCGCACCATGTTGGCGAACGCCGAAGGCTTGAGGTGGTAGAGCTCGGTGGCGACCCAGGCCAGCCAGCGCGGGCCCATGGCCTCGCGCTGCGCCAGCAGGCGCAACGCTTCGGCCAAGGCCTGCTCGGCATGTTCCTGGTGGAACTGCCGGCGGCCCTGGGGATCAGTCGACTTGCAGGCCGACATAGACGTTCTGTACGTCGTCGTGGTTGTCCAGGGCTTCGAGGAAGGCTTCCACTTCCTCCAGCTCGGCGCCGGACAGGCTGACCGGGTTCTTCGCCTTGTAGCCCAGGTTGGCCGACTGCACGGTGAAACCGAATTCCGGCAGGGCCTTGCACACGGCGTCCAGGTCGGTCGGGTCGGTGTAGAACAGGGTGGCGCCGTCTTCGGCGGCTTCGAAGTCCTGGGCGCCGGCTTCGATGGCGGCCAGTTCAACGTCCGCGTCGGCGCTGGCCGGCTCGGCCTCGATCATGCCCAGGTGGTCGAAGTCCCAGGACACGGAACCGGAGGTACCCAGCTGGCCCTTGCGGAACAGCACGCGCACTTCGGCAACGGTGCGGTTCACGTTGTCGGTCAGGCACTCGACGATCACCGGCACGCGGTGCGGCGCGAAGCCTTCATAGAGGGTGCGGTCGTAGTTGACCACTTCGCCGGAAAGGCCAGCGCCTTTCTTGATGGCGCGCTCCAGGGTGTCCTTCGGCATGGAGGCCTTTTTGGCTTGGTGCACGGCAAGGCGCAGCTTGGGGTTCATGTCCGGATCGGCGCCGTTACGCGCGGCGATCATGATCTCTTTCACCAGCTTGCCGAAGATCTTCCCTCGGGCGTTGGCGGCGGCTTCTTTAGGTTTGGCTTTCCACTGGGCGCCCATGTCGGCTCTCTCGCAGGTTCGGATTGGAGACGGGCGACGATTCTACTGGGGCGGCGGGGGAGGCTGCCAGTTGGCTCGTCGGGTCGGGTCTGCCTGTAGGGTGCGCTGTGCGCACCAAGTACCTCGCACGAAGGTTCTGGTGCGCATGGCGCACCCTACAACCAGCCGCTGCGAAGCAGGCGGAAGGCCGCAACGTCGCGCTAGCGATGCCGCTGATACCGGCCGATCAGTTCCGCCTGGGCGAGGATGTGCCCGTCCATCGAGTGGATCAGCATCGCCTTGGTGGGACGGCGCATGTCGGGCAGCGTCTTGTCCAGGGCGAACAGCTTGTGGAAGTAGCGGTGATTGCCGATCGGTGGGCAGGGGCCGCCGTATCCCGTGCGTTGCCAGTCGTTCAACCCTTGCAGGGTGCCCGGTGGCAGGGCGTTGTCCTGCACGCCTTCAGGCAGGATGCCGGCGGTGGGCGGCAGGTTGTAGAGCACCCAGTGGGTCCAGGTCATCTTCGGTGCGTCGGGGTCCGGAGCGTCCGGGTCGTCGACGATCAGCACCAGGCTGCGGGTGCCTGCTGGCGGTTCGGTCCAGGTCAACGGGGGCGAGAGGTCGCGGCCGTCGCAGGTGTGCAGGGCGGGAATCGTCTCGTTGTGGGTGAATGCGGTGGAGCCAAGTCGGAAGGTCATGGCCGTATCTCCCAGGTTGCCAGGTGGATTCAGCAGCTGACCGCAACGGCAACGGCCATTCCGCCGCCGTTGCTACCTCAAAGCATAGTGAATCGCGTCTGGCGGACGGATGGGGCGGATGGGGCGAGAGGGTCTGCCTAGACTGTTCAGGCACGGATTCCGTGCTCGTGAGGGCTCCGGCCCATCCACCTGAAGGTTCGACACGGCCATGCTGCAGGCGGTTCTTCTCGACATCAGCGGCGTCTTGCATGTGGACGACCAGCCCCTGCCGGGCGCGCTGCAAGCGGTTCGACTGCTGCAAGCGCGGGGCGTGCCATTGCGCCTGATCACCAATACCTCGCGCCAGGATCGGGCGGCGGTACATCGGCAATTGACGGCGATGGGCTTTGCCGTGGACCCCGAGCAGATCTTCACCGCACCGCGAGCCGTGCTGCGTCATGTACGGGCCCAGGGCCTGAGGCCGTATTGCCTGATCCATCCGGGGCTGGAGGAGGAGTTCGCCGACCTGCTGGACCTGCCCGATCCCAACGCGGTGGTTCTTGGCGATGCGGAGCTGCGCTTCGACTATGCCCACCTCAATCGCGCCTTCCAGTTGCTGATCGAAGGTGCGCCGCTGATCTGCATGGGTGACAACCGCTACTTCCGCAGCCAGGGCGCCCTGCACCTGGATGCCGGCCCCTTCGTGCGGGCGCTGGAGTACGCGGCGGGAACGTCGGCGCTGGTGCTGGGCAAGCCTTCCGCCGCCTTCTTCGCCAGCGTGCTGGATGACTTGGGTACAAGCGCGGCTTCCACATTGATGATCGGCGACGATGTGATCGCCGATGTGCTGGGTGCCCAACAGGCCGGGCTGCCCGCCTGCCTGGTGCGCACGGGCAAGTACCGCGCGGGCGACGAGGCACAGGCGCCGTCTGCCTGGGTAGCGGCGGATCTGGCGGAAGCGGTAAAACACTACTGCTGAGCCGGGTGCCGCATGGCGAATCCGCGCAAGGCCCGCTGTAATGGTGATGTGATGCTGGATTGCCATTATGGATAGACTGCAATTCCCCATGAACGATCATCGCCAGGTGTCGTCCGAAGTCCTGGCACGGCCGGAGTCCGCATGCAGCCGCTGTACTCTCTCAAGGCGTCAGAGAGCGCCAACGATGAGCGATTCGATGGTCTGACCCGCCTGGCCCGGAGCCATTTCGGGGTCATGGCCGCATTGCTGACGACAGGCGCCGGGGAGAGCCAGCAGGTCCTGACCTGCGATGGCCTGGCTCTGGGTAATGCCTCCGGGCTCTATCCCCTCGACCTGGCCTGGCGCCGCACCGACACGGTGCTCGTGGTGCCCGATGCCCATTGCGATGAACGCTTCCGCGATCACCATCTGGTGGTGGCTTCGCCCCATGTCCGCTTCCTCGCGGCGTGTCCGCTGCCGGCTCCGGACGGGGCGATACTCGGCACGATCTGCCTGCTGCACGACCAGCCGCGCGAGCTGGACCCGAGCCAGCAGCAGGTGCTTCGCGAGTTGGCCGGGCTCGCTGCCAGCCTGCTGGCGCGGGAGCAGGCTGACGCTCATCTGGAACGGGAACTGGATGCGCTGCGCGTGAGCGAAAAGCGCATGGCCCTGGCCATCGCCGGAAGCGGCACCGGAATCTGGGACCGCAACGCAGCCACGGGCGAAATCCACTACTCCAACGGCTGGAAAGCGTTGCTGGGCTACGCCGAGCACGAAGTGGGCAACCGCATCGAGGAAAGCTACACGCGCGTCCATCCGGCGGACCTGGAATACGTCAAGGCGACCATCCAGGCCCACTTCGAGCAACGAACCGAGTCATACGAGGTTGAGCATCGCCTGCGCTGCAAGGACGGCAGTTACAAGTGGGTGTGCAGCCGGGGCAAGGTGGTCGAGCGTGATGCGGCCGGCAAGCCATTGCGCATGATCGGAACGACCACTGACATCACCGCCATGCGCTTGATGTCTGAGCAGGTGCAGCAGACCGCCGCGCTGATGACCGACCTGACCAATGAGATTCCGGGGATGGCCTTCCAGTATCGGCGCCTGCCGGATGGCAGATCCTGTTTTTCCTACGTCAGTGCCGGGGTTCGGGACATCTACGGCTTGACCCCGGAACAGCTGGCGGCCAACGAAGACGCATTGCTGGAGATCATCCACCCCGACGACCTGTGCCGATACCACGCGTCCTTCGATGAGTCGGCACGCACGCTGGCACCCTGGCACCTGGAATATCGGGTGCAATTGCCGGGGCAAGGCGACGCCTGGCGGCAGGGCGATGCACGCCCCAGGCGGCTGGAGGACGGCAGCGTGGTCTGGCACGGTTTCATCACTGATGTGACCGAGCGCAAGCAGATCGAAGCCGAACTGCAGGTGTTCGCCACCACGGACTCCCTGACCCAGCTGTCCAACCGTCGGCACTTCATGCAGCAGCTCGATGCCGAGCTGGCTCGGGTGCAGCGTACAGCAGGCCACTGCGCGACGATCCTGATGTTCGACCTGGACCACTTCAAGGCGATCAACGACCGCTGGGGACATTCCGTGGGCGACCAGGCGCTGCGGCATTTCGCGGCGATCCTCTGCTCGCAGCTGCGCAAGACCGACGCAGCGGGGAGGATGGGGGGCGAAGAGTTCGCGGTGGTGCTGAGCGATGCCAGCATTGACCAGGCCGTGACGTTTGCCCGACGCATCCAGAACGAACTTGCCAATGCACCCGTGCTACACGCCGAGGCACGAATCTCCCTGGCCGTCAGCGTCGGAATCGCCGCCATCAACGCCTCGGATGTGAACACCGAAACCACGTTGTCGCGTAGCGACATGGCGCTGTACCGCGCCAAGCGGGGCGGCCGCAACCGAATCGAGTGCCATTGAAGCGAGCTGATCGGGCTAGTCCGTTTCCTTTCAGGTCGCCGTTTCCGGCCTGATAGCGTGTCCGACAAGCTGATTTCTGTGGGGGCGAATTCATGCGCGAAGGGCAACGCAGTTGCCCCCTGCGCCTCCCACGGGCAGCCCTTCGGGCTGCTTGGCGATTGAAATCGCCCCCACAAGGTTGAGCGTCACCCACGTCTGCTTCCGCAGCGGTGGGGAACCGGAGAGCAGCACGGGGTAACAAAGCCTTATCCAGGGCGTAGTAGGGTGAAGAACCGACCTGCGCGCCGCCAATTGCCACGGAGAGTGCACAGGATGGGGCGGAATCGCGCATCATTGGGCGCAGTCAGTTCGAGGGAGGTTTCCATGGAGGTCATGTCATCCGTTCTGCGCCTTGCCGCGCTGTCGCTGGGAGTGGCGCTCGCCAGCACCGCAGTCGCCAGTGAAGAGACGCAGCTGGTGGAGTCCATCAACGCCTATCGCAGCCAGGCGCAGCCCTGCGCCGGCCAGGCCTCGATGGAGCTGCCTCCGCTCAAGCCCGATCCACGCCTGATCCTGCCGGCCGGCAGCATCGGCGACCTGCAACAGGCGCTGACGCGCACGGCCTATCCCCTGGTCAACGTGCAGGCGGTCAACCTTTCCGGCCCGCGCGATGCGCAGGCGGCGATGAAGGCCTTGCAGGAAAGCTTCTGCCAGGTGGTGCTGGACCCGCAGTTCGTCGATGTCGGCGTCAGCCGCGAGGGCCAGGACTGGCGCATCGTGCTGGCGCGGCCGCTGCTGGCCGGTGGCCTGGGCGACTGGCAGGTCGAAGGGCAGAAGCTGCTGGATCAGATCAACACCGCCCGGGGCCAGGCTCGCCAGTGCGGCTCCCAGTCCTTCTCGGCCGCAGGGCCGCTGACCTGGAACGCCACCCTCGCCGGTGCCGCCCAGGAACACACCCGTGCCATGGCCAACCAGAACTTCTTCGACCACAAGGACCGCGACGGCCGCACCCCCGGCGACCGCGCCGAACTGGCCGGCTACACCGCCCAGCTGATCGGCGAGAACATCGCCGCCGGCCTGGATAGCGCCAGCAAGGTAGTGGAAGGCTGGCTGGCCAGCCCCGGCCACTGCGCCAATCTGATGAACCCGCAGTTCCGCGAACTGGGCGCCGCCTACGCGGTGGACCCGAAAAGCGATGCGGGCATCTACTGGACGGCGATGTTCGGGGCGCAGTGAGCGCGACGGGGCGATCAGTTAAGGCTGTTCTTGACTCGTTCGCCGAGAATGTAGGCCTTGCCCCGGTCGGGGGCTACCACGACCGGTAGCAGCGAGTAGCTGCCTTGCGGATAGTTGCCGCCACCACCGGCGCCATACTGGATAACCAGCGTCACCTGATAGCGACCGTTTATGCCGTCCTCCCTCAGTTCCGAGCCATCGGGCGCTTTGGCTATCCAGGCGGTGATGGGGATTTCCGGGTCGCCGTGGGGCTGGAAGGCACTCGCCATCTCGCCGTCATGGATCCGGACAAAGGGCGCTCCATCGCCTTCGTATTCGTAGGTGCCCTTGATTGGCGCCGGAAGGCTGGGACTCACGCTGTAATCCACACCATTGACCGTTTTGGTGAGCAGGCCATTGGCTGCCGGGGCTGGGGCTTCCGTGCTCGCAGGCGTGGGTTGGCTGGCGGCGTTCTCCTGCTCGATCTGCGCCAGTATCTCGGCCGCTTCGGCGTTCACCTCTTCCTCGATTCCCATCTCCTGAATCATCGCCTGGTGCTGGGCCATCAAGGCGGCTACCTGGGCGTCTTGTGCAGCGCTATCCGCACTGGCTGTCGGCAGACTGGACTGAGTTCCGACTGATTCAGGCGGAGCGGGCTCGGAGGTGGTTGGCGCATCGGTCGAGATGGAGTGGATCGGCTCCATGGCGGGGACCGATTGCTCGCTGTGGGTTAGCGTCGGGGATGGGGCAGCCTGCTCAGCGACCAGTTGCTGCTCTGCCGGCACCGGCGGGGTGGGCTGGGCAATCACCGGCTTGGGCGCGTTCTCTTCCGGATAGGGCGTGGAGAACAGGACTTTCGTCACCTTGCCGTCAGCGTCCGCTTCGACGATCTCATGTACATAAGCGCCATCGGCGGACTGGCGGATACGGTAGGGCGCGACGCCCAGGAACAGCACGGAACCATCGGCTTCGAGGCTGCCCAGCCATTCGACTCCATACAGGTTGCTGATCAACTGGCCCGGCCTTGCTCCGGGGCGAATGGTTCGGCTGAACAGCACATCGCCAGCGGGGCTTCGCGCCGTTTCGCGGATTTCCTGGCCGGGCTTGCTCCAGGACAGTTCGTAGCCGGGCACGTCCTGCTGCTGGGGCGTGAAGCGATGTCCCACGAGAGAGGCGTACGCGCCCCACACCGCTGGGTCTGCATTGACGCGGATGCTGAAGTCCGCTGGCGGTACTGCTTGCGTAAAGCCGGACTGGGGCGGCACGGGCGCACACGCGGCCAACAGGCTGACCGCGAACCAGAGGGCAAGGCTGGATGCCGCACGGGCGCGGGGTACGGCCGATGGCGATGTCGTGATTTTCATTGTTGTTATTCGCTCCTGTCCCTTGTTGGTCGTGCTCCACGGCAACCCGGTGTTTTTACCGGAAGCCTAGACGGATGGACAGCAGGCGCGCGGCGATCGGACCCGCAGTGCGGAGCGCGGCTGGCGCCCCTTCTCGGGCATTCGCCGAATTTTCAGTCCTGGTCGAGATGGGCTCCGAAGCCACTCTGACCTTCGGCGAGCTCTGCGCGAAGGGTGAGGGCAGGAATCTCGTAGTCGCCTGCGTTCTGCTTGCGGTAGGGAATGGGGGCCGTCTGCCAGAGGTTATCCAGGCGCTGGCCCAGTTCTTCACGTACGGCCGCGAAGCGGACTTCGTCCATGCGGCTGGTCCGGTAGACCAGGAACGGCGGCAGCACGTCGAAGCCGGGGTAGTGCAGGACGCCGTGCTGGATGGGGAACAGCAGGTCATCCATGGGGCCATTGATGCCGCGAGGGCTGTAGTGGGAGTCCCAGCCACCCGTGGTGACGATCAGCATGGCGCGCTTGCCGGCCAGGTTGCCCTCGCCGTAGCGGTTGCCCCAGCGGCTGTCGGAGTGCTCGCCCACGCCGTAGGCGAAGCCATAGGCGTAGACCCGCTCGACCCAGCCCTTAAGGATCGCCGGCATGGTGAACCACCACATCGGGAACTGCAGGATCAGCGCATCGGCCCAGCGCAGCTTGTCCTGCTCGCGGGCGATATCGTCACTCTGCCGGCCATTGGCGAAGGCCTGCTTCGAATCCCCGGACGGGGAGAACGGGGCGGAGGGCTGGTAGTCGAGGTGGTCATCGGCATCCAGCGTGGCCTTCCAGCCCATGGCATAGAGATCGCTGACTTGCACCTGATGACCGGCGGCTTCGAGGCGTTGTACGGCGAAATCCTTGAGGACGCCGTTGAGGGAGCGGGGTTCGGGGTGGGCGAAAACGATCAGGACATTCATGGGGAAAACCTCCAGTGCGGGATAGGCGCAGGATGGTGATCCGCCAGGTATATTGGAAATGAATATCCAGTATTCCAGGTATTTCAATGAATAATCTCAGGCGTCTGGACCTCAACCTGCTGGTGACCCTGGACGTGCTGTTGGCTGAGCACAACGTCACCCGCGCGGCGGAGCGGCTGAACTTCTCCCAGCCCTCGGTGAGCGTGCACCTGGCCAAGCTCAGGGAGATCTTCGACGACCCGCTGCTACTGCCGGGGCCGCGCGGCATGCGCCCCACCGCCCGTGCCGAGGAACTGCGTGAACCCCTGCGCCAGGCACTGGAGGCCCTTGAGCTTGCAGTGGCGCCGGCCAGCGCCTTCGATCCCGCCCAGGCGCAACAGACCTGGCGCGTCGCCGCGACCGACTATGGGGAGTCGTCCATCCTGCTGCCGGCCATGGCCGGGCTGCGGGCGCGGGCACCGGGGACCCGGGTGGCGGTGGTGGAAATGGTGCCGGCGCGTATCGCCCGGCAGGCAGAGCAGGGCGAAATCGACCTGGCTTTCCACACCGCCGAAGGCTCGCCGCCCAACCTGCGGCGCCGCACCCTGTTCGCCGAGCGCTATGTGCTCGCCGGCCGTGCTGGCCATCCGGCATTGAAACGACGACCGACCCTGAAGCAGTTCTGCGCGCTGGAGCAGGTGATCGTCTCTCCCGATGGCGGTGGCTTCTTTGGCATCACCGACGAGATGCTGGCCGAACGGGGTCTGGAGCGGCGGGTGGTGCTGTCGGTGCCGCACTTCCTCTTCCTGCGCTCGGTTCTGGAGAACTCTGACCTGGTGGCCATGCTGCCTGAGCGGCTGGCGCGGGGCAGTCACGCGCTGCAAGTGGTCGAGCCTCCCGTGGAGGTGCCGGGCTACGAGATGGCCATGCTCTGGCACGAACGCTCCCACCGCGACCCGGCGCATCAGTGGCTGCGGGAGCAGATCGTTCAGGCGGTGTGAGGCTTGTAGGAGCGAGCTTGCTCGCGAACCTTCTGAGCCGATCTTTCGCGAGCAAGCTCGCTCCTACACAAACCCTCGAAGGCAGAAACGACAACGGGAGCCCTAAGGCTCCCGTCGAGGTGAATCATCAGTGCGGCTGGTTCAGAGTCAGGCGCATGTGACGGTTCACATCCTTGTACAGCAGGTAGCGGAAGCGACCAGGGCCGCCCGAGTAGCAGGCCTGCGGGCAGAAGGCGCGCAGCCACATGAAGTCGCCAGCTTCCACTTCGACCCAATCCTGGTTCAGGCGGTACACCGCCTTGCCTTCCAGCACGTACAGGCCGTGTTCCATCACGTGGGTTTCAGCGAAGGGAATCACGCCGCCCGGCTCGAAGTTCACGATGTTCACGTGCATGTCGTGGCGTATGTCGCTCATGTCCACGAAGCGGGTGGTGCTCCAGCGGCCTTCGGTATCCGGCATCACCTTCGGCTCGATGTCCTGCTCGTTGGTGACGAAGGCTTCCGGCAGCGGTACGCCGTCGACTTTCTGGTAGTGCTTGCGAATCCAGTGGAAGCGGGTGTGCTGACCAGTGGTGTTGCGCACCTTGTAGTCCGCGCCCGGCGGAATGAAGGCGTAGCCGCCCGGCAGCATGGTGTGGACCTGGCCCTGCAGGGTCAGGGTCAGTTCACCTTCCACGATGAACAGCACGGCTTCGGCGTTGACGTCCTGCTCCGGCTTGTCGCTGCCGCCGTTGGGGGCGAGTTCAACGATGTACTGGGAGAAGGTTTCAGCGAAACCGGACAGCGGGCGGGCGATGACCCACATGCGCATGTTGTCCCAGAAGGGCAGGTGGCTGGTGACGATGTCACGCATCACGCCCTTCGGGATCACGGCATAGGCTTCGGTGAACATCGCGCGGTCGGTGAGCAGCTCGGTCTGTGCCGGGTGCCCGCCGTGCGGCGCGTAATAGGTGGATTTGGCCATGGGGTATTTCCTCATTGTTGTCTTGCTGCCTGGCGCGCGGCGCCAGGTCGAACAATTCGTGCAGATCGGTGCGCCACCGGGGGCGCTGGCCGTCGCTGGGAACCACCATATCCAGCGATGAGTTCATGCACAAATTAAATGTTGGAATCCACCATATTCGGTTTTCAAATGCGAGATTGGCACCGCTCAGGCCCGTGTGTCCTGGGCCAGAACCCGCGAAAGCACGCGAGCGAGTTCCTTCACCATTGGGTCTGCTGCGGGGCGGTGCAGCAGCGCCACCTCGAACACATCCACTGACGGCAAGCCGGTGTTCTTCGGCACCACGGCGTGGCCCGCCGTCACTGCGCGCAGTGGCAGCAGGCCGATGCCCATGCCGTCGGCAATGGCCGACTGGATGCCGGAGAGGCTCGAACTGGTGAAGCTGATGTGCCAGCGCCGGCCCACGGCTTCCAGGGCGGCGATCATCTCGTCGCGGTAAACCCCGCGCGGCGGGAAGGTAACGATGGGCAGTGGGTCGAGGTCGATGCAAGGGTTCTTCGCGCTATCCACCCAGCGCGTCTTCTCCGGCCAGCAGGCCACCGCCTCGCGGCTGTTCTGGCGTTGCTTGAGCAGTACCAGGTCCAGCTCGCCACGGTCGTAGCTGGCGGAAAGATCGCGGCTGAGGCCGCTGGTGACCTCCAGCTTCACCTGCGGGTAGCGCCGGTTGAAGGCGGCCAACTGCTCGGTGGTGCGTCCGCTGGCGAAGTCATCCGGCACGCCGATGCGCACCGTCAGCGCCACCGTGGCGCCGGACAGCGCCTCGACCATCTCATCGTTCAGCGCCAGCAATCGCCGCGCATAGCCCAGCAGTGTCTCGCCGGCGTCGGTGGGCAGTACGTCACGGTTGCCGCGCTCCAGCAGGCGATGCCCGGCCATCTCTTCCAGGCGGCGGATCTTCTGGCTGATGGTGGATTGGGTCGAATGTAGGCGCGTCGCGGCGGTGGTGAAGCTGCCGCAGTCGGCCACCGTGACGATGGCCCGGAGCAGGTCGAGGTCGAACAGGCGGGTATTCGATTTGTCACTTTCGCTCATGGCGGTATCGATTTTCTGAATGTCGATTCCGCTTTTATCAGCTCGCTTGAACGTCGGCAATGTGTTGGCCGGCGGTAATGCAAAGGGCCTGAATGCGTTGGCGCGTCCAGGCCCTTTTGCTGGTTGGGGTTCAGCGGGTTTCCAGGCGGCTCAGGGAGTGGCCGGCGACGAATATGGAAGCGGCGAGCAGCCCCAGGTCCTTGAGGAGGAACTGGCCCGGCGCGACGCTGATGCCGGGGAAGCCAACGCTGGGCTCAATCACGCCGGGCGTCGAGAACATGAAGCTCAGCGTGGTGAAAAACAGCCCGGCGGAGAGGGCACCACCCACCAGCGAAAGCTTCGGCGACAGCAACCGCCCCGCAATCAGGAGGCCGATGGACACCTCGAGGAAACCGAGCAGGGTGGAGAAGGTCCGCACGCTGAACAGATCGTACAACCAGCCCAGCAGCGGACTGTTACTCACGAGGGGAACCAGCCCCTCTGCTTCGTACTGCGTGAACTTCATGCCGCCGAACCAGAAGTAGATGACGGCGAGGGCGAAGTAGATGCCATAGGTTCCGATTGCGGTGGTGAAAGCCCCGAGGGACAGGTTGTTCGACTGAGCGGTGTTGGCATTGCCGGTGATGTTCAAAGTATTCATTTGTCGTGCTTCTCGTAACTTGGCTAGGGGCGTCCCGACGCAACTGGCTAAGCGGCCGGGGGACGATGGATCAACGTGCAACCTGCGTGAAAACAACCGAGTCGTTGTTCCGTGCCCCTCACGCCAGGGGGCGTCAGTTACCGACCACATTCGAGCCGTTGATGGGTTATCTCCCGCTGACCCCACGCGGTATGCGTTGGGCGTGGAGATAGTGTTGCCTCGCGCGCCTAGCTTTTGGGTTCAGAAAATACGAATTTTGATGCAGATCGTCTAAATGCGGCGGGGGGATGTGCTGGGCCATCCGCCGGAATGAAAAGAGTCAGGCGGGCCCGGGACGTCGTGGTTTTGGAGGGAATGTTTCGAAGCAGCGGGCTACGCACAGCCCGCTGCGTGATTTCTATTGCGTCCTTCAGGGAAGGCCATGGACCGACGGTGATCAGAGATCGGTGCTCTGACTCCAGGGATCGCTGCTCTTCGCGCGCCGGTCGACCTGGCGGCGGTCCTGCTCGAAGCGGATCGACTGACGACGATCAGTGCCCTTGCGCCGATCACCCCCTCCACGGGTATCGATCTTGAACACCGCTTTACCTCGGGAAGAAGGCGCAGCTGCAGTTGGCGCAATGGGCTCAAGGTTGAGTTCGTCGGGGTTCAGTTTGTCGTCAGTGTTCATCTCTGTGCTCCGGTGGATCGACTTCTGAACTGAGGGTAGATCGGGGTTTTTCCCCGTACTTGGGGGATGGAACGAGCGGGCGATTACGGGGGGCTGACGGGCAGGGAGGGGCACGAATGATCCGGAGGGGGCAGACGGCCTTGCCAGTCTTCCTGAATGTTCACGCCCGGTTTGCTGCGTGAGTGGCTTGTCTGGATGAAAGAGGTATGGGGATTAGAGAAGCCCTTGCTTTTTGATGGTCAGGAAACTTCTGCCTTTTTGCATGAATATTCCCAGTTTCTTGTCATTTAGATAATTCGAGAAGAAGTATTGTAAGAGATTTCTGATTTTGAGTTTCCCTAAGAGCTATTTCTGCGTGAGGAGGGGTTAGGAATCTAATGGTTGGTTCTTGTTGGATTTGAGTTCAAGTGCTCTGCTCTAGGTGCTCTAAGAATGGAGGAAGAGTGATGAGCGAACGTGAGGGGCCAAATAAGAGGTTTGAAGATGTAAGGCAAGAAGTGAAGAGTATGCGGTCCTCCTTGTATCATCTTACGAACAAGTGCAATTCGCGCTGCAAGGGTTGCTGGTTCTTCGAGTTTGAATTTGATACTCGAGTTCACGAATTGGATGATATAGAGGTTTGGCAAGAACGGGGGCGACAAGAGGCTGAGCGTGGAATAAATGCTCCGCTTCTAATTAGCGGTGAACCGTCAATTTTTCTTGATTGGGTCAAGTTTTTCATGGAGTACATGCCAATGGTTACGGTCTCAACCAATGGGCTAAAAAAGATACCTGGTCCTATTTCAGTCAGTTTGTATGGTCACGATATCATCCGAGAAATCGAGGCCACCTCCCTGTCGAGGAGGTGATTTGAATGCGTATTGAGAAGATCGATCTATACGGCAACGGAAAATTCTTCGTTCGCGAGTTCTGTCCTATCCGCGAGCCAGTTGGTCACCTGGTGGTCATCTGTGGTGGACTCGGGATCAATGCAGTGTTCTATCAATCCTTTGCGCGCTGGCTTACTGAAAAGGGCTGTTGCGTAGTGACCTTCGATCATCGTGGTCTCGGTCTCAATGTAGTTCCCGACGAAGAGATGGCGGAGATTGATTTGGAGACCTGGCTCAGCCAAGACCTGAGTACCATCCTATATTGGCTACGCCTGAAATATCCCGATTTGCCACTTTGCTGCGTCGGACACAGCTTCGGTGGCGCGACCCTGGGGGCGTCTCCAGCAATTGGGTTGGTGGATCGTATCGTGCTGGTGTCGGCGCAGAGTGGCTACATGGGGCATTTCGATCCTCGCATCCGGGCGTTGCTCGGCATGTATGTGTATGTCCTGATCCCACTGCTGGTTCCAATACGAGGTTATTTTCCGGCGAAGAAGATTGGTGCTGGAGAAAACATTCCCCGAAAGGTGATTCATCGCTGGCGGCGATGGGTGCAGGCGCCGGGATACATTCAGGCTGACTACGGACTGAACCGGGAAGGATATCGGAGGTTCAAGGGAACGCTCGCGGCGCTGGCGTTCAGCGATGACCGTATGGCCCCCCTGAGCAGCGTTGCGGAGGTCGTTGACTACTACAGCCAGGCCTCACATTCATCACTACAGAGCATTTCCCCTGAAGAGACGGGTATGAACGAGATAGGGCATTTCAAGATGTTCTCTCGCGATGCTTCGGAAGCAGTCTGGCCTCTGATTCATCAGAGTCTGGTTTCATCGCCGGACTGGCTTGGCGGCATTCGCTACTGAGCACTCTCAACTTCTCGACGGCTATTAGCGTTGGAGGTTGAGCAGTACAGTTTTTGCGATACCCATCGGTTTCGTCACGATGGGTATCGCTCCGCTCCACCTCATCCTACTCATTGCGCCCGCTCGGCCTGCGATTCAATCCGGGCGGAGTGGTTTCCATCACACTGGCAATCCGGCCTGGCGAGGTACTGGCCTATGGCTAGACTCATCAGGCACACGCCTCGTCGTCCGGGAAGTCTGGCGTGCCGTCGTCACTGTGGCCGGGCCCTTGATGGGGAGGAGGCGGGTGTGGACAAGCATGCATTGGCGGGCATCTCGCGGCGTCACTTCCTGGGCGGCGGTATGGTGCTTCTGGGCGGTGGACTGTTGGCAAGGTCGGCCCTCGCGCAGCAGGGTTGCCCAATCACCCAGGGCGATATCCTCGGTCCCTACTACCGCTTCGGTGCACCCTTCCAGTCACGATTGGCCGGGCCCGAAGAACCGGGTGAGCGTCTGGTGGTGACCGGCACCGTGTTCAGCGCGGATTGCCGCACGCCGGTACCGAACGCGCTGGTGGAAGTCTGGCAGGCCAACGGCGCCGGCCTGTACGACACCGAAACGCCCGGCAACTACACCGACAAGGGCAACTTCCGCCTGCGCGGCATGCTCTACACCGACGCCCAGGGCAAGTACCGCATCGAGACCGTGATGCCGGGTCGCTACCCCGTGCCACCGAACCTGCCGGGGCTGGAGAAATACGGCGGGATCATGCGCCCCGCGCACATCCATTTTCGGGTCATGGAGGCGCTCCATGTGCCCGTGACCTTGCAGCTCTACTTCAAGGGCGACCCCTTCATCGCCAGCGACCCCTGGGCCCACGAGCGGACCACCAACACCATCGAACTGGAACAGGACGGCGAGTTGCGCAGAGGTGTGTTCGACATCGTGCTGGCGCGGGGCTTTGCGTGACCTCGCCTAGCGGACGTGGCCTCCGGGGGTAGCTCGTAGGATGGCGTGGAGCGAAGCGATACCCATCAATGGAGCGCTATGGATTTCGTTCCTCGTGGTGCGCCCGATCCATTCCACTGGCTCGCCCATCACCGCTGCAGCGCGTTTCGATCTGGAACCGCGCCTTGCCCCGCGCGGACGGCGTTGGCTCTGAAGGATCGATGGGTTTCCGGCTGAGTTTGTCGAGGTTCGGCTTGTCGTTCGTATTCATCGTTTCTCACTCCGGTGGGGCGCCAACAACCAGAGGTTAGATCGGCGATTGCTGCCTCACCTGAGGGATGGAATGAGCGGGCGAAAGGGCCTGCCGATGGGCGTTTGCGTGTTCCTGCGATACGTCGTAACCCCGGCTGCAGTCTGGGTTTCGCCACACCCTTGAGCTGGCCGTTCAGGCGCCCGATTGCCGCCAGAAAGTTGCACTTGCGTAGTAATCCTTATTGCACCTATTGCGTTCTTTGGTAGCGGTTTTACTTCATGCGCTTGACGCGTGTGACCTGTCATTACAATTCTTGCCGCCGCAAACCCATCGGAAATAACAATAACTATCCAGCAATGCCCTTCTGTGGCTGCGGAACAAGGAGTTCTGTGATGCTTGGTTACTACGCGCAATACAGCAAGGAATACATCACCACCCTGATGATCGTGACCACGCTGTTTTTTGCCCTGCCGATATTCATTGCCCCGCTAGCCTGGGCAAGAGCCATGCGCTGGACCATTCCGGAGCATAAGCACCTGGCTATCTATTTCGGCCGATGCCTTGGCGCCTTTATCCTCATCGTTGAAATAACCATGTTGCGCTCTGTCACGACTGGTACCAGTTATAGCTATGCCTTCGATATTCTCTTTCTGGTGTTCACGCTGATGTTTGTCGTGCATGTATATGGCGCAATAAAACGAATCCAGCCGATCACCGAAACATTGGAGATAGGCTTCTGGATGATCCTCTTCGTGCTCAATGTCTTGTTCTATCCGGCTGCCACTATCACACTTTGATCCTTGTGGCCTGCAAGTTGCTCTACCGATTCGTAGGATGGGTAGAGCGGAGCGAAACCCATCAATCTTGTCGCGGTGGGCATCGCTCCGCTTGCTGAGCACCGCTTCAGATCAGCCGATCACAATCGGCGGGCGCTGGAGCAGGTCCGGGCAATCGCCCAGATACAACCACGCCTTGCCCTGCCAATGCAGCACTTCGATATCCCGTTCCTGCCACTGGATCAATTCGCGGTAGGGGCCTCTGCCGTGGAAACGTTCCTCTTCCCGCAGGCGAGGAATCACCTCGCGGGTCAGCCATTGGCGGATGCAGCGATTTTCCGGGTGGTAGTAGATGATCAGCACGGCATAGACGCCGGACTCGCTGATCAGCAATTCCTGTTCGAAGTCGCCATGGCTGTTGCGCATCCAGACGCGCTGCAACTGGTCTTCATCCAGGTTGCGCGACACACGCTCAGGCAGCGGCGCATGGTTGATCAACCGGGCCAGATCGCTGGCGGAAAACCAGGGCTCTTCATCCAGCAGCACCGCGCGCAACTGGCGCTTGTGGCGGATGAAGGTGGCGGGCATCAGGACTTCGGCGTGCGGGGGAGGGGCGGGGTGAAACTGGGGGAACTCGGGCATATCCATTACCTCTGGTCGCTTCTTAGGGCTTGGTTGGAGTCGGGAGCTAAGAAACCCACCAGAGACGGGCCGGACGTATTCCCCTTTCGGGTCTTGTATTAGTCCACTCCCGACAGAGCAGAGGTTTTGTGCGGGTGCGAGTATGCCGCAGGCACAAAAAAGCCGCATAGCTGTCGGGTGCGGAGGACCGCTCTGGTGTTAGGCGTTTCTTAGGCGCCGGGGACAGAGGCTATGGGCGGAGCAGGGAAGCGGCAATGCAGTTGCAGCGTGGGATTTGGCTGATTGGGAGGCGTGAAGCCGTGTAGGGTGGATGACGCTCCTTTCATCCGCCAAGCAGAGCCAATCCCCCGCTCATTCACCCCAATTACCCGCATCGTTCTCCAAAGCATCACCCGCCCAATCCACCGGATAAATCCCATCTCGCACCGCTCGGTGAAAGCTCGAATACGGCCAATCCCTCACGCTTTGTACGTGACCATGTTTGACCGGATTGAAGTGGATGTAATCGAAGTGCCGCTGGTAATCGAGGTCGTCGCGAATCAGGTGTTCCCAATAGCGGCGCTGCCAGATTCCCCGTTCACCACGGGCGTGTTGGGGATAGGTGCGTGATTCGGCATTCGACAAGCGTTTCGAGAAAGCGAATTTGATCGCCTTCCAACGATCCGCAAACGCCATGTCGCCAGGAGGCAGCGTCCAGAGGCAGTGCATATGTTCGGGTAGCACAACCCAGGCATCGATATGGAACGGGTGACGTTGTTTTACAGAACGGACCACGGTGCGCAGCAAGTCGATTTCACGCACCAGCAGGTTGTCGCGGCGGTCGCGCAGATTGACGGTAAAGAAGTACGTGCCGCCCGGCATCCGTGCACGGCGGTAGTTGGACATGACTCCTCCTGAGTCTTTGGGCCTTGTGTCTTGGAGGGTGGTGGATGAAAAGAGCGTCATCCACCCTACACAAGCCTGAGAGTTGTACGCTTCCCGGTTATCTACCTCGTTCCCTCATTATCCGTTCCGGGGTAGCGCCGGGCGAGAGTGGACGAAAGTTCTCTAAGCAGTGCTTGGTAAGTGTGAAACAATTGAATTGCCTTGAGGAGCTCCTGCCAGCAGGCATCATAGGCTTGTTGGAAGCTCAATGGCTGGGTACCACCGAAGCCATAACATACTGCCTTCTTTGTCGGATGCTCGACAAACTGTGCAGTACCGTCAGGTTGCTTTACCAACTCGCTCCAAGGCTTGATAGAGCGTCTCACGAAGCTGGTCTCACCCTGCTCAAAACGTGGCGCAATTCCGTGGCTGGCGAGGTCACGAAAGTTGTAGCTGGCTGTGCTGAAGGCCTTGTTATCTAGGTGAGTAAGCGCCTGCAGAAAAGGAGCGAAGCTCGTGTAATTTGCGCCTATTCGCTTTAACTGCATCTCGCGCTTCCGGCGACTCAGATACCCATGTTCGTCCTGATCCAATCGATCCTTGTAGTCTTCTTGTAATGCCAGATTGGCTTGATGCAGGGCGTTGGTTGCTATAGAGCCGAAGCGTTCGCGAGTCGAACTTGGTTGCAGCATGCAGTAGAAGGCCAAATGCTCAACATACTGCCGGCGTATAGACCATTCCTGCTCACCTTCGAACTGCTTGAGTACGTCAATCCAGAGAGACCAATCCACCAAGTATCCATACCAACTGTGAAGTTGGTTGATGGTTTCTCTCAGGTCGTTTGCTATCGCTAACTCCATAAATGCCGGTCCCCAGTAGATCTTTTGGATTTTGTCCGAGAGATCGTAGGATAGGGGATACTCAATTTTGTCTATGAAGACCTCAAGCCTTTCCAGGAATAGTAAGTGCGCCGACTCGTAGAGTTCGCGTATTGCTCTTCGAGCCTCTCTGCACGGTATCTCTTCAGTTGTTTCAGACATCCTTCCTCCGTCTGGC
The DNA here is from genome assembly GCF_029871235.1 of Pseudomonas sp. BN411. Classification (GTDB taxonomy): domain Bacteria; phylum Pseudomonadota; class Gammaproteobacteria; order Pseudomonadales; family Pseudomonadaceae; genus Metapseudomonas. Next base: position 25,688 of record NZ_SSOM01000069.1, read on the forward strand.
TACCAAATAGGAGGACATAGTTCATTCTCTCCTTTAGGATTCGTCCTCTGGCTGTTATCTGTCGTCCAAGTCCGCACTTTCGGTAAAGTAAAAAAACCCCGCACTAGGCGGGGTTTTGTCTTTCTATTCGCTACCCCGAACTTCCATTTCAGGCAAAGCGTTTCTGTTTTCCTAATGTCTTGACCCGGATTCAATCCCAGCTCAGCGCGCCGCCGGTTTGATATTCGATGACTCGTGTCTCGAAGAAGTTCTTCTCTTTCTTCAGGTCCATGATTTCGGACATCCACGGGAACGGGTTGGTCGCGCCCGGGTATTCCTCTTTCAGGCCGATCTGGGTCAGGCGGCGGTTGGCGATGAACTTGAGGTAGTCCTCCATCATCGCGGCGTTCATGCCCAGTACGCCGCGCGGCATGGTGTCGCGAGCGTATTCGATTTCCAGCTGGGTGCCCTGCAGGATCATCTGGGTGGCTTCGTCCTTCATCTGGGCATCCCACAGGTGCGGGTTTTCGATCTTGATCTGGTTGATCACGTCGATGCCGAAGTTCAGGTGCATGGACTCGTCACGCAGGATGTACTGGAACTGCTCGGCAGTGCCGGTCATCTTGTTGCGGCGGCCCATGGAGAGGATCTGGGTGAAGCCGCAGTAGAAGAAGATGCCTTCCAGTACGCAGTAGTAGGCGATCAGGTTGCGCAGGAACTGGCGGTCGGTCTCCGGGGTGCCGGTCTTGAACTCGGGGTCGGAGATCGAGCGGGTGTACTTCAGGCCCCAGGACGCTTTCTTCGCGACGCTCGGGATCTCGTGGTACATGTTGAAGATTTCGCCTTCATCCATGCCCAGCGACTCGATGCAGTACTGGTAGGCGTGGGTGTGGATCGCCTCTTCGAAGGCCTGGCGCAGGATGTACTGGCGGCATTCGGGGTTGGTGATCAGGCGGTACACGGCCAGCACCAGGTTGTTGGCAACCAGGGAGTCGGCGGTGGAGAAGAAGCCGAGGTTGCGCATCACGATGCGGCGCTCGTCTTCAGACAGGCCGTCCTTGCTCTTCCACAGGGCAATGTCGGCGTTCATGTTCACTTCCTGCGGCATCCAGTGGTTGGCGCAACCATCCAGATACTTCTGCCAGGCCCAGTCGTACTTGAAGGGTACGAGTTGGTTGAGGTCGGCGCGGGCGTTGATCATCTGCTTGTCGCCAACCTGCACGCGCGCGGCGGAGCCTTCGAGGTCGTCCAGGCCTTCCTGGATGTCGAGGGCGTCGAGGGCCTTCTTGGCGCGGGCGACGGCGTCGGAGTCGTTGGCCGATACGGCGCGGGCGTCTTCAACGGAGCCGGCGGCTTCGTCGTCGAGCTTGTCGATGTTCTTGGCTGCGGCCTGGGCAACGGCGGGGGCTGCCTTGGCTTCGGTGGGGTCTTCTTTGTCGAATTCGTCCCAGCTGAGCATTGTTCCTCTCCTGGTCTGCGGACCGGTCTGTGCCGGCCTGGGTGTTTGGGTGCGTGGATGGATGCACGCGAAAGCGTTGGATCAAGGACGGGGCGGTGGTTTGCCCTGGCCTGTGCACACCCGGTTTGTGGGTGTGACTGTTCGGAAATCGGTGCTGCCTTTTTTACCCTCTTCCCCGGCCCCTCTCCCGCAAGCGGGAGAGGGGAGGGAAGAGCCCTCTCCCGGGGGAGAGGGGGCGGCCCGTGCGATGCCTTATTGGCACGCTTCGCAGTCCGGGTTGTCTATGGAGCAGGCACTCGGTACCGGAGCCGGTGCCGGCGCTGCAGCCGGAGCGGCTTGCAGGGTTTCGCTGCCGCCTGCCGATACGGCGTTCAGCTTGCCGGTGTTGATGGTCGACTTCTCGGTGCTGGTGGCGGCCAGGGCGCGGAGGTAGTAGGTGGTTTTCAGGCCACGGTACCAAGCCATGCGGTAGGTCACGTCCAGCTTCTTGCCCGAGGCGCCGGCGATGTAGAGGTTCAGGGACTGGGCCTGATCGATCCACTTCTGACGGCGGCTGGCGGCGTCGACGATCCACTTGGTTTCGACTTCGAACGCGGTGGCGTACAGGTCTTTCAGGTCTTGCGGGATGCGCTCGATCTGCTGCACGGAACCGTCGTAGTACTTCAGGTCGTTGACCATGACCGGGTCCCACAGGCCACGGGCTTTGAGGTCGTGTACCAGGTAGGGGTTGATCACGGTGAACTCGCCGGAGAGGTTCGATTTCACGTAGAGGTTCTGGTAGGTCGGCTCGATGGACTGCGATACGCCGGTGATGTTGGCGATGGTCGCGGTCGGCGCAATGGCCATGATGTTCGAGTTACGAATACCTTTCTTGACGCGCTCGCGAACCGGGGCCCAGTCCAGGGACTCGGTCAGGTCGACGTCGATGTACTTCTGGCCACGGGCCTCGATCAGGATCTGCTGGGAGTCCAGCGGCAGGATGCCCTTGGACCACAGGGAACCGTCGAAGGTCTCGTAGGCGCCGCGCTCATCGGCCAGGTCGCAGGAAGCCTGGATGGCGAAGTAGCTCACCGCTTCCATGGACTTGTCGGCGAACTCGATGGCCGCGTCGGAGCCGTAGGCGATGTGCTGCAGGTACAGGGCGTCCTGGAAGCCCATGATGCCCAGGCCAACCGGACGGTGCTTGAGGTTCGAGTTGCGAGCCTGCGGAACCGAGTAGTAGTTGATGTCGATAACGTTATCGAGCATGCGTACTGCGGTCTTGACGGTCTTCTCGAGCTTGGCGGTGTCCAGCTTGCCATCAACGATGTGGTTGACCAGGTTGATCGAGCCCAGGTTGCAGACCGCGATCTCGTCCTTGTTGGTGTTCAGGGTGATCTCGGTGCACAGGTTGGAGCTGTGGACCACGCCCACGTGCTGCTGCGGGCTGCGCAGGTTGCACGGGTCCTTGAAGGTCAGCCACGGGTGGCCGGTCTCGAAGAGCATCGAGAGCATCTTGCGCCACAGGTCTTTGGCCTGGATGGTCTTGAACAGCTTGATCTTGCCGTACTGGGTCAGGGCTTCGTAGTACTCGTAGCGCTCTTCGAAGGCCTTGCCGGTCAGGTCGTGCAGGTCCGGTACTTCGGACGGCGAGAACAGGGTCCACTGGCCATCGTCGAACACGCGCTTCATGAACAGGTCCGGAATCCAGTTCGCGGTGTTCATGTCGTGGGTACGGCGGCGGTCGTCACCGGTGTTCTTGCGGAGTTCGATGAACTCTTCGATGTCCATGTGCCAGGTTTCCAGGTAGGCACAGACAGCGCCCTTGCGCTTGCCACCCTGGTTAACGGCGACGGCGGTGTCGTTCACCACTTTCAGGAACGGAACCACGCCCTGGGACTTGCCGTTGGTGCCCTTGATGTAGGAGCCCAGCGCACGGACCGGGGTCCAGTCGTTGCCCAGGCCACCGGCGAATTTCGACAGCATGGCGTTGTCGTGGATCGCGCTGTAGATGCCCGACAGGTCGTCCGGCACGGTGGTCAGGTAGCAGGACGACAGCTGCGGACGCAGGGTGCCGGCGTTGAATAGGGTCGGAGTCGACGACATGTAGTCGAAGGAGGACAGCAGGTTGTAGAACTCGATGGCGCGTTCTTCTTTCTGCTTCTCTTCGATGGCCAGGCCCATGGCCACGCGCATGAAGAAGACCTGCGGCAGTTCGAAGCGGATGCCGTCCTTGTGGATGAAGTAACGGTCGTACAGGGTCTGCAGGCCGAGGTAGGTGAACTGCTGGTCACGCTCGTGGTTGATGGCCTTGCCCAGTTTTTCCAGGTCGAAGGTCTTCAGCTGCGGGTCGAGCAGTTCGAACTCGACGCCTTTTTCCACGTAGGCCGGCAGGGCCTTGGCGTAGAGATCGGCCATCTCGTGGTGAGTGGCGCTCTCGGCAACACCGAGGAAGCCCAGCGCTTCGGCGCGCAGGGTGTCCATCAGCAGGCGGGCGGTGACGTAGGAGTAGTTCGGCTCGCGCTCTACCAGGGTACGGGCAGTCATCACCAGGGCGGTGTTGACGTCCTTCTCGGCTACGCCGTCGTAGAGGTTCTTCAGGGTTTCACGCTCGATCAGCGCGCCGTCGACTTCGGCCAGGGCTTCGCAGGCTTCGCTGATGATGGTGTTCAGGCGGCCCATGTCCAGCGGCTGCTGGCTGCCATCGGCGCGAGTGATGCGGATGCTCGGGTGCGGTTGGGCGACGTCGCCGCCGGCGCTGCGCTTGGAGCGCTCCTGGGCGCGGGACTCGCGGTAGATCACGTAGTCGCGGGCGACTTTCTGCTCGCCGGCGCGCATCAGGGCCAGTTCGACCTGGTCCTGGATTTCTTCGATGTGGATGGTGCCGCCGGAGGGCATGCGGCGCTTGAAGGTCGCGGTGACCTGCTCGGTCAGGCGGGCTACGGTTTCATGGATACGCGAAGAAGCTGCGGCAGTACCGCCTTCCACAGCGAGGAACGCCTTGGTGATGGCAACGGTGATCTTGTCGTCGGTGTAGGCGACAACGGTGCCGTTGCGTTTGATCACGCGCAGCTGGCCGGGCGCAGTGGCGGCCAGATCCTGATTGGAATCTGCTGCCTGCGGCGCGGTGGCCTGCGGGTTCTCGCGAGTGGTGTCGGTCTGCATGGGGTTCTCCATGTTCTGATTTATGTAAGGGCGCCTGAATCGCCTTCGTTCCCTTTTCACAACGCAATACGCACGGCAACGGCGCCGGGTGCGAACGCGTGGTGCTTCGGGGCTGAAGGACAGGACTCAAGTGCCTTCCTGGCCCTACAAGTCAATCGCCACGGTGTTAACGATCCGTGACAACCACAATACCTAGTGGTGGGCGCTGTTGGCGCCTCACCTGCTTCCGACCCCCAGTCACGTTCTTTGTGTCCTGGGCCGGCACCACTCGCCAGAGGCGTTTGGTGGGTGAAATACCGCTTGTGACACACCGGTGGTCAGGCTCGGAAAAAGCCTTTAGCGCTTGATTCTAATTAGTGTCCGGTGGTACGCCCTCACCCCTATATGTAGGGGCTGAGCTCGATGGGGGTACAAGATAATGCGCTGTTGGGGGTATTGCAAGGCGAGCCACAACATCTAGCCTGTGGATAAGTTGTGGGTGATTTGTGGGTGACTGTGGGGTAACGGAGGCAAAGGCCCGGTGGCTCTAGGCTCTGCCGTTCGTCGCCGCCGAATGGGCGGTTTTCGAGGTCTGGACGTGCTGTCGATGGCGTCGCAAGCTAACACAATATCTTGTGTTTTGGGTCGCATCTGGCATGCGCTGTGCTATCGATCCGGCATTGATACAATGCGGACCCGTTTTTCGATGGTCCTGACGCTGTCTAGGGAGTGCGTGGTGGAGCAAGAAGCCTGGCGAATCCTCATAGTCGAAGACGATCAGCGACTGGCCGATCTGACTCGTGAGTACCTGGAAGGCAACGGCCTGCAGGTATCCATCGAGTCCGATGGCGGCCAGGCGGTGGCGCGCATCCTCAAGGAGCGCCCGGATCTGGTGGTGCTGGACCTGATGCTGCCGGGGGAGGATGGCCTGTCCATCTGCCGCAAGCTGCGGGGCCAGTACGAGGGGCCGATCCTGATGCTCACCGCGCGCACCGACGACATGGATCAGGTACTGGGCCTGGAGTTGGGCGCCGATGACTATGTGTGCAAGCCGGTGCGCCCGCGTGTGCTACTGGCGCGCATCCGTGCCCTGTTGCGGCGTAGCGAGGTGGTCGCCGAGGTGCCCGTTGTGGAAAACCAGCGCCGCCTGGAGTTCGGTCCGTTGGTGATCGACAACGCCATGCGCGAGGCCTGGCTCAACGAGCGCAGCATCGAGTTGACCAGTGCGGAGTTCGACCTGCTCTGGCTGCTGGCGGTGAACGCTGGGCGCATCCTGTCCCGCGAGGAGATCTTCAATTCCCTGCGCGGCATCGAGTACGACGGCCAGGACCGCTCCATCGACGTGCGCATTTCGCGCATCCGCCCGAAGATTGGTGACGACCCCATGCATCCGCGCCTGATCAAGACGGTACGCAGCAAGGGCTACCTATTTGTCAGGGAGGCCGCTGAAGGCCTCTGACGCTGGCGACAGTCCATGAACTCGATCTTCCTGCGCATTTACGGCGGCATGCTGGTGACCCTGGTGCTGGTGGCGCTGCTCGGCGTCTTCACTATCCACCAGGTCAACCAGGTGCGTTCTGACCAGTACCGCGAGAGCCTGGCCCGTGGCACCTTCCGCCTGATGGCCGACAACCTCCAGCCCATGAATGAAGTGGAGCGCCGCCGCGCGGTGGTGCTCTGGGGGCGCCTGCTGGGCATTCCCCTGGAACTGCAGCCCATGGAGGGCTCCAAGCTGGACAACAGCGCGCGCAATCGCCTGACACGCGGCCAGGTACTGGTGGAGCAGACCGGCCCCCATGCGGCACGGGTGTTCGCCCTGGTGAGTGTGGGCGAGCGGCTGCTGCTGACTGGTGACGTGGAGCAGATCAGCGAGCAGCTGGCGCGGGCCACCGTCTATCTATTGATGGATGAGCTGGTGCGCTTCCCGGTGAACGAACAGCCCCAGCGCCTGGCGTCCATCAAGGAGAACAAGCAGTTCGGCTTCGACATGCGGCTGATCCCGCTGAAAGACGCCGACCTGGACGTCGATCAGCGTCGCCGGGTGGACGAGGGCGATACGGTGATGGCCCTCGGCAAGGATGGCGACTCCATCCGCGTATTCTCCGGCATGGTGGACACGCCCTGGGTGCTGGAGATGGGCCCGCTGCATCAGATGAACCCTTATCCGCCACAGATGCTGGTGCTGATCGGCTTTCTCGGCCTGACCCTGATTGGTCTGACCGTATATTTCCTGGTGCGTCAGCTGGAGCATCGGTTGATGGGGCTGGAGAGCGCTGCCACCGACATCGCTCAGGGCAAGCTGGATGCGCGGGTTCCTACCAGGGGCGCCGACTCAGTGGGGCGCCTGGCCGCTGCTTTCAATGGTATGGCCGAGCAGTTGCAGCGCCTGCTGATGCTGCAACGCGAACTGATCCGCGCGGTGTCCCATGAGCTGCGTACCCCGGTGGCGCGGCTGCGCTTCGGCCTGGAGATGATCGGCGACGCCGACAATGACGAGTCCCGGCGCAAATATATGGAAGGCATGGACGGCGACATCCAGGAACTGGACAAGCTGGTGGACGAGATGCTGACTTACGCGCGCCTGGAGCAGGGCTCGCCGGCCCTGCATTTCCAGCGCGTGGACCTGGATGCACTGTTCGACCAGGTGATCGCCGAACTGTCGCCCTTGCGTGCCTCGGTACGCATCGAGCGCGGCCTGTGCCTGAACGTCGGCAACGACGGGGCCTGGGTCGAAGCCGAGCCGCGTTACCTGCACCGCGCTCTGCAGAACCTGGTGAGCAATGCCATGCGCCATGCGGAATCACGGGTGCAGCTGAATTACCAGATCGGCCACAAGCGCTGCCGTATCGACGTCGAGGACGACGGCCCCGGCGTGCCGGAAAGCCAGTGGGAGAAAATCTTCAAACCCTTCATGCGCTTGGACGACAGCCGCACCCGCGCCTCCGGCGGCCACGGCCTGGGGCTGTCCATCGTGCGGCGGATCATCTACTGGCACGCCGGCCGCGCACAGGTCGGCCGCAGCGAGTCATTGGGCGGCGCACGGTTCAGCCTGGTATGGCCGCGCCGGCAGAGCGAGGCGGAGACGCTGTAGGTTTCGCTTCGCTTCTCTGTGGGGGCGAATTCATTCGCGATTGAAATCGCTCCCACAAGGGAGGGCGAACCGCCGGTGTGATTCCGATATCGGTGTGCATTGCGCCCCGTTGGCTGAGTACTTGAGGGGATGGTCTGTCTTGCAGAATTCGGGACAGCTGCGCTGTCCTCAGCGAATGAATTCGCCCCCACAGGAGTTCCGAGCGGATTCAGTTCGTAGGATGGGTGGAGCGGAGCGATACCCATCAATGCCTTGTGGGAGCGAATTTATTCGCGATTGAAATCGCCCCCACAGGGTTATTTGCCAGCCGCTCGCTTCAGGCGGCGACTGCCACCAAGCTCAGCAACCGCCCCTGGAAGTCGCAGTGCCAGCCTTCCAGTTCACTCCCCACCTTCCATTCCGCCGACAGGTCGATCAGCAGCCGCAGACGTGCTCGTGCGTCGTCGCAGTCCACCATTTCCGCGTCATGGAAGTAGAAACGCTTGTGCACCAGGGGGTAGAGCGCCTTGAACAGGCTCTCCTTGACGGAGAAGGTCAGGGTGATGCGTTCGGCCTTCTGCTCGGGCGTGAGGCCATCCAACCGTTGCAGTTCGGCCGGGGTGAGGATTTCTTTTGCCAGGCGCAGGGCGCGCTCGGCTGTCATGCGCTCTTCCAGGTCCAGGCCCAGGCCGCGCCATTGCGTGTTGTTGGCCACCAGCGCGGTGGCCAGGCCGTGGCTGTGGCTGATGGAGCCCGTGATCCCGACCGGCCAGACCGGTGCGCGGTCTTCACCAAGGGCAGGCACATCGGCGCGGCCGGTCAGGGCGAGGAGGGCGTTACGGGCGCAGAGGCGGCCGGCGAGGAATTCCGTCTGCCGCTTGGCCACCGAACGCTGGATGTTGGCTGGTGGGGCAATGGCGCTGCGGGCAAAGTCGTCGGCGGCGAGCAGGGCCGGGTCGAAGCGGCAGGAACGCATGACCACACCCGGCAAGGCTTCAGGGAAGGGCCAGGTGGCGTCGAAGGGACTGCAGCAGGCGGGGTGGTTCGAAGTCATGGCGGCATTCTGCCCGGCGTCGTTGGAATCGGCCAGCGGAGCGGCCGTTTACATATGTTTGCAAATGGCAAACAAAGCGAAACGGAAGCCGGGCCCTGGTTTTTGCCAGACTAGCCGGGCGTTTCTTCTGGAACGCAGGTGAGGTTGTAGTCTGGAAGCCTGGCAGTGCCGGTTCCGGACATTTTCTCTGAATTGAGTGCGGGAGCCCGGATGGGCTCCCGTTTTTTTTTGCCTGCGATTCAGGGGGGGCAGGCTGAAAGTGTCTTAGGACGCTGTAAGAGGTTTCGTTCAGCTCAGGTTCAAGAAGGGTTCAGGAGCGGTTCAGTGGGTGGCGAGCAATCTAGCTCCGAGTTCAGCCAACTACTCGACCACTCGAAGAGGAATCACATCATGAACCCTATCTTCAGCCGTATCGCCCTCGCTTCCGCCCTGGCCCTCGCCGCTGCTGGTGCCCAGGCCGCCGACAACTTCGTTGGCCTGACCTGGGGCCAGACCAACAACAACATCCAGAAGTCCGATTCGCTGAACGCGAACCTGAACAACCCCAAGCTGGACAAAGTTATCCACAAGACTGACACCTGGGGTGTGCGTGCCGGCCAGATGACTGATGGCGGCCGCTATTACATGACCTACGAAAACTTCTCCGATACGGACAGCGGCAACAAGCTGCGCCAGCAGAACCTGCTCGGCAGCTACGATGTGTTCGTTCCCGTGGGTGACTACAACACCAAGCTGTTCGGCGGTGCCACCCTCGGCCTGGTGAAGCTGGAGCAGGAAAGCAAGGGCATGAGCCGCGACAGCAACATCAACTACGCTGCTGGCCTGCAGGCCGGTATCCTCCAGGACCTGAGCAAGAACGCGTCGATCGAAGCCGGCTACCGTTACCTGCGTACCAACGTCAGCACCGACATGGGTGAACACGGCGGCCCGCGCCTGGGCTCCCTGGACCTGCACAGCAGCGGCCAGGCCTACATCGGCGCGAACTACAAGTTCTGAGCCGCCCTTGTTCAGCATCCGGCCGGGCTTTTGCCCGGCCAACTCATAGAAAGGGAGAACTGCCCATGAAACTGCTGGTTGTGGAAGACGAAGCGCTGCTGCGCCATCACCTCTACACCCGCCTGGGCGAGCAGGGCCACGTGGTGGATGCCGTTCCCAATGCCGAAGAGGCGCTCTATCGCGCTGCCGAATACAACCATGACCTGGCCGTGGTCGACCTCGGTCTGCCTGGCATCAGCGGGCTGGACCTGATCCGCCAGCTGCGCAGCCAGGGCAAGAACTTCCCCATCCTCATTCTCACCGCCCGCGGCAACTGGCAGGACAAGGTCGAAGGCCTGGCCGCTGGCGCCGACGATTATGTGGTCAAGCCATTCCAGTTCGAGGAGCTGGAGGCGCGGCTCAATGCCTTGCTGCGGCGCTCGTCCGGTTTCGTCCAGTCCACCATTGAAGCCGGGCCGCTGTTGCTGGACTTGAATCGCAAGCAGGCACAGCTGGATGGCGAGCCGATTGCGCTCACCGCTTACGAGTACCGCATCCTCGAATACCTCATGCGGCATCACCAGCAGGTGGTGGCCAAGGAGCGGCTGATGGAGCAGCTGTATCCGAATGACGAGGAACGCGATCCCAATGTGATCGAAGTGCTGGTGGGACGTCTGCGCCGCAAGCTGGAGGGTGGCAGCGGCTTCAAACCCATCGACACCGTACGCGGCCAGGGCTACCTGTTCACCGAGCGCTGCCGATGATCCGCAGTTGGCGCAAGCTGGGATCGTCGCTGCGCCTGCGGCTGATGCTCGGCGCCGCGGCGATGGCGGTGCTGTTCATGCTCGCCCTGCTGCCGGCCCTGCGTGGGGCTTTCGTTATTGCCCTCGACCAGTCCATCCAGCAGCGCCTGGCCGCTGACGCCAGCGCGCTGATCGCTGCGGCCCGGGTGGAAAACGGTCAGCTGGAAATGCCCGACAAGCTGCCCAACGAGGAATTCGACAACCTGGAAGCCAGCCAGCTCGGCTACATCTATGACAGCGAGGGGCGGCTGGTTTGGCAGTCGCTTTCGTCGCGGGATGAGCGTGTGGAGTACAGCCCGCGCTACGACGGCCAGGGGCACGAGTTCCTCCGGGTCGCGGATGCCAGGGGGCGCGAGTTCTTCGTTTATGACGTGGAGGTGGACCTGCTGCGCGGGCAGAAGGCGGCCTACAGCGTCGTCACCATGCAACCGGTGAGCGACTACCAGTCCATGTACGACGGCTTCCTCAAACAGCTCTATGTCTGGTTGGGTGGTGCGCTGCTGGTGTTGCTGGGGCTGCTCTGGTTCGGCCTGACCTGGGGCTTTCGCAGCCTGCGCGGGCTCAGCGCGGAGCTGGACCAGGTGGAGTCCGGCAGCCGCGACAGCTTGAGCGATGAGCACCCCCGAGAGCTGCTGCGCCTGACCAAATCCCTCAACCGCCTGCTGGACAGCGAGCGCCGCCAGCGCGAGCGCTACCGCCATTCCCTGGACGACCTGGCCCACAACCTGAAGACGCCGCTCTCGGTATTGCAGGGCGTGAGCGAGAACATCGCCGCCCGCCCCGACGATCGCGAACAGGCGCGGGTGCTGCAGAGCCAGATCGAGCGTATGAGCCAGCAGATCAGCTACCAGTTGCAGCGCGCTTCCCTGCGCAAGAGCGGCCTGGTGCGCCATCGGGTGCAACTGGCGCCTTTGCTGGACACCCTCTGTGATGCACTGGACAAGGTCTACCGGGAAAAACGCGTGCGTGTGGAGCGGGATTTCGACAAGGCCCTGATGATCCCCATGGAGCAGGGCGCCTTGCTGGAGTTGCTTGGCAACCTGCTGGAGAACGCCTTCCGCCTGTGCCTGGGGGAAATCCGCGTCAGTGCGCGGGTGCGCGATGGCTATTGCGAACTGAAGGTGGAAGACGACGGCCCCGGCGTGCCGGTGGACCAGCGCGAGCGCATCCTCAAACGCGGCGAACGCCTGGACGCCCAGCATTCGGGGCAGGGTATCGGCACGGCGGTGGTGAAGGACATCATCGAGAGCTACGACGGCGAGCTGTTCCTCGAAGAGTCGCCGCTGGGCGGGGCGGAATTCAGGATTCGGTTTCCGTTGTTGTAAATACGGTCCGATTTCCTTGTGGGGGCGAATTCATTCGCGATGGGCAGCGAAGTTGCCCCATGGGCCGGCAGGGCAGACCTTCGGCCTGCTTGGCGAATGAATTCGCCCCTACATCCCCGGCTGGCTCACGCCTCCTGCGCCCGGTACGCCCCTGGCGTCAACCCCGTCCATTTCTTGAAGGCCCGATGGAAGGCAGAGGGTTCGGAGAAGCCGAGCTGTTCGGCGATGTCTTGGATCGACAGTTCATCCCGGCCCAGGTGGTAGATGGCCAGGTCGCGGCGCAGGTGGTCCTTCAGTTCCTGAAAACTCGACCCTTCTTCACGCAGGTGGCGGCGCAGGGTCTGCGGGCTGGTGTGCAGCTGTTGGGCCACCGCTTCCAGGTCCGGCCAGGTGCGGCAGTCGCGACCGAGCAGGCGGCGGATCTGGCTGGTCAGGCTGTCGCCGCCATCCGGGCGGGCCAGCAGATCGGCTGGGGAATGTTCGAGGAAGTGCCTGAGGGTGCGTTCGTCCTGCAGCAGCGGCATTGCCAGATAGCGGGCATGGAAGCGCAGGCTGGTGCGCGGCGCAGCGAACTGGCGGCTGGTGGGAAAGAGCAGTTCGTACTCGGCGGCATGGGCCGGTTCGTCGTAGCTGAACGTGGCTTCTTCCAGGCGGATGCGCTGACCGATCAGCCAGCTGCCCAGGCGGTGCCAGATCACCAACAGGCTTTCCACGAGGAAGTGGTCCGGGTCCGACAGTGTCGCGTCGTCCACCGTCAGCACGGCGAAGTCGCCATCCCGCGCAAGGCTGATGCGCGGTGCGTCGGGAAACAGCCCGTAGAAGAGGGTGCCCCGGCCGAGCGCCTTGTCCAGGGTGCGGCAGTGGATGATGGCGTGGCACATCATGGCGAAGGTGCCGCGCTTGCTGCGCTGCAGGCCGAAGCCCATGTACTCGTCGTCCAGCACTTCCCAGAGCAATTGCAGCAGCCGGGTGAACTGCTCGGGGGCCACCCGTGCCCGTGGTTCGTCCAGCAGTGCAGGCTGGATGCCGGCTGCACGCAGAACGGGCGCGCAATCCACGCCCTGGCGCATGGCGCCGCGCAGGGCGGCCCGGACGAAATGGCTGGCGATGGTGCGCTCACGCATGGGGGCGATCCGTGGTCGGGGAGGCCGATGGTAGGGCCCGGCCAAAGGCGGCCACAAGGGCGCAAGTGGCGGAAATCCCCCCGGGTGCTTGGCGGAAATCCGCCCGATGCCGATCGGAGTGCGGCTTTTGTGTTTATTTAAGTTATTGAAATATAAAGGTTTAATTGAAAATTAAGACTTGGCATAGCGGCTGCAATAGGGACTGTGCCGTCCATTCGACTGGACCGCACAACAACAAAAGTCTCCCAGACAGGGAGATCCGTCGATCACAGTGACGCCAGGCCTTACGGAACAGGTCGGGATCACTTGAAAGGAACACTGCCATGTCCCGCCAACCGTTCTACAAGAGCCTGTACGTACAGGTCATCGTCGCCATCGCCATCGGTATCCTGCTGGGTCACTTCTATCCGGAAACCGGCGTCGCCCTCAAACCCCTGGGTGACGGCTTCGTCAAACTGATCAAGATGGCCATCGCGCCCATCATCTTCTGCACCGTGGTCAGCGGCATCGCCGGCATGCAGGACATGAAGGCAGTGGGCAAGACCGGCGGCTACGCGCTGCTGTATTTCGAAATCGTTTCTACTGTTGCCCTGCTAATCGGCCTGGTAGTGGTCAACATCGTCCAGCCTGGCGTCGGCATGCATGTCGATCCGTCCACCCTGGACACCAAGGGCATTGCCGCCTTCGCCGCCGCCGGCGAACAGCAGAGCACCATCGCCTTCCTGCTGAACGTGATCCCGAGCACCATCGTCGGTGCCTTCGCCTCGGGCGACATCCTGCAGGTGCTGTTCTTCTCCGTGATCTTCGCCTTCGCCCTGCAACGCATGGGTGACCACGGCAAGCCGGTACTGGAGTTCATCGACCGCATCGCCCAGGTCATGTTCGGCATCATCAACATGATCATGAAGGTCGCCCCCATCGGTGCCTTCGGTGCCATGGCTTTCACCATCGGCCAGTACGGCGTGGGTTCGCTGGTGCAGCTCGGCCAACTGATGCTGTGCTTCTACATCACCTGCGTGTTCTTCATCCTGGTGGTCCTGGGCGGCATCGCCCGCGCCCACGGCTTCAGCATCCTGCGCTTCATCAAGTACATCCGCGAGGAACTGCTGATCGTGCTCGGCACCTCGTCGTCCGAGTCGGCCCTGCCGCGCATGCTGAACAAGATGGAAAAGCTGGGTGCCAAGAAGTCCGTGGTCGGCCTGGTCATCCCCACTGGCTACTCCTTCAACCTGGACGGCACCTCCATCTACCTGACCATGGCTGCGGTGTTCATCGCCCAGGCCACTGACACCACCATGGACATCACCCACCAGCTGACCCTGCTGGCCGTGCTGCTGATCGCCTCCAAGGGTGCCGCCGGTGTCACTGGTTCCGGATTCATCGTGCTGGCCGCCACCCTGTCCGCCGTCGGCCACCTGCCGGTTGCCGGCCTGGCGCTGATCCTCGGCATCGACCGCTTCATGTCCGAAGCCCGCGCCCTGACCAACCTGATCGGCAACGGCGTTGCCACCATCGTGGTCGCCAAGTGGTGCAAGCAACTGGACGAAGACACCCTGCAGCGTGAGCTGGCTTCCGGCGGCAAGGCCGAAGCACCGTCCGCTCCGCAGACCGCTGCCTGATCGACACCTGCTACAGCGTTCTCCTCCTGGTGAGGAGACTTTCTCAAGCCCGGCCCCCGTAGCCGGGCTTTTTTTTGCCGATTCAACCGTCCCCGTGGGCAGGATGCTTACTGTAGGGTTCGTTGTGCGCCGGATACCTGGCCGAATGCGTCAATTCGCACTGAGCGCTTGCGTCATTGAGGGGGCGAGCGGCTGGCGCCTAACCTGCGGCACGACTTCGGCCCAGGGAGGCAACGCCATGCAGCGCATTCATTTCGAAACCGAGCACAACCTGTTCCGTGACGCTTTTCGCGCCTTCCTGCAGAAGGAAGTGGTGCCGCATCAGGAGGAGTGGGAGGCCGCCGGCGTGGTCGACCGCAGTGTGTGGCAGAAGGCGGGGGAGATGGGCTTCCTGTTGCCCTGGGCGGACGAGGAGTATGGCGGCGCTGGGCTGAAGGACTTCCGCTACGAGCAGATCATGTGCGAGGAGCTGGCCTACATCAACGAGCCGGGTTTCATGATTCCGCTGCATTCGGCTCTTTGCGGTCCCTACATCGCCGAATACGGCAACGCCGAGCAGAAGGCGCGCTTCCTGCCGGGCATCATCCGTGGCGAAACCATTCTCGCCGTGGCCATGACCGAACCCTCTGCCGGTTCCGACCTGGCCGGCATGCGCACCACCGCTGTGGATAAGGGCGACCACTTCCTGCTCAACGGCTCCAAGGTGTTCATCTCCAACGGTCTGCTGGCGGACGTAGTGATCGTCGCCGCCAAGACCGACCCGGCGAACAAGCACGCCATGGGCCTGTTCCTGGTGGAGCGGGGCATGGAAGGCTTCGAGCGCGGCCGCAACCTGAAGAAGCTGGGCATGAAGAGTCAGGACACCGCCGAGCTGTTCTTCAACAACGTCAAGGTGCCGAAGGAGAACCTGCTGGGCGATGCCAAGGGCGGCTTCTTCTACCTGATGAACATGCTCGCCCAGGAGCGCTTGACCAACGCCTGCGGTGCGGTGGCCGGCGCCGAGGCCGCGCTGCTCACCACCATCGACTACGTGAAGGAGCGCAAGGCCTTCGACCGGCCCGTGGCGCACTTCCAGAACACCCGTTTCAAGCTCGCCGAGATGCGCACCCAGATCGACGTTGCCCAGGTGTTCACCGACCGCTGCGTGATGGACCACAACCAGAAGAAGCTCACCCCGGAAGTGGCGGCAGAGGCCAAGCTGTTCACCACCGAGTTGCTGTGCAA
Source organism: Pseudomonas sp. BN411 (assembly GCF_029871235.1). Classification (GTDB taxonomy): domain Bacteria; phylum Pseudomonadota; class Gammaproteobacteria; order Pseudomonadales; family Pseudomonadaceae; genus Metapseudomonas. The sequence continues at coordinate 41,443 of NZ_SSOM01000069.1, forward strand.
GGTGGTGGACGAGGGCGTGCAGCTGCATGGCGGTTGGGGCTACATGTGGGAATACCCCATCTGCAAGATGTACGCGAACGCGCGTATCCAGCGCATCTTCGCCGGCACCTCGGAAATCATGAAAGAGATCATCAGCCGCGGGATGAAGCTCTGAGGCAAGCGGTGCGCATGGCGCACCCTACCTGTGGGTGTGCCGTGCGCACCTTCGACTGACTCCATTGAGGCAATCGTCATGACTCAAGCACAAGGCGCCATCGATGCCTGGGCCCAGTTGGCCACCGGTCGCACCCGCGAGCTGATACCCGAGGCGGTGCGGCTGTTCGAGAAGTCCGGGACCACAGCGCTGCTCGACAAGGGCCTGAGCCCGGAAGAAACCGTGGCCGAGATGGACCGCGCCGGCATCGACAAGCTGATGGTCAGCGCCTGGTGCCGGCCGGAGCGCTGGGTCAGCACTAACGACGAGGTGGCCGAGTACACGCGTGCCTTCCCGGACCGCTTCGTCGGCGTTGCCGCGGTGGACATGAGCAAACCCATGGCCGCCTTGCGCGAGCTGGACCGAGCCGTCAACGAACTGGGCTTCAAGGCGCTGCGGGTGGTGCCCTGGCTATGGAAGCTGCCGCCCAACCACCGGCTCTACTACCCGCTCTATGCGAAGTGCATCGAGCTGGACATTCCCTTCTGCACCCAGGTCGGCCACACCGGCCCGCTGATGCCTTCGGAAACCGGTAGGCCTGTGCCCTACCTGGATGAAGTGGCGCTGGATTTCCCCGAGCTGCGCATCGTCGCCGGCCACATCGGCCACCCCTGGACCGAGGAGATGATTGGGGTCGCCTGGAAGCACGACAACATCTATATCGACACCTCCGCCTACCTGCCGCGCTACTACCCGCAGGCCCTGCTGCAGTACATGAAGACCTACGGCCAGGACAAAGTGCTGTTTGGCAGCAACTTCCCCCAGTTGTCGCTATCCCGCTGCATGGAGCAGGTGGCCGAACTGGGGTTGCTGGACGAGGTGCGGGATAAGTTTCTCCAGGCCAATGCGCGGAGGGTGTTCAAGCTCTAGAGTGACGGGCCATCGGAGATTGAGCCGACAACAAGAACAAGAGGGCTGAAGGATGAGCGAGCAACTGCCGTTGCACTGTTTTGCCCATTGGGTGGCGACCACGCCGGACCGCGTCTGGCTGCGCCAGCCGGTGGAGCGGAGCTGGCACCCGATCACCTGGCGTGAGGCCGACGACCGGGCCCGGCGCCTGGCCAGTGCACTGCGCGCGTTGGGCTGTGAGCCGGGCGACCGGGTGGCGATCCTGGCGAAGAACTGCGCCGAGTGGATCCTGAGCGACATGGCGATCATGCTCGCCGGGTTGGTCAGCGTGCCGCTCTATCCGCTGCAATCGGCGGACAGCATCGACTATGTGCTGCGCCATTCGGCGTGCAAGGTGATCATCCTTGGCAAGCTGGATAATGCCGAGAGTCTCGAGCCGGGCATTCCCGCCGAGGTGGTACGCATCGCCATGCCCTATCCGACCTTGCGCGCCGACCATGCCTGGGGCGAACTGCTGGCCTGCTACGCGCCGCTGCGCGAGGGACACGAACAGCGCCCCGACGACCTGCTCAGCATCCTCTATACCTCCGGCACCACCGGCCAGCCCAAGGGCGTGATGCAGACGGCGCGGGCATTCGCCTTCGCCTCCAGCCGCTCGGTGGCGGAGACGGGGCTGGGACAGGAAGACCAGTTCTTCTCCTATCTGCCGCTGTCCCATGCCGCCGAGCGCTTCCTGGTGGCCACCAACAGCCTCTATTGCGGCGGTGGCATCGCCTTCGTCGAGTCCCTGGAGACCTTCGCCGAGGACCTGCGGGAAATCCGCCCGACCCAGTTCTTCTCGGTGCCGCGCCTGTGGACGCGCTTCCAGCAGGGCGTGCTGGAGAAACTGCCCCAACGTCGGCTCGACCGCCTGCTGGCGATTCCGCTGCTCGGCGCCCTGGTGGCCTGGAAGATCCGCCGTGGCCTGGGGCTGGACCGGGCGCGGGTGCTGGTGCTGGTGAGCGGCGCCGCGCCGATCCCCGTGGCACTGCTGGAGTGGTACCAGCGCATCGGCCTGACCATCTGCGAGGGCTATGGCATGACCGAGAACTTCGCCTACGGCAACTTCAACCGGCCGGGGCAGGTGCGTTTCGGCACGGTGGGACGGGTGATGCCGGACAACGAACTGCGCATCGCCGACGACGGTGAAATCCTCTACCGCAGCCCCTCGCTCATGACTGGCTATTACCTGGAACCGGAAAAGAGCGCGGAAACCCTACGCGATGGTTGGCTGCGCACCGGTGACAACGGGCAGATCGATGCTGATGGTTACCTGCGCATCACCGGCCGGGTGAAAGACATCTTCAAGACCAGCAAGGGCAAGTACGTGGCGCCCGCGCCCATCGAAGGCGAGATTGCCAAGAGCCTCTGGGTGGAGCAGGTGTGCCTGATGGGCAGCGGCCTGGACCAGCCGCTGGCGCTGGTCGAACTGAGCCCGGCAGCCCACGAGCAGGCCCGCGCCCAGGTGGAGGCGGACCTGCTGGCTACCCTCGCACAACTCAACGACCGGCTGCTGCCCCATGAACGCGTCAGTCATCTGCTGCTGGTGCGCGAGCCCTGGACGGTAGATAACGGCTGCATGACCCCCACCATGAAGATTCGCCGCAACGTGCTGGAAGCCCGTTACGCCCCGGCGGTCGACCGACTTGATGCGCGCCAGGCGCTGCATTGGGAATGACCGCTCGAACACACGCATCAGGAGTTGCCATGAAAGGCCCGTTGTCCTCGCTGAAAGTCCTCGATTTCTCCACTCTGCTGCCGGGGCCGTTCGCCTCATTGCTGCTAGCCGACATGGGCGCCGATGTGCTGCGGGTGGAGTCGCCCACGCGCATGGACCTGGTGCGCGTGCTACCGCCCCACGATGGCGGCCAATCCACCAGCCACGCCTACCTCAACCGCAACAAGCGCAGCATCGCCCTGGACCTGAAACAGCCGGACGCGGTGGAGCTGGTCAAGCAACTGGTGCGCGACTACGACATCGTCCTCGAACAATTCCGCCCCGGCGTGATGGAGCGCCTGGGACTGGGCTATGAGGCGCTGAAGGCGGTCAATCCGAAGCTGATCTACGTTTCCATCACCGGCTATGGCCAGAGCGGCCCCTATCGGGATCGCGCCGGGCACGACATCAACTACCTGGCGCTGGCCGGCATCGCTTCCTACACCGGTCGCCGTGACAGCGGGCCGCTGCCCCTGGGGGTACAACTGGCGGACATCGGCGGCGGCTCCCTGCACGGGGTGATGGGCCTGCTGGCGGCGGTGATCCATCGCCAGGCGACGGGGGAGGGGCAGCACGTGGACATCAGCATGACCGACTGCGCCTTTGCCCTGCACGGTATGGCTGGCGCCGGCTATCTCGGTGCGGGCGTGGAGCCGGACATGGAAAACCAGGCCCTGAACGGTGGCAGCTTCTACGACTACTACCGCACCCGCGACGGCCGTTGGTTCTCGGTGGGCAGCCTGGAGCCGCAGTTCATGCAGCAGTTCTGTGCCGCCATCGGCCGTCCCGAGCTGGCGGCCAAGGGGCTGTCGCCGAAGCCCGAGGACCAGCGCGAGCTGAAACTCGCTATCGAAATCGAGTTCGAAAAACGCGACTTCGCCGAGTGGGTGGAGATCTTCGCCGCCCTGGATGCCTGCGTGGAGCCCATGCTGCCGTTGTCCGAAGCGGTGGAGCATCCGCAGATCAAGGCTCGCGACCTGGTGGTGGAGGTGCCGCGCGACGGCCTACCGCCGCAGAAGCAGATCGCCTGCCCGATCAAGTTCTCCGCCGGCCTGCCTGCGCCGCGCCATGCTGGTGGGCCCGTGGGTTCCCACACAGATGAAGTACTGGCCGGGCTCGGGTTCAACGCTGAGCAGATCGAGGCGCTGAAAGCGGCGAAGGTGGTGGGGTAGGGCGCTCGGGTTTGTGGGACACCTTGTGGGGGCGAATTCATTCGCTAAAGCAGGCCGAAGGCCTGCCCAGCGAGATTGGTAGCAGCCGTAGGGTGGGCTTCAGCCCACCACCAGGGTCACCGTGGGCTGAAGCCCACCCTACAAGAGCAGACCCATTGGGGTTTAGACCTGGCTCTGTTCCCCGCTGAACACCAGCGTCACCCGGCAACGCCGGCAGTAATAGCGCCGGCCGCGCGCCACCAGGGCGTGGCGCTGGGCGGAGAAGGGGTGGCCGTCAGGGCACGCGCAGCGATAGAGGTAGCGCGTCACCTTGCGCCGGTTCACTTCATAGGTGTGGCAGCGATTGGGCGGCAGTTCGTAGACCCCGCGCATGATCAGCTGCCATTCCTCGCCATGGGGCTGGATGCGTGGGCCGAACAATTGGTGGGCGACCAGGTGCGCCACCTCGTGGGCCACGGTCTGGCGCAGGAAGTCTTCCTGGTTTTCGCGGTAGAGCTGCGGATTGAAGCGCAGCTTGTTTTCGTCCAGATGGGCGACGCCGGCCTTCTGCCCGCGCAGCTTGAAACTCACTTCGGGGCGGGTGAACCGGCATTTGAAAAAGGCTTCGGCCTGTTGATAACAGGCCTCGACGCGGGCAAGTAGCTGCTCGGGCATAGGGCACTCCGTTGGCGCGGAATTATGCCGTAAAGCCGGATGCTGCCGAAGTTGATGGCGCCGAGCGGTCATTCCCGGCCAAAAGAAAAGGCCGCCCCCAGGCGGCCTTTCTGTCAGCGGATGTCGTCAGCTGGTGTACACCGGACCCAGGCCGAAGCCCCAGAGGATCACGGCGGAGGCGATCATCGCCACCAGCACTACCAGGCCCACCGCCAGCACCGAGCTGGAGAACAGGAAGCCTTCGTCCTTCGGAATATTCATGAACGTCGGTATGCCCACGTAGAGCAGGTAGACCGTGTAGCAGATGGCCAGGGTGCCCACCGTTGCGCCGAACCAGAGGTGCGGGTAGAGCGCCGCGAGGCCGCCGATGAACAGCGGGGTCGCGCAGTAGGCGGCAAAGACGATGCACTCGGTGATGCTTGGGTTGGCGTCGTAGGTGCGCGCCATCCAGTGGATGAACGCGCCCATCACCGCCACGCCGGCCAGCATCGCCAGGTACGACATGATGGACATCTGCATCGCGCTGGCCTGGGTGAGCATCACGGGATCGCCCTTGCCCAGTACCCAGCCGACCTGGGTTGTGCCGATATAGGCGGAAATTACGGGAATTGCAGCAAGGATCAGGACGTGGGTGAGGTACATGTGGCCGACGCTTTCGTCTTCGCCACGGATCTCTTGCCACTCTTGATCGGGATGGGTGAAGAGCCCCCAAACGTGGTGAATCATGCTGAACACCTCCTCATTATTATGAGGTCGCCCCCCAGCGAAGCGCCGGCAGCGCGTGGACAGCGCCGACCGGTACCCGACCGACTTATGCGACCTTATGTCGCAGTATAGGCAGGTCATCCGGCGTCGCCTTAGAGCGAATCGAAGATTCGGCGTCAGCTGTAATAGCGTTGAAGTATTTCCATGGCCTTGTTGATCGATTGCAGGCGCGATGTGCTGCCGCCCCGGTCGGGGTGATGCTGGCTCACCAGTTGGCGGTAGCGCTGCTTGATCACGGCCAGGCTGAGGGGCTGGCTGCCGTTGTGCAGGCCAAACAGCTCCAGCGCCGCGAGCTTTTCCTCGCTGCCCTGCATGCGCGTCCAGAAGCTGGCCAGCAGCCGTTCCACGTCTTCCTCTGTGGTGTCCCGCAGATTCTTCAGGTCCAGGTAGTAGTCGCGCAGCGGGTCAAGTTCGCTGAGGGCCGCTGCCGTGCCGGGCGCGTAGGGCAGCAGCTGCACGCACAGCGGGCTGATGGAGAGCTGGGCGTCGCCCGAGCCGTTCAGACGGTCGCGAAGATGATAGAGGGCGTTGAACACCAGGAAGTGGGTGCGGAACAGCACCAGCTTGTCGGTGAGTTCCAGATGGGGGATGTGAGTGGAGTGGCGGGCCTTGAGGGCCAGGATCAGCTGATGCTCGCTCAGGCCTTCGGGGGCCCCGCGCAAGAGTTCGAGGAGCTGGTCGCTGAGGTCGAGAGACGGGTCGAGGTCGCTGTTCATCGGCGCAAGCCTAGCACGGCCCGTCGATGGGGCTGGGGCCGCGCCCGCTTTGTGCGTAAAATAGCCAGCTTTTCGCATCTCCCCCGGATTTCAGAGCACCATGGGCACCCTTTCGGTCAACCAGAACAAACTGCAGAAACGCATCCGCCGCCTGGCCGGCGAAGCCATCGCCGACTTCAACATGATCGAGGATGGCGACAAGGTCATGGTCTGCCTGTCCGGCGGCAAGGACAGCTACACCATGCTGGACGTGCTGCTGTACCTGCAGAAGGTCGCGCCGATCAAGTTCGAGATCGTGGCCGTGAACATGGACCAGAAGCAGCCCGGCTTCCCCGAGCACGTTCTGCCGGCCTACCTGGAATCCATCGGCGTGCAGTACCACATCATCGAGAAGGACACCTACTCGGTGGTGAAGGAGAAGATCCCGGAAGGCAAGACCACCTGCTCGCTCTGCTCGCGCCTGCGCCGTGGCACGCTCTACACCTACGCGGACGAGATCGGCGCGACCAAGATGGCCCTGGGTCACCACCGCGACGACATCCTGGAAACCTTCTTCCTCAATATGTTCTACGGCGGCACCCTCAAGGCCATGCCGCCGAAGCTGCGCGCGGACGACGGTCGCAACGTGGTGATCCGCCCGCTGGCCTACTGCAACGAGGCCGACATCGAGGCCTACTCCATTCTCAAGGAGTTCCCGATCATCCCGTGCAACCTCTGCGGTTCCCAGGAGAACCTGCAGCGCCAGGTGGTCAAGGAAATGCTCAACGACTGGGAACGCAAGTCGCCGGGCCGCACCGAGATCATGTTCCGCGCCCTGCAGAACGTGGTGCCGTCGCAGCTGGCGGATCGCAACCTGTTCGACTTCGTCAATCTGCGCATCGACGAAACCGCGGCGCCGCGCACCCTGGACGTCGTCAACATCTGACCGTGCCCATGTAGGAGCGAGCTTGCTCGCGAAGGTTCGCCAGCAAGCTGGCTCCTACAGGGAATCGTTCCGCATCGAAAGGACACTCCATGCGCGATTACCGCTGGCTCCATGAGTATTGCCTGAACCGCTTTGGCTCGGCCGAGGCCCTGGAAGCGCGCCTGCCGCAGCCGCGCAGTGATGCCGAGCTGCGGGCGTTCAGTGATGACCGCTACCTGTCGCTGATAGCGTTGCGGGTGTTTCGTGCGGGCCTCAAGCACAGCCTGGTTGATGCCAAGTGGCCGGCCTTCGAGGAGGCGTTCTTCGGCTTCGACCCGCAGAAGGTGGTGCTGATGGGGGCCGAGCACCTGGAGCGGCTGATGCAGGACACGCGCCTGATCCGCCACTTGGGCAAGCTCAAGAGCGTGCCGCGCAATGCCCAGTTCGTGCTGGATGTGGCGCGGGAGAAGGGCGGCTTCGGTGCCTTGATCGCCGACTGGCCGGCGACCGACATCGTCGGCCTGTGGAAATACCTGGCCAAGCATGGCAACCAGCTGGGCGGATTGTCGGCGCCGCGCTTCCTGCGCATGGTCGGCAAGGACACCTTCATCCCTACCGATGACATGGTCGCGGCCCTCAAGGCCCAGGACATCATCGACAAGGCACCCACCAGCCAGAAAGACCTGGCCCAAGTGCAGGCCGCCTTCAATCAGTGGCAAGCGGAGAGCGGCCGCCCGCTCTGCCAGCTTTCCTTGATGCTGGCGCACACCGTCAATCACTGAGCCACAACTGGCACCTGATGCCGGCGGGCGGAGGAGGGAAGCATGTCGGATATCCAGCGTGTGGCGGCAGCCATCAAGGCGGCTGAGCGAATCCTGGTGATCACCGGGGCCGGTCTGTCGGCCGACTCGGGGCTGCCCACCTACCGGGGGCTGGGCGGTCTCTACAACGGTGTGACGGAAGAGGGCCTGCCTATAGAGGAAGCGCTTTCCGGCCCTATGCTGCGGCGCAATCCGGCGCTTTGCTGGAAATACCTCGCCCAGCTTGGCCGCGCCTGCCTCAGTGCCCGGCCGAACGCCGGTCACGAAGCTATCGCACAGCTGCAACAGCTCAAGCCGGAGTGCTGGGTGCTGACCCAGAACATCGACGGCTACCACCGCCAGGCGGGCTCGCCGCCGGAGCGGTTGATCGAGATCCATGGCGAACTGTCACCGCTGTTCTGCCAATCCTGCGGGGCGGAAAGTTCTGACCTTGCCCGACATCTGGCAGGGGAAATGCCTCCCAAATGTCATGAGTGTGGTGGTATTCTCCGCCCACCCGTGGTGCTGTTCGAAGAAATGCTCCCTGAGCAGGCCATCGACAGCCTCTACGCCGAGCTACGCAAGGGATTCGATGCGGTGATCTCGGTGGGAACCACGGCGAGCTTTCCTTACATCATCGAGCCCGTCATCCGCACCCGCCACGCAGGCGGTTTCACTGTGGAAATCAATCCGGCGCTCACCGACCTCAGCCCCGTCGTCGATGTACACCTCAGAGGAAAGGCCTTAGAAGTTTTGCAGGGACTCCTAAGTCACATTTCGGGCGATTAAATTTGCAAATGAGTTTGATAGAGGGCATAGTTGCGCCTTCATCAAAAACTGTCCGACACGGTCGTGCCCATGCTGAAGCGCTTCGCACCCCTCGTGCCTCTTACCTTCGCCCTGTTTCTCGCCGCTTGCGCAAACAACGTGCAGCAGCAACCCCAGTTCCAGACTGCGGCTCCCGTAGCCGATGGCGCTCCCGATTCGCTGCTGGCGGATCGTGAACCCACTGCCCTGGACCTGGCGAACCTCACCGATGACGAGCCGTACCAGATGCCGTCCCTGTCGGATGGCTTGCTGGAGCGCGGTTTCGAGCTGGTGGGCACGCCCTACCGCTTCGGTGGCCGTTCCCTGAAGACCGGCTTCGACTGCAGTGGCTTCGTGGGTTACCTGTTCAAGGAAGAAGCCGGTATCCAGCTGCCGCGCTCCACTCGCGAGATGATCAACCTGGATGCCCCGGTGATCGCCCGCAACGAGCTGCAGCCGGGCGATATCGTGTTCTTCAACAACCGTGGCCGTGGCCGCGTCAGCCACGCCGGCATCTATATCGGCGACGACCAGTTCATTCACTCCAGCAGCAGCCGCAGCGGCGGCGTGCGCGTCGATAGCCTCGACGACCGCTACTGGAAGGCCAGCTACATGGAAGCCAAGCGCGTCCTGGCCATGAACACCGCGACTCGCCACCCGCTGCATCGCTGATCCAGCCGGGTTCGAGACGACAAGCCGAGGCGGCCTTCATGGTCGCCTCGGCTTTTTTGTGCACAATCGCACAGCTACCTCTTGCAATATCACTGTGAGATCAGCAAATTAGCGAGCATTCTTCAAGTCAGGACTGACTTGCCATGCTCGCACCGGACCGCCTTGCCATTCTTGCCCTGGCCTCGCTGCTCACCGCTTGTGCGAGCAAGGCGCCGCCGCCTTCCCCTCCTGTCGTCACCACCCCCGTCCAGCAGTTCTCGCCGGCCGCCGAAGACGTGTTGTTCCGCGCTCTCGGCCTGGTAGGCACGCCCTATCGCTGGGGCGGTAACACCCCGGACAGCGGTTTCGACTGCAGTGGCCTCATCGGCTACGTCTACCGCGACGCCGCGGGCATCAGCCTGCCGCGCTCCACCCGCGAACTGATTTCCATGCGCGCCCCCAGCATTGGCATCAATGCCCTGCAAAGCGGCGATCTGGTGTTCTTCGCCACCAATGGCGGCGGCCAGGTCAGCCACGCCGGTATTTATGTGGGCGAAGGGCGCTTCGTCCATGCGCCACGCACCGGCGGAACGGTGCGACTCGACAGTCTGTCGAACAGCTACTGGCAACGAAGCTATCTCAGCGCCAAGCGCGTAATCTTCGATCCACGCCTGGCGCAATCCCACTGAGGCATCCATGACCAACCGCACGCTGAACCTGGACGACGCCCTCTACGGCTATCTCCTCAAGGTTTCGCTGCGGGAGTCGCCCCTCCTCGAACGTCTGCGCGCTGAAACGGCGGCACTGCCCATGGCCCGCTGGCAGATCGCGCCGGAGCAGGGTCAGTTCATGGCCATGCTGGTCAAGCTCACCGGCGCTCGGCGCATCCTCGAGGTGGGCACCTTCACCGGCTACAGCGCCCTGTGCATGGCCGCCGAGCTGCCTGACGATGGGCAAATGATCTGCTGTGACCTGCCCGGCGACTACAACGCCGTCGCCCGTCGTTATTGGCAGGACGCTGGCCTTGCCGGACGCATCGAGCTGCGCCTCGCCCCCGCGCTGGACACTCTCGCGGGTCTGCAAGACGGCAGTTTCGACCTGATCTTCATCGACGCCGACAAGGCCAATTACCCGGCCTATCTGGAAGAAGCCCTGCGCCTGACGCGCACAGGCGGCCTGATCCTGTTCGACAACGTGCTGTGGAGCGGTCGGGTTCTGGAAAGACAGCCGGATGACCCCGACACCCGCGCCATCCAGGCGCTCAATCTGGCCCTGAAGAACGATCAGCGCGTCGACCTCTCGATGTTGCCGGTGGGTGATGGCCTGACCCTCTGCCGCAAGCGCTGAAGGGCATGCCCGAGCCGATCCGCCTTCCGCCCCAGCCTGATGCCTGCGAACTCTGTGGCCGCGCATCGACGCTGACCCGCCATCACCTGATCCCCAAGGCGCTGCACGACAAGCCCTATGTGCAGAAGCGCTTCGGCAAGAGCGAGCGCATCACCGCCACCCTCTGGGTCTGCCGTCCCTGCCATAACCAGATCCACAAGCTGTTCAGCGAGAAGGAACTGGCCCTGACCTACAACAACCGCGACGCCCTGCTGGGTGACGAGCGCCTGCGCACCTTCGTCGACTGGCTGGCGGGCAAGCCGGCGGGCTTCACCCCGAGGCACTGAATGACACGCATCCCCGACGACCTTGTCTCCCGCCTACGGAATACCCGCCATCTGGTGATCTTCACCGGCGCCGGCGTTTCCGCGGAGAGCGGAATCCCGACCTTCCGTGACGCCCAGACCGGCCTCTGGGCGAAATACCGCCCCGAGGAACTGGCCAGCCCCGAGGGGTTCCGGGCCGATCCGCAGACGGTCTGGGACTGGTACGCCTGGCGCCGTGAGCGCTGCCTGGCGGTACAGCCCAACCCGGCGCACCTGGCTATCGCTGCACTGGAACAGCGGCTGTCGAAGGTCACCCTGATCACCCAGAACGTCGACGGTCTCCACCAGCGCGCCGGCAGCACCGCGCCCTTGGAACTGCACGGCAATATCCATCGTCTGAAATGCTTCAAATGCCGTCGCGACGGCGGCGACTGGCCAGAGGATGTCCGCACCATCCCGCGCTGCGAATGCGGTGGCCTGCTGCGCCCGGCAGTGGTCTGGTTCGGCGAGAGCCTGCCTGAAGCCGTGCTGGAGGCAGCTGCCGAGGCCAGCCAGGACGCCGACCTGTTCCTCAGCATCGGCACCTCCAGCCTGGTTTACCCGGCGGCAGAGCTGCCATTCCTGGCCAAACGCCACGGCGCCTATCTGGTGGAAATCAACCCGCAGCCCACGCCCCTCAGCGCGCGTGCCGACCTTTGCCTGCAAGGTGCGGCGGGGGAGGTGATGGCGGCGCTATTGGCAACCGCCTGGGCTGGTTCGCAGATGTAGGATGCGGTAGAGCGAAGCGAAACCCATCATCGGAGCGTTGGATTTCGCTGCGCACTGGCGGAGCGCCTGCACCTGAGATTCGCTTGACGCTCGACTTCAACGCATCAGGCAATAGTTGACGAGCTGTTCCTCGATGCTCTGCTTCTGGCGCAGGAACAGTGCCACTACGACTCGTGCCTCGGGCTCAAGGTAGCGATAGAGGATGCGGTATTCGCCGATATGCAGTTCTCGATAATGGCGAATGCCGAGGAGAGCGGCCTGCTCGCATATTGGCGCGGCAATCGGGTGTGACTTCAGGCGTTTTTCGGCACTCCTGACCAGCTGGATCAGTCGCAACTGGGCTTCTTCGGGTCCATGGTAGGGCGTGAGGTGGTGAATCTGGGCGATCAGGCTTTCCTCGGCTGTCGAGGCGTAGGCGATCTCAATCGTTTTGCTCATCCTGGGCGGCTCCCGGCGTTTCCTGAGCAGCAGGGCTGCGCTGCTTGAGTCGTTCCAGCAGGGTGTCACCCGAGATCAAGCGGTCTTCTGCCACATCGCGGTCGGCGAAGGACAGCAATTTGATCAGCGCTAACGCTTCGTCACGGCGTTGGCGCTCGGCGTAGGACTCGACCACATAGGCCGGTACGCCATTCTGGGTGATCACCATGGGCTCGCTGAGGTCCAGCGAGGCAGCATGCTGCTTCAGATAGCTGATGGTCTGGATTTTCATGGCATCTCCCAGGTGCTGAGGACGTCGCATCCCGGCGGGATGAAGCGCCCCAAAGAGTGTGAATCGATCGGTCCGTTTATAGTCTGAATTCAGACTTTCATCAATTGGAAGTTCGGGCCGAAATTGCCAGTTGAATTGAATGCCGCGCCGTAGCGCTGGTGGAAGTGAAAGGCGACTTCCACCCTACGATCGATTCGTTGGGAAATTGCCTGACCTGCCGTACGCCCTGTCCGATTTGACGCTACCCCGCGCACCCTCTAACCTTCGCCGCTGCCTCAGGTGCCCCTTGGCTCGTGCCGAAGGGGTGAAACAGGGAAGCCGGTCCATTCCTACGAAGATTCCGGCGCTGCCCCCGCAACGGTAGGCGAGTCGAATGCCGCAATCGGCCACTGTGCTCCAGCATGGGAAGGCGCGGCACAGGAGCACATCGCTCCACTCGCAAGCCCGGAGACCGGCCTGTCGCACAAAGGGCATCGCGGATTGTTCCGCATGCAGTACCCACTGAGATGTCGCGCGGGTGGCACGACGGAGATCCAACCTTGATTCGCAAGCCTGTCTTCAGGCCGGCGGCGCTTGCGCTGCTCGGCGGTACTTCCATTTCCCCCTTCCTGGCCGCCGCGCCCCTGACGCTGGACGAACAGGTGGTCACCGCGAACCGTAGCGAACGGCCGGTGCGCGCCAGCCTGGCCGCCAGCACCGTGATCGAACGCGAAGAGATCGAGCGCAGCCAGGCCCGCTCGGTGCCCGAGCTTCTGCGCAGGGTGCCGGGCGTGACCCTCAGCAACAACGGCGGGCCGGGCAAGACCACCACACTGTTCATGCGCGGCACCGAATCGGATCACGTGCTGGTGCTGATAGACGGCGTCAAGGTGGGCTCGGTTAGTTTGGGCATTACCGCATTCCAAGACCTGCCGGTGGAACTGATTGACCGCATTGAAGTGGTTCGCGGTCCGCGTTCAAGCCTTTACGGCTCTGAAGCCATCGGCGGCGTGATCCAGATTTTCACCCGCAAGGGTGGGGTAGTCGGGCGCGCCAAGCCCTGGTTTTCCGCCGGCTACGGCACCCATGACAGTTACGAGGGAAGCGCCGGCGTGGCCGGCGGTGATGACAAAGCCTGGTACAGCCTGGGTGTCAGTAGTCTGGACACCGACGGTATCGATGCGCTCGACTCGCGCAGCAGCTACCACGAACCTGATTCCGATGGTTACCGCAACTTGTCCAACACTTTGCGAGGTGGCTATCGCTTCGAAAATGGTTGGGAGCTCGATGGCACTCTGCTTCGCTCTCAAGGCCATAATGACTATGACCGGGTCGCCTCCTTCTATCCGGGGGGAGGTTTGAGTACTAACGCCGATAATGAACAACGGGTCATCGGTGGGCGTGCCCGTTATAGCCCGATCGAGCCATGGGAGGTGACCCTGCAGGCCGGTCAGAGCGAGGATCGTTCTCGCGAAGAGATGGGCGGCCTCTTCTCGTCACGTTTCGATTCCAAGCGGAGCTCGGCCTCCTGGCTGAACGATTTGACGTTAGCCGAGGGGCATGTCTTGACCCTTGGATACGACTGGCAGCGTGACGAGGTGAGCAGTTCCGAGGTCTTTGACAAGGACTCCCGATTCAATAGAGGCTGGTTTATCCAGTATTTGGGAGAGCATGGTCGGCAAGACTGGCAACTGGCATTACGTCGCGACGATAACGAACAGTTCGGCACTCACGACACTGGCAATGCTGCGTGGGGATATGCGCTTTCCGACTCACTCCGATTTGGCATGAGCTATGGCACAGCCTTCAAGGCACCCACATTCAACGAGTTGTATTTCCCAAACTACGGCAATCCAAGTCTGGATGCCGAGACATCCGAAACTTACGAAGTCTCAATTTCAGGCACGCATGTTTGGGGGAATTGGTCCGTCAATGGTTTCCGCAGCCTTGTGGATGATTTGATCGTCCACGATCCCAGCTACGGCCCAATTGAAAGCTGGAGCGGTAAACCCCGCGGAGGCCCAACCAACATCGGCAAGGCACGCATCGACGGCATCGAACTGGTGCTCGGCAGCCATTGGCTGGGCTGGGACTGGCAGGCCAACGCGACCCTTCTCGATACCGAGAACCGCGCCCACGACGACAATCACGGCAATGAACTGCCGCGCCGCGCCCGCGAAGTCTTCAACCTGGACCTCGATCGCCGCATTGGGCGCTTCGGCCTCGGCGCGACCCTGCATGCCGAAGGGCGGCGCTTCGACGACGTGGAAAACGACGACCGCCTGGCCGGCTATGCCACCGTCGACCTGCGTGGCGAATACTGGCTGACCGAGGAATGGCGCCTGCAAGCCAAGGTGACCAACCTGTTGAACGCCGACTACGAAACCGCGCTGGACTTCAACCAGCCGGGGCAGGCAGTGTTTTTCACCGTCCGTTACCAAGCTCTGTGACGAGGAACATCTGATGACCGAATCCGCCGACCGCGACACCCGCCACAAGGCCCGCATGCAACGCAAGAAGGCCGTGATCGACGAGAAGATCGCCCAGGCCCAGGATGAGTACGGCCTGCTGCTGGTGCACACCGGCAATGGCAAGGGCAAGAGCAGCTCGGCCTTCGGCATGGTCGCCCGTGCCCTCGGCCACGGCCTCAAGGTCGGCGTGGTGCAGTTCATCAAGGGCGGCATGTCCACGGGCGAAGAGAACTTCTTCCGCCGCTTCCCTGAAGAAGTCAGCTACCACGTAATGGGCGAGGGCTACACCTGGGACACCCAGGACCGCCAGCGCGACATCGAGAAAGCACGCGCTGCCTGGGCCGTGGCCCGTGGCCTGCTGGACGATCCGCAAGTAGGCCTGGTGGTACTGGATGAGCTGAATATCGCCCTCAAGCACGGCTACCTGGAACTGGACGACGTCCTGCGGGACATCGAGTCCCGCCCCGAGCACCAGCACGTGGTCGCCACCGGCCGTGGCGCGCCCCAGGGGCTGATCGACGCCGCCGACACCGTCACCGAAATGACCCTGGTCAAGCACGCCTTCAAGTCCGGTGTGAAAGCCCAGAAGGGCGTGGAGTTCTGATGTCGCGCTCCTGCCCCGCACTGCTGATCGCCGCACCCGCCTCCGGCCAGGGCAAGACCACCGTCACTGCCGCCCTGGCCCGCCTGCACGCCCGCCAGGGCAAGCGCGTGCGGGTGTTCAAGTGCGGACCGGACTTCCTCGACCCGATGATCCTTGCCCGAGCATCCGGGGCTCCGGTCTACCAGTTGGACCTGTGGATGGTGGGCGAGGCGGAAAGCCGCCGCCTGCTCTGGGAGGCGGCGGGGGAGGCGGACCTGATCCTGATCGAGGGCGTGATGGGGCTGTTCGACGGCTCTCCCTCGGCCGCTGACCTGGCGCGCCACTTTGGTGTACCGGTACTCGGCGTGATCAATGGCGCCGCCATGGCCCAGACCTTCGGCGCCCTGGCCGTGGGCCTGGCCACTTACCAGCCGGACCTGCCCTTTGCCGGCGTGCTCGGTAATCGTGTTGGCAGCCAGCGTCATAGCGACTTGATCCGCGACAGCCTGCCGGACTGGATTCGCTGGTACGGCGCCCTGCCGCGCAGCGCGGAAGTGGAGCTGCCCAGCCGTCACCTGGGCCTGGTACAGGCCGAAGAACTGGCGGACCTGGACGCGCGCCTCGACGCCGCCGCCGATGCCCTGGCCGCCAGCGCCGAAGTAGCCTTGCCGCCGGCTGTGAGCTTCGCCGCGCCCGAGGTTCAGGCGGTCGGTGAAGAGCTGGCCGGTGTGCGCATTGGCGTTGCGCGGGATACCTCCTTCGCCTTCCTCTATCAGGGCAACCTCGACCTGCTGCAGCGACTGGGCGCCGAGCTGGTGTACTTCTCGCCGCTGGCCGATGAGCACCTGCCCGAGGTGGACAGCCTTTACCTGCCCGGCGGATATCCCGAACTGCATCTGCGCCAGCTGGAAGGCAACCGCGCCATGGCCGAGGCCATCCGCGCGCACCATGGGGCCGGCAAGCCGATCCTCGCCGAGTGCGGCGGCATGCTCTACCTGCTCGACGCCCTGACCGACGCGAGCGGAGAAAGCGCCAAACTGGTTGGTCTGCTCTCCGGCCGCGCCACCATGCAGAAGCGCCTGGCGGCGCTGGCCCTGCAGGAAGCACCGCTGCCGGAAGGCAATCTGCGTGGTCACACCTTCCACCATTCGTTGCTGGATTCACCGCTGGAACCCCTGGTTCGCGGCCTCTGCCCGAATGACAAACCGGTGGCCGAGGCAGTGTTCCGCAGCGGCCGGCTGACCGCCTCCTACATTCACTTCTACCTGCCGTCCAATCCCCGGGCGGCCGTGGAGCTGTTCCGACCATGAGCGAACACGCCTTCAGCCCGGATGAGCGCGCAGCGGTCTACCGGGCCATCGCCGAGCGCCGCGACATGCGCCACTTCAGCGGCGGCGAGGTAGCCCCCGAGCTGCTTGCGCGCTTGCTGGAGGCGGCCCACCAGGCGCCCAGCGTGGGGCTGATGCAGCCCTGGCGTTTTATCCGCGTCACCGCCAATGAGTTGCGGGAAAACATTCATGCCCTGGTGGAAGCCGAGCGGGTACGCACCGCCGAAGCCCTGGGCGAACGCTCCGACGAATTCATGCGGCTCAAGGTGGAAGGTATCCGCGACTGCGCTGAACTGCTGGTGGCGGCCCTGATGGATGGTCGCGAAGCCCATGTGTTCGGTCGCCGCACTCTGCCGGAAATGGACCTCGCGTCGCTTTCCTGCGCCATCCAGAACCTCTGGCTGGCGGCCCGCGCCGAAGGCCTGGGGATGGGCTGGGTGTCCCTGTTCGATCCTGCGGCCCTGGCCGAACTGCTGGGGATGCCCGAGGGCAGCAAGCCCCTGGCGGTGCTCTGCCTGGGGCCGGTGACTGAGTTCTACCCAGCGCCCATGCTTGCGCTCGAAGGTTGGGCCCAGCCACGTCCGCTGGCCGAGCTGGTGTTCGAGAACCATTGGGGGCAGCGTCCATGAGTCTGGGATTGTTCACCCTCGGCGCGGTGGCGCTGGACGCCCTGTTCGGCGAGCCGAAGGGCTGGCACCCGCTGGTGGCCTTCGGCAAGTTCGCCAACCGCCTGGAGCGCCGCTTCAATCCGGGCGGCCGTGGCTGGCGTAGCCATGGCGTGAGCGCCTGGGTACTGGCGGTGCTGCCGCTGACTGTAGGCGCCTGGCTGCTCTCGGCGCTGCCTTACATTGGCTGGCTCGTGGGGGTGATCGCCCTCTATGCCGCCATCGGCCTGCGCAGCCTGAACGAACATGCCGAGCCCGTGGCCAACGCCCTGCAAACGGGCGACCTGCCGGAAGCACGCAAGCGCGTGGGTTACATGGTCAGCCGCGAAACCCGCGAGCTGGACGAATCCGCCGTGGCCCGCGCCGCCACCGAGTCGGTGCTGGAGAACGGCAGCGATGCGGTGTTCGCCGCGCTGTTCTGGTTCGCCGTGGCCGGCGCCCCGGGCGTGGTGCTCTATCGGCTGTCCAACACCCTCGATGCCATGTGGGGCTACCGCAACGAGCGCTTCGAGCGCTTCGGCTGGGCGGCGGCGCGCATCGACGACGTGCTCAACTACATCCCGGCCCGTCTGGTGGCACTGACCTACGCGCTGCTCGGCAAGACCGCCCTGGCCCTGCGCTGCTGGCGCCGCCAGGCACCGCAGTGGGACAGCCCCAACGCCGGTCCGGTGATGGCCGCTGGTGCCGGCGCCCTGGGCGTGGCCCTGGGCGGACCTGCCGTCTACCACGGCGAGTTGCATAAACGACCGGTGCTGGGCGAAGGCCCGGCGGCCCGGGCACAAGACATCAGTCGCGCCATGGACCTGGTGCGGCAGGGCGTGATGCTCTGGTTGGCGGCACTGATCATCGGAGGCTGGTTCCTTGCTTGAACATGGCGGACGGTTGCGCGCAGCGGCGCGGCGCTACGGCATAGCCGAGGCTGACTGGCTCGATCTCTCTACCGGCATCGCGCCCTATGGCTGGGACTTGCCGGCCATTCCGGCAGCCGCCTGGGCGCGCCTGCCCGAACTGGACGATGGCCTGGAAGAGGCGGCCCGCCGCTATTACGGCTGTGCATCCCTGCTGCCAGTGGCCGGTTCCCAGGCAGCGATCCAGGCCTTGCCGCGCCTGCGTGAGCGCAGCCGGGTAGGGGTGATCTCGCCGTGCTACGCCGAGCACGCTCATGCCTGGCGCCGCGAGGGTCACGAGCTGGAAGCGCTGGATGCGGAAACCGCCGAGCGCGAACTGGAACGATTCGACGTGCTGCTGGTGGTCAACCCCAACAACCCCACCGGTCAGCGCCTTGACCGGCAGACCCTGCTGGAGTGGCGGGTGCGGCTGGAGGGGAAGGGCGGCTGGCTGCTGGTGGACGAAGCCTTCATGGACTGCACGCCGCAGGAAAGCCTGGCGGGTGATTGCCCGTTGCCGGGGCTGGTGGTGCTGCGTTCCTTCGGCAAGTTCTTCGGCCTGGCGGGTATCCGCCTGGGCTTCGTACTGGCCGAGCCGCAGCTGCTGCAGCGGCTCGAAGAGTGGCTCGGCCCCTGGACGGTGAGCGGCCCGGCGCGCGCACTGGCCAAGGCCCTGCTCGAGGATCAGTCGGGCCAGGCCCGGCAGCGGGAAACCCTGCTGCGGGACGGCCAGCGCCTGGAGAGCCTGTTGCGCGACTGCGGCCTGCCAGCCAACGGTGGCACCGCATTGTTCCAGCGTCTGCTGCGTGACGACGCGCGGGCCCTGCACGAATTTCTCGCTGCTCGCGGCATCCTCACCCGGTTGTTCGAAGCACCGCCCAGCCTGCGCTTCGGCCTGCCGCCGGACGAGGCCGGCTGGGAGCGGCTGGGCCGGGTCTTGATCGATTACTCCAAGGAGCGTCCATGACCACCCTGATGGTGCAGGGCACCACCTCCGACGCCGGCAAGAGCACCCTGGTGACGGCGCTGTGCCGATGGCTCAAGCGCCAGGGTGTGGCAGTGGCACCCTTCAAACCGCAGAACATGGCGCTGAACAGCGCGGTGACCGCCGACGGTGGCGAGATCGGCCGCGCCCAGGCGGTTCAGGCCCAGGCGTGTGCTCTGGCGCCGCACACCGACATGAACCCGGTGCTGCTCAAGCCCAATACGGATATCGGCGCCCAGGTGATCATCCACGGCCGCGCCGTCACCAGCATGAATGCCGCCGCCTACCACGACTACAAGAAGGTCGCGATGGCGGCGGTGCTGGAGTCCCACCAGCGCCTTTGCGGCCAGTATTCCGTGGTCATGGTCGAGGGCGCCGGCTCGCCCGCGGAGATCAACCTGCGGGCCAACGACATCGCCAACATGGGGTTCGCCGAGGCGGTGGACTGCCCGGTGATCCTGGTGGCTGATATCGACCGCGGCGGCGTCTTCGCCCATCTTGTGGGCACCCTGGAACTCCTCTCGGAAAGCGAGCAGGCACGGGTGAAGGGCTTCGTCATCAACCGCTTCAGGGGCGACATCGCGCTGCTCAGGCCGGGGCTGGATTGGCTGGAACAGCGCACTGGCAAACCGGTGCTGGGCGTGCTGCCCTATCTCACCGACTTCCACCTGGAAGCCGAGGACGCCATTGACCTGCGCCAGGCCGCCAAGTCCGGCGAACTGCTGCGGGTGGCGGTGCCGGTGCTGCCGCGCATCAGCAACCACACCGACTTCGATCCCCTGCGCCTGCATCCGCAGGTGCAGCTCAGCTTCGTCGCCCCCGGCCAGCCCATTCCGCCGACGGACCTGATCATCCTGCCCGGCTCCAAGAGCGTGCGCGCCGACCTTGCGCGGCTGCGCGAACACGGCTGGGACCAGGCCCTGCAGCGCCACCTGCGCTACGGCGGCAAGGTGCTGGGCATCTGTGGCGGCTACCAGATGCTTGGCCGCAGCATCGCCGATCCCCACGGCCTGGAAGGCCCGGCAGGGGAGAGCGCCGGTCTCGCCCTGCTGGACGTGGATACCGTGTTGGAGCCGGAGAAGCAGCTGCGAAATGTCTCTGGTCACCTGCTGCCGGATGGCGCGAAAGTGAGTGGCTACGAGATCCATGCCGGCGTCACCACCGGGATTGGCCTCGAAACGCCCATGGTCGTGCTGGACGGCGGCCGCAGCGATGGTGCACGCAGTGCCGACGGCCAGGTCCTGGGCACTTACCTGCATGGACTGTTCGAATCCTCCACCGCCAGTGCCGCCATCCTTCGCTGGGCCGGTCTCGCCGCTGTCCAAACGGTGGACTACAACGCACTACGCGAACGCGATATCGACCGTCTGGCCGATCAGGTGGAGCAGCACCTGGATACCGGGAGGCTGCGATCACTGTGCGGACTCTCTCTGTAGGAGCCAGCTTGCTGGCGAACCTTCGGACCACCCTTCGCCAGCAAGCTGGCTCCCACGGGCGTGCCCTGCGACCCACGAGGTTTACCGATGCCTGAACTCATCCTCGGCGGAGCCCGCTCCGGCAAGAGCCGGCTGGCAGAGAAGCTGGCAGCTGAAAGCGGCCTCAAGGTCGTCTACATCGCCACCAGCCAGCCGCTGGACGGCGAGATGAGCGCGCGGGTGGCGCATCACCGCGCCCGCCGCCCCGAGCACTGGGGCTTGGTGGAAGAACCCGTGGAACTCGCCCGCGTGCTGCGCGAAGACGCCGCTGCCGATACCTGCCTGCTGGTGGACTGCCTGACCCTCTGGCTGACCAACCTGCTGATGCTGGACGACCCGGCGCGGCTGGACGAGGAGCGCGAGGCGCTGCTCGGCTGCATCGCCACGCTGCCCGGCCGCGTACTGCTGGTCAGCAATGAAACCGGCCTGGGCGTCGTGCCCCTTGGTGAGCTGACCCGTCGCTATGTCGACGAGGCCGGCTGGCTGCACCAGGCCCTGGCCGAACGCAGCGAGCGGGTGATCTTCACCGTCGCCGGCCTGCCCATGACTCTCAAGGGAGACCCCCTATGACTTCACTGCATTGGTGGCAGGCGCCCTGCCAGCCGCTCGATCCGGTGGCCCGCGCCAAGGCCCAGGCCCGCCAGGACCAGCTGACCAAGCCCCGCGGCGCACTCGGCCAACTGGAAGACCTGGCCATCACCCTGGCTGCCCAGCAAGGGCGTGAACGGCCCGCTGTCGACCGTCCCTGGTTCGCCGTATTCGCCGGCGACCACGGTGTGGTGGAGGAGGGCGTGTCCGCCTATCCGCAGGCAGTGACCGGCGAGATGCTGCGCAACTTCGTCCGAGGCGGCGCCGCCATCAGCGTGTTGGCCAAAAGCCTCGGCGCCACCCTGGAACTGGTGGACCTGGGCACCGCACTGCCGCTGGAACCGCTGCCAGGTGTGCTGCACCTACATGTCGGGGCCGGTACGGCGAACTTCGCCCGTGAGCCGGCGATGACCGCCGCACAGTGCCTGATTGCCCTGCAGGCGGGGCGTTCGAGCGTCGAGCGCGCCCTGGGCGCCCGTGCCGACCTCTATGTCGGCGGCGAGATGGGCATCGGCAACACCACCACCGCCAGTGCCCTGGCCTGTGCCCTGCTGGAGCTGCCGGCCACCGCGCTGGCCGGCCCCGGCACCGGGCTGGATGGCAAGGGCGTGGCGCACAAGATCCAGGTGATAGAGCACGCCCTGGCCTTGCACCGGAAGGACTGTGACAGCCCGCAGGAAACCCTGCGCCGCCTTGGCGGCTTCGAGGTGGCGGCGTTGACCGGCGCCTACCTCGCCTGCGCCCAGTTGGGCCTGCCAGCCTTGGTGGATGGTTTCATCTGCAGCGTGGCGGCGCTTTGTGCCGTGCGCCTGAACCCCGCGTGCCGCGAGTGGCTGCTGTTCTCCCATCGTTCCGCCGAGCCCGGTCATGTCGCTGTGCTCGAAGCGCTGGAAGCACAGCCGCTTCTGGACCTGGGCCTGCGCCTGGGCGAAGGCAGCGGTGCGGCCATCGCCCTGCCGCTGCTGCGCCTGGCCTGTGACCTGCACGGCGGCATGGCCACGTTCGCCGAAGCTTCCGTGTCGGACCGCCCGGCATGAAACTCGACCTCCTGCGCCACGGTGAAACCGAGCTGGGCGGCGGCTTTCGCGGCAGCCTGGACGACGCCCTGACCGAAACCGGCTGGGCGCAGATGCGCGCCGGCATCGATGGTGCGGGCCCCTGGGATGTGTTGGTGAGCTCGCCTTTGCAGCGCTGCGCTGCCTTCGCCCGCGAGCTCGAAGCGCGCCTCGGCCTGCCGCTGAGTTTCGATGCCGACCTGCGCGAACTGCACTTCGGCCAGTGGGAGGGCCGTAGCGCGGCGCAGCTCATGGAGGATCACGCCGAAGGCCTGGGGCTGTTCTGGAACGACCCCTACAGCTACACGCCGCCGGACGGCGAAACCCTACTGGATTTCGAAACACGGGTGCTGGCGGCCGGCGAGCGCCTGCGGGAACGCTTCGCCGGCAAGCGGGTGCTGCTGGTCACCCACGGCGGGGTGATCCGCATCCTGGTGGCCCGCGCCCGGCAACTGCCGCGTAGCCAGCTGATGCAGGTGGAAGTCGCCCACGGCGAGCTGTTCCATCTGGCCTTCGACGAACACGGCCTGCGGGAACGCCCATGACGCCGCTGCTGATCGCCCTGCAGTTCCTCACCCGTCTGCCTGTGCGCCTGCCGGGCATGCCTGAGCCCCGGCAGATCGGCCGCTCGCTGCTCTGGTATCCGCTGGTAGGCGTGCTGATCGGTGCGCTGCTGCTGGCAGGCGCCTGGCTGTTGGACGGCCGTCCGGTCCTGCTGTCGTCGGCATTGCTGCTGGCGCTCTGGGTGGGATTGTCCGGTGGCCTGCATCTGGACGGCCTGGCCGATACGGCGGATGCCTGGGTGGGCGGCTACGGTGATCGCGAACGCACCCTGACCATCATGAAAGACCCCCGCAGCGGACCCATCGCCGTGGTCGTACTGGTGGTGGTGCTGTTGCTCAAGTTCGCCGCGCTGGCGGCGTTGCTGCAGGCAGGGCAGTGGCTGCCCCTGCTGCTGGCGCCCTGGCTGGCGCGGGGGATGCTGCCGCTGCTGTTCCTCACTACCCCATACGTGCGTCCCGGCGGCCTGGGCCAGGCGCTGGCCGAACACCTGCCGCGCCGGGAACTTCCGCTGTGGTTGGGTGGGCAGGCGGTGGTGATGCTGGTGCTCGGTTGGGTGGCGTGGATTGCGTTGGTGATGGCGCTGGTGTTGTCCGGCTGGTTGCGTGGTCGGTTCATCCAGCGGCTGGGGGGAACGACCGGGGATACGGCGGGGGCGATGGTGGAGATTGTGGAGGTGGGGGTGTTGGTAGTTGTGGCGTTGTTAGCCTGAACTGCCCTCACCCCCAGCCCCTCTCCCTGAAAGGGAGAGGGGAGCTTGTCCGTGCCTTGAGCAATTCCTGTGCTTGGCCCAACACCGAGTTGCCGGCCAACTCGAAAACGTCAGGCGCGAGTCACCCCTCTCCTCTTCAGGGAGAGGGGCCGGGGGTGAGGGGATTGCCGGGAAATGCTTCCTCAGCTGCCTGGCGGATCGCTTCCATGACGGGCTCCGTCTGCAGAAAGACATCATGATTCCAGAAGCGCAGAACCCGAAATCCTTTGCTTCTCAGCCAATCGTCACGCGCCTGGTCCCTGTCGCTCTCCAAGTGCTGTCCGCCATCCAGTTCCACAATCAGCATTCGCTCAAAGCAGATGAAGTCGACGACATAGCGCCCTAAGGGGCGCTGCCGCCGAAACTTCAATCCGAGCAACTGTCGGCTCCGTAGCCGTTGCCATAGCAATCTCTCGGCCTCTGTCTGGCCAGCCCTGAGTTGACGCGCAAACGCGTGCTTTTCCATAAGCATCCCTGCCTGGCAAAAGCTCGATTGTCAGCGCATCTCCATTCGGATTGGTCCGAAAGCCCCCCGCGACTCCCCCGATCTACTCAAACACAAAATGCTCACTCGCCAGCCCCATCACCGACCCCGTCGGCTTCAGCATCGCCGCCGCGTGCCCTTTGGCGCGGGGTAGCAGGCGGGCGAAGTAGAAGTCGCTGGTGGCCAGTTTGGCGCGGTAGAAGTCGGTGGATTCCGTGCCGCCTTCGCGCAGCCGCACGCGAGCCGCGCGCTCCTGCAGGGCCCAGGAATAGGCCAGCGCGGCGTAGCCGGAGTACATCAGGAAGTCGTGGCTGGCGGTGCTGACCAGGTCGCGGTCCTTGCGGGCGCGCAGGGCGATGCGCAGGGTCAGCCAGTTCCACTCGGCCGCAAGTTTCAGCAGCACCAGGGCGCGGCCGCGCATGGCGGGTTCGGTTTTCAGCAGGTCCACGGCGAAGCGGGCGATCTGACCGGTGAAGTCGCGCACGGCCTTGCCCTGGGTCATCAGCAGCACCTTGCGGCCCAGCAGGTCGAGGGCCTGGATGCCGGTGGTGCCTTCGTAGAGGGTGGCGATGCGCGCGTCGCGGACGATCTGTTCCATACCGTGCTCGCGGATGTAGCCGTGGCCGCCGAATACCTGCATGCCAATGTTCGCGCTTTCCAGGCCCAGTTCGGTCAGGCAGCCCTTGAGGATAGGGGTGAGGAAGCCGAGCTTGTCGTCCCAGTGGGCGCATTGCTGCTCGTCCTTGTGCAGGATGCCTTCGATCATGCGGTCGGCGTATTGAGTGGCGAGGTAGACCAGTGCGCGGCCGCCTTCGGCCACGGCTTTCTGAGTCAGCAACATGCGCCGCACGTCACCGTGGACCATCAGCGGGTCGGCCACCGAGCCGGGCTCCTTGGTGCCGGACAGGGCGCGCATGGAGCGGCGTTCGCGGGCGTAAGCGAGGGCGCCCTGGTAGGCCAGTTCGGCGGTGGCCACGCCCTGGATGGCGGTGCCGATGCGGGCGCTGTTCATGAAGGTGAACATGCATTCCAGGCCCTTGTTCGGCGGGCCGATGAGAAAACCGGTGGCGCCGTCGAAGTTCATCACGCAGGTGCTGGAGGCCTTGATGCCCATCTTCTTCTCCAGCGCGCCGCAGCTTACGCCGTTGCGAGGACCGAGGCCGCCGTCGGCGGGGAGGAATTTGGGCACGATGAACAGGGAGATGCCACGGGTGCCCTTGGGCGCGTCCGGCAGGCGGGCGAGGACGATGTGCACGATGTTCTCGGTCAGGTCGTGCTCGCCGGAGGAGATGAAGATCTTGGTGCCAGTCAGGGCATAGCTGCCATCGAGGTTGGCCTCGGCACGGGTCTTCACCTGGCCCAGGTCGGTGCCGCACTGGGGTTCGGTAAGGCACATGGTGCCGCCCCAGCGGCCTTCGGTCAGGGGGACCAGGTAGGTCTGCTTCTGCTCTTCGGTGCCGTGCTGCATCAGGGTGTTCATGGCGCCCAGGGAGAGGCCGGGGTACATGGAAAACGGCCAGTTGGCGGTGCCGAGCATTTCCTGCTTCAGTGCGCCCAAGCTCATGGGCAGGCCCTGACCACCGTACTCCACCGGGTGCGACAGGCCTTGCCAGCCACCGGCTACATAGGCGTCGTAGGCTTCCTTGAAGCCCTTGGGCGTGCGTACTTCGCCGTTCTCCAGGTGGCAGCCTTCCTCGTCGCCAGTGTGGTAGAGCGGGGCGATCACTTCCTCGCAGAGCCGTGCGCATTCGCCGAGGATGGCTTCGACCATATCCGGCGTGGCCTCGCCACCGTTGGCCAGGGCGCGATAGTGGGCGGGAAAGTCGAAGACTTCATTGAGCAGGAAGCGCATGTCGCGCAGCGGGGCTTTGTAGCTGGGCATGGTGACCTCGGCGTGCGTTGATGGCCCGGTTTATACGAGGTCGGACGGGGCGGGAGCCTTGGCAGCGGCAACGGCTTCGTCTGGCACTTGGGACAATCGGCGGGTGTCCGGCCATCGTTCGTACGCAGCCTTCGATTGACGTCCCGGTTGATGCGGGTATATACACGCATCCATGTTGCCGACCCAATGCCTCTGTACCAAGCTGCGCCGTGCCACCCGTAACGTGACCCGGCTCTACGACGACGCCCTCGCTGGTGTTGGGGTGAATGTCGCCCAGTATTCGCTGCTGAAGAACCTGGCCCGTCTGGACCAGCCGAGCATCACCAGCCTGGCCGAAGCGCTGGGGCTGGATCGCAGCACGCTGGGGCGCAACCTCAAGGTGCTGGAGGCCAGGGAGCTGGTGCATCTGGAAGGTGGCGAGGACCAGCGCAATCGCCTGGTTTCCCTGACGCCGGCCGGGCGCGCCTGCCTGGACGAGGCGCTGCAGGCCTGGGAGCAGGTGCAGGTACAGCTGGGGCAACGCATGGGACTGGAGAAGCGGGCAGAGCTGATGGCGCTGCTGGATAATCTGGAACAAATCGACTGATATTTTCGCTGGAATACGGGTATATACCCGCAAAGGATTTTCTATGACTTCGGTATGGCGTACGAGTGGCTGGGTTCTCCTGGGGGCGTCGCTGATCCTGGCGTTGTCGCTGGGCATTCGCCACGGCTTCGGCCTGTTCCTGGCGCCCATGAGCAGCGAGTTCGGCTGGGGCAGGGAAGTGTTCGCCTTCGCCATCGCCTTGCAGAACCTCATCTGGGGCCTGGCGCAGCCCTTCACCGGTGCCCTGGCCGACCGCTTCGGCGCGGCTAAGACGGTGATCGTCGGCGGCGTGCTCTACACCCTGGGGCTGGTGCTGATGGGCTTCTCCGATTCGGCCCTGTCGCTGTCGATCAGCGCCGGCCTGTTCATCGGTATCGGACTGTCGGGCACTTCGTTCTCGGTGATCTCGGCGTGGTGGGGCGTGCCGTGCCGATGGAGAAGCGCAGCATGGCCATGGGCATCGCCGCGGCTGCCGGTTCCTTCGGCCAGTTCGCCATGCTGCCCGGCACCCTCGGCCTGATCAGCTGGCTCGGCTGGTCTTCCGCACTGCTGGCGCTGGGGCTGCTGGTGGCGCTGATCGTGCCGCTGGTGGGGCTGCTCAAGGACAACCCGCCGCCGCCGCAGGCCCATGAACAGAGCCTGGTCGAGGCGCTGCGCGAAGCCACCGGTCATTCGGGCTTCTGGCTGCTGGCCCTGGGCTTCTTCGTCTGCGGCTTCCAGGTGGTGTTCATTGGTGTGCACCTGCCAGCCTATCTGGTGGACCAGCATCTGCCGGCTTCGGTGGGCACCACGGTGCTGGCGCTGGTGGGGCTGTTCAACGTGTTCGGCACCTATATCGCCGGCTGGCTCGGCGGCCGCCATGCCAAGCCGAAGCTGCTCACCGCGCTGTACCTGCTGCGCGGCGTGGTGATCGTGGCCTTCGTCTATTCGCCGCTGACCATCTGGAGCGCCTACGCCTTCGGCATGGCCATGGGGCTGCTGTGGCTGTCCACCGTTCCCCTGACCAACGGCACCGTCGCAACCCTGTTCGGCGTGCGCAACCTGTCCATGCTCGGTGGTATCGTTTTCCTGTTCCACCAGTTGGGCGCCTTCCTCGGCGGCTGGCTGGGGGGCTATCTCTATGACCACACGGGCAGTTACGAACTGGTATGGCAGATATCCATCTTCCTCAGTCTGATGGCAGCGGTGCTGAACTGGCCGGTGCGCGAGCAGCCGGTAGCGCGCCTGCAGCCCGTCGGGACGGCATGAGTCTGCGCCTGGGCTGGATCCTCGGCGCCTTGGCGGCCGGCCTGCTGCTGGCCCTCGGCTGGTGGGGCTGGCAGCAAGGCGGATTGGCACTGATGCAGTTGGGATTCAATTGCTAGTCGGCCTGCCCGGCGGTAGCGTAGTCAGATAACTCGATCTGCGCCGGAGCCCGCCATGAAAGCCTTGCCCATCCTGTCACTGTCGCTGCTGGCCCTGTTCGGCGGCCAGGCCATGGCCGCCGAGTGTCCTTCGCTGTTGCAGCACAACCTGCCGCAACTCCGCTCCAAGAACACCATCGATCTCTGCCAGCGCTTCGCCGGCAAGCCGCTGGTGGTGGTCAACACCGCCAGCCATTGCGGTTTCACCCCGCAGTTCAAGGGCCTGGAGGCGCTCTACAAGCGCTACAAGGACCAGGGGCTCGAAGTGCTGGGCGTGCCTTCGGACGACTTCAAGCAGGAGGCCGCCTCCAACGAGGAGACCGCCAAGGTCTGCTACGTGAACTACGGCGTGACCTTCGCCATGACCCAGCCTCAGCACGTCACGGGCGACGAGGCGACACCGCTCTACAAGGAGCTGATCGCCCAGTCCGGGCAGACGCCGCGCTGGAACTTCTACAAATACGTGGTGGACCGCCAGGGCAAGGTGATCGCCCACTTTTCCAGCCTGACCAAGCCGGATGACCCCGACCTGCTGAAGGCGGTGGAGCAGGCGCTGGCGAGCCAACCCTGATCGACAGGCAAAAAAAGCCCGGACTCGTCCGGGCTTTGTTTTTCCTGCTGACTGATCAGAAACGATAGGTCAGCTGCGCACCCAGGCCGTGGGCGCTGTTCTTGTAGGTGGCGCGATAGGCCCCCTTGCTGGCGTTGACCTGGTTGATGTCGGTGTCTTCTTCCTTCAGGTAGGAGTAGGCGACATCGACGGTCACGTCGTCGTTCGGGCTCCAGGCGGCACCCAGGCTGAAGATCTTGCGGTCGTCAGTGGGGATGCGCGGCGAACGGAACTCGTTGCGGGCCGGGGACTGGTCGTAGGCCAGGCCGGCACGCAGGACCCACTGCTGGTTCAGCTTGTAGGCGGCGCCGACGGCATAGGACCAGGTGTCACGCCAGTCCTGTTCTTCGGTGATGGTGCCGAGGGCCGGGGCCAGCAGGCCGCGAACGCCTTCGTTCTCCACTTTGATCTCTTCCAGGCGGCTCCAGCGGGTCCAGGTGCTGCCGGCGTAGAGGGTCCAGCTGTCGTTCAGGTCGTGGGTGACGGAGAAGTCGACCGATTCCGGGGTTTCCAGCTCCAGGGAGGCGTCGTACTTACCTGCGGAACTGCCCAGTACCGGGCCGCTGCCGGAAACGGTGGTGTCGCCTTTCAGCTTGTAATCCACCTTGGAGTGGTAGGTCAGGCCGAAGCGGGTGCGTGCGTCCAGCTCGAAGAGCACGCCGGCGTTGAAGCCCACTGCGGTGTCATCGCCCTTGACCTTCACCTTGCCGTCGTTGCGGCCCGGGGACAGCGGGTTGAGGACCGCGGAAGTCAGTTCACCGTCGATACGGTTGATGGTGGGGCCGAAGCCGACCGACAGCTGGTCGTTGATGCGGTAGCTGACCGTGGGCTGCAGGGTGATCACGCGCACTTCGCTCTTGTCGCCGTAATAACGGCCGGCGAAGCCGGTTTCGTAGTCGGTGATCAGGCCGAAGGGCACGTACATGCCGAGACCGAAGGACCATTTGTCGTCGATCGGCTTGACGTAATAACCCATCGGTACGCCCACGGTGGGAACCATGTCGCCGTCGTTGCTGCCGCCGAAGGTGCCGCGGGCATCGTCGATGTCGGTCCTGGCGAAGATGGCGGCGGCGCCGACGCTCACCTGCTCGCGCTTGATGCGGGCCATGCCGGCGGGGTTGCCGTACACGGTGGTGGCGTCATCGGCGGAGGACGAACGGCCGGCGAAGGCGGTACCCATGCCGCTGACGCTTTGCTCGTTGAGGGCAAAGCCAGCGGCCAGGCTGTAGCTGGAAGCGGCGCTGACGGCCAGGGCGAGGGCGGTCTTGAAGACTCTGCTTATCACGGTGAACTCCTGAGCGGTGGTGCAAAGGCCGGCACGCTAACAGGATTCAGGAGGCCTTTCCAGCTTGGCTGTTTTCGGCGAATTTCTTTGTAAGATTGTCGAACAATATAGAAATTGTCGGTATTTCCGCTGATCGTGCAAATTGCCTGGCACGGTAGTTCCTGACTGATCGGTCAGTGATCAGGCGACCTGGCTGAGTCCTCCGACATGGCGTTGCCAGGCGTCGATGAAGTCTCTCGGGCTGCCTTCGGGATGGAAGACCTGGCGCCAGATCATGGCCATGCCGATCAGGTCGTCGGCAGCGGGCAGCACCAGGACGCTCGACTCCACCAGCATCCAGGCGATGGCGGTGGCATAGCGCAGGTTGATGGTCAGCTCCAGGTGCGGTGCGGCGAGGAAGGCATGTTGGCTGGCCAGCCCGCGGACCTGGCTGGCGAGGTCCGGGTCGAGCGCCAGGTGATGGTCCCAGAGCTGCTGGTGGCGCTCGTCGCTGATGCCATAGAGGCCGCGTCCGTTGCCGCAGTCCAGGGTGGAGCCCAGTGCCGATTGGCATGCGGCGGCGCCCAGCAGGAGGGTTTCGGCGGTGGAGGAGGGGCGCTGCAGGTAATGCAACGTCGGTCGTATCACGTGCTGGCGGAGATCGCAGGCGGCTATTCCCATTTGGCCCTCGCGAAGGGTGCCGGCGGGGCTGGGGCGTTTTGGCAGCTTCTCGTCGTTCTAGGAAAGAGCCCCACCGGGAGCGGGGTTAGCCGCTCGATTTGAAGTCTAGTGGGAAATTTATGCTGTAAAGGCCTGTTTTTAAACCGATTCAGGCTTCTGGTTATTGTCTATATAGCTGGCTGTGATTAAAAAACAGCCAGCAGGCAAGGGCCGCAAAGCCCCATGCCTGCTGGCTTTCTGCCTTATTCGCCCGTGGCCAGGGGACGGGAAGGGTTGGTGATCCACTCGCTCCAGGAACCGGCATAGAGCCGCGCCAGGGGATAGCCGGCCAGGCTCAGGGCGAAGAGGTTGTGGCAGGCGGTGACGCCCGAACCGCAGTAGGCCACCACCTCGTCCAGCGGGCGGTCGCCGATCAGGGCGGCAAAGCGTTGCTTGAGGGCGTCGGCCGGAAGGAATCGGCCGTCGCTGCCGAGATTGTCGGTGAAGGCCGTGCACTGGGCGCCGGGGATATGGCCGGCCACCGGGTCGATGGGTTCTACCTCGCCCTTGAAGCGCGGCAGGGCGCGGGCGTCCAGCAGGGTCAGGTTCGCATTGCCCAGACGTTGCTGGAGCGCATCGGCATCGACCAGCAGGCTGGAATCGGGCTGTCCGGAGAAGGCGCCGGGTTGCGCTGTCGGCGTCACGGCCGTCAGCGGGAGCTCCGCGTCGCGCCAGGCCTTGAGGCCGCCATCCAGCAGGAACACGCCGTCGCGTTTGCCCAGCCAGGCCAGCAGCCACCAGGCGCGCGCGGCGAAGGCGCCGGGGCCGTCGTCGTAGAGCACAACGGTGCTTTCAGCATCAATACCCCAGTTGCGCAGCTTCTCGGTCAGCGCTGTCGGGTCCGGCAGCGGATGGCGGCCGGTCACGCCCTTGGTCACCGGGCCGGACAGGTCGCGCTCCAGATCGGCAAAGCGAGCCTTGGGAATATGGCTCTCGGCATAGCTGCGCTGGCCGTAGGCCGGATCGTCGAGGGAGAAGCGGCAGTCGAGGATGACCAGGCCCGGTTCTTCCTGGCGGGCGCTGAGTTGGGCAGGGCTGATGAGTTGTGCGAGCGACATGGCGGGGTCCTTGTCGTGACCATTGTTGTGGCAAGCATCATAAGGACGCCCGCACAGACTGTCGCGCGCTATCGGCGGCGGCGCGGAAGCCGCGCCGCCCGTGGGGTCAGCGGCAGGCGGCGCGCAGGCGCTGGAAGCCGGCGTCGAGGTCCGCGATCAGGTCATCCGGATGCTCCAGGCCGATGTGCAGGCGCACCAGCGGGCCATCGGTCTTCCAGGTGGTAGCGCTGCGGTGGGCGCTGGGATTGGTCAGCAGGATCAAGCTCTCAAAACCGCCCCAGCTGTAACCCATACCGAACAGTTGCATGCCATCGAGCATGGCGCGCATCGCCTGTTCGGGCATCGCCTTGAATTCCACGCTGAAGAGACCGCAGGCGCCAGTGAAGTCGCGCTTCCACAGTTCGTGGCCGGGCGCGCCGGGCAAGGCGGGGTAGAGGATGCGTGCCACTTCCGGCTGCTCGGCTAGCCACTGGGTCACTTTCTCCGCGTTGCGCTGGTGGCGCTCCAGGCGGGTCGAGAGGGTGCGCAGGCCACGCAGGGCCAGGTAGGCGTCGTCGGCGCTGACCGACAGGCCGAGCTGCTTGTAGAAGCCGCGCACCTGCGGGAAGAGCGCCTCGGTGGTCATGATCACGCCCATCAGCACATCCGAGTGGCCGACGATGTACTTGGTGGCGGCATGGATGGAGATATCCACACCGTGCTTGAAGGAGGCGAAATGCACCGGCGTGCCCCAGGTGTTGTCGATCATCACCAGCGCACCGTGGGCGTGGGCCACTTCGGCGATGCTGGGCACGTCCTGCACTTCGAAGGTCAGCGAGCCGGGCGATTCGAGGAACACCACACGGGTGTTGGGACGCATCAGCTCGGCGATGCCGCCGCCGATCAGCGGGTCGTAGTAGGTGGTCTCGATGCCGAAGCGCTTCAGGGTTTCGTCGCAGAACGCGCGGGTCGGGTCGTACACCGAGTCGGTCATCAGCAGGTGATCACCGGGCTTGAGGGTGGCCAGCAGGGCGGTGGTCAGGGCGCTCAGGCCGCTAGGGGTGAGCATGGCCCCGTAGGCGCCTTCCAGTTCGGCCAGGGCGGTTTCCAGCGAACGGGTCGTGGGGTTGCCGTGGCGGCCGTAGGTGTTGAGGGTGCCGTTCTGCGCGTGCAGGGCTTCCACGCTGGGGAAGAGCAGGGTGGAGGCGCGGTAGACCGGGGTGTTCACGGTCCCGCCGACCCGGCCCCGTTCACGGCCTTCATGGGCCAGCAGCGTTTCGAGATGCAGCTTGCGTTCGTCCACCTGGGTGTACCTCTGGATCGGGATAGCGAAATGGAGCAGTGCCTGCCTGGAGCGGAAGGCGTCCGGGATGGCGAAAAGATTACCGATGGATGCGGGGAATTTCTTTGCTTTGATTTGCTGGGAATACCGGTGAGGTGGAAATAATTTCTACTGATTTATTTCTAAGTAGAAATATTTTTCAAAAGATGGCGCTGACGGGGAAGTCATGAGTCGATGGCCTGCGTCAGGTGGTCCAGGGGCAGCGCTGTGGTGTGTTTGATCACTTCCATGGCGAAGCCGGAACTGACGTCGGACAGGTCGGCCACCCGTATCAGTCGCTTGTACACCGCGTCATAGCCCTTGATGTCCGGCACCACGATCTTCAGCAGGTAATCGACGTCGCCGGTCATGCGGTAGATCTCGACGATCTCCGGGATGTCACGGGTGCCTTCGATGAACTGCCGGGTCCAGTCGTCGCTGTGGCGGCTGGTGCGGATGGTGACGAATACCGTGACCCCGAGCTTGAGACGCTCGGCATCGCAGAGCGCCACCTGCCGGGTGATCACGCCGTCCTCGCGCAGCTTCTGCAGGCGCCGCCAGCAGGGCGTGGGGGAGAGGTTCACCGCTTCGGCCAGCTCTGCAAGGGAAATGGAGGCGTCCTGCTGCAGGAGGGAGATGATCTGCAGGTCTTTCTTGTCCATGGGCTGGGTCCGTGGCGGGTGCGTTTGGTCAGGAGGCTGGCGGGCCAAGTGTGTCGAAACAATGACAATCGGCATCATAAGGTCACCCGTGCATGAAGTCGCGCCGGGAGAAGATGGGAGAGCCCGATGCCAAGCCTGCAAATACTGAGTGAACGTGCCTCGCTGATCCGCCGCCTGGGCGTGATCCTGGGGACCTTGTCGGTGGTCCTCTACTACTGCTGCAAGGTTCTGGTACGTGCGCCAATGAAGCGCCTCGACCGCGCCTGCGTGGACCGCTATACGCGTGCCATGTCGCGCCTGCTGCTGCGCCTGGTACGCATGGACCTGTCGGTGCACGGTGCGATTCCCGACTTCAACGATGGCCGCCGCTACCTGATCCTCTGCAGCCATTCCAGCCACTACGACATTCCGGCCAGCTTCGTTGCCCTGCCTGGGTCGATCCGCATGCTGGCGAAGAAGGAGCTGTTCCGCATCCCCTTCCTCGGCCCGGCCATGCGTGCTGCCGAGTTCCCCTCCATCGACCGGCACAACCGCCGCCAGGCCCTGGCGGATCTGGAAACCGCGCGGCGCATGATGGAGAGCGGCATCGTCCTCTGGGCCGCACCCGAAGGCACCCGCTCCGACGATGGCCGTCTGTTGAAGTTCAAGAAGGGCTGCTTCCATCTGGCCCTGGATACTGACGCGGTGATCATCCCGGTATCCATTCGTGGCATTCACCGCGTGCTGCCGGCCCGCACCTTCCGCCTGAACCTGGGGCAGAAGGTGGAAGTGCATGTGGGCGAACCCATCGACGCCAGCCGGTACGACGCGACGCGGCTCGGCGAGCTGATGGCGGATACCCGAGGGCGGATGCAGGGGCTTCTGGGGCAGGACGTTGGTGACACTACGAGTTCTGTAGAGGCGACTTCCCACCTGCCGCCAGCGCGAGCCTTGTAAGCAGGCAATGTAGGAGCGAGCTTGCTCGCGAAGCTCTTGAGCTCGCCCGTTCGCGAGCAAGCTCGCTCCTACATGTTCGATGTCCCCGTGAGAGAGCCTTCCGTGCCTCAGCGAATCTTCAACTTGCCGATCCGGTCATTGTCCAGACTACCCAGGTACAGGTAGTCCCCCACCGGCTTGGCCGACGTGACCATGCGCAGGTGGGTGCCGCTGGTGTCGTGCAGGCTGTGGACGATCTCGCCTTTCTCGTTCAGTTGCAGCACCAGGCCGTAGGGCACCGGCTTGGGCCAGAACATGCGCGGCAGCTTGGCGATCTGCGCCTTCAGCCAGGGCTGGGTGTGGAGGAAATCGGCGTCGGCCTTGCGCGGGGTGGGCAGGGCGACCCAGAAGTTGCCCTGGTGGTCGCCCTGGAGGTTGTCCGGCAGGCCCGGCAGGTTGTCGATGAAGACGTCGTGGGTGCCGGCCTTTTCGCCGCTCAGCCAGTAGCGGGTGATGCGGTAGCGGTAGGTCTCGTTGACCAGCACGAAGTCCTCGTTGGCCGACAGGGCCACGCCATTGGCGAAGTAGAGGTCCTTGAGCAGCACCTCGGTCTTGCCGGTCACCGGGTCGAAACGCATCAGGCGGCCATGGGGGCGGGCCTCCAGCAGGTCGAGGAGGTAATCCGGCTGCTGGAACCTGCTGGACGCGTCGGTGAAATAGATGCGGCCGTCCTGGGCGATGTCCAGGTCGTCGGTAAAGCGGAAGGGCACGCCGTCGGCCTCGGTGGCCAGAACGGTGATCTTGCCTTGCGGGTCGATGCGCAGCAGGCCCTTGTAGGCGTCGCCGACGATCAGGTTGCCGGCGGCATCGAAGTCCATGCCCAGCGGGCGGCCGCCCGTTTCGACGAAGGTTTCCACCTCGCCCTTCTCGCTGATGCGCACGATTCGACCGTCGTGCAGGCCAGCGTAGAGGCGGCCCTGGCCGTCGACAGCGGTGTCTTCCGGTCCGTGTACCTGGCCCTGGGCAACCAGCTCGGCCTTCATCAGGGTGTCGTTGGGCTCCAGTACGCCGGTCATGGTCGGTGCCTTGGGTGCGTCCCAGGCCAGCGGGTCGATGGGGGAGGGCGTGACGGCGAGGTAGACCGCCACGGCGGCGATCAGCAGGGCGAGCACGCCCAGCAGCTTCTTCATCTTCTTGTATCCGTTGAGGTGGGGTGATGGCCGGGGCCTATTGTTCTGCGCGGGCTTTTTAGCAGCCGCCCGAGGCCGGCGCCAGGGCTGAATGTTGCGCCATCAGACAGACCGCGGTTGACAGTGCAGGGGCGGACTGAGCAGTATCGGTGCCTCGCTTGATCCAACCGAGCTTTTCAATGTCCGCAATCGCCCACTCCGCCGTATCTGCCCTGGCCCTCCCGGCCCAGGCGTCGGCCTATGGCGTTACCGCGGGCAAGAAATCCAAGAAACAGTCGCTCATTTGACCGGGGCGCGCTGTCCCGTCAGATGGGCTGACAGGACAGTAGGCGTGAACCGGGTCTTCCCCCCTTCGAATCTCCTCCCTGCATCCCTCCGACGGTGACTCTGACGGTCAGCCAAAGGAGATCTGCAATGCCTGTGTTTTCTGGAATCTGGGTTGCCCTGGTGACCCCCTTCAACGATGGCGCCATCGACTTCCCCGCCCTGCGCCGCCTGGCCCGGCACCTGCTGGATGAAGGCGTTGCCGGACTGGTGGCCTGCGGCACCACGGGAGAAGCAGCGGCGCTGTCGAAGGACGAGCAACTGGCGGTGCTGGACGCGCTGCTGGAAGAGGTGCCCGGCGACCGCCTGGTGATGGGGCTGGCGGGTAACAACCTGGCCGAGCTGCTGGCTTTCCAGCGCGAGGTGCAGCGTCGTCCCATCGCCGGCGTGCTGGTGCCGGCGCCTTACTACATCCGCCCGTCACAGGAAGGCCTGCTGGCCTGGTTCGGCGCCATCGCCGATGCCTCCAGCGTGCCGGTGATCCTGTATGACATCCCCTACCGCACCGGCGTACGCCTGGAACTGGCCACCCTGCGCCAGCTCGCCCGCCACCCCCGGATCGTGGCCATCAAGGACTGCGGCGGCAACCCGGAAACCACCCTGGCGCTGATCGCCGACGGCGAGCTGGATGTGCTGACCGGCGAAGACGGGCAGATCTTCACCACCCTGTGCATGGGCGGTCGTGGCGCGATCGCGGCGTCGGCGCATATCCACCCGCGCCAGTTCGTGAAAATGGCCGAATGCATCGGCAAAGGTGAACTTGAGGCCGCGCGTGCGATCTTCCAGAAAATACAGCCTCTGATTCGCTTGGCCTTCGCCGAACCCAATCCGGCCCCGGTGAAAAGCCTGCTGGCGATGCAGGGGCTGATCCGCGACGAGTTGCGCCAGCCCATGCAACCCAGTTCCGAAGCCCTGTTGCAGCGGCTGCGCACGGAACTGGCCTAGGTTATGTACAAAACCTTGGCGCTCGCCCGCCCCCTGCGGACCGGCAGCGGCGGGGCGGGAGTGATGCAAGGCGCGAAGCGATGACCCGGCGCGATATATACTGCGCGCCACTGATTCAAGGAGAGCCCTGTGGCCATCGACATTATCTGGATCCGCGACGACGCTGCGCTGGCCGAACACTGCGCCGTGTGGCGGCGCCTGCCCTTCGTGGCCCTGGACACCGAGTTCATGCGGGTCGACACCTTCTACCCCAAGGCCGGCCTGGTGCAGGTCGGCGACGGTGAACACGCCTTCCTCATCGACCCGCTGCTGATTCGCGACTGGTCCCCCTTCGCCGAACTGCTGGAAGACCGGGCTGTACTCAAGGTGCTGCACGCCTGCAGCGAGGACCTGGAGGTCTTCCTGCGCCTGACCGGTTCCCTGCCGCAGCCGCTGCTGGACACCCAGTTGGCCGCCGGTTACCTCGGCATCGGCTACTCCATGGGCTATTCGCGTCTGGTGCAGGCGGTCCTCGGCATCGACCTGCCCAAGGACGAAACCCGTTCCGACTGGCTGCAGCGCCCGCTCACCGAGATGCAAGTGCGCTATGCCGCCGAAGACGCGCAGCACCTGGCCGAGCTCTACGCCGCCCTGGAACCGCGCCTGACCGAGCCCAAGCGCGCCTGGGTGCTGGAAGATGGCGCCGAACTGGTGGCCAACCTGCGCCGCGAAGTCCTTCCCGAAGAGCTTTACCGCGAAGCCAAGCTGGCCTGGAAGCTTTCTCGTGCCCAGCTCGCCGTGCTGCGCGAGCTGTGCGCCTGGCGCGAGATTGAAGCGCGCCTGCGCGACCAGCCGCGCAACCGCATCCTGCGTGAGCACAGCCTTTGGCCACTGGCGCGCTTCCAGCCGGACAACCTGGTGTCCCTGGCGCGAATCGAGGACATGCACCCGCGCACCGTGCGTCAGGACGGCAATACCCTGCTTAAATTGATCCGCGAGGCCGCCGAGA
The DNA here is from genome assembly GCF_029871235.1 of Pseudomonas sp. BN411. Lineage (GTDB taxonomy): Bacteria > Pseudomonadota > Gammaproteobacteria > Pseudomonadales > Pseudomonadaceae > Metapseudomonas. The sequence goes on from NZ_SSOM01000069.1 coordinate 79,498, forward strand.
CTCCGCCCGATCAATGGCCAGAAGCACTGCCCGAGCCGCTGCCGCCGGATGCCTCGCCATTGCTGAAGAAGCTGCGTGCCGTCGGCCATTCCGAAGCCGAACGCCTCGGAATGGCGCCGGAACTGATGCTGCGCAAGAAGCACCTGGAAGCCCTGCTCAAGAGCGGTTTCCCCGATGGCCCCTACAGCCTGCCCGACGGCCTGCGTGGCTGGCGCCGCGAGCTGATGGGCCAGGCCCTGCTGGACACCCTGGCCACGGCCGGCCAATGAACCAATCCGCCGTGCCGTCCGGCACGGCTCGCCCCACGAGCCCGACCATGAAACGTATCTGCTCCATCTACAAAAGCCCGCGCAAGAACGAGATGTACCTCTACGTCGACAAGCGCGAAGCCCTGAGCCGTGTGCCCGAAGCCCTGATCGCCGCCTTCGGCGCCCCGCAGCACACCTTTGACCTGGTGCTGACGCCCGAGCGCCAGCTGGCCCGCGAGGACATCAACAAGGTGCTGGAGAACATCGAGAAGCAGGGCTATCACCTGCAGATGCCGCCGGCCCAGGACGAGTACATCGAGCACCTGCCGGAAGAATTGCTGCGGATGAACGACCCCATCTGATGAAAATCCTCATCGCCGAAGAAGAGTTCGCCCTCTACGCCGACCTGCTGCGCACCCAGACTGGCCTGCAGTTCCATGGCGGCAGCGATGTAGAGCGCCTGGCGGAGGCCGCGCGGGAATGCCCGGTGTGGCTGGGCGAGCCCGACCTGATGGCGGAGTTGCTGCGCAGGGGCTGCAAGCCGGAGTGGATGCAGTCGACCTGGGCCGGCATCACCCCGCTGCTGGCCGCCGACCTGCCCCAGGACTACCGGTTGACCCGCGCCGTGGGCATCTTCGGCCAGGTGATGGCCGAGTACGTCCTCACCTACCTGCTGGCCCATCAGCGGCAGCTGTTCTCGCGGGCCGCCGCCCAGGCCGAGAAACGCTGGGACAACCGCCTGCCGCGCAGCCTCGAAGGCAAGCGCGTGCTGATCGTCGGCAGCGGCGATATCGGCCAGAGTGTGGCCGGCTTCCTCGAACCCTTCGGCGTGGAGCTCCACGGCATTGCCCGCGAGCCGCGCCCGCTGGAACCTTTCGAGCGGGTCTTCGGCATGGAGGCGCTGACCGATCAGGTGGCCTGGGCCGATTGCGTGGTGAACCTGCTGCCGGATACCCCGACCACCCGCGACATCTACCACGCGGCGACTTTCGCCTGCATGCGCCCGACCGCCCTGTTCATCAATGCCGGACGCGGCGTGGCGGTGGTGGAGCACGACCTGGTGGCGGCACTGCAGGCCGGCCAGCTGGCGGCGGCGGTGATCGACGTCTGTCGCGAAGAGCCGTTGCCCGCCTGGCACCCGTTCTGGAACGCGCCCAACCTGCTGGTCACCGGCCACAGCTCGGCACCCACGCTGCCCAGCGCCATGGCCCGGCTGTTCGTCGACAACCTCAACCACTACCAGGCGGGCGAACCGTTGCGCGGGCAGGTCAATTTCGAGCGCGGCTACTGAGTTCGCCGCGCTGTAACCGACGGTCAGCTATGCTTGGCCGATACCCTGTACCCGACTAGACTACGCGCCCCCCGAACCAACCCCCCGCACGCCATGGCCGCCAAAGTCGAACCTTTCTGGAAGCGCAAGACCCTCGCACAGCTCGATCAGGAAGAGTGGGAATCCCTCTGCGACGGCTGCGGCCTGTGCTGCCTGCAGAAGCTCGAAGACGAGGACGACGGCAGCGTCTATTACACGCGTATCGCCTGCAAGCTGCTGGACCTGAAGACCTGCCGCTGCACCGATTACGCCAATCGCCGCAAGTTCGTCGCCGACTGCATCCAGCTCACCCCGGCCCAGGCCGACGAGTTCCAATGGCTGCCGCCCACCTGCGGTTATCGCCTGGTGGCTGAGGGCAAGGACCTGCCGCCCTGGCACCACCTGGTCTGCAATGACCCCGAAGCGGTGCACAAGACGGGTATCTCCCAATCCGGTCGCATGCTCAGCGAGAACAGCGTCTCCGAGGATGATTGGGAGGACTATCTGATTTTCCGCGCTGGCTAGCAGGCAGTTGCAAGCTGGCGCGTCGCTCACGTTTTCAACGTGCTGCAGGGGTGGTAACGGATCAAATCGCCACCTTTCGAGTCTCAGGGACTGATCGTCACACCCACCAAGGAAGCCATTCTCGATGTCCGCCCGTTCCCAGCTCGTGCTGTCCACCGTCCTGCTCACCCTGAGCGCCCCCTTGTGGGCGGCGAAGAAGGTCGATCTCGACTATCAGGTGCGCTTTCTGCCCGAGAGCGACCAGGCGGAAGTCAATGTGGTGCTGGAGAAGGGTGACGGCGTGCGCAGCCTGCGCTTCGACCTGGGCGACAAGGGCTACTACAGCGACTTCAAGGCCAGCGGCACCTGGAACCAGGAAGACCCGGGCCACGGCACCTGGGTGCCCGGCAAGGGCAAGGCCAGCCTCAGTTACAAGGTGCGCATCAGCCATCCCCGTGGCGACGGCCGCTTCGACGCCCGCATGACCCCGGACTGGGCATTGCTGCGTGGTGACGACCTGGTGCCGGCGGCACGCCTGGACATGGTGGAAGGCGTCGACCTGGTGGCGCGCCTGCAGTTCGAACTGCCCAGCGGCTGGCAGTCGGTGGAAACCGGTTGGCCGCGCATCGGCAAAAACCGTTTCCGCATCGACAATCCCGAGCGCATGCTCGATCGCCCCACCGGCTGGATCCTCGCCGGCAAGCTGGGCAGCCGCCGGGTCACCCTGGGTACGACCGACGTCACCGTCAGCGCCCCGGTGGGCGAAGGCATGCGGCGCATGGACATCCTGACCATGCTCACCTTCGTCTGGCCCCATGCCCAGGAAGTCTTCCCCCGCGAGCCGGGCAAGCTGCTGATCGTCGGCGCCAACGACCCCATGTGGCGCGGCGGCCTGTCGGCACCCAACTCGTTCTTCATGCACTCGGGGCGCCCGATGGTGAGCGAGAACGGCACCAGCTCCCTGGTGCATGAGCTGGTGCACGTGCTCAGCCGGATCAGCGATACCGACCGCAGTGACTGGATCAGCGAAGGGGTGGCCGAGTACTACGCCATCGAACTGCTGCGCCGCTCAGGTGGCCTGGGCGACGACCGCTACGAGGCGATCCGCGGGCAGCTGCGCCAGTGGAGCAAGAAGGTGGATAGCCTGCGCGGCGAACATGCCAGCGGCGCCATCACCGCCCGTGCCGTACTGCTGCTGCAGGACCTGGACAAGGAAATCCGCCTGCGCACCGACGGCAAGCACTCCATGGACGACGTCGCCCGCGGCCTGATGCGCCTGGACAAGGCCAGCACCAAGGACTTCATCGAAATCACCGAGAACATCATGGGCGGCGCGTCGGACGTGCTGGATACCAAGCTGTTGCGTTAAGCATTGCTGGAACGTCCTAGTCCCGGCTGCTTACCGAGTTCTGCGGATGTATCTGGTTTCGCCTTCCCAGGCGAGTCCCTTTTTCAAACGTCGGAATGCCGCCCACAAAAAGGAACCAAAACGCTTGCCCCTGCATTCGGCCCCGGCTTCGCCGGGGTTCCCTCCCTTCATCGTTGCGCCGGGGGCACGGCGAGAGGGGCCATCCATGGCCCCACACGCCTCTCGCGGCATCCATGCCGCTCGTCCCCCTCTGCAACGATTTCGCTCGGCCTCCTGAAGGGGCGGAGTCCCCGCCCCACCTATTTCGCTCAGTTTCAGGCGGTGTATGGGCTTCAGGATTGTTTTAGCCGCGCCGACGCGAGTCACCCCTCGCCCGCCTGCGGGAGAGGGGCCGGGGGTGAGGGGGGCGGGCTGGCGCGAAAGTCTGGAAGGCCTGCGTTGGAAGGGGCTGCTGCGAAACCCCTGGCGAATGAATTCGCCCCTACACGCATTGGTCCGTCGCCAATCGGGTTACATCTCCCCCCTTCGTCCGCTCAGCAGCTCCAGCATGGCCGCCGCCGTGGGCTCGGACGACGCCGGGTTCTGCCCGGTGATCAGGTTGCCGTCGGCAACCACATGGGGCTGCCAGTCCGCCACCTTGGAGAAGTGGCCGCCCTTTTCCTTCAATTCGTCCTCCAGCAGGAAGGGCACCACGTCGGCCAGGCCGACGGCGGTTTCCTCGGAGTTGGAGAAGCCGGTCACCGCGTTGCCCTGCACCAGCGGCGCGCCGTCCGGCGCCTTGGCGTTGAGCAGTACCGCCGGCGCGTGGCAAACGGCGCCGACGGGTTTGCCGGCAGCGTAGAAGGCTTCGACCATCACGATGGAATGCAGGTCGTCCACCAGGTCCCACATCGGGCCGTGGCCGCCGGGGTAGAAGAGGGCGTCGTAGTCGCCAGGCTGCAGGCCGGCCAGCATATGGGTGTTGGCGAGCGCCCGACGGGCTTCGTCATCGTCGCGAAAGCGGTGGGTCGCTTCGGTCTGCGCCTCCGGGTCGTCGCTCTTCGGGTCCAGCGGTGGGTGGCCGCCCTTGGGGGAAGCCAGCACCACCTCGGCGCCGGCATCGCGGAACGCGAAGTAGGGGGCGGCGAACTCCTCCAGCCAGAAACCGGTCTTCTTGCCGGTGTTGCCCAGCTGATCATGGGAGGTCAGTACCATGAGGATCTTCATCGTGATCTCCTTGCAGACTCGGTTTCGAACGGCCCGGCGGGCTATTCCTCGCGCTTCAACAGGTCGCCGATAGCGGCGAATGCCTTGTAGGTGGCGCGCGGTCCCTGCCGCGCGCCGGGTTGTTCTTCGCTGTGCCACTGCTGGTCGGTGTAGCGGGAGTGCTCGTTGTCATGACAGTAGAGACAGAGCAGCTCCCAGTTCGAGCCGTCGGCCGGATTGTTGTCATGGTTGTGATCGCGGTGGTGCACGGTAAGTTCGGACAGGCGCTTGCCGCTGAACTCGCGACCGCAACGGGTGCAGATCCACGGAAACAGCTTCAGCGCCTGCTCCCGATAGCTGTGTTCGCGCCGTTTGCGTTCGTCGGCGAGCAATTTGTCCAGCTTGCCGGTCGGCGTCGCCGACGGTCCCGTACTCATCTTTCGCTCCCGTGCCTGAACCTGTGAAAAGTCTAGTTGCGAGGACGCCGGATCGCTGGCATCCCGTCGCGTCGGGAAGCGTCCGATCCGGCGGGAACTAGACTGGTTTCAGTGATGAGCAGGAGGCCGCATCATGACTCGCTCCCGAATTCCTCTTCTCCTGGCGCTGGCCCTGATCGCCGGTGGGGCGCTGGCGCAGAATCCCCCTCTGCTGCGGGCGCCGCTGCAGGCGCCGGCAGGAGCACCCGGTACGGCAAATCCGCAGCCGTACCCGCAAGTGGTGCCGCGCGCGGTCACCAGCCCGTCGCCGCAGAGCGGAAGTCCGCAATTGATGAAGCGTCCAGACCAGGAACAGCGCCTGCGCGAGTCCCTGGAGCAGCGCGACCAGCCCATTCCGGTGCTGGAGCAGCAACTGGAGCGCAACTCCAAGGGGCTTGGGACCAGCACCGGCAATCCCTGATCAGTTACCGGAAAGGCCCAGCACCTTGAGCAGGAAGGCGTATTCCAGCGCCACGTCGCGCAGCGCCTGGTAGCGGCCGCTCATGCCGCCGTGGCCGGCGCCGAGGTCGGTCTTGAGCAGCAGCGGGTTGCTGTCGGTGCGCGTTGCGCGCAGGCGGGCCACCCACTTGGCCGCTTCCCAGTACTGCACACGGCTGTCGTTGTAGCCGGCCACCACGAGCATCGCCGGATAGGCCTGGGCGCGGACGTTTTCGTAGGGCGCATAACCCTTGATCCGCTCGAATACCTCGGGGTCGTTCGGGTCGCCCCATTCGTCGTACTCGGTCACAGTCAGCGGCAGGTCGGGGTTCTGCATGGTGTTCAGCACATCCACGAACGGTACTTCGGCGATGGCCGCGGCGAAGAGTTCGGGGCGCAGGTTGAGCACCGCCCCGATCAGCAGGCCACCGGCGCTGCCACCGCTGACGGCCAACTGCGCCCGGCTGGTGTAGCCCTCGGCGATCAGGTGTTCGGCGCAGGCGATGAAGTCGCCGAAGGTGTTGGCCTTGTGCTCCAGCTTGCCAGCGCGGTACCAGGCTTCGCCCAGCTCACCGCCGCCGCGCACATGGGCGATGGCGAAGACGAAGCCGCGATCCAGCAGGCTCAGTCGCGCATGGGAGAACCAGGGGTCGAGGCTCTCGCCGTAGGCGCCGTAGCCATAGAGGTAGAGCGGGGCGGGCTTGCCCAGGGCTTCGCGGCGGGCCACCAGGCTGATGGGAACGCGCGTGCCGTCCGCCGCCGTCGCCCAGAGACGCTGGCTGACATAGGCATCGGCATCAAACGGGCCTTCCACCGGGGTTTCTTTCAGCACTTTCTGCTCGCCGCTGGCCAGTTCCAGCTGGCGAACCTGGGCCGGGCGATTCAGGGCTTCGTAGCGCAGGCGAACGAACGGGCTGTCGAACTCCAGGTTGTCCTGCACGTAAAGGCTGTAGGCAGCGTCCGGCAGTTGCAGCGGGTAGGGCGCGGCGCCTTCCGGGTGCACCTGGACGATGGGCAGGCCGCCTTCGCGCAGGCTGAGGACGAAACCGCCGGCGTTCAGGCTGATGCCCTCCAGCATGCGGGCCTCGTCGTGGGCGATCAGTTCCTGCCAGTGCGCGCGGGTGGGTTCTCTCTCGGTGGCGTGGTAGAGGGCGAAGTTGATGCCGGTCTGGTTGCTGCGCAGCAGCCAGGCCCATTGCCCGTTCAGCCTGCCGTGGTCGGCGTAGTACTCGTGGTTTTCCTCGCGCGGTGCCAGGCAGGTCCAGCTGCCTTCAGGCGTCTCGGCATCCAGCACCCAGGTTTCGCTGGTGGTCTTGCTGTTCAGCAGCAGGATCAGTTGGCGCTCGGAACTGGCGCGATAGCAGTGGAGGAAGAAGCGGCCGTCGCCTTCCTCGAACACCTGGATGGCGCCGGCTTCGCCCAGGCGATGGCGGTGCAGGCGGTGCGGGCGGTGGGTGTCGTCCAGTTCGCCGAAGAACAGGGTGGCGCTGTCATTGGCCCAGGTCATGCTGCCGTCGCACTGCTCGAAAGGCAGGGCGGTCACCTCACCGCTGGCCAGTTCCTTGACGAACAGCTGGTAGATCTCGTCGCCGCTGGTGTCCAGGCTGTAGGCCAGGCGCGCGTGGTCGGGGCTGACGCTGAAGGCGCCGATGGAGAGGAAGCCGCCGGCCGCCAGCTCGTTCGGGTCCAGCAGCAGCTCCTCGGCCGCCGTGTCCGGGGTCAGGGAACCGTCCGCCGGACGCGGGCAGCGGTAATGGCGCCCGTACTCGTCGCCGGTGGTGGTGCGCTGGTAGTAGAGCCAGGGGCCCCAGGGCACCGGCAGGGACAGGTCGGTCTCGCGGATGCGGCCCTTGATCTCCTGGAACAGCGTCTCGCGGAGCTCCTTCTGGTCGGCCAGTTCGGTTTCCAGCCAGGCGTTCTCCGCTTCGAGGTGGGCGAGTACCTCGGGAGCGTCGCGCTCTTCCAGCCAGCGGTAGGGGTCGTCACCGGGTTCGATGCGGGCGATGGGGACTTGGGACATGGGCATTCTCGAAGGCAGGCCGGGCGGCGACGGCAGGAGCGCCGGAACCGCGAAAAGCGTTTATCATAAGCGCCCTTTTGCCAGCCTTGCCACGGACGCCAATGACTGAACACGACTACCTGCTCGCCTGGTCCGCCTACGGAGTGGCTGCGCTTGGCTGCCTGTTGGTGTGGTTCCGCATGACCGGCTGGATGTGGCGCTGGCTGCGTGAGCCCCTGCGGTTGCTGGTAGCGGTCCTGTTGCTGACCCCGACCATCGTCGACCCGGCCAAGGACCAGTTCGCCCCGGCCGTGGCCATCACCGCCCTGGACGTCGTGTTCAAGGTCGGCAACAACGCCTGGAAGGCGGCGCTGGACCTGACCATGTACAGCATCATCGCCCTGACCCTGTACCTGGTGTTCGCCGCTATTCGCTGGCCCATCGAGAACAAGCTCAAGGCACGCCGCGCCGAGCGCGAGGCCGCACAACAGGCCGATGAAGAGCCGACCCTGCGTGAAGTCATGCGCGACGGCCGGCCCGAAGCCGATACCCGCCTTGATCAGAACGGCGACCGCCGCCTGCGAATCGAACCTCGCCTGTAACGCCGGGGCCTTGCAGCCTGGGCACGACACGTTCAGCATGAGCCATTCCCGTGAAGGAGCGCCCATGGACTGTGTGTTCTGTGCCATCGCCGCTGGCAGGCTGCCGGCCCATCTGCTGCATGAAGACGAGCATTTCCTGGTGCTGCTGGACATCTACCCGCTACGGCCGGCTCATGTGCTGGTCGTCAGCCGCGAACACGCTCCCTTGCTCACTGATCTCTCCGCCGACGCCCGCGACCGCCTGCTCGCGCTGACTGCGCGCTTGAGCCAGGCCCTGCGCTGGGCCGGCTACGGACGCGAGGGCATCAACCTGCTGGTCAACGACGGCCCGGCCTCCAACCAGCACGTGCCGCACCTGCATCTGCACCTGATACCCCGTCGCCGTGGCGACCTTGCCGGCCTGCTCTGGCGAGCCCTGACCCGCTTCCTGCCCCTTGGCCGCTCTGCTGTGCAGGCGCGACTGGTACGCGAAGCCGAACAATTGAAAAACGCCCTGAAGCTGGAATTCTGAACCATGTGCGAATTGCTTGGCATGAGCGCCAACGTCCCCACCGATATCGTTTTCAGCTTCACCGGCCTGATGCAGCGCGGCGGCGGCACCGGTCCGCACCGCGATGGCTGGGGTATCGGCTTCTATGAAGGGCGCGGCCTGCGTCTGTTCCAGGACCCGTCGGCCAGCGTCGAATCCGAAGTGGCGCGCCTGGTGCAGCGCTATCCGATCAAGAGCGAGACGGTGATCGGGCATATCCGCCAGGCCAACGTCGGCAAGGTCTGCCTGTCCAACACCCATCCCTTCGTGCGCGAACTCTGGGGCCGCAACTGGTGCTTCGCGCACAACGGTCAACTGGCCGGTTTCGAGCCGCCGAAAGGCTTCTACAGCCCCGTAGGCGACACCGACAGCGAAGCCGCCTTTTGCGACCTGCTGAATCGGGTGCGCGGTGCCTTCCCTGAACCGGTGATGGCGGAAATCCTCCTGCCGGTGCTGATCCAGGCCTGCTTCGAGTTCCGCCAGAAGGGGGTGTTCAACTGCCTGCTGAGCGACGGCGACTGGCTGTTCAGCTTCTGCTCCACCAAGCTCGCCCACATTACCCGTCGCGCGCCGTTCGGCCCCGCACGCCTGAAGGACGCCGACCTCACCGTGGACTTCCAGGCCGAAACCACGCCCAACGATGTGGTCACGGTGATCGCCACCGAGCCTCTGACCGACAACGAAACCTGGAACATCTACCAGCCGGGCGAGTGGATCCTCTGGCGCCGTGGCGAGATCGTCACGCAGGGCCGGACCTGACCCGTAGAGCAGGCCAACCAAAGTCACCTTTCCCTGGACGGCCGTGGTCATGCGGCTCACGGGGAATGGATTCTACGATTGGGCGTGGCTCGTCGAACCGAAATGTTTCACAGTGCGCAACCAGGCACTTGACTCTGTCCCTAGGGGCAGACCCTAGGCTGACGCTACCTTTTATGCAGGGAGCGCTTCAGATGAATGGGTTGTGTCTGGTCACAGGGGCCAATGGCCATCTCGGCAATACACTCGTGCGCACGCTGGTAGCGCGTGGGGAAAGGGTGCGGGCGGGGGTACGCGATCTGAGCGACCGCTCGGCCTTTGCCGGGCTCGATTGCGAGCTGGTGTATACCGAGTTGCAGGATAAACAGGCGCTTCTGCAAGCGTTGCACGGGGTGGAGGTGCTGTATCAGGTCGCCGCGGTGTTCCGCCATTGGGCGCGCGATCCGCAGGCGGAAATCGTGGTGCCCAACGTCGAAGGCACCCGGAATGTCCTGGAGGCAGCCGCCGAGGCGGGTGTGAAGCGAGTGGTCTATGTCAGTTCGGTCGCCGCAGTAGGGCACAACGGTCAGCCACTGAGCGAGGAGCACTGGAACGATGAGCCGGACAATGCCTACTACCGCTCCAAGATACTCGCCGAGCAATTGGCCTGGGAGGTTGCGCGGCGCCTGGGGCTCGATCTGGTGGTAGTGCTGCCGTCGGCCATGGTTGGTCCGAATGCACAACGGCTGACCGATACGATGAATTTTCTTGAGGCAGTGGCGGATCGACAAGTACCGCTCGATCCTGGCTTCCACTTCAACTTTGTCGACGTGCGCGACGTGGCCGAAGGGTTGATTCAGGCCGCCGAACGAGGGCGTGCAGGTGAGCGATATATCCTCGCCAACGAACATTCGTCTCCGCTGCAGGCACTGGTCGAGGCCGCCAACGCGATGAGCCCGGGCCATCGCCTTCCGCCGCCCGCGCCGCGCTGGCTTCTGTTGTCCCTGGCCTGGTTGCAGGAACGCTGGGCGCAGTTGACCGGCCGCCCGGCCAGACTACTGGTCAGCCAGGTGCGGCTGTTTCATGGGGTACGTCAGGAGTACAACATCGCCAAGGCACGGGCCGAACTGGGTTATCGGCCGCGACCGCCCGCCCAGGCGTTGCGCGAGGCCTTCGACTTCCTGCGGGAGCGCCCGAGCTAACTGCGGCACTGTTGCTGCGGCTGCTCGGAGAACAGCCGGGAGACTTCCTGCTTGAGCTCCACCAGGCGAGCGTCAAGGGCGTGCAGTTCTGCGATCTGCGCCTGTACTTGCAGGCGCTTCAGCTCGATACCCGCGCTCGCCAACTCCAGTGGGAAGCGCCGTTGACGCTGTTTCTCCGCAAGTAGTTCGCCCATTTCTGCCAGCTTGAAGCCTGCCGATTGGGCTACCCGAATCAGCCGCACTATATCCACATGATGCGGCGTATAGACGCGATAGCGGCCCTGGCGTGGCGGCGCCTCAAACAGCCCCAGTTCCTCGTACAGGCGGATCGCCTTGGGTGTGCAGCCGGTCAACTTGGCGAGCTTTCCGATATACATGGCAGGTTTCTCATCCGTGAGGGGCTCGATTGCAAGCGCGGCATCTCGCTGGAGGTTGGTCGGGTTCCTGCCGCACTCAGGACTCGCGGCCGTGAGCCGCCGCGGCCAACTGCCCGGTGTCTACCCGGACGAAGACGGAATCGCCAACGGCGGTCAGCAGCTCTCCCGCATAGACCTCGCAGATCACCCGGGTCTTGCGGCCCGCTTCACCCTCAAGCCGGGCACGCAGCAGCAGCGGCACGCCCATGGGCGTCGGCTTGATGAACTTGATGCCGAGATTGCCGGTGACGCACTCGATGCGTGGCAGGCTGCCGGGTTCGCGGCCCTCGTCACGGTAGTGGTAGGCCATGGCGGTCCAGTTGGAGTGGCAGTCCACCAGCATGGCGATCAGCCCGCCATACACCAGGTCCGGCCAGCCGCAGTACTTGGCATCCGGCACGTGTTCGGCCACGACGTGTACGCCGTCCTCGTGCCAGCGGCTCTTGATTTGCAGGCCGTGATGGTTGCGGCCGCCACAGCCGTAGCAGACGCCGTCTGGCGCGGCGATGTCCTGCAGGGAGATGTCTTGCATGATCGGCTCGTTTCCAGGAAATAAGCGCCAAGCCTAGCGGCTTTGGCAACAAAGCAGAACGGGCCCCGCAGGGCCCGTTCTCATTTCGACAGAAACTTCATTCCATCCTCCAATCCCTGCAGAGTCAGCGGGAACATCTGCTCGTTGATCAGCTCGCGGACGATGTTGGTGGAGGCGGTGTAGTTCCAGGTGTCCTTGGGGTAGGGGTTGATCCAGATGAGTTTCTTGTACTTCTCCATGAAGCGCTTCATCCAGACGTAGCCCGGCTCTTCGTTCCAGTGTTCGACGCTGCCGCCGGCCTGGGTGATCTCGTAGGGCGCCATGGCGGCGTCGCCGACGAAGACCACTTTGTAGTCCGGGCCGTACTTGTGCAGCAGGTCGAGGGTGGAGGTGCGCTCGGAGGTGCGGCGCAGGTTGTTCTTCCACACGGACTCATAGACGAAGTTGTGGAAGTAGAAGTACTCCAGGTGCTTGAACTCGGTCTTGCACGCCGAGAAGAGCTCTTCGCAGACCTTCACGTGGGCGTCCATGGAGCCGCCGATATCCAGCAGCAGGAGCAGCTTCACGGTGTTGCGGCGTTCCGGGCGCATCTGGATGTTGAGCAGGCCGGCGTCGCGGGCGGTGTGGTCGATGGTGCCGTCCAGGTCCAGCTCTTCCGCAGCACCCTCGCGGGCGAACTTGCGCAGGCGACGCAGGGCGACCTTGATGTTGCGGGTCCCCAGTTCCACCTGATCGTCGAGGTTCTTGTACTCACGCTGGTCCCAGACCTTCACGGCCCGGCCCTGACGCTTGCCGGCATCGCCCACGCGGATGCCTTCGGGGTTGAAGCCGCCGGAGCCGAAGGGGCTGGTGCCGCCGGTGCCGATCCACTTGTTGCCGCCGGCGTGGCGTTCCTTCTGCTCTTCGAGGCGCTTCTTGAACTCCTCTATCAGCTTGTCCAGGCCGCCGAGGGACTGGATCTGCGCACGCTCCTCGTCGGTGAGCATGCGTTCGAACTCCTTGCGCAGCCATTCCTCGGGAATCAGCGCCTGGAGGTAGTCGTCGAGCTTCTCCAGGCCCTTGAAGTAGGCGGAGAAGGCGCGGTCGAACTTGTCGAAATGGCGCTCGTCCTTGACCAGCACCGTGCGGGCGAGGAAGTAGAACTCGTCCATGTCGGCGAACACCACGTTGTGCTTCAACGCGTTGATCAGGTCCAGCAGCTCGCGTACCGACACCGGCACCTTGGCTGCGCGCATTTCGTTGAACAGGTTGAGCAGCATGGCTGCACCCTCATCTATCTGTTGGTTCTCAGGAGCGGGGCTCCTGGGGCAGGCCGTCGGCGATGGCGTACCAGTCGGCCTTGGATTCCGGGTAGATGTGCTTCTGCGGGATCGGGCCCAGCGGTGAGTCCAGCGTGCCCAGGGCGACCGAAACCCAGTCGGGATGGGCGTTTTCGCTGTACCACTGCAAGGTGGAACCGCACTGCCGGCAGAAGGTCCGGGTCACGCCGGGGGAGGAGTGGAACCGGGCCAACGCGTCCTCACCCTGCACCAGGCGGAAGGCGCTCCAGCGCACGTTGCCATAGGTGCCGAACGCCGCCCCGTGGCCCTTGCGGCACTGGCTGCAATGGCAATGGGTGGCGGAGTTGATGGGCGCGTCGATCTCGTACTTCACCGCACCGCACAGGCAACTGCCGTGGTGCATGGCTGGTCTCCTAAGTGGGCGGGATTACCCTCACCCCCGGCCCCTCTCCCGCAAGCGGGAGAGGGGAGGTTTGTCAGCGGCTAGCGCGGCGGCTCATGAAGGCCAGGCGCTCCAGCAGCTGCACATCCTGCTCGTTTTTCACCAGGGCGCCGGCCAGAGGCGGGATGGCCTTGGTGGGATCGCGCTCGCGCAGTACGGCTTCGCCGATGTTGTCGGCCATCAGCAGCTTCAGCCAGTCCACCAGCTCGGAGGTGGAGGGCTTCTTCTTCAGGCCCGGTACCTTGCGCACGTCGAAGAACACGTCCAGCGCCTCGGATACCAGCGAGTTGCTGATGTTCGGGTAGTGCACGTCGACGATCTTCTGCAGGGTGTCGCGATCCGGGAAGGCGATGTAGTGGAAGAAGCAGCGGCGCAGGAAGGCGTCCGGCAGCTCTTTCTCGTTGTTGGAGGTGATGATGATGATCGGGCGCTGCTTGGCCTTGATGGTCTCGTTGGTCTCGTAAACGTAGAACTCCATCTTGTCGAGTTCCTGCAGCAGGTCGTTCGGGAACTCGATGTCGGCCTTGTCGATCTCGTCGATCAGCAGGATCACGCGCTCTTCGGACTCGAACGCCTCCCACAGCTTGCCTTTCTTGATGTAGTTGCGAACGTCGTGGACCTTGTCGGAATTCAGCTGGGAATCCCGCAGGCGGCTCACCGCGTCGTACTCGTACAGGCCCTGGTGTGCCTTGGTGGTGGACTTGATGTGCCAGGTGATCAGCCTGGCGCCGAAGGACTCGGCCAGTTGCTCAGCCAGCATGGTCTTGCCGGTACCTGGCTCGCCCTTGACCAGCAGCGGGCGCTGCAGGGTGATGGCGGCGTTCACCGCGAGCTTGAGGTCGTCGGTGGCGACGTAGGACTGGGTGCCTTCGAACTTCATCAGGGAATCCTCGGACGTATCACTCCGGTTGGAAAACCGGACGGTTCAGTATTTGGGAAAGGGCTGACTATAACGCGGGCACAAGTCGACTGTGAACGCAGAACCTTCATTCAGTCACTGAATGGCAGGAATGCCCTCTGTCCGACCCGGGGAGCGCTGGACGCTGCCCTGGCACCGCCTTAGGCTTGCGGCTCCTTTTTCCCGCCATGACAAGGATTCCGCCATGAGCCGCATCTTCGCAGACAACTCGCAAGCCATCGGCAACACGCCCCTGGTGCGCATCAACCACCTGGGGCCGCGCGGTGTGACCATCCTCGCCAAGATCGAGGGTCGCAACCCGGCCTATTCGGTGAAGTGCCGCATCGGCGCCAGCATGAGCTGGGATGCGGAAGCCTCCGGCCGCCTCAAGCCGGGCATGACCCTGGTGGAGCCCACCTCCGGCAACACTGGCATCGGCCTGGCCTTCGTTGCCGCGGCCCGTGGCTACAAGCTGATCCTCACCATGCCCGCTTCCATGAGCCTGGAGCGTCGCAAGGTGCTGAAGGCCCTGGGCGCCGAACTGGTGCTGACCGAGCCGGCCAAGGGAATGAAGGGCGCCATCGAGAAAGCCAACGAACTGGCGGCCGCCAACCCCGAGCAATACCTGCTGCTGCAACAGTTCGAGAACCCGGCCAACCCGGCGATCCACGAGAAGACCACCGGCCCGGAAATCTGGAACGACACCGACGGAGCCGTGGATGTGCTGGTGGCCGGCGTGGGCACCGGCGGCACCATCACCGGCGTGTCCCGCTACATCAAGCAGACCTGCGGCAAGCCGATCCTCTCGGTGGCGGTGGAGCCGGTTTCGTCCCCGGTCATCACCCAGACCCTGGCCGGCGAAGAAGTGAAGCCCAGCCCGCATAAGATCCAGGGCATCGGCGCCGGTTTCGTGCCGAAGAACCTCGACCTGACCCTGGTCGACCGCGTCGAGCAGAGCACCGACGACGAGGCCAAGGCCCTGGCCCTGCGCCTGATGCGTGAGGAAGGCATCCTCTGCGGAATTTCCTCCGGCGCCGCCATGGCGGTGGCTGTGCGCCTGGCCGAGCGCCCGGAAATGCAGGGCAAGACCATCGTGGTGATCCTGCCGGACTCGGGTGAGCGCTATCTCTCCAGCATGCTGTTCGACGGCCTGTTCACCGAGCAGGAACTGCAACAGTAGGTTGGTCCGAGCCCCGCGAGGCCCAACGTTCAGTCCGTGGGGCTGGCACTGTTGGGCTTCGCTGCGCTCTGCCACAACCTACGTGAGCTCCTGAGCAGGAACTCCAACAGTAGGTTGGTCCGAGCTCCGCGAGGCCCAACGTTCAGAGGGTGGGCCTCGCACTGTTGGGCTTCGCTACGCTCTGCCACAACCTACGACTGAATGGGTTCATAGCTCCCCGACTCATAGCTCACCCCGTGGCGCACGCGGGGTGGGCCGTCGCCTTCGTGCAGCATGGTCAGGTTGTCGATGATCGCCTTGTCGGCGATGGTCAGGCGATCGAGCATCCGCAAGTGCTGCAGCCAGTTCTCCACCACCATGGTTTCCTGCCACAGCTCCGGATCGCCGGCATCGCGATAAAGCGCCCAGCGGTCGGCGCCGTTGCGCAGCCGCAGGCGGCGTAACGGGCGGCTGGCGCGGACGAAATCGCGGGTGCGCTCCTGGGGGATGCGGTATTCGATCGTCACCAGCACTGAGCCCCGGTCCGGGTTGAAGGCGAAGCCCGGCTGGCCCGGTTGCGGGCTGTCGGCGTGGGCGATGCTGGAAGCGTCCAGCTCAGGCAGGCGGCGCGGGTAGAGCAGGAAGGCGCAAGCGATCATCAGTACGCCCGCACTGAACAGCGCGCCCTTCACGCCCATGCTTTCCGCCAGGTGCCCCCAGAGATAGGAACCCAGTGCCAGGCCGCCGTAGATCGCCGTTTGGTACAGCGCCAGGGCGCGCGCCTTGACCCAGTCCGGCACCAGGATCTGCACCGCCGAGTTGTAGCTGGCCACCGCCGCGATCCAGCAGATGCCGCCCGTCAGCAGGGCAGGGAAGATCGCCCAGAGGCTGTCCAGCGTGCCCAGCACCAGCATCACCAGGCCGAACACCAGGCCCGCCAGGCTGATCAGCCGGCTGGTGCCGATCAGCAGCCGTCCCCGGTTCACCAGCAGGCTGCCGCCAATGGCACCGGCACCCAGGGCGCCGAGCATGTAGCCGTACACCGCAGCGTCGCCCTCCGGATTGCGGTGCGCCAGCAGCGGCAGCAAGGCCCACACGGCGCTGGCGGAAATGCCGAAAGAGAACGAGCGCAGCATCACCAGGCGGGTGACGCTGGAGTACTGGGTGAAGCGCAGCGCTGCTACCACGCCCTGGAGCAGCCCCTCCGGCGGCAAGGTGCGCACCGGCAATTCGCGGCGCCAGCGCCAGATCGCCCAGATCAGCGCCAGGTAGCACAGGCAGTTGAACAGGAACACCCAGGCCGGGCCCACGGCGCTGAGCATCAGCCCGCCGAGTGCGGGGCCGGCGGCGCGGGCGACGTTGTAGTTGACGCTGTTGAGCAGCACCGCATTGCCCAGCATTTCGCCGGGCACTTGTTCGCTCACCGCCGCTTGCCAGGCGGGGATGGTGACGGCGCCGCCGATGCTGATCCAGAGAATGGAAATGATCAGCAGGATGGGATCGAGAATGCCGAGGAAGGCGATGGTGCTGAGGAAGATGGCGCCGCTCATCTCGAAGCAGAGCCCGGCGAGCATGATCTTGCGCCGGTCGTGGTTGTCTGCCAGCACCCCGGAGAGGATCGACAGCAGTACCAGGGGCAGGGCGGAAGCCACCTGGATCATCGCCACCAGCAGCGGGCTGGCGTGGGCCTCGGTGACCACCCAGGCAGCGGCCACCGATTGCGCCCAGGTGCCGAGGTTGGCGAACAGGTTGGCGATCCAGATGATACGGAACGCGGTTACGGCGAAGGGACTGAACAGCCCCTGGCGTGGTTTGGCTTCGGGGTCGGCGTCGAGGGGCAGGTCGTTTTTCGGGGAGACGGACTGGAGCATCAGGGCCATCCTTGCAGTGCGCGGCCCCGGACAGGCGGGCCGGTCAAGGCTGAAGTGTAGACGGCGCCGATGGTCCGGTTTTGCCTCAGATCAGGCTTCCTCGCGGGCACGCTGGGACTTGCCCCGCATTGTCACTGGCGGCGGTGATGGAGAAGCTGAAGGCCCCGCACGACGGGGGTCTCGATTCACAAGCAGCCAGGACACAAAGACAATGACACGTTCCTTCGCGCCCCTCCTTCTGACGCTGGCCATGTCCGCCGCCGCCCAGGCAGCCGATACGGTGAAGATCTACAACTGGAGCGAATACATCGCCCCGGACACCGTCGCCAATTTCAGCAAGGAAACCGGCATCCCGGCCAGCTACGACGTCTACGACAGCAATGAGACCCTCGACGGCAAACTGATGACCGGCCAATCCGGTTACGACGTGGTGGTGCCTTCCAACCACTTCATGGCCAAGCAGATCCAGGCCGGCGCGCTGAAGAAGCTGGACAAGAGCCAGCTGCCCAACTGGAAGAACCTCAACCCGGTGCTGCTCAAGGCGCTGGAAGTGAACGATCTGGGCAACCAGTACGGCTTCCCCTACCTCTGGGGCAGCACCGGCATCGGCTACAACGTCGACAAGGTGAAAGCCGTGCTGGGCGACAACGCCCCGGTGGATTCCTGGGACCTGTTCTTCAAGCCGGAGAACATGGAAAAGCTCGCCAAGTGCGGCGTCGCCGTGCTCGACAACGGCCCGGAACTCCTGCCCATCACCCTCAACTACCTGGGCCTGCCGCACCACAGCCAGAAGCCGGAGGACTACAAGACCGCCCAGGCCGAGCTGATGAAGGTGCGCCCCTACATCACCTACTTCCATTCCTCGAAGTACGTCAGCGACCTGGCCAATGGCGACATCTGCGTGGCCGTCGGCTTCTCCGGCGACATCCTCCAGGCCGCCACCCGTGCCAAGGAAGCCAACAACGGCGTGAATATCCAGTACTCCACGCCCAAGGAAGGCTCGCCCATGTGGTTCGACATGGTCGCTATGCCCGCCGACGCGCCCGACGAGGCAGCCGGCTACGCCTTCCTCAACTACCTGCTGCGTCCTGAGGTGATGGCCGGTATCAGCAACTCGGTGCGCTACGCCAACGGCAACTCCGCCGCCGATTCGCTGGTGGAAGCCGGCATCAAGGCCGACCCGGCGATCTACCCGCCGGCCGATGTGATGAAGAACCTCTTCGCCCTGGAGTCCATGCCGCCGAAGATCGACCGCGTGCGCACCCGCGTGTGGAGTGCGATCAAGACGGGGCGTTGATCACGTGCGCGCCTGAAAGCGCCTTGTGGGGGCGAATTCATTCGCAAAGCAGGCCGTAGGCCGGCCAAGGGGGCTGCTGCGCAGCCCATAGAGAATGAATTCGCCCGCCCAGGTTCATGGAAGATTTTTGTCGGACCTTACCCCGCCGATTTCGCCGCAGCCGGCACCGCCGCCGGCTTGAGCACCAGCCACAGCGCCAGGGCGATCAGCACGCCGCCTTGCAGGTGCGCCATCGATACCGACTCCCCGAGCAGCAGCACACCCCAGAACACGCCGAAGGGCGGGATCAGGAAGGTCACGGTCATGGTCTTCACCGGGCCGACATTGGCGATCAGGCGGAAGTAGAGAATGTAGGCGAACGAGGTGCAGACGAACCCCAGCGCCGCGAGGGCCAGCCAGGTACCGGGTTGCAGCAGGGGTTCCAGCGGCATGCTCGGGGCATCCCAGGCGAACACCGGCACCAGGCACAGGGTGGCGCCGATCTGGCAACCCAGCGCCACCATGCCGCTGTCCATGCCACCGGCCTCGGTGATCCAGCGCTTGGTCATGAAGCCGGCGAAGCCGTAGCAGGTGGTCGCCACCAGGCAGGCCGCCGCGCCCCAGAGCAACTGCGCGTCGAAGGCTACCGGCCCGGTGCGGGTCAGTACTGCAACACCCGCCAGCCCCAGCAACACGCCACCCGCCTTGGTGCCGGTGAGTTTCTCGCTGAAGAACAGCGCGCCGATCAAAACCCCCATCAGCGGTGTGGTGGCGTTGAAGATGGCCGAGTAGCCGGCCGGCAGCACCTTGGCCGCCAGGGCGTACATCGCTGCCGGAACGCCCGAGCTGACGATGCCGATCACCAATGTCTTGCCCAGCTTGCCGCGAAAGTCCCAGTTGCTGCGCAGCACAGCCAGGATCACCGCCAGGCCGATGGCCGACAGAAGCACCCGCAGGAAGGCCGTGGGCAGCGCGCCGATTTCCGGCACCAGCATGCGGATGAACAGGAAGCTGGCACCCCAGATGGCGGCGAGGCTCAGCAGGCGGACGAGGTCGGCGGGTTTCATGGCAGGCTCCGGGCGGTGGAGCCGGCAAGATGCGCCGCCCGGGAAGGCGGCGCAATCCACAACTTGCTTTCAAATTGGCGGAACAGTTTTTCGGGGCAGGGCGGGGGATCGCCCCCACAACAGCAACAGCTATCAGAAGCTCTTGCTCACGCTCGCCACCCAGGTCGCCGTGCAGACATCGGTGAAGCCGTAGTTGCTGGCGCATTCGGCCTCGGAGAGGTCGGTGTCGATGTAGGAGAGGCCCCAGGTGACGCCGACGAAGTCCCGGGTCAGCTTCGCCTCCCACTCGTGGTAGCTGTCGGTGCTGTCGCCATTGGTGGACCAGAACATCGGGTCCTTGAAGTCCATCCGTCCGTAGCGCAGTTCCAGGCCGACTTCCAGGGGCAGGCTGGTCTGATAGCCGACGTAGGTGTAGAGCGCGTCCTGGTCTTCGCCGAACACCGTGGAGGCGTCATTGGAGTAGTAGGCCGCCAGTTGGAATCCATAGGCACCGAGGATGGCGTAGACCTCGCTCTGGTTGAACTGGCTTTCCTTCGGATAGCTGTACTTGATGTAGCCGAGGTCCAGGTTCACCTCGTCGGTGGCCTGCCAGTACCAGCCGGCGTAGTAGTCCACTTCCTGGCGGGTTTTCAGGCCAAAGCCGAAATCCACGTTCGAGGTCCAGGCCCCGGCGTAGAGACCGCTGCTGTGCAGCAGTGTGGCTCCGGCCTGGGCAGCGGGATCGTTCTGGGTCTGGGAAATGCCTCGGGTGCGGTAGTCGCTGGCGAGGTTCAGGTCGATCTGCAGGGCGAAGTCGTCATTCAGTTGCACGGCCTGACAGGCGAGCGGGGCCAGGGTGAGGGCGAGGAGCGTGATGCGGCGCATGGTGTTTCCCGTTGTTGTGATTGTTATGGCAGATGCGGGCAAGGCTCCGCCCGGCCCCCGGCATTGCGCCGGGAGCAGGGCGTGGAGCGGGAGGAGCTGGGTGCTTAGAGCGGGGCGCTGAAGACCTCGCGGCCAGCGAAGTAGGTCTTGAGGACGCGGGTTTCGGCCAGGTCCTTGTCATCGACGCTGAGCACGTCGCGGTCGAGGATGATGAAGTCGGCTTGCTTGCCGGCGCTGAGCGAGCCGATCCGCTGTTCCAGGCCGATGGTGCGGGCGGCGTTCAGGGTGTAGGCCTGGAGCATGGTTTCCCGGTCGATGCGCTCGTCGGCATTGAGCACGCCTTTCGGACCTTCGCGGCTGATGGCCTGGTGGATCGCCTGCCAGGGGTTGGGCGAGGACACAGGCCAGTCGCTGGCGCCAGCGATGGTCGCGCCCTGTTGCAGCAGAGAGTGGGCCGGGTACTGGTAGCGGAAGGCGAAGGCGCTGACGTAGGGCTTGACCATGTCCAGGGTGTACTCGTCGCCCGAGGCCCAGAGCAACTGCATGGAGGCGATCACATCCAGCGGCTTGAAGCGGGCGAACTCCTTCGGATTCACCAGTTGCAGGTGGGTGATCGAGTGGGTGATGCCGCTCTGGCGATCCTTGCGCGCCTGCTCGATGCCGTTGAGGGATTCACGCACCGCGCGGTCACCGATGGCGTGGATGTGCACCAGCCAGCCACGGGCATCCGCCGCGCTCACCAGCTCGCCGAAATGCGCCGGGTCGATCAGCAGCTCACCTTTCTTCTGCGAGTTGTTGTACGGGTCGATCAGCGCCGCGCTCTGCGCCGGGTATTCCAGTACGCCGTCAGCGAACACCTTGATGCCGGGCAGGGTCAGGTTGGGGATGCCCTGGAAGCGCTGGCGCACCTTGTCGAGGGTGTCGAGGTCAGCGGGTCGACTCTTCGGGTTGGCCACCAGCAGGGCGGCGATGTGGGCGCTCAGCTCGCCCTTGTCGGCCAGCGCCTTGTAGGCTGGCAGCACGCCGACGGACTTCTCGGTGGGCTTGAGCGCGAAGATCGCTTCGCCCGGCGCGGCGTTGGCGGCCGGGTCCATCCAGGCGGTGATGCCCTGGCTGTTGTTGTACTTCACCGCGGCCTCGCCGGCGCGCAGCAGCTCATCGGCGCTGGCTGGCGGCATGGCGGCGGCGATGCGGTCCCAGCCGGCATCCACCACGAAACCGTTGGGCTTGCCGTCCTTGCTGGTGCCCACGGTGCCCCGTTCGGCTTCCGGCAGGGAAGCGACCAGCGCGGCGTTCACCCCGGCGCGGTCGAGCATGGCCTGGTTGGCCCAGCCGGTGTGGTGATCGCTGCCCATGAACACCACCGGCACCTTCGCCCACTCTCCGTTGTTGAAGATGCTCCCCAGTTCCTCGGCCTTGCTCCAGTAGGTGGAGCTCACGCCGGCCACGCTGAGCACGTCGCCATGGCGGGCGGTGCCGTCGTCGCGCCAACCGCGCAGGCGTTTTTCCAGATCCGCCAGGGCTACGTTCTCTTCGCTGTCGAGGTTGGCCGCGGTCATTTCCAGGCCGCCGAAGATGGCGTGGGAGTGGGTATCGATCAGCCCCGGCAGCAGGCGCTTGCCCGCCAGGTCGATGACCTGGGTGGACGCATCGGCCAGGGCCTTGATTTCGGCGTCGGTGCCCACCTTCAGCACCTTACCGTTTTCGACCGCCATGGCTTGTGCCGAGGGTTGGGAAGGGTCGGCGGTATACAGCTTGCCGTTGAGCAGCACCAGATCGGCGGCCGCCATGGAATCCATCGAGGAAAAAGCCAGCGACATGGCCAGCAGGGTGGGCGTGAAGCCTTTCATTGGGAATCCCCTTGTTTTTATTGATCTGGCAGCGAGACTAGCGGCTGGCCCGGGCTGGCAGAACGCCCGAAATGTGCAAAACCTTTTTTCCGGAATGGCAAAACCCATGGATAAGCTCGGCGCCATCAGCATGTTCGTCGCCACGGCGGATCACGGCAGTTTCAGCCGTGCCGCCGAGCATCTGGGCAAGACCCCTTCGGCCCTGACCAAGGCCGTCAGCCATCTGGAAGATGACCTCGGCGTGCTGCTGTTCGAGCGCAGTACCCGGCGCACGGTGCTGACCGAGGCCGGGCGGGTCTACCTGGAAACCGCCCGGCAGGTGCTGCAGCGTTTGCAGGACGTGGGGGAGGAGGTGGGCCAGTTGCAGCACGGCCTGCATGGCAGCCTGCGGCTAACGGCGCCGCTCGCTTTCGGGAGGGCCTTTCTCGATGACGTTTGCGTCGGTTTTCTCGCCGAGTACCCACAGATTCGCCTGCGGGTGGACCTGTCCGACGACTTCGTCGATCTGGTGGAGTCCGGCTACGACCTCGCATTGCGAGAGGGCCGCAGCGACCAGCCGGGGATGATCGCCAGGGCGGTCGGGAGCAATCGCCTGGCCCTGTGCGCCAGCCCGACCTACCTCGCCCGCAACCCGACGCCGGTGACGCCGGAAACCCTCGACCAGCACGACTGGCTGCTCTATTACCACGCCGCCCTGGATCGCACCTGGTGGTGGGTGGAACGTGACGGACAGCGCCTGAGCCTGCCCAGGCCGCCGACGCCGCGCATGGACAGCGACAACCACGACCTGTTGATGGCCAGCGCCCTGGCTGGTGTCGGCCTCTACCATGTGCCGCTGTGGAGTGCCGCCCCCTATCTCGCCGATGGTCGGCTGGTGCGCCTGATGGCCGACTATGAGATCGACCCCGACGTCTTCGGCGCGCAGATCCTCGCCGTCTACCCCAGCCACCGCCGCGCCACCGGCAAGGTGCTGGCGTTCATCGACTACCTGGCCGGTTTTCTTGCGGAGCGCGGGTTGGCGTGAAGGATTGGTGCTGATTGCCTGTGGGGGAGATTACCTGTGGGGGCGAATTCATTCGCTAAGCAGTCCGCAGGACTGCCCTTTGACGCCTGAGGGAGCACTGCGTGCTCCTTGGCGAATGAATTCGCCCCACACGGTCCACCGTCGGAGTCAGGTGCCACACCGATGGTGGAAATGAAGAGCGATTTCCACCCTACCAAGGCAGCCCTCTAGAAACGCTTGCTCACGCTCGCCACCCAGGTCGAACTGCACACATCGGTGAAGCCGTAGTAGCTCGCGCACTCCGACTCGGAGAGATCGGTGTCGATGTAGGCGAGGCCCCAGGTGACGCCGACGAAGTCGCGGGTCAGCTTGGCTTCCCACTCGTGATAGGCGTCGGAGCTTTCGCCCTGGGCGGACCAGAACAGCGGGTCCTTGAAGTCATTGCGCCCGTAACGCAGCTTCAGGCCCACATCCAGGGGCAGGGTGTTCTCGTAGCTGACGTAGCTGTAGAAGGTGTCCTGCTTCTCGCCGATCAGGTTCTTCGCGTCATTGGAGTATTGGGCGCCGAGCTTGAAGCCGTATGCACCGAGGATGGCGTAGGCCTCGCTCTGGTTGAACTGGCCTTCCTTCGGGTAGCTGTACTTGATGTAGCCGAGGTCCAGGTTCACCTCGTCGGTGGCCTGCCAGTACCAGCCGGCGTAGTAATCCACTTCCTGGCGGGTCTTGAGGCCAAAGCCGAAGTCCACGTTCGAGGTCCATACGCCGGCGTAGAGCCCGCTGCTGTGCAGCAGGGTGGCGCTGGCCTGGGCCGCTGGATCGTTCTGGGTCTGGGAGATGCCGCGGGTGCGGTAGTCGCTGAGCAGGGCGAGATCGACCTGCAGGGAGAATTCGTCGTTCAGTTCAATGGCCTGGCAGGCGAGCGGAGCCAGGGCGAGCGCTAGGAAGGTGAAGCGTTTCATCGAGGGTTTCCCGTTGTTGTGATTGTTCGGGCAGATGCAGGCAAGGCTCCGCCAACCCCCGCCAAGTGGCGGGGGATGAGTGCGGAGCAGGTGGTTACTGGTCGTTAGAGAGAGGCGTTGAAGACTTCACGGCCGGCGAACCAGGTTTTCAGTACCTGGGTGTCACGCAGGGCTTCGGGCTCGACCTGGAACACGTCGCGGTCCAGCAGGATCAGGTCCGCCTGCTTGCCGGGCGCGAGCGAACCGATCTGCTTGTCGAGACCAATGGTGCGGGCGGAGTTGAGGGTGTAGGCCTGGAACATCGTCTCGCGGTCGATCTCCTCGTCCGCATTCAGCACGCCCTTGGGCCCCTTGCGGCTGACCGCCTGGTAGATGGCTTTCCAGGGTTCGGGGGTGGTCACCGGCCAGTCGCTGGCGCCGGAAATGGTCGCTCCATTCTTCAGCAGCGAACGGGCCGGGTACTGGTACTGGAAGGCCATCGCGCTGATGTAGGGCTGCACCAGGTCGATGCTGACCTCATCGGCGCTAGCCCAGTAGAGCTGCATGGAAGCGATCACACCGAGCGGCTTGAAACGGGCGAATTCCTTCGGGTTGACCATCTGCAGGTGGGTGACCGAGTGGGCGATGCCGCTCTGACGGTCCTTGCGCGCCTGCTCGATGCCGTTCAGGGATTCGCGCACCGCGCGGTCGCCGATGGCATGGACATGCACCAGCCAGCCACGGGCGTCGGCCGCGCTGACCAATTCGCCGAAGTGCGCGGGGTCGATCAGCAGCTCGCCACGCTTGTTCGAATTCTTGTAGGGATCGAGCATCGCCGCAGTCTGTGCTGGAACTTCGGCTACCCCATCGGCGAAGACCTTGATGCCGGGCAGGGTGAGGTTGGGCACGCCCTGGAACTGCTGGCGCACCTTGTCCAGGGTGTCGAGGTCGGCGGGACGGCTCTTCGGGTTGGCCACCAGCAGGGCGGCGACGTGGGCGGTCAGCTCACCCTTCTCGGCCAGTGCCTTGTAGGCCGGCAACACACCCAAGGTCTGGGCGGTGGGTTTGAAGTCGAACAGAGGCTCGCCCGGCGCGGCGTTGGCCGCCGGGTCCATCCAGGCGGTGATGCCCAGGCTGAGGTTGTAGCGCAGTGCCGAGCGGGCGGCTTTCAGCAGTTGATCGGCGGTAGCCGGTGGCAGCTGCGCCATCACCGGGTCCAGGCCGGCGTCGGCGAGAAAACCATTGGGCTGGCCATCGTCGTGATGACCGATGGTGGCCTGCGCCTCGCCCTTCAAACTCTTCACCAGGGCGGCGTCGACGCCGGCGCGTTTCAGCATCGCCCGGTTGGCCCAACCGGTGTGGTGGTCCCAGCCCATGAAGAAGATCGGCACCTCGGCCCATTCGCCCTGGTTGAAGCGCTGTTCCAGCTCAGCCACCTCGCCCCAGGCGGCCGACGGCATGCCGCTGACGCTGAGCACATCGCCATGCCGCGCCTTGCCGTTGTCGCGCCACTGGCGCAGGCGCTGCTCCAGTTCCGCCGCAGGGATCAACTGCCCGCCGAGGCTGGCCGAATCCAGTTCCAGCCCGCCGAAGATGGCGTGGGAATGGGAGTCGATGAAGCCCGGCATCAGCACCTTGCCGCCGAGGTCGATCACCTGGGTACCGGATTCCTTGAGTTTCAGTACGTCATCGTTGCTGCCGACAGCGCGAACCTTGCCGTCTTCCACGGCCACGGCCTGTTGCAGGGCCTGGCCGGGTTCGGCGGTGTAGACCTTGGCGTTGTGCAGGATGAGATCGACCGCCGCGAAGCTTTCCATTGAGGAACAAGCCAGCGCGACGGCCAGTAGGGTAGGGGCGAAGGTTTTCATCGGGTGATTTCCGGTTCTTGTTGGTCTGGCGGTGAGCCTAACCAAGCCGGTGAAGCGGCAGAATGCTATGTTCTCGCACAACTTTTGTGCCGAACCGGAACAGATAGATGGACAAGCTCAGCGCGCTCACCATGTTCGTCGCCACTGCCGAATACGGCAGCTTCAGCCGCGCCGCCGAACAGCTGGGCAAGACGCCCTCGGCCTTGACCAAAGCGGTAGGGCATTTGGAAAACGAGCTGGGCGTGCGGCTGTTCGAACGCACCACCCGACGCATGGCGCTGACCGAAGCCGGGCATATCTACCTGGAGGGCGCCCGGCAGGCGTTGATGCAACTGCAACTGGCCGGCGAGGAAGTGGACCAGTTGCAGCACGAACTGCGTGGCACGCTGCGCCTTACCGCGCCGCCATCCTTCGGCCCGGCGTTTCTCAACGAGGTCTGTTGCCGCTTCATGGATGCCCACCCCCAGGTGCGCCTGGAGGTGGACCTGAACGACGCCTTCGTCGACCTGATCGACGGTGGCTACGACCTCGCCCTGCGCGATGGCCCCACCGACCTGCCGGGGCTGATTGCAAGGCCGCTGACGGAGAACCGCATCTACCTGTGCGGTAGCCCCGGTTATCTGGAGCGCAAAGGGTTGCCGGTGACCCTGGAAACCTACCTGCAGCATGACTGGCTGATCTTCCAGCACCCTCTGCTCCACCGGCACTTCTGGTGGCTGTGGCGCGACGGCGAGCGCATACGCTTGCCGCAACCCGTGCCCAGGATGGCCAGCGATAACTACGACTTCCTGCTCGCCTGCCTGCTGGCCGGCCACGGTTTGCAGGTGCTTCCGCGCTGGAGTGCGGCGCCCTATCTGGCCAACGGCCAACTCGTGCGCGTGATGACCGACTACGAGTTGGAGCCCGACGCCTTCGGCCCCTGGGTTCATGTCCTCTACCTGGCCCACCGCCGCCGCACCCGCAAGGTTCGGGTGTTTATCGAGATGCTGGAGGGGTACATACGGGAGAAGGGGATTGCCTGACTGCGTGACTCCACATTGTGGGGGCGATTTCAATCGCTAAGCAGGCCACAGGCCTGCCCTTTCGGCTAAAGGGGGTAGCTACGCCACCCATGGCGAATGAATTCGCCCCTACAACGCGCAATTTTTTCTGGATAAGCTCGCCTTTCCCGTTTCCGCAGCCGAGACATCAACATGGCGCAGCAATGGCCGGCCGAAGGCATCGCCCGACTGATCCTCGAAGGGTTCGACGACTACCGTGAGCATTTCCGCCAGATCACCGATGGCGCCCGCGCCCGCTTCGAGGAGGCACAGTGGCAGGCCACGCAGCTTGCGGCGGCCGAGCGGATTGCTCTCTATGAGATAAAGGTCGGTGAAACCAGCGAACGGCTGAGCGCGGCCTACGCGGTGGATGAACTGCTGGACGTGCAGCTCTGGCCGCTGGTGAAAAGCGCCTACATCGGCCTGATCGACCTGCGCCTCGACGATGAACTGTCCGAGACCTGGTACAACTCGATTTTCTGCAGCCTGTTCAGCCACGACCTGATCAGCGACGGCTGCATGTTCATCCACACCACCCGGCCTTCGCTACGGGCCCACGAGCGTGCGCCCCAGACCCGCAGCTACCACCCCGCAGGCCGGCTGCATGCGGCGCTCTCGGCGGTGCTCGATGACTTCCGTTTCGACGTGCCCTACGACGACCGCGCCGGCGACCTGGAACGCCTCGAAACCCAGCTGCGCGAGAACCTGCCGGACTGGGTCTGCAAGGACCCGGAACTGTGCATCGAACTCTTCGCCTCGCCGCTGTACCGCAACAAGGGCGCGTACCTGGTGGGGCGCATCTACACCCGCGACGAGCAATGGCCGCTGGTGCTGCCGCTGCTGCACCGCGAGGGCCGCGGCATCCAGGCCGACGCCGTGATCACCGACGAAGCGGAAGTGTCGATCATCTTCTCCTTCACCCGTTCCTACTTCATGGTGGACGTGGCCGTGCCCGCCGAGTTCGTCGGCTTCCTCAAGCGCATCCTGCCGGGCAAGCACATCGCCGAGCTGTACACCTCCATCGGCTTCTACAAGCACGGCAAGTCGGAGTTCTACCGCGCGCTGATCAATCACCTGGCCAACACCGACGACCGCTTCATCATGGCGCCCGGCGTGCGCGGCATGGTGATGAGCGTATTCACGCTGCCGGGCTTCAATACCGTGTTCAAGATCATCAAGGACCGTTTCGCCCACGCCAAGACGGTGGATCGCAACACCGTGATCGAGAAGTACCGCCTGGTGAAGAACGTCGATCGGGTAGGGCGCATGGCCGATACCCAGGAGTTCGCCGACTTCCGCTTCCCCAGGTCCAAGTTCGAGCCGGATTGCCTGGCCGAACTGCTGGAGGTGGCGCCGTCCACCGTAGCGCTGGAGGGCGATGTGGTGCTCATCCGCCACTGCTGGACCGAGCGCCGCATGACCCCGCTGAACATCTACCTGGAAAGCGCCAGCGACGCCCAGGTGCACGAGGCGCTCTACGACTACGGCCTGGCCATCAAGCAGCTGGCGGCAGCGAACATCTTCCCCGGCGACATGCTGCTGAAGAACTTCGGCGTCACCCGCCACGGCCGCGTGGTGTTCTACGACTACGACGAGATCTGCTACCTCACCGAGGTGAACTTCCGCGTCATCCCGCCGCCGCGTTACCCGGAGGACGAGATGTCCGCCGAGCCCTGGTATTCGGTGGCGCCCAACGACGTATTCCCCGAGGAATTCCCGCGCTTCCTCTTCGCCGACATCGGTCAGCGCCGGCTGTTCGCCAAGCTCCATGGCGAGCTCTATGACGCCGAGTACTGGAAGACCCTGCAGGCCGCCATCCGCTCCGGCAAGGTGATCGACGTCTTCCCCTACAGGCGCCAGGAACGAGAACTCACCGAGGCCATCCAGTAAGGATCATGGTCGAGCACACCTTCTCCCGCGCCACCTGGCTGAACTCGCTGCACATGTCGGCGCTCACCGTGGCGCTGCTGCAGGAAGAGGGCATCGCTGCCTGCGATCTGCTGGCCGGCAGTGGCATCAGCGAACAGGACCTCGCCGAACTGCAAAAGCTGGTCAACCCCGAGCAGGAGCAGCAGGTCTACGCCAACGCCGCGCGCCTGGCGCCGCGCCCGGCCATGGGCCTGGCCCTTGGTCTGCGCACCCGCATTTCCGCCTACGGCCTGCTGGGCTACGCCATGCTGTCCGCGCCCACCTTCGGCGAGGCCCTGCGCGTCGGCCTGAGCTACCCGGTGCTGCTGGGTACCTACTTCCGCCTGGCGCTGGAGCAGGATGGCGACATCGCCTGGCTCACCGCCACCGGCTACAGCGAGGACGAGTCGCTACGGGCGTTCAACACCGAAGTCTGCCTGGGCTCGCTCAAGGTCACCTTCGCCGACCTGCTGGGCCAGCCCCTGCCGCTGCACGCGGTGCAGGTGGACTATCCCTCCGGCAGCGGCATGGCGCGGCCCTATGCACGGGGATTCGGTTGCCCGGTGAGCTTCGGCGCCAACCGCAGCGCCATCGGTTTCGACGCTGCCTGGCTGACCCGCCGCCTGCCGCTCGCCGACCCGGTGACCCACAAGGAAATGCTCGAACAATGCCGCCGGCAGAACGTCGAGTTCGCCGCCCGCCGCGCCTGGCTGGAACGGGTGCGCGGCCTGCTCGCCGCCCGCCTGGCCGACCCGCCGGGGCTGGAGGAACTGGCGAAGCAGATGAACTGTTCCTCGCGCAGCCTGCGTCGCCACCTGGCCCAGCAGCAGACCAGCTACCAGCAACTGCTGGACGAACTGCGCTTCACCCGCGCCAAGGAAATGCTCCAGCAGGGCGACATCCCCATCTACCGCATCGCCGAGGCGCTCGGCTTCAGCGAAACTGCCAGCCTGCGCCACGCCTTCCAGCGCTGGAGCGGCCAGCCGCCGAGCCATTTCCGGGGGTAGTGGAGGGGAGTAGGGAGAACCTGTGGGGGCGATTTCAATCGCAATGCGGACCGCAGGTCCGCCCTCTCTGGTGTTGGATTGGCGCCATGGCTCGTAAGTTGGGCCGGGCGGCGTTCCGCGAGCGCAGCGAAGCCCAACAGCGGAGTCATCGGCGGGCCAGGATGTTGGGCTTCGCGTAGCTCAGCCACAACCTACGGGGCTAGCGAAATGCAGCGAAGTGGAAGGGGTTGCTGGCCATTGAAGTTGGCCATATTGATCCCCTATTGGCCGCCCGAACCTCTGCGCAAATACCCCCGATCCCCCACAGAATCCAACCACCAATAACAAGACCCGGATGAGGTGCCCTCCATGCTGACCGTCTATAGCGACGATCACCGTCTCCACTTTGGCCAGTCGGAACTGGTCGACGGCAAGCTCCAGCCCTGTTTCGAAATGCCCAGCCGTGCGGACACCGTGCTGGCGCGGGTTCGCCAGCAGGAAATCGGTGAAGTCATCGAGCCGAAGGACTTCGGCCTGGAGCCCATCCTGCGGGTGCATGACGCTGCCTACGTGGAGTTCCTCAAGGGTGCCTGGGCCCGCTGGGCCGCCGAAGGCCACAGCTGCGACATGCTGCCCAGCACCTTCCCGGCGCGCCGCCTGCGCCGCGACGGCCCGATTCCTACCGCGCTGCATGGCCAGCTCGGCCATTACTGCTTCGACACCGAGGCGCCCATCACCGCCGGCACCTGGCAGGCCGTGTACAGCTCCGCCCAGGTGGCGCTGACCGCCCAGGACCATATGCGCCAGGGCGCCAACACCGCCTTCGCCCTTTGCCGTCCGCCGGGACACCACGCCGGCAGCGACTTCATGGGCGGTTACTGCTTCTTCAACAACGCCGCCATCGTCACCCAGGCCTTCCTCGACCAGGGCGCGAAGCGCGTGGCGATCCTCGACGTCGACTACCACCACGGTAACGGCACCCAGGAGCTGTTCTACGAGCGCAGCGACGTGCTCTTCGCCTCGATCCATGGCGACCCGCTGGTGGAATACCCCTACTACCTGGGCCATGCCGACGAGCGCGGCGAAGGCGAGGGAGCCGGCTTCAACCACAACTACCCGCTGCCCCACGGCACCGGTTGGGACGGCTGGTCCGCCGCTCTGGACGATGCCTGCCGCAAGATCGCTGCCTACGCGCCGGACGCGCTGGTGATCTCCCTCGGCGTGGACACCTACAAGGACGACCCCATCTCCAAGTTCAAGCTGGACTCGCCGGACTACATCCGCATGGGCCAGCGCATCGCCGCACTGGGCCTGCCGACCCTGTTCATCATGGAAGGCGGCTACGCGGTGGAGGCCATCGGCGTGAACGCGGTGAACGTGCTGCAAGGCTACGAAGGGGCCGCCCGATGAAAGCCCGCATCCTGCTGGCGGGGGCCCTGCTGGGCGCTTCGCTGAACGCTGTCGCCGAGCCTGAAGTACGCATCTACAACTGGTTCGACTACATCGGCCCGAACACCCTGAAGGACTTCCAGGCCGCCTCTGGCATCAAGCCCCAGTACGACGTCTACGACAGCAACGAAGTGCTGGAGGCCAAGCTGCTCTCCGGCCATTCCGGCTACGACCTGGTGGTGCCCAGCGACGGCTTCCTGCCCAACTACATGAAGGCTGGCGTGTTCCAGCCGCTGGACAAGAGCAAGCTGCCCAACTGGAAGAACCTCAACCCGGCGCTGCTCAAGGTGCTGGCCGCCAAGGACCCGGGCAACCAGTACGTGATGCCCTACATGTGGGGCACCAACGGCATCGCCTACAACGTCGACAAGGTGAAGGCGGTGCTGGGCGAGAACGCGCCGGTGGACTCCTGGGAGCTGATCTTCAACCCGGACAACCTGGCCAAGCTCAAGCAGTGCGGCGTGGCCTTCCTCGACTCGCCCACCGAGGTGATCCCGGAAGTGCTGCACTACCTGGGCCTGTCGCCCAACAGCCGCAACCCCGAGGACTACGAGAAGGCGGAGGCGCTGCTGGCCAAACTCCGGCCGAACATCACCTACTTCAGCTCCTCGAAGTTCGTCACCGACCTCGCCAACGGTGAAGTCTGCGTGGCCCTGGCCTGGTCGGGCGGTGCCATGCAGGCCGCCGCCCGTGCGAAGGAAGCCGGCAATGGGGTGAAGGTGGAGTACCGCATTCCCAAGGAAGGCACCGCGGCCTGGTTCGATGTGCTGGCCATTCCGAAGGACGCGAAGAACGTCGAGCAGGCCCATGCCTTCCTCAACTACCTGCTGCAGCCCGAAGTCGTCGCGCCTATCTCCGACCACGTGGCCTACGCCAACCCCAACCAGGCGGCCGATGCGTTGACCTCGGCCGAGCTGCGCGACAACCCCAACGTCTACCCGCCCGCCGAGGTGCAGGCCAAGCTGTTCTCGGTGGAGATGCTGCCGCCGAAGCTGGAACGCATCCGTACCCGCACCTGGACCAAGATCAAGACGGGGACCTAGATACGCTCCGCGTTGGTGCCTGCCTTTTGTGGGGGCGAATTCATTCGCGAAGGGCTGCGTAGCAGCCCCTCAACCTCAATGGGGCAGGCCTTCGGCCTGCTTAGCGAATGAATTCGCCCCCACAGATTTCCGATCCCGAGTCCCTATCATCAATCCTCCCGCCAGCATCAATCCCGCGCCTGCTACATAGAGCGCGGGTTGCAGATCGCCGCTGAAATTGCTGCTGGCAGCCGCCAGCAGCGGGCCGGCCAGTTGCCCCAGGGCGAAGGCGGCGGTCAGCAGGCCGACGTTACGGCTATGGCCCTGAGGGTCCAGTTCGCGGGCGTACTGCATCACCAGTTGCATGCCGGCAAGGAAGGGGCCGCCGCTGAGGATCACACCCAGAACCAGTCCAGCCATGCCCGGTAGCGCGCAGGCGAGGGTGCCCGCAGCCTGCAGCCAGAGCGCGATCACCAGCCAGCGGCGCGCGCCTCCGGGACGCTGGCGGCGCAGGCTGACCAGCAGAACACCGAGCGCAGCCGCCAGGCCGAAGGCCGGCCAGAACAGGTCCGCCTGCCATTGGCCATGAAAACGCGCGGCGGCCATCTGCGACAGGAAGGTGGCAGGAATGATGTAACCCAGGCCCACCAGGCCATAGGCAGCAAGCAGCGCATACAGGGCGCGCGGCCGCTGTCGGACGGGTTGGCTCGCCGCCACGGTGGTCGCTTGCGGGTGGGGCAGCAGCGGATGGGTAACCAGGGTCAGCAGCAGGGCCAGAACGCCGAAGGCCAGCCAGAGCATGGCCGAGCCCTGGCCTTGCAGGTTCAGTTCCAGGGCCAGCAAGCCGGTCAGCATCACCCCGAAGGCTGGGCCGGCGAAAACCAGGCTGCCCAGGCGCGGCCTGTTGGCCTCGGCAGCAAGGCGTTGGCTGAGGCCGGTGACCACCACCAGCACCCAGGCGCTGGTCACCCCCAGGACGAAGCGCAGCAGCACGTGGGGCCAGAAGCCTTCGGTCAGTACCGATGCCAGGGTCAGCAGCACGGTGGCCCAGAGGCCCAGCATCAGGCGCAACCGTGCCTGTCGCGGAGAGCTGGCGTAGAAGGCGTCCAGGGCGCCGACCAGGTAGCCCAGGTAGTTGGCGGCGGCTACCAGGCCGGCACCGGTGAGGCTCACCTGGCCTTCGGCGATCAGATGCGGGAGCAGCGGAGTTAGCGCGAAACGCCCGACGCCCATGGCGACGAGCAGGGCAAGGAAACAGGCGAGCAGGCGGATCAGCGTTGGCATGTGAAGGCTCCGGTGCTGGTCATCGGAATTCCATGCTAGGGGCTGGATGTGTTCAATAAAAACGAATAAAAAAGAACGCATGTGTTCTCTTTAATTGAATGGATAATTCATGGAACTCAGCCAGCTCCGCATCTTCCAGGCCGTGGCCGAGGAAGGCTCCATCACGCGCGCCGCGACGCGCCTGCACCGGGTGCCGTCGAACCTGTCCACGCGCCTCAGGCAACTGGAGGAGAGCCTGGGCGTGGAGCTGTTTCTCCGCGAACGCCAGCGTCTCACCCTGTCACCTGCGGGCAAGGTGATGCTGGGCTACGCCGAGCGCATGTTCGCCCTGCAGGCCGAGGCCGAGGCCGCCCTGCGCGGTGGTGAACCAGCGGGGGATTTCGTCATCGGTTCCATGTTCAGTACTGCCGCCATCCACTTGCCGCCCATTCTCGTGCGCTACCACCGCACCTGGCCCTCGGTGAACCTGCAGGTGCAAACCGCGCCCAGCGGTGAATTGCTCGATGGCCTGCTCAGTGGCCGCCTGGATGCCGCCCTGGTGGATGGTCCGGTGGAGTTCGCCGAGCTGGATGGCCTGCCGCTGTTCGAGGAGGAAATGGTGCTGATCACCGAGGCCGCCCACGGTCCGGTGAAATCGGCCCAGGACGTGGCCGGGCTGGAGGTGTTCGCCTTCCGCCAGAGCTGCTCCTACCGCCGTCGCCTGGAGGGCTGGTTCGTGGCCTCGCGGGTGCCCATGTCGCCGCCCATGGAGATCGAGTCCTACCACAGCATGCTGGCCTGCGTGATCGCCGGTGGCGGCATCGCGCTCGTGCCGCGTTCGATGCTGAACAGCCTGCCGGGCCGTGAAGAGGTGCGAGTGCATGAACTGGGTGCGCCATTCGATCGCGCCACGACCTGGCTGATGTGGCGCAAGGGCATGCTCGGGGCGAACCTGCGCGCCTGGATCGACCTGCAGCAGGGGCGTCTTGAGGCGTCGTGAGAGCGAATCTGGTTTCGCTTTTTCACCGGTACGTAGGGTCCTGGTGCGCACGGCGCACCCTACGGGAGAGTTCTTGGTCGCTGGGGAGAGAAGTGAGATACATCGGCAATTGCACCGGAGTTTCAGTAAGTAAGCGCCGATCCTCCGGTAAGACGTTTCTCGGATACCGTTCAGCGGTTTGATTCAGATCAGTAGGAAATTTCCGGGCGAGCGTATTTTGGATCTTGCCCGGAGCAACTAAGCTCCAGACGAGGGTGGCCCAAGAAGCACGGGCCACCCGACCATCGTCCCAGGAAAGGGGGTAAAGCATGAAAAAGCGGCTAGAAGCGTGGATGTGGCAATTGGGTGTCGCGCTGGGCCTGATCGAGGCACCGCGCCTGCAACCCATTCCGGTCCGAAGTGAAGAGCAGCGTCGCCTCGCCGAGCAACGCCGCTTGAGGAAGTAACCGGCTTACTCGTGAGCGCGTAGCCAGTTGTCTGCCAACTCGCGCAGGCGCTCACCGGAGAAACTGGGGAAGTGACCGCCGTGGACGGTGCGCACCGGAAGGTCGCGCAGCCGTGCGAGGCTCTTCGCGTAATCATCCAGATTCGAGTGGTAGGCGTTATCGATCAGCGGGCCGTCGTAGATGATGTCGCCGCTGAACAGCGTCTGCGTCTTCGCTTCCCACAGGCTGATGCCGCCCGGTGAATGGCCGGGGGTATGCAGCACCTCCAGCACCCGATCCCCCAGATCCAGTACATCCCCCTCATCGATCAGCCGCGTCGCTGGCGCCGCCTTCACGCGGTATTCGGCATAGCACAGCGGGCAGTCCGGGTGCGCCTCGAACATCTCGTCGCCGACATAGTCCTTCGCCAGGGTGTTTTCCCCCGTGGGCGTGGCCAGGATGTCCGCTTCCGCCGGATGGACCAGGCGCTCGGGGAATTCGTGATGCCCGGCGATATGGTCGAAGTGGGTGTGGCTGGCCACCGCCAGCAGCGGGCGCTGGGTGAGCCAGGGCAACTGTTCGCGCAGGCTGACGACGCCGGATCCGGAGTCGATCAGCAGGTCCTTGTCGCGGCCCTGCACATGCCAGAGGTTGCAGCGGTAGAAGGGCCGCACGAATGGCTCACTGATCAGGCTGATGCCGTCGTAGCAGTGCTCGACTTCGAACCACTGGTCGCGGCTGACGATTTTCATCGGGGGAGCTCCGTGCCGGTTGATACCACGTGGCTGACTGTGGGGCGGAAATCTGTGGGGGCGAATTCATTCGCGATGGGCGGCGTAGCCGCCCCTGGATGGTCCAGGCAGACCTGCGGTCTGCATAGCGAATGAATTCGCCCCCACGGAAGAGCCATCCTTTCAGCCTAGACGCAGCACCATGGGGAATAAAAAAAGCCCCGGTCGGCAATGCCGATCCGGGGCCGGGAAAGGCCGCCTCCGGGGAGAGGCGGCAGTGCATATCAGGCCAGTTCGCCGGCAGTTTCCGAACGACGGGACAGCAGGCTGACCACCACGAAGCTCACAGCGCCGATAGCCAGGCTGTAGTAGATCGGGGTGTTGGCTTCCAGGCCGTCGGTGAACATGAACACCAGGGCGGTGATGCAGCCCAGGCTCATGCTGGCGATGGCGCCTGCGGTGGTGGCGCGCTTCCAGTAGATGGCACCCAGCAGCGGGATCAGCATGCCGCCGACCAGCAGGTTGTAGGCCAGGGTCAGGGCGCCGAGCACGTCGTTGACGATGAGCGCGATGACCAGCACGGCGATGCCGGTGAGCAGGGTGAACAGGCGGGTCATGCCGAGGCTGGATTCCTTGCCGCCACGCAGCTTGGGCAGCAGGTCTTCGGTGATGGTGGTGGAGGCGGCGAGCAGGCCGGCGCTGGCGGTGGACATCATCGCGGCCAGGGCAGCGGCGATCACCAGGCCACGGATGCCGTCCGGCAGCGAAGCCTGGACGATGGCGGCGAAGGCGTTGTTGACGTTGTCCAGATCAGGCAGCAGCACCTTGGCGCACATGCCGATCAGGGCACCCACCAGGCCGTAGATCACGCAGTAGACACCGGCAACGGTGCCCGCGTACTTCGCAACGCCCTCGCTGCGCGCGGTGAACACGCGCTGCCAGATGTCCTGGCCGATGAGGATGCCGAAGAAGTAGATCAGGAAGTAGGTGATGATCGTGTCGTAGCCGATGGTGGTGAAGTTGAAGGCGGTTTCCGGCAGCTTCGCCACCAGCTCGTCCCAGCCACCCACGCGGTACAGGCAGATCGGCAGCAGCAGGAACATCAGGCCGACGGTCTTGATGATGAACTGCACGATGTCGGTCAGGGTCAGGGACCACATGCCGCCGATGGTGGAGTAGACCACGACCACGCCGCCGCCGAGCAGCACGGACACCCAGAAGGGCAGGCCGAACAGCACTTCCATGACGGTGCCGATGGCGAGGGTGGAGACCACGCCGATCATCAGCGCATAGGCGAACATGATCACCGCGCTGGCCTGGCGCGCCATCGGGTTGTAGCGACGCTCCAGGATCTGCGTAACGGTGAAGATGCGCAGTTTCAGCAGCGGCTTGGCCAGGAACAGGTTGAGCACGATGATGCCCGCGCCCAGTGCGGCGCAGAGCCAGAAACCGGAAATGCCGTGGACGTAGCCCAGGCGCACGGTGCCAACGGTGGACGCACCGCCGAGGACGGTGGCGGCCATGGTGCCCATGTAGAAGGCCGGGCCGAGGTTACGGCCAGCCACCAGGAACTCCTCATGGGACTTGGCGCGGCGCATGCCGTACCAGCCAAGCAGCAGCATGCCGGCGGCATAGATCAGTACTACGAAAATATCCAAAGCCATTACAGGTCTCTCTTTCTATTGTTGTTGCCGCGGTTCGCAAGGCCGCGACAGGTGTTGCAAGGCGCGCAACGCTTCACACTGCGCCGTTTCAAAGCAATCCTGCTTTTCCTACTCCTTGTATTCGGGGCACTCCCTTTCGAGCTTTCTCAGCCAGGCTTCCCAGACCAGCTGGCGCTGCCATTCGCAGGCCTGGAACTGTTCGCAGGCGTGCGCGCTGAGCTCGTCGGACATCTCACGGATGCCGCGCAGGGTGGAGGCGGCGACTTGTATCTCGCACGCCTTGTTCAGGTAGTACATGACGTAGAAGGCGTCGGCGACGCTGGCGCCGACGCTGAGCAGGCCGTGGTGGCGCAGCATCAGGGCGATGTTGTCGCCGAGGGAGTCCACCAGGCGATCGCGCTCGCCCAGGTCCAGGGCGATGCCTTCATAGGTGTGATAGCCGACCCGCTGATGGAACTCGGCGCTGATCTGGTTCAGCTGGGCCAGGCCGTTGTCCGCCGCGGCCACCGCCATGCCCGCCAGGGTATGGGTGTGGATCACGCAGTGGGCATCGGCGCGGGCCATGTGCACGGCACTGTGGATGGTGAAGCCGGCGATGTTGTAGTCGGCGTTGCCTTCCACCACGCGACCGTGCATGTCGACCACGATCAGGTCGCTGGCGCGGATTTCTTCGAACATCAGCCCGAACGGGTTGATCAGAAAACGCGGCTCAACGCCTGGCAGGCGCACCGAGAAGTGGGTGTAGAGGGTGTCGTCCCAGCCGAACAGGGCGGCCAGCCGGTAGGCGGCCGCCAGGTCCCGGCGCAGGATGGCTTCGTTCTGTGCGTTCATCAGTGACGGATCTGCGAAAGGAAGGCCCGGGTACGCGGGTGCTGTGGGTTGTCGAAGAACGCGGCCGGGGTGGCGGTTTCCACGATCTGGCCGGCGTCCATGAACACCACGCGGTCGGCTACCTTGCGCGCGAAGCCCATCTCATGGGTCACGCAGAGCATGGTCATACCGTCCTGGGCCAGCTCGGTCATCACTTCCAGCACTTCACCAACCATTTCCGGGTCCAGCGCCGAGGTGGGTTCGTCGAACAGCATCACCTTGGGGTTCATGCACAGGGCACGGGCGATGGCCACGCGCTGTTGCTGGCCGCCGGAAAGCTGGCCGGGCTTCTTGTGCGCCTGGGAGCCGATGTGCACGCGATTGAGGTAGCGCAGGGCCAGTTCCTCGGCTTGCTTGCGGCTCATTCCACGGACCTTCATCGGCGCCAGGGTGCAGTTCTCCAGCACCGTCAGGTGGGGGAACAGGTTGAAGTTCTGGAACACCATGCCCACTTCACGGCGCACGTGGTCGCTGCCGGACTTGGTGGAAATGTCCTGCTCTTCCACCGTGATGGTGCCGGTGTCATGGGGGTTGAGGCGGTTGATGCAGCGGATCAGGGTCGACTTGCCGGAGCCCGAAGGGCCGCAGATGACGATCTTCTCGCCCTGGCGCACGGAGAGGTTGATGCCCTGCAGCACCTGAAAATCCTCGTAGCGCTTGCCGACGTTCTGCAGACGGATGATTTCGTTCATGTCGCTCTCCTCAGATACGGCGCATACGAGCCAGGGTGCGTTGCACCAGGCCGACGGATTTGCTGCTGGTGCCGGTGTGGGAATCCCACGCCAGGCGCCGTTCGAGGCCGCTTTGCATCCAGGTCAGGGTGTAGACCATGACGAGGTAGTAGACGAGGGCGACGGCGTAGTACTCGGAGAACTGGAAGGTGGTGGAGACCGTTTGCGAGGTCACCGCCATCAGTTCCTGCAGGGAAATCACCGAGGCCAGCGAGGTGATCTTCAGCAGGGTGATGAATTCGTTGGCAGTCGGCGGCACGGCGATGCGCGCGGCCTGCGGCATGATGACGTAGCGGAAGATGTGCCAGCGCGACAGGCCCAGTGCGTGGCCGGCGGCGTACTGGCCCTTGTCCACGGCTTTCAGCGCGGCGCGGTTGATTTCCACCTGGTAGGCGGCTTCGTTGATCGACAGCGCGATCCAGGCGGCGATGAAGGGGGTGAACCACTCTTCACGGAACACCGGGAAGAACTGCGGCAGGGCGTTCCACACGAACAGCAGTTGCAGCAGGGTCGGGGCGCCACGGAACACGCTGAGCACACCGCGCAGGGTGGTGCGCCAGGTGCTCGGCGGGCCGTCCAGGGCCAGGGCGCAGGGAATGGAAATCAGGATGCCGACGGAATGGGAAACCAGGGCCAGCACCAGGGTGATGCAGGCGCCGCGGAAGAAGTGCCAGGACGTCAGGGCGTCCCAGAAGACAGTCACATCGAAGTTCATGTACGTGTCCTGCGTGAATGAAAGCGTGCCGTAGCACCCTCTCCCGCAAGCGAGAGAGGGGCGGGGCGTTGGCCTTGCTTACTGCGCGGCGGTTTCCAGGTTGGCTGGATCGAGCTTCCATTTCTCGGCGATGGCCTTGAGGGTTCCATCGGCCTTCAGAGCAGACACGGCGTCCTGAACGGCCTGCTTGTCTTCCGGGTTCGGACGCATGTACGCGCCGAAGATGTCCTTCTCGGGGAAGGCGTAAAGGGTCTTGAACTGGCCGGGGGTCTGCAGTTCGCGATAGGCCAGTTCGGTGTCCTGGGACAGGCCGGCGGCGGCGCGGCCTACGAGTACCTGCTGGGCCACGTCGCTACCTTTCGGGTAGGTCTGCAGGGTGGCCGGAGTCTTGCCGGCGGCCTTCAGCTGCTCGTTGAGCTTTTCCATGATGGTCACGTAGCGGGTGCCGGACTGCACCGCTACTACCTTGCCCGACAGGTCATCCAGGGTGTTCAGCTTGAGGTCGCTCTTGCCGCTGCCGAAGACGATGGTCGCGCTGGCGAGGTAGGCCACGGCATGCAGCTTCTGGGTGCGCTCGGGGGTAATCAGGGTACCGCTGATGACTGCGTCGCAGCGCTGGGCGTCCAGACCCGGCAGCAGGCCGGTGAACTCGGTGACGATGAAGCGCGGCTTCACACCCCAGTGCTTGGCCAGGGCGCGGATCAGGTCCGCATCGAAGCCGCTGGGCTCGCGGTCACCGGTCTTCTCGAAGAACTCCAGCGGCGGGAAGGTCGGATCGGAACAGACCTGGAAACTTCCCGAGCCCACGAACGAGGGCTTGCTGTCGGCGGCCATGGCACCACCACTCAGGGTGGCGGCGAACAGGCCGGCGAGGGCGAACAGTTTCAGCGGACGATTGCTCATCGGTAACTCCTTCAAGGCGTATTGCAGTGGTTGTTGTTGTAGGCAGTCGCAATAAAGTGGAGCTATTTCGTGTTACGCAGCTTCAGGGGAACCCTGAACGGCGGATGCTTGGGAAGTCTTCGAGGGGACCCAGCGAGGGCCCTTGGGACCGTAGACGGCGGCCGGTTCCGGGAAGATCGCCAGCAGTACCAGGTACAGCAGGGCGGCCGTGCCCAGAGTGACCGGCAGGCTGATATCGATGCCACCGGCCAGCTCGCCCAGCGGGCCGACGAATTGGCCCGGGAGGTTTACAAAGCATAGGCCCACCACGGCACTCGGGATCCAGGCGCCCATGCCGCGCCAGTTCCAGCCGTTGGTGAACCAGTAGCGGCCACCGGACAGGCCACGGGTGAAGACCTGCAGGTCGTCCGGGCAGTAGAAGCCGCGGCGGATGATCAGGCCGAGGATCATGATCACCATCCAGGGACTGGTGCAGGTGATGATCAGCACGGCGAAGGTGGAGACGCTCTGCACCAGGTTGAAGGCGAAGCGGCCGATGAAGATGAAGCCGATGGACAGCACGCCGATCATCACGGTGGCCTGCACACGGTTGAGCAGGCGCGGGAAGACCGAGGACATGTCCAGGCCAGTGCCGTAGAGCGAAGTGGTGCCGGTGGACATGCCGCCGATCACGGCAATCAGGCACACCGGCAGGAAGAACCAGGCCGGGGATACGGCCAGCAGGCCGCCGACATAGTTGTTCTGCGCGATGTAGTCCGGGGCCTGTACGGCAACGATGGTCGCGGTGACCAGGCCGAACAGGAAGGGAATCAGGGTGGCGAACTGCGCGGCGACAACGGCCAGCATGATGCGCTGCTTCGAGGTTTCGCGCGGGATGTAGCGCGACCAGTCGCCGAGGAAGGCGCCGAAGGAAACCGGGTTGCTCATGGCCAGCAGGGCGGCGCCGATGAAGGCGGCCCAGAAGCCTTCCTGGCCGAGGTTCACGGAACCGGCGTAGGAGGCGTCGAACGGGCCGGCGAAGGCGAAGATGCCCAGCAGGAACATGACGCTGGCGGCCCACACGGCGACCTTGTTCACCAGCAGCATGAAGCGGAAACCATAGATGCACACCGCCAGTACCAGCACGGCGAACAGGCCGTAGGCCAGGCCCAGGGTCAGGTCGGTTTCCGGCAGGTCGAACAGGCGCTTGGCGCCGCCCACCAGGGCGTCACCGGAGCTCCAGACCGACAGCGAGAAGAACGCGATGGCAGTGAGCAGGGAGAGGAAGGAGCCAACGATACGACCATGCACGCCGAAGTGGGCGCCCGACGACACCGCGTTGTTGGTGCCGTTGAGCGCGCCGAACACGCCCATGGGGGCGAGGATCAGCGAACCTACCAGCACGCCCAGCAGGATGGCCCAGAAGCCCGCCTCGAAGGAGAGGCCGAAGAGCACCGGGAAGCTGCCGAGTACAGCGGTGGCGAAGGTGTTTGCGCCGCCGAAGATCAGGCGGAACAGGTCCAGGGGGCCGGCATCCCGCTCGTTGTCGGGGATCTGCTCGACACCGTGTGTCTCTATTCGGGTAATTGCGTGATCGTTGTTGTTGTTATGCATTTCTTACTCTCCCAGGGAGCCTTGTCAGGTCGGCGGCAGATGCGCCGGCATGGCCGACAAGTGCTCGTGACAGGCCAACCAGTGGCCTTCTTCTTGTTGCCGACGGAAAACGATGGTTTCCCGCTCGCGGCTTTCTATGTCTTCACCCTGGATGCGCAGGCGCGTGGCGACGTCGTGGTAGAAAATCGCCACGTCGCCCTGCAGGCACACCACGGGGTTGAGGGATTGGCACGCCAGCACCTCGAAACCATCGCGCTGCCAGCTTTCCCACAGCTCGCGATAGGCCGCGCGGTTGGGCAGCGGCTTATCGCAGGTGTGGAAGACGAAGCTGGCGTCTTCACTGAAGGCAGCGAAGTAGGCTTCGGTATCGTTCGCGGCGAAGGCGGCCACCAGCTTGCTGGCGGCCTCCAGGACTTGTTGCTCGCTCATGCCCGGACTCAACGGCGCTCAACGCCCGGCAGGACGCAGAGCATTTCGTAGAGCAGGTTGGCGCCCAGCAGCGAGGTGTTGCCGGTGGTGTCGTAAGGCGGGGAGACTTCGACCAGGTCGCAGCCGATGACGTCCAGACCCTGGCAGCCACGGATGATTTCCATCGCCTGGATGGTGGTCAGGCCGCCGATTTCCGGGGTGCCGGTACCGGGCGCCCAGGCCGGGTCGATGCCGTCGATGTCGAAGGAGAGGTAAACCGGGCCGCCGCCGACTTTCTCGCGGACTTCGGCCATCAGCGGAGCCAGCGACTTGTGCCAGCACTCTTCGGCCTGCACCACGCGGAAGCCCTGCTTGCGGCTCCAGTTGAAGTCTTCGGCGGTGTAGCCCTGGGCGCGCAGGCCGATCTGCACCACGCGTTCGCAATCCAGCAGGCCTTCTTCCACAGCGCGGCGGAAGGTGGTGCCGTGGGCGATCTTCTCGCCGAACATGTTGTCGTTGACGTCAGCGTGGGCGTCGATGTGCACCAGGCCTACCTTGCCGTGCACCTTGTTGATGGCACGCAGGATCGGCAGGGTGATGGTGTGGTCGCCGCCCAGGGTCAGCGGGACGATGCCGTGGCCGAGGATGCGGTCGTATTCCTGCTCGATGATGCGCACGGCTTCCAGCAGGTTGAAGGTGTTGATGGCCACGTCGCCGATGTCGGCCACGTTCAGCGAATCGAAGGGGGCAGCGCCGGTCGCCATGTTGTACGGGCGGATCATTACCGATTCGGCGCGGATCTGGCGCGGGCCGAAGCGGGTACCGGAACGCAGGGAGGTGCCGATGTCCAGCGGAACGCCAACGAAGGCAGCGTCCAGGGCATTGAGTTCTTCAGGGGATTGGATGTGCGGCAGACGCATCATGGTGGCGATACCGCCGAAACGGGGCATCTCATTGCCGCCCAGGGGCTGATGGAGTTTTTTGTCCACGGGGTGGCCTCACGGTTGTTGTGGTTGTAGGTAGTGGGCGGATTCTGGTGACAGTGCCATCACGAACAAATCGCTGGCGGCAAATAATTACTTCAAGGATTTCTAAACTATCGGGAGCGGGTACACTGCCGCGGCTGGTGGAAAACGCCGGCTCTTGTGGGGGCGAATTCATTCGCAAAGGGACGCGCAGCGGCCCCATGAGAAATTGCATTGGCAGACCTGCGGCCTGCTCAGCGAATGAATTCGCCCCCACAGGAAGGGACCCGGCATCGTTCTCGGCCAATCTGGAGCCCCCATGTCCACCGCCATGCCCGACCTGAAACTCCTGCGTATCTTCGCCAGCGTGGTCCGCAACCAGGGTTTTGCCGCTGCGCAGCAGGAGCTGAACCTCTCCACTTCGGCCATCAGCACCTACATGAGCCAGCTGGAAGGCGCAGTCGGCCTGACCCTCTGCCATCGCGGGCGCGGTGGATTCAGCCTGACCAGCAAGGGCGAGCTGTACTACCAGGAAACCCTGCGCCTGCTGGGCGAACTGGAAAGCTTCGAGCGCTACTCCGCGTCCCTCAAGGGCGAGCTGCGCGGCACGCTGAACCTGGGCGTGCTCGACTCCACCGTGGGCGATCCGTCGCTGCCGCTGGCCGAGGTGATCGGCGCCTACAGCCAGGAACACGCGGCGGTGCACCTGCACCTCTCGGTGATGAGCCCCTATGACCTGCAGCTGGGTGTGCTGGACAACCGCCTGGACCTTGCCATCGGCGCCTTCTCCACGCGCATGAACGGCCTGGTCTACCAGCCGCTCTACCGCGAGCAGCACTGGCTCTACTGCAGCGAGCGGCACCCGCTGTACAGCGAACGGCGCATCCCCGCTGAACTCATCACGCAGCAGCGCATGGTGGGACGTGGTT
Source organism: Pseudomonas sp. BN411 (assembly GCF_029871235.1). Lineage (GTDB taxonomy): Bacteria > Pseudomonadota > Gammaproteobacteria > Pseudomonadales > Pseudomonadaceae > Metapseudomonas. The sequence continues at coordinate 124,160 of NZ_SSOM01000069.1, forward strand.
ACTGGAGCCAGGCGGAATTGGCGCGCCACGGCTTCAAGCACAGCGCGGCAACGGTGGAGTCCATGGAGGCGCAGCTGATCCTGGTGCTGTCCGGTGCCTACATCGGTTACCTGCCGGAGCACTACGCTCACCCCTGGGTGGAGCAGAAGCGCCTGCGCGCCTTGCTGCCGGCCACCTTCGGCTACCAGGCGCCGTTCTCCATGATCCTGCGCCGTGGCCGCGCCAAGGAGCCGCTGATCCTCACGTTCCGCGACCTCCTGCGAGCCCAGTTGAACCTGCGCTGAAGTTCGCAGATTTTTTGAGAGGCGTGTCACATTGTTGATGGGATAACCCCACTCCGTTCATGGGCTTGAAAGGCGCCGTGCTAGACCTTTTTTACCGGCGAGTAATGGCAAAGCGCCCATGCACAGGAGTGGTCAGCCATGCGTCAGAATCTGCCCGTGACCCAACGGGAGCGTACGTTCAGTGCCGATGAAAGGCTGATTTCCACCACCGACCTCAACAGCAAGATCACCTACTGCAACGACGCCTTCGTCGCCATCAGCGGCTTCACCCGCGAAGAGCTGCTCGGGCAGCCCCACAACATCGTCCGCCACCCCGACATGCCGCCTCCGGTATTCGCCCACATGTGGGAGACCCTCAAGCAGGGCAAGCCCTGGATGGGGCTGGTGAAGAACCGCTCGAAGAACGGTGATTTCTACTGGGTCAGCGCCTACGTCACGCCGGTCTACGAAGACGGCCGGATGATCGGCTACGAGTCGGTGCGCTCCCTGCCCAGCCGCGACCAGGTGGCCCGTGCAGACGCCCTCTATGCGCGCCTGCGTGCCGGCAAGTCGCCGGTGCCTCGGCTGGAATACTGGACCTACGATTTCATGCGTTCCTGGCCGGTGATCCTCGCCACCCTGGTGCTGGTGGCCGGCAATCTGTTGCTGCAAGGCTGGCCATCGTTGGTGCTGACCCTGGCGACCATGCTCGCCTTGGGCTCCTTCCAGCTGTACCGCTACCGGCAGACCATTCGCCGCACCCTGGCCGAGCATCCCAAGGCATTCACCAGTGGCCTGGTGGCCCTGACCTACACCGACAGCCGGGGCGCCCAGGCCTTGCTGGACATGGCCATGATCAGCGAGGAAGCGCGCCTGCAGACCGCCCTCACGCGCCTGGAGGATGCGGGCGAAAGCGTCAAGCAGCGTGCCGCAGAGGCGGCGCGGCTATCCCGTTCGGAGGCCGAACTGCTGGAACAGCAACGTAATGAGACGGACCAGTCGGCCACGGCCATCAACGAGATGGCAGCGACTATCCAGGAGGTCTCCCACAACGTCAGCCACACCGCACACGCCGCCGAGGAAGCCGAACGCTTGGCACGCCAGGGCAACGACCTGGCCGGCGAATGCCTGGGCGCCATGCGCCACATGGCCGAGGCGGTGAGCGAGATCGGTCGCGCGGTGCATGACCTTGCCGAGTCCACCCACTCCATCGGCAGCGTAGCGGACGTGATCACCGCCATTGCCGAGCAGACCAACCTGCTGGCGCTCAATGCCGCCATCGAGGCGGCTCGGGCCGGCGAGCAGGGCAGGGGCTTTGCCGTGGTGGCCGATGAGGTGCGCACCCTGGCTTCGCGCACCCGGCAGTCCACCGAGCAGATCCACGAGATCATCGCCTCCCTGCGTGCCGGCGCCGAACGTGCCGTGGCCACCGCCAGCCGTGGCGAGGTCATCTCCCGCGACAGCGTGGACAGCGTGCAGGCCGTGCGCGAAGCCCTGGAAGGCATCAGCCAGGCGGTGACCCGCATTACCGGCATGAGCCAGCAGATGGCCGCCGCGTCCGAGCAGCAGAGCCATGTGGCCGAAGACATCAGCCGGCAGATCACTCGCATCGCCCAGCTTTCCGATCACAGCGCTGGCCAGGCCCAGGAAGGCGCCGCCATCAGCCAGGACCTGGAGCGCATGGCGGACTACCTGCACAGCCTGGCGGAGCGGTTCAATCGGTAGTTCGTTTCGACTCCTTGTAGGGGCGAATTCATTCGCCAAGGGCGGCGTAGCCGCCCCATGCAGGATTGCAGGGCGAACCTGCGGTTCGCTTGGCGATTGAAATCGCCCCCACAGCATGTAGCCCGGATGCCCTGTGGCAGAATGCTCCGCCCAGGAGAACGCCATGCCCCGCCCGAGTTGCACGCGCTGCCAGCGCCCCGAAACCCATTGTCTGTGCCCGCTGATTCCACACCTGGCGAGCCGCACCCGTGTGCTGCTGTTGCAGCACCCGAGCGAGGTGAACCATGCGCTGAATACCGCGCGGCTGGCGGCTCTTGGCTTGGCGAATGCGGAGCTGCGAGTGGGTGAGCGTTTCGACGATCTGGCGGACGTCCTGGCCGACTCCCGATATCGCGCGTGCCTGCTGTTCCCCGGTGAGGATGCACGCCCCGTGGCGGAAGTGGTGGGTGACGATCCACGCCCGCTCCTGCTGGTGGTGCCCGATGGCACCTGGCGCAAGGCGCGCAAGCTGCTCTATCTCAACCCCGAACTGGAAGCCCTGCCCAGGGTGACCCTGCCCGAGGGCCTGACCTCCCGTTATCGCCTGCGCAAGGCGCCCATGGCCGGTGCGCTGTCCACCATCGAAGCCATCGTTGCCGCCCTCGACATCCTTGAAGCACCGAATCGATTCGACGCACTGCTGCGGCCATTCGAGGCCCTGATCCAGGGGCAGATCGAGGCGATGGGGGAGGAAACCTTCAGAAAGAATCACGGGGATGGTGCGTAGGTCCTGAACGCCGGCACCGATACCCCCTCTCCCTCCGGGAGAGGGCTGGGTTGAGGGAAAGCGGGGGCACGAGGCGTCAGGAGGGCGGAGCTGCGCTCCGCTTGGCGAATGAATTCGCCCCCACAGGATGGTGCCAAAGCCAATTCGTAGGGTGGATGACGCTCTTCTCATCCACCGTCGGCGTCCGGCCGGGCACCGAGTGGTGGAAATAAAAAGCGATTTCCACCCTACGGGCTACTCCAACTTATGGAATGTCCGGAAGAACCACGCCCAGTAGGTTGGTCCGAGCTACGCGAGGCCCAACGATCCAGAGTCGGACTTCGCGCGTTGGGCTTCGCTCTGCGCCAACCTACAGGCAGTCGGAGCTGCCGGACATCGAGTGGTGGAAATAAAAAGCGATTTCCACCCTACGGGCTACTCCAACCTACGGAATGTTCGGAAGAACCACGCCCAGTAGGTTGGTCCGAGCTACGCGAGGCCCAACGATCCAGAGTCGGACTTCGCGTGTTGGGCTTCGCTTCGCTCTGACGGAACCCCGCCCGCACCAACCTACGGGCAGTCGGAGCTGCCGGACACCGAATGGTGGAAATAAAAAGCGATTTCCACCCTACGGAATAGCGCCAGAAACTACCGCTCCCGCATCGCTTCCTGGCGCGCCTTCAGCACCGGTTTCAGCAGGTAATCCAGCACGCTCTTCCGGCCGGTGATGATGTCCACGGTGGCGACCATGCCCGGGATGATCAGCAGCGGGTGGTCGTCCTTGCCCAGGTGGCTTTTCTCGGTGCGCACCTGGATCAGGTAGAAGCTCTTGCCTTCCTCATCCTGGATGGTGTCGGCGCTGATCAGTTCCAGGTCTGCCTTGAGGCCGCCGTAGATGGTGTAGTCGTAGGCGGTGAACTTGACCATCGCCTTCTGCCCTGGGTGCAGGAACGCCACGTCCTGCGGGCGGATGCGTGCTTCGATCAGCAGGCTGTCTTCCAGCGGCACCACTTCCACCAGGTCGCTGCCGGGCTGGACCACGCCGCCGATAGTGTTGACCTTGAGCTGCTTGATCACGCCGTGCACCGGCGAGACCACGGTGGTGCGGCTGACGCGGTCGTCGATGGCCTTGCTGGTGGAGGTGATCTTCGACAGCTCGGTGCGCGCCTCGTTGAGTTCCTTGAAGGCGTCGGAGCGGAACGACAGCCGGCTTTCCTCCATCTTCCGCTCGATCTCCGAAACCGCCGCCTCGGCGCGGGGAATAGCCAGGTTGGTAGCTTCCAGTTCACCGCGTGTTTCCACGGCGCTGCGTTGCAGGCGGAGGATTTCCACCTGGGCGATGGCACCGGCCTTCACCAGCGGCTGGGACATGTTCAGCTCCTGCTGGATCAGGCCCAGGCTGGAGCGGTACTGCTGGCTCTTGGAGCGGAATTCGGCCAGCTCCTGCGTCTTCTGCCGCAGCTGTTCGCTGAGGATGCGTTGCTCGCTTTCCAGGCGCTCGTTGCGCGCGCGGTAGAGGGCTTTCTCGTCTTCGGCCAGTTGCGGCGCGTCGCGGGTGATCTCCTCGGGCAGGGCCATTTCGCGGCCCTCGGCCTCGGCGGACAGGCGTTCCACCTTGGCCATCAGCGCCAGGCGGTCGGCTTCGGTCTCGCCTTTGTTCGAGCGGAAGCGGGTGTCGTCCAGGCGCAGCAGGACGGTGCCCTTGTCCACCACCTGGCCCTCGCGCACGAGGATTTCCGAGACGATGCCGCCTTCCAGGTTCTGGATGATTTGCACCTTGCTGGAGGGGATCGCCTTGCCTTCGCCGGTGGTGACTTCGTCCAGCACGGCGAAGTGCGCCCAGGCCAGTGCCACCAGCAGCAGGGTACAGGCCACCCAGACGGTGATGCGGGTTGCCCGTGGCGAATCTTCCGCCATGGCGCCGGCCACTTCCGGCATGAACTCGGCGTCGGCGCCATTGTGGCGGCCGAAGTAGGAATGGGGCGTTTCTGCGCTGGCCATGCTGTGCCTCCTCAGGCGATGCCCTGACCGATGCGGCCTTTGCGCAGGGCGTCGATGACGGTGTCCTTGGGTCCGTCGGCAACGACCTGTCCGTTGTCCAGCACCACCAGGCGATCCACCAATGCCAGCATCGAGCTGCGATGGGTGATGAGGATCAGCGTCTTGCCCGCCGACCAGGTCGCCAGGCGTTGGCGCAGTTGCTCTTCGCTGGAGTTGTCCATGGCGCTGGTGGGTTCGTCGAGCACCAGCAGCGGTGGGTCCAGCAGCAGCGCGCGGGCCAGCAGCACGGCCTGGCGCTGGCCGCTGGAGAGCAGCTGTCCGCGCTCACCCACGGCGCGGTCGTAGCCTTGCGGATGTTGCCGGGCGAGGTCGGCGACGCCGGTCAGCTCGGCCACTTCGAGCATGCGTTCATCGCTGACGTAACGTGCCCCAAGCGTGAGGTTGTCGCGCAGGCTGCCGGCCAGCAGCGGCAGGTCGTGGCTGACGTAGCCGATCTGTTGGCGCAGGTCACCGATGTCGGTCTGCCTCAGGTCGATGTTGTCCAGCAGCAACTGGCCTTCCTCCGGCGTGTAGAAGCCGAGGATCAGCCGCGCCAGGGTGCTCTTGCCCGAGCCGCTGCGGCCGATGATGCCGATCCGCTCGCCGGCGGCCACGCGCAGGCTGACCTTGTTCAGCGCTGGACTGCCCTGGCCCGGATAGCGGAATTCCACCTGGCGCACTTCCAGGTTGCCCTTGAACGCCTGGTGTTCCAGCGGCTGCTGGCTGACTTCGCGCTCCTGGGGCAAGGACATCAGGGCGTCGGTGGATTTCATGGTCAGCCGCGCCTGCTGGTAGCGGGTGATGAGCCCGGCGATCTGCCCGAGGGGCGAGAGCACGCGGCTGTTGAGCATGTAGCAGGCCACCAGCGCGCCGACGCTGAGATTGCCGGCGATGATGCTGTAGACGCCGGTGACGATCATCGCCAACCCGGCGAACTGCTGCATGAACAGCGTGCCGTTGGTGGCCAGGGCGGAGAGGAAGCGGGCATGGCTGTCCAGGCGGGTGAGGGCGCCGTGGGTGTGTTCCCAGCGATGCTGGCGCTCGCTTTCGGCGCCGCAGGCCTTGAGGGTCTCCAGGCCGGAGAGGGTTTCGATCAGCAGCGCCTGGCGTTCGGCGCCCAGGGCCAGGCTGCGTTGCACGGTATCGCGCAGGCGCGCCTGGATGATCCAGGCGAAGATCGCGGTGATCGGGAACGCGAGGATCGGGATCGCCACCAGCGGTCCGCCGAGCAGGCCGATCACCAGCAGCATCAACACCGAGAAGGGCAGGTCGATCAGGCTGGTGAGGGTCACCGCGGTGAGGAATTCGCGCAGGCCCTGGAAGTCGTGGATGCTCTGGGCGAAGCCGCCGATGGTGGCCGGCCGTGCCTTGATCGACATGCCGATGATGCGTTCGAAGAGCGTGGCCGAGAGCACCACATCGGTCTTCTTGCCGGCACTGTCCAGCAGGTTGGCGCGCAGTACCCGCAGCAGCAGGTCGAAGCCGGTGCCGAGCAGCAGGCCGATGGCCAGGACCCAGAGCGTCGCGGTGGCCTGGTTGGGCACCACGCGGTCGTAGGTCTGCATCACGAACAGCGGCACCATCATGCCCAGCAGGTTGATCAGCAGGCTCGCCAGCATGGCGTCGGCATAGAGCCAGCGGGACAGCCGCAGGGTGTCGCGGAACCAGGAGGTGACCCTCGGTACCAGCGGCGCGTGGGCTTCTTCCAGCTCGTGGCGCGGGCGGGCGAACAGCGCACTGCCGCTGTACTCCAGGGCGAGGATTTCAGTGGGCACCCACTGCTCGCCGCCGTCGGCCTCGCAAGGCAGGATCAGCGCCCGGCCCTTGCCATCGAAGCGCGTCAGCACCGCACTGCGGCCACCCTTGAGGAGCAGCAGCAGTGGCAGGTTGAGCGGCGAGATGGTGGCAAGTTCGCGACGCAGCAGGCGACCCTGCAGGCCGGCGCGAGCCGCCGCGCGAGGCAGCAGCTCGGGGGACAGGCGCTGGCCTGGCAGCGGCAGGCCGCTACTCAGGCTGGCTCGGCTAGCCGGACGGCCGTGCAGGCGACAGAGGATCAGCAGGCCGTCGAGCAGCGGGTCGTCATGGCCCTGTCGCGGATCTCTGGGACTGTCAGTCCGTTCCATGGTGGTCATGGTGGTGGACTCCCATCTGGATTACTGCATATCCGGCAGCCGGGCTTCGCTCTTCACTTCACTGAGGGCGACGGCTTCTGCCGGGACCACGACCTTCTGGCGACGCAGCAGGTCGCCCATGGCCGAAATCACCCGGTACATGGAGAATTCTTCGGTGTAGCGCACATCCACATAGCGGCGGTTGGCGGTGAAGAGTTCGTTCTCGCTGTCCAGCAGGTCCAGCAGGGTGCGCTGGCCGAGGCCGAACTGCTGTTGGTAGGCCTCGCGGACACGGGCGGTGTAGTCGGCGTAGTCACGCGCCTCGGGGGTCTGCTTGCGGGCGTTCTCCATGGCGTTCCAGGCCAGCGAGAGGTTCTCGTTGAGCACCCGCAGGGCATTGTTGCGGATGTCCATGGACTGGTTGATCTGGTGCGCGGCAGCCTGCAGGCGGGCCTTGTCGCGCATGCCGTTGAAGAGGTTGTAATTCATCACCACGCCGGCCCGCCAGGTGTTGTTGTGGCCCTCGTCGCCCTGCACGTTGTCGTCGGCGGTGGTAGCCAGCTCGGCATCGAGGCGTGGGTAGAAGGGGGCCTTGGCGGATTCGTACTGGCTCTCGGCGGCCTGTACGTCGGCCTGGGCCGATTTCAGCAAGGGGTTGGTGTCCATCACGCCCTGGCGCGCGGCGAGCAGGTCGGCGGGCATCTCGCCCTTGATGGTGCCCGGCGTCACCAGTTCGTCTGCCGGCATGCCCACGGCGCTGTAGAAGTTGGCCTCGGCATCGGCCAGGTTCACTTCCTCGGTGTAGAGGTTGTTCTTGGCCAGGGCGAGGCGCGCTTCGGCCTGGTCGAAGTCGGCGGTGCTGCCCACGCCGCGTTGGCTGCGCAGGCCGATCTGGTCGTGGATGCGTTCGTGGGCCATCAGGTTGTTCCTGGCCAGCACGACCATCTCGCGACGCTTGAGCACATCCAGGTACACCTCCACGGTGCGCAGCGCCAGACTCTCGGCGGTGCCCAGGGTGAAGTACGCACGGGAATTGACCACGGACTTGGTACGCGCCACTTCGTTGGGGGTATTGAAGCCATCGAACAGCATCTGCCGCAGGCGCAGTTCGGCATCACGGAAATTCAGGGTTTCCTTGTTGTGATCGCCGAGCTCGCGAGTGGTGGGGCTGTCGGTCTGCTCTCTACCTACACCGGTTATCAGGTCGACGGTTGGTAGGTATCCACCTTTGGCGACTTTCACCTCTTCGTCGGCGACGAGTCGATTCTGGGCACTGGAGAGGAGTTCGGGATGTTTGTCGAGGGTGCTCTGGATGGCGTCCGTGAGCGTCATGGCCTGGATTTGCGTGGCGGCCATGGCGAGGAACATGCCGGACCACAGGGGGGTGAGTGTGCGCATTTCTGTCGTTCTCCATTTCGGTTCTTGGCTTCCTGGCGCCGAAAAATTGGCGAAAATCCATATCAAACCGTTTCAGGCTTGTAACATCAGAGCTAAGAACAACTTTCGAAATGGCTAAGAAGAAATCTTCACAAGAATTAGCAGGAAAAATTCTTATGCACTCGTCGGAAATCCAAGACATCTTTTTGCCAGCAGTTCGCATGTCTTGGGGCTCTCAGGTTCCCTGCGCGAGCGCGCATCATGGTCAGGCACAAATCAAGAAACTCAGGGGCGGGGTGAAATCGGAGTAGTGGTTCGGCGCCGGAGAGTGTGACGTTTTATTGACTGCGGTAATTTTCTGGCGCCGTTCTTCGCCCCCTGGATGCTTCTTCACGTACCCGTAGTTCGGTTCGGACGTGCCGTGACCCTCTTTGACTGGGATCGGCGCTGCCCGGCTGGCAGCACGCGGTGCGGGAGGAAGGAGTCATGGCTGGATCAATCGGGGTCGTACGGCAGGTCGTGGGTGATGTGTTTGCGGTGGCTGCGGATGGTTCGCGCCGCCCGCTCACCGAAGGCGACCGGGTGTTCACGGGTGAGCAACTGGTCACCGGCGCCCAGGGCGCGGTAGCGGTCACCCTCTCCAACGGGCAGGAGCTGGTGCTGGGACGCGACAGCAGCATGCCGCTGAACAATTCACTGCTGGCCGGCGCCCCTGACGCTAGCCAGCCCGGCACCGACGAGGCGCCGGCCACACCCAGCCAGCAGGACCTGACCGACGTCGAGAAACTGCAGGCCGCCATCGAGGCCGGCGTGGACCCGACCAAGGTCGCCGAAGCCACTGCGGCCGGCCCTGGCGGCGGCGCCGGTGGCGGCAATGCAGGTGGCGGCCACTCCTTCGTGCTGCTGGGTGAGACCGCTGGCCGTGTCGATCCCAATATCGGCTTCCCCACCGGCCCGATCTCCTTCGGCGTGGAATTCCCGCAGCCGGAAGTCGGCATCCCCGACATTCCGGAGCCGGAAGCCGTGCCGGTGAATGGTGTGCCGGTCGCCCGCGACGATGCCCAGAGCATCGATGAGGGCGGCGAAAGCGTGCAGGGCAACGTCCTGGATAACGACGACGGCGGCCCGGACCTGCCCACGACCTTCGTTTCCTGGCAGGCGCCCGGCGCCACCAGCGGTGCCAATGGAAGCCTGCTGGTGAACACGCCCTATGGCGTGGTCACCCTGAATGCCAACGGCACTTACAGCTTCGTGCTGGCCAATGGTTCGGCCGCGGTGGAAGGGCTGGGGGAAGGGGAGACGGTGAACCTCGGCTTCGGCTACAGCATCCAGGACAGCAATGGTGACCAGAGCTCCGCAAACCTGGTCATCACCATCGTTGGCCAGAACGACATTCCCACTATCGAAGTCAGCAGTCCGGGAGCCGGCGGCGGCCTGGCCCAGGTGTTCGAGAAGGGCCTGGTCGATGGCAGCAGCGCCGGCGACGGCAGCAACGTGACCACCGGCAGCTTCACCGTGGGTGATGCGGATGGCCTGGCCAACCTGAAAACCCTGAGCGTCGGCAGCCTCAGCGTTGACCTCACCACCAGCGGCTTTGCCAGCCTGGTGGGGCAGAGCTTCACCACCGCCCACGGCACCGTGCTGATCACCGGCTACAACGACGGTACCTACAGCTTCAGCTACACCCTGACCTCGACCACCCCTGACGCCGCTGGTCCGGAGACGGACGGCTTCCTTATTAATGTGGGCGATGGCCTGGCGAACACTTCGGCCAATGTCAGCATCGAGATCGTCGACGACGCCCCCAGCGCCAACCCCGACAGCGGCAGCCTCACCGAGAACGGCGTGCCATCGAGCCTGGCCGGCAATGTGCTGGACAACGACGCAAGCGGCGCGGATCAACCCAAGGCCTTCAACAGCTGGAACGGCGTGGCCGGCGCGACGCCCGGCGACAATGGCAGCCTGCTGGTGAACACCCCCTAT
>NZ_SSOM01000070.1 GCF_029871235.1 Pseudomonas sp. BN411
GCAGATGCACAGCGTCGGCCTGATCAACGCCCACTTCTGGCTGGCCACCATCGGTACCGTGCTGTACATCGCCTCCATGTGGGTGAACGGCATCACCCAGGGCCTGATGTGGCGCGCAGTCAACGAAGACGGCACCCTCACCTACTCCTTCGTCGAAGCTCTGGAAGCCAGCCACCCGGGTTACCTGGTGCGCATGATCGGCGGCGCCTTCTTCGTGACCGGCATGCTGCTGATGGCTTACAACACCTACCGCACCGTACGTGCTGCCAAGCCGGCTGAATACGACGCCGCTGCGCAGATCCCGCAAGGAGCTCACTAATGAAGCAACACGAATTAGTCGAGAAGAACATCGGCCTGCTGGCCCTGTTCATGGTGATCGCCGTGAGCATCGGTGGCCTGGTGCAGATCGTGCCGCTGTTCTTCCAGGACGTGACTAACACTCCGGTCGAAGGCATGAAGCCGCGCACCGCGCTGGAACTCGAAGGCCGTGACATCTACATCCGCGAAGGCTGCGTAGGCTGCCACTCGCAGATGGTCCGTCCGTTCCGTGCCGAAACCGAACGTTACGGCCACTACTCCGTCGCCGGCGAAAGCGTCTGGGACCACCCCTTCCTGTGGGGCTCCAAGCGTACCGGTCCGGACCTGGCCCGCGTTGGCGGCCGCTACTCCGACGACTGGCACCGTGCGCACCTGTACAACCCGCGCAACGTAGTGCCCGAGTCGAAAATGCCGGCCTACCCGTGGCTGGTTGAGAACAAGCTCGACGGCAAGCACACCGGCGACAAGATGGAAGCTCTGCGCAAGCTGGGCGTGCCCTACACCGACGAAGACATCGCCGGCGCCAAGGCAGCAGTCAAAGGCAAGACCGAGATGGATGCCGTCGTGGCATACCTGCAAGGTCTGGGCACCGCTATCAAGAACAAACGGTAACGCAAGATGGACATCGGGACTCTCCGCGGCATAGGCACCTTCATCGTTTTCGTCGCCTTCATCGGCGTCGTCCTCTGGGCCTATAGCAGCAAGCGCAAAAGCAGCTTCGATGAAGCGGCCAACCTGCCCTTCGCGGATGAGCCGCCCAAATCCTCCGAGCGCGACGAGCAAGCTTCTAGGAGTAACAAAGAATGACTTCGTTCTGGAGTTGGTACGTAACCCTGCTCACCAGCGCTACGCTGGTGGCGCTGACCTGGCTGATCTTCGCCACCCGCAAGGGCCAGCGTCAGGAAAGCACCGAAGAAACTGTCGGCCATGCCTTCGACGGCATCGAGGAATATGACAACCCGCTGCCCAAGTGGTGGTTCATGCTGTTCGTCATCACCCTGATCTTCGCCGTCGGCTACCTGGTCATGTACCCGGGCATGGGCAACTGGAAGGGCATTTTCCCCGGCTACGGCGAAGTGACCGAAGGCAAGCCGTTCGCTAACGGCCAAAGCGGCTGGACCGGCGTGCACCAGTGGGAAAAGGAGATGGACAAGGCCGATAAGGAATACGGTCCGATCTTCGCCAAGTACGCTGCCATGCCGATCAAGGAAGTGGCCCAGGACCCGAAAGCCCTGAAAATGGGCGGCCGCATGTTCGCGTCCTACTGCTCCGTGTGCCACGGCTCCGACGCCAAGGGCGCCTACGGCTTCCCGAACCTGACCGACCACGACTGGCGCTGGGGTGGCGAAGCCGCCACCATCAAGACCACCATCCTGGGTGGCCGTCACGGCGTGATGCCGGCTTGGGGCGAAGTCATCGGCGACCAAGGCGTACGCGACGTTGCCGCCTTCCTGCGCGTGACCCTGCACGGTCGCGAGCTGCCGAAGGACGTGAAGGCTGATCCGGAAGCTGGCAAGGCCATCTTCGCTGCCAACTGCGTGGCTTGCCACGGTGCGGAAGCCAAGGGCACCCCGGCAATGGGTGCGCCGAACCTGACCCACCCGAACGCCTTCATCTACGGCAGCAGCTACGCTCAGCTGCAACAGACCATCCGCTACGGTCGCCAAGGCACCATGCCTGCCCAGGAGCAAGTCCTCGGCAACGACAAGGTGCACCTGCTGGCTGCCTACGTTTACAGCCTGTCGCAGAAACCTGCTGCAGAAGCTGAAGCCAAGTAATACCCTCGCCTGCCATGCGCGACGCACTGTCGCACATGGCAGGCCGCTATCAGGCGTACCATATATAGCGGACTAGAGAGACTCGGACCGGCAATGCACTGGTCAGAGCACCTGAAACCGCCGTGGTATGAGAACGATGAGCGAACAGATTCCCGTCAAGAACGTCACCCCTCCCCCTGCCAAGGGCGGTGAATCCACCGACCTGTACGCCAGCCGCGAAAAGATCTACACCCGAGCCTTCACCGGGATCTTCCGCAACCTGCGGATGACCGGCGGCGCCTTCCTCTTCCTGCTCTATTTCGGCACCGTCTGGCTCAACTGGAACGATCGCCAGGCTGTCTGGTGGAACCTCCCCGAGCGCAAGTTCTACATCTTCGGCGCCACCTTCTGGCCCCAGGATTTCGTACTCCTCTCCTGGCTGCTGATCATCTGCGCCTTCGGCCTGTTCTTCATTACCGTATTCGCTGGACGTGTCTGGTGCGGCTACACCTGCCCGCAGAGCGTCTGGACCTGGATCTTCATGTGGTGCGAAAAGGTCACCGAGGGTGACCGCAACCAGCGCATGAAGCTCGACAAGGCCCCCATGAGCGGCCAGAAAATCCTGCGCAAGTCCGCCAAGCACGGCCTCTGGCTGCTGATCGGCTTCGCTACCGGCATGACCTTCGTCGGCTACTTCACCCCAGTCCGCGAACTGGTTTTCGAATTCTTCACCGGCAACGCCAGTGGCTGGGCCTACTTCTGGGTCGGATTCTTCACCCTGGCGACCTACGGCAACGCCGGCTGGCTGCGCGAGCAGGTGTGCATCTACATGTGCCCCTACGCCCGCTTCCAGAGCGTGATGTTCGACAAGGACACCCTGATCGTCTCCTACGACCCGCGCCGCGGCGAGTCCCGTGGTCCGCGCAAGAAAGGCATCGACTACAAGGCCCAGGGCCTCGGCGACTGCATCGACTGCACCATGTGCGTCCAGGTCTGCCCCACCGGCATCGACATCCGTGACGGCCTGCAGATCGAATGCATCGGTTGCGCCGCCTGCATCGACGCCTGCGACAGCATCATGGAGAAAATGAACTACCCGAAAGGCCTGATCAGCTACACCACCGAGCACAACCTCAACGGTCAGACGACTCACCTGATGCGCCCGCGCCTGATCGGTTACGCTATCGCCCTCGTCGCCATGATCGGCCTCTTCGCTTATGCCGTGGCCATCCGTTCCCTGGTAGAACTGGACGTGATCAAGGACCGCGTGCTGTTCCGTGAAAACGAACAGGGCCGGATCGAGAACGTCTACACCCTGAAAATTATGAACAAGTCCCAGGCGGACCAGACCTTCGTCATCGACGCTGAAGGCCTCGACGGCCTGGTCTACGAAGGCAAGCGCGAAGTGCGCGCCGACGCTGGCGAAGTGCTCTCGGTACCGGTGGAGCTGTCCATCGAGCCCGACCAGCTGCCGTCCAGCACCAACAAGATCCTCTTCCGCGTCCACAGCGCGGATGACCCGAGTATCAAGACCGACGCCGACAGCCGCTTCATCGGCCCCAGCGTCCGCTAGCAAACGGAAGACCCATGCAGTCCGAAACTCCCAGCCCCTGGTACAAGCAACCCTGGCCCTGGTTCATCCTCGGTATCCTCGGCACCTCCGTGGTGCTGGGCACCACCATGCTGGTGATTGCCACCAAGAACCCGCCGAGCCTGGTCTCCGACAACTATTACGAAGTCGGCAAGGGCATCAACACCTCGCTGGAACGCGAGAACCTCGCCAAACAGCTCGGCATGCGGGCCAGCCTGCAAGTGAATGAAGCGAATGGCGAAGTCGACCTGGAGCTGGTGGGTGAAAGCCGCCCGCAACAACTGGTACTGAGCCTGCTCTCCCCCACCCAGCCGGAGAAGGACCGTCGCGTCGTTCTCCAGCCCCAGGCCGACGGTCGTTACCGTGGTCACCTGCAGGACCCCGTCAGCGGTCGTCGTTTCGTCGAGCTGATCGGCCAGGAACAGGGGCAGGACTGGCGCCTGTTCGAGGAAGAAACCCTGAATCAGGGCAGTGTCCTCCGCCTCGGCGAATAAGCGCCTGATGACTGCACCACTCCCCTGCTACCACTGTGGCCTGCCGGTTCCCGCCGGCAGTCGTTTCGAGGCCCGCGTGCTGGGTGAGACGCGGGCCATGTGCTGTCCGGGCTGCCAGGCAGTAGCCGAGGCCATCGTCGACGGCGGCCTGGAGAACTACTACCGCCACCGCAGCGACACCGCCCCCAACCCCGACGCCCTGCCCCGCGAACTGCCTGACGAGCTGGCGCTTTACGACCGCGCCGAAGTCCAGCAGCCCTTTGTCCAGCATCAGGGCGAGCTGAGCGAAACCTGCCTGCTGATCGAAGGCATCAACTGCGCCGCCTGCGGCTGGCTGATCGAGAAACACCTGAAGACCCTGCCGGGTATTGCCGAAGCCAGCCTCAACCTGTCCAACCATCGCCTGCAAGTGCGCTGGTCCGACAGCCAGATTCCGTTGAGCCAGTTGCTCAAGGAGCTGCGCAAGATCGGTTACGCCGGCCATCCCTACAAGGCGGATGAAGCCGCCGAACGCCTGGCCAACGAAAATCGCCGCGCCATGCGCCAGCTTGGCGTCGCCGGCCTGCTCTGGATGCAGGTGATGATGGCAGCCATGGCCACCTGGCCGGAGTTCAACATCGACCTGTCCCCCGAGCTGGATACCATCCTGCGCTGGGTCAGCCTGTTCCTCACCACCCCCATCGTCTTCTACTGCTGCGGGCAGTTCTTCCGGGGTGCCCTGCGCGACCTGCGCACCCGCCACCTGACCATGGATGTCTCCGTCTCCCTGGCCATCGGCGGCGCCTACGTCGCCGGTATCTGGTCCACGGTGACCGGCGTCGGCGAGCTGTACTTCGACGCCGTCGGCATGTTCGCCCTGTTCCTGCTGGCGGGCCGCTACCTGGAACGTCGCGCTCGCGAGCGCACCGCCGCTGCCACTGCGCAACTGGTCAACCTGCTGCCAGCGTCCTGCCTGCGCCTGGACGCCAAAGGACATAGCGAACGCATCCTGCTCAGCGAGCTGAAAGTCGGCGACCGCGTCCTGGTACCGCCGGGCTCGTTGCTCCCGGCAGACGGAACGATCCTTTCCGGCCAGTCCAGCGTCGACGAATCGCTGCTCACCGGTGAATACCTGCCCCATGCTCGCGGTGAAGGCGATACCGTCACCGCCGGCACACTCAACGTCGAAGGGCCGCTGACCATCGACGTTCAGGCCCTGGGCGACGATACCCGCCTTTCCGCCATCGTCCGCCTGCTGGAACGCGCCCAGGCGGACAAGCCTCGGCTGGCCGAAGTAGCCGACAAAGTCGCCCAGTGGTTCCTGATCTTCATCCTTGCGGCAGCCGCCATCGTCGGCATCGCCTGGTGGGAGATCGATCCGGATCGCGCCTTCTGGGTCGTGCTTTCCCTGCTGGTGGCCACCTGTCCCTGCGCCCTCGCACTGGCCACCCCGACCGCACTCACAACCGCCACGGGGAGCTTGCACAAACTCGGCCTGCTACTGACCCGTGGCCACGTGCTGGAGGGTCTGAAGCAGATCGACACGGTGATCTTCGACAAAACCGGCACGCTGACCGAAGGCCGCTTGACCCTGAGCGCCATCCAGCCGCTGGGTGCGCTGGATCGCGATACCTGCCTGGGGCTGGCCGCGGCCCTCGAGAACCGTTCGGAACACCCCATCGCCCGTGCTTTCGGCCGAGCACCGCAAGCAGCCGATCTGGTGGAAAGCGTGCCCGGTCGTGGGTTGGAGGGTCGTGTTGGCGAACGACGCCTGCGTATTGGCCAACCCGGCTTCGTCGCCGAGCTCTGCGGCATGACGGCACCCGACATCCCCGGCGACCAGGGTCAGTGGTTACTGCTGGGAGATGAACAGGGGTTCCTGGCCTGGTTCGTCCTCGACGACCGTCTGCGTGACGATGCCCCCGCCCTGCTGGATGCCTGCCGCGCATGCGGCTGGAAGATCCTGCTGCTGTCCGGCGACAGTTCGCCCATGGTGAGCGGTATCGCCCAGCAGTTGGGCATCGACGATGCGCGAGGCGGCCTGACGCCAGATGCCAAGCTGGAAGTCCTGCATCAACTCCATCAACAAGGCCACAAGGTGCTGATGCTGGGTGACGGGGTCAACGACGTGCCGGTCCTGGCTGGAGCCGACATCAGCGTCGCTATGGGCAGCGCCACCGACCTGGCCAAGACCAGCGCGGACGCCGTGCTGCTTTCCAACCGGCTCGATAGCCTGGTGCAGGCATTCGCCCTGGCTCGTCGGACGCGCCGCATCATCGTCGAGAACCTCGCCTGGGCGACCTTGTACAATGGCCTGGTGCTGCCCTTCGCCGCCCTTGGCTGGGTCACTCCCCTCTGGGCGGCCTTCGGCATGTCGGTCAGCTCGCTGCTGGTGGTGGTCAACGCCCTGCGCCTGGCCCGCACCTGAACCACGACTATTCAATCGGAGTCCCTGATGCCAGCGCTATACATACTGATCCCGGTCGCCATCGGCCTGGTCGGTTTCGCCATCTGGCTGTTCTTCTGGGCCGTGGACAGCGGCCAGTACGACGACCTGGACGGCCCGGCCCACAGCATCCTCTTCGATGACGAAGACCCCAAGCACCAGGCTGGTATCGCCGAAGCCGAGGGCAGCAATAAGGACAAGACGGACGAGCAGGACAAGCCCCGTGGCTGAACTTGCTCCCCTGCTGCTCTCCGCGCTCATCCTCGGCCTGCTTGGCGGCGGCCACTGCCTGGGCATGTGCGGCGGCCTGATGGGCGCCCTCACCCTGGCCATCCCCCCGGAACAGCGCGGCCACCGTTTGCGCCTGCTGCTGGCCTACAACCTCGGCCGCATCCTCAGCTATACCATCGCCGGCCTGCTCATTGGGCTCGCCGGATGGGCCATCGCCAGCAGCCCGGCCGCCATGGCACTGCGAGTAGTGGCTGCCTTGCTGCTGATCTGCATGGGCCTCTACCTGGCCGGCTGGTGGAGCGGCCTGACCCGCATCGAAGCCCTTGGCCGTGGCCTCTGGCGCCACATCCAGCCTGCGGCGCGCAAGCTGCTGCCGGTGTCCACCCTGCCCCGCGCACTGCTACTGGGTGGACTCTGGGGCTGGCTGCCCTGTGGCCTGGTCTACAGCACCCTGCTCTGGTCCGCCAGCCAAGGGTCGGCGACCGACAGCGCACTGCTGATGCTCGCCTTCGGCATTGGCACGCTGCCAGTTCTGATCGCCACCGGCCTGGCCGCCGAACGCCTGACCGCCCTGCTGCGCAAACGCGGCGTGCGAATCGCCGGCGGCCTTCTGGTTATCCTCTTCGGCCTCTGGACCCTGCCCGGCCCGCACCAGACCTGGTTGATGGGACACGGCAGCCACGGCAGCTCCGCCAGCAGCGGGCACCAGCACAGCCATTGAATGGTCTTGATACAAATCAAGATCGCCCTGACGGGGGCCCCCTAGACTCCCTGGCACTGACAGCCAAACCGGGGACCCCCGCATGCTCGACAACATTCGCTGGGACGCCGGCCTGATCCGCCGCTACGACACCCCAGGCCCCCGCTATACCTCCTACCCCACCGCCGTGCAGTTCAACCACAAGGTGGGCTCCTTCGACCTGCTCCATGCCCTGCGCGATAGCCGCAAGGCCCGCCGGGCACTGTCGCTGTATGTTCACGTGCCGTTCTGCGCGAACATCTGCTACTACTGCGCCTGCAACAAGGTCATCACCAAGGACCGCGGCCGCGCCCTGCCCTACCTTGAGCGCCTGGAGCGGGAGATCGAGCTCATCGCGTGCCACCTCGATCCGCAACAAAGAGTCGAGCAACTCCATTTCGGCGGCGGCACCCCCACCTTCCTGAGCCACGATGAGCTGCGCCGGCTCATGGGCCATCTGCGCAAACACTTCAATCTGCTGGACGACGACTCCGGCGACTACGGTATCGAGATCGACCCGCGCGAAGCCGACTGGTCCACCATGGGCCTGCTCCGTGATCTGGGTTTCAACCGCGTCAGCCTCGGCGTGCAGGACCTCGACCCGGCCGTGCAGCGCGCCGTCAACCGCATGCAGAGCCTCGAAGAGACCCGCGCCATCGTCGAAGCCGCGCGCACCCTGCAATACCGTTCATTGAACCTGGACCTGATCTACGGACTGCCCAAGCAGACCCCGGACAGCTTCGCCCGCACCGTTGACGAGGTGATCGCCCTGCAGCCGGACCGACTCTCGGTGTTCAACTATGCGCACCTGCCCGAGCGCTTCCTGCCGCAACGGAGGATTCGCAGCGAGGACCTGCCCAACCCCGGACAGAAGCTGGAAATGCTCCAGCGCAGCATCGAGCAGTTGAGCGCCGCCGGTTATCGCTACATCGGCATGGACCACTTCGCCCTGCCGGACGATGAACTGGCCATCGCCCAGGAAGACGGCCGCCTGCAACGCAACTTCCAGGGCTACACCACCCACGGCCATTGCGACCTGATCGGTCTAGGGGTATCCGCCATCAGCCAGATCGGCGACCTCTACTGCCAGAACACCGTGCAGCTAAACGACTACCAGAACGCCCTGGAGCAGAACCTGCTAGCCACCAACCGGGGGCTGATCTGCGACGAGGATGACCGCATCCGGCGTGCGGTAATCCAGCAGTTGATCTGCGAGTTCGAACTGGATTTCAGCAGCATCGAATCCCGCTTCAATATCGAATTCAGAGGCTATTTCGACGAAATCTGGCCGCAACTCCAGCAAATGCACCAGGATCGACTGATCGACCTCAGTGACGGCCGGATAGACGTACAGCCTGCCGGCCGCCTGCTGGTTCGCTCACTGTGCATGCTGTTCGACGTCCACCTCGCGGGGCAGAACCAGCAGCGGTTCTCCCGCGTCATCTGATCCGCCTCAGGCGGCGAGCAACTGGCCGAGTTCTACCGCCTGCTCGTCGCTGAGGTCGGATTCACGGACCAGCTTCGCCAGGTTGAGGTTGGCGCTGCTCAGGGCGCTCTGCAGCGACGTGAGCTGACTACGCAGGGCCTCCATGCGCTGGGTGCGGGTTTCGTCATCGAGGTTCTGGTCGCTTGCGATAGCCTCCAGCTCCGCCCGACGCTCCGCGATCTGTGCCTTGAGCTCGCGGATCATCTTCAGCAGCTCCTTGATACCGTCCGGCAGGCTGCTTTTCTCGATGTCGTCATTCTTCTGAGATTTGCTGGGTTTGCCCAGATCCGACAGGCTGACGCGTATGCCCTGACGCACGGCATCGGCGTCCACCGGCTCGCCTTCCCGGCGTGCGACCTGTCGCCGCACCGCCTCGGCCACGTTGGAAATCATGCTGTTGGTGTCCAAGCGCAACATAGGCTGCTCCTTGCCTGAATTTCGCCCCCGATATCGGCCCGTGCCGGCGAAACTTGAGCAACAAGTCAGGTAGGCTTTTTCTGGCCGTTGCATACACCCTGCGTTACCCTTACGAGCATTGTGTGTATGTCTTGCAAGGAATTGCCCATGTCCGAAATCATCAAGGTGCGCAACGTACCCCAGGCCCACTGCAAGGACTGCAGCCTGGCCGCCCTTTGCCTCCCCCTGTCCCTGAACATGGAGGACATGGACGCGCTGGACGATATCGTCAAACGCGGCCGCCCGCTGAAGAAGGGCGAACTCCTGTTCCGCCAGGGTGATGCCTTCGGCTCCGTCTTCGCTGTGCGCTCTGGCGCCCTCAAGACCTTCACCGTCACCGAAACCGGCGAAGAACAGATCACCGGCTTCCACCTGCCCAGCGAACTGGTGGGCCTTTCCGGCATGGATACCGAGCTCTACCCGGTCTCCGCCCAGGCCCTGGAAACCACGTCGGTGTGCGAAATCCCCTTCGAGCGCCTCGATGAGCTTTCGGTCCAGCTGCCGCAGCTGCGCCGCCAGCTGATGCGCGTGATGAGCCGCGAGATCCGCGACGACCAGCAGATGATGCTGCTCTTGTCCAAGAAGACCGCCGACGAGCGTATCGCCACCTTCCTGGTCAACCTCTCTGCGCGCTTCCGCGCCCGTGGCTTCTCCGCCAACCAGTTCCGCCTGGCCATGTCGCGCAACGAAATCGGCAACTACCTGGGTCTGGCGGTGGAAACCGTTTCCCGTGTGTTCACCCGCTTCCAGCAGGCCAACCTGATCGCCGCCGAAGGCAAGGAAGTGCACATCCTCGACCCCATCGAACTCTGTGCCATGGCTGGCGGGAGCATCGAAAGCTGACCCTCGCGAGCCCACCGTCCTGGTGGGCTCGCCCGTTCCATCCCGCCCTTTTTCGCAGGCATCATTGATGATCTTCGACGACTTCTCCATCAAGACACTGATCCGCCCTGTCCTGGACTTTCCCAAGCCCGGCGTGGTCTTCCGCGACATCACTCCGCTGTTCCAGTCGCCCCGAGCCCTGCGTCTGGTGGCCGACAGTTTCATCCAGCGTTACGTCGAGGCCGATTTCAGCCACATCGGCGCCATGGACGCCCGTGGATTCCTGATCGGCTCGATCATCGCCTACGAACTCAACAAGCCCCTGGTGCTGTTCCGCAAACAGGGCAAGCTGCCGGCCGACGTGCTTTCCGAGCCCTATCAGACCGAGTACGGCGAAGCTTTCCTCGAAGTGCACAGCGACAGCCTGTGCGACGGCGACAAAGTGCTGATCTTCGATGACCTGATCGCCACCGGCGGCACCCTGCTGGCCGCCGCCCGCCTGGTTCGCCGCATGGGCGCCAGCGTGTACGAAGCCGCCGCCATCATCGACCTGCCCGAACTGGGCGGTTCCGAGCGCCTGGCCGACGCCGGCATCCCCACCTTCGCCCTCACCGCCTTCGCCCTCGACGAGCGTTGATCGGCGCGCGGGTCCGCACCGGCGGACCCGCCCCAACTGAAGCACGGCCGCCCTGCCCGGGTTACATCCCTGCCACCCGGCGTTACTCCTCGCCCCAACCACCGCCGCAATCACCCGCCGAAAGTTGGCGCCCAGGCCCTCGCGCCTGCTCCTGTGATCCTCAATAGTTACATCGACTGATGGCACGGTCGTCGTGCCCACCGATAACAACAAATGGACGGCTCGCAGAGCCCGAGAGGATCCCCGCATGACAGCCAGCGCCAGCGCTCCCCTGCCCAAGGCCAACTTCCCCGTTCGCCGCATGGACTTCAGCTTCGCGTCGACCCAGAAGTACTGGTGGAGCGGCGACCCTTTCATGACCCACTTCATGAATAACCTCTCCTCGCTCTTCCCCTACGGCGAGAAGTTCTTCGTCGACAGCGTGCGCGCCGTTCGCGACCAGGTCAGCGATCCGCAGCTGCAGAAGGACATCAGTGCCTTCATCGGCCAGGAAGCCATGCACTCCAAGGAACACGCGACCTACAACGACTACGCCGCCGAACACGGCATCGACCTGGAGCGCCTGGAACTGCGCATCAAGGTGCTGCTGGAATGGGTCACCCGCTTCACCACCCGGAAGCAGCGCCTGGCGGCCACCTGCGCCCTGGAACACTTCACCGCTACCATGGCCGAGCAGCTGCTGCGCCGGGAAGACATCAACACCCAAATGGACGACCCGAAGATGTACAAGCTGTGGATGTGGCACGCCATCGAGGAAAACGAGCACAAGGCGGTCTGCTACGACGCCTACAACGCCATCGGCGGCGGCTACCTGATCCGTACCATCACCATGGCACTGACCACCTTCCTGTTCTTCGGCGTGATCATGACCTTCCAGGTCCATCTGATGCGCAAGGACGGCCAGCTCTTCAATTGGCGCAGCTGGGCCCGCGGCCTCAAGACCCTGCTCGGCCCACGCAATGGCTACTTCCCGAAGATGATCAAGCCGTACCTGGACTACTACCGCCCCGGGTTCCACCCCTTCGACCACGAAACCAAGGCGCTGGAGAAACGCTGGAAGGAACGCCTGGGCTTCAACGGCTGACGAATCCGTCATCGCCTTCTGTGGGGGCGAATTCATTCGCGAAGGAGCGCGCAGCGGTCCCATGGCGCTCCCAGGCCGAACCTGCGGTCCGGTCAGCGAATGAATTCGCCCCCACAAAGATCCGGCCAACCCTATCCGGCGAGCCCTTCACCCCCCCTCGAAATACTCCGCGAAGAACCCGTCCAGCTCGCCCTCGTAGCTATCCAGCGAGTACAGGGTGTCGGCTGCAAGCAGATCCAGCAGGATCAGCCCGTTGAGGCTGGAATCCTCCTCAGCGGCGGCCCGCAGGCGGCCGGCCATTCCCAGGTTGACCAGGCGCAGGTTGCGGTACAGCTCGCGCAGCCCGTCCATGTCCCAGTCGGGCTCCAGCCCACGCTGGCGGCGCAGATGCTGGCCCAGCAGGTAAGTGCCCAGCGAGCGATACAGGGTTTCCGCCGAGGTGCTGAACGGCCAGTGGAACCACGCCATCGCCCGCAGCATCCGGGTATGGGGGCAACCGCTGGTCGCCCCGAGCAGCCCCAGCAGAGACCCCAGGGCCCTCTGCAACGTGGTCTGCTGGCGAATCTCCCGCCCCCGCCAGAACACCGCCATCTGCACTTCCTCATAGGAGGGTGAGCGCGCCAGCACCGCCACCGGCCGCGCCAGCGCCAATGCAAAGGGGCAGTCGCGCACCTCTGCAGCGTTCAGCGGGCAATGGCTGCACTGCTGGAAGCCCAGCAGTGCCCATTCCGGTCCAGTCTCCACGCGGCCGCCCTTGCCTGCCAGGTCCACCTCGTGAACCCAGAGGCGGCCATCCGGAAAGCCGAACTCGTAGCGCACCCGTTCATCAGCCCTCGGCTCCAGCCCCATGGTCTACCCTTGCCTTCCTGTTGAAGGGAAATGTCGGCGCCGTCCCACACGTTTTTCGACAGGATTCAGACGCCTAAAATCTGTCATACACTTCGTACAACAAAGTAGGACACGAGCCGGAATTCAACCCTGCCAACCGTTCCACAGCAAAAAAAGCGGGCGACATCATGGAAAGCAGCCCTTTGGATCTTGCCAGAGCCCTGGTTGAACAGATCGAGGTGGGCGTCATCGTCCTCGACCCAGGTCTGCACGTCCTTCACTGGAACGAATTCGTCAGTCAGCGCAGCGGCAAGGCCCTCGGCCCTGCCGTTGGGCAGCTCCTGACCTATGTCTTCCCGGAAGCGGATACACCTCGACTCGCCCAGATGGTGGCCAAGGCTCGCGATCAGGGCCTGCATGCGTACACCCACTGGCGCGAAGACCCTTACCTGATCCAGCTGCCCTACAGCCCCGAAGGCCAGGTGACGCCGCTGCGCCTGCAGAGCACCCTGCTCTTTCCCTTCGACTGCCGGGGTGAACGCTGCTTCGGCCTGCTGCTCTACGACACCACCGAGTTCGCCCGTTCCAACGAGCAACTGGCGGCCGCCCTCAACGCCCTGGGCAGCAAGCAGCTGGAGCAGGAACAGCTGATCCACAAGCTGGAGAAGGCCAACGCGCAGCTGCTGCAATCGGAGAAGCTCGCCGCCATCGGCCAACTCGCGGCCGGCGTCGCCCACGAGATCAACAACCCCATCGGCTACGTCTTCTCCAACCTCAAGACCCTCAGCGGCTACGTCAACGACCTGCTGCGCATCGTTGACGCGGTGGACGGCGTCGGCAGCCTGGAAGAGTTGCAACAGCTCAAGCGCAGCCTGGAATACGACTACATCCGCAACGACGTCGAAGCCCTTATCCACGAATCCGAAGACGGCATCGAGCGGGTCAAGAAGATCATCACCGCCCTCAAGGACTTCTCCCACATCGAGGAAGAGGAATTCCACGCCGCCGACCTGCACAAGGGCTTCGACAGCACCCTCAACCTGGTCAACAACGAGCTCAAGTACAAGGCCGAAGTGGTGCGCGAGTACGGCGACCTGCCGCTGGTGGAATGCATCCCCTCGCAGATCAACCAGGTGGTGATGAACCTGCTGATCAACGCCGCCCACGCCATCGAGAGCTTCGGCCGCATCACCCTGCGCAGCGGCCACCAGGGCGACTGGATCTGGCTGGAGGTCGAAGACAACGGCAAGGGCATTGACCCGAGCATCCTCAACCGCATCTACGAACCCTTCTTCACCACCAAGCCGGTAGGCAAGGGCACGGGGCTCGGCCTCGCGCTCTCCTACAACATCGTGCAGAAGCACAACGGGCGCATCGAGGTCGTCAGCCATCCCGGCCATGGCACCCGCTTCCGCGTCTGGCTGCCGCAGCACCAGCCCCAAGCCAGCGGGGTGCAAGCATGAGCGAAGCCCAGCGCCGCCCCACCCTGCTGCTGGTGGACGACGAAGAGCACATCCTCAGCGCCCTGCGCCGCGTCCTGCGTGGCGAACCCTACGAACTGCTCACCGCCAACGGCGGCAATGAGGCCCTGGCCGTGCTGGCCGCGAATGACGTCGACCTGGTGGTTTCCGACGCCCGCATGCCCGGCCTCGATGGCCCTGCCCTGCTGGCCGAAGTGCAGCGGCGCTGGCCAGCCACCCTGCGCCTGATGCTCACCGGTGCCACCGACCTGGACACCAGCATCCGCGCCATCAACCAGGGGCAGATCTACCGCTACCTGGGCAAACCCTGGAATGACGACGAGCTGCGCTTCACCTTGCGCCAGGCCCTGGCCCACCAGCATGCCGAACGCGAGCACCAGCGCCTGGAACGCCTCACCCTGGAACAGAACCACCGCCTGCAGGAACTCAACGCCAGCCTGGAGCAGCGGGTCCGCGACCGCACCGCCGAGCTGCAACAGACCGCCGACATGCTCGACCTGGCCTACGACGAGTTGCGGCGCAGCTACGTGACCGCCACCGAAGTCTTTTCTTCCCTGCTCACCCAGCGCCTGCCGGGGGACAAGCAAGGCAACGCCCAGGTCATCGCCCTGGTGCGCGCCTTTGCCGGCGAACACCAGTTGGCGGAGACGGAAAGCCGCGACCTGGCCATGGCCGCCGCCCTCTACAACCTCGGCAAGCTGACCTGGGACGACCACCTGCTCAACCGCCCCAGCGACCTGCTGCACCGCGAGGAGCGCGAGCGTTACTGCCGCTATCCGCTGCAGGGGGAAAGCCTGCTGATGGCCCTGGAGCCGCTACACGACGCCGGGCGGCTGATCCGCCATCACCAGGAACGCTGGAACGGCACCGGCTTCCCCGACCAGTTGCACGGCGAGGCCATCCCCTTCGGTGCCCGCCTGCTGAAGCTCGCGGTGGACTTCGTCGAGCTGCAATGCGGCCAGGTGCTGCAACGTCCGCTGCCGCGCCAGGAAGCCCTGCAATTTCTCGCCCGCTATTCCGGGCGCCTCTATGACCCGGAGCTGTGCAAGCAATTCATCGACCTTTGCACCCGTTGCGCGCCGGACCTCCTGGAGACCGACCCCAGCATTCTCGCGGTGGACACCCGCCGGCTGGAACCGGGCATGGTCCTGGCCCGCAACCTCCAGGCCGACAGCGGCATGCTCCTGCTCAACGCCGGCAAGCAGCTCAGCCGCACCCTGATCGACAAGCTCATCGCCTTCGAGGCCAGCGAAGGCGCGCGCTACACCCTCCACGTCCGCCAGCTCGAGGCTGACGCGATCCCGGCCAAGGAGCAGCCCCAATGATCAAGATCCAGCTGGTGGACGACGAGCCCCACATCCTCAGCGCCCTGCAACGTCTTCTGCGGCCACAGGGCTGGGTCCTGCACCCCTTCGACAACCCCGAGACCGCGCTGTCGGCACTGGCCGAGCACCGCTACGCCGTCATCGTCTGCGACCTCAACATGCCGCAACTGGACGGCCTGACCTACCTGCAGTTCGCCCGTCAGCGCCAGCCGGAAGCCCTGCGCATGCTGCTCAGCGCCCACGGTGACCGCGCCACGCTGATGCAGGCAATCAACCGCGCCGAGGTCTATCGCTTCCTTTCCAAACCCTGGGAGAACTACGAAATCGAAAGCGCCCTGCAGGCCGCCGTCGACCTCTATCAGTTGCGCGACGAGAATCGCCGACTGCTGGAACAGGTAAGCGGCCAGCAGAACACCCTCGACCGCCAGCGCCGCGAGCTGCTGCGCCTGGAGACCGAGCATCCGGGGCTGACCCGCGTGCGCCGCGATGCCGACGGCGCCGTGCTGCTGGAGGGCTATGACCTGGATGACTGACCACCGTCAGCCAGGACAGCCCCAGCCAACGGACCGGCACGACACCATGGCAAAGCACAATCGCGACCTCGGCTACCAGGCCTACCTGCATTGCCTGGCCTTCGCCCTCATGGCGCTGGGCGTCATCAGCCTGGGCGCCTTCCTGGCCAACGCCAGCCCCGCACGCCATGAACTGGTGCTGCTGCCCGACAGCGCCCTGATCACCCTGTTCGCTGGTATCGCGCTGCTGGGCGCCACCCGCAGCCTGCGCCGCACCTCTTTGCTGGCGGGCCTGGCGCTGATCGCCCTGGCCGGTTACAGCCTCGGGCACAACGTGCTGGCCGGCGGCAGCGACCAGGGCCGCTCGCTGGTCAGTGGCTACTTTCGGATTCGCAGCGAGCTGGCCATAGTCGCCTGCCTGTTCGGCCTGGCCATGCTCCTGGCGGTCACGCGCCAGGGTGGGCGATGGCTCAGCCAGGTCTGCGGCCTCACCCTGTTCGGCCTGGCCCTGCTCTCGCAACTCTCTCTGCTGGGCGCCGAGTACGGCCTGCCGCGCTTTGCCTTCCGGCCGGAATCCGGGCACGTCGCCAATCTGTTCATCGCCCTGCTCGGCGCCGCGGTGCTGATGCTCTGTGCGCTGCCCGAAGAACACAGGCGCCTGCTCGATCGGCGCAGCATGGCCACCGGCGTGATGGGCGCAGTCACCACCTGCATCGGCTGGTACCTGCTCAGCCTGAACGAAGTCTCCACCCTCGGCGCCCATAGCCACCAGTTGCTGCTGCGCGCCCAGTCGTCCATCGAAAACACTGTCACCGTGCGCCGGCAACTGGTCCAGCGCATGGCCGAACGCTGGCAGAGCCTGCACGGCATGCCACCGGAAAGCCTCTGGCAGCAGGAGGTCGACAGCTACCTGCGCGACTTCCCCAACCTAAACCTGATCGCCGTGCTGGACGCAGA
Source organism: Pseudomonas sp. BN411 (assembly GCF_029871235.1). Taxonomy (GTDB): domain Bacteria; phylum Pseudomonadota; class Gammaproteobacteria; order Pseudomonadales; family Pseudomonadaceae; genus Metapseudomonas. The sequence goes on from NZ_SSOM01000070.1 coordinate 17,144, forward strand.
CCTCAAGCCCGTCCGTCAGCACTCCCGCAATCGCCAGGCCGACCGCTGGTTGGAGCGCTTCCTGTCCCAATCCGAGCTGCGCGACTGGCTGCAGCAGGTTCGCCAGGGCAGCGAGGCGCAAATGAGCCCGGCGCAGAGCTTCAGCGCCGACAACATCAGCACCCTGGTGGCCACGCCGCTGCGCGTCGACGGGCAAGGCACCGCCCTGCTGGTGGCCAGCCTGGATATCGGCGCCACCCTGGACCGCCAGCTCGGCCGGGACCTGGACGGCTTCGCCCTGGAAGTCTTCGAAGGCCAGAAGCGCATTTACCAATCCGGCACCGGCATCGATGGTCACAGCCTGTTCCCGGTGGGTGAGCAGCGCAGCGAACTCGGCCCCGAAGGGCGCTGGCGCATGCGCACCTACCAGGCCCTGCCGGGCAGGGACAATGCCGCCGTCTACCTGCCACCGCTGTTCATGCTCTTCGGGCTCGGCTTCACCTTCCTGCTGATGGTCAGCCAGAGCTTCTCGCGCCTGGCTATCGAACGCAGCAAGCGACTGCGCGAAAGCAACCTCGAACTGGAGCAGAGCCTGCAACACCAGGCCCGATTGCAGGCACAGAACCAACGGATCATGGATCACTCCATGGACGTGCTCTGCTCCGTCGACGCGGAGGAGCGCTTCATCCAGGTCAGCCCCTCCTGCCACAGCGTGCTCGGCTATCGCCCTGACGAGATGATCGGTCGCCCCTATACCGACTTCGTCCTGGTCGAAGACCGCGATCGCACCCGCGCCGAGGTCCAGGCCATCATCCGGGGCGAGTCCTGGGACGCGGTGCGCAACCGCTGCAAGCGCAAGGACGGCAGCGTCGTGCACCTGCTCTGGTCCGCCGGCTGGTCGGACAGCGAACGCACCCTGTTCGCCGTCGCCCACGACATCACCAGTCTGGTGCGCCACGAAGCCTATGCCGAGGACCAGCGCGACATCCTCAGCATGATCTCCACCGACCAGCCGCTGCCCGAAATTCTCAAGGCCATCTGCCTGATGAGCGAAACCCTGGACCCGACCGCCCTGTGCTCGGTGCTGCTGGTGGATGCCGAGCACAAGCGCCTGCGCCTGGGCGCGGCGCCGAGCCTGCCGGACGCTTTCAACCAGGCGTTGGACGGCCTGCCCATCGGTCCCCTGGCGGGCGCCTGTGGCACCGCCGTGTTCCGTCGGCAGATGGTGGTCAGTGAAAACATCAGCGAAGACCCTCTCTGGCATGAGCACCGCGAGCAGGCCCTGCGCCACGGTCTGCTCGCCTGCTGGGCGATCCCGCTGATTTCCCACCACGGCGACGTGCTCGGTACCTTCGCTGTGTACCTGTGCCAGCCCTGCGCCCCGGATGACGAGGCCCTGCAACTGATCGGCACTGCCGGGCAGCTGGCGGCCATCGCCATCGAGCGCCAGCACGACCGCCTGCGCCTGCAGGAAAGTGAACAGCGCTACCGCTCCCTGTTCATCTTCAACCCCGACACGGTGTTTTCCCTGGACCGCGAAGGGCGCTTCCTCAGCCTCAACCAGGCCGGCTGCGAACTCATCGACTACAGCGCCACCGAACTGCTCGGCCAGCCCTTCTCCGATCTGGTGCAGGAGGATGACGTCGAGCATGGCCTCCAGCACTTCCGCGCCGCCCTCGACGGTCAGGCGCAACGCTTCGAAGTCCGCTGCCGCAACCGCGCCGGCGGGCTGCTGGAACTGGACATCACGCACCTGCCCATCGTCGTCGAAGGCCGGATCGTCGGCGTGTTCGGCATCGCCAAGGACATCGGCGGGCGCAACCGCATGACCCGCGAGTTGCAGGAAACCCTGACCCAATCCGAGCGCAAGGCCCTGCTGCTGCGCGGCCTCAGCGATACCGCACTGCGCATCGGCGGCATCCTCGATACCCGCGCGCTGCTGGATTTCATGTGCGAACAGCTGCGCCTGCTGGTGGGCGCGCACCAGTCGCTGCTCAACCTGACCGACGGCCAGGGCCTGGAAGCCTTCTCGCTTTCCGCCAAGTACCAGGCCTGGCGAGCGCCGCAGTTGCCCGCCGAAGGCCTCGCACTCTATGCCCGCGCTTGTGCCGGGAATCAGCCAGTCCTACTGACCCGCGAAGAGCTGGACGCCAGCGGCGACGAGGGTTCCGGCCAGCTGCCGCTGCAAGGATGGCTGGCGGTGCCGCTGATCGACCACGGCGGACGCCACCTCGGCCTGATCCAGCTATCCGACAAGTTCGACGGCAACTTCAACCAGGACGACCTGGCCATCGCCCAGCAGTTCGCCCAGATGGCGGTGGCGGCACTGGAGAACATCCGCCTGGTGCAGCAGGTGCTCTCCGGCGAACAGCGCCTGCAGGAACAGCTGGACTTCACCTCTGCCATCACCAACAGCGTCGGCGAAGGCCTGCTAGCGGTGGATCGGCAAGGCCGGCTGAACTTCGTCAACCCGGCCGCCGCCGAATTGCTCGGGCAGAGTGTCGAAATCCTGCTCGGCCAGCCCCTGGCGGCGCACCTGCCGCTGGACCTCTACAGTGCCCCGGCCACCGGCAGCCGCCACGGCGAGGTCAGCCTGGACGGCGAACTGCATATCGCCTACGACTGCGCGCCGCTGCTGCACGCACAAACCCTCGGCGGCTGGGTCATCGCCTTCCGCGACATCAGCCGCACCAAGGAATCGGAGAAGCAACTGCGCATCCTCCAGCGCAGCATCGAGGCCAGCTACAACGGTGCGATGATCTGCGACGCCACCACCGACGACCTGCCAGTGGTCTACGTCAACCCCGCCTTCGAGCGCATCACCGGCTACAGCGCCGCCGAGGCCATGGGGCGCAACTGCCGCTTCCTCCAGGGTGCCGACCGGGAGCAGGCCGGCATCGCCGAAATCCGCCACGCGCTGTCGGAGAAGCGCGAAGTCCACGTGGTGCTGCGCAACTTCCGCAAGGACGGCACGCCCTTCTGGAACGATCTCTACATCGCCCCGGTACCCAACGAGCACGGCGAGATCACCCACTTCATCGGCGTGCAGAACGACATCTCCGAGCAGAAACGGGTGGAGTCCGAGCTGGCCTACAACGCCAGCCACGACGTGCTCACCGGCCTGCCCAACCGCTCCCTCCTGGAAGACCGCCTGCGCCAGGGCTGCCAGATCAGCCAGCGCTACCAGCGCAAGCTGGCGGTGATGTTCATCGACCTCGACGGTTTCAAGCCGATCAACGACTCCATGGGCCACGGCATCGGCGACCAGATACTGGTGGAAGTGGCGCGGCGCCTGACCCAGCAGGTGCGCCCCGGCGACACCGTGGCGCGGCTCGGAGGCGACGAATTCATCCTGATCCTGCCGGACCTGGCCCGTGAGGAAGACGTGCTGCAAGTGGCCGAGCGAGTCATCGATTGCATCGCCCGCCCCTATCCCATCGCCGGCAGCGAGCTGCACATCACCGCCAGCCTGGGCATCGCCATGAGCGAGCAAGGCATGCAGCAGCCCATGCAACTGATCCAGCAGGCGGACCTGGCGATGTACAAGGCCAAGCAGCAGGGGCGCAACTGCTACCAGTGGTACACCACCGACCTGGAGCAGAAGGTCAGCGAGCGCGTGACCCTGCGCAACGAACTGCAGAAGGCCCTGGAAGCCAACGCCTTCATGCTCTACTACCAGCCGCAGATCGACGGCCGCAATGGCCGCGTCACCGGCTTTGAGGCCCTGCTGCGCTGGCAGCATCCGCTACTCGGTTTCATCTCGCCGGCGCAGTTCGTGCCGGTGGCCGAGGACACCGGGCAGATCATCCCGTTGAGCGAATGGGTGCTGGCCACCGCCTGCCGTGCCTGCCGCGAACTGCTCGACCGGGGCATGACCGGAACCGTGGTGGCGGTGAACATCTCGGCGGTGCACTTCCAGCGCAACATCTTCGTCGACAGCGTGCGGCGCGTCCTCGAGGAAACTCGCCTACCCGCTGAGCTGTTGGAACTGGAAATCACCGAAACCGTGCTGCTGGACAACGCAGAGCGTGCCATCGCCACCCTGCAGGCGCTGAAAGCCCTGGGGGTGCGCCTGTCCATCGACGACTTCGGCACCGGCTTCTCCAGCCTCAACTACCTGAAGCGCCTGCCCATCGACAAGGTGAAGATCGACCGCGCCTTCGTGCAGGAAATCATCAGCGACCGCCACGACGCCGCGATCACCCAGGGCATCATCTCCATGGCCCATCACCTGCGCCTGCGGGTGATCGCCGAAGGGGTGGAAAGCGAGTCCCAGTTCGCCTTCCTGAAGAAGAGCCACTGCGACGAGTTCCAGGGCTATTACTTCGCCCGGCCCATGCCCTTCGAGCAGCTCGACCAGTTCCTCCATGAGCATCACAAGAGCCCGGCGGCCTACCTGGATACCCGCGCTGGCCCCAGCAATACCCAGACCCTGCTGCTGCTCGACGACGAGGAAAACATCATCCGCGCCCTGACCCGCGTGCTGCGCCGCGACGGCTACCAGATCCTCACCGCCAGCCGCGCCCAGGACGCCTTCGCGCAACTGGCCAAGCACGACATCCAGGTGATCCTCTCCGACCAGCGCATGCCGGAAATGAACGGCACCGAGTTCCTCAGCCGGGTCAAGGACCTCTACCCGGACACCATCCGCATCGTGTTGTCCGGCTACACCGACCTCAAATCCGTCACCGATGCCATCAACCAGGGCGCCATCTACAAATTCCTCACCAAGCCCTGGGACGACGAACAGCTCCGCGCCGTGATCGCCCAGGCGTTCCTCCACCACAGCATGGCCAAGGCGAAGGAAGAGAATGCGGCGGTGGAACAGGATGAGGAGTGAAGGGCTCTTGTGGGGGCGATTTCAATCGCCAAGGGACGCAAAGCGTCCCCAATGGATCAGGGCAGACCTTCGGCCTGCTTGGCGAATGAATTCGCCCCTACACGGCACCTACCGCCTGCAACACGCTGGCGCCGGTGAAGAGGAACAGCACCTGCTCCTCCGCCTCCGCACGGATCGCCTCGCGGCGTTCCGGCTCGCCGATGTAGTCCAGGGACATCTGGAACAGGTTGCGGCTGATCAGCCGTGACACGCGCCGCACCACCGGTTCCGACACCAACGCCGGCAGCAGTTTGTATTCGCGGACATCCTCGGCCATGTCGGCGGCAAAACCCTCCATCACTTCCTGAAGCGCCTCACGCAACACCGGGGAGGCGCCATGCAGCTCGCGCACGCCGATGATGAAGGCCTCGGCGTTACCGTCGACGAAATCGAAGAACAGCTGCACGGTCTCGTGGCAGACGCGCCGCCCACGGCCCAGGTCGATGCCCATCAGCTTCGGCAACACACCGCCGTCGCCCTGCACGGCGCGCGCCGCCGCTTCCCGGCGCAGGTCACGCAAGGGCTGGCGCAACTGGGTGGAAATGTTGCGGATGATGGCCAGTCCCAGGTCATCCACATCCTTGAAGTGGCGGTAGAAAGTATTGGGGTTCAGCCCGGCCTCCCGCGCCAGTTCGCGCAGCCCCAGGCTGCCCAGGCTGCGGCTCTGGGAACCCAGGCGCAGCGCGGCTTCCATGAGCAGGCGCTTGCCGGGGGCATCGGGAGCTCGTTCTGGCGACTGGCGCTCGTCGCCGCTGGCGGAATTCATCTCTGGCCCTACCTAAGGTTGGTTGTGACGACGCTGGATTGCCGGCGAGTATACAGATGTCTACCTTGGTATACAGCTGTATACGCCGCAATTAATAAGAACAGGAGCCCGGCCAATGACTGCGTCACCCCGACCCTCTGCCCGCCATTGCAAGATCGCCATCATAGGTTCCGGTTTCTCCGGCCTCGGCATGGCGATCCGCCTGAAGCAGAAAGGCGAGAACGATTTCCTCATGTTCGAGAAGGAGCCCGGCATCGGCGGCACCTGGCGAGTGAACAACTACCCGGGCTGCGGCTGCGACGTGCAATCGCACCTGTATTCCTTCTCCTTCGAGCCGAACCCGAACTGGACGCGGATGTTCGCCAAGCAGGAAGAGATCAAGACCTACCTGGAAGGCTGCTGGGAAAAGTACCGCCTGCAGGACAAGACCCTGCTGGGCACCGAGATCACCCGCCTGGCCTGGAACGACGTGGACGAGCTGTGGCAGATCGAAGACGCCGCCGGCAACCACTACAGCGCGCAGTTCGTGGTCTCCGGCATGGGCGCCCTGTCCACCCCGTCCATCCCGGCGCTGAACGGCCTGAAGAACTTCAAGGGCGAGACCTTCCACTCCCAGCAGTGGAACCACGACTTCGACCTCACCGGCAAACGCGTTGCCGTGGTCGGCACCGGTGCCTCCAGCATCCAGTTCGTGCCGCAGATCCAGAAGCAGGTCGCCCAGCTCGACCTCTACCAGCGCACCGCGCCCTGGATCATGCCCAAGCCCGACCGCGCCATCAGCGAGGGCGAGCGCTCCCGCTTCAAGCGCTTCCCCTTCCTGCAGCAGCTCTGGCGCGGCGCCATCTACGCCATCCTCGAAAGCCGCGTGATTGGCTTCGCCCTGACGCCGAAGGTGATGAAGCTCGCCGAACTGGTTGCCCGGGGCTACATCAAGCGCAAGATCAAGGACCCGGTCCTGCGCGCCAAAGTCACGCCCGACTACACCATGGGCTGCAAGCGGGTGCTGATCTCCAACGACTACTACCCCGCCCTGACCCAGTCCAACGTCGACGTGATCACCGACGGCATCCAGGAAATCCGCAAGAACAGCATCGTCACCGCTGACGGCAAGGAACGCGAGATCGACGCCATCATCTTCGGCACCGGCTTCACCCCCAGCGACCCGCTGCCCCGTGGCGTGGTCTTCGGCCGCAACGGTGTCGACCTGCTGGACACCTGGCCGCAAGGCCCGGAAGCCTACAAGGGCACCCTCACCGCCGGCTTCCCCAACCTGTTCTTCCTCATGGGGCCGAACACGGGCCTGGGCCACAACTCCATGGTCTACATGATCGAATCGCAGATCCATTACGTGCTCGGCGCCCTGGACCTGCTCGACGCCCGCCGCCTGCGCAGCCTGGAGGTCAAGCGCGACGTGCAGGACAAGTTCAACGGCAAGCTCCAGGGCAGCCTGGGCAATACCGTGTGGAATGCCGGCGGCTGCATGAGCTGGTACCTGCACCCGGTAAGCGGCCGTAACTGCACCGTGTGGCCCGGCTTCACCTGGCGCTTCCGCCTGCTGACCCGCAACTTCGACCCGGCGGCCTATCACTTCAGCCGCAGCGTGCCGGTGCACACCGCCCAGGGCCCACTGCAAATGTCCACCCAGGAGGTGCCGGCATGAAATCCTTCGAGAACAAAGTCGCTGCAGTCACCGGTGCCGGCTCCGGCATCGGCCGCGCCCTGGCCTGTGCCCTCGCCCGCCAGGGCTGCCACCTGGCCCTGGCCGACGTGAACACCGACGGCCTGGCGGAAACCGCCGCCATGGCCCGCAAGCTGGGCGTGCAGGTCACCGAAACCCGCGTCGACGTCGCCAATCGTGATGCCGTGCACGCCTGGGCCGAGCAGGTGGTGCTGGACCACGGCCGGGTCAACCTGGTCTTCAACAACGCCGGTGTCGCCCATGCCGGCACGGTGGATGGCAGCGACTACTCGGAATACGAGTGGATCATGAACATCAACTTCTGGGGCGTGGTGTACGGCACCAAGGCCTTCCTGCCGCACCTCAAGGCCAGCGGCGAGGGCCATGTGGTCAACGTCTCCAGCGTATTCGGCCTGTTCGCACAGCCCGGCATGAGCGCCTACAACGCCACCAAGTTCGCCGTGCGCGGATTCACCGAATCACTGCGCCAGGAACTGGACATGGAAGGAAACGGCGTTTCCGCCAGCTGCGTTCACCCCGGTGGCATCCGCACCAATATCGCCAAGACCGCGCGGATGAACGACAGCCTGGCCAAGGTCACCGGCCAGGATTCCAGCCGCGCACGCCAGCAGTTCAATGACCAGCTGCTGCGCACCAGCCCGGACAAGGCCGCCGAGGTGATCCTGCGCGGCGTGCTGCGCGACAGCCGCCGCATCCTCATCGGCGCCGATGCCTGGGCCCTGGATGGCATGCAGCGCCTGCTGCCGACCCTTTACCAGCGCCTGGTTACCACCTCCATGCGCCTCGCCGCGAAGTTCGCGCCTAAGCCAAGGGCGGTGGAAGTGTCCAAGGCGGTCGATTGATCGGAGCGCTTCTACTTGTGGGGGCGATTTCAATCGCAAAGCAGACCGGAGGACTGCCCTGCTGGTTATCAGGGGGGCAGCTCCGCCGCCCTCAGCGAATGAATTCGCCCCCACAAAACACGGACCTGCCTTTCCTTGTAGGGGCGAATTCATTCGCCAAGCAGGCCGAAGGTCTGCCCTGGAACGTCCAGCGAGCTGCCGCCGCCCTCACCCCAACCCTCTCCCAGAGGGAGAGGGGGCTTTTTGTGCCTCGGCACCACCCCCTCCAGACATGACCACAAAGTCACCCGTTCGGAAACCCGAACGACATTCGGAACGCATATTCGGAAGCCCGGACGCGACCCAAATCCAGATAGCCTCCTATCGATATAAAATCATTAAATATCAATAATTTAAGTAAAACTTCAGACCACCATACAGCTGGCACGCATTCTGCCAATACAGATCCCGACGGACGCGACTTCCTACTCGCGCCGATAAGAACAAACAACATCGAGGACTGTCGTTCATGCGTATGCTCCCCAAGGTTCTGGCCACCGCTATCGCAGCAACCCTGATCTCCGCTCCGGCTTTTGCCGCCGAGCTGACCGGTACCCTGAAGAAGATCAAGGAGACCAGTACCATCACCCTCGGTCACCGTGACGCTTCCATCCCCTTCTCCTACCTCGGCACCGAGCCGGGCAAGCCCATCGGCTACTCCCATGACCTCCAGCTGAAAGTGGTCGAGGCCATCAAGCAGGAACTGGGCATGCCGGAACTGAAGGTCCGCTACAACCTGGTGACCTCCCAGACCCGTATCCCGCTGGTGCAGAACGGCACCGTCGACATCGAGTGCGGCTCCACCACCAACAACCTGGAGCGCCAGAAGCAGGTCGGCTTCTCCGTGGGCATCTTCGAAGTGGGCACCCGCCTGCTGTCCAAGAAGAGCGCCAGCATCAACGAGTTCGAAGACCTGAAAGGCAAGAACGTCGTGACCACCGCCGGCACCACGTCCGAGCGCCTGCTCAAGTCCATGAACGCCGAGAAGCAGATGGGCATGAACATCATCTCGGCCAAGGACCACGGCGAGTCCTTCCTGATGCTCGAATCCGGCCGCGCCGTGGCCTTCATGATGGACGACGCCCTGCTCTACGGCGAAATGGCCAAGGCCAAGAAGCCCGATGACTGGGTCGTGACCGGCAAGCCGCAATCCTTCGAAATCTATGGCTGCATGGTTCGCAAGGACGACGAAGCCTTCAAGAAAGTGGTCGACAAGGCCATCGCCGACACCTTCGCCTCCGGCGAAATCAACGGCATCTACGACAAGTGGTTCACCCAGCCCATCCCGCCGAAGGGCCTGAACCTGAACTTCCCCATGAGCGAAGAGCTGAAGAAGCTGGTCGCCAATCCCTCCGACAAGTCGGCTGAAGAAATCTGACGCCTTGCTCCCCTCTCTCAAAGGGAGAGGGGCCGGGGGTGAGGGTGGTGGGCTCCGCGCGATGTCATGCAGCCCTCACCCCAACCCTCTCCCAGAGGGAGAGGGGGCTGTCCGGAGTCGGCCTGAAATATCGCCGTACGCCTGACAGCCACCCCCTTCCACTGCCTTCAACCGCAGACAGATCGACTTGATAGGGGACAACCCTGATGAATTACAACTGGGACTGGGGCGTGTTCTTCAAGTCCACCGGGATCGGCAGCGAAATCTACCTGGACTGGTTCGTCACCGGCCTGGGCTGGACCATCGCCATCGCCCTGGCGGGCTGGATCATCGCCTTGCTGCTGGGCTCGCTGCTCGGCGTGATGCGCACCGTACCGAACCGCTGGGTTTCCGGCTTCGCCACCGTCTATGTGGAAGTCTTCCGCAACGTGCCGCTGCTGGTGCAGCTGTTCCTCTGGTACTTCCTGGTGCCGGACCTGTTGCCCGAACCGCTGGAAATCTGGTTCAAGCAGGACCTCAACCCGGCCACCTCGGCCTACCTGAGCGTCGTGGTATGCCTCGGCCTGTTCACCGCCTCCCGTGTTTGCGAGCAGGTGCGCACCGGTATCCAGGCACTGCCCAAAGGCCAGCTCGGCGCAGCCCGCGCCATGGGCTTCCGCCTGCCGCAGATCTACCGCTACGTGCTGCTGCCCCAGGCCTTCCGCATCATCATTCCGCCGCTCACCAGCGAGTTCCTCAATATCTTCAAGAACTCCTCCGTGGCGTCGCTGATCGGCCTGATGGAGCTGCTGGCGCAGACCAAGCAGACCGCCGAGTTCTCCGCGAACCTGTTCGAAGCCTTCACCCTGGCCACCCTGATCTACTTCACCCTGAACATGAGCCTGATGCTGTTCATGCGCCTGGTGGAGAAGAAGGTCGCGGTGCCCGGCCTGATCTCCGTAGGGGGTAAGTGATGGATTTCTCCGCAATCATCCCCGCCCTGCCGGGCCTGGCCGACGGCCTGCTGATGACCCTCCAGCTGATGGTGCTGGGCGTCGTCGGTGGCGTGGCCCTGGGCACCGTCCTGGCCCTGATGCGCCTGTCGCACAACCCGATGCTGTCGAAGATCGCCGGGCTGTACGTCAACTACTTCCGCTCCATCCCGCTGCTGCTGGTGATCACCTGGTTCTACTTCGCGGTGCCCTTCCTGCTGCGGGCGATCACCGGTGAAGACACGCCCGTAGGCGCGTTCACCTCGTGCCTGGTGGCCTTCATGATGTTCGAGGCGGCGTATTTCTGCGAAATCGTCCGCGCCGGCATCCAGGCCATCCCGAAAGGCCAGATGGGTGCGGCCTCGGCCCTGGGCATGACCTACAGCCAGAGCATGCGCCTGATCATCCTGCCCCAGGCCTTCCGCAAGATGACCCCGCTGCTGCTGCAGCAAAGCATCATCCTGTTCCAGGACACCTCGCTGGTTTACACCGTGGGCCTGATGGACTTCCTCAACGCCGCCCGTTCCCGTGGCGACATCATCGGCCAGCCGCATGAGTTCCTCATCTTCGCCGGCCTGGTCTACTTCAGCGTCAGCTTCATCGCCTCCCAGCTGGTCAAACTCCTGCAGAAAAGGTTAGCCGTATGATTTCCATCAAGAACGTCAACAAGTGGTACGGGGACTTCCAGGTGCTGACCGACTGCAGCACCAACGTGAAGAAAGGTGAAGTGGTGGTGGTGTGCGGCCCGTCGGGCTCGGGCAAGTCCACCCTGATCAAGTGCGTGAACGCCCTGGAACCCTTCCAGAAGGGCGACATCGTGGTCGATGGCACGTCCATCGCCGACAAGGCCACCAACCTGCCCAAGCTGCGTTCCCGCGTTGGCATGGTGTTCCAGCACTTCGAGCTGTTCCCGCACCTGTCCATCACCGAGAACCTGACCATCGCCCAGACCAAGGTGCTCGGCCGCAACAAGGACGAAGCCCTGGAGAAAGGCCTGAAGCTGCTCGACCGCGTCGGCCTCAAGGCCCATGCCCACAAGCACCCCGGCCAGCTCTCCGGCGGCCAGCAGCAGCGCGTCGCCATCGCCCGCGCCCTGGCCATGGACCCGGTGGTGATGCTGTTCGACGAACCCACCTCCGCACTGGACCCGGAAATGGTCAACGAAGTGCTGGACGTGATGGTCGAGCTGGCCCAGGAAGGCATGACCATGATGTGCGTGACCCACGAGATGGGCTTCGCCCGCAAGGTCGCCGACCGGGTGATCTTCATGGACCGCGGACAGATCGTCGAAGACTGCGCCAAGAACGAATTCTTCGGTGACGTGAACGCCCGTTCCGACCGCGCCCAGCAGTTCCTCGCCAAGATCCTCCAGCACTAAGCGGCTCTTGTAGGAGCCAGGGGGACGCCCAGTTCTTGCTGGCGAAACGTGCTCGGCGATTCGCGAGCAAGCTCGCTCCTACATCGCTCCGCACCACTCCACCGCTCGGTCCCTGCGCCGGGCGGCGACTGGCATGGCCCGGATGTCTATGATGCAATGCCCCACCGCCAGCTTCCGCGCCATGCCGCCAGCCCTGACCGTGAAACCGCGTCTTTCCCGCCACCTGCTGCTGTTCCTGCTGCTGCTCCTGTGCATGGCGGGCTTCGGCTACATCGGCTTTCACCTGAGTGAGGAAGCCGGCATCCGCCAGCTGCAGGTCAACGGCGAGCGCCAGCTGGAACTCCACGCCCGCGCCGTGGAAAGCGAGATCAACCGCTACACCTACCTGCCCAGCCTGCTGGAGCTGGAATCCAGCGTCAGCCACCTGCTGCTCAACCCCACGCCCTACCGGCGCAACCTGGTCAACGACTACCTCGAAGGCCTGAACCGCCGCAGCGGCGCCCGCGCCATCTACCTGCTGGACACCAACGGCCGCGTGCTCGCCACCAGCAACTGGCGTGACGCCGACAGCTACCTGGGCGAGGACCTGGCCTTCCGCGCCTACTTCCAGGAAGCCGTGCAGGGTCGCCCCGGCCGCTTCTACGGCATCGGCAGCACCACCGGCGAAGCGGGTTACTACCTGGCCCACGGCCTGCGCTACCAGGGCCGGATCATCGGCGTCGCGGTGGTCAAGGTGAAGCTCGAAGCCCTTCAGGAACGTTGGGAAAAGGCCCGCCTGCAAGCCTTCGTCAGCGACGAGAACGGCATCATCATCCTGTCCAGCGACCCGGCCCTTCGCATGAAGGCGGTGCGTCCGCTTTCCGCCGAAGACAAGGAGCGCCTGGCCCGCAGCCTGCAGTACTACTGGTGGGCCCTGAACGAATGGGAGCCACGCACCCGCGAGGTGCTGGGCGAAGGCCTGGAAGCCATCAGCTTCGCCGCCAGCGGCCCGCAGGGCGAGGCGGAAGGCGACGTCGCCTACCTGGCGCAGACCCGCACCCTCAACGACACGCCCTGGCACTTCACCCTGCTCTCGCCGCTGGCCGACCTGCGCCGCGAAGCGGTGATCCAGGGCATGCTCGCCGCCGTCGGATTCGCCCTGCTGGCCTTCCTGCTGATCGCCTGGAACGAGCGCCGCAAGGTCATCGCCACCCGCCTGGCCGCCCGTGAAGCGCTGCTGGCGGCCAACAACGAACTGGAACGCAAGATCGCCGAACGCACCCAGGACCTGCGCGCCAGCAACAGCCGCCTGCTGGCGGAAATCCGCGAGCGCAAGCAGACCGAAGACAACCTGCGCAAAGCCCAGGACCGCCTGGTCCAGGCCGGCAAACTGGCGGTGATCGGTCAGATGTCCACCAGCATCGCCCACGAGCTCAACCAGCCCCTGGCCGCCCTGCGCACCCTGTCCGGCAACGCCATGCGTTTCCTCGAACGCGGCGCGCTGGACACCGTCACCACCAACCTTTCCGCCATCAACGAACTGGTGGACCGCATGGGCCGCATCACCGCCAGCCTGCGGGCCTTCGCCCGGCGTTCCGACGACCACGGACAAGCACGCCTGGGCAAAGCGGTGGACGCGGCCCTGTTCCTCCTCAACGCCCGCCTGGAACGCTCGCCGCTGGCGCTGCACCGGGACGTGGACGACGTGCTCCTGGCCATCGACCAGACCCGCCTGGAGCAGATCCTGGTCAACCTCATCACCAACGCGCTGGACGCCATGAGCGGCCAGACCGACTGCCAGCTCTGGCTCAGCGGCCGGGCCGACGGCGGCCTCTACCGCATGCAGGTGCGCGACAACGGCCCCGGCATCGACCCGGAAAACCGCGTGCACCTGTTCGAGCCCTTCTTCACCACCAAGCCCGGCGAGCACGGGCTCGGCCTGGGCCTGACCCTCTCCGCCAGCCTTGCCACCGCCGCCGGCGGCAGCCTCGCGGCGCACCACCCCGACAGCGGCGGCACTGCCTTCGAGCTCAGCCTGCCGCTGCTGGACAGCCCCGATTCGAACGCGAGCCCCCGACCATGACCGAGCCGCTCAACGTCCTCATCGTCGAAGACGATCCCCATGTCCTGCTCGGTTGCCAGCAGGCCCTGGCCCTGGAAGACATCCCCAGCATCGGCGTCGGCAGTGCCGAAGAAGCCCTGGCAAAAGTGGGCGAGGACTTCGCCGGTATCGTCATCAGCGACATCCGCCTGCCGGGCATGGACGGCCTGACGCTGCTGGAGCGCCTCAAGGCCCGCGACCGCCAGCTGCCGGTGGTGCTGATCACCGGCCACGGCGACATCAGCATGGCGGTGGGCGCCATGCGCAGCGGCGCCTACGACTTCATGGAAAAGCCCTTCTCCCCCGAGCGTCTGGTGGACGTCACCCGCCGCGCCCTGGAGAAGCGCCGCCTGGACCGCGAGGTCAGCAGCCTGCGCCGCCAGCTGGCCAGCCGCCAATCCCTGGAGCAGCGCATCATCGGCCGCTCACCGGCCATCCAGGCCCTGCGCGAGTTGATCGCCAACGTCGCCGACACCTCGGCCAACGTGCTGATCGAAGGCGAGACCGGCACCGGCAAGGAACTGGTCGCCCGCTGCCTGCACGATTCCAGCCGGCGCCACACACGCGAGTTCGTTGCCCTCAACTGCGGCGGCCTGCCGGAGAACCTGTTCGACAGCGAAATCTTCGGCCATGAAGCCCACGCCTTCACCGGCGCCAGCAAGCGACGCATCGGCAAGATCGAGCACGCCCACCAGGGCACCCTGTTCCTCGACGAAATCGAGAGCATGCCGATCAACCTGCAGATCAAGTTCCTCCGCGTGCTGCAGGAGCAGACCCTGGAGCGCCTGGGCTCCAACCAGCCGATTCCGGTGGACTGCCGGGTGATCGCCGCCACCAAGTTCGACCTGAACGAGGAAGGCAAGTCCGGGCGCTTCCGCAGCGACCTCTACTACCGCCTCAACGTGGTCACCCTGGAATTACCACCGCTGCGCGACCGCCGCGAAGACATCCTGCTGCTGTTCGAGCACTTCCTGCAGCTCGCCTCCCTGCGCTTCGACCGCGCCGCGCCGGAGCTGGACAACGCCACCGTCTCCGCCCTTATGGCCCACGACTGGCCCGGCAACGTGCGCGAGCTGCGCAACGTGGCCGAACGCTTCGCCCTCGGCCTGCCGGTGTTCAAGAAGAGCGGCCAGACCCCGGACGGCAACGAACCGCGCTTCGCCGAGGCGGTGGAAGCTTTCGAAAAGAGCCTGCTCAGCGCCGCCCTCGAACGCCACGGCGGCAACCTCAGCCAGGCCTGCATTGCGCTGGGCATGGCCAAGACCACGCTGTTCGACAAGGTGAAGAAGTACGGGCTGTGATCGAGCCCCTGGGGGCGGGCTGAACCTTGTGGGGGCGAATTCATTCGCTAAAGGGCAGCGCAGCTGCCCCCACCCTGAAAGACAGACCTTCGGCCTGCTCAGCGATTGAAATCGCCCCCACAACAAAGCGCTCCCCACCAGCCCCCGCAGCAGCCGATACCAGCACCCCGCTCCGCCATGGTCTAAAACCACCAGACCACCCCACACGAACCTCCGCCATGTCCCTGCTGCACCGCGCCATCCATGCCAGGCCCGGTGAACTGGCCCCGGCCCTGGCCGCCTTCGCCCTGCTGCTGTGCCTGTTCGGCGGCTACTTCATGCTGCGTCCGGTGCGCGAGTCCATGGGCATCGCCGGGGGCGTGGAGAACCTGCAGTGGCTGTTCAGCGCCACCTTCGTCGTCATGCTGCTGGCAGTCCCGGCCTATGGCTGGTTGAATGCGCGGGTCCCCCGGCGGATCTTCCTCGACTGGGTCTACCTGTTCTTCGCCAGCAACCTGCTGGGCTTCGCCTGGCTGCTGTGGCGCACGCCGGACCCGCTGTGGGCGGCGCGGGCCTTCTACGTCTGGCTGTCGGTCTACAACCTGTTCGTGGTGTCCCTGGCCTGGAGCCTGCTGGCCGACGTGTTCGACCGTCGCCAGGCCAAACGGTTGTTCCCCTCCATCGCTGCCGGCGCCAGCCTCGGCGGGCTGATCGGACCGCTCGCGGGCGGCCTGCTGGTGAGCGATCTGGGAACCACCGGATTGCTGGTGCTGGCCGCCCTCCTCCTGCTGCCCACCCTGGCCATGCGCCGTGTGCTGATGGACTGGCGAGGAACCGGCGGTGCCGGGCGACCCGGAGCGGAAAGCGAACCACCGGAACGGCCGGTACCCGGCAACCCCTTCGCCGGTATCAGCCAGGTGCAGGGCTCGCGCTACCTGCTGGGCATCTGCGCTTTCGTCCTGCTGCTTTCCTGCACCAGCACCTTCCTCTACTTCGAGCAGGCGCGGCTGGTGGCGGCGTTGTATCCGGACAGTCACCAGCAAGTACGCGTCTTCGCCCTGATCGACTTCACCGTGCAGGCCCTGTCCCTCGCCTGCCAGCTGTTCATCGCCGGACGCGTGGCACAGCGCTTTGGCGTCGGCGCGCTGTTGGCGGTGGTGCCGCTGCTGGTGGCCCTGGGCTTTCTCGGCCTGGCAATGCTGCCGCAATTCGCCGTACTGGCCTCGGTGATGGTGCTGCGCCGGGTAGGTGAGTACGCCTTCGTGCGGCCGGGCCGGGAAATGCTCTTCGTACCACTCGGCGCCCAGGAGAAATATCGAGCGAAGAACTTCATCGATACCGTTGTCTATCGCGGAGGCGACGCCCTGAGCGCCTGGCTCAATGCGCTGCTCACCGGCATCGGCCTGGCCTCCGCCGCAGTGGCGCTGGTGGGCGCGGCTGTAGCCCTGGCCTGGTCCGCACTGGGCTGGCGTCTCGGCCACCGGCACGAGCACACTGAATCTTCGTCCCCATCACAGGAGACCGAGCCATGAGAACCGGCATCACCCGCGCCGAATTCCTTCGCCTGAGTGCTGGCACGGCGCTCCTGGCCATGAGCCCCTTCGGCCTCGGCGCCGACATGGGGCAACAGCCGGTGCTCCGTCGCGCCATTCCCTCCACCGGCGAGCAGGTGCCAGTGATCGGCGTCGGCACCTACCGGGGTTTCGATATCTCCCACGACGCCAGCGCGGCCTGGGCGGATTGTCGCAAGGTGCTGGAAGCACTCTTCGCCGCCGGTGGTTCGGTGATCGACAGCTCGCCCATGTATGGCCAGGCGGAAGAAGTGGTGGGTGGCCTGCTGAGCGAACTCAAGGCCCAGGACCGGGCCTTCGTTGCCACCAAGGTGTGGACCCAGGGTCGCCAGCACGGCGTCGAGCAGATGCAGCACTCCATGCGCCTGCTGCGGCGCCAGCGCATCGACCTGATGCAGGTGCACAACCTGGTGGACTGGCAGGAACACCTCACGACCCTGCGGCAATGGAAGGAGGAAGGCCGCATCCGTTATCTCGGCGTCACCCACTACACCTCCAGTGCCTATGACGAACTGGAGCGGGTGCTGCGCGCCGAAAAGCTGGACTTCCTGCAGATCGACTACGCCCTCAACGACCGCGATGCCGAGGAACGCATCCTGCCCCTGGCGCAGGAGCGCGGTGTGGCGGTGCTGATCAACCGTCCCTTCGGCGGCGGAAACCTGCTGCGCAACCTGTTGCAGCAACCGCTGCCGGAGTGGGCCGGCGAGTACGGCTGCACCAGCTGGTCGCAACTCCTGCTGAAGTTCTGCCTGAGCCATCCGGCGGTGACCTGCGTGATTCCCGGAACGGGAAACCCCCGTCACATGCTGGACAACCTCCAGGCAGGACGGGGGAAGGAGCCGGATCAGGCGCTGCGGGACAGGTTGATCCGCCTTTTGTAGGGTGGAAATCGCTCTTCATTTCCACCGCTTTCGTAGGAGCGAGCTCTGCTCGCGAAACCTCGCACGGACCGTTCGCGAGCAAGCTCGCTCCTACACGCCATCCTACGGGCGACCATCTGCCCGTCGTCAGGCCGAGAACCCGCCATCGATCGTCAGGTTCGCGCCGGTGATGTAGCCCGATTCCGGGCCGGCCAGGTAGGCCACGAAGCTGGCGATCTCCTCCGCCTTGCCATAGCGCGGCAGGGCCATGAGCTGCTTGAGGGAGTCGGCGAAATCGCCATCATCCGGGTTCATGTCGGTATCCACCGGGCCGGGCTGCACGTTGTTGACCGTGATGCCGCGCGGGCCGAGGTCGCGGGCCAGGCCCTTGGTGAAACCGGCCACCGCCGCCTTGCTCAGGGCATAGACCGAACCACCGGCGAAGGGCATGCGTTCGGCATTGGTGCTGCCGATGGTGATGATGCGGCCCCCCTCGCCCATCACACGGGCGGCTTCCTGGCTGGCGATCACCACGCTGCGTACGTTCACGTCCAGCGTGCGATCCAGGTCTTCGATGCGGAACTCTTCGATGGGCGCCACGGCCAGTACGCCGGCGTTGTTCACCAGGATGTCGAGACGGCCGAAGGTATCCACGGTATGGCGGATGGCAGCACGGATGGCCTGCTCGTCGCGGCTGTCGGCCTGGATGGCGATGGCGCGACCGCCTGCCGCTTCGATGGTCTGCACCACGTCCAGCGCACCAGCGGCGGAAGCGACGTAGGTCAGGGCGACGGATGCGCCGTCACGGGCCAGGCGCAGGGCAACGGCGGCACCGATGCCACGGGAACCGCCCTGGATGAATGCGACTTTGCCTTCGAGGGTTTTGCTGGTGCTCATTTGAGGTCTCCTGAAACGGGGAAGTGGGTGGAAGACGGCCCCAGTATTCACCTCGCATTCGCAACCGATAAGCTGGCAATCGCTATATTCAGTCGATACCAAAGGTTTATGGAGAGCCCATGGAAACCCTCAGCAGCATCGAGTGCTTCGTGCGCGCCGCCGAGGCTGGAAGCTTCGCCGAAGCCGCGCGGCGCTTGGGCCTGACGCCCGCAGCGGTGGGCAAGAACGTGGCTCGGCTGGAGTCCGGCCTGGGTGTGCGCCTGTTCCTGCGCAGCACCCGGCGCCTGACCCTGACCGAAGCGGGAGAGCGCTTCCTGGCGGAGGTGAGTGGCGGCCTGGCGACCATCCAGGGCGCCGTGGCCAATCTGGCCACCAGCCAGGGCCAGCCGGCGGGTACCCTCAAGGTGAGCATGGGCGTGGCCTTCGGCCGCGATTACATCCTGCCGCACCTGTCCGACTTCCTCGCCCGTTACCCGGCAATAGTCCCCGACTGGCACTTCGACAACCGCCCGGTGGACCTGATCGGCGAGGGTTTCGACGCGGCCATCGGCGGCGGTTTCGAGCTGCCGCCCGGGGTGATCGCCCGCCAACTGGCGCCGGGCCATCGGGTGCTGCTGGCGTCGAAGGACTATCTGGCCCGGCACGCGGCCATCGAATCACCGGACGACCTGGCCCGGCACGACGGCATCCTCATCCGCTCGCCCCAGACCGGCCGCGTGCGCAACTGGCCGCTGCGCACCCGCGACGACCGCCAAGCCACCTTCGAACTGAAGCTGCGCATGACCATGAGCGACCCGGAAGTGGCTTGCCATGCGGCGATGCAAGGGCTGGGCGTCACCCTGGTCAGTACCGTGCACGCCCTGCCCCACCTGCAACGCGAAACGCTGGAGCGGGTGCTGCCGGACTGGTACGTGGAGACCGGCAGCCTGTCCCTCTACTTCAGCGCACAGAAGCTGCTGCCGGCCAAGACCCGCGTGTTCATCGACTTCATCGTCGAACGCTTCCGCGAACAGAAGCTGGCGGAGAAATTCAGCGCCAACTGGCGGCCCTGATTGCACGGATGACCATCGTTGATGGGTATCGCTCCGCTCCACCCATCCTACAAAGCTGGGACAGCCCGTAGGATGCGGTAGAGCGAAGCGAAACCCATCAGCCAGGGTCGATGGGTTTCGCAAGTCGTAGGGACGGTCAGAGGTGTTCGCTCTTGGCCGCCACATGCAGGTTGCGCCCGGCACCGAGGCCGAACGCCGTGGCGGCCAGGCTGATCACCACGAAGATGATCCCCACCGCACTCCAACCCTCTGTCAGGTCGTGCACCACGCCCACCATCAGCGGACCCATGGCGGCCAGGGTGTAACCCACGCCCTGGGCCATGCCGGAAAGGTTGGCGGCCACGTGGGCATCCCGCGAGCGCAGCACGATCAGGGCCAGGGCAATGCTGAAGGTGCCGCCCTGTCCCAGGCCGAGCACCACGGCCCAGCCCCAGATACTGGATAGCGGCGCATAGAGCATGCCCAGCAGGCCAGCCAGGGTCAGGCCCATCACCAGCACCACGGCAGCGCGCTGGTCGCGGCCGCGGGTAGCCAGCCAGGGCGCGCCAAGGGCGCTGATCAGTTGCACCATCACCGACCCGGATAGCACCAGGCCCGCCTGCACTGCACTCAGCCCACGGTCGATCAGGATCGACGGCAACCAACCAAACACGATGTAAGCCAGGGAGGATTGCAGGCCCATGTAGAGGGTCACCTGCCAGGCCAGCGGGTCGCGCCACAGGCCAGTCACCTTGTAGACCTGGCGGTGGGCGTGCTGGGCCTGGCGGGTCTGGGGCAGCCAGATCAGCGCGGCGAGGATGGCCGGCAATGCCCAGAAGGCCAGCGCCGGCTGCCAGGCACGGTCCATCAGCTCGGCCAGCGGTACCGTTGCGCCGGCGGCCAGCGCCGCGCCCAGGCACAGGGCCATGGTGTAGACACCGGTCATCAGCCCGGCGATATGGGGGAAGTCGCGTTTGACGATGCCCGGCAGCAGCACGCCGATGATGCCGATGCTCGCCCCCGCCACCAGACTGCCGAAAAACAGCCCCGCCACTGGGAACAAGCTGCGCAGCACGATGCCGCCAGCCAGGGTGAGGAGGATCAGCAGCACCGTGCGCTCGCTGCCCAGACGCCGCGCCAGGATAGGCGCCAGCGGCGCGAACAGGCCGAGGCAAAGCACCGGCAAGGTGGTCAGCAGGCCAGCGCCGGTGGCCGACAGGCCCGTGGCCTCACGCACCATGTTCAGCATCGGCGCCAGGCTGGACAGCGCCGGGCGCAGGTTCAGCGCCACCATCACCAATCCCACCAGCAGCAGCCAGGAACTGCCTCGCAGCACATGGGGTTGGGGTTCGTCGTCGGCTTCGGCGTCGATCAGCAGCTCTTCCGGCGGGCAGGCCGGCTTGGGGTCATCCATGGGGTTCGGGGCGTTCATGCAAGGCAGCTCCAATAAGGGGGCAAGGTCAGATCAGCAACGCACGGTTGGCCGCTGCGGCGGCGTCCGCGTCTTGTCGTTCGATGGCGTCGAGCAGGTCACGGTGCAGGTCGAAACTCGGCTGCGGCCGTTCGGGGTCGGAGATGGTGCGCTCCAGGCCAACGCGGATCACCTGGGAGAAGTAGCGATACAGCTGGCTCAGCACCGGGTTGTGGGCGCTGTCCACCACCCGCTGGTGGAAAGCCAGGTCGTGGACGATGTAGTCGTCGATGTTCTCGTAGCCGGAACGTGCGGCGGACGCGGCCAGGGCCACGCGCAAATCCGCCAGGTCCGCTTCGGTACGACGCAGGGCCGCCAGCCGGGAGGCCTCGACCTCGATCATTCCGCGCGCCTCCAGTGCCTGCTCCACCGAGCTGCGAGCCAACGCCTGCATGGTGGAAAGCGGGTCGGCGCAGGCGCGCACGTAAGTGCCGTCGCCCTGACGCACTTCCAGCACGCCGGAGAAGGTCAGCACCCGAACCGCCTCGCGCACGGTGTTGCGGCTGATGCCGATGATCTCGGCCAGTTCGGGTTCGGGTGGCAGTCGCTGGCCCAGGGGCCAGGTGCCGTTGTCGATGCGCTGACGGATCTGCTCCAGGGCGATATCCACCAGGGAGCGCTTGAGGGCGGGAGCGGACATGGCAAACATCCAATCATCCGATGAATTTGAGAAGGCAAAGGTTAGTCTGCTCACTATCTCCCTGCAATCGCGGCATCCTTGCGGTTGAGGCAATAGTCATTATCTACGGGGATGATTTTTCCCCCTCCCGGTCGGTTGGTAGCCTGCACGCACTCACCAATACACACCGGGGACACCCATGAAACACGCACACATCCTTGCGCTGTCCGTAATGGCGCTGATCCTCGCCGGCTGTGCCAGCCAACCGGAACCCGAGCAACGCCCCTACACCGACGCCGAGGTGAAGCAATTCGCCCTGGAGATGCTCAGCCGCGCCGGCCTGCCCTACGACGACTACGAGAAAGTCCGTCAGGCCATCATCCACCCCAAGGTGCCCGAGGCGGGGAAAGACCTGCCCAAGGAACTGCCACGCAAGGGTTGATGCCTTCACCGAGCCCGACCGGGCTCACTGTGGGGGCGATCTCAATCGCTTAGCGGGTCGACGACCTGCCCTCGCAAAAACGCCGCACTCACAAGGTGCGGCGTTTCTTCTTTCAGACAGTTAGTCGGTATTGCCATATGCAGGCCCGTAGGATGCGGTAGAGCGAAGCGAAACCCATCAGCGGAGGTCGATGCATCTCGCAAGCTCAACCCATTCTGCGAGGTGCTCATCCGCACAGTCCCAGTGATCAGGCTGGCAACGACGCCCCCAGCCGATTGATTTCCACCGTCACATGCGCCAGTTCCTCATGGATGGCGAGTGCCTGCCGCACGCTGTCGGCGTCGATCGTCCCCGTCGTGGCCAGGGTGAGGACACAGGCGTAGCTGTCCTTGCTGACCCGCCAGACATGCAGGTCGGTGATGGTGGGAGCCGTCGGCAGCGCCTCAATCACCTCGCGGATTTCTTCGACCACCGGTGCATCCATCTCCGCATCCAGCAGCACCCGGGCGCTATCCCTCAGCAACCCCTTGGCCCAGCGCGCCACCAGCACGGCGCCCACCAGGCCCATTACCGGGTCGAGCCAGGCCGCGCCCCAGAACTTGCCGGCCAACAGGGCAACGATGACGAGCACCGAAGTCGCGGCATCGGCGACCACGTGCAAGTAGGCCGAACGCAGGTTGAGGTCGTGGTGATGGTGGTGGTCATGATGGTGATGGGCGTGCCCGTGACCATGATCGTGGTGATGGTGGTCACCGCGCAGCAGCCAGGCACAGAGCAGGTTCACCACCAGCCCCAGTACCGCGATGGCAATGGCTTCGTCATAGTGGATCGGCCCCGGCGACAGCAGACGCTCCACCGACTGGAACACCATCAGGCCCGCCACCCCCAACAGCAGGATGGCGCTGGAATAACCGCCCAGTATCTCCACCTTCCAGGTCCCGAAGGCGAAACGCCGGTCATGGGCCAGCTTGCGCGCAGCGGCATAGGCGAACAGCGAAAGGCCGAGCGCCAGCGCGTGGGAGCTCATGTGCCAGCCATCGGCCAGCAGCGCCATGGAGTTGAAGTACCAGCCCCCGGCAATCTCGGCCAGCATCATCACCGCGGTAATCCACATCGCCAGGCGCGTCTTGCGCTCCGCCGACAGGTTGCTCTGGTGGAATTGGTGGGAGTGCACCCAGTGTTCCGGGTTGCGCGTGGTCATGGCTATCATGCTCCAGAAAAATCGCTCGCATACTATACCCCAGTATACCTACCAAGGAGAAAAGCCATGGCGCATACGCTCAAAGGCAAGAAGCAGCTGCTGACGCGGATACGCAAGATCAAGGGACAGGCCAGCGCCCTGGAAAGCGCGCTGGAGCAGGAAGGTGACTGCCTGGCGATCCTTCAGCAGATCGCGGCGATCCGTGGTGCGGTGAACGGCCTGATGGCCGAAGTGATGGAGGGGCACATCCGCGACCACCTGGGGGCCGAAGATCTGAGCGCCGAAGCGCGTCGGGCTGAGGTGGACCAGATCGCCACCTTGCTGCGTTCGTATATGAAGTAGCCGAAGCCACTCAGGAGGGTCGTTGCGCTGCCGCACGGGGTACGCCCCTGCCACTTGGCTAACCGTGGGGTGCGCCTCGCGCACCGATTCCAAGGTCAACCCACCGCCGCAAATCGCCGGTGCGCGCAGCGCACCCTACCGGCTCGGCCTCGGCAACACTCTTACGAGGCGCGTTTTCGCCACACACTCGCCAGCCAGGGCTGCTGCTCCCGTGGCAGGCCGGCTGGGCGGTAATAGTGTTCCAGGGCGTCGAAGCCAGCCGCTTCCAGCAGTGCCTTCCAGCTCTCGTAGTCGTGCCAGGAGCCGTAGCGGCTACCGTTCCAGCCTTCGTCGTTCTTGCCACGGGGGTTGGAGCTGAAGAGCACGCCGCCGGGCTTCAGGGTGTCGCAGAGCTGGCGCAGGACGCGGGGCAGTTCCTGGCGCGGGACGTGGAACAGGCTGGCGTTGGCGAAGATGCCGTCGAAGCGCCCAGCCGGCAGGTCGAGGTTGAGGAAATCCTGATGCCAGACCTCGCAGCCGGAGTCGGCGCGAGCCATGGCGACGAAGCTTTCCGCGCCGTCCAGGCCGATGGCCTTGTGGCCCAGCCGGGTGAAGGTAGCGAGGTCGCGACCGGGGCCACAGCCGAAGTCGAGGATGGTGAACGGCACCTCGCCCCGGATATGCCGCAGCAGCGCCTCGATGTTCTGGCTCACGTCGTGGTCGCGGGTGCCTTCACGGAATCCTTCGGCGTTGCGGTTGTAGTCGTCGAGGGTGGTGGAGGTGATGCTGGCGAGGTCTTCGGGGTGCAGGGGCATGGGCTGCTCTGTGCGGTATGTTGCAGGAAGGTGAATTCTACGCCTGGCATTGCGGCAGCAACGCCGGACGCCGCCTATCTTTCTGGAGATGTTTTCCCAAGAAGGATTCGGACATGACGGCTTCCGGCAAGAAAATGGGCCTTACCGGGCTCACGACCCTGGTGGCGGTGAACATGATGGGCTCGGGCATCATCATGCTGCCCTCCAGCATGGCGCAGCTGGGGGCAATCTCCCTGTTGTCCTGGGTGATCACCGCGATCGGTTCCATGGCCATCGCCTACTGCTTCGCCCAGTGCGGTATCTTCTGCACACGTTCGGGCGGGATGTCCGCCTACACGGAAGAAGCCCACGGCAAGTCGGCCTTCTTCCTCTGCTCCTATCTCTATTTCCTCTCCCTGGCCATCGGCAACGTGGCGATCGCCATTTCCGCCGTGGGCTATCTCACGCCCTTCATCCCCTGGCTGGGCAGCGGCGCCATACCGCTGTTCGTTGGCGCCGTGGTGCTCATCTGGCTGACCACCCTGGCCAACTTCGGCGGCCCGAAGATCACCGGGCATATCGGCTCGATCACCGTCTGGGGCGTGATCATCCCGGTGGCCGGGCTCTCGGTGATTGGCTGGTTCTGGTTCGACTCCAATATCTTTGCCGCCGCCTGGAACCCTAATGGCATCTCCACCAATGACGCCATCACCCAGAGCATTCCGCTCACCCTCTGGGCGTTCCTCGGCATGGAATCGGCGGCGCAGAACTCCGACGCCGTGGAAAACCCCAAGCGCAACGTGCCGCTGGCCTGCCTGCTGGGCACCCTGGGCGCGGCGGTGATCTACGTGCTGTCCACCTCGGTGATCATGGGCATCGTGCCCAACCCCGAGCTGGCCAACTCCAGCGCGCCCTTTGCCTTTGTCTACGCGAAAATGTTCAACCCGCTGGTGGGCAACGTGATCATGGCGCTGGCGGTGATGGCCTGCGTCGGTTCGCTGCTGGGCTGGCAGTTCACCCTGGCGCAGACCGCCAAGGTCACCGCCGACCAGCACATGTTCCCGGCGCTGTTCGCCAAGGTCACCCTGCTGGGCGCGCCCATCGCCGGGCTGGTGGCCAACGCCTTACTGCAGAGCGCCATGGCGGTGTCGACCATCTCGCCCAATGCCTCGGAACAGTTCGGCAAGCTGGTGAGCCTGGCGGCGGTGACCAACATCGTCCCCTACATCACCTCGCTCTCGGCGCTGCTGGTGATCATGCAGAAAGCCGGGGTGACGGGTTACCCACACCACCGCAACGTCGTGGTGTTGCTCATCGCCATGGCCTACAGCTTCTACGCGCTCTATGCCTCCGGGACCGAGGCGGTGTTCGGCGGCATGATCGTCACCGCGGTGGGCTACCTGATGTTCGGCTACATCGCCGACCGCTTCCTCGAAGAACGCGCCGCAAATGCCCGCGCCCTTGGCCTGGAGGACAACGCATGAGCCCGAAAGCGCTGGCCTCGCTGCCTCTGTTGCTGACCCTGCTGCTGCCGTCGCTGGCCCCGGCCCAGACCCTGGACCGCATCCGCGCCAGCGGCACCTTCACCCTAGGCTACCTGCCGGACCAGCCGCCGTTCTCGTCCGCCGAGGGCGAAGGCGCATCCGGCTACACGATCGACCTCTGCCAGAAGGTCGCCGACCAGATCCGCAGCCAGCCAGGGCTGGCCTCGCTCAAGGTGCGCTTCGTGCCCCTGGCGCCAAACAAGGCGCTGGGCGTGGTGCGTGACGGCGGCGTGGACCTGCTCTGCAGCCCCATGGCGGAAACCCTGAAGCGTCGCCAAAGCGTGTCCTTCTCCCTGCCGGTGTACACCGCCGGAATCGGCGTCGTGGTGCGCAAGGACGCGCCTGTTTCCCTGGTGAAGGTGCTCAATGGCGAGGTGGAGCAGACCGGCCCCACCTGGCGCGCCACCCTCAATCGCGGCCTGGCCGCCCATACCTTCGCGGTACAGAGCGGTTCGGTAGTGGAAGACTGGGCGCGGGAAAAACTGCGCCTGCTGAAGGTGCTGGTCAGCCTGGAAACCGTGGCCAGCCCGGTGGAAGGTGTGGCACAGGTAGCCGACGGCAAGGTGGACGCCTTCTTCGCCAGCCAGATGATGCTGCGCAGTCTGGTGGCACGGGACACCGCCAACACCAACCTGATGGTGCTGGACCGGCGCTTCGAGTTCTCGCCGGTGGCCCTGGCGCTGGCCCGTGACGACGAGGACTTTCGCCTGGTGGTGGACACCGCGCTGAGCCAGGTCTATCGATCCGGCGCCATCGTGCCGCTCTACAGCAAGTACTTCGGCGCTCCCAGCGAACTGGACCAGACCCTGTTCAAGGTGTATTCGCGTCCCTGAGGGCGGCGAATTCGAGCGCAAGCGACGGAGTGCCCCGGCGCTTGCGCCCGCCTATGCTCGGCGCCCACCACAGAACAGGGGCACGGACATGAAAGCCATCGACAACCTGGACTGGCCACGCATCGAGGCGGACCTCGACCGCGATGGCTGGGCCCTGGTCCGCCAGTTGCTGGACCCGCGTGAATGCGCGGCGCTGGCCGACCTGTATGGCGACCAGGAGCGCTTCCGCTCGCGCATCCGCATGGCCAACCACGGTTACGGCCAGGGCGAATACCAGTACTTCGACTACCCGCTGCCGCCGCTGGTAGCCGCCCTGCGTACCCGCCTCTATCCGCACCTGGCGCCGCTGGCCAACCTCTGGCATGAGCGCCTGGGCCTGGACGGCAGCTTTCCCGCCGAACACGCCGATTTCCTCCAGCGCTGCCACGCCGCCGGCCAGCTGCGCCCTACCCCGCTGCTGCTGCGCTATGTCGAAGGCGACTACAACTGCCTGCACCAGGACCTCTACGGCGAGCAAGTCTTCCCGATGCAACTGGCGGTGCTGCTGTCCGAGCCTGGCCACGACTTCGAGGGCGGCGAGTTCGTCATCACCGAGCAACGCCCGCGCATGCAATCGCGGGTGCAGGTGGTGCCGCTGGGCCTCGGCGACGGCGTGCTATTCGCGGTGAACTTCCGCCCGGCTCAGGGCCTGCGCGGCTACCACAGGGTCCGCCTGCGCCACGGCGTCAGCCAGCTGCGGGCCGGCAGGCGGCATACCCTGGGGGTGATTTTCCATGACGCGCTCTGAACGAATTCGACCGCAAGAGTCAGGATGCACGCCCCCGACCGGCCGCATACTCTCTGCCATGACCGAACAGAAAGCGGAGAGCGCCATGAAGCCCGCAGCCATGACCGCCATCGAACAGGACCCGCGCTGGGCCGCCGTGCAGGCACGGGACCCGGCCGCCGACCGGCAGTTCGTCTACGCGGTGAAGACCACCGGCATCTACTGCCGCCCCAGCAGCCCGACCCGCCTGCCGCGTCCGGAGAACGTGGAGTTCTTCGACAGCGCCGAGCAGGCCGAAGCCGCCGGCTACCGCCCCAGCCGCCGCGCCGCCGCCAGCATGACCCACGTGGCCGAGCAGCACGCGGCGCTGGTTTCAGCCGCCTGCCGGCAGATCGAAATCGCCGAGGAACTGCCCGGCCTGGAGGCCCTGGCCGAATCGGCAGGCATGAGCGCTTCTCATTTCCACCGGGTGTTCAAGGCAGTCACCGGATTGACTCCCAAGGCCTACGCCCGAGCCCGCCGCGCCCGTAAGGTGCGCGACCAGCTCGGCCCGGGCGCCTCGGTGACGGAGGTGATCTACGACGCCGGCTTCAATTCCAACAGCCGCTTCTACGCCGACTCGGCCCAGGTGCTGGGCATGAAGCCGGCCGACTACCGCGCCGGCGGCGCCAACAACGAGATCCGCTTCGCCCTGGGCGAATGCTCCCTGGGCCACTTCCTGGTGGCGCAGAGCGGCGTCGGTGTTTGCGCCATCCTCCTGGGCGACGACCCGGATGCGCTGTTGCGGGACCTGCAGGACAAGTTCCCCCGCGCGCGCCTGATCGGTGGCGACAGCGACTTCGAGCAACTGGTGGCCAAGGTCATCGGCTTCATCGAAGCACCCAGGCTGGGCCTGGACCTGCCGCTGGACGTACGCGGTACGGCCTTCCAGGAACGGGTCTGGCAGGCCCTGCGGGAAATTCCGCCGGGCAGCACCGCGAGCTACGCGGAAATCGCCGAGCGCATCGGCTCACCCCGCGCCGTACGCGCCGTGGCCCAGGCCTGCGCGGCCAACAGCCTGGCGGTGGCCATCCCCTGCCACCGCGTGATCCGCAGCGACGGCAACCTCTCCGGCTACCGCTGGGGCGTGGAACGCAAACGCCGCCTGCTGGAGCTCGAGGCCGAGAGGTGAAAACCTGGACCCTGCTGGGAGTGGACGGGAAACCATACGCCAGCCCCGCTCCCGGAACACTGGGTGGCCACCGCAAGTCGCACATATACGGCCGCCTCGACTGCCCCACCGCCCTGCGCGCCATCGCGCGGGGCGGCTATGTGAGGGAGCGGGTGTTCTTTCTCGATGAAGCCACCGCGCAGGCGGCGGGGTATCGGCCTTGTGCGCGGTGTATGAGGGAGGCGTACCGGGAGTGGAAGGCAACCTGACTTGTAGGGGCGAATTCATTCGCTAAGCAGGCCGAAGGTCTGCCCTGCGAACTCCGCAAGGGGACAGCGGCGCCGCCCTTAGCAATTGAAATCGCCCCCACAACAAAACGATCCCCTCCCGCGTCGCCCGATGGCAGGTTCTGAGCACCCTGTGGGGGCGAATTCATTCGCCAAGCAGGCCGAAGATCTGCCCTGCGAACTCCACAAGGGGCAGCTGCGCCGCCCTTGGCGATTGAAATCGCCCCCACAAAAGAGCGATCCCCTTCCGCGTCGCCCGATGGCAGGTTCTGAGCACCCTGTAGGGGCGAATTCATTCGCCAAGCAGGCAGAAGGTCTGCCCTGCGAACTCCGCAAGGGGGCAGCTGCGCTGCCCTTGGCGATTGAAATCGCCCCCACAAACAAGCGATCCCCTCCCGCGTCACCCGATGGCAGGTTCTGAGCACCCTGTGAGGGCGAATTCATTCGCTAAGCAGGCCGAAGGTCTGCCCTGCGAACTCCGCAAGGGGCAGCTGCGCCGCCCTTGGCGATTGAAATCGCCCCCACAAGAAAGCGATCCACCTACTTCGCGACCATTACCCGCAGACTCCCAACGCCCTGTGGGGGCGAATTCATTCGCCAAGCAGGCCGAAGGTCTGCCCTGCGAACTCCACAAGGGGGCAGCTGCGCCGCCCTTGCCGATTGAAATCGCCCCCACAAACGAGCGATCCCCTCCCGCGTCCCTCGATGGCAGGTTCTGAGCACCCTGTGGGGGCGAATTCATTCGCCAAGCAGGCAGAAGGTCTGCCCTGCGAACTCCGCAAGGGGCAGCTGCGCCGCCGTTGGCGATTGAAATCGCCCCCACAACAAAACGATCCCCTCCCGCGTCGCCCGATGGCAGGTTCTGAGCACCCATAAACTACTGCGCGACCACCACTGTTCCACCTTCCCGCGCCGCCTGGGCGATGGCTTCGACCACCCGCAGGTTCTGCAGGCCGTCGCGCACGCTCACCAACGGCTCCGCCTCACCACGGATGACCTGGCAGAAATGCTCCAGCTGCCGTGCCAGCGGGTCTTCGCGCACCAAATCGGCCACCTCGCAGCTGAACGGCTTCCACCAGGAGCGATCCTCCGGCTGGTCGTAGCACTTCAGGCGCATGGTGGGCACGGCCAGGGAACCGCCGGTACCGGCGATGAGATAGCAGTCTTCGTCGTCGTAGCTCGGGTAGTCGCGGTTCTCCTGCGACGTCTGCTCCCAGCTGCGGGCCGAGGCGGCGGTGTCGGAGAGCAGGAAGCTGCCCAGGGCGCCGCTGGCGAAGCGCAGGTTGATGGACACCGTGTCCTCCACCGGAAACCCCCGAGTGACACTGGAGGCCAGGGCCTGTACGGCAACTATCTCGCCGCACAGCGAGCGCAGGTTGCCGATTTCGTGGATCAGGTTGATCAGCACCGGTCCGCCACCCGCCTGGCGGCGCCAGGGCGCGGCGTCGAAGTAGTCGTCCGGCTTGTAGAACAGCGCGCTGCCCATCACTGCCACCAGGTTGCCCAGGCGCCCCTCGCGGATGATCGCCCGCGCCCGTTCCAGGATCGGGCTGTGCGCACGGTGGTGGCCCACCAATAGCGGCACCTTCGAGCCTTGTGCAGCCGCCAGCAGGCGCTCGCCTGCTTCCAGCGTGTGGGCCACCGGTTTTTCTATCAGCGCCGGCACGCCCGCTTGCAGGCAGGTCAGTGCCTGCTCCACATGCAGCTGATTGGGCGTGGCGAGGATGATGCCGTCAGGGCGTCCGGCTTCGAACAGCGCCTCCAGCGAGGGGAACAGCGGCAGGCCGGCGCGCTGTGCCACGGCTTCGGCGGAGGGAGCCGGGTCTACCAGGGCGACGGGGTCGCAGGAGGCGCTGGCCTGGAGGAGTTCGAGGTGGCGCTGGCCGATCAGGCCGGCACCGGCAATGGCGATGCGGAGGCTGCTCATGTCGTTCGATCGATTCCGGTGTGGGAAGGTCGATCGAGAGACTAATATTCACTATCCAACCAATAATCAGCCTCCATGAAAAATCAGAATGCGCTTTTAGCGAATAATGATCCCTTCCTCCGCGACCTCCTGCTGTTCTGCACCGTGGCGCGGCGCTCCAGCTTCGTCGCCGGCGCGACCGAGCTGGGCATCTCACCGGCCCATGTCAGCAAACGCATCGCGATGCTGGAGGAATCCCTCGGGGTCAAGCTGTTCAACCGCACCACGCGGCGGGTGAACATCACCGCCGATGGCGAGGCGGCCTTCCTCTGGGCGCAGAAAATCCTCGAAGACGTGGAAGGCATGGTGGAGGCGCTCTCGGGCCTGAAGGGCGAACCGCGTGGCGTGCTGCGCCTCGCCACCAGTCTGCGTCTGGGGCGGGACTATGTGTCGCCGGTGCTGTCGCTGCTGCGCCAGCGCCATCCAGGGCTGGAAGTCTGGCTGGAACTGCTGGACCGGCGGGTGGACCTGATCGGCGAGAACTTCGACATCGACCTGCGCGTGGGTGAGGTGCACGAGCCGCACCTGATCGCCCACAAGATCGCCGAGAGCTACCGCATGCTCTGCGCCGCGCCGTCCTACCTGGCCCGACGCGGGCAGCCGCGAACTCTGGCGGACCTGGCGCAACACGACTGCCTGCTGTTCCGCGAGCGCGAGCTGGGGTTCGGCGTCTGGCGCCTGTCCGGTCCGAATGGCGAGGAAACGGTGAAGGTCACCGGCCCCATGGCCTCCAATCACAGTGACGTGGTGCGCCAGTGGGCCCACGAGGGCCACGGGGTGATCATGGCCTCGGTCTGGGATGCAGCCCCGAGCATCCGCGCCGGCAAGCTGGTGCGCGTGCTGCCGGCCTACCAGCAAAGCGCCGATGTCTGGGCGGTGACGGCCGCGCGGGCCTCGGGTTCGGCCAAGGTGAAACTCTGCATCGACTTCCTCAAGGAGCAGCTCGCCGAGGGGCCCCACGCGCTGGACACCCGCCTCTGAGCGGGTCGACAAGCCCGCCATCCTTGGCTAGACCTCCAGGCATGTGGTCCCGCCTGTTGCGGGGCAGTCCCTGGCAGGAAGCACCGACGTGACGCTGAGTCCCCTGGATACCCTTCTCCTGGCCGCCCTCGCCCTGCTGCTCGGGCGCCTGGTCAACCGCCTGATCCCCTTGCTGTCGCGCTATAACATCCCCGAACCCATCACTGGCGGGCTGCTGTTCGCCATCGCCCTGGCCATCGCCGGCGCTGTGAGCGACTTCAGCGTGGAGTTCGACACCACCATGAAACCCGCCCTGCTGCTGGCATTCTTCTCCGCAGTGGGGCTGTCGGCAGACCTGGCCATGCTCAAGCACGGCGGCAAGCGCCTGTTGATGTTCGTCATCGCCCTGATCCCCTTCCTGTTCCTGCAGAACATTCTCGGCATTCTGGTCGCCTGGGGCCTGGACATGCACCCGCTGATGGGCCTGGTGGGCGGCACCATCACTCTGGTCGGCGGTCATGGCACCGGGGCGGCCTACGCCGAGCGCTTCGCCGAGGTGAACAACCTGCAGGCGATCATGGAGCTGTCGATGACTTCCGCCACGCTTGGCCTGGTGGCCGGCGGCATCATCGGCGGACCACTGGCGCAGTGGCTGATCAAGCGCCACCAGCTGGCGGGCAACGTCCCCACCGGCGAGCACCACGAGATCACCGGCGAAATGGCTCCGCCGGTTACCGCGAGCAACTTCCTCAATGTTCTGGCGGCCACCATGGCGGCCCTGGTGGGCGGTCAGTTCCTGGCGGGGATGTTCGGCGAAGGCGCCGTGACCCTGCCGAGCTTTCTCTGGTGCCTGCTGCTGGGCGTGCTGATCCGCAACGTCCTGCCAGTGGTGGGCGTGCGGCTGAACGACGGCGCCATCGACCTGATGGCGTCGGTCACCCTGTCGCTGTTCCTGGTAATCACCATGATGGCGCTGAGCCTCGGCCACGTAGCCAGCGTGGCCGGGCCGCTGCTGGTGATGCTGATTGCCCAGTCAGCCCTGGCCATGGTCTACGGCGCCTGGGTGGTCTACCGCTACACCGGCCGCGACTACGAAAGCGCTGTGCTCTCGGCGGCCTTCTGCGGCTTTGCCATTGGCGCCACGGCCACCGCTGTCGCCAACATGCAGGCCATCGCCCACAAGTACGGCCCGGCCCCGGAGGCCTTCATCGTCGCGCCGCTGGTGGGCGCCTTCCTGATCGATCTGCTCAACGCACTGGTACTCACGGGCTTTCTCGCATTGCCGGGAATGGGAGGTTGACCATGCTGCGCGCCCTCCTCATCGCCCTCCTCGCCCTGACCGTCACTGCCTGTTCCCGTGGTCCCGACCAGGCGACGCTGGAAGCCGAAGTGCAGCAACGCCTGAAGCAGGCTTTCGGCAGCGGCGTGCTCAGCCTTGCCGAGCTGAGCCGGCGCGGCTCGGCCCGCGACGCCAACGCGCCAGAAGGCGAGAAACGCCTGGTGATCTACTTCGACAGCACGCTGAAGGTGGAGCGCGACCAGGACTTCGGCTCCTGGGATTCCCCCGGCGTCGCCAGCCTGATCAGCGCCCTGGGCGCCGGGCCGCGCGGGCTGTCCGGCATCCGCAATGAAGGCAACAAACAGGGCGACCTGCTGAGCGCCCACGGCAGCCTGATCTACCGCGAGACGGACAGCGGCTGGGTGGCCGTCGTGCCCCAGGGCTTCAAGGCGCCGCCCGCGCCCGAGACCATCGAGCCCGGCGTCGGCCAGACCCGCGAACAACTGGTGGCCGCCATCGGCACCGCGCTGAATCTGGCACCCGGCGGCACGGGGACGAAGGAGCGCAGCATCATCGCCGACGAGCTGAGCCGCTCACTGAACAATATTCAGAGCCGCCTGAGTCGGCTGCAGAAGGGTTACCCATTGGCGGGCGGCCCGGCGTCCGGGCAGTACGCGCGGCTGGCCCAGGCCATGGCCAGCCTGATGCGGCCGAAGGGCCTGCAACTGACCCCGCTGACCACCGAAGGCGGCCTCGACAACCTGCGCATGCTGCGCCGGGGCGACGTGGTGGTGGCCCTGTCCCAAAGCGACATGGCGCAATTGGCGGTGAGCGGCAGCGGCCCCTTCACCGAGGGCGGCCCCTACACCGGGCTGCGCGCCCTGGCCAGCCTCTATCCCGAGCCCGTGCATGTGCTGGTACGCGGCGACAGCCCCATCCATGACCTGGCGGGCCTGCGCGGCAAACGGGTCAACCTCGGGCAGCCCGGCTCAGCCTCGCGGGATACCGCTGTCGCTGTGCTGGCGGCCCATGGCATCGGCACGGCGGACCTGGCCGAAGCCACCAGCCTGGATTTGCAGCAGGCGCTGACCGCCATCCGCGACGGCAACCTGGATGCCACCCTGCAGGTGATCGGCGCCCCCGCCGACAGCATCCGCGCCGCCAGCGAAGCCATGCAGCTGCGCCTGCTGCCGCTGGAGGAATCGGCCATCCGCCAATTGGAAACCAGCCGCCCTGGCACCTTCGCCGCCCAGGTGGCCGCCGCGACCTATCCCAACCAGACGGCGCCGGTGCCCACCATTGCGGTGAGTGCGCTGTTGCTGTGCGACGAGCAATTGAGTGCGGGCGAGGCTGAACAACTGGTGCAACAACTGTTCGCGCCGGACAACGACTGGCTGGCGGCCGGCAGTATCCAGGGCGAGCAGCTGTCGAAGGCCAACGCCCGGCGCGGGCTGGCGATTCCGCTGCACGAAGGGGCGTTGAAGGCGTTGGAGAAGCCCTGACTATTTGTAGGGGCGAATTCATTCGCCAAGGGACGCCTAGCGGCCCCGTAGGTTGGTCCGAGTCCACGAGGCCCAACGCGCCACGACACAGGCGCCGCAGCGTTGGGTTTCGCTGCGCTCTACACCAACCTACGAAAGCTCCTTCGCCCTGCCAGGGCCGAACTACGGCACGTAATCACTCTCCATCACATCCCGATAGGCCGTGACGAAGGCTTTCCAGTCCTCATCGGGCATGGGTTTGCGGTGCTGCTTGAACAGCTCGAAATCGTGCTTGGACGCGCTGTAGGCCGTCAGGCGGTGGTTGCTCTTGGCCAGCCCAAGCAAGGCTATCTCCACCTTCCTGTCCCGCTCGCCGCTGACCTTGACGAAGATGTTCTTCGGATACAGCCGGCCATGCTCCCAACCCGCCCGGTGCATGCGGCCGATGGTGTTGGCCAGTTGCTGGATCATCTGCTGGCGCAGGTCGGCCGATTCCGGCCGGGCGTACCACTCTTCGAGGCTGATGAAGCCATCGAGGCTCTCGGTCACCAGCAGCGCCTGCCATTCGGTGTCGGTCTTGCGCGCGGCACTGAACACCACCTTGGGCACGCGGATGCCCAGCTGGGCCAGGGCCTGCAGCGCCTTCATCTCATGCAGGATGGTCGGCTCACCGAAGGGATGAACGAGATCGCGGTGGAAGTGGTTGATCTGCCGTTTGCTGTACAGCACCTGGCCATCCGGGGCGTGAAGGCGCTGGATGCCGCTTTCGCCGCTCAGGAGCTGGTCCTGGGAATCGAACCACTCGCCGTAGGAATCCCACCATTTGTCGAAGCTGCCTTCCGAAGCGCCGTTGTCGTGCCTGAACCACTGGGTGTTCATGAGAGCACCTCCTCGTGAAGCGCCATCGCTCCACCGGGCTACTGCCGAGGCAACCCGACACGGGCCGCCGCCTGGGGCCGGGATGGGCCCCTGGATTCACGTTAGCGCCCTTTTGCCAACTTTGCCGGCGCGTTCCCAGACACCTGGGGGTCGAATCCAGACAACTCCCGGCACAGCGTTAGACCTATGGTGACGGACCTTTCATCAGATCGTTTGGAGCTGAAATGTCCGACTTCATCACCGTTCTGCGCGAGACCTGCCCTACCCCCGTGCTGGATGCCACCAAGTGGAAGCGCATCGGCGGCGATCCGCACACCGTGAACCTCAACGCCTACCTGTCGAAGGACGGCAGCAAGATCATGGGTACCTGGATCTGCACCCCCGGCAAGTTCGAGGTGAACTACGAGAAGTGGGAGTACTGCCACTTCCTGGACGGCTACTGCATCATCACGCCCGAAGGCGAGGCACCCAAGCACCTGAAGGCGGGCGATGTGTTCGTGATCGAGCCGGGCATGAAGGGCACCTGGGAAGTGGTGGAGACGGTGCGTAAGTACTTCGTGTTTGCCTGATTTCACCCGCACGGCGTCCTGCTGTGGAACGAAACCCATCGATCCGTCCGCATGGGTTTCGCTCCGCTCTACCCATCCTACAAACCCCCACCCCGTAGGATGGGTCGAGGAACGAAACCCATCACCACGATGTTGCGGGAAAGCACACCACTGGCTCCGTTCTCTGGGCTGCCTGTGGGAGCGAAATCATTCGCGAAAAAAAAGGCCGGGCAATTGCCCGGCCTTTTTTCATCTGGCCCCGATCAGGCCTTGTAACGATCCGCCGCCGACGAGCGCGACAGATTCGGCGCCATGTGGAAGCGCGCGGCGGTGAAGCGGTCCCAGTCTTCCTTGTCCGGCAGCGAGGGGATGGTCACCAGCTCGCCCTGGTCCAGGCCGGCCAGTGCGGCGTCCACCATTTCGACCACGTCCATGAGGATCTCCTGCGGGATGTTCTCGATGCCGGTGCCCGAGCGTTCCCAGATTTCGGTACGGGTCGCGCCCGGCAGTACCACTTGCACGCGCACGCCCTTTTCCTTCACTTCCGCATTCAGCGACTGGCTGAGGTTGAGCACGAAGGCCTTGGTGCCGCTGTAGGTGCCGTTGAACATTTCCGGCGCCAGGGCCAGTACCGAGGCGATGTTGATAATGGTGCCGCGCCCCTGGGCGACGAAGTTGGCGGCAGCGGCGGCAGCGAGGTGGGTCACGGCCACCACGTTGAGCTGGATCATCGCGTCGAAGCGGTCCAGGTCGGTGTCCAGCAGGCTGCCGCTGACGGCTACGCCGGCATTGTTCACCAGCACGCTGATGGCAGCATCACTGCGCAGGCGCTGGGCCACGCGGGTCAGGTCAGCGCGGTCGGTCAGGTCGGCCTTCAGTACTTCCACCTTCACGCCCGCCTGCTCGCGCAGCTGGGCAGCCAGCGCCTCCAGGCGGTTCTGGTCACGGGCGACCAGCAGCAGGTCATGGCCCCGTTCGGCCAGGCGCTTGGCATAGGTGGCGCCGATGCCGGTTGATGCGCCAGTGATCAGGGCAACGCCTTGGTGCTTCTGTTCGCTCATGGTTCTGTCTCCGGGGAAAGGGCTTGGGGTTCCAAGCGATGGACTTAAATTACACTCGTAATATTATGAGCGCAATATACTTCCGTTAACCATTCGTCGCGGCACTTGTAGGGGCGAATTCATTGTCTGCGTTAGCTGTTGCCAGAACCGTCGGTCCAGGAGCCTTGTAGGAGCTAGCTTGCTAGCGAAAAGGGGCCATTCGCTGGCAAGCCAGCTCCTACGGGCAAAGCAGCTACTTGCAACACTTAATCCTGCCCTGGACCGACCATTGGGGCTGCTTCGCGGCCCATGGCGAATGAATTCGCCCCTACAGGAAGTTGGTCGCACAAAGAATGCGGGCAATAAAAAACGGCGCGCGGGCAGCAATCCCGGGCGCCGTAAAACTGCCTAGCAGCTGTGGTGTCGGACCGCCGGCCCTGGTAGCCGGCAGTCCGTAGTGGGGCTGGAAACAGCCCCGACTTCCGCGCGGTGATTACCACCGCGATGTGTTCTCAGTTCAGCAGCGCTGCCGCCATCCGGTCGATCGCCTGGCGCTGGAACGCACGGAATTCGGCATTGGGCTGCTGCCCTTCCAGCATCGGCAGGAAGGGGTCTTCGACTGCCGTCCGCACGCCGGCCAACTCTTCGATTACCGCATGGCCGCAGAACGGTACGTAGGCCTCCGCATAGCCCCCTTCGTGAACCAGCGCCAGCCGGCCGCCACAAAGGCGGTCGGCCGCCTCCCGCAAAATGGCCGTCATCGCGCGGAACGATTCGCTGTGCAGCAGCATCCGCGCCAGCGGGTCCACGCCGTTGGCGTCGAAGCCACAGGCGACCACTATCAGCTCCGGTTCGAAACGCTCCAGCGCCGGCACGATGACTCGCTCCATGGCGTAGCGGTAGGCGTCGTCGCCGCTGCCCGGGAACAATGGCAGGTTGAGGTTGTATCCAAGCCCGGCGCCCGTGCCCCGCTCCTCCACTGCGCCCTGACCGACAGGGAAGCAGTTGTCCTGGTGGATCGACAGGGTCAGCACATCGTCGCGGCCGTAGAAGATCGATTGGGTGCCGTTGCCGTGGTGTACGTCCCAGTCCAGTACGGCCACCCGGCCGACACCGTGGCGGGCCTTGGCAGTTTCCACGGCGACAGCAATGTTCGCCAGGTAGCAGAACCCCATGCCGCGATCCGCCAGGCAGTGGTGGCCCGGCGGGCGCGACAGGGCATAGGCGTTGTCCAGCTCACCACGCAGTACGGCATCTACGGCGGCAATGGCCAGCCCCGCTGACTGCCGGGCGATTTCATAGGTACCCGGCCCGACGGCAGCCTCCTCGCCCAGCTCACCGTGGCCGGCATCACTCATGGCCTTGAAGCGCGCCAGGTACTGGGCCGGATGGACCCGCAGCAGGTCCTCCTCGGCTGCCATCGGCGCGCTGGAGAGCACCAGTCGGTCACTCAGTCCGGACACGTCCATCAGGCTCTTCAGCCGGCGCTTGGTTTCCGGCGACTCGGCATGACCGGAACCACTTGGCGGCTGCAGCCAGCCCCCCACCGGCAGCACCAGGCTATGCAGCCCGGCGGCGTGCCAGAAACAGCGCTCGTCGAAGAAGAATCCGCTACGACGGGTCATCAGGCACCTCCTTGAGCGGTCTGGGCCAGGGCACGGGTCCGACCGCCGAGGCGGCAGGCCAGGTAGTAGACCGGCGAAATCACACCCAGGCCAACGATCCAGGAAATATCGGCACCGTCCATAGCGCGTGCCACCGGGCCGGTATAGAGGGCGGTGGACATGAAGGGGATCTGCACGATGATGCCGAGCACATAACAGTTGACCGCCGTCCAGTTGCAGCGACCGTAAAGGCCACCATCACGACGGAAGAACGACGGCAGGTCGTAGCGACCGTGGGCCACCAGGTAGTAGTCCACCAGGTTGATGGCGCTCCAGGGCACCAGCACGTACAGCAGCAGGAGAATGAAGTTGGTGTAGTTGACCATGAAGTCGTCCTGCCCCAGCAGCGCCAACGCCAGGGAGCCCGAGAACAGGATCAGCGAGATGAGGATGCGTGCACCGGCCCCGGCCGACCAGGACGGCACCAGGGTCTGCCCCACGGTGATGGTGGACAGGGCACCGCAGTACAGGTTCATGGCGTTGGTAGCAGCGATGCCGATGGAGAGCACCGCCACCAGCAAGGCGCTGAGGCCGCCGGTGGCCTCGATCAGGCCACCCACCACGTCATCGCCGTCGATACTCAGGGCCACCATCACCCCCAGCAGCATGGGCAGAAGGGAGCCCAGGCAGCAGCCCCAATAACTGGACCAGAAGGCGCTACGCGAACCCGTGGCTTCCGGCAGGTAACGGGAGTAGTCGGACACGTAGGGCGCATAGGCCAGTTGCCAGAGCGCAGCCACCGACAGGGTGCCGAGGAATCCGGCCAGGGAGGTCTCATTGCGCTCAAGGAAGTCCGCCGGTAGGCCGTGGCCGAACACCAGCCAGGCGAAGGCAAGCAACAATACCGCGCCGGAAAGATAGGTCATGACGCGCGTGTAGGCGTGGATCAGGCGATAGCCCACCGACGCCGCCACCAGGCTGATGAAGCCCACCAGGAGGATGCCGACGTTGGTGTCGACGGCCGGGAAACGGCCGTGCAGCGACTGGCCGCCCAGCACCAGGTTCGAGGCGAAGAAGCCGAGGTACATCACGACGACGAGGGCCACCACCAGCAGGGAGCCGAAGGAGCCGAACTGGCCGCGGGTCTGCACCATCTGGGGCACGCCGAGTTGTGGCCCCTGGGCCGAGTGCAGGGCCATGAACACGCCCCCCACCAGGTTGCCCAGTACCAGCGCCGCCAGTGCGGAAAAGAAAGGCAGTTTGAACACGGTCACCGCGAGGGCGCCGGTGATTACGGTCAACAGGATCAGGTTGCAACCGAACCAGATGGTGAACAGGTCCCGTGGGCGCCCATGGCGCTCTTCGGCGGAGATCGGCTGGATCGTACTCAGTTCCAGCGCCGGAGCCTGCGGATTGTCATTGTTGTGCATGCCAGGTCTCGCACTCGTTTCTTGGGGATGAGCGCCGCCCCGGCAGTCCGGAGCAAACCGAAGCACCGCCGTCGTCAGCGCAGATCCGGGAATGGCTGCCCCGGTCCAGAACCGGACCGGGGCAGTCGACAGGGACTTAGAGGCGTCCCAGCTCTTGCGCGGTGCGATCCACCGCGATCTTGGTCTTGCTCACCAGCTCGTCGATCTCGGCACGGGTGGCCACCAGGGCCGGCGCCATGATCATGCGGCCCAGGGTGGAACGGATGATCAGCCCTTCCTCGAAGCCGATGGTGCGGCAGCGCCAGGCGATGTCGTTCTCGTTGGCGAAGCGCTTGCGGGTGGCCTTGTCTTCAGCGAACTGCAAGGCGGCGACCAGGCCGGCGCCCTGGATATCACCCACCAGCGGGTGGTTGCCGAAGACTTCGCGCAGGCACTGTTGCAGGTACGGGCCGGTATCGGTCTTCACCTGGGTGACCACGCCCTCATCGCGCAGCGCCTTGAGGTTGGCGATGGCCACGGCTGCCGCCACCGGGTGGCCGGAATAGGTCAGGCCGTGGGCGAACACACCGCCCTGCTCCACCAGGGCCTCGGCCATGCGCTTGCTGAGGATCAGGCCACCCATGGGGATGTAGCCGGAGGTCAGGCCCTTGGCGATGGACAGGGTGTCCGGCTCGAAGCCGAAGTGCTGGTGGGCGAACCATTCGCCGGTACGGCCGAAGCCGCCGATCACTTCGTCAGCGCACAGCAGCACGTCGTACTTGCGGCAGATGCGCTGGATTTCCGGCCAGTAGGTTTCCGGCGGGAAGATCATGCCGCCCGCACCCTGGAAGGGCTCGGCGACGAACGCGGCCACCTTGTCGGCGCCCAGTTCGAGGATCTTCTCCTCCAGCTGGCGGGCGGCGCGCAGGCCGAACTCTTCCGGCGTCAGGTCGCCGCCTTCGGCGAAGTAGTACGGCTCGTCGATGTGGGCGATATCCGGCAGCATGCCGCCCATTTCGTGCATGAACTTCATGCCGCCGAGGGCAGTGGCGCCCAGGGTGGAGCCGTGGTAGCCGTTCCAGCGGCCGATCATGATCTTCTTCTCAGGCTTGCCGAGGATCTGCCAGTAGCGGCGCACGGTGCGGATCA
Source organism: Pseudomonas sp. BN411 (assembly GCF_029871235.1). Taxonomy (GTDB): domain Bacteria; phylum Pseudomonadota; class Gammaproteobacteria; order Pseudomonadales; family Pseudomonadaceae; genus Metapseudomonas. The sequence goes on from NZ_SSOM01000070.1 coordinate 58,537, forward strand.
GCACCTCGTTCGCCTCGGAGCCGGAGTTGGTGTAGATGGCGTGGCTGTAGTGGCCCGGCAGCAGGCTGAACAGCAGTTCCGACAGCTCCACCACGGCCGGGTGGGTGGTGTGGAAGAACATGTTGTAGTACGGCAGCTGCTCCAGCTGGCGGGTAGCGGCAGCGGTGAGGTCCTTGCGGCCGTAGCCGAGGTTGGTGCACCACAGGCCGGACATGCCATCGAGGTAGCGCTTGCCGTCGTTGTCCCAGAGGTGGAGGCGCTCGCCGCCAACGATCACCCGCGGCCCTTCGGCGTTCAGCGCCTTCTGGTCGAGGAAGGCATGGATGTGGTGGGCCGCATCGGATGCCTGGTAGTCACGGGTTTCGCGTTGGGCTTGGAATTGAGCGTTCATTGTTAGGGGTCTCCTCGTCCCGGTATTCAGTGGTACCGATGCTGGCTGAAGCTGCCGGGCAGCGAAATTACTAAATTTGTCTTCGGGCTATACGAAAAAGCTGCCCTGCCCGCCAGACGCCCTGGCGCCCGGCACCTGGCGGGGTGCAAGGCCGGCGGGCAGAGGCACGGGCGACGAACTGCACGTCGCCCGGCCAGGGGCCTCAGTGAGGCTCTTCCAGTTCGTTGTGCAGCAGCCCGAGGATCTCCCGCTTCATCTCGATGAACTGGCGCTCCATCACCATGTCCATGTCCCGCGGGCGCGGCATGGGCACATCCATCTCGCGCTTGATCCGCCCCGGTCGCGCACCCATCACGTAGACGCGGTCGCCCAGGAGGATGGCTTCGTCGATGTCATGGGTGACGAACACCACGGTCTTTTTGCTGTGCTCCCACACCCGCAGCAGCAGTTGCTGCATCTGCATGCGGGTCTGGCTGTCGAGCGCGCCGAAAGGCTCGTCCATCAGCAGGATCTGCGGGTCGTTGGCCAGGGCGCGGGCGATGGCCACGCGCTGCATCATGCCGCCGGAGAGCTGCTTGGGATAACGGTCGGCGAACTGCGTCAGCCCCACCTCGTTGAGGTAGAAATTGACGATTTCCTCGCGCTCGGCGCTGGGCATGCCCTTGCGTTTGAGGCCGAACTCGATGTTCTGCCGCACGCTGAGCCAGGGGAACAGGGTGTAGCTCTGGAACACCATGCCGCGATCGGGACCCGGCCCTTCCACTCGCTTGCCACCGACGTAAATCTCGCCCGAGGTGGGTTCAGCCAGGCCGGCGGTGAGGTAGAGCAGGCTCGACTTGCCACAGCCGGAAGGCCCCACCAGCACGGCGAATTGCTGGTCCGGCACGCTGAGCGAAACGTTCTCCAGGGCGGTGAAGGTCTGCCCGTCCGGGGTGTTGTAGCGCAGGCAGACCTGCTCCACCCGCAGCCGGGCCTGCTGGTTGCCGGCTGCCGCCTGGTTGACGGCCGCGTCTCTGTGCATTGCGGTTACTGCGCCCATGAAGCCACCTTCAGTCGAAGCAGACGGAACAGTTGATCGGTCACCAGGCCGAGCAGGCCGATGATGGCGATGGCGAGGAAGATCACATCCACCTGGAAGCCGCGCATGGCCTTCAGGCTGATGTAGCCCAGGCCGCTGCTGGCGGCGACCAGTTCGGCCACCACCAGGTAGGTCCAGGCCCAGCCCATGGTCACCCGCAGGGTATCCAGCACGCCGGGCAGGGACGCCGGGCCGAGCACGTGGAAGATCACGTCGCGGCGGTTCGAGCCCAGGGTGTAGGAGGCGTTGATCAGGTCCTTCGATACGCCCTTGGAGACGTCGGCGATCATCACCAACTGCTGGAAGAACACGCCGAAGATGATCACCGTCACCCGCTGCTCCAGGCCGATGCCGATCCACAGGATGAACAGCGGCACGAAGGAGGTCACCGGCAGGTAGCGGATGAAGTTCACCAGGGGTTCGAGGAAGGCCTGGACGATGCGGAAGCTGCCCATCAAGAGCCCCAGCGGCACCGCCACCAGGGACGACAGGATGAAGCCGATCAGCACCACTTCGACGCTGGCCAGCACGTGCTTGCCGAGGGTGCCGTCGGCGGCCAGTCGCCCGGCCGCCTCCAGCACCGCGCCCGGTGTGGGCAGGAACATCGACGGCACCAGCCCGCCGTAGGACAGCCCGGCCCAGAGGCCGAGCACCAGTAGCCAGCCGAGGGTGCTGGCGCTGAGGATCAGCCGCGCCGGCAGGTCGACTTTCGGGGTCAGGCAGCGGCTGAGCCAATTCTGCTTGGAAGTCATGACGGTCTCCGCTTAGGGGGTGACGAACCGGGTATCGACCAGGTCGTCGTAGCTGACGGCAAAAGGCTTGCCTTGCAGGCTGCTCCAGGTTTCGTTGGCCAGGCGGATCACCTCCTGGATCTGCCCCGGCTTGCCGGGCGTGCCCAGCAGCGTCTCGCTCATGGCCTGGTCGTAGAAGCGCACGCCCTTGGCGGCGTTGGCCAGTTCGGCCGGGTCGGAGAGATAGCCGCCGACGCCCTTGGCCATGATCTCGTGGGCCTTCTCGGGGTTGTCGCGGGTGAACTGCACGGCCTTGTACAGGCCCTTGACCAGCGCCTTCACATCTTCCGGCTGCTTCTCGATCACATCGCAGGACAGGGCCACCACGTCGACGATCACGCCGGGTGTTTCGGTGCTGTCGATCAGCACCTTGCCCTGCCCTTTCTGGCGCACCATCGACAGGTGCGGCTCCCAGGTCACGGCGGCGGGCACGCGGCCGGCGATGAAGGCGGTCGCGGCGTCGTCGGCGGTCATGTTCTGCACGTCCAGGTCGGCCATGCTCATGCCGTTGTGCTTGAGCAGGTAGGACAGCCAGAACTGCGAGACGGAACCTTCGTTGACCGCCACCGACTGGCCCTTCAACTCCTTGAGGCTGGTGACCTTGTCGCCCACCAGCACGCCGTCGCCGCCGTAGCTGTCGTCGAGTGCGGCCACAGCCTTGAAGCAGAATTCGCCGGAGCGGTACTTGAGCACTTCGTCGATGGTCGAGGCCGAGCCGGAAAGCTGGCCGGAGGCCTGGGCGGCCATGTACATCGAGGCTTCTTCCATGGTGGTCAGCTCGACATCCAGGCCCTGCTCCTTGAAGAAGCCGAGATCGCGGGCCAGGTACAGGGTGCCGTAGCCGACCCAGGTGGTATGGCCGATGGACAGGGTGCCAGCCTGCGCGCCAGTGGCGACGCCTGCGGCCAGGGCGGTATAGCAAAGGGGTTTGGTGATGCGACGCAGCAAGGGTTTGAACATGGAACAGTCTCCCGCAGCCTGATGGCTTTGCTTGTTGTTGGATTGCAGGGCAGTTGCTGGCCAGAGGGCCAAGGTCGTTCCACTGCGCCGGCCTCTGGTGGGCCGGCGGCAGGCAGGGGCCCGGCATGCTGCCGGGCGGGATCGGGGCCGGACCGGCCCCGGGTGAATCGGTCACTGGGTCAGTGGGTGCCCTCCAGGGCTTCGGGGCGGAACAGGTCCTTGCGCATCACGACCTTGATCCACACCACCGCGATCACCGACACCAGCCCCAGCACCACGCCGGCGATGCCGAAGATCTTCCCGGTCATGTCCGGGCTCGGCGATGCGTACCAGATGGCGTAGAGCATCCCGGCGATGCCGAAGAGCTGCGGCAGCGGATAGAACGGCGTCTTGAACGGACGGGCGATGGCCGGGTAGCGGCGGCGCAGGGCGATCACATCCAGGTGGACGATGATGTAGGCCAGCAGCCAGGCCAGCGCGGCGGCCAACAGCAGCAGGTTGACCGAGGCGGCGTCCTGGCCAAGTACCAGGATCGGCAGGCCGGTGATGGCCGACACGAACAGCACCGATACCCAGGGGGTACGGGCACGCGGGCTGAGGCGCTTGAAGATCGGGAAGGCCTGGCCGTTCTGCGCCATGCCGTAGAGCATGCGCGGAATGGACGCGAGCGAGGAGTTCAGGGTGCTGAAGGTGGCAGTCACCGAGGCGATCACCAGGAACAGCTCACCGGCCTTGCCGAACACCTTGGTGGCGAACAGGTAGTGCGGCAGCGCGTCGGTGGTCAGCGCTTCCTGCGGCACCATGAACAGCGCACCCAGGCAATACAGGCCGATGGTGAGGAAGATCACCGTCAGGCCGATGATCATCGAGCGCGGGATGTTGCGTTCCGGCCGCTTGGTTTCCTCGACCAGAGGGCAGACGAACTCGGCGCCGACGAAGCCCCACACGGCCAGCGCGGTGAGGGTCAGTACACCGGCGCCCATGGGGTTCCAGTCGCCCTGGATCACGGTGCTGGCGGTTTCGCTCGGCGCACCTTCGACGATGGCGGCAATGCCCAGCAACAGCAGCACGAACACCATCACCGTCGCCAGTGCGGTCTGCAGCTTGGCGAAGATGTCGATACCCATCAGGTTGAGGACGGTGAACAGGCCGAGCACGCCGAAGGCGATGGTGAACGGCGGGAACACGCCCGGGTAGATCTTGCCGACGATCAGGTCGAGCAGCAGCAGCTCGGCCGACAGCGCGAACATGGCCACGACCACGTAGCCGGAGAAGGTGGAGAGGATGGCCGGGAAATGCCCCAGCGCCACTTCGGTGTAGCTGGAAAGGCCGCCAGCGCGGGGAATCATCAGCGACAGTTCGGAGAAGGAACACGCGTAACTCAGGGCCAGCAGGTAGGCCAACCCCAGCGGCACGATGAAGCCCAGGCCGGAGAATCCGGCGCCCTGCAACATCAGCACCATTACCCCCTGTGACACCACCAGGCCGATGGCGACGGACAGCAGCGCCCCCAGACCCAGCACCCGGCGGAAACCACCCGCCTCCGCCTGCCCATGGGCAGGAACGGACACACTTGCACTCATGACACTCTCCAATCTTGTATTTGTTATCCGCCCGCCTGGCCGTGGATGCCGGCGGGCTTGGTAGTACCAGGTACGGCTGCGCCGTCCCCGTCAGTCACGCCGCTCTCGGCCACCGTACTTGGCGGCCAAGGGGCGAGAATTTCAGCGTGCCGCCCAGGCGTTGAAGCGCTCTTCCAGCTCCTCGCCGTGGTTGACCCAGAACTCGGCGCTGACCAGCTGCGCCTCGGCCAGGTTGGCCGGTGCGGTGGGCAGTTGTGCCTGGGTTGCGGCGGGCAAGGCGGCCAGGGCGTCCTTGTGGACCGGGCCGTAGGGGATCTGGCTGGAGAAGGTCTTCTGGGTTTCCGCCTGGCTGGCGAAGGCGATGAAGCGCTCGGCCAATGCCTTGTTCGGGCTGTCGCGGACGATGGCCCAGTGGTCCGGGTCGTAGAGGTTGCCGTTCCAGACGATGGCGAGCTTCGAACCTTCCTTCTGCGCGGCGGCGATGCGGCCGTTGTAGGCAGCGGACATCACCACGTCGCCGGCCACCAGCCATTGCGGCGGCTGGGCGCCGGCTTCCCACCACTGGATGTGCGGCTTGATCTCATCCAGCTTGCGGAAGGCACGGGATACGCCTTCCGGGGTTTCCAGCACCTTGTAGAGGTCTTCGCGTTTCACCCCGTCGGCCAGCAGTGCCGCTTCCAGGGTGTACTTGGCGCCCTTGCGCAGGCCGCGCTTGCCGGGGAAGCGCTGGGTGTCCCAGAAGTCCGCCCAGGAGCTGGGCGCGCTGGCCAGTTTGTCGGCGTTGTAGGCCAGCACCATGGACCAGACGTAGCTGGCCACGCCGCACTCGCTGACGGTGCCGGGCATGTAGCTGGCGGACTGGCCGAGCACGGCCGGGTCCATGCGCTCGAACAGGCCCTCTTCGCAACCGCGCAGCAGTTCGGGACTCTCCACTTCCACCACGTCCCAGGTGACCTGGCCGATGTCGACCATGGCTTTGACCTTGGACAACTCGCCGTTGTACTCGCCGGCCACCACCTTGCCGGCGCCGCTCTGTTCGAAGGGTTTGAAATAGGCCGCTTCCTGCGCGGCCTTGGTGGCACCGCCGAAGGAGATCACGGTGAGGTTGGAGGACTCGGCCATGGCCGGCGCGCTGGCGGCGGCCAGCAGGGCGATACCGAGGGTGGCACGGATGCACGGGAAGGACTTGAGCATGGAAACTCCCTCACTACTTGTAAGTTGTGATCAGTTGCTGAGGCAGTCGTGGCCAGGAGGCCAGAGCCCATGCGTGCACCACGCACGGGATTGGATTTCTTGTTGTGGACGGCCGCGCACCGTAGGAGCACGCGGCCGGGTCGTCAGAGCGACCTCAGCGAAGCTGGAACCAGGTGGTTTTCAGTTGGCTGTACTTGTCGAAGGAATGCAGCGAGAGGTCGCGACCGAAGCCGGACTGCTTGCCGCCGCCGAAGGGCACGGTGACGTCCAGAGCGTCCACCGTGTTCACCGACACTGTTCCCGCCTTGAGCGCGCGGGCGACCCTGTGGGCGCGATGCAGGTCATCGCTCCACACCGAAGCGGCCAGGCCGTAGATGCTGTCGTTGGCCAGGCGCAGGGCCTCTTCTTCTGTATCGAAGGCGCTGATGGCCAGCACCGGGCCGAACACCTCTTCCCGCGCCAGCTGCATGTCGCTGCTCACATCGGCGAAGACGGTGGGTTCGACGAAATTGCTGGAGCCGTTGAAGGTCAGGCGGCGACCGCCGGCGAGCAGCCGTGCGCCCTCCCCTTGCGCGCCCTCGATGAAGGACATGACGCGGGCGGTCTGCCCGGCGTCGACGATAGCGCCAGCGCGGCTGGCCGGGTCCAGCGGATCGCCCGGCATCCAGTTGCGGGCCTTGGCCAGCAGGCGTTCGATGAATTCGTCCTGGATGGAGCGCTGCACATACAAGCGCGAGTTGGCCGAGCAGACTTCGCCCTGGTTGAAGAAGATCCCGAAGGCGGCCTTCTCGGCAGCCAGATCCAGGTCGCGGCAATCCTCGAAGATCAGGTTCGGGCTCTTGCCGCCGCATTCCAGCCAGACCTGCTTGAGGTTCGACTGCGCCGAGTACTGCATGAAGTATTTGCCCACCTGGGTGGAACCGGTGAACACCAGGCAATCCACATCCGGGTGCAGGCCGAGGGCCTTGCCGGCGCTTTCGCCCAGGCCCGGTACCACGTTGAGCACGCCTTCCGGCAGCCCGGCTTCCAGTGCCAGCTCGGCCAGGCGCAGGGCGGAGAACGGCGACTGCTCGGCGGGTTTCAGCACCACGCTGTTGCCGGCGGCCAGGGCCGGCGCCAGCTTCCAGGCAGCCATGTCGAGGGGAAAGTTCCAGGGCACCACGGCAGCGACCACGCCCAGCGCTTCGCGGGTGATGGTGGCCAGGGCGTTTGGCGCGGTGGGGGCGACCTGGTCGTAGAGTTTGTCCAGGGCCTCGCCGTACCAGGCGAACACGTGGGCAGCGCCGGGAACGTCAATGTTGTAGGCGTCCATCACCGGCTTGCCCATGTTCAGGGAATCCAGCAGGGCCAGTTCTTCACGGTGGGCCATCATCAGTTCGGAGAGACGCAGCAGCACCCTCTTGCGCTCCACCGGCGCCATGCGTGCCCAGGGGCCTTCGTTGAAGGCACGGCGCGCCGTGCGCACGGCCAGGTCAACTTCCGCCTCGCCGCAGGCGGCGACGCGGGCCAGCAATTGGTTGGTGGCCGGGTTGATCGAGTCGAAGGTTGCGCCAGAGGCGGCGGACACCTGGCGACCGCCGATCAGCGCCTTGTCAGTGAATGCTTGCCGGGCAGCTCGCTGCTGCCAATAGCCGAGATCTAACACGCTGCACTCCCAGAGCGACCGTCTGTGCGGTCACGTTGTTATTCGGGTTGAGGCAGATGGTGCGCCAGCTTCCGGCAGAGGAAAATTATTAAAAATATGCTCGAGTCATATGAAAAAACTCGGCAGCTCATGCGGCCTCGCAGGTGCCGCCTGGGGTAAGGTTCACCCCATAACGACAAGCACAGAGAGCCGCCTCGCGCGTGCGCAGGCGGCCAACAACAGAGGTGCCCGTGGCTACCTATACCTTGCGACAACTCAAGTATTTCGTGACGACCGTGGAGGCCGGCAGCGTGGCCGAAGCCTCACGCAAGCTGTACATCGCCCAGCCGTCCATCTCCACCGCCATCAAGGGCCTGGAAGAGAGCTTCGGCGTGCAGCTGTTCATCCGCCACCACGCCCAGGGCGTGTCGCTGACGCCCAGCGGCACACGCTTCTACGAGAAGGCCCAGGAGCTGCTGCGGGTAGCCCGCGAGTTCGAACAGAACGCGCTGGCCGACAACGACATCGTCGCCGGACAGATCGACATCGGTTGCTTCGAGACCGTTGCCCCGCTCTACCTGCCCCAGCTCATCGCCGGCTTCCGCGAGCAGTACCCCGGCGTGGACATCCGCATCCGCGATGGCGAGCAGCAGGAGCTGGTCCAGGGCCTGACTGCCGGCACGTTCGACCTCGCTTTCCTCTACGAACACGACCTGGACAGCACCATCGCCACCGAACCGCTGATGCCGCCGCAGCGACCCTACGCCCTGCTGCCGGAGAACCACCGCTTCGCCAGCCAGGCCCAGGTGTCCCTGCGCGACCTCTGCCTGGAGCCGATGATCCTGCTGGACGTGCAGCCAAGCCGGACCTACTTCGTCAGCCTGTTCCACGAACTGGGCCTGACGCCCAACATCGTGTTCAGCTCGCCGTCGATCGAGATGGTGCGCGGCATGGTCGGCCAGGGGTTCGGCTTCTCCCTGCTGGTCACCCGCCCCCATTCGGAGTGCACCTACGACGGCAAGAAAGTGGTCACCGTCGATATCGCCGAACCCGTCGCCACCTCCGGCCTGGTAGCCGCCCGCCTCAAGCGCGGCCAGCTCACCAAGCCCGCGCAGTTGTTCGTCGACTTCTGCCGCGAACGCCTGGCCCAGAAGACGCACGACGCCCCGTAGGTTGGTCTGAGCGCAGCGAAGCCCAACGAGCGGCGCTGCCCCCTCACTCTTGCAGGATGTGGTTGAGCAATGTGATCCCGATCAGCCTTGATCGATGGGTATCGCAAGCTCCACCCATCCTACGAGTGACCGCAAACGTCCGGCACAGAAGACGAACGATGCCCCGTAGGTTGGTCTGAGCGCAGCGAAGCCCAACGAGCGGCGCTGCCACCTCACTCTTGCAGGATGTGGTTGAGCAATGTGATCCCGGTCAGCCTTGATCGATGGGTATCGCAAGCTCCACCCGTCCTACGAGCTGCCCCACCCAATCCACCCACAGTTCAAGCCCGAGTGGGCATGAGGATGACTTGTGCCTCGCAGGCGCGAGTCACCCCTCTCCTCTTCAGGGAGAGGGGCCGGGGGTGAGGGGGGACGGCAGCACAGAATTCCAGGAAGCCTGCTGCCAGCGAGCACCATTCCTCTCAGCAGCAGCTAATACCGACATAGCCCCACGAGAAACACACAGGCTCAGCCATTGCGCAGCGGAATCCGCTGTGTACGCCTTTGCCGGGCGAGCTTGCGGGCGGTGTCCACGAAGGGCGTGACGATCAGGCCGTAGATCGTCAGGTAGCGCTCGAGGTCCTTTTCGCCGGTGCCGAAGCGGATCGCCTCGGGCTCCGGGGTGGTGACGTAGAGGGTGCCGAACATCCAGTCCCAGAGCGACAGGTTGGTGCCGAAGTTCTTGTTGAAGTGCCGGGGCGCGTCGCTGTGGTGAATCTGATGCTGGGCCGGACTGTTCAGCACATGCTCGACCACCGGCCCGAACGACAGCCAGACATGGCTATGACGCAGGTTCGCCGCCAGGCCATTGAAGATGAAGACCAGATAGGTCACGCCAAACAGGGTGTAGCGGCTGACTTCCCCGCCGCAGGCGTACCAGAAGCCCCCGGCATAGAGGCCGAGAAGAACGCCAACGGAAAGCTTCTCGACGACTTTTTCCAGGAAGTGCACGCGGCTTGCGGTCGCCGGCACCAGCACGGGCGCCGAATGATGGACCTTGTGAAACGCCCAGAGCCAGCGGGAATGAAAGGCCCGGTGAGCCCAGTAGTGCATGAAGTCCTTCAGCAGAAACACCCCCAGCCCGTAAAGCAGGGAAAGCGAAAGGTTCTCGCCGAGCTGTGGGCGCGCGCCCCACAGGTTGGTGAAGAAGGCGATGTAATCCCCGGACTTCAGGATGTAGGGGTCCACCAGGCCGACGATGGGCAGGACCAGCGCGACCTTCAGGATGGCGCGCACGAAGTAGTAGCGGTAATCCAGCCATGCCGAGCGGTGGAAATAGACCCGGCTCCCGCCGATGAACTGCCAGAACGAGCGAGCGTCTGTCAGCCCCCGATACTTCCGGTAGCGGTACAGTCCGTAGCCGATGCTGTAGGACAGGAGAAGAAACAGAACACCGAGACGGCCGTTCAGGTCGAAGATCCCGAGAAACTGCTTGGCGACCGGCTCGATGACCAGCTCGGTCAGGCGCTCATAGGCAAGCGAGAGAACATCCATGAACGGCTGACCTTCGGCAATGGGACTGGGTAATTGGAATCGTGTGCTAATTGCGAAGCATTTATACGCGATGCCGCCCACTGAGGTGGAGCTTTCGCAGACGAAATGGAGATAGGGCGAGTCAGGAGGTCGGATTGATCCCGCCGTCGGTGCGCACGGCGCACCCTACAGGGAATCCCAGCGATAGAGCTCTTCGCGGTGGAAATCCCACGCGGGGATTCCACCCTACCGCCAGTCGCTCACTCCTCCCGCACCACCGCCGCATCGCCGATGGCATAGAAATGCCCGCCGGCGATGTAGTGCAGACTGCGCCAGCGCTCGTCGGCCTGTTCGAAGTGCCAGTGGCCGTCCTTGAACACGCGGGTATCGGCCCAGGCGCCGACCACTTCACCGATGAACAGGTCGTAGGTCTGCTGGTTGTGCGGTTCGGGGATCAGTTTGCAGATCAGCCAGGCGGAGCTGCCGGCCACCAGGGGCACGTCGAAGCCGTCCATGCGGAACAACTCGACGCCGCTCTGCGCCAGCTTGTCCGGCGCCTCGTCCAGGCTGCGGGTGCCGACCTTGTAGGTGAGTTCCAGCTGGCCGAGGTTGGGCACCTGCAAGGCGAAGTAGCCGCTCTTTTCCACCAGCGCGCGGGTGCGGGTGGCCTTGTCCAGCACCACGGTCACCTTCGGTGGCGAGAAGTCCAGGGCGCAGGACCAGGCGGCGGCCATGACGTTATCGACGCCGTCGTGGCTGGCGGAGACCAGCACGGTGGGGCCGTGATTCAGCACGCGATAGGCACGGTCCAGCGCCACCGGCGCGATGTGTTCGTTCATGGGGAACCTCGTTCGGGAAGGAGCTGACTGCATGCTGCAGCCAGCTCGGGCAATGCGCGGATTATGCGGATTGCAGGGCGCGCTCACCACACGCGGCATCCATTCGAGTCCGACGCCCTGCCCCGCCTATCAGCCAGCGATACCACTGTCCCGCCAGTACGCCTTCAAGTGCTCGATGAACACCTTCACCTTGCGCGTGTTGCGCCGATGGGTGAGGTAGAGCACGTAGACCTGCGGGCCGAAGCCACTGGGCTCGCGCCAGTACTCGGGCATCACTTCCACCAGTTCGCCGCTCGCCAGGTAAGGGGCCGCGCTCCATTGCGGAATGAACTGCAGGCCCAGGCCATCCAGCAGGCAGGCCAGGAGGAAGTCGTAGTTGTCACTGGCCAGGCGCGGTACCGGCTGGCTGAGGCGGATGCGCTGGTCGCCCTTGGTCACCCACCAGAAATGCCGGTTGAGCAGTGGGTGGCGGAAGATCAGCCAGTCGTGCTGCAGGTAGTTTTCCAGGGTCACGTCCCCGCCTCGCTCCGCCAGATAGCGGGGGCTGGCGCAGAGGGTGATGCGGTTTTCCACCAGGGGTTGGGCGATCACGCTGGGCAGGTCGGTGGGCCCGTCACGCAGAGCAAGGTCGTAGCCGCCGTCAACCAGGTCCACATAGGTGTCGGAGAGGTCCACCTCCAGGTGCACATGCGGGTATTCGCGCAGGAAGCGGCAACACACGGCATTGAGGAAGGCCGGGCCGAAGGATGGCGGCGCGGTGATGCGCAGACTGCCGCGCAACTCGTGCTGCAACTGCTCGACGCCCTCGCCGGCCAGTTGCAATTGCATCAGGGCCTGGCGGGCTCCCTCCAGGTAGATGTGCCCGGCTTCGGTGAGGGACATCCGACGAGTGGTGCGCTCGAACAGCTTGGTGCCCAGCCCCTCTTCCAGTTGCGCCACGGCCTTGGTCAGGGATGACGGCGTGGTGCCGAGTTGCTCGGCGGCACGGCTGAAATTGCCCTGTTCGGCAGCGGCGACGAACATGGCCAGCGCGGTCAATCGGTCCATTTTTATTTCCACTTCAGAAAAGAAGTTATGCCGGCCTTGGCGTTATTCCCGGCACGGCGACTGGGTAGTCTTCGCCTCAGACCAACAAGAATCAAGGCCAACACCCCATGAAGCCGATTGTCTCCCTGACGCTCTCCGTCGCCCTCGCCTTTTCTTCCATGGAAACTATGGCAGCCGCCGATCTCATCCTGCACAACGCCAAGGTCTACACCGCCGAACCCGGCCAGCCCCTGCAACAGGCGGTCGCCATCGAGAACGGCAAGATCGTCGCCGTGGGTTCCGATGCCGAGGTGCTGCGACTCAAGCAGGCGGATACCCAATTGCTCGACCTGGGTGGCAAGGTGCTGATGCCCGGCTTCATCGACTCCCACGCCCACGTGGTCAAGGGCGGCCTGCAGATGCACCAGGCCAACCTCAATGGCGAGGAGGTTCCGCTGGACGAGCTGGAGAAGCGCCTGCGCCAGTGGCGTGAGGACGGCAAGGCCAAACGCGGCGACTTCCTGGTGGTCGGCGGCGTGCCCACCAGCTACTGGGACCAGCTCGACGCCTTCGAGCAGCGCTTCAATGCCGGCGAGTGGGCCGACACGCCCATCCTCTTCGCCGGCTGGGACTACCACACCGGCTGGGTCAACCGCGCCATGCTGAAACGCGCCGGTATCAACGCCGCCAAGGTGAAGTCGCTCAAGGGCGAAGAGCTGGCCACCATCGGCCACCATGAGAACGGCCAGCCCAACGGATTCCTGGTGGACGCTGGCCTCTACGCTGCCCAGGAGCTGATTCCCCTGCCCTCCCAGGCAGAGCTGCTGACCGGCGCCCGCGATGCCCTGCACTACTACAACAGCCTGGGGATCACCGCCTGGATGGACCCGCTGGCCAACGAGATTCCCGGCGGCCCCATCGACAACAGCTCTGTCGGCGTGCTGCCCACCTACAAGGCGATGGCCGACTCCGGCGAGCTCAGCGCCCATGTCGCCGCCCTGCTGATGGCCGACTCGAAGGCCACACCCAAGGACCTGGACGAACTGGACAAGGTGCGTCAGCAGTTCCAGGGCGTACCCAACCTCACCCTGCCGGGCATCAAGGTGTTCGCCGACGGCGTGGCGGAGCACCCGGCACAGAGCGCGGCGATGCTGGAGCCGTACAAGAACTCCAGCAAGCGCGGCGAGCTGCTGTTCGACCCGGCCCAGTTCGGCGAACTGGTGAACGCGGCGGACGCCCGCGGCTGGCTGGTGCATGTGCATGCCATTGGCGACCGCGCGGTGCGCGAATCCCTCAACGGCATCGAGCAGGCGCGCAAGGCCCGCAACAGCGGTATCCCCCACTCCATCACCCATCTGCAGATGGTCAACCCGAAGGAGTTCGCCCGCTTCAAGCCGCTGGATGTGATCGCCTCCATGCAGCTCTACTGGGCCACCGCCGACGAACTCAGCGTCGATCTGGTGCAGCCCTATGTCAGCGCCATGGCCTTCCAGTACCAGTACCCGGCGCGCTCGCTGTTGAAGAACGGCGCCACCATCGCGGGCGCCAGCGACTGGCCCATCACCACCCCGGAACCCTGGAAGGCGATCTACCAGGCGGTGAGCCGCAAAGGGCCGAAAGGTGTGCTGAACGCCGCCGAGGAGATCGACCGCGAGACGATGTTCCAGGCCTACACCCTGAACGCCGCTCGCGCCATTCGCCTGGACGACCGCATCGGTTCGCTCAAGCCCGGCAAGCAGGCTGACCTGATCCTGCTCGATCGCGATGTGTTCCAGGTCGAGCCCGAGGCTCTGCGCGACACCCAGGTATTGAAGACCTGGTTCGCTGGCCGCGACGTTTATACCCGCAACCGCTGACTGATTTCTCCAGGCCATGGGGCACCGCTTCGGTGTCCCGCGGCCGCTTCACGCCCGTAACAATCCAATGCTGAACAGGTAATTCGCAGTGAAAGTCCATACCTTCGTCACCGACACCCAGAACCCGCAGATTCGTGGCCGGCAGATCGGTGAACGGTGGTCGGAGCAGATCCGGCAGACCGTATCGCTCTACCTCGATTTCTTCTCCCAGGTGGATGTCGACCCGGCCACGGTGCGCAACATCGGCGAAGCCAGCCTCGCCGCCCTCGAAGCCTGGAGCCCGTCCCTGGCCCAGGAGGTGGTCGCCACCGCCGAAGCGGCCGGCCTGCCGCTGTGGCAACTGGCGGCGTTGAATGCCCGTACCGAAATCCTCGCGGTGATGCCCACGCCGCCCGAAGGCGAGTGCTCCACCGCCGTGTTCGCCCCGCACGGCGCAAACGCACCGCGCACGATCCAGACCTGGGACTGGCACGACGCCCTCGTTCCCCACGGGATGATGCTGCAGCTCACCGGCAGCGCCGGCCTGGGCGTCAAGCTGTTCACCGAGTTCGGCATGCTCGGCAAGATCGGCGTGAACAGCGCTGGCCTGGGCTTGCACTTCAACATCCTCCACCACGCGAGCGACAACGACAGCGCCGGCGTGCCGGTCCATGCCATCGCCCGCCGCCTGCTGGAAGAAGCCCGCAGCGTGGACGAAGCCATCGCCCTTGCCCGCTCTGCACGGGTCAGCGCCTCCACCGTACTGACCGTGTTCTCCCGTCACGACGCATCGCCCCGCGCCGCGAGCATCGAGCTGTCCCGCCACGCGACTGCCGTGGTGCTGCCGCGCGAAGACGGCTGGATCACCCACACCAACCACTTCCTCGCGCCTGAGCTGGTGCCCGGCGAACGCACGCTGGATGTCTCCACCACTTACGCCCGCCTGGACCATGTGAACGGCAACCTCGACGCCATGACCGGCAAGACCCTGGCCTCGCGCGCCAGCGCCATGTGCGGCGAGCCGGGCGAGCAGGCCCCCATCTGCTTCCACCCGGACCTGAGCCTGCCGCCGAAGGAGCGCTGGGAAACCCTGCTCACCATCGGCATCGACACCGAAGCGTTCGAGCTGGAGTACGCCGAGGGCAACCCGGTGGTGCTGGCCCGCTCGGGCAGCGTGCGCTTCTGACCGCAATGGCGGCAGGCAGCCACCTGCCGCCAGCAGCTCCCTCCAACAACGACAAGACGAGCAAAGGCAAATGGCAAATCAACCTTCCCCGGCAACGGGATCGCAATCGGCGCTCCGGACATTCTTCGTCTCGGGCATGGGCACCGCACTGGAGTTCTACGACTTCGTCATCTACGGCGTCGCCGCCGCCCTGGTCTTCCCCCAGGTGTTCTTCCCCGACCTTGACCCGCTCACCGCCACATTGGTGGCCTTCGGCGCCTTCGGCGTGGGTTTCTTCGCCCGTCCGCTGGGCGGCATGGTGTTCGGCCACTTCGGCGACAAGGCCGGCCGTCAGAAAGCACTGGTCGTCACCCTGCTGCTGATGGGTTTCAGCACCCTGGCCATCGGCTGCCTGCCTTCCCACGAGAGCATCGGAGCAGCAGCGCCTGTCCTGTTGGTACTGCTGCGCCTGGTACAAGGCTTCGCCGCAGGTGGCGAATGGGGTGGCGCTGCCCTCTTCGGCATCGAATCGGCCCCGGCCGGTAAACGCGGCCTATGGGGCAGCTTCACCAGCATGGGCATCGGCATCGGCGGCATTCTCGGTTCCGCCGTGTTCGCCATCGTCAGCGCCGCCTACGATGACAACCTGGCCGACTTCGCCTGGCGCATCCCCTTCTGGCTCGGCGGCGTCCTGGTGCTGATCGGCCTCTACGCACGCCTGTCGAATACGGCCGGCAAGCCGCTGCAACCGCGAGAGAACACCCGCCTGCCCCTGGTCGCCGCACTGCGCTCGCGCCCTCGCGAGATGCTGCTGTGCACCGGCATCGCCTTCGGCTACGTGACCATCGCCTATATCGGCAGCACCTTCTTCCTCGCCTACGCCACCCAACTGGGCTACGGCAGCACTGAAGCGTTGCTGTTCGACGTGTCCCTTTCCGTTGCCATCGTCATCAGCGCCCCGCTGTTCGCCAGCCTCTCCGACCGCCTGGGCCGGCGCGCCGTGATGATCCTCGGCGCCTTGCTAATGGCCGCCGGCTTCTTCGTCTTCTTCGCCCTGGTGGGCCGCCACAGCCTGCCCATCGCCTGCATGGCGTACATCATGGTCGGCGCCCTGATGGGTGCGACCCAGGGCCCGATTCCCGCCTTCCTCGCCGAACAGTTCCCGCGCCACATGCGCTACTCCGGCATGTCCGCCGCCTACCAGATGGGCGCGGCCTTCGGTGGCGGCACGGCGTCCAGCCTGGCGACAGCGATTCTCATCGCCACCGGCAGCCCGTTCGGCGTGGCCGCCTATGGCGCGGCTGCACTGGCGCTGGTAGCGGTGTGCTCGTTCCTGCTGAAGGAGACGGCGCATCTGGGGATGAAGGAGATCGATGCGGACACGGGAACCGAGACGGGTGCGGAAATTCTGCGCTCGGCGTGAGTGATCTGAAGGAAGCGATTCTTGTCCAAACGAAAACGGGCCCTCGGGGCCCGTTTTGCTTTTGAGGCCTGAACCGACCGTCTGTCGTTGGCTGCTACGCCAACGCGACCGCCCGGTCGAAGTCTGTCGCAATTGGATCGGCGGGCATCGTCCACGCACAAGAAGCGCTTCATCGGCCACGCGACCATTACGGGGCTCTGACTGTCGCCAGCCCGGCAGGTTTCGCACTTACAAGAAAAAGCACGCAATGCTTGAGGAGGCCTATGCACAAGACACCCAACTCACCCGTCGACAAGGTCGTTTTCTGGGGGGCTGTCGTGATATCGGCCTCACTGGTCGCTGGAGGAGCACTCTGGCCCAAGGCCCTGTCGACTGCGGCGCAGGCGGTGCTGGACAAGATCATCGACTGGTTCGGCTGGAGCTTCGTCCTCTCCACCGCATTCTTTCTGGGCTTCGCCCTGTTCCTGGCATTCAGCCGCTTCGGCCGGATCAAACTGGGCAAGGACGATGAAAAACCCGAGTTCAGCACGTCATCGTGGATCGCGATGATGTTCAGCGTCGGCATGGGCATCGGGCTCATGTTCTGGGGCGTGGCCGAGCCGATCACGCACTTTTCGACAATACCGCCCGACCTGGCGCCGCCGCACTCCAGGGAAGCGGCCAAGATCGCAATGGGCTACGCCTACTTCCATTGGGCATTCCACCCCTGGGCGATCTACGCCATCGTCGGCCTGGTCATCGCCTACTTCTCATTCCGCAAGGGACTGCCGAACCTGATCTCCAGCGCCTTTACACCGCTGATTGGCGAGAAGGGCGTGCGCGGGCCATTGGGCAAATCGATCGACATTCTGGCGGTCCTGGCCACCCTCTTCGGCACCGCCACCTCGCTCGGCCTGGGCGCTCAGCAGATCAACAGCGGCCTGAACTACCTCTGGAACACCGGCGAATCGAACAACATTGCGTTGGCGATCATCGTCGTGATGACGGTGTTCTTCATCCTTTCCGCCATCTCCGGTGTGGGTAAGGGGGTGCAGTTCCTGAGCAACCTGAACATGTGGGTCGCGGTGGTACTGCTGCTCTTCCTGGCCGCAGTGGGCCCCAGCGTGTTCATCGTCAACACTCTGGTGGCTTCGATAGGCGAATACCTTCAGGAACTGGTGCCGATGTCGTTCCGCACCGCTGCGTTCAGTGATGGGAAGTGGCTCGCGGGCTGGACCATCTTCTACTGGGCGTGGTGGATTTCCTGGGCGCCGTTCGTGGGCACCTTCATCGCGCGCATCTCGCGCGGCCGCACCATTCGCGAATTCGTGATCGGCGTGATCGTCATTCCCAGCGGAGTAACGATGGTGTGGTTCGCGATCATGGGCGGCTCGGCCCTGTACTCGGAACTGGCCGGCGCGGGCGGCATCGCCGCCGCCGTGAAGGACCAGGGACCTGCGGTGGCGCTGTTCATGCTGCTGGCCCAATACCCCGCCGCGGCGCTGACCTCATTTGCGGCCATTCTGCTGGTGGGCGTGTTCTTCATCTCCGGGGCCGATGCGGGCTCCATCGTCATGGGCATGCTCTGCGCCCGCGGCAACCTGAAGCCGCCGTGCTGGCTGGTGGCGCTGTGGGGCGTGCTGACCAGCGCGGCGGCCTCTGTGTTGCTGGTGATGGGTGGCCTGAACGCGCTGCAGACCGCCGCCATTATCTTCGCCGCGCCGTTCCTGCTGGTGATGGTGGGACTGTGCGTATCGCTGTGCAAAGCGCTGCTGGATGACCAGCCAGTGGATGCAACACACGACTCGCTTGCGGCCCTCCGTAATCCGGTGCGTGCCGCTGCGGATTGAGGTTCCAACATAGGATCAGGTGCCGCTTCAGGGCGGCGCCTGTTTCCTCGCTTTTGCTGAACAGCCGGTGCGCACGGCGCACCCTACCGGAAGCTCCGTCGCGCCGTTCGACCGACGTCCTTCGTAGGATGTGGCGGGCGGCGCTCCGCTGGAGCGAAGCGATACCCATCGATCAATCGCTACCTGTAGGAAATCCCAGCCCCACAAACAAAAACGCCGCAGTCAGTGACTGCGGCGTTTTCGTCGAGCCGGGACTTCAGTCGTCCAGGCCGAGGGCGGCGAAGGCTTCGAGGATCTTGTCCTGAACTTCGTCGATGCTGAGGCTGGTGGAGTCGAGGATGATCGCATCCTCGGCCGGCTTCAGCGGGGCTACGGAGCGCTGGCTGTCACGCTCGTCGCGTTCCTGGATTTCCGTCAGCAGGGCAGCCTGATCAGCTTCCATTCCCTTACCCTTGAGCTGCAGGTAGCGGCGACGGGCACGCTCTTCAGCGCTGGCGGTGAGGAAGATCTTCAGCTGCGCCTGCGGGAACACCACAGTGCCCATGTCGCGACCATCGGCCACCAGACCGGGGGCTTCGAGGAAGGCACGCTGGCGTTGCAGCAGGGCTTCACGCACGGCGGGCAGCGCGGCGACCTGGGAGGCGCCGGCACCGACCTGCTCGGAGCGGATCACGTCGGTAACGTCTTCACCTTCCAGCACGATGCTCTGGCCGCCACCGGCCTTGGCATTGAACTGCACGTCCAGGTGCGCCGCCAGGACCTTGAGGGATTCCTCGTTGGTCAGGTCGACGCCATGGTTGCGCGCAGCGAAGGCCAGCAGCCGGTACAGCGCGCCGGAGTCGAGCAGACGCCAGCCCAGGCGCTTGGCCAGCAGGCCGGCGACGGTGCCCTTGCCGGAACCGCTGGGTCCGTCGATGGCAATCACGGGCACGTTGGCGTTCATGCCTTGCCCTCTTCCGCTACACGAATGCCGGACTGGGCCGCGAGGCCGAGGAAGTTCGGGAACGAAGTGGCGACGTTGGCGCAGTCATGGATGCGGATCGGCGCGCTGGCGCGCAGCGAGGCCACGCTGAAGGACATGGCGATACGGTGGTCGCCGTGGCTCCAGACTTCGCCGCCGCCGATGGGGCCGCCTTCAATGACAATGCCGTCCGGAGTCGGCTCGGCCTTCACACCCAGGGCCAGCAGGCCGTCGGCCATGACCTGGATGCGGTCGGATTCCTTCACGCGCAGTTCTTCTGCGCCACGCAGCACGGTGCGGCCTTCGGCGCAGGCAGCGGCGACGAAGAGCACGGGGAACTCGTCGATGGCCAGCGGAACCAGGTCTTCGGGGATATCGATGCCCTTCAGCTTGGCCGCGCGCACGCGGATGTCTGCAACGGGTTCGCCACCCACTTCACGCTGGTTTTCCAGGGTGATGTCGCCGCCCATCAACTTGAGGATGTCGATGACGCCAGTACGGGTCGGGTTGATGCCGACGTGTTCCAGCACCAGTTCGGAGCCTTCGGCGATGCTCGCGGCCACCAGGAAGAAGGCAGCCGAGGAAATGTCGGCAGGCACTTCGATGCGAGAGGCGCTGAGCTTGTGGCCGCTTTCGACGGTGGCGGTGTTGCCGTCCACCTTCACCGGGTAACCGAAGCCTTGCAGCATGCGCTCGGTGTGGTCACGGGTAGGGGCCGGCTCGGTGACAGAGGTTTCACCGGCAGCGTAGAGGCCGGCGAGCAGCAGGCAGGATTTCACCTGCGCGCTGGCCATGGGCATGTCGTAGTTCATGCCGGACAGGCGCTGGCCACCGCGGATGGTCAGCGGCGGACGGCCTTCAGCGCCGGTCTCGATCACGGCGCCCATTTCGCGCAGGGGCTTGGCCACGCGGTTCATCGGGCGCTTGGACAGGGAGGCATCGCCGGTCAGGGTGGTGTCGAACGGCTGGGCCGCCAGCAGGCCACTGAGCAGGCGCATGGAGGTGCCGGAGTTGCCCAGGTACAGCGGGCCGGGCGGCGGCTTCAGGCCGTGCAGGCCAACGCCGTGAATGGTCACGCGGCCGTGGTGCGGCCCTTCGATGACCACGCCCATGTCGCGGAAGGCCTGCAGGGTCGCCAGGGCGTCTTCGCCCTCGAGGAAGCCTTCCACCTCGGTGGTGCCTTCGGCCAGGGAGCCGAGCATGATGGAACGGTGGGAAATGGACTTGTCGCCCGGAACGCGAACACGGCCGGCGAGTTTGCCACCCGGCTGTGCCAGGTAAATCAGATCGTTATTGTGCATGGCGTCCACATAGGCCCTGCGGGCCAGGATTTTGCTGAAATGCTCGCGGGCGAAGCGGGCGCGAGTGAACACGCCCAGCAATTCATGCCCGTCCCCTGCGTCGACCGCGCCGCGCAGGGCGTCGAGGTCATCGCGAAATGCGTCCAGGATGCGCAGCACGGCATCGCGGTTGGCGAGGAAGATGTCGTGCCACATCACCGGGTCGCTGCCGGCGATCCGCGTGAAGTCGCGGAATCCGCCAGCGGCATAGCGGAAGATTTCCAGATTCTCGCTGCGCTTGGCCAGCGAGTCGACCAGTCCGAATGCCAGCAGGTGCGGCAGGTGACTGGTTGCGGCGAGCACCTCATCGTGATGCTCGACCTCCATGTGTTCAACGTCCGCCCCCAGGGCACGCCAGAGTTGGTCGATGCGCTGCAGAGCCGACGGATCGGTGTTTTCCACCGGGGTGAGGATGACCTTATGGCGGCGGAACAGGCTGGCGTTGGCAGCCTCCACCCCGCTCTTTTCCGAGCCGGCGATGGGGTGGCCGGGCACGAAACGCGCCGGCACGCCGTCGAAAACCTTGCGCGCCGCGCGCACCACATTGCCCTTGGCGCTGCCGACATCGGTGAGGATGGCATTGCCGAGGTCCAGTCGGGCCAGTTCGGCGAGGAGCTTTTCCATGGCGAGAATGGGTACGGCCAGCTGGATCACATCGGCACCGCGGCAGGCCGCAGCGAGGTCACTCTCGCAACGGTCGACCACGCCGGTCTCGACGGCGATACGGCAGGACTCGTGATCCTTGTCCACGCCCACCACTTCGGCGAACAGGCCCTTCTCGCGCAGCCCCTTGGCAAAGGAGCCGCCGATCAGGCCGAGGCCGATCACCACCAGGCGCCCGAAGATAGGGGCGCCCTGTTGCACGGTCATGACATCAGCCACGGCCGAGCACCTTGGCCAGCGCTTCCAGGCAACGGGCATTCTCGGCCGGCAGGCCGATGGAGACGCGCAGGAAGGTCGGCATGCCGTAGCCGGCCACCGGGCGCAGGATCACGCCTTCGGCGAGCAGGCCCTGGTTGATCGGGGCGGCGTCGCGGCCGAAATCGACGGCGATGAAGTTGCCCTTGGAGGGAATCCAGCTCAGGCCCAGGGCGCGGAAACCCTCTTCCAGCTGGAGCATGCCGGCATCGTTGACACGACGGCTTTCAGCCAGGTACTCGGCGTCATCAAGGGCGGCGCAGGCGGCGGCCAGGGCCAGGCTGTTGACGTTGAAGGGCTGGCGCACGCGGTTCAGCACGTCGGCCACCTGGGCGCTGGACAGGCCGTAGCCCACACGCAGCGAAGCCAGGCCGTAGGCCTTGGAGAAGGTGCGCGACACCAGCAGGTTCGGATAACGGGCCAGATAGTTAAGGCCGTCGGGCAGTTCTTCGCCTTCGGCGTACTCGATGTAGGCCTCGTCCAGCACCACCAGGACGTTTTCCGGGACCTTGGCGAGGAAGTCTTCCAGCGCGGCCGGGCCGAACCAGGTGCCGGTGGGGTTGTTCGGGTTGGCGATGAACACGACGCGGGTATTGGCGTCGATGGCTGCCAGCATGGCCGGCAGGTCATGGCCGAAGTCCTTGGCCGGAACCACCTTGCCGGCGGCGCCCACGGCCTGGGTGGCGATGGGGTACACGGCGAAGGCGTGCTCGCTGAACACGGCATTCAGGCCCGGCGCAAGATAGGCACGGGCCACCAGATCGAGGATGTCGTTGGAACCGTTGCCCAGGGTGACCTGCGCCGGGGTCACGCCACAGCGCTCGGCCAGGCGGCGTTTGAGCTCGAAGCCATTGCCGTCGGGGTAGCGGGTCAGTTCGGCGAGCTCGTTGCGGATCGCTTCGAGGGCCTTGGGGCTCGGGCCGAGGGGATTCTCGTTGCTGGCCAGTTTGACGATGCCGGCCGGGTCGAGATCCAGCTCACGGGCCAGCTCATCCACCGGTTTGCCGGGTACGTAGGGCGAAAGTTTCTGCACGCCCGGTTGGGCAAGGGCGAGGAAGTCACAGCTCATGGGTTCAGCCTCAACTACGGGCTAGGGGCCGCCGTGGCGCGCCCCAACCCAGGCTGGAGCGCGACGGCCCGTCGCAAATTCAAAGCACCGCTTTGGGGTAGGAACCCAGCACCTTCAGGGCAACGGCTTCCTGGTTGATCTTCTCCAGCACGTCCTTGATCAGCGGGTCGCGGTGGTGACCTACGAAGTCGATGAAGAACACGTAGGTCCACTTGCCGCTGCGGGACGGGCGAGTCTCGATGCGAGTCAGGTCGATGCCATTGTTGTGGAACGGCACCAGGAGTTCGTGCAGGGCGCCCGGCTTGTTGCGCATGGAGACGATGATCGAAGTCTTGTCGTCGCCGGTGGGCGGCACTTCCTGGCTGCCGATGATGAGGAAGCGCGTGGAGTTGTCCGGACGGTCCTCGATCTTCTCGCAGAGCTTGGTCAGGCCGTAGAGGCTGGCCGCCATGTCACCGGCGATGGCCGCGGAGTTCCACTCGCTCTTCACCCGCTTGGCGGCGTCGGCGTTGCTGGACACCGCCACGCGCTCGACATTCGGGTAGTGGGCGTCCAGCCACTTGCGGCACTGTGCCAGGGACTGCGCATGGGAATAGATGCGGGTGATGTTGTCGGTCTTGGTGCTCTCGCCCACCAGCAGGTGATGGTGGATGCGCAGCTCGACCTCACCGCAGATCACCATGTCGTGCTCGAGGAAGCTGTCCAGGGTGTGGTTCACCGCGCCTTCGGTGGAATTCTCCACCGGCACCACGCCGAAGTTGACCGCACCGGCGGCGACTTCGCGGAAGACTTCGTCAATGGCGGCCATCGGCGAGCTGATCACCGCATGGCCGAAGTGCTTGAGCGCCGCAGCCTGGGTGAAGGTGCCCTCCGGGCCGAGGTAGGCAACCTTGAGCGGCTGCTCGAGGGCCAGGCAGGAGGACATGATTTCGCGGAACAACCGCGCCATCTCTTCGTTGTCCAGCGGGCCCTGGTTGCGGTCCATGATGTGTTTGAGGACCCAGGCCTCGCGCTCGGGACGGTAGAAGACCGGCTTCTCGCCTTCTGGCAGGGCAGCCATCTTCACGCGCGCCACGTCCTGGGCGCAGCGAGCGCGCTCGCTGATCAGATCGAGAATCTTCTCGTCGAGGCTATCGATGCGCAGGCGCAGCGCCTTGAGTTCTTGCTCGGACATCAGCCGTGCTCCTTCTCGAACTCCGCCATGTAGGCCACCAGGGCTTCGACGGCATCGAGGCCGACAGCGTTGTAGATGGAAGCGCGCATGCCGCCCACGGAGCGATGGCCCTTGAGGTTCAGCAGGCCACGAGCATCTGCGCCAGCCAGGAACGGCTTGTCCAGGCGCTCATCGGCGAGGCGGAACGGCACGTTCATCCAGGAGCGGGCATTGTGGGCGATGGGGTTGGTGTAGAGCTCGCTCTTGTCGATGTAGCCGTAGAGCAGTTCTTTCTTCGCCTTGTTGCGTTGCTCCATGGCCTCGACACCGCCCTGCTCTTTCAGCCACTCGAAGACGAGGCCGGAGAGGTACCAGGAGAAGGTTGCCGGGGTGTTGTACATGGAGCCGTTATCAGCGGCGATCTTGTAGTTCAGCATGGTCGGGCAGTTGGCGCGGGCGCGGCCGAGCAGGTCCTCGCGGACGATGACCACCACCAGGCCGCTCGGGCCGATGTTCTTCTGCGCGCCGGCGTAGATCATGCCGAAGCGGGAAACATCCAGCGAACGGGAGAGGATGTCCGAAGACATGTCCACCACCAGCGGTACGTCACCCACTTCCGGAATCCAGTCGAACTGCAGGCCGCCGATGGTTTCGTTGGAGGCGTAGTGCAGGTAGGCGGCGTCTTTCGACAGCTGCCACTCGTTCTGGCCGGGGATGGCGAAGTAGTCGTAGCCCTTGGCGCTGGCGGCGACATTGACGCGACCAAAGCGGCTGGCTTCGTCGATGCTCTTCTTCGACCAGATGCCGGTGTCGACGTAGTCGGCAACGCCGTTCTCGGGCAGCAGGTTCAGCGGAATCTCGGCGAACTGCTGGCTGGCACCGCCCTGGAGGAACAGCACCTTGTAGTTCGAGGGAATGGACATGAGGTCGCGCAGGTCCTGCTCGGCCTTTTCGGCGATGGCGACGTACTCATCGCTGCGATGGCTCATTTCCATGACGGACAGGCCTTTACCCTGCCAGTCAAGGAGTTCCGCCTGGGCACGTTGCAGAACAGCTTCCGGAAGCGCGGCCGGGCCGGCGCAGAAGTTAAAGGCTCGCTTGCTCACATCCATTCTCACTGGGTAGCGCGGGGACACCAGTGCCCCCGCCGATTGTCATCTACCGAATGGACAGGCCGGCGACGGCCTGCCCGTTTCTACAACTATTACTCTTCAGTCACCGGCTGGGCGTCGTCCTGCGCAACGTCGCTGGCATCGGCATCGGCATCAGCCACGGCGTCAACGCCTTGCTCTTCCCCTTCCAGCTCTTCGTCCTCGTCAACGCCGGACGGCTCCTGGACGCGTTCCAGGCCAACCAGGGTTTCATCCTTGGCCAGCTTGATCAGGGTAACGCCCTGGGTGTTACGGCTGGAGCTGGAGACTTCGTCCACGCGAGTACGCACCAGGGTGCCCTGGTCGGAAATCAGCATGATTTCCTCGCCGTCCTGCACCTGTACGGCGCCGACCAGCTTGCCGTTGCGCTCGTTGGTAACCATGGCGATCACGCCCTGGCCGCCACGACCGCGACGCGGATAGTCTTCCAGCGGGGTGCGCTTGCCATAGCCACGCTCGGAAGCGGAGAGGATCTGCGCGCCCGCTTCCGGGATCAGCATGGAGATCAGGCTCTGGCCTTCCGGCAGGCGCATACCGCGCACGCCACGGGCGGTACGGCCCATGGTGCGAACGTGTTTTTCCTTGAAGCGGATGACCTTGCCGCCGTCGGAGAAGAGCATGACTTCCTTCGCACCGTCGGTGATGGACGCGGCGATCAGGGTGTCACCCTCTTCCAGCTTCAGAGCGATCAGGCCGTTCGAACGCGGCTTGCTGAACTGCACCAGCGGGGTCTTCTTCACGGTACCGAAGGCGGTAGCCATGAAGATGTACGCGCCGGTCGGCTCGTCCTGCTCGTCGTCGAGGTCGGCGCCTTCATCGTCGCCGGCTTCAGCTTCGACGATTTCGCCTTCGATCACCACGCCTTCGTTCTCTTCCAGGTCCTCGTCGGCACCTGCGCTCTGCTGCAGGGCTTCCAGGTCGATCTGGAGCATGGCGGTGATGCGCTCGCCCTCATCCAGCGGCAGCAGGTTGACCAGCGGACGGCCACGTGCAGTGCGCGAGGCTTCCGGGATTTCGAAGGTGCGCAGCCAGTAGACCTTGCCCTTGCTGGAGAACAGCAGGAGCGTGGCGTGGCTGTTGGCAACCAGCAGGTGCTCGATGTAGTCCTCGTCCTTCACGCCGGTGGCCGACTTGCCCTTGCCGCCACGACGCTGTGCCTGGTAGGCAGCCAGCGGCTGGGACTTGGCGTAACCGCCGTGGGAGATGGTGACGACGCGCTCTTCTTCGGTGATCAGGTCGGCGATGGTCAGGTCCACCTGGGACGCGACGATCTCGGTGCGGCGGGCATCGCCGAACTCGGCCTTCACCTTTTCCAGCTCCTCGCGAATGACTTCCATCAGGCGCTCGGGGCTGGTGAGGATGCGGATCAGCTCACCGATCAGGGTGAGGATTTCCTGGTACTCGGCCAGCAGCTTCTCGTGCTCCAGGCCGGTCAGGCGGTGCAGGCGCAGCTCCAGGATGGCCTGGGCCTGTTCCGGGGACAGGTAGTACTTGCCTTCGCGCAGGCCGTACTGCGGGTCCAGGTCTTCCGGACGGCAGGAATCGGCGCCAGCGCGCTCGACCATGGCTTCCACAGCGCTGGATTCCCAGGCGGTGGCGATCAGGCGTTCCTTGGCCTCGGCCGGAGTCGGCGAAGACTTGATCAGCTCGATCACCGGGTCGATGTTCGACAGGGCGACGGCCTGGCCTTCGAGGATGTGGCCACGTTCACGGGCTTTGCGCAGCTCGTAGACGGTACGGCGGGTCACCACTTCGCGGCGGTGACGGATGAACACTTCGAGCATGTCCTTCAGGTTCAGCGTGCGCGGCTGGCCATCGACCAGGGCCACGACGTTGATACCGAAGACGCTCTGCATCTGGGTCTGGGAATAGAGGTTGTTCAGCACCACCTCGCCCACTTCGCCACGACGCAGCTCGATCACGACGCGCATGCCGTCCTTGTCGGACTCGTCGCGCAGTTCGGTGATGCCTTCGATCTTCTTCTCTTTCACCAGCTCGGCGATCTTCTCGATCAGACGCGCCTTGTTCAGCTGGTAGGGCAGCTCAGTGACGATGATCTGCTGGCGACCACCGCCCTTCTCCATGTCTTCGATTTCGGCGCGGGCGCGTATATAGATGCGACCACGACCGGTACGGTACGCCTCGATGATGCCGGCGCGACCGTTGATGATGCCCGCAGTCGGGAAGTCCGGACCGGGGATGTACTGCATCAGTTCGTCGACCGTGAGGTCGCCGTTGTCCATCAGCGCCAGGCAACCGTCGATGACTTCACTGAGGTTGTGCGGCGGGATGTTGGTGGCCATGCCCACGGCAATACCGCTGGAACCGTTGACCAGCAGGTTGGGGATCTTGGTCGGCATGACCGCGGGAATCTGTTCGGTGCCGTCGTAGTTGGGCACCCAGTCCACGGTTTCCTTGTCCAGGTCGGCCAGCAGCTCGTGGGCCAGCTTGGACATGCGCACTTCGGTGTATCGCATGGCCGCGGCGTTGTCGCCGTCCACCGAACCGAAGTTACCCTGGCCGTCCACCAGCATGTAGCGCAGCGAGAAAGGCTGGGCCATACGGACGATGGTGTCGTAGACCGCGGTATCACCGTGCGGGTGGTACTTACCGATCACGTCACCCACCACACGGGCGGACTTCTTGTAGGGTTTGTTCCAGTCGTTGCCCAGCTCGCTCATCGCGTAGAGAACGCGACGGTGCACCGGCTTCAGGCCGTCGCGCGCATCCGGCAAGGCGCGCCCGACGATCACGCTCATCGCGTAGTCGAGGTAGGACTGTTTCAGCTCGTCTTCGATATTGACCGGGAGGATTTCTTTGGCCAGTTCGCCCATGAGAAGCCTGGTTCCTTTTTCTGATGAAACTCCGCCCCTCTCATCCTGAGCGGCGCGAAGCTCGTCACTGCGGCCAGATGCTGCAGCGACTCACGACAAATCAACGAGTTAAGCCAAGGATCTGTGCAATTGGGCCGCTTCAACAGAGGGGCGGCAATAACTGCCGGAGCTTACCACAGTCACCGCCTTGCACCTACCCCGCCGGGCGCTCCACCGGCAGGGTGAAAATGCCGCACCAGCGCTATTAATGGAGGCGCTTGCGGCACATCAATTGCGCCATCTTGGCAGCATCAGGACGCTCGACTACACCTTTCTCGGTCACGATGGCATCGATGAGGTCTGCTGGAGTCACATCGAACACCGGATTGACCGCATGGACCTCGGCTGCAACACGACGACCACCCAGGTCCAGCAATTCGGAACCATCACGCTCTTCGATCGGAATGTCGTCACCGCTTTCCAGGGACATGTCGATGGTGGAACTGGGCGCTACCACCATGAAGCGCACGCCATGGTGCATGGCGTTGACCGCCAGCTGGTAGGTGCCGATCTTGTTGGCCACATCGCCATTGGCAGTGATGCGGTCGGCCCCAACGATCACCCAGGTGATACCGGCGGTTTTCATCAGGTGAGCCGCGGCAGCGTCGGCGTTGAGGCTCACCGGCACGCCTTCGTTGGCCAGTTCCCAGGCGGTCAGGCGGGCACCCTGCAGCCAGGGACGGGTTTCGTCGGCATAGACCCGCTCCACCAGGCCATCCAGATGGGCCGCTCGGATCACGCCGAGGGCGGTCCCGAAGCCGCCGGTGGCCAGGGCGCCGGTATTGCAGTGGGTCAGCAGGGCTTGCGGGCTGCCCTGATGCTTGCGGATCAGCTCCATGCCGAGCTGAGCCATGGTCAGGTTGGCTTCGCGGTCGCTCTCATGGATGGAAATGGCTTCTGCCTCCAGGGCCTGCAGCGGCGTCTCGCCATCACGCACCCGTTCCAGCCGCTCGCGCATGCGGTTCAGCGCCCAGAACAGGTTGACTGCCGTCGGCCGGGATTCGGACAGCACCTTGAAATCAGCCTCCAGCGCCGCGCGCCAGTCGCCACCGGCGGCGATACGCGCCCGAGCACCCAGCACCACGCCGTAGGCGGCACTGATGCCGATAGCTGGCGCACCGCGCACCACCATCTGGCGAATGGCCTGGGCCACACCTTCGGCGGAATCGTAGGACAGCCAGACTTCCTCGGCAGGCAGCACGCGCTGGTCGAGCAAATGAAGTACGCCGTCACGCCAGTCGATCGCCTTGACCTTCTCGGCTGCTAACAGTTGTTCACGCATCGACCACCTCGCCACCCGTAACTCGCGGAAAAACCGCAGATTATAGCGAGCCGGAGGTCTTCTGGCTCGGGTATACTGCCGCCACTTCGATTTGCGCCCAGGATGCGCCTCCATGCCCAGTGCCAATGCCCCGCTCGACCTGCTCCTGCTCCCATCCTGGATCGTCCCGGTAGAACCCGCCGGCGTGGTGCTGCGGGATCACGCGCTAGGCATCCGCGACGGTCGCATCGCCCTGCTCGCCCCTCGGGACGTGGCACTGCGCGCCGAGGCTCGCGAGCGCCGTGAACTGCCGGGCATGCTGTTGGCTCCCGGCCTGATCAATGCTCACGGCCACGCAGCAATGACCCTGTTCCGCGGACTGGCCGACGATCTGCCGCTGATGACCTGGCTACAGGAACACATCTGGCCTGCCGAGGCCAAGTGGGTCGATGAGACTTTCGTCCGCGACGGCACCGAATTGGCGGTAGCCGAGCAGATCAAGGGCGGCATCAGCTGCTTCTCCGACATGTATTTCTTCCCGGCCCAGTCCAGCGCTGTCATCCACACCGCTGGCATCAAGGCACAGCTGGCGATTCCGGTGCTGGATTTCCCGATTCCCGGCGCCGCCGACTCTGCCGAAGCCATTCGCCGTGGCGTCGAGCTGTTCAGCGACCTCAAGCACCATCCGCGCATCAAGGTCGCCTTCGGCCCCCACGCCCCGTACAGCGTCAGCGATGACAAGCTGGAAAACATCCGCGTGCTGGCCGAGGAGCTGGATGCCGGCATTCATATGCACGTCCAGGAAACCGCCTTCGAAGTCCAGCAGAGCCTGGAGCTGCGCGGCGAGCGCCCGATGGCGCGCCTCTCCCGCCTCGGCCTGCTGGGCCCGCGTTTCCAGGCCGTGCACATGACCCAGGTAGACGACGCCGACCTGGCCCTGCTGGTGGAAAGCAACAGCAACGTAATCCACTGCCCCGAGTCCAATCTCAAGCTGGCCAGCGGTTTCTGCCCGGTCGAGCGCCTGTGGCAGGCCGGCGTGAACGTCGCCGTCGGCACCGATGGCGCAGCCAGCAACAATGACCTGGACCTGCTCGGCGAAACCCGTACCGCCGCCCTCCTGGCCAAGGCCGTTTCCGGCTCGGCCAGCGCCCTGGATGCCCATCGCGCCCTGCGCATGGCCACCCTCAATGGCGCGCGAGCCCTCGGTATCGACCAGGACACCGGCTCCCTGGAACTGGGCAAGGCCGCCGACCTGGTAGCCTTCGACCTCTCCGGGCTGGCCCAGCAACCGGTCTACGACCCGGTTTCCCAACTTATCTATGCCACCGGGCGCGACGCGGTGCGGCACCTCTGGGTCGACGGCAGGCAACTGCTGGACGACGGCCGCCTGACGCGTCTGGACGAAGAGCGCCTGGGTGCCACTGCCCGCGCCTGGGGCGATCGCATCGCCGGCCGCTGAATTCTGTTTCGAGGACATTCCATGACCAACGTCGATCACGTCGAAATCGCCAAGTTCGAGGCCCTTGCCCACCGCTGGTGGGATCGCGAGAGCGAGTTCAAGCCCCTCCACGACATCAACCCCCTGCGGGTCAACTGGATTGACGAGCGAGTCAAGCTGGCCGGCAAGAAGGTGCTGGACGTCGGCTGCGGCGGCGGCATCCTCAGCGAGTCCATGGCTCAGCGTGGCGCCACCGTCACCGGCATCGACATGGGCGAGGCCCCGCTGGCGGTTGCCCAGCTGCACCAGCTGGAATCCGGCGTACCGGTGGAGTATCGCCGCATCACTGCCGAAGCCCTGGCCGCTGAAATGCCCGGTCAGTTCGACGTGGTGACCTGCATGGAGATGCTCGAACACGTGCCGGACCCAGCCTCGGTGATCCGCGCCTGCTACACCCTGGTCAAACCGGGCGGCCAGGTGTTCTTCTCCACCATCAACCGCAATCCCAAGGCTTACCTCTTCGCCATCGTCGGTGCCGAGTACGTCATGCGCCTGCTCCCGCGCGGCACCCACGACTTCAAGAAGTTCATCCGCCCCTCCGAGATGGGTGCCTGGAGCCGCGCTGCCGGCCTGCAGGTAAAGGACATCATCGGCCTGACCTACAACCCGCTGACCAAGCACTACAAGCTGGAAGCCGACGTAGACGTCAACTACATGATCCAGACCTTGCGCGAGGAGTGACCGACATGCGACTTCAAGCGGTACTTTTCGACATGGACGGCACCCTGCTCGACTCGGCGCCGGACTTCATCGCCATCTGCCAGGCCATGCGCGCCGACCGCGGCCTACCGCCGCAGGACGAGAAGGCGATCCGCGACGTGGTTTCCGGCGGCGCCCGCGCCATGGTCGCCACTGCCTTCGAGATGGACCCGGAAGCACCTGAATTCGAGCCGCTGCGCCTGGAGTTCCTGGAGCGCTACCAAAGCCATTGCGCCGTGCTCACTCGCCCCTTCGACGGCATCGACGAGCTGCTGGCGGACATCGAGCAGGCCAAGCTGATCTGGGGCGTGGTGACCAACAAGCCCGTCCGCTACGCCGAACCCATCATGGAGCAGCTCGGCCTTGCCGGCCGCTCCGCCGTACTGATCTGCCCCGACCATGTGAAGAACAGCAAGCCGGACCCGGAAATGCTCCTGCTGGCCTGCAGCAAGCTGAACCTGGACCCGGCCAGCGTGCTCTTCGTCGGTGACGACCTGCGTGACATCGAGTCCGGCCGCGCCGCCGGCACCCGTACCGCGGCAGTCAGCTACGGCTACATCCACCCCAGCGACAACCCCGCGCACTGGGGTGCCGACGTGGTGGTCCACCATCCGCTCGAACTGCGCGCCGTGCTCGACCGCGCGCTGTGCAGCTGCTGATACCGGCAGCGCCCCGTAGGAGACTCACATGTTCCAGTATTCCGCCCGCCCCGACCTGCTCAAGGACCGGGTGATCCTGATCACCGGCGCCGGCCGTGGCATCGGCGCCGCCGCCGCCAAGACCTTCGCCGCCCACGGTGCCACCGTGCTGCTGCTGGGCAAGACCGAAGCCAGCCTGAACGCCGTTTACGACGAGATCGAAGCCGCTGGCCATCCGCAGGCCGCAGTCATCCCCTTCAACCTGGAAACCGCCCAGCCTCACCAGTACGACGAACTGGCAGCAACTCTGGAAGCGGAATTCGGGCGCATTGACGGCGTACTGCACAACGCCTCCATTCTCGGACCGCGCACGCCCCTCGAGCAGCTTTCCGGCGAAAACTTCATGCGCGTCATGCAGGTCAACGTCAACGCCATGTTCATGCTGACCAGCACCCTGCTCCCGCTGCTGAAGTTGTCCAAGGACGCCTCGGTGGTGTTCACCTCCAGCAGCGTTGGTCGCAAGGGCCGCGCCTACTGGGGCGCCTATGCGGTGTCCAAGTTCGCCACCGAGGGCCTGATGCAGGTTCTGGCCGACGAAGTGGACGGCATCGCCAGCGTGCGCGCCAACAGCGTAAACCCCGGCGCGACTCGCACCAGCATGCGCGCGCAGGCCTATCCAGGTGAAAACCCCGAAAACAATCCGGAACCAGCGGCAATCATGCCTGTCTACCTCTATCTCATGGGGCCGGACAGCGCTGGTGTGAACGGCCAGGCTTTCGACGCGCAATGACCTCCCTCCGCGGCGGTCATCTGACCGCCGCAGCCTCCGCCAGATTTCCGGCGGCTTCTCCCTGTGACCGGCATCACATTGCCATTACTTCGCCATCAAACCGGCAAAGGCTTGCCACGGGAGCTGGCAACAGCGACCTAACTTATTGAAATTAAAGCGATTGCAAGGGATCGCGAACTCCTGGCACGAAAATAGCTCTATGCCTGGTGTCGTCGCATTTTGCGTCAGAGGTTCAACTCAATGGTTCCTCCCATCCAGACCAACACTATCGATTTCGACGCAGCCAAGCTGCAGCGCCTCGGCTTCTCCGGCAAGCGCCAGCCCAAGCTGCGTCCTATCAGCCTGGCGGAGCTGCGTCGTCAGCTGACCCTGCAACTGCAGACCAGTCTGGAGGTGGAGCGCATCGTCAACCTGTTCTTCAGCGAGGTTCAGCGCCTGGTACCCCTCGACGCCCTGGGCTACCAGCACCAGAGCAGCGACCTGCGCCTGGAGTACGGCAGCCGTTCGAGCCATTCGGCCGGCTATCGCCTGACCCACGAAGGCGAGTACCTGGGTGAACTGATTTTCCGCCGCAACCAGCGCTTCGACGAACACGAGCTGAACCAACTGGAATCCCTGCTCGCTACCCTGCTCTTCCCGCTGCGCAATGCCCTGCTTTACCGCGCTGCCGTCCAGAGCGCCCTGCGCGATCCGCTGACCGACACCGGCAACCGCATCGCCATGGAGCAGACCCTGCAGCGCGAAGTCGATCTCGCTCGACGCAACCTGCAACCACTGTCAGTACTGATGCTGGACATCGACCACTTCAAGCGCATCAACGACGAGTTCGGCCACAGCACCGGCGACGAAGTACTGAAGGCGGTGGCCAATACCCTCAAGACCCGTCTGCGCAACGTCGACATGGTGTTCCGCTTCGGCGGCGAGGAATTCCTCGTGCTGCTCTCCGGCACCTGCCGTGAAGCCGCCGCCCTGGTGGGCGAACGCCTGCGCATGGGCATCCTCGAGCTGCAGCACCTGGTGCAGGGCCGCCCGCTGGATCTGTCCATCAGCCTCGGTTGCGCCACCCTGCTGCCGGCAGAATCGGTGGAAAGCCTGCTGCGCCGGGCGGACAACGCCCTCTACGTGGCCAAGCGCGAAGGCCGCAACCGGCTGTCCATGGCGGGCTGATTTACGCTGGGGGCGATTTCGATCGCGAATGATTTCGCTCCCACAGCGCAAAAAAGAAGGGGCTCATCTGAGCCCCTTCTTCATTTCACCTGCTATCAGCGCTTGCGACCGAACCCCGGACGCTGGCCGTCGCCGCCGGGCGGGCCGCTGCGCTTGTGCTGCGGACGCTGGGGCTTGCGCGCCGGACGATCGGCCAGCTCAACAGCCGGACGCTCGCCCTGGGGCTTGGCCGGGCGCTTCTTGTTCACGTCGCGCGGACGATCGGCAACCGGCGTGCCACGCGGAGCACGGGCAGGACGCTCATCACCGTCACGGCGCTGACCGCGAGCCGGACGTTCATCGCCTTCGCGACGCGGGCCACGAGCCGGGCGTTCATCACCCTCACGACGCGGACCACGCGCCGGACGCTCATCACCATCACGGCGCTGGCCGCGAGCTGGACGCTCGTCACCTTCACGGCGCGGGCCGCGAGCCGGACGCTCGTCACCTTCACGGCGCGGGCCACGAGCCGGACGCTCATCGCCCTCACGACGCTGGCCACGAGCAGGACGCTCATCGCCCTCACGACGCTGGCCACGTGCGGGACGCTCATCACCCTCGTGACGCGGACCACGGGCGGGGCGCTCGTCACCTTCACGACGCGGAGCACGGGCGCCCGCCGGCTTCGGCGACTTGCGCTGCAGGCGGTCGAGCTTCTCGCGGAACTTGCCCTTCATGGCCGGCAGGGCCACAGGCTTGAGACCGACTTCGGCGCTGAGGATGTCCACCTCGGTCTGGCTCATTTCACGCCAGCGACCCATGGTCAGGTCGGAGGTGATGAACACCGGACCGAAGCGCACACGCTTCAGGCGGCTGACCACCAGTCCCTGAGACTCCCACAGACGGCGCACTTCACGGTTACGGCCTTCCATCACCACGCAGTGGTACCAATGGTTGAGGCCGTCGCCGCCGGGCGCTTCCTGGATGTCGGTGAACTTCGCCGGACCATCCTCCAGCATCACGCCGTGCTTGAGGTTCTCGAGCATTTCCTCGGTGACCTCGCCACGCACGCGCACCGCGTACTCGCGGTCCATCTCGAAAGACGGGTGCATCAGGCGGTTGGCCAGCTCACCGTCGGTGGTGAACAGCAGCAGGCCGGTGGTGTTGATGTCCAGTCGGCCAACGTTGATCCAGCGACCAACCTTCGCACGCGGCAGGCGCTCGAAGACGGTAGGACGGCCTTCCGGATCATCGCGGGTGCAGACTTCGCCTTCCGGCTTGTTGTAGATCAGCACGCGACGGACGCTTTCGGCTTCCTCTTCGCGCTTGAGCAGACGACCGTCGACGCTGATGGCGTCATGGCTGTCCACGCGTTGGCCGAGAGTGGCGGGTTCGCCATTGACCTTCACTCGGCCTTCAGTAATCCAGGCCTCGATATCGCGGCGAGAAGCCAGCCCCATGCGGGCCAGGACCTTCTGCAGCTTCTCCCCTGCGGGGCTGTATTCGACTTCACTCATCTGGGCACCTCCCGGTGTATCAGTAAAAAGGCCGCGCATCATACGCGGCCACTGGCACTCAGGCTAGTTGAGCAATGCCCCGACGTCAGCCTGACCGCTGACCGGCGGCGATCAATGCAGGGTTTCGTCCGACAGCGACTCGTCGTTTTCTTCAGCAGCGGCCTCGACTGCATCGTCATCCTCGGCGAGCAGCAGGTCGTCAAAGTCGGTCTTCAGGCCTTCTTCCATGACGTCCAGTTCGGCCAGCAGGCTGCGGAAGCTGGTTTCTTCACGTGGTTCGGCCGGCAGCTCGGCATCGGCTCGGGCCTGGAGCCCTTCGGGCACCGGCTCTTCGCCGTCTTCCAGGGCCAGCACCGGTTCCGGTTCAAGCTCGCGCAGAGCGGCCAGCGGCGGAAGTTCTTCCAGGCTCTTCAGGTTGAAGTGATCGAGGAAGGCGCGAGTGGTGGCGAACATAGCCGGCTTGCCGGGCACGTCACGGTAGCCAACGACGCGAATCCACTCGCGCTCCAGCAGCGTCTTGACGATCTGACTGTTGACCGCCACGCCACGGATGTCTTCGATCTCGCCACGGGTGATGGGCTGGCGGTAAGCCACCAGCGCCAGGGTTTCCAGCATGGCGCGGGAATAACGCTGCGGGCGCTCCTCCCAGAGCCGACCGACCCAGGGCGAAAACCGCTCGCGCACTTGCAGTCGATAGCCGGAAGCCACCTCTCGCAGCTCGAATGCGCGCTTTTCGCAACTTTTGCCCAGGATGGCCAAAGCGGAACGGATCACCGACAACTCGGGACGCTCGGCCTCTTCGAAGAGTTCGGCCAGACGCTCCAGCGACAGGGGTTTTCCGGATGCCAGGAGAAAGGCTTCCAGCAGCGAGGCGAGTTCCTTGGGATCGTTGAGGTTCATCTACTCGGCTCTGGCGCGCACGTGGATGGGGGCGAAGGGTTCATTCTGCACCAGTTCCACCAACTGTTCCTTGATCAGCTCAAGCACCGCCATGAAGGTGACGACCACGCCAAGGCGCCCCTCCTCCACCGTGAACAGCGCGACGAAGGGCACGAAAGCGCCACCCTTCAGCCTTTCCAGTACCTCACTCATGCGCTCGCGGGTGGACAGCGCCTCGCGGGTCACCTGGTGGCTCTCGAACATGTCGGCACGGCGCAGCACTTCGGCCATGGACAGCAGCACTTCTTCCAGTGCCACGTCCGGCAGCAACTTGCGCGCCCGCGCGTCCGGGGCATCCAGACGCGGCACGATCAGGTCGCGCCCAACCCGCGGCAGTTCGTCAATGCCTTCGGCGGCTGCCTTGAAGCGCTCGTACTCCTGCAGACGGCGGATCAGCTCGGCGCGCGGGTCCTCTTCCTCTTCTTCCGCCTCGTTCGAACGCGGCAGCAGCATGCGCGACTTGATCTCGGCCAGCATGGCGGCCATCACCAGGTATTCGGCGGCCAGCTCCAGGCGCACCGACTTCATCAGCTCGACATAGGCCATGTACTGGTGGGTGATGGCGGCCACGGGGATGTCGAGGATGTCGATGTTCTGCTTGCGGATCAGGTAGAGCAGCAGGTCGAGCGGGCCTTCGAAGGCTTCGAGAAAGACTTCCAGCGCATCCGGCGGGATATAGAGGTCCTGCGGCAACTCGGTCACCGCCTGGCCGTAGACCAGGGCGAAAGGCAGCTCCTGCTGGGCGCCCGCCTGGGGATCCGGCGACTCGGTTGGCGGTGTTTCGTGCATCAGGGTCTCTCGATCAGGCCTGCCGGCAAGGACCGGCCGGCGGGAAAGCGGGCAAATTAGCACCATGTGCCAGACTAAAAAAGTACGACGCAGCACCCCTGGTCAGGTTTGGAGCAAAGCGCTCATGGAGGTTCAAATGAAACTCTTCACCCTGATGTTCAGTGCCGTCCTCATGTTCCTCTGCCTCACCCTGGTGCCGATAACAACGGCGCAGGCAGGCATGATTGGCACCGACGAAGTGGTCTCCACCCAGCAGCAACCCGGCGATCGGGCCCGAATCGACGCCTTTCTGAGCAAATCCGAGGTTCAGGACCAGATGCGCGCGATGGGCGTGGATGTCGCCACGGCCCGCGCCAGGGTACAGGCACTGACCAATGAGGAAGCCGCCCAGCTGGCGCAGAAGATGAATGTCGTGCCCGCGGGCGGGAACATCAGCAGTACCGACTTCATCATCATCCTGCTGGTGATCATCCTGGTGGCGATCCTGCTTTAGGCGGCGCCGTCAGTCCTCGTCCAGGAAGGGCTGCGGGTCTCCGCAGCCCACCCGCACCACCTCGGGCTTGCCTTCGGAGAGATTGATCACGGTGGAAGCCGCCATTCCCCCGTGGCCGCCATCGATGATCAGGTCCACCTGGTGCTCGAGGATTTGCCGCATCTCGTACGGGTCGCTCATGGGCAGGTCTTCGCCCGGCAGGATCAGGCTGGTGCTCATCAGGGGCGCGCCCAGCTGCTCCAGTAGCGCCAGGGCGATGGGGTGATCCGGCACCCGCATGCCAATAGTGCGCCGCTTCGGGTGCATCAGCATGCGCGGGACTTCACGCGTGGCGCTGAGAATGAAGGTGTAAGGGCCGGGAGTGTGCGCCCTGATCAGGCGAAACGCGGCGGTATCCACCTTGGCGAACACACCGATCTCGGACAGATCCCGGCACACCAGGGTGAAATTGTGCTTCTCATCCAGCCGGCGCAGTCGGCGAATGCGTTCGACCGCGCCCTTGTCGCCGATCAGGCAACCCAGGGCGTAGGACGAATCGGTGGGATAGACGATCACCCCACCCGCCTTGACGATTTCCACGGCCTGTTTGATCAGGCGCGACTGTGGATTCTCCGGATGAATCTGGAAAAATTGACTCACGACATCTCCCTGTTCAGAGGGCAGCAGTAGGGCTGTGTGCATGGCGGAAGCGCCCCCAGATCGGCGGCAGGTCATCCGGCAAGGGTCGGTACATACCCAGATCCGACCAATCGCAGGGTGCATGGAAGTCACTACCGGCACTGACCAGCATGCCGAATTCTCGCGCCAGCACAGCCAGGCTTCCCACCTGGTCCGCAGGCTGCAGGCCGTTCACCACTTCCAGTGCGTGACCGCCAGCCTGAATGAAATCTGCTACCAGCCGGCGCCGCTTGGCCCCGGTGAAGTTGTACTGCCAGGGGTGCGCCAGGCTGATCCAGGCGCCCGCGGCGCGCAGGGTGCCCACGGCTTCGGCCAAGGTCGGCCAATGCTGCTTCACGTCCCCCAGCTTTCCAGCGCCCAGCCATTTGCGGAAGGCGTCGGCGCGATCGCTGACATAACCCGCGCGAACGAGGAACTCGGCGAAATGCGGGCGCGCCGGCGCGTTGCCGCTGTCCCCCAGCTCCTGCTGGACCGCCCGTGCGCCTTCCAGCGTACCCGGCATGCCCTTGGCGGCCAGGCGCCGATCGATCTCCTCGGCACGCGACCAGCGTCCGCGATGCAGGCTGGCGATGGCCTCGACCAGGGCCGGCGCGTCGGTGGCGAAGGCGTACCCCAGTACATGGATGGTGGCGCCGCCCCAGGTGCAGGACAGCTCGATGCCGTTGATCAGTTGCATGTCCAGCGCTTCGGCCGCTGCACGGGCCTCGTCGAGGCCTTCCAGGGTGTCGTGGTCGGTCAGCGCGAGCACGCGCACGCCGCGCTCATGGGCGCGGGCAACCAGCACCGCGGGGGCCAGGGCACCGTCTGAGGCCGTACTGTGGCAATGCAGGTCGATCTGCA
This sequence comes from Pseudomonas sp. BN411, assembly GCF_029871235.1. Taxonomy (GTDB): domain Bacteria; phylum Pseudomonadota; class Gammaproteobacteria; order Pseudomonadales; family Pseudomonadaceae; genus Metapseudomonas. Next base: position 97,712 of record NZ_SSOM01000070.1, read on the forward strand.
TGGGGTCTGCTTTCGCTAGGGGATTGGTTTGTTATTATGCCGCCACATCCCGCTTCTGGCTGCCGCCGTGAAACAATTCATCGACTTCATCCCGCTTATCCTTTTCTTCATCGTCTACAAACTGGAACCACGCGCCGTCGAGCTGGCCGGGCATACCTATATGCTAGGCGGTATTTTCAGCGCCACCGCAGTTCTGATCATCAGCTCGGTGATCGTCTACGGCGCCATCTTCCTGCTCCAGCGCCGTCTGGAAAAAGGCCAGTGGCTGACCCTCGTGGCCTGCCTGGTGTTCGGCGGCATGACCCTGGCCTTCCACAGCGAGACCTTCCTCAAATGGAAAGCGCCGGTGGTGAACTGGCTCTTCGCCCTGGCCTTCGCCGGCAGCCACTTCATCGGCGACAAGCCCCTGATCCAGCGCATGATGGGCCATGCCCTGAGCCTGCCGCAGGCCATCTGGGTACGCCTGAACCTGGCCTGGATCGTGTTCTTCCTGGTCTGCGGCTGCGCCAACCTCTTCGTGGCCTTCACCTTCCACGAGTTCTGGGTGGACTTCAAAGTCTTCGGCAGCCTCGGCATGACCGTGCTCTTCCTGGTCGGCCAGGGCGTCTACCTGGCTCGCCATATCCACGACGGCGAAACCGAAAAGCCCCAACAGTAAGGATTGCCATGCTCTACGCCATCATCGCCACCGACGTTGCCGGTTCCCTGGAAAACCGCCTCGCAGCCCGCCCCGCGCACCTAGCGCGCCTGGAGCAACTGAAAGCCGAAGGCCGTATCGTGCTGGCTGGTCCGCACCCTGCGGTGGACAGCAATGATCCGGGCAGCGCCGGCTTCACCGGCAGCCTGATCGTCGCCGAGTTTGAATCCCTGGAAGCCGCCAAGGCCTGGGCCGACGCCGACCCCTACCGCGCCGCCGGCGTCTACGCCGACGTAGTGGTCAAACCGTTCAAGCAGGTCCTCCCCTAAGGCACTACTCTCCAGCCGTCCCACGCCAGGAACAAGGAGTTCCCATGCACGTCGGTCGATTGCCCCTGCTGTTTACCGCCGCGCTGTTCTGCAGCCTGGCCCAGGCTGAAGAACCCCAACCCACTGCGCCGGAGTCGGAAATCGCTCCGGCGCTTGCGAATGCCTCCGTCGCGCTGGCGCCTGTGAACGATACCCTGGTCGCCCAGCTCGACCAGCTCAAGCGCCAACTCGAAGACAGCGAACGCCAGCGCAACGAGCTGAACACCCAGCTGGAAGCCGCCAGCGGCGAGCGGGAGAATGCCCAGCTCGCTCGCCTTCGCCAGGAAAACCAGCGCCTCAAGTTGCAGCTCAAGGAAGCCCAGGCGTCCCAGGCCCCGCGCCTGTTGAGCGAACAGCAGACCTGGTTCGCGGTGGGCGGTGGCGTCGCCCTGCTCTCCCTGTTTACCGGCCTGATCGCCCGTGGTGGGCGCCGTCAGCGCCGTCAATGGATCAACTGACCCGCACCATGAGTGAACTGCTGCTTATCGACGACGATCAGGAACTCTGCGAACTCCTGATCAGCTGGCTCAGCCAGGAAGGCTTCCACGTTCGCGCCTGCCATGACGGCCAGTCGGCGCGCGTCGCCCTGGCCGAGCACGCTCCGTCCGCAGTGGTGCTCGACGTGATGCTGCCCGACGGCAGCGGCCTGGAGCTACTCAAGCAACTGCGCGGCGACCATCCCGAGCTGCCGGTGCTCATGCTTTCTGCCCGTGGCGAGCCCCTGGACCGTATCCTCGGCCTGGAACTGGGTGCCGACGACTACCTGGCCAAGCCCTGCGATCCCCGTGAGCTCACCGCCCGGCTGCGCGCCGTGCTGCGCCGCAGCCAGCCGCCGCAGCCTTCCAGCCAGCTGGAGTTGGGCGACCTCTGCTATAGCCCGGTGCGTGGCATCGTCACAGTCGGCAGCCACGAAATCAGCCTGACCCTGTCTGAAGGCCGCCTGCTTGAAGCCCTGCTCCGCCAGCCCGGCGAACCGCTGGACAAGCAGCAGCTGGCGCAACTGGCGCTCGGTCGCAAGCTGACCCTTTACGATCGCAGCCTGGACATGCACGTCAGCAACCTGCGCAAGAAGCTCGGCCCACACGCCGACGGCCGCCCACGCATCCTGGCGCTGCGCAGCCGTGGCTATTACTACAGCGCCTAGGCTGACAGGTCTTTACCTAGCCTTTACCTACCTCTGACCGCCCTTGACCTTGCCATCCCTAGACTGGGCACATCCGGCAACCGGCCGGAATCGAGACTAGGAGAACCGCCATGCGCAAGACCCTCACCGCCCTGCTGCTCGCCGCTACCCTGCCGACCATGGCCATGGCCATGCCGGAAGGCGGCCCGCGCCACGAGCGCGGTTTCGGTGGCCACATGTTCAAGGAGCTGAACCTGACCGAGGAACAGCGCCACGAGATCGGCAAACTGATGCGCGACCAGATGAAGACCCGTCACGACATCACCGAGCGTTACCTGGACAAACTGCCGGCCGCCGAGAAGAAAGCCATGCAGGACGAACTCAAGGCCGCCGAAACCAAGAACCGCGACGCCATCCGCGCCAAGCTGAAACCCGAACAGCAGAAGACCTTCGACGACATCCAGAAGAAGATGGAAGAACGCCGCGCCGAACGCGCCGAGTTCGAAGCCTGGAAAGCCGAGAAGGACAAGAAGGCCCAGTAATCGCCGGGCGGCCGTGGCCGCTGGCATCGACCCCGACACCCACCAGGTCATCCCCTCCCGGCCTGGTGGGTTTTGCCGTTCAGGAGCTACCCCGTGCGTTCACTTTTCTGGCGAATCCTGGCCACCCTGTGGCTGGCCCTGGCCCTGGTGGCCGGCCTGTCCATCCTGCTGGGTCGCGCCCTGAACCAGGATGCCTGGATCCTCAGCCACCACCCTTCCCTCCAGGGCCTGGCCGAACGCCTGGTGCAACGCTTCGAGGAGCAGGGGCCGCGAGACACCCAGCGCTATCTGGAGCACTTCCGCCACCGCGCACGGATCGATGTGCAGATTCTCAACGACACCGGCCAACCCGTGGTCGAAGGTACTTTCCCGCCTCGCGCTGCGGCTTTCGAAGCACGCCAGCAGAACCCGCGCCGCCTGCCCTGGCGACGCCTGACCGAGGAATACACCAGCCCGGCCAGCGGTGAGTCCTACCTGCTCATCTACCGCATCCCCTACCCCGAACTGGACGCCTGGCATCGCGGCAGCCTGCTCTGGCCCATCAGCGCACTGGGTATCGCCCTGGTGGTGCTGACCCTGTTCAGTCTGGCCCTGACCCTGTCCATCACCCGCCCGCTGGACCGTCTACGGCGGGCCGTGCACGACCTCGGCCAGACCGCCTACCAGCAAGACAGCCTCGCGCGCCTGGCTCGGCGCCGGGATGAGCTGGGCGTCCTGGCCGGCGATTTCAACCGCATGGGCCAACGCCTGCAGGGCCTGATCGGTAGCCAACGCCAGCTGCTGCGCGACGTGTCCCACGAGCTGCGCTCGCCCCTGGCACGCCTGCGCATCGCCCTGGCCCTGGCGGAGCGGGCCGAACCGCAGCAGCGGGAAGCCCTCTGGCCGCGCCTGGGTCAGGAATGCGACCGCCTGGAAGCACTGATTGCCGAGATCCTCGCCCTGGCCCGGCTGGACGCGGAACCGGGCGCACGCCAGGCCATCGCCGTGCGGCCGCTGTTGGCAAAACTGAAGGAAGACGCCCGGCTGTTGGCGCCGGAACAGGAAGTGCGCATCGACTGCAGCGGCGAGCCGCAGCTTGAAGGCTGGCCCGACATGCTGGAACGGGCGCTGGACAACCTGCTGCGCAACGCCCTGCGCTTCAACCCGCAGGGGCAGCCGGTGGAGTTGACGGTGACGGAGCAGGACGCCGGCCTGACGATCAGGGTCCGCGACCACGGCCCTGGGGTTCTAGCAGAACACCTGGCACAGCTGGGAGAACCCTTCTTCCGCGCGCCCAACCAATCCGGTGCCGGCCACGGGCTGGGGCTGGCCATCGCCCGTCGTGCGGTAGAACGCCTCGGAGGCAACCTGCAGTTGGACAATCATCCCGAGGGCGGCTTCATCGCCACCCTGGAATTGCCTGCTGCACTTAAGGCCTGATCAGCCCCAGGTCTGGACGAAGTCCGCCGGAACCAGCTCCGGCGCGGCGCGGCGCTCACCTTCGACGCTGCCCAGATAGAGGAAGCCGACCACCCGCTCGTTCTCCGCAAGCCCGAGTCCCGCGGCGACGGTAAGGTCGTAAGCCATGTCGCCAGTGCGCCAGATGGCGCCCAGGCCCTGGGCATGGGCGGCCAGCAGGATGCTGTGGGCGGCACAGCCGGCCGAGAGCAGTTGCTCCACCTCCGGCACCTTGTGGCCGGCCTGCAATTTAGCGATCACCACCACCATCAGCGGCGCCCGCATCGGCATGTTGCGGGCTTTGGTCGTGGCGGCTTCCGGGGCTTGCGGGTCCTTGGCCAGCACGGCGGAAACGAACAGCTCGCCAAGCTTCTCGCGCGCCGCGCCCTCTATGCTGAGGAAACGCCAGGGGCGCAGGTAGCCGTGGTCCGGCGCACGCAGGGCGGCACGGAACAACACTTCGCGCTGGGCGGCGTCCGGCGCCGGCTCCTGCAAGCGAGCCAGGGATACGCGATTGAGCAGAGCGTCGAGAGCCTCCATCGGCCACCTCCAGAATTCAGGGAGCCGGCATTCTAGCCGATAACGCGACTCAGTCTTGAAACCCGATCAGGACGGGTCGAAGCGAGCCGAATGTCCCGCAAGGCGCGTGCGAAGTCAGATCCCCACTCAGGCGCCGGGTTTACAGGGCGCGGGGCGCGGTTAGAATTGCGCCTTTCGCCCATCATCCAGAAAAAGAACCCATGGCCCTGCCGACTCTCCGCATCATCGGCTTTCTCATCGGCATTTTCCTGATCACCCTCGCGGTCAGCATGGCCATTCCCGTGCTGACCCTGGTGTTCTACGACCGCACCGGCGACATCAATTCGTTCGTCTGGTCCAGCCTGATCACCTTTGTCGCGGGCCTGGCGCTGATCATCCCCGGACGTCCGGAACACGTGCACCTGCGTCCGCGCGACATGTACCTGCTGACGGTGTCGAGCTGGATCATCGTGGGTATCTTCGCGGCCCTGCCCTTCCTGTTCACCCAGCACATCAGCTACACGGACGCCTACTTCGAGAGCATGTCCGGCATTACCGCCACCGGCGCCACCGTGCTGAGCGGCCTGGACACCATGTCGCCGGGCATCCTCATCTGGCGCTCGCTGCTGCACTGGCTGGGGGGCATCGGCTTCATCGGCATGGCGGTGGCGATCCTGCCGCTGCTGCGCATCGGTGGTATGCGCCTGTTCCAGACCGAATCCTCCGACCGCTCGGAAAAGGTCATGCCGCGCTCGCACATGGTGGCCAAGTACATCGTCGCCATCTATGTGGGTTTCACCGTGCTTGGCAGCCTGGCCTTCTGGGGGGCGGGCATGGGGCTGTTCGATGCGGTCAACCACGCCATGTCAGCCATCTCCACAGGCGGTTTCTCCACCTCCGACCAATCCCTGGCCAAGTGGGACCTGCCGGCGGTGCACTGGGTGGCCGTGGTGGTGATGATCCTCGGCAGCCTGCCGTTCATGCTCTATGTGTCGGTGCTGCGTGGCCATCGCATGGCACTGTTCAAGGATGAGCAGGTTCAAGGTTTCCTCGTGCTGCTAGTGGTCATCTGGCTGGTGCTCGGCACCTGGTACTGGATGACGACCAAACTGCACTGGCTGGACGCGCTTCGCCACGTGGCGGTGAACACCACCTCGGTGCTTACCACCACCGGTTTCGCCCTGGGCGATTACAGCCTCTGGGGCAACTTCTCGCTGATGCTGTTCTTCTACCTGGGCTTCGTAGGCGGCTGCTCCGGCTCCACTGCCGGAGGCATCAAGATCTTCCGTTTCCAGGTGGCCTACATCCTGCTCAAGGCTAACCTCCAGCAGCTGGTGCACCCGCGTGCGGTGATCAAGCAGGTCTACAACGGCCATCGTCTGGACGACGATATCGTCCGCTCGATCCTGACCTTCTCGTTCTTCTTCACCATCATCATCTGCGCCATCGCCCTGGGCCTGTCGCTGCTGGGGCTGGACTGGATAACCGCTCTGACTGGCGCGGCCGCGACCGTTTCGGGTGTCGGCCCGGGCCTGGGCGAGATCATCGGCCCGGCCGGCAACTTCTCCAGCCTGCCAGACGCCGCCAAATGGCTGCTGACCCTGGGCATGCTGCTGGGCCGCCTGGAGATTCTCACCGTGCTGGTGCTGATGACGCCCTATTTCTGGCGGCATTGAGGCCCGCTGCGCGGGACGCTCAACTGTGGGAGCGATTCCATTCGCTCCCACCGGCTTTTGTAGGTTGGTGCGGGCGGCGTTCCGCCAGAGCGCAGCGAAACCCAACGATTCAGCGCCTGTAACTGGCCACGTTGGGCCTCGTAGACTCGGACCAACCTACGGGGCCGCTACTCGCCCACAGCGGGAGCGAATCAGACCTCTTCCAGCCGCGCGCGGTACTCGCCCGGGGTGCTGTCGAACCAGCGACGGAAGGCACGGAAGAAGTTGCTCGGATCGGCGAACCCCAACAGATAGGCAGTTTCCAGCAGGGTCAGGTTGGGTTGCGCCAGATACTGCTCGGCCAGCTCGCGGCGGGTGTCGTCCAGCAACTGCTGGAAGCTGACTCCCTCCTCCTGCAAGCGGCGCTGCAAGGTGCGCTGCGACAGATGCATCAGGCTCGCCACCACTTCGCGCTTGGGCTCGCCCTGGGGCAGCAGGCGGCAGAGCACCTGCCGCACCTGGTGGGTGACGCGGGTGCCGGAGAAGCGCGCCAGGTAGTCACCGGCGAAACGGTCATGCAACTGGGCCAGGGATTCATTGGCGGTGGGCAGCGGCGTATCCATGTCGGCACGGCTGAACAGCAGGGCGCAGTGCTCGGCGTTGAAGCGCAGCGGTGCCTGGAACACCTGGCGATAAGGCTCCAGATCTGCCGGCGCCGGCCCCTGGAAGCGTATCTCCAGCGGGTTGATCGGCCGCCCGGTCATCCAGCGGCAGAATGCCAGGCAATAAGCCATGGATGCCTCCACGCTCTGCCGCGCCGGTGGCAGGCGGTCGCCGTGGATGGACAGGCGCAGTTCATAACCTTCGGCGGTGCCGCAGAAACTGAGGTCAGCCCCTTCGGCGATGATCCGCTGGTAGCGCACCAACCGGGCGAAGCCCTCCTTGAGGGTCCGGCTGGACATCAGCGCGTAACCCACCACATGGAAGGATGCCGGGCGCACCACCTTGGCCATGTTGAGGCCGATGGCGGGATTACCGGACAGCTCGACCGCGCGGACCCAGAGACGGGTCATGCCGTCCTGGGGGAAACGGGCATCGGGATCGTTCAGTGCCTGGTAGTCGAGGCCGAGTTCGGGAAACAGGTTGCGGCAGTCCACTCCACCCATTTCCAGTGCCTGGACGATTCCCAGGGCCCAGCTCGAAGAAGTCGTGCGTTCGCTCATGGCGCCTTCTTGTTCTGAAGTTCAAGGCCGCCGCCGGCAGGGCGACGTGCCGGCAAGGATACTAAAGTGGCGCCCATTGTCACTGGCCCCCGGAGACACCCGTCCTAAACTGCTCCAGACAACAAGAACCTGGAGCCACCACCATGCCCGCCGAGTCCGTCCAACGCTTCCAAAGCTTCGCCGAGTTCTACCCCTACTATCTGCAGGAGCACAGCAACGACACCTGCCGCCGCCTCCACTACGTGGGCAGCCTGCTGGTGCTCTGCATCCTCGGCTACACCCTGGCGACCCAGCAGTGGCTGTGGCTGCTGGCCATCCCCTTCGCCGGCTACGGCTTCGCCTGGGTCGGGCACTTCGTCTTTGAGAAGAACAAGCCGGCCACCTTCAAGTATCCGCTCTACAGCTTCATGGGCGACTGGGTGATGCTGAAGGACGCCTTCACCGGTCGCATCCGCTTCTGACAACCTGCTCACGATCAGCTGCGCGCCGGCCCTGCTGCGTTAAAAGCCGGCTCGCAAGGCCGTGAACAGGTTCTGAGAACGAAGGGACTGGCGCCAGTCTGGCCGCCCGTCCCTCGCTTGGTTATGATCCCGCACCAGCCGAAGTCATGGCCCAGGACTTGCAGCGTTTCCCCAACGCTGCAACCCGGCGTCAAGAAAGCACCAGGGACAGATCCAAGCCATGAAGCCCACCTTGCTCGACCCTTCCACCGCGACGCCCGTGCTGCGTGAGTACTACTCCCGCGTGCTGGCCTATATGGCCGTCGCCGCCAGCATCGCCGCCGGCACCTACGTCCAGCATTTTGGCTTCGACATCCTCTGGATGGTCCCCTACGCCCTGCTCTATCCACATCTGGCCCACCACCTGAGCCTGCGCTTCCCCGGACAGCGCACCGACCGCATCCTCCTCGGCGTGGACACCTTCCATGCCGGCGCCTCCGTCGTCCTCCTGGGATTCTCGGTGGTCCCCACGCTGATGGTGGTGCTAACCATGTGCTTCAGCGCCATGATCCTCGGCGGCCTGCGCCAGATGACGCTGGTACTGGGCGGTGCGCTGATCAGCATGGCCGCCGTCGGCCTCGCCCTGCAGCCCGCATTCAAGGCGGGCACGCCGGCGCTGGTGGCCATCGTCAGCGTGCTCTTCACTACCTTCTACATCTGCATTACCGCCTTCTTCGTGCATCAGCAGGGCCTGCGTCTGGCCCAGGCCCGCAGCGAGATCAAGCGCGAGCAGGAAAAGGCCGCCCGGCTGGCCCGCAACCTCGCCAAATATCTGTCGCCCCAGGTCTGGGAAATGATCTTCAGCGGCAAGAAGAGCGTGCGCCTGGAAACCCAGCGCAAGAAGCTCAGCGTGTTCTTCTCCGACATCAAGGGCTTTACCGAGCTGTCCGAGGAACTGGAAGCCGAAGCCCTGACGGACCTGCTCAACAACTACCTCAACGACATGTCGAAGATCGCCCTGAAATACGGCGGCACCATCGACAAATTCGTTGGCGACAGCGTGATGGTGTTCTTCGGCGATCCCGCCACCCAGGGCGCCAAGAAGGACGCAGTGGCTGCCGTGTCCATGGCGGTGGCCATGCGTAAGCACATGAAGGTGCTGCGCCAGCAATGGCGCGCCCAAGGCATCACCAAGCCCCTGGAAATCCGCATGGGCATCAACACCGGCTACTGCACCGTGGGCAACTTCGGCGCGGACACGCGCATGGACTACACCATCATCGGCCGCGAAGTGAACCTGGCCAGCCGCCTGGAAAGCGCTTCGGACGCCGGCGAAATCCTCATCTCCCACGAGACCTATTCGCTGGTGAAGGACGTGATCATGTGCCGCGACAAGGGCCAGATAAACGTCAAGGGTTTCAGCCGGCCGGTACAGATTTACCAGGTGGTGGACTTCCGCCGCGACCTGGGCGCCGCCTCCAGCTACGTCGAGCACGAACTGCCCGGTTTCTCCATGTACCTGGATACCAACAGCATCCAGAACTACGACAAGACCAAGGTCATCCAGGCGCTGCAACAGGCCGCCGAGAAGCTGCGGGACAAGATCATTCCCTGATCCTGGCAAAGCACCAGATTTCTGTGGGGGCGAATTCATTCGCTAAACGGGTCGAAGACCCGCCCCAAAGGGGTTAGGACCGCTGCGCAGTCCTCAGCGAATGAATTCGCCCCCACAAGATTGTTCCCACCCCGGAGCAAGTGCTATGCAGGGCTCCCCATCCAGCAACGGCTGGCACGCCAGGAATTCCAGCGCCGAAGCCCGCCAGGACAACCGCCCTGCCCGCTCCGCACAACGCTCACGGTCCAGTTCCAGCGCTGCCAGGCAGGCACGCTGCAGGTCCTCGTCCAGGCAACCGGTGACGCCCAGCTCCAGCACATCCAGCGGTCCGGCCACGGGGAAGGCCGCCACCGGCGTACCGCAGGCCAGGGCCTCTAGCATCACCAGGCCGTAGGTATCGGTCAGCGAGGGGAACACCAGCACGCTGGCCTGGGCGTAGAAGCGCGCCAGTTCCTCGCCCTGGCGATAGCCGAAGAACTGCGCAGCGGGATAGCGTGCCTCCAGCTCGGCACGAAGCGGACCATCGCCCACCACCCACTTATCCCCCGGCAAGTCCAGGCCGAGGAAGGCTTCCAGGTTCTTCTCGGTGGCCAGGCGGCCGACACAGAGGAACACCGGCCGCTCCGGCCTTGGCAGCGCCAGCGGGCGGAACAGCGCCGTGTCCACCCCCTTGCGCCACAGGTTGAGCCAGACCAGTCCGTGGCTGGCGAAGGTCTCGCGCATGCGCTCGGTGGTCACCAGCACCGCCTGGCTGGGGCGGTGGAACAGGCGCAGGAAGGCATAGCCCCAGGACAGGGGCACCCAGGGCCAGCGGCCATGGATGTATTCGGGGAAACGGGTGTGAATGGCGCTGGAGAAGGCCAGCCCGCGCTTCACCAGCCAGCGCCGCGCGGCCCAACCGAGCGGACCTTCGGTCGCCAGGTGGACGCAGTCCGGCTGGAACGACTCGATCATCGGACCGACCCGCCACAGGTTCCAGGCCAGCGGTATTTCCGGGTAGCTTGGGCAAGGCCGGCAGCGGAAGCCCTGGGGCGACAGCAGCATGACCTGGTGACCCAGGGCCTCGAGTTCGGTCATCAGTGCCTGCAGGCTGGTGACCACGCCGTTTACCTGGGGCGACCAGGCATCGCTGACGATCAGTATCCTCATGCCGCCGGCTCGACCAGCTCCACGGCCCGGGCTTCCAGCTCGCGCGCCTGGGCATCGGCCAGGCGATAGAGCTCGATGCTGCCATCCCAGTGCTCGATCAGGGCCGTGCAGGATTCCACCCAGTCGCCGCAATTGAGGTATTCCACGCCGCCCACCTTGCGGATTTCCGCGTGGTGGATGTGGCCGCAGACCACGCCATCGAGGCCGCGCTTGACGCATTCGTGGGCGATGGCCTCCTCGAAGTCGCTGATGAAGTTCACCGCGCTCTTCACCTTGTGCTTGAGATAAGCCGACAGCGACCAGTAGCCGTAGCCCCAACGCTCACGCCAGTGGTTGAGCCAGCGATTGAGGGTCAGGGTGAATTCGTAGGCGGAGTCGCCGAGGAAGGCCAGCCACTTGTGGTAGCGGGTGATCACGTCGAACTGGTCGCCGTGGATGACCAGCATGCGGCGGCCATCCGCCGTCTCGTGGACCGCCTCGTCCACCAGTTGGATGTTGCCCAGCATCAGCGCCGAGTAGCGGCGCAGGAACTCGTCGTGGTTGCCGGTGACGTAGATCACCTCGGTGCCGCGCTTGCTCATGGTCAGCAGGCGACGGATCACATTGGTGTGCGCCTGCGGCCAGTAAATGCCGCCGCGAAGCTTCCAGCCATCGATGATGTCGCCCACCAGGTAGATGCGGTCGGCATGGTACTGCTTGAGGAAACGCGCCAGGTGCTCAGCCTGGCAGTCGCGGGTGCCCAGGTGGACGTCGGAAATCCACAGGGTACGCACGCGCTGCTTGCGGGGCTTGGTCTTGGTGACGGGTTCCAGGCGTTCGACGCTGCTCATGGGCGACCTCCGGCGGGGTTTATCCGATGGTGAGCCCTTGGGGTGAATCGAGAATGAACGCGAGGTTGCAGGCCTGTGACAGCCCACGGCGTGTCGCTGGGAGTAGAATGGCCCCCTGCCCCGAGGTGAGCGCCATGCATTCGATCCTGTCCCTGCGCCAGTACAACCACGACCTGCTGGTCCACAGCCACAGCCACGCCCAGTTGGTGTTCGGCCTGAGCGGCAGCCTGGACTTCGAGGTGGATGGCCGTGGCGCGCTGGTACAGCGTCAGACCCTGGCAGTGGTGCCGCCTGAAGCGCAGCACGCCTGCGGCAGTCCCGGCGGAAGCCTCTGCCTGGTGGTGGACGTACCTGACGACGACTGGTTGCGACTCACCCTTGGCCGACATTTCGACGCCGGCCGGCGCCTGCTGGAACGCCCCGGCGCGCTGAACCTGAACCCGGCGCAAAGCCAGTTGGTGAGCTGGATCGCCGCCAGTCCCCTGGCCGATGAGGTGATTGCCGGGCAATCCGCCGGACTGTTGCTGGCCAGCCTGGCCGCCCCCGGCTCCCAGGTAGAAGACAACGGCGCCCTGCCCCTCGCGGCGCTCGACGCCCATATCGACCAGCACGCCGCCCGCCCCCTGCAGGTGGCTGACCTGGCGCGCCTCAGCGGCCTCTCGGTGGCGCGTTTCCACGCCCGCTTCCTGGCCGAAACCGGGCAGACGCCCATGGACTACGTGCGCGCCCGGCGTTTGCACCTCGGCCGTCAGCTTCTCCTGGAAAGCCGCCTGGCCGTGGGCGAGATCGCCGCAAAGGTCGGCTACAGCTCCCAGAGCGCCTTCACCGCCGCGCTTTCCCGCGAGTTCGGGATCACCCCGCGCGCCCTGCGCAAGGGCCGCGAGTAACGCGACAAAGCCCGCGAGCCTGGCGACAGACAAGGCGGTTTGTCCTCACTAGACTGGTGGCGGTCGTTATCAGGGAGAACCTTATGTCCACCATCGAATGGGGCGACTTCGAGCGCGTCGAACTGCGCGTCGGCACCATCCTTTCCGCCGCCCCCAATGCCAAGGCAATCAAGCCGGCCTACGTGCTGGAAGTGGACCTGGGTGAACTCGGGGTGAAAACCTCCAGCGCACAGATCACCGCCCATTACCAGGCCGACGACCTGGTGGGCCGACAAGTGCTGTGCGTGTGCAACTTCGCCCCCAAGCGCATCGCCGGCATCCGCTCCGAAGTGCTGGTCACCGGCGTCCATGACGACGAGAACAAGGTAGTGCTGGCCAGCTTCGACAAGCCTCTGCCCAATGGGGCACGCCTGGCATGAAGGAACGCAACGCGCTGCTGGCGATCCACCTGGGCGCCCTGCTGTTCGGGCTTTCGGGCATCTTCGGCAAGCTCGCCAATACCGCGCCGATGATCATCACCTTCGGTCGTGGGCTGTTCGCGGTCATCGCCCTGGCACTCTTCGCCCAGCTCATCGCCCGTGGCCGCAGCGCCAACCCCAACCTGCGCCAGTTGGCCATGCTCGGCCTCGGCGGCCTGCTGTTGGGGGCTCACTGGATCACCTTCTTCCACGCGGTGCAGGTGGCTGGCGTGGCCATCGCCACCCTCGGTTTCGCCAGCTTCCCGGCCTTCACCCTGCTACTGGAGGGCCTGCTGTTCCGCGAGCGCATCCGCGCCCAGGAAATCCTGATCGTCGGGCTGGTCAGCTTCGGCCTGGTGCTGGTGACGCCCAGTTTCGACTGGGGCAGCGAGGCCACCCAGGGGCTGCTGTCGGCCATCCTGTCGGGCCTTCTGTTTTCCCTCCTGTCGCTGCTCAACCGCGTCAGCGTGAAGGGCCTGGACCCGGTGAAGGCGGCGCTATGCCAGAACCTCACCATCGTGCTCTGCCTGGCGCCGTTCAGTTGGCCGCTGCTGCACGAAGTGAAACCCATGGACTGGTTCTGGATCGCCCTGCTCGGGGTGTTCTGCACGGGCCTTGCCCACAGCCTGTTCGTCGCCAGTTTGAAGGTGCTGAAGGCCCGCACCACGGCGGTGATCTTCGCCCTGGAGCCGGTCTACGGCATCGCCTTCGCCTGGTGGCTGTTCGACGAGCAACCCGGTCTGCGCATGCTGGCGGGCGGCGCACTGATCATCTTCGCCATCGCCCTGTCGGCGCGCAAAGGCGCGGCTGTCGAGGCGAAGCCCGCAACAGCCTGAGGATCGCGAAACGGGGCAAGCGAGCGGCGCCCTCTGCCTGCCTTCATCGGAATCGCACTCCCTGCCCCGTTTCGCGAAACACGCTCAGGCAGCCTGGCCCATTTCCGGCAGTCGCCCGCCCGACTCCTGTTCCAGCAGCCAGTGGCAATAACGTTCCACGCCCTGCTGTACATCCAGCATCGGCTGACGGAAGCCGGCTTCGCGCAAACGGCTGATATCAGCCTGGGTGAAGCACTGGTACTTGCCGCGCAGGGCATCGGGGAACTCGCTGTAGGACAGCAGCCCTTGCTCGCGCATCGCCAGCAGGCTGAGCGGCGGCAGGCCTTCGTGGGCGCGCAGGGCATTGACCATGCTCCACGCCACATCGTTGAACGGCTGGGCGCGCCCCGTGCCGAGGTTGAAGATGCCAGAGCGCTGCGGCTGGTCGAAAAAATGCAGGTTGACCCGCGCCACGTCCTCCACCGAGACGAAATCCCGAAGGTGTTCACCGCCTGCGTAGCCGTCATAGCCCCCGAACAGGCTGACCTTGCCGTCGGCGCGGTACTGCCGGAAGCAATGGAACGCCACCGAGGCCATGCGCGCCTTGTGGCTCTCGCGCGGGCCGTAGACGTTGAAGTAGCGCAGCCCAACCACCTGGCTGCGCGCGCTGGGCAAGAGGCGACGCACGCGCTGGTCGAAGAGAAATTTGGAGTAGCCGTAGACGTTCAGCGGGCGTTCCGCCTCGCGCTCCTCGCGAAACACCCGGTTGCCGCCATAGACCGCCGCCGATGACGCATAGATGAAGGGCACGCCCTGGGCCAGGCAGGCGTCCAGCAACTCACAGCTGTAGCGGTAGTTGTTGTCCATCATGAAGCGCCCGTCGCCCTCCATGGTGCTGGAGCAGGCGCCCTGGTGAAACACCGCGCGCGGCCGTCCGAAGCGGCCTTCGCGCAGCAGCGGGAGCAGGTCGCGCTTGTCCAGGTAATCGGCGATTTCGCCGTCGGCGAGGTTGCGGAACTTGTCGCCTTCGGTCAGATCGTCCACGGCGATGATGTCGGTCTCGCCGCGGCGGTTGAGGGCCTGGACCAGGTTGCTACCGATGAAGCCGGCGGCACCGGTGACGATGATGCTCATGACGGACTTCCTCTGGGGAATGGAAATGCCGTCAGGCTATGCCTCGATCCCTGCTCGCCTGTTGATCTGTAGCAAAAGACGACGGATCAGGAGCGATCGTTGTGGCCCAGGTCCCGCGCCGGATCGATCTGGTCGCGGACGCGCTGCTTGAGCACCTTGGCCTCGGGGAAACCGCCATCGGCCTTGCGCTCCCAGATCTGCACGCCATTGCAGGTGATGCGGAACACCCCGCCGGTACCTGGCTCCAGGCTCACCTTGCCGAGGTCGTCGCTAAAGGTGCTGAGCAGCTCCTGGGCCAGCCAGGCGGCACGCAATAGCCACTGGCACTGGGTGCAATAGGTGATGACGATTTCGGGCTTGCTGGCTGACATGTTGGGCTCGGCGACAGGTTGGGCGCCCTATAATAGCCGGCTTCGGATCTTCGCCTGACCAGGGATGCGTTATGCGCCGCCTTCTGCTTTGCCTGCTGTTCCTCCCCCTCCTCTGTTTCGCGCAACCCGAACCCCGCATCGGCCTGGTGCTGTCCGGCGGTGCCGCGCGCGGCCTGGCCCATATCGGGGTGCTCAAGGCGCTGGAGGAACAGGGCATCAAGGTCGACGCCATTGCCGGCACCAGCATGGGCGCGGTGATCGGCGGGCTCTACGCGGCGGGCTACAAGGTGGATGAACTGGAGAAGATCGCCATCCACATGGACTGGCAGCAGGCGCTCTCCGACAACCCGCCACGGCAGGAAGTCCCCTTCCGCCGCAAACAGGACGACCGTGATTTCCTGGTCAAGCAGCGCCTGAGTTTTCGCGACGACGGCAGCCTCGGCCTGCCGCTGGGCGTGATCCAGGGGCAGAACCTCGCCCTGCTGCTGGAAAGCCTGTTGGTGCACACCAGCGACACCCGCGACTTCGACAAGCTGGCCATTCCCTTCCGCGCAGTGGCCACCGACGTCGCCACTGGCGAAAAGGTGGTGTTCCGCAAAGGCCACCTGCCCCAGGCGATCCGCGCCAGCATGTCGATTCCCGCCGTGTTCGCGCCGGTGGAAGTGAATGGCCGCCTGCTGGTGGACGGCGGCATGGTGGACAACATCCCGGTGGATGTGGCCCGCGAGATGGGTGTCGATCGGGTGATCGTGGTCGACATCGGCACGCCCCTGCGCTCGCGCAAGGAACTGGCAACAGTGGTCGATGTGCTCAACCAGTCGGTCACCCTGATGACCCGCACCAATTCCGAGGCCCAACTGGCCACCCTCAACCCCACCGACGTGCTGATCCAGCCGCCCCTGGCCGGCTACGGCGCCACCGACTTCGGCCACTCCCGCGAGATGATCGATGCCGGTTATCGCGCCGCGCAGATTCTCGCCCCTCGCCTGGCCGAACTGCGCCCGCTGTCCAGCAGCCGCGACCTGGCCCTGGACAGCGCGCGTCTGCCCAGTGAGCGCACGCCGGTGATCCGCAGCATCCTCATCGAGAACGACTCGAAGGTCAGCGACGCGGTCATCCGCCGCTACATCCGCCAACCCCTGGGCGCACCGCTGGACCTGGACCGCCTGCAGAGCGACATGAGCACCCTCTATGGCCTGGACTACTTCGAGCAGGTGCATTACCGCGTGGTCCGCCGTATGGATGGCAACGCCCTGGTGATCAACGCCCGAGGCAAGCGCGCCGGCACCGACTACCTGCGCCTGGGCCTGAACCTGTCCGACGACATGCGCGGCGACAGCGCCTTCAACCTGGGCGCGAGCTACCGCAAGAACGGCATCAACGAACTGGGCGCCGAATGGCTGACCCGCCTGCAACTGGGCGACCACCAGGAGCTCTACAGCGAGTTCTACCAGCCGCTGGACGCCGGCTCACGTTACTTCGTCGCCCCCTACCTGTTCGGCGAAGCGCAGAACATCGAGGCCATCCTCGACAACGACCCAATCGCCGAATACCGCCTGGAACGCTACGGCTATGGCCTCAATCTCGGCCGGCAGATCGCCAACAACGGCGAAATCCGCTTCGGCGTCGGCCAGGCCTGGGGCTCGGCCGACGTGCGGGTGGGCGAACGCGACCTGCCCAGCTTCGACTTCTCCGAGGGCTACTACGAGCTGAAGTACTCCTTCGACACGCTGGACAACGTCGACTTCCCCCATGAGGGCGAGGACATCGGCCTCACACTGCGCCAGTACGATCCGGGGCTCGGCTCGGACGAACGCTACCGGCAGTGGCAGCTGAGCCTGGACAAGGCCCTGAGTTCGGGGCCGGACACCTTTGTCCTCGGCGGTCGCTATGGGCGCACCATCGATGATGCCGAGGTGGTCACCTCGAGCTTCCTGCTGGGCGGAGCGCGCCAACTCTCGGGCTTCCGCCAGGATTCCATCAGCGGCCAGAACATCAGCCTGGCGCGGGCAATCTACTACCGCCGCCTGACCCAGCGCTCGTTCCTGCCGCTGGACTTCCCGGTGTACCTCGGCGGCAGCCTGGAACGTGGCCGCGCCTGGAACAACGACGACAGCTTCGACAGCGGCTACATCAATGCCGCCAGCGTCTTCATCAGCTTCGATACGCCCCTGGGGCCGCTGGACTTCAGCTACGGCCTGAACGACGAAGCGGAGCGCGCGCTCTACCTCAACCTGGGCCGCGTGTTCTGAACCTGTCTGCTTTTGTAGGTTCGGCCGGGCGGCGTTCCGCGAGCGCAGCGAAGCCCAACATTTGCGTGTTGGGCTTCGCATAGCTCAGCCACAACCTACAAGAGCTGGGTTAGCGAAATGGGAATAATCAAATGAATTTTCAGTATTAAAAGGACATATGCCATTCCGTTATAGTCGGCAACTCACACTGCCCAGAAGGAACGCCCTGTGAAACGACTGTTCTCCGCCTCCCTCCTCGCCGCCGGCCTCGCCCTGGCCAGCGCCGCCCAAGCCGCGCCCACGCTGCTGAACGTCTCCTACGACGTGATGCGCGACTTCTACAAGGACTACAACGCTGCCTTCCAGAAACACTGGAAAGCGGAAAAAGGCGAGAACATCACCCTGCAGATGTCCCACGGCGGCTCCAGCAAACAGGCCCGCGCGGTGATCGACGGCCTGCCCGCCGATGTCATCACCATGAACCAGGCCACCGACATCAACGCCCTGGCCGACAACGGCGGCCTGGTGCCGCAGGACTGGGCAACCCGCCTGCCGAACAACAGCGCCCCCTTCACCTCCGCCACCGTGTTCATCGTGCGCAAGGGCAACCCCAAGGGCCTGAAGGACTGGCCGGACCTGCTCAAGGACGGCGTGCAGGTGGTGGTGCCGAACCCCAAGACTTCCGGTAACGGCCGCTACACCTATCTCTCCGCCTGGGGCTACGTGCTGAAGAACGGCGGAGACGAGAACAAGGCCAAGGAATTCGTCGGCAAGCTGTTCAAGCAAGCGCCGGTGCTGGATACCGGTGGCCGCGCCGCGACCACCACCTTCATCCAGAACCAGATCGGTGATGTGCTGGTGACCTTCGAGAACGAAGCCGAAATGATCGCCCGCGAATTCGGCCGTGGCGGCTTCGAAGTGGTCTACCCCAGCGTTTCCGCCGAGGCCGAGCCGCCGGTGACTGTGGTCGACAAGGTGGTGAACAAGAAAGGCACCCGCGCCGCCGCCGAGGCTTACCTCAAGTACCTGTGGAGCGACGAGGGCCAGACCATCGCCGCCAACAACTACCTGCGCCCGCGTAACCCGGAAATCCTCGCCAAATACGCCGACCGCTTCCCCAAGGTTGAATTCCTCTCCGTGGAGAAGACCTTCGGCAACTGGCGCGACGTACAGAAGACCCACTTCAACGACGGTGGCATCTTCGATCAGGTCTACACCACGCAGTAATCGCCCCCCTGACCTGCCCGCATCAGCGGGCAGGTTTCCATCCCAGGCTTTTCAACGCCTCCAGCAGCACATCCCCGGTCATCGCCGGCACCTTTCTGCCATCGGCACAGGTCATCTCATACCCGGCCAGCAGCGCATTGATGATGGCTTCCTCCACCGCTTCCGCCGCTGCCGCGAACAACGGCGAGATGTGATCGTTGTTGACCATGGTGAGCGGCGTGCTGAAGGGCAGATCCTTGCGAGCGTAGTCCGCCGGCGGCAGATCCCGGTTGCCGGTGGCGAAGGCCAGGAAGATGTCGCCGCTGGCGTCTTCCGTACCGCCGCCAGTGCGGGCGATGCCGATGGAGGCTCGCTGGGCCAGGCGCTGGCACTGGTGTGGCAACAGGGGCGCATCGGTGGCGAGGATCACCACGATGGAGCCCATGCCGGGCGTGTCGCGTTCAGCGAAGGGCGATTCGATCCCCTGCAACAGCCGCCCCACCGGGTAGCCATCCACACGCAGCTCACGACGCACGCCGTGGTTGGCCTGGACCAGGGCCCCCACCGTCCAGCCACCCTGCTCCGCCGCCAGACGCCGCGATGCGGTGCCGATGCCGCCCTTGAATTCGTGGCAGATCATGCCGGTACCGCCTCCGACCGGTCCTTCGGCCACCTGGCCTGCACGAGCTTCCGCCAGCGCCTCCTGCACCTGGGCCGCACCGACATGCTGACCCCAGATGTCATTCAACAGGCCATCAAAGGTTTCCATCACTACCGGCATGCACCAGTAGACGGAATCCCCGACGGCGTCCCGTTCGGCGGCCACCAGTGCATCGCGCACCACGCCGACGCTGTGGGTATTGGTGATGGCGACGGGCGTGGTCAACAGGCCCGCCTCGCGAATCCATTCCAGTCCGGTGGCATCACCATTTCCATTGAGTACGTGACAGCCGGCGAAGCAGGGCTGCTCGGACGCAGAACCGTCCCGGGGCTGAACCACGGTCACGCCGGTGCGGACCTGCTTTCCCTCGCGCTCCTCGCAGATCGTGCTGTGCCCGACCCGTACGCCCGGAACATCCGTGATGGAGTTGAACTCTCCCGGCGTACCGAGACCGATGCTGATACCAAGTTGACGCGCGCGCATGGCGACTCCTGTGACTTAGAGTTTCTGGAAGGCCGGGCTGAGCTTGCCGTAGGTCCCGTAAAGAAGGATCGATACGGCCAGCAGCCCGAAGATGATCGAAAGGTCCTGCATGGAGGCTTCCAGCACGAGGTTGAGCAGCAGATAGCCCGCTCCGATGACCGCGAGCAGCGCCGGTACCGGCCACAGCGGCATGCGGTAGCTGTGCTCCACATCGCGCCGCAGTGCGCGGCTGAACAGCGCGCAGAGGGCGATGATCAGATACACCATGAGAATCAGCAGCACGGTGAAGGACGTCATTTCCGCCAGGTTGGAACTGAAGCTGAGAAGCGCCGAAGGGACCGCCAGGAACAGTGTGGCCAGCCACGGCGACTCCCAGCGAGGGTGGATACGGGTGAAGGCCCGGTTCAGGGCCGGCATCCACAGCTCGTCGCGGCCGCTGCTGAAGATCACACGGCCGATCTGGATGACGATGGCGATGATGGCGTTGAACACCGAGAGGAAAATGCCGGCGCTGACCAGTCGGGACAGCGTCTCGTTACCGTGGCTCGACAGCAGGTAACCGATGGGGTCGGGGCTGGCGATCATCTCCTGGAGCGAAGGTGCGCCGATGAGGAGGGCGGTCAGCGGAATCAGCTCGATGGCCACCACCAGCAGCAATGACCAGAACACTGCCCGGGGTACGCCACGACCGCCGCACTTCATGTCCTCGGCCATGAGCACCGCACCACCGAAACCGTTGTAGGAAAACAGCGCCATGCCGACGGCCCCCAGCACCAGCGCCATCGGGGCGGCCCCCATCACGCCGTTCTCCACGACCTGCGGATGCAGCAGCACGCTGGCGGGCTGCGTGGCATTGCCGAAGCCCAGCGCGACGATGACCAGCAAAGCCGCTACTTCCAGCAGCAAACAGGCACCGGTGACCCAGGCATTGAGCTTGATATTGAGGATGCCCAGCAGGTAGCTGGCCGCCACGACCACCAGGGCCACGAGTTGGGAGTCGAGCTCGGTTCCGAGGGCGACGTTCAGGTAGGTCGCCGCCCCGGTAGCCAGCACGGGCGGAATGAACAGCAGCATCGCCAGCACCATGAGGAAGGTCGCATAGCCCGCCATACCGCCGAATACCCGCTTGGCATAGACGTACTCGCCACCGGCGGACTTGTGGGCACGCCCCAGCTCCGCATAGCACCAGGCGAACATCAGGGCCAACACGGCAGCCAGTACGAACGACAGGAACGCACCACTGCCGGCCTGCTGAATGGCGAAGGGGGCGATGACGAAAACCGAACTGGCGGGGGTAACGCTGGAAACCGTGATGGCGACGACATCGGTGGTGCTCAGCCTGGGCTGGAGCACCCCGTTCTCCGGGGTGGACGCGGTCATATCCTGATCCTCTGATTGTTATTGGCAGTTGAGGCAGTAGGAAACGGCGACGTGTGTCGCCGAATTGGGACGCTGTGGTTGTGGGGCGATTCTCGACAGCGCGCCGCGCAGCGCCAATCACCCTATTGGAGTACGCCACTTGACGATGGCCGCCCCGGATCAGCCAAGCTTGTGTCCCCCTGCCCCACCACGAAATCGGAGAACCGGATGGACAGTCTGTTCAGGGAAGCGGCCCTGCACGCCAGCCTGGGTCGCACCATCGAGCAGATCGGCGGCGACCGCTTCTGGAAGCAACTGATCCTGCTGCTTCACCATTGCCTGCCGTTCGACAATGCCCTGGCCACCTTCTACCCCACCGGCGGCGCGCCACAGCCGCTGGAGGAGTACGACACCGAGCCCCAGGCCGGCCCGGCGTCCATGCCCATCTACCTGGATGGCCTCTACCTGCTCGATCCCTTCTACCAGGCCTGCCGCGAAGGCCTGCCCAGCGGCTTCTACCGCCTGGAAGAGATCGCCCCGGATCACTTCCGCCAGAGCGAGTACTACCTGAACTACTTCCACGACAATGTGCTGGGGGACGAAGTGCAGTTCATCCTCCAGTTACCGGGCCTGGGCAACCTGTCGCTGTCGTTGGGCATGCGCCGGCCCTTCGGCACCGAGGAATGCGGGATGCTGGGACTGCTGTCGAGCTGGGTACTGGCGCTGATGGGGCAGCACTGGCAGCAGTGCATGCAGGTGACGCAATCACCACGCCAGAACGACATGGCCTCGCAGGTGCGCGACGCCCTGAGTCATTTCGGCGCGGGGGTACTGTCGGAGCGGGAACTGGAGATCGCCCGGCTGATCCTGCGGGGTTATTCCTCCAAGGCGATGGCCGAGCGGCTGGCCATATCACCTGAAACGGTGAAGGTCCATCGCCGCCATCTCTACGCCAAGCTGGACATCTCGTCCCAACCGGAGCTGTTCTCGCTGTTCATCCAGGCCCTTGGCCACGATCCGCAGAATCCCTGATCCACTGGAGTTTTTCCGACGCTTCCCCAGGCCAACGCTCGCTCATCCCCGCAAGCACAAGTTGGAACGATCGTCATCCTATATTCATTTGACTCTAATAATTATTTACAAATAACATCGCCGCCCCTGCGGTAATGATTCTCGATTATGAACCGCAGCAACCCGCGTTTCTCCAGACGCGGGACGGGGATGGCGATTTCATAGAACAAGAGACAAAGCATGGAATTCTTTCACCTGGTCACTGCTCTGCTGAAGCAGGAGGCCAACCTCGAACTGGTTCGCCTGGCGGTCGTCTACATGCACCTGATCGCCTGCTGCGTGGCCGTTGGCCTGGTGGTCACCAGCGACCTCGCCATGGCAAGGCAACTGCTGCGAGGTGACGACTCCGCACATTGCCAGCCGTCCCACCTGGAATCCCTGCAACGCACCATTTCCCTGGCCCTGCTGGTGCTCTGGGTGACGGGCGCCGCCATCATCCTGCTGGACATGTCCGTGAAGGACTGGACCTACCTGCTCAATCCCAAGCTGCAGGCCAAGGTCCTGATCGTTGCACTGCTGACCGTCAATGGCATGTTGCTGCATCGCGCCGTACTGCCCGCCCTGGCACGCGCCGGCTCACTGCTGGCTCTGCAGCCCGCTGTACGCAGCCTGACGCTGTTCGCGGGCACGGTTTCGGCAGTGTCCTGGTTCTACGCGGCGTTGCTCGGTGTGGGGCGGCCACTGGCGTGGAAGTACAGTCTGGCCGAGCTGATGGCGGCCTATCCGCTGCTGATCATCGCCGGCTATGGAGTCATGCGTTTGCTGGTCGCCCTGGCCCGCAAGCGCAGCCGGACAGACGCCGTCAGCACCTCCCTCCCCGACCACCAGTGAGTCTCGCGTCGGGGCGCTCATGCGCCCCGGCAACTTATCGGAACGTCTCCGTCCACTCCGCAAACTGCATGCACTGACCGAAAGCGAGCACATCGGGCGTGTCGGCCAGGCAGTCGATGGACGTCCGGCTCTTCTCGCTGGCCACGTAGTCGTTCACGCACTCGCGCTCGTTACGCTTCAGGCCCTTGTAGAAGTCGTCCATCTTGTACATCGCGTTGTCGAGCTGGTTCTGGCTGATCTTCTGCTTGCGTACCGCATCGCGACCGAGCTTCTGCGTGTCGTTGATCAGCGTAGGCATGCGTGCGATGGCGGCGGAGCACTGCTGCGTGCCCTTGTCGTGGAGCTGGTTGGTATTGAACTCGGGCACTTGTGCGATGGCCTCGGGCTGCGCAAGCGGTGCGGCGTTCAGGCTCTCGACCCGCTGATGATCGCTCTCCACCGCGTGGCTCTGCGGCGGTGGCGTGTCGGTGAAATGCACCTTCCCATCGGCATCGCGCCATTGGTAGACCTGGGCGGCAAGGGACTGGGACAACAGCAACGCAAGAGCGGCAAACGCGAAACGGGGCAGCATCCGTGACCTCCGAGATAGCGGAATGCCAGCACGTTACAGAAGGTGAATTCGTGGAGCAACAGCAGTAGTCAGGTGATGTGGAGGGCGTCCCGCAAGCAACGACCTGCAGGAGCGCACAAAACCTGTGGGGGCGAATTCATTCGCGAAGCGGGCCGCAGGCCCGCCCCGTCATGGAAGGATCAGCGGAAATGCCGTCCCAGGCCGGCTGGAACGCCGCTGGAATCGGTAGGCTGCCAGGGCCCCTGGGGACTGTTGGAATAGCTCCAGCCGTTGTCCCAGCGGTAGTAGACGCGCTCGCGGTAGAAGACATTGCGCTGGCCCTCGAGCACATAGACACCGAGGCCCGTGTCCCAGTAGCAATTGCCACCCGGCGGCGGCGCGAATCGCGGGTGGGCCTTCATGCGCGGAGCCTGCTTCGGCGGTTGCGGCTCGGCCGGCGGCATCGGGCGATTCTGCGGCGGAGGGGTCTGGACCGCAGGCGGCTTCCGGGAAGGTTCCCAGTCGGGCTCGCCGGGTTCCTGGTACGGCCCCTGACCGGCGCAGCCGGCCAGGGTGAGAAGGAGGCAGATCAGGGGCAGGCCGAAGCGGGTGCTCGGCGCTGCCGGGAGTGCAGTGTGGGTGGTCATTTCTTGTCCGGGCTGTCGATGGTCAGTCGTTGGGTATCCGACGAACCAGTAGACAGCGGCGAACTGCTTCCTATCCATTCACCTGCGGTCGCATTGCCACTACGGGAGATCCGGGCGACCAGTTGCACCTGCGGGAAGTTGGAGAGCTTGAGCTGCGGCATCATGGCATCCGCATCGCTCAGGCTGACTTCCACCGGCAGGTCGGCGACGGTCATGCGCTTGACCGCCAGCGGCATGGGCGGGCCAGAGGTGGCGCGGGCGAAGATGAACACGCTGTCGCCGGGCTGCACCTTGTCCTTTAGGGAGGCCGCCAGATCGACATGGACCTTGAGCTGGGCACCGGTCGGCGCCGGGGCTGTGGCCGGTTCTTCAACCGCCACGCCGCTCTCCTTGAGTTTTTCGCGCGCTTTGTCGATCCCGCCCTGCAGGGCGCCACGGGACGGATCGTCGGCCGGCAGCTGGGTGATCAAGCGTCCCCAGTAGGTGATCGCATCCTGGTAGCGGCCTTCCTCGAAGCCGGCGATGCCCAGCAGACCAAGGCTGGTGATCTCGTTGGGATCGGCCTTCAGCGCTTCCTCGGTCAGCGCCTTGACCTCTGGGGTCAGCTTCTTCTGGCTGGCGAAGTACAGCGCCTGTGCCCACTGGCCCAGCAGCTCGGGTTCGCGGCCGCCACGCTTGACCGCCTGCTCGTAGGCGCGGGCGGCATCAGCAGCGCGATCCTGCGCCATGTAAGTACGCCCAAGGAAGTACCAGCCTTCGGCGGACTCTGGCTGCGCCTCGACCACACGCTCGAGGCGCGAGGTCATTTCTTCGATGCTGCGCGGTTGCTCGCGCAGCTCGCGGGCCAGCTCCACCTTGTCGCTGGCGCCCCAGTGCAGGTACAGGCCGAAACCCAGCGCCGGCACGATGGTGGCGGCCAGCAGCGGCAGGGCCTTGCCCAGTCGCGAGGTACGGCCATTGTCGGCGCCCTCGGTATCGGCCAGCAGTTCACGGGCAGCCTCGGCGCGGCCGGCATCGAACTGCTCGGCGGTGAGAGTGCCGGCGGCGCGCTGGGACTCCAGTTCGTCCAGGCGCTCCTGGTAGAGGGCGACGTTGAGGGAGGTGCGGTCTTCCTCGGTCTGGGCCTTGCGGCCGCGCAGCACGGGAATCAGCAGGAAGGCCAGGGCGACCAGCAGGAGCAGGCCGGCGGCGAGCCAGAAATCGATCATGAGTCTTTCTTGTCCTGGTTCTCGGAATTCAGCAGGGCGTCGAGGCGCGCCTGCTCATCGGCGGAAAGCAGTACCTGGGCCGGGCTGTTCTCTACCCGGCGACGGCGCACGACGATAATGCCCAGCACCACCAGGCCGCCTACCAGCAGGCCAGCGGGGCCGTACCAGAGCAGCAGCGTGTGGGTGTTGACCGGCGGCTTGTAGCGCACGAAATCGCCATAGCGGGCCACCAGGAAGTCGACGATCTCGTCGTTGCTCTTGCCCTCTTTCAGCATGCGGAAGATTTCCCGGCGCAGGTCAGTGGCAATGGGCGCGTTCGAGTCGGCGATGTTCTGGTTCTGGCACTTCGGGCAGCGCAGTTCCTCGGTCAGGACACGGAAGCGCTCGCGCTCGGCCTCATCCTTGAACTCGTAGGTATCGATGGCAGCCCGGGCAATGCCGGACAGGGTCAGGCCCAGCAGCGCGGCGGCGATCAGGCGCTTCATTTGCCGACCTCATCCACCAGGGATTGGTAGAGCGGCGCCAGCTGCTCGCGCCAGACGGTGTCGTCGATCACGCCGACGAACTTGTGGCGAATGATGCCGTCCTTGTCGATCAGGAAGGTCTCCGGTGCGCCGTAGACCCCCAGGTTCAAGCCGAGGCTGCCCTGCTCGTCGCGGATATCCAGCTGATAGGGGTTGTGGAACTCCTTCAGCCATTTCAGCGCGGCGGCGTTGTCGTCCTTGTAGTTGACGCCATAGATGGTCACGCCCATCTGCGACAGCTTGTTCAGCACCGGGTGCTCCACGCGGCAGGACACGCACCAGGTGCCCCAGACGTTGACCAGCGCCGGCTTGCCCTTGAGGTCAGCCTCGGTGAGGGTGCGCTCGCCGGTGACGCTGGGCAGCGAGAAGGCCGGGAACGGCTTGTCGATCAGCGCCGAGGGCAGCTCGGCCGGATCGAGGAACAGCCCGCGGTATAGGAACACCGCGATGGCGAGGAAGCCCACCAGGGGCAGGACGAGGATCAGACGCTTCATGCTTGGGCTCCAGCCATGCCCAGCGCCTCGCGGACGCGGGTCTTCACCTTCACCCGGTAGCGCCGGTCGAAGGCCGCCAGCAGGCCGCCAAGGCCCATCAGCAGGCCGCCCAGCCAGATCCAGCGGACGAAAGGTTTCACATGCACTCGCACCGCCCAGGCGCCATCGCCCAAGGGTTCGCCGAGGGCGACGTAGAGGTCGCGGGTGAAGCCGGCTTCGATGCCAGCCTCGGTCATGACCGATTGCTGCACGGTGTAGAGGCGCTTTTCCGGATGCAGCACGGTAATCTGCTTGTCACCGTCGAAGACGATCACCGTGCCCTTGTCGGAGGTGAAGTTCGGGCCTTCGTGGTGCTCCGCGCCTTCGAAGAGGAAGCGGTAGCCCCCCAGTTCCACCGCCTCGCCCGGCGCCAGGCGCAGGTCACGTTCGGCGCTGTACTGGCTGGAAAGCACGACGCCCAGGGCGCAGACGGCGATACCGGCGTGGGCCAGCTGCATGCCCCAGTAGCTGCGGGTCATGCCAGCGGCACCTTTGAGCATGCCCTTGTGGCGGGTCTTGTCGATGAAGTCGCGAACACCGGCCAGCACCACCCAGGCAGACAGCGCGCCCACGGCCAGCACCGCCCAGTGGAAGTCGCCGAAGAGGAAGGTGGCCAGCCCGCCGAGCAGCAGGCTGCCGATCAGGACCGGGCCGAGCATGCCCAGCAGCCACTTCAGCGGGGTGTCTTTCCAGCGCACCAGCACGCCAACGGCCAGGGCCAGCATGAGCACGGCCATCAGCGGCAGGAACAGGGCGTTGAAATACGGCGGGCCGACCGACAGCTTGGCGCCGGACAGGGCATCCAGCACCAGCGGGTAGAGGGTGCCCAGCAGGATCATCGAGGCCGCCACCACCAGCACCAGGTTATTCACCAGCAGCAGGGTCTCGCGAGACCAGAGGGCGAAGCCCACCTGGCTCTTGACCACCGGCGCACGCACGGCGAACAGCGCCAGGGAACCGCCCACCACCAGCAGCAGGAAGGCCAGGATGAACACGCCGCGCTCCGGATCGGATGCGAACGCGTGCACCGACGTCAGCACGCCGGAACGGACCAGGAAGGTACCCAGCAGGCTCAGGGAGAAGGCCGCGATGGCCAGCAGCACGGTCCAGCTCTTGAACACGCCGCGCTTCTCGGTCACCGCCAGGGAGTGGATCAGCGCGGTGCCGACCAGCCAGGGCATGAAGGACGCGTTTTCCACCGGGTCCCAGAACCACCAGCCGCCCCAGCCCAGTTCGTAGTAGGCCCACCACGAGCCAAGCACGATGCCGACGCTGAGGAAGGCCCAGGCGATGATGGTCCACGGCCGCGACCAGCGCGCCCAGGCAGCGTCAAGGCGGCCGCCGAGCAGTGCAGCGATGGCAAAGGCGAAGGCTACCGAGAAGCCCACGTAACCCATGTAGAGCATCGGCGGGTGAACGATCAGGCCGAAGTCCTGCAGCAGCGGGTTGAGGTCGTTGCCGTCGGCCGGCATGTTCGGCAGCAGGCGGTTGAACGGGTTGGAGGTGATGATCAGGAACAGCAGGAAGCCGATGCTGATCATGCCCATCACGGCCAGCACGCGGGCCAGCATCACTTCCGGCAACTGCCGGGAGAAGATCGACACAGCGAAGGTCCAGCCGCCGAGGATCAGCGCCCAGAGCAGCAGCGAACCCTCGTGGGCACCCCATACGGCGCTGAACTTGTAGTACCAGGGCAGCGCACTGTTGGAGTTGCTGGCCACGTAGGCGACGGAGAAGTCGTCCGCCATGAAGGCGTAGGTCAGGCAGCCGAAGGCGAAGGCCAGGAAGGCGAACTGCCCCCAGGCGGCCGGCTGGGCCAGGCTCATCCACTGGCGATCACCGCGCCAGGCGCCAATCAGCGGCAAGGTCGCCTGCACGACAGCCATGCACAAGGCAAGAATCAGGGCCAGGTGGCCGAGTTCGGGAATCATCGAATCAACCCTCTTTCTTGGGGAGCTGGCCGCTTTCCTTGAGGGCCTTGGTCACTTCCGGCGGCATGTAGTTCTCGTCGTGCTTGGCCAGCACTTCGTCAGCCACCAGTACGCCGTCGCCATTCAGCTTGCCGAGGGCGACGATACCCTGCCCTTCACGGAACAGGTCAGGAAGGATGCCGTGATAGCGGATGGTCACGCTCTTGGCGAAGTCGGTCACCACGAATTGCACGTCCAGGGAGTCACCACTGCGCTGCACCGAGCCCTTTTCCACCATGCCACCGGCGCGGATGCGGGTGTCCTGGGGGGCTTCGCCGTTGGCGATTTGGGTGGGGGTGTAGAACAGGTTGATGTTCTGCTGCAGCGCGGACAGCGCCAGCGCCACGGCGACTCCCACACCGGCCAGGATGGCCAGGATGATGTACAGGCGCTTCTTGCGAACCGGATTCACTTCGACTCCTCCCGGCGCAGACGGCGCGCCTCGTCTTGCAGGTAACGGCGCCGCGCGATCAGCGGCATGGCGACGTTGATGGCCAGAACCACCAGGCTGATGCCATAGGCGGTCCAGACATACAGGCCATGGTTGCCCATGGCGAGAAAATCGGTGAAGGAAGAAAAACTCATCAGACCTTACCCACTTGTGCCTGAATCTCAGCCTTGGCCCAGCTGGCGCGGGACTCGCGCTTGAGTACTTCCAGGCGCATGCGCATCAGCGTCACGGCGCCGAAGAAGCAGTAGAAGCCGAGCACCATGATCAGCAGCGGCACCCACATTTCCGCGGGCATGGCCGGTTTCTCGGTGATCTTGAAGGTGGCCGGCTGGTGCAGGGTGTTCCACCACTCCACCGAGTACTTGATGATCGGGATGTTGATCACGCCGACGATGGCCAGCACCGCACAGGCCTTGGCGGCACTGTCACGATTGCTGATCGCCTGGCCGAGGGCAATCACACCGAAGTACAGGAAAAGGAGGATGAGCATCGACGTCAGTCGGGCATCCCACACCCACCAGGCGCCCCAGGTCGGCTTGCCCCAGATGGCGCCGGTAACCAGCGCCACGAAGGTCATCCAGGCACCGATGGGTGCGGCGGCCTGCAGGGCGACGTCGGCGATTTTCATCTTCCAGACCAGGCCAACCACCCCGCACACGGCGAGCATGATGTAGCAGGACTGGGCGAGGAAGGCTGCAGGCACGTGGATATAGATGATGCGGAAGCTGTTGCCCTGCTGGTAGTCCGGCGGCGCGAAGGCCAGGCCCCAGACCAGGCCGACAGCGATCAGGATCACAGCCCCCCAGGCGAGCCAGGGCAGCCAGCGGCCGCTGATCTCGTAGAACCATTTCGGTGAGCCAAGCTTATGGAACCAGGTCCAGTTCATCGGGACCACCCGCTTGGCGCTTGAGCCTGTTCGGACATCGACAGCTTTCTCATGGTCAGGCAACTCTATTTCTTATTCACCGACGCTGATGGTCAGGCCGGCGGCAATGGCAAAGGGTGTCAGGGTCACCGCCAGGGCGGTGAGACTCGCCAGCCACAACAGGTGGCCGACGGTCGGCAGTCCTTGCAAGGCCGCCTGCAACGCCCCGCTGCCGAGAATCAGCACCGGGATGTACAGCGGCAGGATCAGCAGCGCCAGCAGCAGGCCACCACGCTTGAGCCCTACGGTCAGTGCGGCGCCGACGGCGCCCAGCAGGCTCAGCACCGGGGTACCGAGCAGCAGCGAGAGCAGCAGCACCGGCAGGCAACGCGCAGGCAAACCGAGCATCAGCGCCAGCAGCGGCGCCAGCAGTACGAGGGCCAATCCGGAAAAAAGCCAGTGTGCCAGCACCTTGGCCAGGACCAGAAGCGGCAGGGGGTGCGGCGAAACGACCCACTGTTCGAGGGAACCGTCCTCGAAATCACTGCGGAAAAGGCCGTCCAGCGAGAGCAGCACGGCCAACAGGGCAGCCACCCAGACCAGACCGGGAGAAAGGCTTTGCAACAATTGGGTCTCGGGACCAACGGCCAGCGGGAACAATGCGACCACTATGGCGAAGAACACCAGCGGGTTGGCCAATTCCGCCGGACGGCGTACCAGCAGGCGTGCTTCGCGGGCGACCAGCAGGGTGAAGACGTTACTCATGCGCGGCGCTGCCCCAGGTCAAGTTCACGATAACCGGCGGGCACCTGACCCATGGTGTGGTGGGTGGTGAAGACCACCAGACCGCCCTGCTCGCAGTGCGCCGCAAGATGCGCTTCGAGCTGGGCGACGCCCTGCTTGTCGAGGGCAGTGAAGGGTTCGTCGAGAATCCACAGGGGCGGCGCGTCCAGGTACAGGCGTGCCAGGGCAACACGACGCTGCTGGCCGGCGGACAGGGTGTGACAGGGCACATCTTCGAAACCGCGCAGCCCCACGGCCTCCAACGCCCGCCAGATGGCGTCGCGCTCGGCGGGCTGGTGCAGGGCACAGAGCCAGCGGAGGTTTTCCTCCGGGGTCAGCAATCCCTTGATGCCGGCGGCATGGCCAATCCACAGGAGATTGCGCGCCAGTTCGCTGCGCTGGCTGGCCAGCGGCTTGCCGTTCAGGCGGACTTCCCCGGCGGTAGGCTGCATCAGGCCGCAGAGCAGGCGCAGCAGACTGGTCTTGCCGCTGCCATTGGGGCCGGCGACCTGGAGCATCTCGCCCCGGGCCAATTGCAGGTCCAGCCGCTCGAACAGCAGACGCCAGTCCCGCTCGCAGGCGAGGGCCACGGTCTCGAGATAGGGACTGGTCACGGCATGGGTACCCGGGATGTATTCAAGTCAGGGAGGTGCCGGCCGCTATACTGGGGAACTCCAAGGCTCGCAGCCGGCCCGGACGGGGCGGCATTATACATGCCAACCCCCACCCCCGAAGCGAGCTTTTTCGACAGGTTGTAACCCCTTCTATGACCGAAATCAGCGGTACGCGTCCTCTCCCGCCGACCCAACCCGCCGTCCGCCCCGCGCAGAACCCCGTGGACATGGCGCTCAAGCTGCTGCAACCGCTCGACGGCCTGCTCTCTACCGGGGAAAGCGCCGACGCCGAAGTCATTGCGCTGAAGGAAACGGCGCAGAGCTTCCAGGTCCTGCTCAAGCTGACCCTGGGCAACGGTAGCCAGGCCACCCTGGAAGCCAGCAGCCCGCGCCCGCTGGTCCAGGGCAGCCTGCTCAACATCACCGCCCTGTCCGATACCCGCCTGGTCATGGCCCTCAAGGGCGGCGAGCGCGCCCTTGGCAGTCTCGACCTCGACCTGTTGCCGGTGGGAACCCTGGTTCAGGGCAAGGTGGTGTCCAGCGAGTTGGCCACCCAGGGCAAGGCCCAGGCGGCGGTCTACAAGGTGCTGGTCAATGTGCTCAACACCCCGCTGGCCGGGAGCCTGCTCAACATCGAAAGCCCTCGCCCGCTGGCCATCGGCAGCCTGCTCAGCGCCCAGGTGCAGGGCAGCCAGATGCTGCAATTCCTGCCCCTGGCGACGCAGCTCGACCAGCTCGAACTCACCCAGCAACTGGCCGGACAACAGAACCGCCAGGGCTCCCTCGAAGCCCTGATGGGTGCATTGCAGTCCACCGGCCGCGAGAACCTGCCGGACAGCCTGCGCGCCGCCATGGACAAGCTGCTCGGCGCCCTGCCCGACATCCGCCAGCTCGGCGATCCCAAGGCCCTGGCCGCCGCCCTGGAAAACAGCGGCGCGCTGCTGGAATCACGTCTGCTGGCGGGCCAGGCCAGCGCCCTGCCCCAGGACTTCAAGGCCAACCTGCTGCGCCTGATCGCCCAGCTGCTACCCGCCCTGCCTACGCCCACCAGTCTGCCCACCACCGGCACCAGCAACGCCATGGCCCAGGCCCTGCCGGCCTTCATCCGTAGCGCCCTGGGCGCCCTCGGCCAGGCCAATGCACGCCAGCAGGCACTCAGCTTCCCACTGCCCTCGCGCCTGGCGCAGACGGCCGAAGAAGAAGGCGACCTGGAAACCCTGCTCAAGCTGGCCGCAGCCGCCGTCTCCCGGCTGCAGACCCATCAGCTCTCCAGCCTCGCCCAGACCCAGGTGACGCCCGAAGGCAACCTGCTGACCACCTGGCAGCTCGAAGTGCCGATGCGCAATCAACAGGAGATCGTGCCGCTACAGATCAAGCTGCAGCAGGAGCAGGAGGGAAAGCAGGAAAAGAGCGAGCGCAAGGAAAGCCTCTGGCGCATCGAACTGGCCTTCGACCTGGAGCCACTGGGGCCGCTGCAGGTCCAGGCGCAACTGGTCCAGGGCAGCCTGTCCAGCCAGCTTTGGGCGGAGCGCGCCGTCACCGCCGGACTGATCGATCGCGAACTGCCGAACCTGCGCGATCGCCTGCTGGCGGCCGGCCTGACCGTCGGCGAGCTGGCCTGCAACCAGGGCAAGCCGCCACGAGGACAAAGAACTCAACTAGAGCAGCGCTGGGTAGACGAAACCGCATGAGCAAGAAACCCCGCCAGGCCATCGCCCTCTCCTACGACGGTGCCAGTGCCCCCAACCTGACCGCCAAGGGTGACGACGAACTGGCCGAAGCCATCCTCGCCATCGCCCGCGAGTACGAAGTGCCCATCTACGAAAACGCCGAGCTGGTGCGCCTGCTGGCGCGCCTGGAACTGGGCGATGCCATTCCCGAGGCGCTTTACCGCACCATCGCGGAGATCATCGCCTTCGCCTGGTACCTCAAGGGCAAATGCCCCGCGGACTTCGACCCGGACGCCGAGCGCGACATCTCCCCCGCCCCGCCGCTACTCACTGGACCGGCCGGCTGAACACCAGCCGCTCGCCCTCCAGGCCCTTGCCTTGCGGGAAATCCAGCAACTGCCAGGCGAAATAGCCTTCGCGGAAGTAGAAGACCTGCCGGTAACCCCAACTCACGGCCATCTTCACCGCGTGGGCGCCGTGGGGGCAGACCTCGCTGTCGCAATAGATCACCAATGGCATCTGCCTCGGCCATTGCGGCTGGGCCAGGTCGTTGAAACGATCGAGCAGGTCGAGGTGCAGGGCACCGTGGATGTGGCCCCAGGTCCATTCGCGCGTGGGTCGCACATCGATAAAAATCGCCCCGCGTTCATACAGGTAACGTGCCTGCAGCACATTCACCGTCATTGCGCCCTCTACTTCCATGGGGGCCTCCTGGGCTTGCAGATACGACACCAGGCAGAAAAACAGAATCGGAAGTAGACGCATCGCCGGACCTCCCCGGAGAGAAGCCCCGGAATTTCAGCTTAGGTCAGTCCGCATGCCCCGACCCGATGCATCCAATGTGGCCCGACGACAGGCTAAGAACACTCCGCGCTAACCCGCTTCCTGCCAACTCCGAAATAGCTGGAACCCGCGTCCCAAGCGGCTTCCAGCCGATGAGCGGTGTTTTACAGGAGCCACTGCGGACCCATAATTTTTGACGTCATGCGATTGTCGCCGTGCATGACCCAACCTCATCGAAGGAGACAAATTCAAGGGCACCGTACCGGATGTGCAGTCGCTCGCGTGCAAGCTGGATTCCACGGGCAGGGTGCGCCCCTTGTTGAATAGGAGTGTTCGACGTGTCCAACCTGCCAGAACAAAACAGCGTCCCCCCCATGCCCGACCTGATCCTGCCGACCCAGGAAGACGGTCCCGCCCCCGTCACCACCGCGCTCAATCCCAATCTGCCGCTACCGGTGCCGGGACGCATCACCCTTCCGCCTATCCGCAGCGTGCGCGCCGGCTGCTGGCTGCTGAACTACAAGCCGAGCGGCGCCCCGCTGGTGTCCTACGACGGGACCCTGCGCGTGGAAAGCCACAGCGACGGGCGCACCGCCAGCGGCGACCTCTACCAGCGACCGGTGATCTTCCTGCCGATCCCCATCCCTATGCCCTTCCCGGTGCTCCAGGGGCAGCCGGTGGCCACCCACGACCTGCCGCTCAAGCCGATCCTCCTCGCCGGGCCCAATCCGGCATCGGGCATCCCGATCCTGGCGCGCTCGCGCTACCGCTATTACATCCGGGTGACCGCATTGCCGGAGTACTTCTACCTCGGCAACAGCTTCGGCCTCAGCTTCCAGCTCTACCGCTTCACCGCGCCGAACAGCTGGGTGCTGGAGTCCACCCTCACCGCGCAGATGACACGAATGACCGCGCCGGCCGGCTATCCCTCGCCATCCGACTACGCCGAGGGCGACGTGAAGAACGCCGCCAACACGGTGGTCGGACGCCTGACCATGGGCTGGCTGTCGAGCTACTTCCGCCGCTGCAGCATCGAGATCGACACGGTGTCCGGTTCCGAACGGCCCACCAATAGCGGCATCGGCCACACCTGGGCGACGGTGATGGACGCAATCGGCTGGCAGACCGCAGTGAACCTCAGCGACACCAACGTCGCCGAACCCTCCGGCAACTCCTGGTCCGACGCCGAGATGCACGCTGCGATGCTGGCGCGCCGCGCGGTGGTGAACCTCGACAGCGAATGGCGCTACCACATCCTCGCGGTGAAGAACATCGACTCCACGCCGCGCGGGATCATGTACGACGCCAGCGGCACCGACTCCAACAATGTGCCCCGTGAAGGGCTCGGCATCGCCTCGCACTGGATCATCGACCCCGGCTGGGGCACGGTCAGCGGCCAGCGTTTCGGTACAGCGGCGGCGCCATACTTCCGCACCGCGGTGCATGAACTGGGGCATGCCATGGGGCTCTATCACAACTTCGCCGACCACGGCTTCATGTGCACCAGCGACGTGATCGCCAGCGCCGGCACACCGGCCACCCCCTTCCCCAGCAACATCCAGTGGTCCTTCCACCCGGACAACCTCAAGCAGCTGCGCCACTACCCCGACCCATTCGTGCGTCCCGGTTCAGTGGCCTTCGGCAGTGCGTCCACCAGCACCCCGAGCATCACCCCGACCGACCTCGAAGCCGAAGTCTTCGGCCTGGCGGTGGAGGTCACTCCGCTGCTCGGCGAAGTGCCATTGGGTGCCCCCGTACGTGTCGGCGTGGCCCTGGTCAATCGAGGGGACCAACCCGTCCGGGTACCCGCGACCCTGAGCCTGAAGAGCGACTTCGTCAGCGGCAGCGTCGCAGACCCGGCAGGCAGCGTGCGCAGCTTCCGCACCATGGTGCACTGCATCGAAGACCGTCCGTTCCGCGTACTGCAATCCGGCGAGCGCCTGGAAGGCTCCATGACGCTCCTGCGCGGAGCCGAAGGCGCACTCTTCGGCGTGCCGGGCATCCATGACGTCCGGGTCGAAGTGCACTGGGAGATCGACGGCATGGTCGCCCATGCGGCCGGCAGCACGACCGTGATGGTCACCGCTGCTGTGGACGCCCGCCACGCAGAAGCCGCGCACAAGGTGCTCGCCACGCCTGACCTGCACCTGGTGCTCGCACTGGGTGGGGATCACCTCGACGAAGGCCTGGCGGCACTGGACGCGGCACTCGACTCGGCAGTGCTGAGACCCCACTTTGCCGCCGTCGCCGCCAAACGACTGGCGCGCCGCTTCCTCAAGCGCAAGCCCGACGCCAAGGCTGCCGCGGCACTGCTTGAGCACGACGTTGTGATGAGCGATGCCGAGCGCGACAAGCTGGTCTCACTGATCGATGACGCGGGCGGCGCCGCCACCAAGGACCTGGCAAAAGCGCTCAAGGGCAAAGCCAAGCCAGCCGCACTGGCACGCGCCAAGTAACGCGTAGCGAAAACCTGGCGCGCCGGCCTGGGCCGGCGCGCCAGCCTTTACGGAGACACACGAATGACAGAGCTGGATACGCGACTGGTAGGCCAATGGCGAAGGAGCACGGAGGCCGCCGCTGCGAAAGGCTATGCGGGCCACCTTCACTTCCAGGCCAACGGACTCTATTTCGGGCAGGCCTCCCCTCCCGACACCTTCACCTGGTGGGACGGCGGCACCTGGGCCATCCACGCACCGGGCAGGCTCGCGCTCTCCACCGCCAATGACGCCGTGGTCGCCTACAGCTACCAGGTGGACCACGACACCCTCACCATCACCGATGCCTCGGGTTGCCGCATCACCTATCGCCGCGATGCCTGAGACGCCGGCCTGAATCATTGCCAGGAGGGCGATATGCCAGGCCCCTACCCCACCACGATCTTCTTCGATCTGGGCGACACGCTGGTCACCACCGTGGGCGGCGTGCGCCAGCGCTACGCCGACACCCTCGACTGCCTGCAGATCCTCAAGGCGCGCGGCTACCGCCTGGGCCTTTTGAGCAACCAGACGGCCGGCACCACAGTCGCGGCCGTCCAGGCACAACTCGACCAATTGCACCTGGGCCGATACATCGAACCCGGCCTCATCACCCTGTCCACCGAAATCCCCGGTAATGTCGGCAAACCGGCACAACCCGTCTTCGACCTGGCCCGGCAAAAGGCGAAGCATGACGCTGCCAGTGAGCGCGCGATCTTCATCAGTGAATCTGCGCCAGACGTGCTCGCCGCACGTGGCTATGGATGGCGCGCGATACTCAAGCGCAATGGCAGCGCCTGTGTGCCTGGCGACGGCGAATGTGCCACCGGCCTCGCCGGACTGCTGCACCTGCTGCCGTCCCTGGCTGATACCTCAGGCACCAACCTCGACCTGGCGCCACCGCCCCGCCTCGTGGATGGGCTCTGGGCCGTGCCGGTGGACATCGCCCGAATCGAGGCTGCGCTCACTTTTGTCGCGGCGACTCAACAGGCCAGTGGCGACGCCACCTTCGAATTCCGCTTGGGCGTCAATGCCGGCTGCCCCATCTTCGACCTGCGCCAGACGCCCACAGGCGCTTGGCTGGACGGCGCCCCCATTCCACTCGCCGACGTGGCCGCACACGATTTCGGCGGCGGCGCCAACGCCAGCCTGCGCGTGCTCGCCCGCGTGCTGGAGGCCGGCAGCACCCACAGCCTGCGCCTGACCTACACGGTCGGCATGCCGCAAGCATCGACTGCGGGTTCCTACGCGCCGCAGATCACCTGGAGCGCAGGTCCCCGGCTGGTGTTCAACTTCGGCTTCACCGACCTCGGCGCAGGACGCTACCTCGAAGCATTCGTCCCGGCGAACCTGATCTACGACCAATTCGAACTGCTGCTCGACCTGCAGCTCCTGAACACGCCAGTCGCCCACACGCCCATCAGCAACGGTACGGTCAGCGCCCTCGGCAGCAATCACTGGAGCATCGCCTTTCCGGCACGCAGCACGGCCTTCTCGCCATTGCTGGAACTGCGCCCGAGCGACAGCCTGCAGAGCGCCACGGTCAATACCGTGCTGCCAGTCTCGGGCGGCGCCGTGGCGGTGACGGCCTGGAAGCTCGCCAGCAGCGCGGTGAACGTCGCCACCCAGGCCAGTTCCATTGCCGGATTCCTCGCGGACAACGAGAACAGCTCCGGGCGCTACGTCCATGGCGGGCGCTTCACCGCCTTCATCCACCAGGGCGGCATGGAGTACGACGGCGGCACCACCAGCGGTACCGGTCCGCTGCGCCACGAGGCGTACCACAGCTGGTGGGCACGCGGCCTGAAGCCGGCAAGCCAGCCCGACGCCTGGTTCGACGAAGCCTGGACGGTCTACAACGACAACGGCGCCGGGGGCGTGCAGCCTCTCGACTTCACAGCCCCTGCCCTGGCTCTTTGCCCTCGCAACCCTTGGGTCAGGGTTACCCACCTCGACGCTTATGGCGCCGGTGAACGCCTCTGGAAAGGCATCGCCGCATTGACCGGGGCAGCCGCCTTGCGCGACCAGATGCGCGCCTTCTACCAGGCTCGCCACGCGCGCCCGGTCCGCAGCGAAGACATCGAATGCCACCTCCTGGCGCGCACCGGACAGCCGGACTGCGTGGACGCCTTTCACCGTTTCGTCTACGGTTTTGCCGATCCAGCGCCGCTGCCCGATCTCTGGCTGCGCGATGACGCAGCCGATCCTGGCGCCAATGATTGGCCCGGCCGTTTCTGGGACTCGCCCGACCTCTGGGTGCGCAACCAGGACGACGACGGACTGGAGCACCAGAACCCGGAATACGGCCAGGACAACTGGATCCACGCACGCGTGCGCAATCGCAGTGCCACCGCCACTGCGCGCCACCTGGTGGTCAGCTTCAACATCAAGCAATACGCCGGCAGCCAGTTCACTTATCCGTCCGACTTCCTGCCCGCCGTGACGGCAGCCGCCGCCTTCGACCTCGGTCCCGGCGAAAGCCGCATCCTCAAGGCGCGCCTGCCGCGCTCGGCAATCCCCCCCACCGGCAGCCATCCCTGCCTGCTGGCCAGTGTCTTCACCCGTTTCGACCGCCCGCAGGCGGGGCGCCATGTCTGGGAACAGAACAACCTGGCGCAGAAGAACCTGACGGTGGTCGACCTGGCACCGAACGCCTGGATCGTACTGCCCCTGTTGGCGATCAACCTGCGACCGCGACTCTCGCGCACCGTCCAGCTTGAGCTGGTGCGGCCGAAGGGACTCGAAGCACTGGCGGCGGGACTGTTGCTGGAGAAACGCGCGCTGCCAGCCTCAGTCCGGGGCAGTGCCCGTGTGCTGCCGGTAGCACCGCCGCACCAGGACGCCTCACGGCTGGATTGCTCCTGCAGCCATCAGGACAACGGGACGGCCTTCGCCGCGACGATGCTCACCAGCCACGCGCCGGAACGTCTCGCCGAACAATTTCCGGGGGCACTGGAGCTCGCCTTCGCCCACGGAGAGCACACGCGACTGCCGGTACTCCTGCGACCATCGGAAGCGCTTCGGGTCGGATTGCGGGTCCAGGTTCCGGGCAATGCCAAGCGCGGCTCACGTTTCACCGTCGATCTGGTGCAGCGGGAAAACGGCAGGATCGTCGGCGGCGTGGCGATGGAGGTGCGGGTGATCCAGGGATAGATTGGCGCCCCGCGAATGGAGCGCCCGGACGAGACGAACGCAACGCGTCCGGGGATGGCTCAGTCGTAATCTTTCCGGGCCTGGTGCAGCTTGCTCACCAGTTCGGCTTCGGCCTTGGTCAGGCCGCAAGATTGGGTGAGGTCGTCGACGCTGGCGCCGAGCCCCACCAGACGCGCGGCCTGGGAGAAGGAAAGGTTGCTGGGGTCGCGTTGTTCGAGCTGGCTCAGCTTGTCCGGCAGGGGCGCAACCACGCGGCGCAGTTCGTGGAGCTCTTCGCCCATGCGCACGGTGCCTTCCAGGTAGGCCTCCAGGCGACGCGTCAGCTCCTTGAACTTCTGGTCACGCACCGCATCGCGCGCGGCCTGCGCCTCGACCTCCTGGCGCAGGCGCTGGGCCAGCCGGTGGCAGGTCCAGCCCAGAACCACACAGGCCAGGGCGAGGGCAAACGCGAGCAGTGCAATCCAGATCAACTCAGATGCTCTCCAGCTCGGACCACTCTTCCTCGCTCATCATCTTGTCCAGTTCGACGAGGATCAGCAGTTCGCCGTTCTTGTTGCAGACGCCCTGGATGAACTTGGCGGACTCGTCGTTGCCGACGTTGGGCGCGGTCTCGATCTCGGACTGACGCAGGTAAACCACCTCGGCCACGCTGTCGACCAGGATGCCTACCACCTGCTTGTCCGCCTCGATGATGACGATGCGGGTGTTATCGGTCACCGGAGCCGGGCCGAGGCCGAAGCGCTGGCGGGTGTCGATCACGGTCACCACGTTGCCGCGCAGGTTGATGATGCCGAGCACGTAGCTCGGCGCCCCCGGCACCGGCGCGATTTCGGTGTAGCGCAGGACTTCCTGCACCTGCATCACGTTGATGCCGTAGGTTTCGTTGTCCAGGCGGAAAGTCACCCATTGCAGGATGGGATCTTCGGCACCTTGAGCGGACGATTTCTTCATGTTCCCTAGCCTCTCTTGAGCCACCCAGGGCGGCGTTCGCGGGTTGACCCGCTGTCTTATTCACAGGGCCCCGCAGCCTGCAGGACCTCTCCCCTCAATTCAGCGACATGCGCTTGATGGCGCCGCTGGCGATCAGCTCGGCAAGGGCCGAGACATCCAGCAGCGCGCACATATGTTCGATCACGGTACCGGCCAGCCAGGGTCTCTGGCTACGCTGGCTGCGCCATTTGATTTCATTCGGGTCCAGGCGGATGGAGCGACTGACCTGATGCACCGCCAGGCCCCACTCGTAGCCCTGTACCGAAATGACGTACTGCAGGCCCTCGCGGAAGTCGTCGCGATAGCGCTCGGGCATCACCCAACGCGCGGTATCCAGCACCTTCAGGTTGCCCGCCTGGCACGGCAGTATGCCGAGGAACCAGTCCGGCTGGCCGAATAGCGGCGTCAGTTCCTGGCCAGCCAGGGCGTAGATGGACCCGAGGGACACCAGGGGCACGGCCAGGGTCAGGCCGGCGACGTCGAACAGCAGGCACTCGAAGGGCTCCTCGCCCCAGGCCGGCCGGCCCTCGGCAATGAGCAGCGGCACATCGGCCTGGGATGCATTGGAAACAGCAAGTTCCACCAGCGGTTCGACGCGCGCCTGCACCGGTAGCGCTTCGGGCTCGGCCACGACAGGCGCCGGCGCCAGGAGTTCGGGCTCCAGCACCAGCAGCGGTTCCACTTCCGGCTCGATGGCCAGCGCCACCGGCGCGGGCGCCAGCAGAGGCGCCTCGGCCAGTACGCGGGTCAGGCGAGCATCACGAACCTGCTCTTCCAGCACCGCGGCTTCGAATTCGTCCCGGCTGATGCTTTCGGCCAACTCGACCGAGGCCTCGTGCAACAGCGCATCCAGGTAAGACTGCAGGGCCAGTTGCGGGCGGGTGGCGGTGGCGACGGGACGACTCATGTTGGGAACCCACGGGATTGATCTGTAGAGCCTATCGGCAGGCGGCGCCCTTCACTTGAGCCCCGGCGATCGATGACACACGGCATCTCAGGCCACCTGGGCAGCCAGTTGTTGGCTGAGCAGGTGCTTGAGCAAGGCGCGGTAGGCAATCACGCCACGGCTGTTGGCATCGTACTGGGACGGCGTGACGCCGGCGCGACTGGCATCCCGCAGGCGGGTGTCCACCGGGATATAGGCCTGCCAGAGGTTCTCCGGGTAGTTGTTGCGCAGCACCTTGAGGGTGTTGAGCGACGCCTGGGTCCGGCGGTCGAACAGGGTCGGCACGATGGTGTAGGGCAGTGCCTGCTTGCGCGAGCGGTTGACCATGGCGAGGGTGCTGACCATGCGCTCCAGGCCCTTCACCGCGAGGAATTCGGTCTGTACCGGGATCACCAACTGCTGGCTGGCCGCCAGGGCGTTGACCATCAGCACACCGAGCAGCGGCGGGCTGTCGATGATGGCGTGGTCGAACTGCTGCCAGAGCTGCGCCAGGCTCTTGGCGATCACCAGGCCGAGGCCATTCTGCCCCGGCGACTGACGTTCCAGGGTGGCCAGTGCAGTGCTGGAAGGCAGCAGGGAAATGCGTTCGTGGCTGGTCTGCAGCAGCAGTTCGCGCGACAGGCCATCGGGCACGCCGCCCTGGTGCAGGAACAGGTCGAAGCAGCTGTGTTCCAGCGTGTCCGGGTCATGCCCGAAATAGCTGGTCATCGACCCGTGGGGGTCGAGGTCCACCACCACGACACGCTTGCCGGCATCGGCCAGCAGGCCCGCGAGGGCGATGGATGTGGTGGTCTTGCCGACTCCACCTTTTTGGTTGGCTACTGCCCAGACTCTCATCTTCTTCATCCTCCCGGCTGCGCTGGCACCGAGACTCTTCACCGGCCCTACGGGGCAGGCGACGGGGAATTGACGGCACCCGTTTCAGGGGCCTGTGCTGGCGCTGCTGGTGCAGGTTGCGTGCCAGCCCGCTTCAACGCGGCATCCGGTTTCGCATTGGCACTGCCGACACCGCTCACGGCGCGGCGCACATCGAGGTTGCGGGAAATCACCAGCACCACACGGCGGTTGCGCGAACGTCCTTCGGCGGTGGCATTGTCCGCCACCGGCTGGAATTCACCGTAGCCCACTGCCGCCAGGCGTCCTGGTGCCACACCATCCATCGCTAGCATCCGCACGATGCTGGCGGCCCGGGCCGTGGACAGCTCCCAGTTGGATGGGAACTGCGAAGTGGCGATCGGCATGTTGTCGGTGAAGCCTTCCACATGCACCGGGTTGTCGTAGGGCGACAGAATCCTGGCGACCTTCTCGATCAGGCTGAACGCGGTGTCATTGGGGATGGCATCGCCGCTGGGGAACAGCAGGCTGGAGTTCATTTCGATCTCCACCCAGAGCTCATTGCCGCGCACGTTCACCTGGTCGGAATTGATCAGCTCGCCAAAGGCGTCACGCATGCTCTGGGCGATCTCCTGCAACGGATCGGCGCCCGGATCGTCGATCGACGTCTGGGTGCGCTCGCTCTCCTCCACCATGGAACGGTCCGGCTCGGTGGTGCGCGGTTTCTCCTCGCCCACGGGGATCGGCTTGATCGAACGGTCCGGCTGGTTGAACACGCCCACCAGGGTTTCGGAAAGGATCTTGTACTTGCCTTCGTTGATCGAGGAGATGGAGTACATCACCACGAAGAAGGCGAACAGCAGGGTGATGAAGTCCGCGTAGGACACCAGCCAGCGTTCGTGATTCTCGTGTTCTTCCTGATGCCGCCTGCGCGCCATGCTCCGTTCCTCAATCCATGAAGCCTTGCAGCTTGAGTTCGATGGAGCGCGGGTTCTCGCCTTCGGCGATGGACAGGATGCCCTCCAGCAGCATCTCGCGATAACGCGACTGGCGTATGGCGATGGATTTGAGCTTGTTACCGATGGGCAGCAGCAGCAGGTTGGCGAAGCCGACGCCGTAGATGGTGGCGACGAAGGCCACGGCGATGCCGCCGCCGAGCTGACTGGGATCGGCCAGATTGCCCATGACGTGGATCAGCCCCATGACGGCGCCGATGATGCCGATGGTAGGCGCGTAGCCGCCCATGCTCTCGAATACCTTGGCGGCCTGCAGGTCGCGGCCTTCCTGGGTGAAGAGGTCGACTTCGAGGATGCTGCGGATGGACTCCGGCTCGGCGCCATCCACCAGCAGTTGCAGGCCTTTGCGAGCGAAGGGATCGGGCTCGCCGTCAGCCACGGGCTCCAGGCCCAGCAGGCCTTCCTTGCGCGCGGTCATGCTCCAGTTCACCACGCGGGTGATGCCACCGGCGAGGTCCACCTGGGGCGGGAAGAGAATCCAGCGAATGATGGCCAGGGCGCGCTTGAAGATGCTCATGGGCGTCTGCAGGAATGCCGCGCCCAGGGTGCCGCCCAGAACGA
Organism: Pseudomonas sp. BN411; assembly: GCF_029871235.1. Lineage (GTDB taxonomy): Bacteria > Pseudomonadota > Gammaproteobacteria > Pseudomonadales > Pseudomonadaceae > Metapseudomonas. The sequence goes on from NZ_SSOM01000070.1 coordinate 141,329, forward strand.
TGAGCGCCGCGGGTCCATTGAGCAGGGCCGCGGCGTGGCCGCCTTCGAGGTAATTGCCGCCGATGATGGCGACGAAGGCCAGGATTACCCCGATGAGGCTCAGTACATCCATTACCTGGGTTTCTCCATCACATGCACGCCTCGACCAGGTGGCGACCGATATCGTCCAGGCCATACACGGCGTCGGCCAGGTTGGCCTTCACCACCGCCATGGGCATGCCGTAGATCACGCAGCTGGCTTCGTCCTGGGCCCAGACCTGGCTGCCGCCCTGCTTCAGCAGGCGCGCGCCTTCACGTCCATCGGCGCCCATGCCGGTCAGCACCACGGCCAGGACCTTGTCATTGTAGGACTTGGCCGCCGAGCCGAAGGTGATGTCCACGCAGGGCTTGTAGTTGAGGCGCTCGTCACCGGGCAGGATGCGGACCACACCACGGGCGTCGACCATCATCTGCTTGCCACCGGGCGCCAACAGGGCCAGGCCCGGGCGCAGCACGTCGCCATCCTCGGCTTCCTTGACGGAAATCCGGCAGAGCTTGTCCAGGCGCTCGGCGAAGGCCTTGGTGAAGGCCGCCGGCATGTGCTGGATCAGCACCAGGGGCGCCGGGAAATTGGCCGGCAGTTGGGTAAGCACGCGTTGCAGGGCAACCGGCCCGCCGGTAGAGGTGCCGATGGCGACCAGCCGGTAGGCCTTACGCTTTGGGGCGGCGGAGCTGGCCGGGGCAGCTGGCGCGGCGTGGCTCGGCTGTGCCGGGACATGGGCCGGACGCGCCGGGGCGCTGCTGGCCGGAGCCGGACTCGGATGGGCCGAGTGCGCCGGCGCGCTGAAACTGCTGTAGCGGCGGTTGCTGCGGGCGATGCTGTGCACCTTCTCGCAGAGCAGCTGCTTGACCTTCTCGGGGGTGCGCGAGATGTCCTCGAAGTTCTTCGGCAGGAAGTCCACCGCACCGGCATCCAGGGCGTCGAGGGTGACGCGGGCGCCTTCGTGGGTCAGCGAGGAGAACATCAGGACCGGCGTCGGGCAGCGCTGCATGATGTGCCGCACTGCGGTGATGCCGTCCATCATCGGCATCTCGTAGTCCATGGTGATGACGTCGGGCTTGAGCGCCAGCGCCTGGTCAATGGCTTCGCGCCCGTTGGTAGCGGTACCCACCACCTGGATATTGGGGTCGGAAGAAAGGATTTCCGAAACACGGCGGCGGAAGAACCCGGAGTCATCCACCACCAGAACCTTGACTGCCATAAGAAAAAAGCTCCTAGCGGGCGGCCAGTCCTGGCCGCCCCAGATCAACCACGGCGTGCGTAATGCTTGAGCATGCTCGGCACGTCGAGGATCAGCGCGATTCGGCCATCGCCGGTGATGGTGGCGCCGGACATGCCCGGCGTGCCCTGGAGCATCTTGCCCAGCGGCTTGATCACCACCTCCTCCTGGCCCACCAGTTGATCGACCACGAAGCCGATGCGCTGGGTGCCCACGGAGAGGATCACCACATGGCCCTCGCCCTGCTCTTCCACCGCTGCGTCACGTACCAGCCAGCGCTTGAGGTAGAACAGCGGCAGTGCCTTGTCGCGGACGATCACCACTTCCTGGCCGTCCACCACGTTGGTGCGGGACAGGTCGAGGTGGAAGATCTCGTTGACGTTGACCAGCGGGAAGGCGAAGGCCTGGTTGCCCAGCATCACCATCAGGGTCGGCATGATCGCCAGGGTCAGCGGGACCTTGATGACGATCTTCGAACCCGAGCCCTTCTGCGAGTACACGTTCACCGTGCCGTTGAGCTGGGAGATCTTGGTCTTCACCACGTCCATGCCGACGCCACGGCCGGACACGTCGGAAATCTCGGTCTTGGTCGAGAATCCCGGGGCGAAGATCAGGTTGTAGCACTCCAGCTCGGTCAGGCGCTCGGCGGCGTCCTTGTCCAGCAGGCCCTTCTCCACCGCCTTGGCACGCAGCACGGCTGCATCCATGCCCTTGCCGTCGTCGGTGATCATCAGGAGGATGTGGTCGCCTTCCTGCTCGGCGGACAGCACCACGCGGCCAGTACGCGGCTTGCCGGCGGCCTCGCGTTCATCCGGGGATTCGATGCCGTGGTCGACGGCGTTACGCACCAGGTGCACCAGCGGATCGGCCAGGGCCTCGACCAGGTTCTTGTCGAGGTCCGTGTCCTCGCCCACCAGTTCGAGGTTGATTTCCTTCTTCAGGTTGCGCGCCAGGTCGCGGACCAGGCGCGGGAAACGACCGAAGACTTTCTTGATCGGCTGCATCCGCGTCTTCATCACCGCGGTCTGCAGGTCGGCGGTGACCACGTCCAGGTTGGACACGGCCTTGGCCATGGATTCATCGCCGCTGTTGGCACCCAGGCGCACCAGGCGGTTACGCACCAGCACCAGCTCGCCGACCATGTTCATGATCTCGTCCAGGCGCGCGGTATCCACCCGTACGGTGGTTTCCGCCTCGCTGGCCACGGCCGGACCGGCCGCGCCGTTACCGGCAGCGGGCGCTGCAGCCTGGCGCGGCGCGGGGGCGGGTTCCGCCTTGGGCGCCGGCTTGGGTGCAGGTGCGGGTGCCGGACGGCTCACAGCAGGCGCAGGGACAGGCTCCTCGCTGGCACCGTTGAACTTGCCCTTGCCATGCAGCTGGTCGAGCAGTGCTTCAAATTCGTCGTCGGTGATGTTTTCGCCACCGGCAGCGGGAACGGCCGGGGCGGCGGGAGCTGCGGGCGCAGTTGGAGCACTGGCGGTCGCTTCCACGGCACCGTTGAACTTGCCCTTGCCGTGCAACTGGTCGAGCAGGTCTTCGAACTCGTCATCGGAGATATCGTCACCCGCACCGGCAGTGGCCAGCGCCGGCGCCGAGGCGGACGCGTGGGCGGCGACAACGGCTTCCGGCTCAGCGGCACCGACGAACTTGCCTTTGCCGTGCAGCTGGTCGAGCAGCGCTTCGAATTCGTCGTCGGTGATTTCATCGGTGGCAGCGGCGACCGGTTCGGCGGCCTTGCCAGCACTGTCACCCAGCGCATCGAGCAACTGCTCGAACTCGCTGTCGGTGATATCGGCGGTAGCTTCGACGGGAGCCGGTGCTTCGACGGGCGCAGCGGTCACCGGAGCGGCAGCTACGGGGGCAGGCTCGGCGCCGGCCGGCTCGGCCAGGCGCGACAGGGCTGCCAGCAGCTCCGGAGTGGCGGGCGTCGGTTCACTGCGCTCGCGCACTTCGCTGAACATCTCATTGACCGTGTCCAGGGCCTGCAGCACCACGTCCATCAGCTCGGCATCCACGCGGCGTTCGCCCTTGCGCAGGATGTCGAAGACGTTCTCGGCGATGTGACAGCACTCCACCAGGGCATTGAGCTGGAGGAAGCCGGCACCACCTTTCACGGTGTGGAAACCACGGAAAATCGCGTTGAGCAGGTCCATGTCGTCCGGGCGGCTTTCCAGCTCGACCAGCTGCTCGGACAGTTGCTCCAAAATCTCGCCGGCCTCTACCAGGAAGTCCTGGAGGATTTCTTCATCGGCGTCGAAGCTCATATGAGCGCTCCCTAAAAGCCAAGGCTGGATAGCAGATCGTCGACGTCGTCCTGTCCGGACACCACGTCTTCACGTATATCGGCATGGATCTGCGGACCTTCACCCCTGGAAGGACTTTTTTGTTGTTCCAGCTCGGCGCGCAGTGCGGCATGGTCGTGCTCGATGCCGGCGTAGCGATCGACCTGGCTGGCCATCATCACCAGCTTGACCAGGTTGCTTTCCACCTCGGTGACCAGTTGGGTCACGCGCTTGATGACCTGACCGGTGAGGTCCTGGTAGTCCTGGGCCAGCAGGATGTCATTCAGCTTGCTCGACAGGGCGTCGGTATCGCGCTGGCTGCGGGCGAGGAACTGCTCGATGCGGCGAGCCAGGTCGCGGAACCCGTCCGCGCCGATTTCCCGGCGCATGAAGCGGCCCCACTCCTCGCCCAGCTGCTGGGCTTCGTCGCTCAGGCCGTTGAGCAGCGGCGCGCTTTCCTCAACCAAGTCCATGGTGCGGTTGGCGGCCTTCTCGGTCATGTGCACCACGTAGGAAAGGCGGTCGGTCGCGTCGGCGATCTGCGACATTTCCTGGGCGTGGGGCAGATGCGGGTCGATCTGGAAGTTGACGATGGCGTTGTGCAGCTCACGGGTGAGCTTGCCGACTTCCTGGTAGAGGCCGCGATCACGGACGTGATTGAGTTCGTGGATGAGTTGCACGGCGTCTGTGAAGTTGCCTTTCTCGAGGCTTTCCACCAGTTCCCGCGCACGGTCTTTCAGGGTCGACTCGAAGTCTCCCAGCAGGTGTTCATTCTGGTCCATGGTGCCCTCGCGGCTGACATCAGCCGTTGACCCGCTCGAAGATCTTCTCGATTTTTTCTTTCAGCACCTGAGCGGTGAAAGGCTTGACCACATAGCCGTTCACACCGGCCTGGGCCGCTTCGATGATCTGGTCACGCTTGGCTTCGGCGGTCACCATCAGGACCGGCAGGTGCTTCAGACGCTCGTCGGCACGCACGGCGCGCAGCAGATCGATGCCGGTCATGCCGGGCATGTTCCAGTCGGTCACGAGGAAATCGAAGTTACCGCTGTGCAGCATCGGCAGGGCCGTGGTGCCGTCGTCGGCTTCAGCGGTATTGGTGAAACCCAAGTCGCGCAAGAGGTTCTTGATGATGCGTCTCATCGTCGAGAAATCGTCAACGATGAGGATTTTCATGTTCTTGTCCAAGTCGACCTCCGTACAGTCTCAAACGCCCCTCTTGCCGGGTGCGCCATTCAAATCTGAAAGCGGTATGCCGTTCAGCGCGCGCGCCATTCGCCGAGCCGTGCGCGCAAACGTGCCGCGCACTGGCTATGCAACTGGCTGACCCGCGATTCGCTGACCCCCAGCACTTCACCGATTTCCTTCAAGTTCAGTTCTTCGTCGTAATACAGCGCCAGCACCAGGCGCTCACGCTCCGGCAGGTTCGCGATGGCATCGGCCAGCGCAGCCTGGAAGCGTTCGTCTTCCAAATCATGGGAAGGTGAAAATTGGGTGACACCGGCGTCCTCGCGCAGACCGCCGTGCTCGCCTTCCTGCAACAGGTCGTCGAAGCTGAACAGGCGGCTGCCCAAGGTGTCGCTCAGGATGCCGTAGTAGTCTTCGAGACTCAATCCAAGTTCGGCAGCAACTTCCTGATCTTTAGCGTCGCGTCCTGTTCTTGCCTCGATGGTGCGAATGGCGTCGCTCACCATCCGGGTATTGCGGTGCACCGAACGCGGTGCCCAATCGCCCTTGCGGACCTCGTCGAGCATGGCTCCGCGAATGCGGATACCGGCGTAGGTTTCGAAGCTGGCGCCCTTGGTGCCGTCGTATTTCTTCGAGGCTTCGAGCAAGCCGATCATCCCGGACTGCATCAGGTCTTCCACCTGTACGCTGGCTGGCAGGCGCGCGAGCAGGTGATAGGCGATGCGCTTGACCAGGGGGGCATAGCGCTCGATCAACTGATGCTGCGAATCCCTTGCCTGAGCCTTGCCGTACATACGCAGTCCAGTGGCGGGTGTCATACAGGGCTTTCCGTGGAGGGCTGCTTGACCAGCCGCTCGACGAAGAACTCCAGGTGGCCTCGCGGATTGGCCGGCAGCGGCCAGCTGTCGACCTTCTGCGCGATGGCCTTGAAGGCCAGCGAGCACTTCGAGCGCGGGAAGGCTTCATAGACCGCGCGTTGCTTCTGCACGGCCTTGCGCACCGACTCGTCGTACGGAACGGCGCCCACGTACTGCAGCGCGACGTCGAGGAAACGGTCGGTGACCTTGGTCAATTTGGCGAACAGGTTGCGCCCTTCCTGCGGGCTATGGGCCATGTTGGCCAGCACGCGGAAGCGGCTCATGCCGTAGTCGCGGTTGAGCAGCTTGATCAGCGCGTAGGCGTCGGTGATGGAGGTCGGTTCGTCGCAGACCACCACAATCACTTCCTGCGCCGCACGGACGAAGCTGACCACCGAATCGCCGATACCGGCGGCGGTGTCGATCACCAGTACGTCGAGGTTGTCGCTGATTTCGCTGAATGCCTGGATCAGGCCGGCGTGCTGCATGGGCGAAAGCTGCACCATGCTCTGGGTGCCGGAGGCGGCCGGGACGATACGGATGCCCCCCGGTCCCTGCAACAGCACGTCGCGCAGGTCGCATTCGCCATTGATCACATCAGCCAGTGTGCGCTTGGCGGTGAGGCCGAGCAGAACGTCGACGTTGGCCAGACCGAGGTCGGCGTCCAACAACATGACGCGGCGGCCGAGATCGGCCAGTGCCAGCGAGAGGTTCACCGACACGTTGGTCTTGCCGACGCCACCCTTGCCGCCGGTCACCGCGATCACCTGTACGGGATGCATACTACCCATTTCAAATACCTTGCCTTAGGTCGACTGGGCCATTTGGCTGTCCAGCACCGCCACACTGGGCGGCTTACACATTCTTCAACCGGCGCGCCGCGCCGGATTCTGATAAAGCCCGGCGAACAGGTCGGCCATGGCTTCTTCACTCGGGTCTTCCGGAGCCTGAAGGCTGACCGCGCGGCTCACCAGCTGGTGGCTGCGGGGAACCTGCAGATCATCCGGAATTCGCGGGCCGTCGGCCAGATAGGCTACCGGGAGATGCTGGCCGATAGCCAGCCCCAAAACCTCGCCCAGGCTGGCCGCTTCGTCCGCCTTGGTAATGATGCAACCGACCAGGCCGCAACGCTTGTAGCTGTGATAGGCCGCCTTGAGCACCTGGCTCTGGCTGGTAGCCGCCATCACCAGGTAATTCTTCGCGTTTATCGCCCGGCTGGCCAGCGCTTCGAGCTGCATGGTCAGGGCCGGATCGTTGGTTGGCAGACCAGCGGTATCGATCAGCACCACGCGCTTGCGCGTCAAGGGAGCCACGGCCTGGGTCAGGGACTGGCCCGGATCGACCAGGGTCACCGGCACATTGAGAATGCGGCCAAGGGTCTTGATCTGCTCCTGGGCGCCGATGCGGAAACTGTCCATGCTCACCAGGGCGACGTTCTGCGCGCCGTACTTGAGCACGTAGCGGGCAGCCAGCTTGGCCAGGGTGGTGGTCTTGCCCATGCCGGCCGGGCCGACCAGGGCGATCACACCGCCCTCTTCCATCGGCTCGATCTGCGGGGTGCGGATGGCGTGTGCGAGGTGCGCCAGCAACATGCGCCAGGCCTGGCGCGGATCGCTGACCTTGGCCACCTTGTCCAGCAGGGCGCGCGCCAGTTCGGCCGGCAGACCCATGCGCTGCAGGCGGCGCCAGAGGCTGGCCTGCTGCGGACGGCGGCTCTGCATCTGGCCCCAGGCGATGGAGCCCAGCTGCACTTCGATCAGTTCGCGCAGGCCGCTCAGCTCGAAACGCATCGCGTCCAGGGCAGCCTGGTCCACGCCGGCAGATTTCGGCGCGCTGACCGGCTCCACCGGACGCGGCACGGCGCGCGGGCGCTCGATGGCGGCGGCCAGGGCGGATTCCGGCAGTTCCGGCTCGATGGCGGTCAGCGGCTGGCCGGCGAACAATTGACGGTCCTTGCCGGCATCGGCAATCGCACGGGTCGTCAGTTCGGCCTGGGCCTGGGCGATGCGCGCCTGGGTCTTGCGCAGTTCGGCTTCGAGGGCCGGGTTCGGCTTGCTCGGGGCCGGCGCGGGCAGCGGGTAGTCCAGCGCCGCGGTCAGCTCGACACCGCCGGCAACCCGACGATTACCGATGATGGCGGCATCCGCGCCCAGTTCATCACGCACCAACTTCATGGCTTGACGCATATCGGCGGCGAAGAAACGTTTGACCTGCATGGTCCTTGACCTCGGTTAGTTCTGCCCCACAGTCGCGACTATGGTGACCTGCTTGTTGTCCGGTATTTCCTGGTAGGCCAGTACGTGCATGGTTGGCACGGCGAGCCTTGCGAAGCGCGACATCATCGCCCGGATCGGCCCGGCCACCAGCAGGATCGCCTGCTTGCCGAGCATTTCCTGGCGCTGCGCCGCTTCCACCAGGGAACGTTGCAGCTTCTCGGCCATTCCGGGTTCGAGGAGAACGCCATCTTCCGAACCTTGTCCGGCCTTCTGCAGGCTATTCAGCAATATCTGTTCCAACCTGGGTTCCAGAGTGATCACAGGCAGCTCCGGCTCTAGTCCCACAATGCTTTGCACGATTGCACGGGACAGCGAGACACGAGCCGCCGCCACCAGCGCGGCGGGATCTTGACTCTTGGGTGCCACGTTGGCGATGGCTTCGGCGATGGTGCGGATGTCGCGTACCGGCACCTGCTCCTGCAGCAGCGCCTGGAGCACCTTGAGCAGCGTGGACAGCGACACCATGCCGGGCACCAGCTCTTCGGCCAGGCGCGGCGAACTCTTGGCGAGGTTCTGCATCAGTTGCTGGACTTCTTCGTGGCCCAGCAGCTCATGGGCGTGCTTGTGCAGTACCTGGTTGAGGTGGGTAGCGACCACGGTGCTGGCATCCACCACTGTGTAACCGAGGGACTGCGCCTGGTCGCGCTGGCTGGCGTCGATCCACACCGCTTCCAGGCCGAACGCCGGATCCTTGGCGGCGACGCCGTTGAGGGTGCCAAAGACCTGGCCGGGGTTGATCGCCAGTTCGCGGTCCGGGTAGACCTCCGCCTCGGCCACGCTGACGCCCATCAGCGTCAGGCGATAGGCGTTGGGCAGCAGGTCGAGGTTGTCGCGGATATGCACCGAGGGCATCAGGAAGCCCATCTCCTGGGACAGCTTCTTGCGCACGCCCTTGATTCGCGCCAGCAACTGGCCGCCCTGGTTGCGATCCACCAGCGGAATCAGCCGGTATCCCACTTCCAGGCCGACGAGGTCTACCGGAGTCACATCGTCCCAGCCAAGCTCCTTGGTTTCCTGCGCACGCTGGGCCGGTAGCAATTCCTGCTGACGCTGCTCCTCCTGCACCGCCTGCTCCTTGACCTGCTTCTGCCGGTGCCAGATCCAGTAGGCACCACCGGCGGCCACGAGGCCCAGGCCGATAAAGGAAACATGCGGCATGCCCGGCACCAGGCCCATGGCGATTAGGATGGTCGCGGATACCGCCAGCGCCTTGGGCGAGGCGAACATCTGGCGGTTGACCTGCTGACCCATGTCTTCGGAGGAAGACACGCGGGTCACCATGATCGCGGCCGCGGTGGACAGCAGCAGCGAGGGAATCTGCGCTACCAGGCCGTCACCGATGGTCAGCAGCGAGTAGATGCGACCGGCGTCGCCGAAGCTCAGGCCGTGCTGCAGCATGCCGATGGCCATGCCACCGAGCAGGTTGATGAAGAGGATCAGCAGGCCGGCGATGGCGTCGCCACGAACGAATTTGCTGGCACCGTCCATGGAGCCGTAGAAGTCGGCCTCCTGGGAGACCTCGGAGCGGCGCTTCTTGGCTTCGGCCTGATCGATCAGACCGGCATTGAGGTCGGCGTCGATCGCCATCTGCTTGCCGGGCATGGCGTCCAGGGTGAAACGCGCGCTCACCTCGGAGATACGGCCCGCACCCTTGGTGACCACCACGAAGTTGATGATCATCAAAATCGCGAAGACCACGGCACCGACCACGTAGTTGCCACCGACCACCACGTCGCCGAAGGCCTGGATCACTTTGCCCGCGGCGTCATGGCCGTCCTGGCCGTGGAGCAGCACCACACGGGTTGAGGCGACGTTCAGCGCCAGGCGCAGCAGGGTGGCGACCAGCAGGATGGTCGGGAAGACGGCGAAGTCCAGTGGACGCATGGCGTACACGCACACCAGCAGGACGACGATGGACAGGGCGATGTTGAAGGTGAAGAAGACGTCCAGCAGGAAGGGCGGCACGGGCAGGGTCATCATGCCCAGCATCACCAGCACCAGCAGCGGCACCCCGAGGTTGCCGCGACCGATGCCCAGCAGGTTGTTGCGGACATTGCCGATCAGTTGCGTACGATCCACTGCTACTCCCCTACCCCTTTCACGGAGCCCCGCTCCGCTCATCCAATCTTTTGACGCGTCGATGCGTCCTGATCCCCCTTGTGCAAGAAGCTTTCCAACTTCGTTAAGGGGTTGATCGAAAAGGATTAATTCGGGAAGGCCATGTAGGGGCGAATTCATTCGCCAAGGGCGGCGAAGCTGCCCCTGTTGGGGCTATAGGGCAGACCTGCGGCCTGCCTGGCGAATGAATTCGCCCCTACAGAAAAGCATCGCCCCTGCGGTGAATCACTCGTCGCGCCGCAAATCCGGCGGAATCGGCAGGTCGTTCAGCGGTGCCGGGCGTTTGCCACGGCCGGCGCGGAACTGTTTGAGCTGGTAGACGTAGGCCAGCACCTGGGCCACGGCCAGGTAGAGGCCGGCGGGGATTTCCTGGTCCAGTTCGGTGGAGTAGTACACCGCCCGCGCCAGTGCCGGAGACTCCATGACCGTCACCTTGTTGTCCTGGGCGATCTCGCGGATCTTCAACGCGGTGAAGTCGTTACCCTTGGCCAGCAGCACCGGCGCGCCGCCCTTTTCGGCGTCGTACTTCAGCGCCACGGCGAAGTGGGTCGGGTTGGTGATGACCACGTCGGCCTGGGGCACGGCGGCCATCATGCGGCGCTCGGCCATTTCCCGCTGCAGGCGGCGGATGCGCGACTTGACCTCGGGCTTGCCCTCGGAGTCCTTGTACTCGTCGCGCACTTCCTGCTTGGTCATCATCAGCTTCTGCTTGTTGTCCCAGAGCTGGAAAGGCACGTCCACGGCGGCGATCAGGATCAAGCCACAGGCCAGCCAGACCGCACTCCAACCCACCACCTGGACGCTATGCAGGATGGCCATGTCCAGTGGCTCATGGGCAATCGCCAACAGGTCGTCACGGTCGGAGTTGAGCACCGCCAGCGCCACCAGCAGGATCAATGCGAACTTCGCCAAGGCCTTGAGCAGCTCCGCCAGAGCGTGCAGCGAGAACATCCGCTTGAGCCCGGACAAGGGGTTCATCCGGCTGAACTTGGGCATCAGGGCTTCGGTGGAGAACAGCCAGCCGCCGAGGGAAATCGGGCCGACAATCGACACCACCAGCAGGGTAATCAGCAGCGGCAGCAGCGCATCGAGCGCCATCTTGCCCGAGGCCAGCAGGAACAGTCCCATGCTGCGCTCGTCCATCAGCACCGCCCGTGGCAGGTCGAAGTTGGACTGCATCAGCTTCATCAGCATGTCCGCCATGCCGCCGCCGGTGGCCAGCACGCCGCCAGCTCCTGCCAGGGTCACGGCAAGGGTGTTGAGCTCCCGCGAACGGGCGATCTGGCCCTTCTCGCGGGCCTCCTGCAACCGTTTACCTGTGGGCTCTTCGCTCTTGTCCGCCCCACTCTCACTCTCTGCCATGGCTCACCTCAGCAGTAGGCCCGGGTAACCGCCGGGACGGGTAAGAGGTTATTCATCGCGCCCTCGCCAGCTCACGCATGAGCTGCAGGGCATCGCTGGCCAGCACCTGGTACTGGGCGAGGGCGTCGGCCATGCCGATCCAGACGATCACCAGGCCAAGGGCCAGGGTCAGCGGGAAACCGATGGAGAAGATGTTCAGTTGCGGCGCGGCGCGGGTCATGACGCCGAAGGCCAGGTTGACCACCAGCAGCGCGGTGATCGCCGGCAGCGACAGCAGCAACCCCGCCCCCATCACCCAGCCGAGCTTGCCGGCCACTTCCCAGTAATGGTTGGTCAACAGCCCGCCACCTACCGGCAGGGTGACGAAGCTTTCAGCGAGGATCTCGAACACCACCAGATGCCCGTTCATGGCCAGGAACAGCAGGGTCACCAGCATCAGGTAGAACTGGCCGAGCACCGGCACCGAAACGCCGTTGGTGGGATCGACCATGGACGCGAAGCCCAGGCCCATCTGCATCGAGATGATCTGCCCCGCCACCACGAAGGCATGGAAGAACAGCTGCAGCACGAAACCGAACAAGGCGCCGACCAGAATCTGCTCACCGATCAGCAGGATGTTGCCGAGGTTGATCGCATCCACCTGCGGCATGGGCGGAAGGGTCGGCACCAGCACCACGGAGATCGCCAACGCGAGATACAGGCGGACCCGCGTCGGCACAAGCTGGGTGCCGATGATCGGCATGGTCATCAGCAGCGCGGCAATGCGGAACAGTGGCAGCACGAAGCTGCCGACCCAGCCACCGATCTGCGCGTCGCTGAGTTCGAGCATGGTCAGCCGATCAGCATCGGGATGTTCTGATAGAGCGTCTGGATGTACTCCATCAGTTGGCGGGTGAGCCAGGGGCCGGCCCAGATCAGGGTGAGCAGCATCACCAGCAGGCGCGGCAGGAAACTCAGGGTCTGTTCGTTGATCTGGGTGGCCGCCTGGAACATGGCGACGATCAGGCCCACCACCAGGCTCGGCACCACCAGGATGCCGACGATCAGGCAGGTCAGCCAGAGCGCGTCACGGAACAGGTCGACAGCAACTTCCGGGGTCATCGCAAGCCTCCTAGACGCCGCCGAAGCTGCCGGCGAGCGTACCGATGATCAGGGCCCAGCCATCCACCAGGACGAAGAGCATGATCTTGAACGGCAGGGAGATGATCAGCGGCGAGAGCATCATCATGCCCATCGCCATCAGCACGCTGGCCACCACCAGGTCGATGATCAGGAAGGGGATGAAGATCATGAAGCCGATCTGGAACGCCGTCTTCAGCTCGGAGGTGACAAAGGCCGGGACCAGGATGGTCAGCGGCGCCGCATCCGGGCTGGGAATGTCGGTGCGCTTGGACAGGCGCATGAACAGGTCCAGGTCGCTGGAACGGGTCTGCGCCAGCATGAAGTTCTTGATCGGCACTTCAGCCTTGGTTATCGCATCCTGGGCCGTCATCTGCTCGTTGAGATAAGGCTGCAGGGCCTCGCGATTCACCTGGTCGAACACCGGCGCCATGATGAACATCGTCAGGAACAGCGCCAGGCCGATGAGGATCTGGTTCGACGGCGTCTGCTGCAGGCCCAGCGCCTGACGCAGGATGGAGAAGACGATGATGATTCGGGTGAAGCTGGTCATCAGCATGACGAACGCTGGAATGAAGCTCAGCGCCGTCATGATCAGCAGGATCTGCAGGCTTACCGAGTATTCCTGCTGGCCTTCCGGATTGGTGGACAGGGTAATGGCAGGCACCGACAGCGGATTGTCGGCGCCAAGTGCCAGGGGCGCGGCCAGCACCAGCAGCAGCGCGATGAGGAGGCGGTGCAGGGGCATCAGTGCTTGTCCTTGCCGAGCAGTTCCATCAGGCGTTGGGCGAATTCCGGGGGCGCAGCCTCGGTGCCGGCCTGATGCACGGGTTCCTTCAGTACATGCAGCGGCGTGATGCGCCCGGCACTGATGCCGAGCAGGATCTGTTCCCCACCCACTTGCACCAGCACCAGTCGATCACGCGGGCCGAGGGCCTGGCTGGCCACCAGCCTGATCACCTGGCCACCGCGCGGACCGAGCTGTTGTACCCGGCGCAGCAGCCAGGCCAGCAGGAAGATCAGCCCCACCACCAGCAGCAGACCGATGGCCAGTTGACCGAGTTGCGCGGCCATGCCGCTACCGGCCTGCGTCACGGTGGCGGCCGCAGCAGGCGCCGGAACGGTCGCAGCGGGCTCGGCGGCGAAGCCGCTCAGGGGCAGCAGCATCAGCCCCGCGGAGAAGAGTCGACGCATGGTTTCAGCGCAGCTTCTTGATGCGTTCGCTCGGGCTGATCACATCGGTCAGCCGGATACCGAACTTCTCGTTGACCACCACCACCTCGCCGTGGGCGATGAGGGTGCCGTTGACCAGCACGTCCAGCGGCTCGCCGGCCAGGCGATCGAGTTCGATCACCGAACCCTGGTTGAGCTGCAGCAGGTTGCGGATGGTGATATCGGTGTTGCCCACTTCCATGGAAATGGACACCGGGATGTCCAGGATCACGTCCAGGTTCGGGCCGTCCAGACTGACCGGACCGCTGGCCTTCGGCACGCTGCCGAACTCTTCCATGGGCGCGCGTGGAGAACTGGGCGCGGAGGAGCCCTGGTTCATCAGTGCGTCGATATCGTCCTGGGACGCATCGCCGGCCTCGGCCAGCGCCGCAGCCCACTCATCGGCCAGGGCCTGTTCTTCTGGGGTAGTGTCCATGTCGTTTGCCATCGCTTGACCTCGGCTGGCTCTGAATTCGTGGGAAACGCGCAATCAGCGCTGGCGTTCGATCGGTTCGAGGATCTGCAGGGACAGGTTGCCCTTGTGCGACCCCAGCTTGGCCTTGAAGGCCGGCACGCCATTGGCGCGCATGATCATGTGTTCGGGCATTTCCACCGGGATCACGTCGCCCGGCTGCATGTGCAGGATGTCCCGCAGCTTGAGCTGGCGGCGCACCACGGTGGCGCCCACAGGAACGCTGACGTCGAGGATGTCCTCGCGCAGCGCCTTGATCCAGCGCTCGTCCTGGTCGTCGACGTCGGACTGGAAGCCGGCGTCGAGCATCTCGCGGATCGGCTCGATCATCGAATAGGGCATGGTGATGTGCAGGTCACCGCCACCGCCGTCCAGCTCGATGTGGAAGGTAGACACCACCACCACTTCGCTGGGGCTGACGATGTTGGCCAGCGCCGGGTTCACTTCCGAGTTGATGTACTCGAAGTTCACATCCATCACCGCATGCCAGGCCTCGGCCAGGTCGACGAAGGCCTGGTCCAGCACCATACGCACCACGCGCAATTCGGTGGGGGTGAACTCGCGGCCTTCGATCTTGGCGTGACGACCGTCGCCACCGAAGAAGTTGTCCACCAGCTTGAACACCAGCTTGGCGTCGAGGATGAAGAGCGAGGTACCGCGCAGCGGTTTCATCTTCACCAGGTTGAGGCTGGTGGGCACGTAGAGCGAATGCACGTACTCGCCGAACTTCATCACCTGCACGCCGCCCACGGCTACGTCGGCGGAGCGACGCAGCAGGTTGAACATGCTGATGCGGGTGTAGCGGGCGAAGCGCTCGTTGATCATTTCCAGGGTCGGCATGCGTCCCCGGACGATGCGGTCCTGGCTGGTCAGGTCGTAGCTCTTGACACTCGTCGGGTCCGCATCGGTTTCGGTTTCAACCAGGCCGTCATCGACGCCGTGCAGCAGCGCGTCGATCTCGTCCTGGGACAGCAGGTCTTGAACAGCCATGGTCGTACCTTGCCTACTGCAATACGAAGTTGGTGAAGAGCACTTGTTCGACGGTCGTCGCGCCAGTTTCCTGCTTGGCCAGTTCCTGCACGGTGGCGGTGGCCTGCTGACGCAGCATTTCCTTGCCGACGGGAGTGACCAGCGTGTCGAAATTCTGCCCGGAGAAGAGCATGACCAGCTTGTTGCGCAACACCGGCATGTGCACCTTGAGTGCGTCCATCTGGGCCTGGTCACGGGCCATCAGCGAAACGCTTACCTGCATGTAGCGCTGGCGACCGTTCTGGCTGAAGTTGACGACGAAGGCGGGTGCCAGGTCCTGGTAGATGGCCGGCTGCTTGGTAGGGGCGGCAGCGGCAGCGTCCTCCTTGGCGGGCTCGGCGGCCTTGTCGCCGCGGCTGAGGAAGTACCAGGTGGCCCCCACCGAAAGGCCGATCGCCAGCAACAGCGCGACAACGCCCAGAATGATGAGCTTCAGCTTGCTCTTGCCGCCTGCCACAGCAGCGCCCTCTGCCGGGGCCTTCGCTTCTTTCTTCGCCATGCCAATAATCCGTCGCTGAGCGGGACAAACCCGCCTTTTCCTGGGGAATGAGCAAGTGTTATGCCAGCTCGCCGGCCAGCCGGCGGTTCAGGCAATTGCTTCAGGGCTGCGGATATACCAGTGTCGGGGGGCGGCTGTCACGAGGGGTTGCGGGAAATCTTGGCGCGGGGGGAATGCCCTCTCCCCCGCCCCTCTCACTTGAGCGCAGAGGGGTTGGGGGAGAGGGAAAGCGCAGTCAGGCGTAGAAATCCACCAACCCGCGCCCACCCGCCGTCGAGGCCGGGCGGATTTCGCTGTGGCTCACGCTGATCTCTTCGTCGCCACCACTGCCGAAATCAGCGCGACCGCCAGCGGAACGACGCTCGCCGTCACTGCCCTGCCCTTGCCAGCCACGGCTGAGGGACTGGTCGGAGACGTTCACGTCGAGCTGGTTCATGCCCTGCTGGGCGAACATGTCGCGCAGGCGGTGCATTTGCCCTTCCAGGGCGTCACGTACGTTGGCGTTGGGGCTGGCGAAGGTCACCTGGGTCTGGTCCTGGGTCATGTGCACCCGGACTTCGAGCCGGCCAAGCTCCTGCGGATCGAGCTGGATCTCGGCGGACTTGAGGTTCTGGCTGGACAGCCACATCACCCTATCCACCACGGCTTCACTCCAACCGCCCTGCTGCATGTTCACCGGCTGCCCCGGTACCAGGGCTGGGGCCCGCTGGGTTTGCGCAGTCTGCTGGCTGATGGCCTGGCTCAGGGCGTTCAAACGGTTCGCCAGCAGTTCGTTGCGCACCTCACCCTTGTTCTCGCCCACACCCTCGGTCAGTTCCACCGAGAGTTCGGCCGACGACAGCGCCTTGTCCAGCTTGCCCTCGCCCGCCTCCAGTGGCTTGTCGGACAACGCGGCCATGGCATCGGCGAAGTCCTGGTCTGCCGTGGGCGCGGTTTGCGCCGCCTGGGTAGCGTTTTGCACCTGCTGGGCGGCCTGAGCCCCCTGATCCAGCGCCATCTTCACCGCTGGCATACCGTTGAGCTGATCCAGATCCGGATCGAGGCTGGCTTCAGTCAGGGTCGCTGGTGCACCGCTGTTCACCGGCGGTGTGACGGGCAAGGCAGCGGCCGCGGCGTCCGCCTCGACAGGCGCATCGGCCGGCAGTTGCCCGGTCATGGCCATGAGCAACAGCGGGTCCATCACCGGCTCGCCTGAGGACTCCTTGGTATCGCCTTCTTCAGCCGGCAAGGGCTTGCCGCTTTCGGCAACGGCCGACTGGCCAGCGGCAGGATCGGCCGCCGGCTTGTCCTGGCTTGCTGCCTCGTCCGCCTTGGTCTTGGCCTGTTTGGCAGCTGCCTCGTTACGCTCGGCAGCCTTGGCCTGACGTTCTTTTGCGTACATCTGGGCGAAGCTGGAAGCCTCGCCCTTGCTGGTTTCCGCCGGTTTCTCCGGGGCTTTTGCGGCCGGTGCTTTCGGCTTCACTTCAGGCCTGGCCTGAAGAAGCAGATCGGGGGCAACGGGCATGGGCACTCTCCGCTCGGGTTGGTTCGTGCCGGGATGAGTGCAAGGGATGGGCCAACATTCTGGCCAAGGGGACAAGACGTCGATCAGTGCGCCAGGCCGCGACGCTCTTCCAGCAGCAGATCATGGACGATCAGAAACTCCTGCTCGATCTGCAGGATGATGCCAAGCGCATCGGCAAGCTGCTCGCGCCGGGCAATGTCTTCCAGTTGCTTGCACAGGCCCGCCAGCACGGGGGCGCCCATGTTGCTGCAGCTGCCCTTGAAACTGTGGGCGGCCAGGCGCAGGGCCTGGCAGTCGGACACTGCGTTGGCCTGCTGGATCTGCCGCAAGCGCTCGGTCGAATCCGTCAGGAAGGTATCCAGAAGCACCGGAAACTCGTCCTCCATGACGTCCCGCAGGGCAGACAGCACAGAATGGTCGAGATGGATATCAGACAAACCCTTCGCTCCCTGTACTGAACCTCGGAAAATTATGCCCTAACGGGCCAGTGGAATTCGACGTGGATTCCCTTGCCGTTTTCGGCGGGCTCACAGCGCGCCGTGAGTTGTTTCACCAGACTCAGGCCTCGGCCACAGAAGCTTTCCATCGACGGTTGACTGGCCAGCGCCGCGCCCAGGTCGAAGCCCTCGCCGCTGTCCTCCACATGAATCAGCAACCGCCCTCCCCGGCCCTCGGGAACCAGCTGCAGGTTGAAGCGCACGTACCCCGCCTCCAGCTTGGCGAGGCGTTCGCTGCGCTCGCGGTAGTAGCGGGCGAACCCTTCGGCGTTGCCCTTGAGGGAGGAGTCCAGCCCCAGCACGCCGTGCTCCAGGGCGTTGGAGTACAGCTCGGCAAGCACCGTATAGAGCGCGCCCCCCTGATCGCGCAGCCCCTGGACCTCCAACAGCAGCTGCAGGAGGAACGGCAGCGGATTGAAGCGTTTCAAGGTCTGCGCACGGAATTCGAAGGAGGCGGACCAGTCCAGCGGACTGGCCTGGCCGCTGTCGGTGAAAGCCAGTTTCGCGCGCTCGGTGGACTCATCGAGCATGCGAATCTCGATCATGCTCACGTCGTCCTGGGCATGGCCGCGGAAGGCGCTCAAAGCCAGCTGGATTTCGTCGAACAGCCGATTGCCGTCGCTATTGGCGTCGAACACGGCGCGCAGACGTTCATCGCCGAAGGTCTCGTCGCTGTCATTGCGCGTTTCCAGCACGCCATCGGACACCAGCAGGATGCGGTCGCCGGTCTCGATGGGGTAGGACTCGAAGTGCGCGTTGAAGCTGCCCTGGTCAAGCACCCCCAGCGGCAGGTGGCGCGACACCAGCGGCAGCAGCTCTCCGGTCTCGGCGCGGCGCAGGTAGCCTTCGGGCAGGCCGCCGTTCCACACCTCAACCATGCGCCGCTGGAAGCTCAGATTGAGGAAGGTGGCGCAGCAGAACACCCCGACCGGCAGGATGCGTTTCAGCTTGGCGTTCATCTCCCGCAGGATGTCCGCCATGGCATAGCCCTTGGCGGTCATGCCGTAGAACACCTCGGCCAGGGGCATGGCACCGATGGCGGCTGGCAGGCCGTGGCCGGTGAAATCGCCGAGCAGCACGTGCATGCCGCCAGAGGGCTTGTAGGCAGCCAGCAGCAGGTCGCCGTTGAACAGCGCGTAAGGCGATTGCAGGTAGCGGATATTCGGGGCGCTCAGGCAGCCGGAGTGCGCCACCTTGTCGAACACGGCCTTGGCCACCCGCTGTTCGGTGACCAGGTGCTCGTTGTGCCGGGCGATCAGGTCGCGTTGTTGCAGCACGGTGTCCTGCAGGCGGCGCAGGCGGTCCAGGGCCTTGATCTTGGCTTCCAGGATGACCCGGTTGTAGGGCTTGGCGAGGAAATCGTCGCCGCCCGCTTCCAGGCAGCGCACCAGGGCTTCGTTTTCTGTCAGCGAGGTGAGGAAGATGATCGGCACCAGCGACTCGCCCGCCAGTTGCTTGATCCGGCGGGCGGCTTCGAAGCCGTCCATCTCCGGCATCAGGGCATCCATCAGCACCAGTTGCGGCTGTTCCTGCCGGAACAGCGCCACGGCCTCGCGGCCATTGGCGGCGGTCAGCGCGCGATGGCCCTGGCGGCTGACGATGGTGGACAGCAGCAGCCGGTCTGCCGCGTTGTCCTCGGCAATCAGGATCGTCAGCGGCGACGGCATGGCAACGGGCCTCAGGCGATCTGGAACAGTTGTTCGAAGTTGGAAATGGCGAGGATCTTGCGAACGTCGGGATTGCAGTTGGCCAGGCGGATCTGCGCACGCTCGCCACCGGCGTGGTCGCGCAACAGCAGCAGCATGCCCAGGGCGGAGCTGTCGAGGTAGGTGGTGCCCTTGAGGTCCACGACATAGCGCTTGGGCGTGGTGTTGACGCGCTCGTATGCGTCGCGGAATTCCTGATGGGCGCCAAAATCGAAACGTCCCTGGATGTAGATGGTCAGCTCCTGCCCATCATCGGAGGGCATCGAGGTGATGGCCATGCAAAGCTCCTTGTTCAAGTTCGGAATGCGCGTGGTGAAGATTTAGCACCCACCTTCAGGCACGGCAACTGGAAAGCCGCGTCGCGGGAGAATTTATGGTTCTGAGATGACGCGCTGAAGAACAGCATGAAGTGAACGGTGTCGTAGGTTGGCGCTGAGCGAAGCGAAGCCCAACGAACGGGCACGCGGCTTGGCAAGCCTTCGGCCTGCCTGGCGAATGAATTCGCCCCTACAAGGTCAGGGCCCTAGTCCTCGCGACCAACGGGCAGGCGCTGCACCAGTTCGTCCAGGAGCTTCTGCTCGCGCTTGTCTTCGGCGGCACGGGCTTCGTCGAGGTAGCGCTGCACCAGCTTGCGCAGCCCTTCGAGACGCGCGTAGCGCTGCTGCCAGGCGGCGCGGGCCTTGTCGAGGTTGTCGCGGTGCCAGTTGACGCTCTGCAACTGCTGACCGATGGCGGATTCGAGCTGCGACAGGAAGCGCTGGTAGTTCATCAGCCATTGGCCGGAAACGCCGCGCCGCCCTTCCTCTATCCATTGCTGCTGGTAGTCGGAGCGATAGCGCTCCAGCTCGCCCAGCTTCATTTCCGCCTGGGTGGCCTGAGCCTGGCAGCGACCGAGCATGCGCGCCGCTTCTCGCTCGGCGCGCGCGGCCATCTCGACCACCGGCGCCAGACGCGCCGCACGATTGTGCGACATGCCCTATCAGCCCTTGACACCCAGGCTCGCGGCCAGGCGCTCGGCGCTCTGGGCGAGGCGCTCGCTTTCATCCAGGCCCTGGCGCAGGAAGGCGCTCATGGCCGGTTGGCGGGCGATGGCCAAGTCAGTATCAGGATCGCCACCGGCGACATAGGC
This sequence comes from Pseudomonas sp. BN411, assembly GCF_029871235.1. Lineage (GTDB taxonomy): Bacteria > Pseudomonadota > Gammaproteobacteria > Pseudomonadales > Pseudomonadaceae > Metapseudomonas. The sequence goes on from NZ_SSOM01000070.1 coordinate 161,838, forward strand.
ACCGACGCTGATCAGGTCGCGACTCTGCTGGTAGCGCGACCAGAGCTGCTTGAAGCGCTGGGCCATCTTCATGTGTTCGGGGCTGACCACCTGGGGCATCACCCGGCTGATGGAAGCTTCGATGTCGATGGCCGGGTAATGGCCTTCTTCGGCCAGGCGACGGGACAGCACGAAGTGCCCGTCGAGCACGCCGCGCGCGGAGTCGGCGATGGGGTCCTGCTGGTCGTCGCCTTCGGACAGCACGGTGTAGAAGGCCGTGATGGAACCGCCGCCCTGCTCGGCATTACCGGCCCGTTCCACCAGTTTCGGCAGCTTGGCGAACACCGACGGCGGATAACCCTTGGTGGCCGGCGGCTCGCCAATGGCCAGGGCGATTTCGCGCTGGGCCTGGGCGAAGCGGGTCAGGGAGTCCATCAGCAGCAGGACGTTCTTGCCCTTGTCGCGGAAGTATTCGGCGATGCGGGTGCAATACATGGCGGCGCGCAGGCGCATCAGCGGCGCATCGTCCGCCGGCGACGCCACTACCACCGAGCGCTTGAGGCCCTCTTCACCGAGGATGTGCTCGATGAACTCCTTCACCTCGCGGCCCCGTTCGCCGATCAGGCCGACGACGATGATTTCCGCTTCGGTGAAGCGGGTCATCATGCCCAGCAGCACCGACTTACCCACACCGGTACCGGCGAACAGGCCGAGACGCTGGCCGCGGCCAACTGTCAGCAGCGAGTTGATCGAGCGGATGCCCACATCCAGTGGTTCGCTGATGGGGTGGCGCTTGAGCGGGTTGATGGTGGGGCCGTCCATCGGCACCCAGTCTTCGGCCTTCATGCCGCCCTTGCCGTCCAGCGCACGACCGGCGCCATCGAGCACGCGGCCCAGCATGGACATCCCCATCGGCAGGCGGCCGGTATCCGGCAGCGGCACGACACGGGCGCCCGGGGCAATGCCGGAGAGGCTGCCCACCGGCATCAGATAGATCTTGCTCCCGGAGAAGCCCATCACTTCGGCTTCCACCTGCACCGGGTGGTAGCTGTCGTCGTTGATCACCAGGCAACGGCTGCCTACCGGCGCGCGCAGCCCTTCGGCTTCCAGGGTGAGGCCCACCATACGCAGCAGGCGGCCCTCCACCAGGGGTTGCGTGGGCAGATCGATGACGTCGTTGTATCCCGCCAGGCGCTTGGCGAAGCTGGCGCGCTCAATACGCATGGTCGAGGCTGTCCGGGGCGTCCAGGTCCAGCACCAGGTCGGCCGACGGCGGGTGGACCTTCTGTTCGCGCTGTTGCTCGAAGAGCTGCTTCATGGCCTGGTTCAGGCGCGTCTCGATGCTGGCATCGATGCGCGAGTGCTCGGTCTCGACCCGGCAACCGCCCGGTTCCAGGGATTCGTCTTCGAGAATGCGCCAGGTTTCTTCATGGCGCTCCCGCAGGGCTTTCACCTGTTCAAAGTCCTGGGGGTTGATGTGAATGCGCACGTTGCTGGCGCCCATGGGCAGCAGCTTCAGCGCCTCGCGCAGCACATGGCGGATCTGGCCGGAATCCATGCGCAGCTCGCGCTGGATCACCTGGCGGGTGATCAGGCTGGTGAGGTGAACCAGGGATTCCTCGATCTGCCGGTCTTGCTCGGCGATGGGGTCCAGCAAATGCCCCATCAGCGTGTCGAACTGGGCCAGGCGGGCGCCCAGCGCGGCTTCCGCTTCCTGCTTGGCCTTGAGCTGACCGGCGTGGAAGCCGTCACGCTCGCCGGTGGCGAAACCTTCGTTGTAGGCGTCTTGGCGGATGGCCTCGAGTTCGTCCAGCGTCAGCGGCTTGACGTCCTCGACCGGCACTTCCTCGATCTGCGGCTCAGGCTCGGGCTCGGGCGACGCCTCGGCTTGTGGTTCTTCCGGTTCTTCGGGCTCCGGGGCGTCCGGGTCGAAGCTGGGCAGCGACCAGCGATCGAAGACGTTGACGTCCTTGGCGCGGATCAGTTCGCTTGCCGAATCCTTGTTTGCCATGGGCGCCGCCTCAGATCATTTCTTCGCCGCCCTTGCCACCGAGGACGATTTCCCCGGCTTCGGCCATGCGGCGGGCGATGGTGAGGATTTCCTTCTGCGCCGACTCCACGTCGCTGACGCGTACCGGCCCCTTGGCCTCCAGGTCGTCGCGCAGCAGTTCGGCGGCGCGCTTGGACATATTCTTGAAGACCTTTTCCTTGATGGCGTCGTCCGAACCCTTGAGGGCCAGCACCAGCACGTCCGACGACACTTCGCGCAGCAGCGCCTGGATGCCACGGTCGTCGACGTCGGCCAGGTTGTCGAAGACGAACATGAGGTCTTCGATCTGGGTGGAGAGGTCTTCGTCCACCTCGCGGATGGAGTCCATGAGCTGGCCTTCGACCGAGCTGTCGAGGAAGTTCATGATGTCTGCCGCGCGTTTCACGCCGCCCATGGTGGTACGGGTGGTGCTGGCATTGCCGGCGAACTGCTTCTCGAGGATCAGGTTGAGTTCCTTGAGCGCGGACGGCTGTACGGTGTTGAGCGAGGACACGCGCAAGACGATGTCCAGGCGCACCTTGTGGTCGAAGTGGCTGAGCACTTCGGCAGCCTGGTCCGGGTCGAGGTAGGCAACGACGATGGCCTGGATCTGCGGGTGTTCGTAGCGGATGACGTCGGCCACGGCGCGCGGTTCCATCCACTTCAGGCTGTCCAGGCCGCTGGTGCTGCCGCCCAGCAGGATGCGATCGATCAGGTTGTTGGCCTTGTCCTCACCCAGGGCCTGGGTGAGCATCTTGCGGATGTAGCCGTCAGCACCAACGCCCAGGCTGGTCTGGTCGCCGACGATCTCGACGAACTCGCTCATCACCTGCTCCACCTGTTCACGGTGGACATTGCGCATCTGCGCCATGGCAACGCCGACCCGCTGCACTTCCTTCGGGCCCATGTGCCGGAGCACCTGGGCAGCGTCGGTCTCGCCCAGGGACAGCAGCAGGATGGCTGCCTTGTCGACCTTGTTCAGTTTGGCGGGGGCGCGGTTATCACTCATCGGCGTTGATCCACTCTTTGACTACCAGGGCCACGCGGCCGGGATCTTCAGCCACCAGGTTCTTGATGGCATTGAGCTGCGCATCATACCCGTCGCTCGGGCTCGGCAGGAGGATGCTTTGCGGTCCACCGAGGCTGACGCGGTCATCCGACAGCTCGCCGGACAGGCCCATCTCGCCCAGGTCGACGTCGCCATCGCGGCCGCCTTCCAGTTCCCTGGACTTGCCGCCGCTGATGTTGCTCAGCACCGGACGCAGCACACCGAACACCAGCACCAGGATGAAGAGCACGCCAAGAACCTGCTTCACCACATCCCAGAACCAGGGCTGGGTGTAGAACGGAATGTCGATGACTTCTTCGCTGTTATCCGCCAGGAATGCGGTATTGATCACGCTGACACTGTCACCACGGCTGGCGTCATAGCCCACCGAATCCTGCACCAGGCGGGTGAAGCGGGCGATCTCGTCGGCGCTCCAGGGCACCCGGCTGGTTTCGCCGGTTTGCGGGTCCACCTTGACCTGGTCATCCAGCACCACCGCGACGGAAAGCCGGCGCAGGCGGCCCTGCTGCTGCTTGGTGTAGCTGATGGAGCGGTCCAGTTCGAAATTGCGGGTGGTCTGGTCGCGCTTGTCGGTGGGATACGGCGCGAGCATGGGCTTGCCCGTGGCCGGGTCGATGATCTGCTGGCCGTTATCGTCCAGGAGCGGCTGGCCCGGCTGCACGCTTGCAGTCGTGGTGCTCGTGGCCTGTTGCGGCGCGGCACCGGGTGCCGGCGGCTGGTTGGACAGCGCACCGGGTACGCCCTGCGGGCCGCCGTTGTTCTGGCGTTCCTCGGCGAGCTTCTGTTCGCTGCGCAGGGCCGGCTGGTCCGGGTTGTACATTTCAGAGGTGGATTCGACGGCGCTGAAATCCACGTCCGCAGACACTTCCGCCTTGTAGCGGCCACTGCCCAGCACCGGCTGCAGGATGCTGTGCACGCGCTGGGTGTAGAGCGTCTCCATGCGGCGGGTGTAGTCGAACTGCTTGCCCGCCATGGTCAGCTCGGACAGTTCCTGCTGGTCAGACAGCAGGTTGCCTTTCTGGTCGACGACGGTGACCTGGGACTTTTCCAGTTCCGGCACGCTGGTCGCCACCAGGTTGACGATCGCCATCACCTGGCTCGGCTCAAGGGAACGCCCCGGATAGAGCTCGACCAGCACCGAAGCGGTCGGCTTGCGCTCGTCGCGGACGAACACCGAGCTCTTCGGAATGGCCAGGTGCACGCGCGCACCCTTGACGTTGTTCAGGCTGGAAATAGTGCGCGCCAGCTCACCTTCCAGGCCACGGCGGTAGCGGGTGGCTTCCATGAACTGGCTGGTACCGAGACCCTGATCCTTGTCGAGGATCTCGAAGCCGACGGTGTTATCGCTGGGCGCCACGCCGGCGGCAGCCAGCTTCATGCGGGCCCGGGCGAGGTCATCGGACTTCACCAGCAGAGCGCCGGAGTTGGGCTCGATCTTGTAGGGGATGTCGGCAGCGCCAAGGGTTTCCACCACCTGGTTGGCGTCCATCCCGGACAGGCTGCCATACAGCGGGCGATAGTCCGGCTGTTGCGACCAGAGCACCACGGCAAAGCCGATGGCGACGCTGGCGGCCAGGCCGACCAGCAGGCCGACCTGGCGCAGCATGGTCATCTGCGAGAGGTTTTCCAGGAAGGACAGGCCGAACAGCGGCTTCTTCTCTTCCGACGCCCCGGAGGCATCCGCCTTGGCGGGAACCTTTGCAACAGCCGCTTCAGCCATTTCTCAACCCGTCCTCAAACCGGCATCTGCATGATGTCTTGGTAGGCCTGGACCAGCTTGTTCCGCACCTGGGTCATGGCCTCGAAGGAAACGCTGGCTTTCTGCGACGCGATCATCACGTCGGTGAGGTCCACGCCCTTCTGCCCAACCTCGAATGCGGTGGCCATGTCTGTGGAAATCTTCTGGGTTTCAGCCACCTTGTTCACCGCCTTGCCGAGCATGTCGGCGAAGCTCGGCACACTGGCTTCAGGCGCCGCCACGGGGGCGGGTTTGGCACGGGCCATCGCATCCATCTGCATGGCCCGCATTTCCAACATCAGGCGATTGAACTCAACACCCTGGCTCATCACATTCCTCCAACTGCCGCGATTTTTTGACGCTACGCGGTCCGATGAAAGGGTATCTGCAACAAGGGTGCCAAGATGTCAGGAATGGGTGTTACGGGGAGAAATTTGAATTTGTAGGAGCGAGCTCTGCTCGCGAAAAAACCGAGCTCGGGCTGTTCGCGAGCAGAGCTCGCTCCTACGGGAAGAGGGCCGGCGTCCAGCTTCAACTGGCGTAGAGATACGCCTCCACGTCCATGCCGGCGTCGCGCATCTGGGCCAGCTTGTAGCGCAGGGTGCGCGGGCTGATGCCCAGGCGCTCGGCGGCTTCCTTGCGGCGGCCACGCTCCGAACGCAGGGTGTCGATGATCATCTGGAACTCGTGGCGGCGCAGATCATCGCCCAGGGCACCGGGTGCTTCAGCCGGCGCAGCGGCCGTCGGCAGCGGCACCACCGGAGCGGACACAGGCATGGCAGCGAATACCGGCGCGACGGGCGCGATGGCCATGCCGATCGGCACGGTCAGGCACAGGTCGTGGGGCTGGATCACCCCGCCCTGCTGCAGGATCAGCGCGCGCTGCACAGCGTTGTCCAGTTCGCGCACGTTGCCTGGCCAGGCGTGGGCCAGCAGCGCCGCCAGTGCTTCAGCGGAGAAACGCACGGCGGCGTGATTCATTTTTTTGACGTGCTTGGCGAGCAGGCGCTCGGCCAGGGGCTGGATGTCCGCCGGACGATCCCGCAGCGGGCGCCAGGCCAGGGGGAAAACCGAGAGACGGTAATAGAGGTCTTCACGGAAACGCCCCGCTGCCACTTCACCGGCCAGGTCGCGGTTGGTGGTAGCGAGCACACGTATGTCCAGGCTGATGGGACGACGCGCGCCCACTCGCTCCACTTCACGCTCCTGCAACACGCGCAGCAGCTTGGCCTGCAGGCCCAGGGGCATTTCGGAGATTTCGTCGAGCAGGATGGTGCCACCGTCAGCCAGCTCGAACTTGCCCGGCGCGCTGGCGATGGCACCGGTGAAAGCACCCTTCTCGTGGCCGAACAAGGTGGCCTCCAGCATGTTGTCCGGAATGGCCGCGCAGTTGATGGCGATGAAGGGGCCATTGGCGCGAGTCGATTGCTGGTGGATGTACTGGGCCAGCACTTCCTTGCCGGTGCCGGACTCGCCGGAGATCAGCACGGTGGAATCGCTGCGCGCAACCCGCGCGGCCAACTCCAGCAGTTGCCGGCTGGCCGGCTCCAGTGCCACGGGACCATCACCGACGGGCTGGCTCACGCGGCCCAGCGCATGGCGCGCCACCAGATCCAAAAGGGTATTGGGCTCGAAGGGTTTGACCAGGTAATCGGCGGCACCCTGCCGAATGGCATCCACCGCACGCTCGACAGCGCCGAACGCCGTCATCAGCAGCACCGGGAGCTGCGGGTAGCGCTGGCGGACGATGGCCAGCAACTGGTGGCCGTCCATGCCCGGCATGTTGACGTCGCTCACCATCAGGCCGAAGGACTCCTCCCCCAGCGCGACCAGGGCAGCTTCCGCACAATCCACGGCACGGTAGTCATAGCCGCCGATCATCAGGGTGTCCGCCAGGGCTTCACGCAGGGCGCGGTCATCTTCGACCAGCAGAATTTTGGCAGTCATCGTCCTTTACTCCTGTGTAACCGACTGTGCCGCGGGAATCAGCGGCAGGACCAGGGTGGCGCACGTGCCGCGGCCGGGACGCGAGCGCAGCTGCAGCTCGCCCCGGTGGGCGCGCGCCACCGCCTTGACCACGGCCAGCCCCAGGCCGGTACCGGTGGTCTTGGTGGTGAAGAAGGGTTCGCCCAGGCGCGCCAGAGTGGCGGCGTCTATGCCCGGGCCGTTGTCACTGATGGTCAGGCGCAGGTCGCCCCCTCGCCTGTAGAGATGGACCTTGAGGAGCAGGTCGCGGCCGGCGGCCTGGTTGGCGTTCTCGATCAGGTTGAGCATCGCCCCTACGAGCGTGTCGCGATTGCACAGCAGCTCGCCCCCGCTCAGGTCGCACTGCCAGCGCACCTGCTTGCCTTCGAGGTGGGAGTCAGCCGAGGCGCGCAGTGCGGAGAACAGCGCGGACGGCGCCAGGCGATCCGGCAACGGCAGCTCGCCACGGGCGAACACCAGCATGTCACGCACCTGGTGCTCCAGCTCGTGCAGGCGCTCCTTGAGGCGGCTGGCAAAGCGTTGCTGCTGCTCGGTGGGCAACACCTGCTCGGCCAGGTGGCTGGCATAGAGCAAGGCGGCGGACAGCGGTGTGCGGATCTGGTGGGCGAGGGAAGCGACCATGCGCCCAAGGGAAGAAAGGCGTTCGTGACGGGCCAGTTGATCCTGCAGGCGACGGGTTTCCGTCAGGTCATTGAGCAGTATCAGTTGGCCGGGTTCGCCATTGAGGGAGCGAGTGGCGATGGAAACGCGACGGCCATCCTTGAGGGAAATTTCATGGCCATCGTCTTCACGCGGGGCGAAATTGCGGGCGATCACTTCGCGCCAGAGCATGCCCACCAGGGGCTGGCCAAGCACACTACGCGCCACGGGGTTGGCTTCGCGTACCACGCCCTGCCCGTCGATCACGATGACACCGCCGGGCAGCAGGTCCAGCAGGCTCTGCAGGCGGTTGGCGAGGCGCTCCTTCTCCGCCAGCTCCTGCATGCGCTGGGCACTGACCAGGGCCAGTTGGCCCTTCAACTCGGTAACCCGCGCCTCCAGCATGCTGTAGGACTCGCTGAGCTGGGTCGACATCTGGTTGAACAGCGCGAAGGCTTGTTCAAGACCAGCGCGGCTGGCCTGCTCGGCTTGGGCGGATTCCGGATTCTGTGCGGGGATTACGGCGTGGCTCATGCTCTTCTCTCGCTCCATCGACCGTCAGCAGACGGTCGGTCGAGGGAGATAAAGCAATACCCGTGCCTAAAATTTATTCCTTTAAAAACAACGACTTGGAAAAAGCGGAATTATTCTTCCGCCAATTCCTCGTCGCGACGGCTCATGCCGTACTTGCGCATCTTCTCCACTAGCGTGGTGCGGCGGATGCGCAGGCGCTCGGCGGCACGGGCCACGACGCCGGAAGCATCGTCCAGCGCCTGCTGGATCAACCCCTGTTCCAGGTTGCCGAGGTAGTCCTTGAGGTCCAGACCTTCCGGCGGCAGCAGCGCAGGCGAGGAGACGCCCGGCAGGCCGGCACCGATGGCCGAACGCTCTTCGATTTCCTCGCGCAGGCTGGCCTTGAGCTGCTCGTCCTCGTCATCCACATGGCGGAATTTCTTCGGCAGTTCGCTGACGCCGATGACACCGTAAGGATGCATGATCGCCATGCGCTCGACGAGGTTGGCCAGTTCACGGACGTTGCCCGGCCAGTCGTGGTTGCACAGGGACATGATGGCGGCGGAGTTGAAGCGGATGGAACCGCGCTTCTCGTGCTCCATGCGCGAGATGAGTTCGTTGATCAGCAGCGGGATGTCTTCCACGCGCTCGCGCAGCGGCGCCATCTCGATGGGGAACACGTTGAGGCGGTAGTAGAGGTCTTCGCGGAAGCTGCCCGCCTCGATCATCTGCTCGAGATTCTTGTGGGTGGCGGCGATGATGCGCACGTCGACGTTCTGCGTCTTGTTGCTGCCCACGCGCTCGAAGGTGCGCTCCTGCAGCACGCGCAGCAGCTTGACCTGCATCGGCAACGGCATGTCGCCGATCTCGTCGAGGAACAGGGTGCCGCCGTTGGCCAGTTCGAAGCGCCCTGCCCGGCTGGTGATGGCACCGGTGAAGGCGCCCTTCTCGTGGCCAAAGAGTTCGCTTTCCAGCAGCTCTGCCGGAATGGCGCCACAGTTGACCGGCACGAAGGGCGCCTCGCGACGCTTGGAATGGTAGTGAAGGTTGCGCGCGACCACTTCCTTGCCGGTGCCGGACTCGCCGAGGATCAGCACGCTGGCGTCGGTGTCGGCCACCTGCTGCATCATCTGGCGCACCTGCTGGATGGCGCGACTGGTACCGACAAGGCTGCGGAACAGGTTGGGTTCGCGCTGGCGGCCACGCTCGCGGGCGTGGTCGTACATTTCGCGGTAGACTTGGGCGCGATGCAGGGAATCGAGCAACTTGTTGTAGCTCGGCGGCATCTCTAGGCTGGCCAGCAGGCGACGGCGCAGGTCTTCAGGCCAATCAGCCTGGATCTGGTCCCCGATCAGCAGGACCGGCAGGAACTCATCCCAGGCCAGCAACTGCTTGATCAGCTCGAGCACGCCGCCCTTGGCGCTCACTTCGCCCAGCATGACGCACAGGACGTCGCGGCTGGAATCCAGGGAGCCCGTCAGGTCGCGCCAGTCATTGCTGGCACAGTTCAGGTGCTCTTCCCCAAGGAAATTCAGGATCACCGCGAAGTCGCGGCGGCGATCGCTATTGTCGTCGATCAGCAGAATCTTGGTTTCACGCCACATTGTCTGGTTCTTGCTTTTAGGGCTGAACGCCGCGTTCCACGGCGTATGGGCAGACGGTGCATCCCGAGCGAGGGACCGACCGGCAATTGGCCACTAGTAAAGTGAAAAACCCTTGCCGAGTCAATTTTATGGCGTGCTTTTTTTGATTGAGCCGACGGAATGGCTAAGCGATTGTCGGCGCAGTATCGAAGTAGTGGCAGTTGAGAATCGTGCGGCCATCAGCCGAACAGCTTGTAGACCTTGGCCCCCTGCTGGGCCTGGTTAAGCTGGATCAATTCGCCGGCAATACGCTGCTGCTCCGCCTGGCAAATAGTCACCAGCTCGCGATAGAGCGACAGCAGTTCCTGCAAGCGGCCGCCGAGTGCCTCGACATCATCCACGGCCTCAACCATGGCGTCATCCACCACCTGACGGCAAAGCTGGTCGAGCTCGCCGATGGCCGCCCAGTCCTGGCGAGCCAGCGCGTCGCGCAGGGCGCTGCCGGTTGCTTCAAGACGCTGGACTGATGCATTCATTGGAAATCTCCTGCCAACCCGGACGGCATCACTGGGCGATGCCATCCCATCCGGTTTTCACGTTGCGCAGCAATCCTGCCACTTCGTCCACCAGCGCAGCGTCGCTTTTCAGGTTCGCTTCCAGCAGGCGGGACACCATGTACTCGTAGAGTGCATCGAGGTTGGAGGCGATCTCGCCACCCTGCTCGAAGTTCAGGCCGTCACGCAGGCCGCCAATGATAGCGATTGCCTTGCCGATCAGCTCGCCTTTTTGTGCCAGCTGGCCACGCTCGATGGCGCCACGGGCCTGGGCCAGGCGGGTCAGGCCACCTTCCATGAGCATCTGGATCAGTCGATGCGGGCTGGCGTCCACCGCCTGGGCCTGGGTGTTAACGGACTGATACTGCTTGAGGGCCGCCATCGCGTTCATGTTCGCTCTCGCTCGTGTGTCGGGCTGTGATACCCAAGGTATCGGCAGCGACAGCGAGAGCTTTAGGCCGCACCTTTGCGGAAATCAGGAAATTTCCGCGGCGGCCGGAGCGTCCACTTCGGGACCGATGCTGTCCCACGCCTGCTTGATATCCAGCAGCAGGGCCTCGACCTCATCGATGGGACGCGGCGAGTTGTCCAGGGCAACCCGGGACAGCCGGCGGGTCATGTAGTCGTAGAGGGCATCGAGGTTCTCGGCGATCTCACCACCGAGCTGCTTGTCCAGGCTCGCCTGGAGCACGCCGATGATGCTGAGGGTCGAACCCACAGCCAGGCCGCGCACTTCCGGGTTGCCGGTTTCCAGGCCATGACGGGCGAGCGACAGGCGCTCCAGGGCACCATCGAGCAGCAATTGCACCGCGCGGTAGGGGCTGACTTCCTGGCTGGTCTTGACCTGCTTGTAGGTATCGATTGGATTGGCCATTGCTTAGCTCTTCTTGACTACACCGGGAAGATTGGAAAGGGCCTGGCTCATCCGGTCGCTGGTCTGCTTCAGATTGGCGACCAGGGAGTCCATGGCGTTGTATTGGGCATACAGGCGCGTCTGAACCTTCTCCATGCGCAGCGCAAGCTGCGTACGCTGGTCTTTGACCGAATTCAGGGTTTCCTGAAGGCCAGACTGGCGCTCAGAGAGAATGCCACCCGACTCGGTATAGGGATCGAGCTTGGCATTCAGGCGGGACGTGAGGCCTTTGTCGCCAGTGAAGAAACCTGCGACAGCCTCGTACTGGGTGCTGAGCGCCTTGTCGAGTTTGCTGTCCTCGATCTTCAGCGTTCCGTCTTTCTGGGTGGTGATACCCAGGTCGGAGAGTATGGAGATACCGCCTGCATTGCCGGACGGCTTGACCAGTTCGTTACGCACGGTGGACAGCAGAGAACGCACCGAGGAGTCCCCCAACAGGGCACCGCTCACCGGAGCATTGCCCTCCCCCGCCGGGGTCACGGAGGTCAGGCTCTTGGTCACGCCGATCATCTTGTTGTAGGCGTCGACGAACTTCTTGATGTTGGATTTTACGGTCGCGGTGTCCTGCTCCACCGTCACTGTGAACTTCTTGCCGGGTTCCGCGCCCACCAGGTTGAGGGTGACGTCGGAAATCGCATTGGAGACCGTGTTGCTGGAGCTGCGCAAGGTCAGTCCATCGACGGTAAACTCCGCATCCTCAGCCAGGTTGATATAGCCACTGCTGCCGGCATCAGCGGTGTCCATGGCCGCCAGGTTGCCGGTGGGGCTGGAGGTCGGATCGTTGTCGGCGAAGTTGCCTATGCGGAACGCTTCAAGGCCGGCCGAAGCCTGGACGTAGATATCCTTGCCTGCCCCCGTGGTGTTGGAGCTGAGCACCAGGCGGGAACTGCCATCGGCTGGGTTGCTCACGATGTTGGCACTAACGCCCTTGTCCTTGAGTGCCTGGTTCAGGCTGTCGCGTATCTCGGAGAGCGTGGCGCCAGCAGCCACTTGCACGTCTACGCCACGGTCATCGGGACCCAGCTTGACGGTCAGCGTTCCGGCTGCGGCTGCAGTGGCGTCCTTGGCGAAGCTGGCGGTGCCCACCTTGCTTGCACTGGCTAGCTTCTCCACCGTGACCTGGTATTTACCGGCACTTGCGGTGTTGGTAGCGGTGACAGTGGCCAGGTCGGAATTGCTGGATTTCGCCGTTCGCTTGGAGAACAGATCGGCGGAGTTCAGGTCCTTCAGTGCCGTCTGGAACTCGCTGATGGCGCCCATGAGCTGGCCGACGGCGGAGAACCTCGACGTAGCGCTTTTCTCCAAGCGGTTCAGTTGAGATTCCTTGGGGGCTTTCTCGGCATCGACCAGGGCCTTGACGATCCCGTCGATGTTCATGTTCGTGCCGAGTCCGGTGATACCAGCCATTTTCCATTACCTCGCCATTCTTCTGACGCCTTCGTCAATGGAACTGAAAGCAGTCAAGAAACGTGCCACCTCGCACTCCAGTGCCAGGTCCCCGTCAAGCTTCTGCCTTGAACAGCAGACTACGCATTTCAGACAGGCTCTCCGCCAGCTTCAGCGCGTCTTCCGAGGGAATCTGGCGAATAACCTCACCTGACTCCGAATCGGTCACTTGGACCACAACTCGGCCACTGCTGTCGTCCACATCGAAATTAAGGTTGCGACGAATGCTCTGGACGAACTCCTGAATGCTCGAAGCCGCCGCCTGCACCGGCTCGCGCTCTTCGGCTTCATCGGATTTCTGCTGCGCCTGTGCAACGTCCTTCTCAAGGTCTTCCTTGGCCACCGGACCGCGGACCTGGCCGTTGCCGACGGGCGTCGTGCTCATGCCCTTGCTCGTCAGGTTGACTATTCCGATATCCATGGTGCTCACCTCACAAATGGCAAGAAGGGGAGAAGCGCCAAGCACTTCCCCCCGCGTTCACCGCCTTACCTCGTCCGGGCCTTAGCCCAGGAGGCTGAGGACCGCCTGCGGCAACTGGTTGGCCTGGGCCAGGATCGAGGTACCTGCCTGTTGCAGGATCTGGTTCTTGGTCAGGTTAGCCGTTTCCGCGGCGAAGTCGGTGTCCTGGATACGACCGCGAGCGGCCGACACGTTCTCACCGATGTTCTGCAGGTTCGAGATGGTGTTCTCGAAGCGGTTCTGCACGGCACCCAAATCCGCACGCTGGGAGTCAATGGACTGGATAGCCTGGTCAATGGCGATGATTGCCTTCTGAGAACCTTCAACAGTGGAAATATCAACGCTTTGGATATCAGTGGTCACGGTGCCGCTCGCGGTCGGAACGATTGTGCCGGCACTGCCAGCGCCCAGGAACACGCTAGTGCTGGTAACACTGCCACTGGCGCTAGCGAAGCTATTGGTGGATACCAGGTTCAAAGAGCCAGAAGCAGTAGTTTCGAAGGCGCTAACACCAATGTTGGCATCATTGATCAGCGTTGCGAGCTTCTCGGTGGCAGCGGTATCGGAGTCACCCACTTCGATTTTCGCGGTGTATGTACGAGGGCCGGACCAGCCGTCGCCATTCACGGTAATGGCCACGGTGCCAGAAGTGCTCGCAACACCGTTGGTAAAGGTGGCGGCAGTACCGCTAGCAGCGTTGGCCAGCGTAATAACGCCGCTGGTATAGGTTGCATCGAGCGCTTTCGTGCTCATTTCGTCGATCTTGACGCTGATTGTTTCGTTAGCAGCGCTACCCACCTGGAAGGTTGTGGTACCGAAACTGCCGTCCAGCAGCTTCTTACCACCGAAGGTAGTGGTGTTGGCGATACGGTCCAACTCCTTCTTCAACTCAGTCACTTCGTCGTTCAGCGCCTTGCGTTCGTCGGCGCTGTTGGAACCGTTGGCCGACTGCAGAGACAGGTCACGCATACGCTGCAGGATGCTGGTGGACTGCTGCAGAGCGCCTTCAGCGGTCTGCGCCATGGAGATACCGTCGTTGGAGTTCTTCACCGCAACGCCGAGGCCGTTGATCTGGCTGCTCAGGCGGTTGGCGATCTGCAGGCCGGCGGCGTCGTCCTTGGCGCTGTTGATGCGGGAACCGGTGGACAGACGTTGCAGGGAAGTGTCCAGCGCACGGGAGGAGGTGTTCAGGTTGCGCTGGGTATTGAGAGAAGCAATGTTCGTGTTGACGGTCAAAGCCATGGTGGTGTCCTCCGAGGACTGCGTGTTTGCCTGAGCTTGCGACCTTGGGCGGGCATCGCCCAGGCACCCATAAAGTTCGCATTCGTACTTCGTATCGGCGGTGTCGGAGGAAGCTTTAGGGGCATTCAAAAAAATTTCTTACCCGGGGCTTGCCACGCCAACGTCCGCCATCCAGTCAGCTTTTCGACCGGCATCCCGAAAACTTGAGGGCAGGATGCTGACCGATCCGGCAGGGTGCCCTGCCCCCGGTCCCGAAACGACAAGGCCCCGCATGTGCGGGGCCTTGTTGGCTTCGACTTCAGCGTCAGTGCGAACCGGGCGTCCAGCCCTTGAGCCAGAGCTCGAGGTTACGGCCTTCCAGCATCCAGTCCCGACGAACCACGGCCTGGAGCTCGTCACCCATGCGGGCGGTGGCATCCAGGTCGGCCAGGTGCATGCGGATCGCCTCCACCCAATCCTTGAAGCGGTTCTTCACACGGGTCACCGGCAGGTCGCCCTGATAGCAACGGATATCGCTGCAGATCACCGGGAAGCCGCAGGCGCCGTACTCCAGCAAACGCAGGTTGCTCTTGCACTCGTTGAACAGGTTCTCCTCCACCGGCGCCAGGGCCAGATCCAGGTTCAACCGGGCGAGCGCCGCCGGATACTGCTCGATGGCCACGCCAGGGTGGAACTCGTGGACGTAGGGGCGCATCGACTCCGGGCACATGCCGAAGAAGACCCACTCCACCTCGTTGGCCAATTCCTTGACGACGTCCTCGATCAGCTCCAGGTCGCCGGTATGGCTCGAGCCGCCCGCCCAACCCACTCGCGGCTTGGCAGAAGCACGACGCTGGCCCTGGAGCCCCTGCCACCAGCCAACCGGCAGGCGGTTCTCGACCACCAGGATGTCGTCATGCATGCCGGCGAAGGCCTCGGCGAGCGGTTGCGTGGACACCACGAACCGGTCGACGAACCCGAGGCCGCGCCGCAGGGACTTGAGAATGTCCTTGGGCATGTGCTGGCGGTGCGCGCTCTTCATCGGCAGGTTCAGCAGGTAATCGTCCAGCTCGTACACCTTGAAGGCTCCGGAGAAAGCCTTCATCCGGCGCATGGCTTCCAGGCGCTCATCACCAATCTGCCTCTGCAGGACGATGGTGTCCGGCGCGTAGCGCTCCAGATCGGTCACGTGCATCAGCCCCATCGACAGCGCACCATCGACCATCCCGGCCTGCTGCAGGGCGGCGAAGGGCTGCATGACACGGTAATGACCACAGCCGAACTGGTCCGCCGGGTGGGCCAGCACGGTGGGCAGAGGCTTCCAGGAGGAAAGCGGGCGCCAGGACAACGCGGTGTCGGCCAGTTTGAAGCCGCCAGGCTGCGCCAGGGAGAAGTTCGGGTTGTAAGCTGGGTCTCGTGCCAGCACGGGCAGCCATTTCTCGTAAAGCGCGTCGTTCTCCTCCGCCGAAGCAACACTGGGGGCCTCCCCGTCGAGCATCAGCTTCGCATGGGCAGCCCAGACGGTGAGGTAGCCCGCCTGCCTGGCCCGCAGGCAAAGGTCAGCGTCGAGATAGCGCTCCGGCACATCCTCGGCCAGCCCACCCAGCGCCTCGTGGAGGTCGCGGGGAATCATCAGGCAGTCGAGACTCACCGCGCTGTAGTCCTGGTCGACCTGCAGCCGCTGCATATAGCCCGGGGCATCCACAGCCTGACCTACGAACGGCCGACCCACCGGCCCCTCCAGGCCGAGTATCAGGCCGGCATGCTGGACCTTGCCATCCCGGCCCAGCAGCTTGCCGCCCACTACGCCCACTTCGGGACGCTGGGCATGGTTGAGCAACTCGTCCAGCCACTCGCGGTCAATCACGGCAGTGTCCGGCGAGAGCAGGAGTAGGTAATCGCCCCGGGCGCGGGACGCTGCAGCATTGAGCGCTGCGGATACGGAGGCCTTCGCAGCGCCGGGTCGGATCGTCCTCACCCGCTCCTCGCCCAGCCCCTCGAGGGCATGCAGCCACTCGCGGACCTCAGGCGTGGTGTCATCACGCTCGATCAGCAAAAGCTCGTAGCGAGGGTAGCCAGTAGTTTCCAGCAGGCTTTCGACGCAGCGTTGCAGACGGGGCAGTTGATCGCCCGCCAGGATCAGCAACGAAACAAGGGGTTGCTGCGGATGTCCGTAACGCACACGGTAGTGTCCCGGCATGTCCGACCGGACCTCCGGCTGCTCATAGCCTCGCGCCAGCAGGTGCTCGACGATCGCCCGCTTCTCGTCTTCTACATCGACGACCCGGGGTGGGTCAGTGATCAGCAGGGGCTCGGCAACCTGCCCCAACCCCGCCAGCCCCCCCTGGGTGATCAGACGCAGGACCAGTTCGAACTCCGGCGCCTGCGAATACCGCGCGTCGAAGCCGCCGGCCTGTAGCAGTACATCGCGACGGAACAGCCAATTGCGTCCCATACCGGCTGGGAAGCTCAGCAGGTAATCGAGGTTGAACGCGGGCAGGAAGGCTGCGCCGAGGCTACCGTCCGGCTGGCGATACAGGCTGTCGCAATAGATCGCCCGGCATTCCGGTGCCGTAAGCAGTTCAAGGCTGGCGATCAGCAGACCGTTGGCCGTCAGCTCGTCACCGGCAGTGATCAGCGCAAGCCAGTCGAAGGACGACTCGGCGACCAGACTGTTGACGGTGCCGATCCAGTCTTCGGCCGTCACCTTGACGATCTGACCCTTGAAGTCAGGCGCCACGTCCAGGTCAACCGTCAGCAGTACGGGCTGGATCCTCTCGTACGAATTGTGCGGACCTTCCAGTGTCGCGAGGGATGCCGCGACGCTGGCAGAATCGCCTGACAGGTCGAGCACCAGCATGCCGTACACCGGAGCACCGCCCTGATCTTGCAAGCGTTCCTCGACCAGCAGCTTCTGCGTGGTCGACAGCGAACGCCGCTGCAGCCATTCGGCCAGGTTCGCCGTACGCGTCGTGCTCGCACCGGCAATGCCGAAGCGTTGCAGCATCTCGTGACGCCCACGACGAACAGCGTCGCTGCCGAGGTCTGAGTGTCGGCGGTACAGCTCCTGGTAAAGCCCGCCGAAATTCTTCTGCTCACGGCCGAGCATGTGGTCGCTGCCGGTGTTGGGTGCATCCCGCAGGTGAACTTCAGCAGTGACCTGCGGGAGCCGGACGAAGGGATAGCGCGCGGCCAGACGCAGCAGCATGTCCCAGTCCTCGAACGCCGTCAGGCCGGTATCGAACTCACCGACATCAGCGAGGAGAGCACGCGGGTGCGCCCAGGTATTGACCGGAATGTAGTTCTGGATGAACAGCCGCTCTCGATCGAACACCTCATGGGCAAACGGATCGCTTCGGGAAAGCTCGACGCGCTTGCCTTCCTCCAAGCGCTCGTTGACGTACTCCACTCCGGTATACGCCACACACTGCGGCTGGAGTTCAAAGGTCTGCGCCAGCAGCGCCAGGTGGTCCGGCAGATAGAGGTCATCGTCGTCGAGGTAGGTGACGAAACGCCCCTCCGCCACGCTAAGCGCTGTATTCCGAGCGGCGGAAAGTCCCTCGTTGCGCCCCTTGTAGATATAGGTGATGGGAAAGTCGAACTCGCCGAGGACCGACTCGACGGGGTCGCCGTGGTCGTTCACGAGGATGACTTCGAAATCGCGGAAGCGCTGTTCAGCCAGGCTGCGCAGGGCGAAAACCAGCAACTGCGGACGGTTGTAAGTGGTCAGAACAACCGAGAAGAACGGGACATCGGGGCGCATCCTGAGCGTGGCACCGGGATGCAGTGCGGCGCGAATGGCGTTCGCGCGCTCGCGGTACTTCTCAGTGATAGCCTGGGGAAAGGCATCGAGCCGCGACTGGTAGAGTCGCCAGATGCCATCCGGCTCTGCTGCAGCCCTGGTACGAACGGCTTCATCGGCCAGATTGAGTTCCAGAATTCGCGTATGTTCGGCGAGCGGTTTCTCCGAAGCGTAGAAGCTCTGGGAAACCTGGCCGCCGTGGATGCGATAGCCCACAGTGGCCTGGCGCAGGAAAGCGAAATCCGGGAAGGAGCGGGCAATGCGCGTCCACAGCTCCCAGTCGCCGGCGACCATGTCCATGTAGTGAACATGACCGTCCGGGAGGCGGATCCGGTCAAAGATGCTGCGCCGCAGCATGATGGCCGAGGGCGTGATGTAGTTGTCGTGGCGGAGTAGGTCGAGCACTTCGTCCCGGCCGCCGAAGTAGGAATGCGGCGCATGGCCGGGATGGTCGGCGTAACGCAGCAGCTTGCCGTTCTCGTCGATCCAGTTGCACTGGGTATAGGCCAGGGGGACCTCGGGGTGCAGCTCCAGTGCCGAGAAAAGCGACTCCAGGTGGCCCGGGTAAATCAGGTCGTCCGAACCCAGGACCACAACGTAGCGCCCGCTACCGATTTCCAGGCAGCGGTTGTAGTTGCCCATCATGCCGAGGTTCTGCGGGTTCACCTCGAAGCGGAAGCGCGGATCCCCACTGTAACGCTCGAGGATCTTGACGCTGTCGTCGCTCGAACAGTCATCCAGGACGATCAGTTCGAACGACACTCCGGTCTGCGCCAGGACCGATTCGACGGTCTCGCCAATGTAGGCGGCGTTGTTGTAGGACATCACCGCAACGGTGATATCCGGCTGGGAATGATTGGACATGGTGTTTCCCACAGTCAGGCCCTCCGCCTGTCAGTCGCGGGTCGCCCGGCGACCAGGGTCTCGGCCATTTCGACAAAACTCGCTTCGCTTTCCCCGATATTGAAAATCAGCCAATCGCGGAATTGGGCGATCTGGCCATGGAGGAAACGGAAGTGCCGCTGCGCGAGGCGCAACCGGGGCACCAACTCGTCGATGCCGCGCACTACGAGGCCGATGTTGTCGCGACGCTCGAACTGGATTCCGCGCTTGCCGCGCTCCTGCTCGGCATCCGGTGCGAAGAACAGTGCCGGGCGGCCGAAGGTGAAGGCGTAGGTGAATCCGGTGCCAGAGATATCGGTCAGCATCAAGTTCGTCTGGGCGTATTGGTCAAAGTAGTTGCCCGAACGATCCACGGTGAAGCCGGGTGTGCAGCCGAAGCGTTCAACTATGCCTTCCACCACCGGCTTATCCTGATCCCGCCAGGATTCCACGTGGGGGCGGAACACCACGCGAATACCGTCGGCTAGCATGGCCTCGACAATCTGCTCACCATGATTGCGCAGCACCGAGTAGCCCTGATTGATGTAGTAGGCGTGCGTGGGAGCGAATACCACGGTCAGCGCATCCTCGGCTGGTGCCAGGGACGAATCGGCGAGCTGCCGGCGCTGTCCATCCAGTTTCGGATAACCCATTGGCAGGAGCTGCTTGCCCTGCCAGTTTCGACGACGGCCAAGGGCCTCGAACTCCTCGACCTGATGGCGCCCGGCACAGGCAATAGCGTCGTAATGGTCGAACATCGACTCGTCGTACACCCCTTCCAGGCTGGTGAGGGATACGAGGAAATGCACACGTTTGGCCCTGGCCGGGAAGTGGCTGCTCTGGCCTACATAGGGAGACAGGTAGAGATCCGACTCCAGTTCACCGAGCTCGGCCAAGGACATATTGAAGGTGTACTCGACACCGGCAGCCCTTTCAAGGGGGAAGGACTCGGCCGGAAACGCGTTCAGCCAGCGCACCCGCCAGCCCTTTTCGGCCAGTAGTGCAGGAATACGTCCGAGGTTGAGCACATGGGAAACATGCAGGCAATAACAGATGACATCGCGACTCATGCGCTTGCACTCCGCTCTGTAGTCAGCGAGATGAACTCCTGATAGTCACGGATGTAGTCGTCCGCGTCGTAGTCGTGGGAAGCGAATACCATCAGCACGGCATCCTGGCTGTAGGCGTATTGACTGGCCCATGTCCAGATCGGCAGGTACAGCCCCTTGCGGTTGCTGTCGAGGAGGAACTCCTCCCGGTTGACGCCATCGTCAGCCACCACCCGCACGCTGCCATGGACACAGATGAGGAACTGCTCGCAGACCTTGTGTGCATGCTCGCCGCGGACGTCCCGGCTGGGCACATCGAAGACCATGAAGTAGCGCTTGGGCACGAAGGGAATCTCGGCCGGGAAGTTGCCCACGGTCAGGGCGCCGCGCATATCCTGGAACACCGGGAATTCGTTCAGCACCACGCCCTTAACCGAAGAGGGCACGCCGGATTCCGCACGCTGGGCGGATGGCGCCGCGCTTGCCCGCGTATCGCTGTTGGTGACATAGCCCACGATCCGCGCCGGATTGCCGACGACGATGGCGTGTGGAGGTACCGAACGGGTGACCACCGCCCCCGCCCCCACCATGGCCGATTGGCCGATGGTAATGCCCGGCAGAAGAGTGGCGTTGGCGCCAATCGAGGCATTGCGTTCGATGCGCGTCAGCAGGAACTGCTCGGGATATTGCTTGCTGCGGGGGAAGCGGTCATTGGTGAACGCGGCGTTGGGTCCGATGAACACATCATCGGCCACGCGCAGGCCGTCCCACAGCTGCACGCCGCACTTGACCGTGACTCGATCACCGAGGACCACATCGTTCTCGATGAACACGTGGTCACAGATGTTGCATTCCGCCCCGATGCGGGCACCCGGCAGGATATGCGCAAAGGCCCAGATGCGGGTGTTCTCGCCGATGTCCTGGCTTTCGCAGATGCCTTGCGGATGTACGAAGTAATTCATTCAGGCCACCTGTCCCATTGCCAGTTCACACGCCCTGATCACCTGGTCGACCTCTTCGTCGAGCATTTCCGGGAAGCACGGCAGGGTTAACAGTTCGTGGCTGACACGCTCGGTTACCGGTAGCGTCTGCGCGATCGCATAGGCCGGCTGCTGGTGGTCGCCTATGGGGTAATGCACATCAGTGCCTATGCCCTGCTCCTTGAGCACCTGGCGAATCGCCTCACGTCCGGCCGTACGCACGACGAACAGATGGGCGACGCTTTCCTCGCCGGGTTCCTCCGGCAGTTGCCAGCCAAGCCGGGCGAGCCCGGCGCGATATCGCCGGACGATCTCCCGGCGCCGCGCGTTCCAGGCGTCGAGTAGCGGCAATTTCTCGCGCAGCACGGCGGCCTGGATTTCGTCGAGGCGACTATTGGCCCCACCGGTCTCTTCGACACAGTATTTCGCCGTCCAGCCGTACTGGCGCAGCCTGGCCACGCGCTCGAGCAATGACTTGTCCTGGCCGGCCACCATGCCGCCATCTCCCAGAGCCCCGAGGTTCTTGGTGGGGTAGAAGCTGAAGGTCGCCAGATCGCCCCAGGAGCCGGCGCAACGACCATGCAGGCGCGCACCATGGGCCTGGGCGCAATCCTCGATCAGCGCTACACCGTGCCGCCGCGTCAGCTCACGTACCGTCTCGACATCCGCCATGCGACCGTAGAGGTGAGTGAGGATCACAGCGCGCGTGGAGGACGAGATAGTGGCCTCCAGTTGCGCCACATCCATCTGCAGATGCACGGGCTCGATATCCACGTAGAGCGGCTCAGCCCCGACGGCCCGAATAGCAGTACTGGCGTACATGCCGGCATTGGCGACCGTAATGACCTGGTCGCCCGAGCCGATGCCAAGTGCCCGCAATGCCAGGGTCAGGGCATCGGTGCCATTACCGACGCCCACAGCGCCGGCAATGCCCAGATAGGAGGCGAATTCTTTCTCGAACGCCTGGTTCTCCGGACCCAGGATGTAATAGCCGCGCCCCAGCACGCGATCGATAGCCGATCGTAGCTGAGCGTCCAGGGGCCCGTTATGTCGGGCCAAGTCATTAATTGGCATCATACAAAGCAACCTTGGGCCTCCAGAGCTCGCAGCCGTGGCCAGTATTTAATTCATATCCGCGGGATGCGGAGAAACGCACGCCTTTCAGTCAATCTTTCTCGCGGACCAGGCACGTGTCAGGTAAGTCGCCTCGATCACTGGCAGGCCACTGATCCGCATCTCCACAAAAGCCAAGAACTCGTCGAACCTCTCGGCGCCCAATTGGACGCGAAGATCGTTCACTGAGCGCCAGGCCCCCATGTAGCGGTCGGGAGACATTTCCACGACATGGCGTCCCTCGACATAGACCACATCGTCGAAATAGGGACTCGCCCAGAGCTGTTCGCTCAGGGTCTCGGTAATTCCCGAGCGGCCGGAGGATACACGCTTGATGTTGGGCCGAAGCGTCTCAAGGTAAGACTCGATCTCGACCAGTACAGGGCTCACCTCGATCAACCTGGGATTCCATAACGCTGTGAAGCGGCCGCCGCTCCTGAGAATCCGGGAAAACTCCCGGGTGGCTTTATCGAAGTCCGCCCAATGAAAGGACGACGCCATTGAAACCAGGTCGCAGCACTCGTCGGCAAGGCCGGTCTCTTCGGCAGATCCCTTCACCCAGGAAATCGAAGCCGCGCTGTCAGACATGCCGCAACCGCGCATGTCATCGTTGGGCTCGACCGCCGTGGTGCTCCGGACTCCGGCAGCATTGACCATCCTCGTCCAGATGCCAGTGCCCGCGCCGACATCGACGAAGTCAATATTCCCAATTGACTTGTCCAGCAGACCGAGCACCGCCTGCAGTACCGACGAGCAGTAATCAGGGCGATTCTTCGAGTAATCCTGGGCGAGCCCCGTGAAATCGCCAGCCTTCATCTCTTTCGTCCCCACAGTACGTCACCTCAAGCATTAATGAATTTGATCAAGCAGTTCCGCTACCAAACAAGTGAGCGAACGGGCGGGATCGAATTCCACGACCCAATCCGCAGCCAGCGGCTCGTCGATGGCCAGGTCGAGACCCGCTACGTTGCTGATCTCGCCAGCGGCAAATCGTTTGTAGATACCCTTGGGGTCCCGCCGCCGCAGCTCGTCCAGGGGTACCCGCAGGTACACCTCGAAGTAGCCCGGCAGGTTGGCCCGGTTCCATTCATGGACCTCCCGGAAAAGCGAAATGGTGGCGATCACCACCGTCAGTCCCTGGCGGGCGATGACCTGGCACAGATGCGCATACTGCATTGCCAGTGCAAGCCGGCCTTCCCGACCATGGTTACCGGCCGAATTGGCCACCGCACCGAAAACCTCGCGCAACTGGTCGCCATCCAGCATCACCACCGCATCGCCCTGGGCGCGCAGGCGTTCGGTCACGGCCGTCGCGAGCGTTGATTTACCGGCGCCGGAAAGCCCGGTAATCCAGACGACGCGGCTCACAGCGATGCTCCCTCGGCGAGGTCCGCTGCAGGAATGATGCGGTGGTAAAGCGCCAGATCTCCCGGCTCATCCACTTCCCCCCAGGGACCGACCACCGGGCAAAGGTGAATCCGCCAGCCGGCGGCCAAGCCCTTGCGCAACAGGCTCGTCATGTCGAGTCGGTCAATCTCTGCCTCACTGTGGCCCTCGAGAAGCTCGGCCACTTTTCGCCACCCCCTGGGGGTGAACTTCAGCAAGCCCATGTACTGGCCCTGGATCTCATCCACACTCGCGCAACGTTCCCCAATGGTTTCCAGCACCTCGCCATTGAGGCGGAAGCTCTCGGCATCGGCCAGGGGGTCGGCGAAGCGTTGCGACCAGAGCTGCAACCAGGCCGGGTCGTATGCGATCGCCAGGTCACCCTCGGTGTTCATCAGTGCGGAGACCGTGGCCGGGGTGTAGACGATATCGCTGTAGCTGACGATGCAATCCTCCTGCTGCAGCCACTCCCTGGCCTGCAGCAGAGTGCGCACCATGTTGCTGCTCGACCACGCCGCATTCTCGAAATAGTGCACCGTCTCTTCGAAGACCTCGCGCAGATAGCCGCGCACGATGGAGACCGAATCGATACCCGCACCCCGGATGGCGCCCAACTGCCAATCGAGCAGGCGTCGGCCATGCAGGCGGGCGAAGCATTTGGGCTGCTCGGCGGTCAGTTCACGCATTCGGCTGCCGCGTCCGGCAGCCAGGATGATTGCAGCTGTCATGAAATCTCCAGTCTTGAATCCGGCCCGCTCGGACATGCCCTGCAGTCCGTCGGCCCATATCTCTTTCCACTCGGTTCAGCCAAGGCTGTCTACCAGCAGTTGGCGATCCAGCACATTGAATTCGGCCTCCCGCTCGGGGTGCCACATAACTCCGTACAGGGGCAAATGCGCATGCCGCACAGCTTCCACCACTCCATCGGCGCTTCGTGCCCGCACCACGAACTGTTCGTTCACTTCCCGCGCGGCCCAGCTGTGGAAGCTATTTACCTGGTGCGGTATGCCGTCCAGCAAGAGGTCGTGGCGGCTGGCCACGTGTCCTTCCACGCGTTCAAGGGGAACGCCGAAGCTGTCCAACAGTAGTTGCATGCCTCGGCACAGGGCGAATAGCGGCCGCCCCGACACCTGGGCCAGGCGCAGTAACTCCTGTTCGGTGCGGTCGCGTTCCGGGGCGTCGCCGCCTAGGGAAGCCAGGTCGTTGCCGCCAGACAGCACCACGCCATGGGGGCGCAACCGGTCCCAGTACAGAGCTACGCGTTCCGGCTGGTTCGGCACCGGCACAGCCAGGTAGCCGCACTCGGCCAACCAGACCACCAGGCGCTGGTCCACTGCATCGCGGCGCTCTCCGCGGCTCGCGAGAATGTCGACCCGCTGGCTCAGCAATACGGTCTTCAACGCAGCACCTCGACGCGCCGGTTGGCACAGTCGACCTTCAGTACTTCGGCTGCGGCCCACTTGCGATAAAGCACCTCGCCGGCACCGATTACTGCGGGCAGACCCAGTTCATTGGCACGAATTGCCATATGGGAATTGACCCCGCCGTAAGCGGTGATGAACCCCGCGATCCGGTGTGAGAACAGCCAGTCGAAGCCCGGGTCGGCGCTGGGAATGGCGACTATCGCGCCTTCCAACTGATCGCGGCCTTCGTGGGATACCACTGCTCCGGTCACCTGGGCATGGGTGATGAAATTCGGCTCGTTCTGCGGCAGGTGGAAGGCGAAAGCATCTTCCGGCCGCGTGATCAGGGGCGGCAGTATCACCTGGCAGGTTTCGGCGAAACGACGGCGTCCTTCCCTGATGCTACATGCGATGGCATCCACGGGATCGGCGCTCGCGGCATGCAACTCCTTGATCACCTGGATGCTGGCAAAGGACATGTCCTCGGCGCTGAACCCCAGGCTGTGGCCGTATTCGCGGAAGAGGGAAAGCGCATCGGAGAGGTTGCGGGTGAAGACGAACTTCGCGTACTCGCGCAGCTCGATGCCGGCCTGGAGGAAATCGAACAAACCCACCACATCGTGGGCCAGGCCGTGCTCGGCGAGCAGCTTGCTGATCTGGCGCATCTGTTCCAGGGACAGCGCGAAACGCGTGCCTCGCTTGGCCTCGCCGGACAGCGGACGTGTCCAGTCAAAATACAGATCCGGTGTCTCGTCGTAGCGAGGCGAGAGGATGTCATAGGTGCCTGGGCGCAGGTGGCCATAGCGGGCAAGGAAGGTAGTCCTGTCCAGCTGAGCCAGGTCCTGGGTCATCTGGCCACTGACCGTATTAAGGCCATTGAGGAACGCGTCGTACTCCTCGCTGTTCAGCACCCCTACTTCCACCAGGGAGCGCAGCAATTGCACAGCAATGAAACCGGCGCGAGCCAGGCCCGCGAACGGCAGGGTGCCGTAGCGGCTGCAATCCTCCAACAACCAGTAGATGCGGGTGACTGGGTCGGTGTCGGCGCCAAGGATCTCCTCGCGTCGTGCCAGCAAGGTGTCCAGTTTTTCCTGGTCGGCCCGCCAGAGACCCGTCTCGTTGTGGACGATCCTGTTGGTCAGGTTTCTCAGGCTGTCGGCCAGGCGCTTGCATTCGGCTTCACTGAAGCCGGCATCCCGCAGCTTGGCGAGGCGCTTGGGCAGGTCCAGCGTGTAGCAGGAGAAGACGATCTCGAACTCCACCTTGTCATGCAGGTTCGGCGCTTCCAGCAGCCTTTCGATGTAGTAGTTGACTAGCTTGTCGGCCAGCGGACCGTCGATATCGCGCGGGACAAAGGAGTTGAAGCTGACCCGCACATCTATGTACGGCAGACCGTGGAAGTGCAGCATTAGCGGGAAACTGCGCAGGTTGCGGTAACCGTAGTTGTTGCGCTGGTAGGCCCAGATCATGTCGGTCACCAGCTCGCGGTAGAGCGACAGCGCCAGCGGTCTGGGACGTACACCGATGATCTCCGCCGGGTTCCAGTCCGGCATCACGCCATACACGGTGCGCTCGCCGCAGAGAAAGGGCTGCGGACGAATACCCTGGGCGATACGGTCATGAATCAGCCGGACGATGCGCCCATGGGCTTCGGGATCGGCGGGCGCCGCACGCATGATCAGCGGCCGCACTTGCAGCAGGTAGAGCTCACCGCTCTCCTCCTGCGCGAATTCGATGTCGATCGCTGGCGTCTGGAACAGCGTCTGCAGTTCCCGCAGTAACTGGATCACCTTCCCCAGCGGTTCTGGAACTACGGATGCGGCGTGATGTGCATAGAAGGTCTGGACCTCGTTGGAGCGTCCGGAGGTCACGCTTTCGGTGCTTCCGCTGGCATCATCGTAATTGAGGACGAAATAGGGCGCGCCACTGGTGGGGTCCAGGCTGAAGCCGACGCCTGAGAGTGCGACGTCCACCAGCATCGGTTGGACGAACACTTCGTCCGAGGGGTGCGCGGATGCGCCGCCCATGGAATCGATCACGGCATTGATGGCCGACGCGAGACCTGCCGCGCTGACATTAAGCTGCGAATCGTACTGGCCGGCGGCGGACGCAAACTCGCCATCTTCCTGACTGCTGCTGCTCCGGGTGGCCATCAGCGGCCAGCCTTGGGCCAAGGCTCGCGCCAGGCAACTAGCCGAGTCCGTGCGCCAGTCCCCCACGAGGATGCGCACCTGGGGTAGCAGGGTGGCGGAATGCAGCCGCCCCTTCAACGACTCCAGGGTTCCCGCCTTGCTTGAAAATCCGAGTGCCTCAGCCTTCATGCTTCGCATCCGTCAAAAAACCATCCGCCCCATGCTGGAAAATGCCGTCCAGGGGTGTTGTTCGCCAGGCGCGCTGGTATGCGCACAACAGATTTCTGGCGTCGAGACGCCCATCGGTAAGGACGAAGCAAAATGTCAGCCAACATCGGCTGAAAATGGAAAAGCCCCGGAGTACGGGGCTTTAGCACAAGGAGGGATGACTAGGGAGCGTCCACCTACCCCAGCTTGTTGAACAGACTGAGCCCCGCAATCTTCACGTAACTCTGCTGCGACGCTTCAAGGATGACCGACTGGAACGACAGCCGCGACAGCGCCTCGGCGTAGTCCAGTTCCCGCAGGTCGGCCTGGATGGACTGGTTCACCAGGGTCACGTCTTCGTTGTCGGTGAGGGTGGATTCGACCACGTTCAGGCGCGCGCCGATGTCGCCGCGTACCGAATCGACCGCGGTCATGCCGTTGTCCAGGTTGGTCAGGGCTTCGGCGATGGAGTCGCGGACGAGGTTGTTGCCGGCCGGGGTATCGGGGGAGTTCTCAAGCGCCATGCGCAGGTTGGCGATGGTGTCGAGGATGCCCTGCTTCTGCTCGGTGGGCTGGGGTGTGACCTCGATGGTCTCGCCGCCTACGGGCACGCCGTCGAACTTGATGCTGACGCCGCGGAACACCACCTGGTCGGCGGTTGCGTTATCCGTGTCGATGGCGCCACTGCCGAGCACCGGCGTGGTGGTACCAAGCGCGAAGATTTCGTAGCTGTTGGGGTCGGGGTTACCGAAGACGACCTGTACGCCGGCATTGGGGAACGGCGGGTTGCCGGTGAAGGAAACCTCGTCCTGCACCAGCGGCGCCGAAGGGCTCAGGGTAGAACCTGCGGGGCTGTTGGTCAGGGCGCTATCCAGCCGCCCGGCATTGATCACGTTCTCGAAGACACGCTTGCCGTTGTCGCTGATGGCAATCTGCAGGGAACTTGCCACCTGCAATTTGCGCTGGCCTTCGTCACCCTGGTAGCTGTAGCTGCCATCCGCATTGCGCACGAAGGGCTGGGTCTTGCCCTGGAAGCCGGAGAAGATGTACTCGCCCCGCGCGTTGCGCGTATTCATCAGGCTCAGCAGCTCGTCCTCGCGCTCCTTGAGTTCGGCGGAGATGGCCTTGCGGTCCTCGGTGCTCAGGGCGCCGTTGCCGGCCTCCCCCGCCAGTTCGCGCACGCGCTGGAGCACGGTGTTGACCGAGTTCAGCGTCACTTCTTCCTGGGTCAGGCTGTTCTTGGCCGCCGTCAGGTTGGAGTTGTACTGATCCAGCACGCCCTGCTGCTGATCGAGTTGCAGAAGGCGTACCGACGCCACCGGATCGTCTGCCGGCGTGAGGATGCGGTTGCCGGTGCTGATCTGTTCCTGGGTCCGGGTGACGTTCGCGTAGTTCCGCTGCAGGCCCGACACGCCATTGTTGTATTGCTGGATCGTGGAAATGCGCATGGCGGGCTCCGTTAGCGGAAGGTGCTCATCAAGGTATCGAACAGGCTTCGGGCAACTTGAATCACTTGCGACGAGGCGTTGTAGTACTGCTCGAACTTGATCAGGTTGGCCGCCTCCTCGTCCAGGCTCACCGCCGAGAGCGAGTCACGGTTGTCCGTGGCCTGCTTGAGGATCGCCGTGCTGGCTTCGCTGTCCACCCGCGCCTGGGCGGTCAGGGTGCCTACCCGCTCCACCAGGTCACCGTAGCTGTCGGTGAAAGTGGAGCCAGTGCCACCCACCAGGGAATCGACACCGATCGCAGCCTTGGTCTGCAAGTCGACCAGCTTGAGGGCGTTACGGTTATCGGACACACCGCTGCTGCTCATGGCGAGACTGAAGGTGTCGCCGGTTTCCGCCCGTCCGCTGAAGCTCTGGGTGATCTGGTAGTCCTGCGTGGTGGCCGGAGTGCCGGTGGTGACCGAGACGGTATAGCTCAGCTGGTTCGTCTGCCCCGGCGTCACGCTCAGGGTTCCGGACGGCGGCTGGGTGATGGTCACACCAGGCGGCAGGCCGGAGAAGCTCAGGCTGCCCGGAGTGCCCGCTGTGTAGTTCATGGTGATGGACGAGATCGCCGCCAGGTGCGCCTGGCTCATGGGCGTCAGCGAGTTGGTGATGTTGGGCTGGCCAATCGCGCCGGTGCCCTTGTTCTGCACGTTCGCTTCCGAATGCAGGGGGGCAGCGAAGGCCAACTGGTCGGCCTGGTCCAGCACCGCGCTGATGTCCTTGGCGCCGGTGCGCGTCGGCTGCAGCACGAACTTGTCACCGGTGGTGGGCGGCGGCACGCCCAGGGCGATCTGGAAGCCCTGGTCGCGACCCGAGCTGTCCTTGATGGTCAGGGTGCCGGACGGGGTGCTGTCGCTGACCACCATCTGCTGGTTGTCGCTCAGGCGGCGCACCGTGTAGGGCGGCGTCGCCGTGGCGTCGTACTCCATCTGGTAGTCGCTGGTATTGAGCAGGCTGGTATTGGTGATGTTCAAGGCCGGTTGGGCATTGCTGTTGCCGGCAAAAGCCTTGACCCGCAGTGCCGACAGGGCCGAGTCGTTGTAATTGCCGAACAGTGCCGCGCCCACCTGCCCTTTCAGGTCCAGGCCCTGGCCGAGCTGGGTATTCACCTGGTCGGTGATCGACATCGCCAGGCGGCCCAAGGTGTTCAGGCTGGAGTCCAGCGTCTCGCTGCGATAGCGGATCAGGCCACCCAGCTCGCCACCGCTGAGCTGCGAGGTGACGCCCTGACGGGAATCGCCGCTGACGAACTCCAGTTCGAATCGGCTGGGGTCGCCCTTGCCGGGCACCGCTTCCAGGCGGTTGGCGGTGTTGCCCACCACCAGCGGCTGGCCGGTACCGACGAAGATGCTCTGGGTGCCATCGCTCTGCGGCACCACGTTGACGCCCACGTAAGTGGAAAGCTGACGGATCGCTTCGTCGCGAGAGTCCAGCAGATCGTTGGGGACCTGGCCGCTGGAGGACGCGACGGCGATGGCGTCGTTGAGGCTGGCGATGGAGCCGGCCAGGCGGTTCACCTGGTCCGCCACCGACGACATCTGCTTGTTCAGCGAGTCGTTTTGCGCGCTCAGCCGGTCGTAGACGGTATTGAAGCGGCGCGCCAGCCCCTCGGCCTCCGACAGCACCAGTTGGCGCGCCGGCATGTTGGCGGGGTCTTCGGCGGCGGTCTGCATGGCCCCGAAGAAGCTCTTCATCGACGGCGTGATGCCGGTAGTGGTGCCGGACAACAGCGAGTCGAGCTGGTCGATCTGGCTCTTGTACGCATCCACATCGCTGCTCAGCGAGGTGGTGTTGCGCAGCTGCGCAGTCAGGAACTCGCTGTAGCTGCGACGGATATCCGTCAGGGTGGCGCCGCTGCCGATGTAGCCCGAACCGGAGAACTGCGGCAGGGTCGTGGACTGCGTCGCGCTCTGCCGCGTGAAACCGGGTGTATTGACGTTGGAGATGTTGTGGCCGGTGACGGTGAGCTGTGTCTGGCTCACGCGCAGCCCCGACAGGCCAATGTTCAGTAAGTCAGCCATGACTCAAGCCTCATATCCTGGTGGTCGTGCTGTCGACTGCAGCAACGGCCTGGTAAACCTGCATGCCGCGGGCGATCTGGGAAATCTTGCGCGCGTATTGGGGGTCGGTGGCGTAGCCAGCCTTCTGCAGCTCGCGAACGAACTGCTCGGAGTTGTCGGCGGAATTCAGCGCCTTGTCGTAGCGGTCGTTGTTCTGCAAGAAGCTCACGAAGTCGTGGAAGCTCTGCTCGAAGGAGTTGTAGGAGCGGAACGATGCCGCCTCCTTCACCGCCTTGCCGCCCTTGTACTCGGTGGTCATCACCCGCGCGGAATCGCCGTCCCAGCTCTTGTGGGCCTTGATGCCGAACAGGTTGTGGCTGCTGGTGCCATCGCCTTCGCGGATGATCGACTTGCCCCAGCCGGTTTCCAGCGCGGCCTGGGCCACCAGGTAGCGCGGGTCGACACCGATGCGTTCGGCGGCCTTCTCGGCCATCGGCAGCAGCGTCTCGATGAATTCGTTGCGTGACGCGAACACACGCTTGCTGGTGCCCTTGGTGGCCTCGACGCCCACCGACTCGCGCTCCGGCGCGGCGTAGGTCTTGGCCGGAGTCCAGTCCTTGCCGGCCAGTGAGGTACCGGCAACCTGCTCGGGCGACGGCACGATGCCGGCGGCCTGGCGGTCGCTGAGCTTGCCCGGCAGGGCCAGACGACGCTGGTTGAGCAGTTTGGAGTCGTCGCGCTCCGCGAAGCCCGAGGCCTCGGCTTTCGCCACCTGCTTGCTGCCCTGCACCGGCCAGTTGGCCTGGGCGCCGGACTGCACCTGGGCGAAGGGATTGGGGCCCGTCGACTTGTTGGTCTTGGACAACTGACGGGTCAGCACATCGGCCAGGCCGACGCCGCCCTGCTTGGACAGGGTCACGGCCAGCTGCTGGTCGTGCATGTCCTGGTAGGTCTTGGTCTCGTTGCTGTTCAGGTAGTTGCCTTCGGCGAAGGCTTCGCCCGCCTGACGCATGGACTTCATCATCTCGTTGAGGAACAGAGATTCGAATTCCTGGGCCACCTTGCGGATGTTGGCCTCGCTGTCGCGATCCTTGCCGGTCTTGAACTGGCTGAGCCGGTTCAGGTCGGTGTAGGCGCCGCTGTCCACCTTGGAACCGCTGGCGAGACCTGCGGAGAATTTCGCGTTCATCGCTTTCCCTTAAATCACGATCAGGTCGGCTTGCAGGGCGCCGGCCTGCTTCAGCGCTTCGAGAATGGCCATCAGGTCGGACGGCGCAGCGCCCACCTGGTTGACCGCGCGAACAATCTCATCAAGCGTCGTGCCGGGGCCGAACTTGAACATCGGCTTGGCTTCTTCCTCGGCATTGACCTTCGAGCGTGGCACCACGGCGGTCTGGCCACCGGAGAAGGCTTCCGGCTGGCTGACGATGGGGTCCTCGGTGATGGTGACGGTCAGGCTGCCGTGGGTCACGGCGGCTGGCTGCACCTTCACGTTCTGGCCGATGACGATGGTGCCGGTGCGCGAGTTGATGATGACCTTGGCCACGGCCTGGCCGGCCTCGACTTCCAGGTTCTCGATCACCGAGAGGTAATCCACACGCTGGCCCGGATCCAGCGGTGCGCTGACCCGGACCGAGCCGCCATCCACAGCCTGGGCGACGCCCGGACCGAGCAGCTCGTTGAGCTTGTCGACGATGTTCTTCGCGGTGGTGAAGTCCGGGCGATTGAGGTTCAGGGTGAGGAAATTGCCCTGCTCGAAACCGCTCGGCACCGGTCGCTCCACAGTGGCGCCGGAAGGAATGCGCCCGGAAGACGGGACGTTGACGGTGATTTTCGAACCGTCGCTGCCCTCGGCGTCGAAACCGCCCACCACCAGGTTGCCCTGGGCGATGGCGTAGACGTTGCCGTCGATACCTTTCAGCGGGCTCATCAGCAGGCTGCCGCCGCGCAGGCTCTTGGCGTTGCCGATGGAGGAAATGGTGACGTCGATGGTCTGGCCCGGCTTGGCGAAGGGCGGCAGGTCGGCGTGGATGGACACCGCCGCGACGTTCTTCAGCTGCACGTTGCCGACGTTGGCCGGCACCTTGATGCCGAACTGCGCCAGCATGTTGTTGAAGGTCTGCAGGGTGAACGGCGTCTGGGTGGTCTGGTCACCCGTGCCGTTCAGGCCCACCACCAGGCCGTAGCCGATCAGTTGGTTGCTCCGCACGCCCTGGATGCTCGCCAGGTCCTTCAGACGCTCGGCCTGGGCAACACCTGCGGCGAGCAGCAGGCAAAGGGCGGTGATCAGTCGCTTCATGGTCGGCCTCATCAGAACGGGAACAGCGGGCTCATGAAGAACCGGTCGAACCAGCCGGGCTGGCTGGCATCGGCGAAGGCGCCGGTGCCGGAATAGGTGATGCGCGCGTCGGCCACACGGGTGGAAGGCACGGTGTTGTCGGTGCCGATGTCGTCGGCGCGGACCATGCCGGCGATGCGCACCAGCTCGTCGCCGGTGTTCAGGGTCAGCCACTTCTCACCACGGACCGCGAGGATGCCGTTGGGCAGCACTTCGGACACGGTGACGGTGACGGAGCCGGACAGGCTGTTGCTCTGCCCTGCCTTGGAGTCGCCCTTGGTGTCGCGGGTGGCGTTGTATTCGGCATCCAGGGACAGGCGCGCGGCATCCAGCGGGTTCAGGCCGCCGTTGGGGTTGTTCACCGACACACCGCCGCCAAACAGCGAGGTCAGGCCGATGTTGGCGTTGCTGTCCTTCTGGATCTGCGAGTTGGCGTTCTTGCTGGCCTGGGTGCGCTCGTTGAGGGTGATGGTGATGATGTCACCCACGCGATAGGCCTTGCGGTCGTCGTAGAGGTTGGTCTCGAAACCGGCCTGGTAGATGGCGCCATTGTTCTGCGCCACCGGCAGCGGAGTGCGCGGCAGGACCGGCGCGTAGTACGGATCGTTCGGCCGCGGAGCCGGCTGCACACAGCCCTGGATAAGGGTGATACCGAGCAGCGGGAGAAGAATGATCAGCCGGTTCATGGCGACTACCTCAGGGCGTTACAGGTTCTGCGTGACGAAGGAGAGCATCTGGTCGGCGGTGGAGATGACCTTGGAGTTCATCTCGTAGGCGCGCTGGGTGGTGATCATGTTCACCAGTTCCTCGACCACGCTGACGTTGGAGTTTTCCAGGGTGTTCTGCTGCACGGTGCCGAGGCCGGTGAGGCCCGGCGTACCGACTTGCGGCGCACCGCTGGAAGCGGTCTCCAGGAACAGGTTGTTGCCGATAGCCTGCAGGCCGCCGTAGTTGACGAAGTCGGCGGTCTGGATGTTGCCGATCACCTGGGCGGCGGGGTTGCCGGTGGTGGTCACGGAGACGGTGCCGTCCTCACCCACGGTGAAGGTCTGCACTTCGGCGGGCAGGACGATGGCCGGCTCCAGGGCAAAGCCCTGGGAGGTGACGATCTGGCCGTCGGAGTTGAGGTGGAAGCTGCCGTCGCGGGTGTAGGAGACAGTGCCATCGGGCAGCAGCACCTGGAAGAAGCCACGGCCATTGATGGCCATGTCCAGCGGCTGTTCGGTGGTCTGCAGGCTGCCCTGGGTGAAGATCTTCTGGGTGCCGGCAATGCGCACACCGGTACCCAGTTGCAGGCCGGTGGGCAGCTCGCTGTCCTGGCTGGTCTGGCCACCGGGCTGGCGGCGGATCTGGTACAGCAGGTCTTCGAACTCGGCGCGGTCGCGCTTGAAGCCCGTGGTCGAGACGTTCGCCAGGTTGTTGGAAATGGTGGTCAGGTTCATGTCCTGGGCGGACAGGCCGGTCTTGCTGACCCAGAGTGCCGGAAGCATCTATTTCTCCTCGGGCGCCGGAAACATGGCGCCGCGTACTGGTGATTAGCTGAACTGCAAGACCCGCGCCATTGCCGAAGAATTGTCCTCGGCGGTGCGCATCATCTTCACGGAAAGCTCGAACTGGCGGGACAGCGAGAGGATCGCAGTCATCTCTTCCACGGCGTTGACGTTGCTGGCTTCGATGAAGCCGGAGGTCACGCGGACGTTGGCGTCGGCCTGCACCGCCTGCTGTGGGTCCTTGATCCGGATCAGGCCGTCGGTGCCCTTCTCCAGTTGCTTGGGATCGGGGTTGACCAGCTTGATGCGGTCCACCTCGGCCACCACGTTGGGGGCCTCGCCCAAGGCACGAATGCTGATGGTGCCGTCCTGGCCAATCTCGACTTTCTGCTCCGGAGGAATGGCGATGGGACCGGCATTGCCCATGACCGGCAAACCATTGCCGGTGCGGAGCTGGCCAAGGGCATCGATCTGCAGGCTGGCGGTGCGCACATAGGCTTCGCCGCCGTCGGCGGCCTGAACGGCAATCCAGCCCTCCCCTTCGATGGCCACGTCCAGGTCGCGACCGGTTTCCTGCAGGGCACCGGGAGTGAAGTCAGTGCCGGGCCGCTCGGTCATGGCATAGACCCGCGACGGAAAGCTGTCACCGAACACCGGCATGGAGCGCGCCTGTTCGAAGTCGCGGCGGAAACCGGAGGTCGAAATGTTCGCCAGGTTGTTGGCATGAGCACGCTGGGCCAGGCTGTTCTGGCTGGCTCCGCTCATTGCGACATAAAGCATCTTGTCCATGAATCTCTCCGAGTGGGCGTTGCCGCCCTTGGCGCTTTGCAAGCTATCCAGCAAGCCGCGTGCCAAACTCGAAAATCACGAACAAACCATTGAAATAAAAGGATTTTTACAAAAAGAAAAAGGCCCTTTGCAGGGCCTTGTCAAAGCACTGGCGGCGAGGGGATGCCGCCAGCGGCAAGGGGATTTGCCGCCAGTAGGAGCGGGCTTGCCCGCGAATGGGCAAACCTTCGCGAGCAAGCTCGCTCCTACATCAAGAGGATGCAGCCGCTCATCAGCGGAGGTTGATGATGGTTTGGGTGACGGCGTCCTCAGTCTGGATAGTCTTGGCGTTCGCCTGGTAGTTGCGCTGGGCGACGATCAGGTTCACCAGTTGATCCGACAGCTCGACGTTGGAGTCTTCCAGCGCACCGGCCTGCAGGGCACCCAGAGTGCCGGAACGCGGGGTGCCGACTACCGGCTCGCCGGACTCGAACGATTGCACCCAGCCGGTCTTGCCTACCGGGGTCAGGCCCTGGACGTTGGCGAAGTTGGCGAGGATCACCTGGCCCTGCACCTTGGACTGGCCGTTGGTGTAGCGGGCGAAGATCACACCGGAGTCGTCGATTTCCAGGCCTGCCAGTTGGCCGGTGGTGTAGCCGTCCTGGCTGATGCTGTTGACGGCGAACGAACTGGAGTACTGGGTGGAGCCACGGATGTCGACGCTGATGCCGCCGGCGTTGGCGGTGGCGCCGTTGGACGACCAGTTGGCCGGCGTGCCGCCGTCGGAAACTGCGGGCACCCAATCGTCGAGGTTCATCAGGCCGGTGGCGGGGTCGTAGTTCAGCTCGCCGCCTGCGGTCATACCAGCGGTGTCCAGGCTGCCGTCGGCATTGAACAGCAGGTTGGTGGTGTGCGGGTCGGTGCTGCCGGGGTTGGCCGGATTGCGCCCATCCACCAGGACCGCCATGGTCCAGTTGTTGGTCACCGGCGGAGTGGCGGCCGGGTCCGAGTTGTTGATGAAGTACTGGGTCATGACGTGGGCATTGCCCTGGGAGTCATAGATGTTGACCGAGGTGGACGAGGTGTAGGTCGTCGGGTCGCTTGGATCGAACGGAGTATTGGTCGGCGCCTTGGTGGTGGAGTTCAGGTTGAACTTCTGCTCGACCTCGGTGGTGGCCTTGGGCGCCTGGTTGGAAGTCTGGATCTGCAGGTCGCTGACTACGCCGTTCTGCACGTTGCCATTGCCATCGATGCCGTAGCCCTGCAGGCGATAGCCGAAGTTGTTGACGATGTAGCCGTTGCGGTCAGTACCGAAGTAACCGGCGCGGGTGTAGCTGATCTCGCCGTTGTTGCTGGTCTGGAAGAAGCCGTTGCCGTTGATGGCCAGGTCCAGGGCGTTCTGGGTGTAGTTGATGTTGCCCTGGTTGAACAGCTGGGACACGTCGCCCAGGGCCACGCCGCTACCCTGCGCGTTCTTGCCGGTGCCGAGCACCGAGGCGGCATAGACGTCGGCGAACTCGGCACGGGACTGCTTGAAGCCCGCGGTGCCGGCGTTGGCAATGTTGTTGCCGGTGACGTTGAGGTCGCTGGTCGCTGCGCGCAGACCGCTGAGACCGATGTTGAACGCCATTACTTTCTCCTTTGCCGGTGCTTCCCGGCGCTCTTGACCGGGAAGTTACTGACCGATGACCTGGACCTTGGACAGGCCGACGCTGCCGATGCCGGCGAGGTTGAGCATCAGCTCGCCGCCGTTCTGGCCGAGGGTGACGCTGTCGACGTTGGCCGGAAGCATGGTGTAGAGGGCTTTGGTTTCACCGCTGTACTGGGCCTGGGCTTCGAACTTATAGGTGCCCGGCGGCATGACCTTGCCGCTGGAGTCCTTGCCGTCCCACATGAAGCTGACGCTGCCGGCCGGTTGTTCGCCGAGGTTGATGCGGTTCACCAGGGTGCCGGCGTTGTCGTAGACGTTGACCCAGACGTTGCTGCTGGAAATGGGCAGGTTGGCGCTGGCCTTGAAGGTTTCCGCGGTATCCACCACGGCCTTATCGCTGGGCACGATCACCTTGCGCCCCACCAGGGACGAGGCCTGCAGTGCCTGGGAGGACTGGTAGCCGGACAGCAGCGAACCCATGCTGCTGTTCAGCTTCTCGATGCCTTCCACCTGGCTGAACTGCGCCAGCTGGGCGATGAACTCGCCGTTCTCCTGGGGCGCCAGCGGGTCCTGGTTGTTCAACTGGGCGACCAGCAGCTCAAGGAACTCGTTCTTGCCGAGGTCCTTGCTCTTGGTTTCGTTCTTGATGGCGTACTGGTCGAGGAACGACTGGCCATCGGTGGACGCTACGTTACTGACACTCATGCTGTTCCCTCGCGCGCTATCACTGACCCAGGGTCAGCACTTTCTGCATCATCTGTTTGGCGGTGTTCATCATTTCCGCGTTGGTCTGGAAGGACCGGCTGGCGGAAATCATGTCGGCCATCTCTTCAACCACGTTCACGTTCGGGTAGTAGACGTAGCCGTCCGCGTTGGCCGCCGGGTGGTTCGGCTCGTAGCGCGGGGTCAGGGTGCTCTGGTCCTCGATCACGCCAAGCACTTGTACGCCGGCGCCGGACTGGTCCTGGTCGCCGAACAGCGAACCACGGTCGCCGTTGCCCAGGCTGTCCTGCATCACGGTGGCGAACACCGGATGGCGGGCGCGGTAGGTCTGGTCGAGGCTGGAGGACACCGTTTCGGCGTTGGCGATGTTGCTGGAGATGGTGTTCAGCCGAGTGTTCTGGGCACTCATGCCGGTGCCGGCGATGTTGAAGATGCTGGACAGGGACATGGCTTGGCTCTCCGTTATTCGCCGCGCAGGGCATTCATCAGCCCTTTGAACTTGCTATTGAGGAAGGTGAAGCTGGCCTGGAACTGCATGGCGTTCTCGGTGTAGTTCGACTGTTCCAGCTGGGCGTCGACGGTGTTCTGGTCGATGGCGGCCTGGAACGGAACGCGGTACTTCAGCGAGGCATCAGCGATCTCGAAACCTTCGGCGGCAATGTGGTGCTCGTTGGTCCGGGCGGCCTGGAAGCTGCCGTGGGCAGCCTTCTCCGACTGCTGGGCCAGCACGCTGGCGAAGTCCAGGTCGCGAGCCTTGTAGTTCGGGGTATCGGCATTGGCGATGTTGTTGGCCAGCACCTCGCCACGCTGGGCGCGGAAGCTGAGGGCTTGCTGATGGATGCCGAGGGCCTTTTCGAAACTGATGCTCATGTCCGGAACCTTTGCCAGTGGCAATGCGGTTTTGCTTACCTGACATTCAGCAAAGGCCGTGCCACTTTAGTTTTTCCTTTATTTTCAACGCCTTGAAGGAAAAACAGGCGGCAAAAAGCGGCAACAGACGCTGGTGGGGCGGCAAAGCGGCAAGGGCAGTTTGCCGCTGGTTGCCGCTTTGCCGGGGGCATCGGGCGATAAAACAGGTAGGAGCGAGCTTGCTCGCGAATGATCGCGCTCGGGACTTTCGCGAGCAGAGCTCGCTCCTACAAATTTGCGTTCATCGGAGAAAGAAGAAGGCCGCCCTTGGGCGGCCTTGCTGCACTCATCGCGCCAGTGGATACAACCTGTCGTCGAACTGGTCCAGACGGGGGAACGCGAGCGGCACATCCTGCTCCAGCCCCTGCAGTCGCGCCTGGTAGTCACGCAGGAAATCCTGGCGCGCGTCATTGCTGATATAGGGCACGTGCCAGGCCACGAAAGGCGGCAACACGTCCAGGCCGACGTAGGCCAGGGTGCCACGCAGCAGCGGACGCAGCATGTCTTCCAGCGGGCCGTGGATGGCGCCTTCACCGAACATGTGCTCGCGGCCGCCCAGGGTCAGAGTGACCAGAGCCTTCTTACCGGCCAGGCCGCCCTGGTCGTAGAAACGCTTGCCGCCGTAGCAGACGCCGGACACCAGTACCCGGTCGATCCAGCCCTTGAGAATCGCCGGCACCGAGAACCAGTAGAGCGGGAAGTTGAGGATCAGTAGGTCTGCCCAGAGCAGCTTATCGAGCTCGCGCTGGATATCCGGCGCAATCTTGCCGGCCTTCACGCCTTCGCGCTGTTCCAGGGCGTAGACCAGGTAATCGGGGTTCCGCCGCTCACTGAAATCAGCGGCGCTGGCGACCGGGTTCCACTCCAGTGCGTGGAGGTCGGACTGGCGGACTTCATGCCCCTGCCCTTGCAGGGTTTCCACTGCGAGATCGCGCAAGGCGCTGCAGAACGACTGCGACTCGGGGTGGGCATGGACGATCAGAATTTTCATGGGTGTTCCTTATGGCACGGTCCGTAGGTTGGTGCAGAGCGCAGCGAAGCCCAACAATCAGGGATTCGCCGCGCAACGCAAACCTTCATTCATGCGATTTCTAGTTGATCAATCAGTTCGGCTGCACAGCGGGCAATGCGGCGACAGGCTTCCTGCAGCGGCTCGCTGCCCAGCACCAGTCCCAGGCGGATATGCCCCGCGGCGCTGGGCCCGAAAGCCTCGCCCGCCAGCACCGAGACGCCGTAATCGTCCAGCAGGCGGTCGGCGAAGTCCTGGGCGGACAGGCCGGTCGGGCGGATATCCACCATCACGAACATGCCGCCGTCCGGCTTCAGCGCACGCAGGCCGGGGCAACTTTCCAGGGTGGCGCACACCAGGTCACGCCGCTGGCGATAGGCCTCGCGCATGGCTTCCAGCTCCGGAAGTCGCGCCTCAAGGGCAACGCAGGCGGCGTCCTGAACGAAGTCCGGCGAGCCGTAGAGCATGCACAGGGCGAGGTTTTCCAAGTGTCCGGTCAGTTCCTCCGAACCGACCACCCAGCCCACGCGCCAGCCGGTCATGGCATGGGACTTGGACAGGCTGTTGATGGTCGCGGTGCGCTCGGCCATGCCCGGCAGGCTGGCCGGGCTGATGTGCTCACCCTCGAACAGCAGCTCGCTGTAGACCTCGTCGGAGATCATCCACAGGTCATGGGCGATGCAAAGTTCGGCCAGGGCGTTCCAGGTTGAACGCGGCAGGCTGGCGCCGGAGGGGTTGTGCGGGCTGTTCAGGGCCAGCGCGCGAGTGCGCGGAGTGATAGCGGCAGCCACGTCCTCGGGCTGGATGCGGAAGCCATTCTCCGAACGCACCGGAACCGGGACTACCTTGGCGCCACAGGCACCGAACACCGCCTCGTAGGTGACGTACATGGGCTCGGCGACTATGACCTCGTCCCCCGGGTTGAGCAGGCACTGCACCACACAGAACAGCGCACACTGGGCGCCCGCCAGCACCACCACCTGGTCGGAACCCACGCTCTGTCCGCTGCGCCGGTTGTGCCAGGCGGCAATGCGTTGCCGCAGGGGGAGCTTGCCGCGCACGTCGGAGTAGTGGGTATTGCCGTTGAGCAGGCTGTCGATGGCCGCCTGGATGATGGGCTGCGGTGTGTCGAAATCGGGGTCGCCTACCGACAGCAGGAGAATGTCGTCACCGTTGGCCTGGCGCTCCAGCGCACGGTAGTGAATGTTCCAGGCCGCCGCGCCGTCGCCGGCGATACGTTGGGTGAGGTCGGAAAAGCGCATGTTCAACTCCTTGCCTCGTGCTCAACGAGCACAGGCATGTTTCAGTTCGATCAGGGTGACGCCGGGGTGGCCGAAGCCTGCGCGCAGGTCGTCTTCCAGTTCGTCGAGGCTGCGGGGCTGCTTCACGGCGCAATGGAAGGCCCGGGCCAGGCCGGCGAAGTCCGGGTTGCGCGGCAGCACGCCCACCGGCTCGATATCCAGGGCCAACATGTCGTCGCGGATCTGGCCCAGGGCGTCGTTGTTCCACAGCAGCACCACCAGCGGGCTGTCGAGTTCCTCCGTGGCGGTCGCCAGTTCCTGCGCGGTGTAGAGGAAACCACCATCCCCCACCAGTACCAGGCCGGGCCGTTCCGGTGCGCCGAACTTGGCACCGATGCCGGCCGGCAGGCCGTAGCCGAGGGTGCCGTAGCCGGTGGGGTGCAACCAGCTGCGCGGTGCCCGGCTGGCGAAGGCGTAGTTGCCGGTGTAGGCCAGCTGGGTCATGTCGGTACTGATGAAGGCATCTGCCGGCAAGGCAGCGGCAACGCGGTCGAGAATTACCTGGTGGATACCCTGCAGCGGTGCGTGGCCGTTGCGGACGGCCTCACGCAGCCGCACGACACGGGCGGCGGATGCCTCCCCTGCCCTGCCCGTTTCCGGCAGCCGCTGCAGCAGCGCCTCCAGGGTCTGGCGGGCGTCGCCCTTGAGCGCGACGGCACAGGGATAGAAGTCGTTGAACTTGCGCGGATCGATATCGATTCGGATCAGCTCGCCGGACAGCGGCAGGCGTTCGCGCCAGAAATCGGTATCGGCCATCTCGGTGCCCACCGCCAGTACCAGATCGGCCTCGGCGATCATCTCCCAGCCCGGCGCCACGCAAAGGCTGGCACCGGCATTGAGCGGGGCCTCCGGCGGCAACAGTCCCTTGCCGGCCACGCTGGTGAATACCGGAGCGGCCAGACGCTCGCTGAGTGCCTGCACGGCGCCGGCCGCTTCCAGCGCGCCACCACCGGCGATGATCATCGGCCGCTTGGCTGCCGCCAGCCGCTTGGCGGCGGCGTCCAGGGACTCGCCATCGGCCACGCCCGGGCCAGGACGGCGTACCACCTCGGCGGTCCAGTCACGGGCCACCGGAGCGGCAAGCACATCCAGCGGTACCGAGATATGCACAGGGCGCGGGCGTTCACCATCGAATACGGCGAAGGCACGGGCCACCAGCTCGGGCAGGTCTTCCGGGGTCAGGGCTACAGCCGAGAAGGCCGTAATGGGCGCGGTGATGGCGCGCTGGTCCTGGGTCTCGTGCAGGCAACCCCATCCCTTGCCGAGGCTGGCGGTGTGGTTGACGCTGGAAATCACCAGCATCGGAATCGAATCGGCATAGGCCTGGCCGATGGGCGTGGCGGCGTTGGTTACGCCCGGTCCGGTGATGATGAAAGCCACACCCGGCTTGCCGCTGACGCGCGCGTAGCCGTCGGCCATGAAACCGGCGCCCTGCTCGTGGCGGGTCAACACATGGCGGATGCCACTGCCGGGCAGGCCGCGATACAGCTCCAGGGTGTGCACGCCGGGAATGCCGAACACGGTGTCCACGCCGTAGTTGGCCAGGAGGCGGACCAGGGCCTGGCCGCCAGTAAGAGTGTTCTGTTGCATGAGGTGTCTCCTCGAATCGATGCCAAGACCTGTAGGAGCGAGCTTGCTCGCGAACGGCGGCACACGAGCGCTTCGCCAGCAAGCTGGCTCCTACAAAAGAGTCGTCATTCCGCGATGCGAATCAGCGCATCCACCGCCACGGCACCGTCGGCGCCGACCAGCAGCGGATTCACATCCAGCTCCAGCAAGCGTCCGGCGTTCTCGCAGGCGTAGTCGGCCACGGCGCGAATGGCGGCTACCAGCGCGTCCAGATCCGCTGCAGGGCGACCACGGAAGCCGGTGAGCAGCGGCGCACTGCGCAAGCTCAGCAAGGCATCGCGGATCGCGGCATCGTTGGTGGGCAGCAGCAGGCTGCGGCTGTCCTTCAGCAACTCGACGAGAATGCCGCCGGCGCCTATCACCAGGGCCAGGCCGAAACCTTCCTCGCGCTTGACGCCCACGATCAGCTCCGCAAGTGGCGATGTGGCCATGCGCTCCAGCAGCACCTGGTCGAAGGCCACGTCCGGCGCATAGGCGGCAATGCGTTGCCGCATTTCGCCCAAGGCCCGTTGCAGCGCTTCGGCATCACACAGGTTGAGGGCCACGGCGCCGGCTTCGGTCTTGTGTGGCAGGTCTGCGCTGACGGCTTTCAGCACCAGCGGGTAGCCAAGCTGGCCGGCATCCTCCACGGCACGTTCCGGCGTACTGAGCAGCGCTTGCGGAACTGGCAGGCCAAAGGTGCGCAGGGCCTGTTTGGATTGCCATTCATCCAGCAACTCACTACCGGCCAGAGGCGATGGACTCAGGGGCACCAGGGCCGACTCGCCCCGGGCCAGCAGTGCTTCACGGCGTTGCTTGTAGGCGGCGATCCGGCCCCAGGCGGCCAGGCCGTCCTCCACGCCTTGCAAGGCAGCGACGCCACGGGCGTGCAGGTACTCGCGGGCGGATTCCGGCAGCAGTTCCGGGAAGGCCGAGGCAATGAAACCGGTCTTGCCATGACGCTCCAGGGCTTGGCAATACAACTCCAGCAGCAGATCGCACTGGGGCCGCTCGCCGGTTTCCTCGCCTGGATAATCCAGCACCAGCAACGCGGCATCGGCAGCGCTGCGCAGGGCGCTGTCGAGCATGCGTTCCAGGGCGTCACCGTCGCCCCAGATGGCGGTGGTGAAGTCCAGCGGGTTGGCGATATTGGCGTAACCCGGCAGGACCTGAGCCAACTCGTGGCGTTGGCCGTCGTCCAGCTTCGGCAGCTGCAGGCCGTTGGCTTCGGCGTAGTCGGCGATCAGACCAGCATCGCCGCCGGAGCAGGCCAGGGCGATCAGGCCGGGACCGGCAGGCAGCTTGCCGCAGGCGGCGGCCTTGAGGGTCTCCATGAAGCTCACTGGACCGCTGACACGGATCACCCCGAGGCGCTCGAAGAGGCTGTCGTACAGGGCATCGGAGCCGGCCAGGGAGCTGGTGTGGCTGAGAGCCAACTCGGCGCCGATCTGCGAGACGCCGG
Source organism: Pseudomonas sp. BN411 (assembly GCF_029871235.1). GTDB lineage: Bacteria > Pseudomonadota > Gammaproteobacteria > Pseudomonadales > Pseudomonadaceae > Metapseudomonas. Next base: position 205,671 of record NZ_SSOM01000070.1, read on the forward strand.
TCTTCAGGGCGATGATCGGGATGCCCTTCTCCAGGGCCTTGTGTGCGGCACGAGCAAAGCCCGGTACGTTCTTCAGACCTTCCAGATGCAAGCCGATGGCAGTGACGCGGGGTTCGTCCAGCAGCACATCCATCAGCTCAGCCACGCCCAGTTGCGCCTGGTTGCCCACCGAGGCCATGTAGGCGATCGGCAGGGAGCGGTCGCTCATGGACAGGTTGTAGGCGAAGTTGCCGCTCTGGGTGAGCACGGCCACGCCCTTCTCCACCAGTTGGCCACCGTGGGCCACTGGCCAGAGGGCGGCGCCGTGGAGGTAGTCCAGCAGGCCGTAGCAGTTGGGTCCGAGCAGCGCCATGTCATTGGCCGCAGCCAGCAACTGCGCCTGCAGGGCCTGGCCCTCGGCACCGGTTTCGGCGAAGCCGGAGGCGTAGCAAATGGCGCCACCTGCCCCCTTGGCGGCCAGGGCTGCGACGCTGTCCAGCGTCTGTTCACGGTTGGTGGCGATGAACACCGCGTCCGGCCCGCACGGCAGGTCCGCGACGCTGGCCACGCAGGGCACGCCTTCCAGCTCGGCGTGCTGCGGATTCACCAGCCACATCTGGCCAGCGAAGCCACCTTCGGCGCAGCGCTTGAGGGCGCGGGCCATGCTGCGGCCGCCGATGAAGGCCAGGTGCCGGGGCGCCAGCAGGCGCTTGAGGTTGTCTCGATTCATGTCGGATCTCGGAATAGGTTTTGCCGGATTTCCCTCACCCCTGCCCCTCTCCCTGAGGGAGAGGGGAGCTGTAACTTCAGCGCAGCAGCGGGCGCAGCAGTTCGCGGGAAATGATGTGGCGCTGGATTTCCGAAGTGCCTTCCCAGATCCGCTCGATCCGGGCGTTACGCCAGATGCGCTCTACCGGGCCTTCGTCCATCAATCCCATGCCGCCGAAAATCTGCACCGTCTCGTCGGCCACCTTGCCCAGCACTTCGCTGGCGAAGAGCTTGGCCATGCCGGCTTCGCCATCGGTCATGGTGCCCTGGTCCATCTTCCAGGCGGTGTGCAGGGTCATCAGCTCGGCCGCGCGAATCTGCGTGGCCATATCAGCAAGCTTGAAAGAGATGCCCTGGTAGGTGCCGATAGGCTGGCCGAACTGTTTGCGGTCGGCGGCCCATTGCAGCGACAGGTCGAGTGCACGCTGGGCCTGGCCGACGCAGTTGGCGGCAACCATCACACGGCCGGCGGTGAGCCAGGCGTTGGCCACTTCCCAGCCCTTGCCCACTTCGCCCAGGACCTTGGAGGCCGGCACGCGGCAGTCATCGAAGAAGATCTCGTAGGTGTGGTAGCCCTTGTTGCTGACACAGCGGGGGCCACGGCGCACGGTCATACCGGCGGTGCCCTTGTCGACCAGGAAGGCGGTGACGGCATTGCGCTTCTTGCCGTTGTGCTCGTAGGTGTCGGTGACGGCGAAGACGATGGCGAAATCGGCATGGCCGGCATGGCTGATGAAGTGCTTCGCGCCGTTCAGCACGAAGTCGTCGCCATCGCGCACCGCGCGGGTCTTGATGGAGTTGGCGTCGGAACCGGCGCCCGGTTCGGTCAGGGCGAAGCAGTCGATCTTCTCGCCCTGAACACAGGGCAGCAGGTACTGCTCGATCTGCTCACCCTTGCAGGCCATGAGGATTTTCGAGGGACGCGCGACGAACACGTGCAGCGCCCAGGACACCCTGGACAGCTCGCGCTCCACCAGCGCCTGGGACAGGTAGTCGAGGCCGCCGCCGCCCACCTCCTCAGGCATGTTGAAGGCATAGAAACCGGCAGCGAGCGCCTTGCCGCGAATCTGCGCGGCCAGCTCGGGGGACACGGCGTCGGCACGGTCCACGGCTTCTTCATGGGGCAGCAGTTCCTTGTCGACGAATGCGCGCACCGCGTCGACCAGCATTTCCTGTTCCTGGGTCAGTTGGAAGTTCATTGCTATGTCCTCTGGCGGGTTCGGCGCATCAGCGACCGGTGAATTGGGGGGCACGCTTCTCGGCAACGGCACGCAGAGCCTCGGCGGCATCCGCGCTGCGGCCACAGAGCAGTCCGGCAGCCTGTTCGGCAGCCAGTTGCTCAGCCAGGCTGCGGCTGGCGCCTCCCTGGATCAGGGCCTTGGTCTGGGCGAACGCGAAGGTCGGGCCGGCGGCAAGGCGCGCAGCCAGTTCGCCAGCAACGGCCTGCAACTGCTCGTCGGCGCACACCTCGCCCACCAGGCCAACGGAAAGTGCCCGCTCGGCGCCCCAGAGTTCGTCGAGGAACAGCAGGCGCTTGGCCTGCTCGGCGCCGATCAGGCGCGGCAAGTGCCAGCTGGCGCCAGCATCCGGTGAGTAGGCCATGCCGGTGTAGCCGGCCTTGAAGCGCGCGGAGGCGGCAGCGATTCGGAAATCGCAGCACAGCGCCAGGTCCATACCCGCGCCGACCGCGGTACCGTTGACGGCGGCGATGGTGGGCTTGGCCAGGCCGTGCAGGCGACTCATCAGGGCATGGGCGGTTTCGGTCCAGCCGTAGGTTTCCAGCTCACCCCGCGCTTCGGCCTCGGCCCATTCGGCGAGGTCTGCGCCCGCACAGAAGCTGCGCCCCTCACCGCTCAGGATGACCACGCGCACAGCTGGATCTGCCTCGTGGGCATCGAGCAGTTCGAGCAGGCCTTTCAGGGTGGGGACGTCCAGCGCATTGCGCTGCTGGGGGCGGTTCAGGGTGATGCGGGCAACGCCGCCATCGACCTGGCTGAGCAAGGTGGTCATGGGAACCCTCGTCTTGTTGTATTGCTGTGAGGTAGAACTTGGGACGATCCTAAACGAGTGTTCAGGAAGGCGGCAATCCTGCCCATTTGGGGTATGTAACGCCGCAGAACAAATCTATCTGTTTGTTTTTATTGCTTTTTTATTCAGAGACCGGAGACGGAAAAGGCAGGCTGTTACATCTTCGAACAAGTCAGAACGGGCCGTCTCCGCGCCCCATTCCTGCAAGGCAGAACCAGTCCCCATCAAACGCCAACGGCCTTCTCCCTGGAGGGAGAAGGCCGTTGGATGCGCCTGAGACCAGGCGAGGCGAATCGCGAAGCAGGCCGGCGGCCCCTCTACGCAATCACACTGCTGGAGCGGCAATCACACCGCGTTGGCGCTTGAACTGCAGGAAGAAGTAGGCGGCGTAGCAGACACCGACGAAACCGAAGCCCCAGTAGAGCGACGGGCGCTGCGTCGGGTCCAGTGCCAGGAAGACGAACAGCGAGCTGCACAGCAGGATGCAGGCCAGTGGCAGGAAGGGGTACAGCGGCGCTGCGTACTTGAGGTCCTGGACGGTACCACCAGCCTTGTAGTGCTCGCGACGGAAGCGGTATTGGGCCAGGGCGATGACGATCCAGGTCACGGTACCGGCCATGCCGCTGATGGCCATCAGCACCATGAACAGGGTATCGGCGGCCACCACGCTGGTCAGCAGCGACAGCAGCGCGAAGCACAGGGTGATGCTCAGGGCACGCAGCGGTACACCGCGCTTGCTGAGTGTTGCCAGGCTGCGCGGTGCCATCCCGGTCTTGGACATGGCCCAGAGGATGCGAGTGGAAGCGTAGAGGCCGGAGTTACCCACCGAGAGAATGGCGGTGAGGATGACGAAGTTCATCAGGTCGGCAGCGAAAGGAATGCCCACCATGTCGAACACCTGGACGAAGGGGCTTTCCATCAGGCCGGCTTGTTGCCAGGGCACGATGGCCGACAGCACGACGATGGCGAGCACATAGAAGATCAGCACGCGGAACACGACGTTGCGCACGGCGCGCGGAATGCTCTTTTCCGGCTGGTCGGTTTCGCCTGCGGCCACCCCCATGATCTCGCAGCCCTGGAAGGCGTAGACCACCGCCATCATCACGGCGAACACCGCGGAAAGGCCGTTGGGGAACAGGGTGTCGCCGATCAGGTTGGAGAGCATCGGTGCCGGTTCGCCACTGGCCAGCGGCAGGACGCCGAAGATCGCCAGCAGGCCGACAATGATGAAGCCGAGGATGGCGGCCACCTTGATGCCGGAGAACCAGTACTCGGCTTCACCGAAGGCGCGGGTGGCCAGGCCGTTGAGCGAGAACAGCACCACCACGAACAGCGCCGACCAGTACCAGATGGGTACATCGGGGAACCAGCGGGTCATGAGCATGCCGGCGGCGGTGAACTCCAGGCCGACGGTGGTGGCCCAGCTCATCCAGTACACCCAGCCGATCATGAAGCCGGTGCCCGGTCCAATGTAACGGGTGGCGTGGGCCTGGAAGGAGCCGGATACCGGCATCTGTACCGAGAGCTCGCCCAGGCAGACCATCACCAGGTACATCAGCACGCCGGCTACCAGATAGGCCAGCACGGCACCGGCCGGGCCGCCCTGGTTGATGGTGACGCCCGAGCCCATGAACAGGCCGGTGCCGATCACGCCACCCAGGGACAGCATGAAGATGTGGCGGCTTTTCAGCGCGCGGGTGAGCTGGATGCGATCTTCAGACATGACGCACCTCCAAATGGAGGTGGCGGGACAGGTGGGCTTTGCGGGTCATTATTCTTGTCTCCAATAGGCCACGAGGACCGCGTTGGACGCGGTTCGGACCGATTATTGGAAGGACTTGTAAGAACCCGTTGTACGTAGGGATCGAAGTTGTAAAAAGTCGTAAGGAATTTGTTCGATTCTTACGAAGTGCCTTGCAGCTGTGCGTCCAGCACCTCCGTCGAACGCACCAACAGCTCTTCCAGACGCGGCTTCAGCGCCTGCAGGGCGTTGGCATCACCGACTAGCGCCAGGGTTTCCAGCTCCCGCAAAAACGCGGCCAACGCCCGCAGGCCGAGGGATTCGCTGCTGCCCGCGAGGCGGTGGGAGAGGTGTCCGACTTCGGCGCAGTCCTGGGCGGCCAAGGCTTCCAGCAAGCCCGCGCGCTGCTCATCGAGCATGCGCCGCAACATGACCAGCAGCCCCTGGACCTTCTGCTCGCCCAGCAGGCCACGATGGGTATCCAGCAGCTGCCGGTCCAGCAATTCGGCCGCGCCATCGCTATCCTGCGTCCCCCCCTGCCCGGCCAGTGCCTGGCGCAGGTCATCGAGTTTCAGCGGTTTGGCCAGCGCACCTTGCATGCCGGCATCCAGGCAACTGCGAACCAGCGCCGGCTGCAGGCTGGCGGTGAAGGCAAGGATGCGGCTACTGCGGTTGGCGCCTTGTTCATCGGCACGGATCAGCCGGCACAGGTCGATGCCGGACATGCCGGGAAGGTGCAGGTCGAGGAGGATCAGGTCGAAGCGCCGTTGCCGGCACAACTGCAGCGCCGGTTCGGCGTCTTCGGCCAGGGTGACCCGATGGCCGTCGCGCTCCAGCAGCCCGGACACCACCTCGCGGTTGAGTGCGACGTCCTCCACCACCAGCACATCCAGTGGCTCTTGCTGCGGAACGACATTCGGAACGGAAGGCAGGTTTCGCGCGGCAGCCAGCTCCAGCTCGAACCAGAAGCAGCTGCCCTCGCCTTCCACGCTCTCGACACCGATCCGCCCGCCCATCAGCTCCACCAGACGCTTGCTGATGGCCAGCCCCAGGCCGGTCCCACCGTAGCGCTGGGCAACGGCCTCGCTAGCCTGGGTGAAGCGTTCGAAAATCTTCGCCTGCAGTTCCGGGGCGATGCCGATCCCGTCGTCGGTGACGCTGATGCGCAGGCGTTGCCCCGTCTCCCGAGCCTCCAGCAATTGGACCTCGACGAGGATTTCTCCCTCTTCGGTGAACTTCACCGCGTTGGCTAGCAGGTTGCTCAGCACTTGACGCAGGAATTGCTCGGCGCCGTGGCAGCGGCTGTGCACGCGGGAGTCAATGCGCGTACGCAGGATGGTGCCGTTGGCACTGGCTCGCGGTTCCAGCAGGGTCAACACCTGATCCAGCAGCGCAGGCAGGGAGAAGTCGACCAATTCGGGCCGGCCCTCCCCTTCTTCCAGGCGGGCGAAATAGAGCACCTCGTTGAGGATCGCCAGCAAGCCTTCGGCGGCCTTGTATAGGGCCTCCAGGCGTTTGCCGTCGCGCTCATCCAGCGAAGCACCCCGCAGCAATTCGGCCATGCCGAGTATGCCGTTGAGCGGCGTGCGGATCTCATGGCTCATGGTGGCGAGGAAACGCGACTTGGCCAGGTTGGCCGCCTCGGCGTCTTCCTTGGCCCGCTGCAGGCTGGCGGTGCGTCGCTCCACCATGCCTTGCAGGGCAGCGCGGTCTTCCTCGCGGCGCTGGATGTCGTCGAGGATGGCCTGGCGCATGTCATCCAGGGCCTGCGCGACCGTGTCGATTTCATCGGCGCCACGGCCGGGCCGCCGATCGAGGCGCAACGCCTCGTACCAGTCACCGGCGCCGACCCGGCGGGCGAAGTCGGCCATCACCTGCAGGTGACGGGTGACCAGGCGGTGGAACAGCCAGGAAAGCGCCACGGCGAGGCCGCAGAGGAAGATCCCCATCCACAGAAGGCTGGTAAGACCGGTGGCATAGAGGCGTTGATAGACCGCACCGAGGTCGACTACGACTTCCAGTTCGCCGAGTTGGCGCCGTTCACCGCTGGGCGGCTGGTAGGACAGTGGAAAGCTCGCGCGACGCAGCGGGCCGGCGGGCTCGCTGACGCCTTCCTGCAGGTCGAAATCGGCACTGGTCAGGCGCACCCGGGCAATGTCGGGAAAGTCCGCCAGGCCGCGCAGCTGCATCTTCAACTGCTCCTGGTTGAGGTCCCAGAGGCTGCGCTCGAAGCTGGCCAGGTAGCCGACGCGGATCAGCTCCAGTCGCGCCTCGATGTCGTGCATCTCGCGGCGGTACTCCAGATGCAGCTGTACCGCGCTGGCGACGAGGGTAAAGCACAGGCTGAACAGCAGGATGAACAGCAACAGCCGGCGCAGCAGGCCGCTGGCAGGTTTCGATGCCGTCATGGCCTGGACTCCGGTTGGGCGACCATGTCGCGATAGGTGGCTTCGCTCTCGGCCAGCCAGCGCTCGATCTCGCCGCCATCGGCCAGGCGCTGCAACTCGGCGTCGATCTCCGCCATGCGCGCGGCGAGCGGGGAATGCCGGGACACCGCCAGGCGCAGGTGGTCGACGGCCAGGGTCAGGGGCAGCGCCCGGATGTCAGCGCCGCCGGGCAGGTGTTCGATGTACAGCAGGCCGGTGCGCCGCTCGTAGGGGATGAAATCGATGCGTCCGCGGATCAGCTTGCCGAAGTTCTGCCTGCTGTCGGAAACCCACTCGATATTGCCGGCGCGGGAAACGATCTGGTCGAAGGCGTCGCCATAGCTCTCACCGAACAACAGGCCGCCGCGATAGCGCTTGAGGTCTTCCAGCTTGTCCACCTGGAGCGGGTGCTGGCGGTTGTAGAACACCGCCACTTCCTCGCGCAGCACCGGCACGTCGGCGAAGGCCAGCGTGGCCTCGCGTTCGGGCGTGCGGTACGCCAGCACCACGTCTACCCGGCCCTGTGCGGCATCCATCAGGCAGCGCTTCCAGTTGCCCAGCACCACAACTTCCACGTCCAGGCCGAGCCTGGCGAACACCGCCTTGACCACGGTCGGCGCCAGGCCGCGTACCTGCTTGCCGTCACTCCAGGAAATCGGCGGATAGACGGGATAGTCGCAGTAGCGCACCGCAGGCGCGGCCTGGGTGGCACTGCAGAACAGGAAGATGGCCAGCAGCCAGGCGCGCGCCATGGGCTCAGGCGGCGCTGGCCGTGGCGGTGAACAGGTAGCCCGCGCCGTGGATGGTGATGATCAGCTGCGGCTCGGCCGGATCGTCGCGCAGCTTTCGGCGCAGGCGCCCGACCAGCACGTCGATGGAGCGATCGTTGGGCAACCATTCGCGGTTGCGGATCTGGTCCATCAACTGATCGCGGCTGAGGGTGTGTCCGGCATTGCGCAGGAAGACACTGAGCAACTGGAACTCGCCATGGGTGAGCAGGGTTTCGCTGCCGTCCTGGTCGATCAGGCGGCGGCGGTCGTTGTCCAGCGTCCAGCCGGCAAAACGCTTGAGCTGGGTGGAGGGGGCGGCGGCGGCCGGTTGCTGGGCATGACGTACACGACGCACCAGGTTCTTGGCGCGGGAGACCAGTTCGCGGGGATTCAGGGGTTTGACCACATAGTCGTCGGCGCCGCATTCGAGGCCGACGATGCGGTCGACTTCGTCGTTGCGGCCGGTGATGAGGATGATGCCGACCTCGGAGCGCACCCGCAGTTCGCGGGTCAGGGTCAGGCCGTCCTTGCCAGGCAGGCGGATGTCGAGCATCACCAGGTCCACCGGGCTTTCCGCCAGGCAGGCTTCGGCCTGTTCGGCCGTACTGGCGCAACGTACCTGGTAGCCCTCCTGGGCCAGGTAGGACTGGAGCAGTTCACGGATCAGCGGATCGTCGTCGACGATCAGCACACTGGGAGCCATTGCAATTGCCCTCCGCCTCCGCACGTTGGCGGGGCGCTCTTATTGTTGGAGTGGCTGGAGGTTATCGCCGGTTGAACGACCGATCAACAGGCCCCGACAGGACGCAGGAAGCGCCGAACGCCACCTGCCTCAAGACCATCCACCCACGCCTCGCAGATCTGCACGCCCTGGTCCGGGGTGAAGGTCTGCGGATTCAACCCGGACTCCAGCCAGAGGCCGTCCAGTAGCGCACTCAGGCTGATGGCGGCGAGCTCCGCGTCGAACCCCTGCCAGCCCTCCTCCAGCGCCAGTTCGGTGAGCACCTTGACGAGGATGGCGCGGTACTCGCCATAGGAGTGGTCGTGTGCATGGTTGATGGACTGGGCGGTCTTCACCGCGCCCCAGAAGGCCAGCCAGGCATCCAGCAACTGCGGGTCCAGCAGTTCGGCGCAGAACGACGCCTGGAAGAACGCCGACAGCCGCGCCCGCGGGCCGGGCGGCGCCGCGTCGATGGCATCGCGCAGGAGCTTCATCACCCGCCCGGTCACGGCCAGGTAAGCCTCAGCCACCAGTTCGTCCTTGCTTGCGTAGTGATGGTTGATCAGCCCCACGGATACACCGGCTTCGGCGCAGATCTTGCGGATGGACGCCCCCTGGAAGCCGTGCCGTTTGAGGCAGGTGAGGGTCGCTTCGATCAGGTGGGCCTTGCGCAGCTCGGGGTCCAGACGGGAGTAGCGCACATCCTGGGTTGTCATGCCGACAGCTCCTGTAGTCGTTCACGCGGTTCTGAACGACTGTACAGGATCCCACGACACGCCACCTACCCGTTCGGGTTATGGCCGCTACTCGGCAGGGAGCACACAGTAGGCAGCAAGGTGACTCGATAACAACAAGTAGAGGTGAACCGACATGCGCAAGACCCTGGCTGCAGCCTTCAGCGCAACACTGATCCTGATACCGGCCCTCAGTCCGGCGGACGATAGCAACACCCTGCGCCTGTACAACTGGTCGGACTACATCGGCGAACACACCCTCGCCGACTTCGAGAAGGCCACTGGAATCAAGGTGGTCTACGACACCTTCGACTCCTACGAGACGGTCCAGGGCAAGCTGCTGCCGGGCCGTTCCGGCTACGACCTGGTGGTGCTCAATGCCGCCCTGGTGCCGCCGCTGCTGAAGGCCGGTGTCTTCCAACCACTGGACAAGGGCCGTCTGCCCAGCTGGGGCAACCTGGACCCGCAGGTGCTGGCCAGCCTGGAGCACTTCGACCCGGGCGTGACCTACTCGGCGCCCTACACCTGGGGCAGCAACGGCATCACCTACAACGTCGACATGATCAAGGCGCGCATGCCCGATGCCCCTATCGGCTCCCTGGCGATGGTCTTCGATCCCGAGGTGGTTTCGCGTTTCGCCGACTGCGGCGTGACCCTGATCGATTCGCCCACCGATGTGCTGCCGCTGGCGCTGGCCTACCTCGGCCGCGACCCGAACAGCGCGGCCCCCGAAGACCTCAAAGCCGCCCAGGACCTGCTGATGAAGGTGCGCCCCTATATCCGCAAGTTCGACTCCATGAGCTACCTCAACGGCCTGGCCAACGGCGACCAGTGCATCGCCATGACCTGGTCCGGCGACTACGCCACCGCCCAGGCCCGCGCCACCGAGGCCGGCGCCAAGGTGAAGCTGGACTATTTCATTCCCAAGGAGGGCTCGCTGATCTGGTTCGATGACTTCTACATCCCCAAGGACGCGCCCCATGTGGAGAACGCCCACAAGTTCATCGAATACATGCTGCAGCCCAAGGTGATCGCCCAGGTCACCGACTACATCCGCTACGCCAACAGCAACCAGGCCGCCACGCCCCTGATTTCGGCCGAGGTGCGCAACGATCCGGCGATCTACCCCGATGACGCCACCCGCGCCCGCCTCTTCACCCAGAAAACCCAGCCGCAGAAGGCCATGCGCCTGATCACCCGCACCTGGAATGCGGTCAAGACCGGCAAATGAAATGAACTGCCCAGCATCTGAGAGCACGACCATGAAGACCCCAAACGCCGACTTCTTCGCCCAGTTCGACAATGAGAGCCTCGTGGCCGCCGACAAGGCGCACTACATGCACGGCTACCACATCTTCGACGACCACCGGGAAAACGGCGCGCTGAACATCGCAGCAGGCGAAGGCGCCTACATCTACGACACCGCCGGCAACCGCTACCTGGACGCCGTGGGCGGCATGTGGTGCACCAACATCGGCCTGGGTCGCGAGGAAATGGCCGAGGCCATCGCCGACCAGGTCCGCCAGTTGGCCTACTCCAATCCGTTCTGCGACATGGCCAACGTCAAGGCCATCGAACTCTGCGAGAAGCTGGCGGAACTGGCACCCGGTGACCTGAACCATGTGTTCCTCACCACCGGTGGCTCCACCGCCGTGGACACCGCCTACCGCCTGGTGCAGTACTACCAGAACTGCCGTGGGAAACCGGAGAAGAAGCACGTCATCACCCGCATCAACGCCTACCACGGCTCCACCTTCCTCACCATGTCCCTGGGCGGCAAGGCGGCGGATCGTCCGGCGGAGTTCGACTTCCTCAAGGACCGCATCCATCACATCTCCTGCCCCAACCCCTACCGGGCGCCGGCGGGCATGGATGAAGCGCAGTTCCTGGAGTTCCTGGTCAACGAGTTCGAGGACAAGATCCTGACTTTGGGCGCAGACCGGGTGGGTGCCTTCTTCGCCGAGCCGATCATGGGTTCGGGGGGCGTGATCATCCCGCCAGCCGGCTACCACAAGCGCATGTGGGAGGTCTGCCAGCGCCATGACGTGCTGTACATCTCCGACGAAGTGGTGACCTCCTTCGGCCGTCTGGGCGCCTTCTTCGCCTCGGAAGACGTATTCGGCGTGGTGCCGGACATCATCACTACCGCCAAGGGCTTGACCTCCGGCTATCTGCCGCTGGGTGCCTGCATCTTCTCCGACCGCATCTGGAACGTGATCGGTGAGCCGGGCAAGGGTCGCTGCTTCAGCCATGGCTTCACCTACAGCGGCCACCCGGTGAGCTGCGTCAGCGCGCTGAAGAACATCGAGATCATCCAGCGGGAAAACCTGCTGCCCCATGTGGACGACGTGGGGGCTTACCTGGAGGAACGCCTGCGTACACTCGCCGACCTGCCACTGGTGGGCAGCGTGCGCTGCAAAAAGCTGATGGCCTGCGTCGAGTTCGTCGCCGACAAGGCGAGCAAGGCGCTGTTCCCCGATGAGCTGAACATCGGCGAACAGATCCACCTGCGGGCGCAGAAACGCGGTCTGCTGGTGCGCCCCATCGTGCACCTGAACGTGATGTCGCCACCGCTGACCATCACCCATGCCCAGGTGGACGAAATCGTCGACACCCTGCGCGAGGCCATCCTGGAAACCGCTGCCGACCTCGCGCGAAGTGGCGACTATGCCGGCAGTTGAGGGAGTCTGGCCGCTACCTGGCGACGCCAGTAGACTGCCGGACATGACCGAGACCGCTGCCGACAAAACCACCCCCGCCACCCTGCATGCCTGGCATGCAGGGCTGGCTCGTGCCATGGCCAGCGTCGCGGAACCTTCGTTCTGCGAGCACCTGATCGACGCACTGCGAAGCCTGGTGCCCATCGAGTCGGTGCTGCTGGGCCTGGAGTGCAAGGGCTTGGCGCCGCGACCGCTCTACCAGTGCGGCATCCCCACCGAGTATCGCGAGGCGCTGATCGAGCGCTACTACGCTCGCGGCTACCTGCTGGACCCCTTCTGCCTGGCGATGGAAAACGGCTTGGCCGAAGGCTTCTACCACCTCTCGGAAATCGCCCCGGACGACTTCTTCAGCAGCGAGTACTACCGCACCAACTACCTGAAATGCGGCTCGGTGGAAGACGCGCATTTCATTGTCGACCTGGGCGGCCAGCGCAAGGTATCGCTCTGCGTGTACCAGGGCCGCAGTGGCGCACGATTCAGCCAGGAAGAGCTTGCCCTGCTGCGGACGGCGCACCCGCTGGTGCGCGAACTGATGCGTCAGTTCGACGAACGCGGAGGCCTGATCCGCAGCCTGGATGGCCACGGTTCGGCGCCCTTGCACAGCGCTGCCCCCGCCGGCCTCAACCAGCAGATCCGCGAAGCCTTCATGAATTTCGGCAGCGACCGGCTCACCGAACGCGAACGGGAAATCGCCCACCTGCTGCTGCGCGGGCACTCGGCCAAGTCCAGCGCCAAGGTGCTGGAGATCTCCCCGGAAACCGTGCGCATGCACCGCAAGAATCTCTACACCAAGCTGGAGATCAGCTCCCAGGCGGAACTTTTCGCCCTGTTCATCGACTGGCTGACGGCCTGAGGCGCGTTTTCAGTCGCCATGTCCGCGACCACCCTGTAGGAGCCAGCTTGCTGGCGAACAGGAGCCATTCGCTGGCAAGCCGACTCCTACAACACTTGGCGCAACTGCCGCTGCCGGGCAGACCTGCGGCCTGCTTGGCGATTGAAATCGCCCCTACAGGTGGTGCAGACACAACCTTTTCAGTCGGACGGCGCTGGGCAGATCCGATCCTTTGGCTAGGCTTGCTTGTCTCTGCCACCAATCCGGAGACCCGCCATGCCCATCGAGAAAGCCTTGTACACCGCCCATGCCGAAGCCTACGGCGGCCGCGAAGGCCGCGCCGTGTCATCGGACGGCGTGCTGGATGTGAAGCTGACCACGCCGAAGGAACTGGGCGGACCGGGCGGTGAGGGCACCAACCCCGAGCAGTTGTTCGCCGCGGGTTACTCGGCCTGCTTCCTCGGCGCCATCAAGTTCGTCGCTGGCAAGGAAAAGATCACGCTGAGCGAAGACACCTATATAGAAGGCGCGGTGGGCATCGGCACCTTGCCCACCGGCTTCGGCATCGAGGTCGAACTGAAGATTTCCCTGCCCGGCCTGGACAAGCAGGCCGCAAAAGCTCTGGTAGACAAAGCGCATATCGTCTGCCCGTACTCCAACGCCACGCGGGGCAACATCAACGTGACCCTTACCCTCGTGTAATACGCGCGAGCAAGAAAAAAGGGAGGCCATTGGCCTCCCTTCTTCATTTCACCTTGTAGATGATCCCCGGACTGCACTGGACCATCTGGTAGAGGTCAGGCAGGCCGTTCAGCGCCTCGGACGCGCCGAGGAACAGGTAGCCGCCCGGCTTCAGGGTGGCGTGGATGCGGGTGAGGATGTCCTTCTTCACTTCCGCGGAGAAGTAGATCAGCACATTGCGGCAGAAGACGATGTCGAACTTGCCCAGCGCCGCATAGCTGTCCAGCAGGTTCAGCGGACGGAACTCCACACGGCTGCGAATGGCCGGTTTCACCGCCCAGCGCCCCGGCCCTTTCGGATCGAAGTAGCGCGCCAGGCGTTCTTGGGACAGGCCCCGGCCCATGGCCAGGCTGTCGTATTCACCGGAACGGCAGGCAGCCAGCATGGAACTGGACAGGTCGGTTGCGACGATGCGCGCACCCGCCTTGAGCTGGCCGAGATTGATCTTCTCGTATTCGTCGATTGCCATCGAAATGGAGAACGGCTCCTGTCCCGACGAGCTGGCCGCCGACCAGATGCGCAGGGGCTGGTTCGGGCTGGCCTTGATCAGCTCGGGGAGAACCCGGCTCTTCAGCACCTCGAAGGGATAGGTATCGCGAAACCACAGGGTTTCGTTGGTGGTCATGGCATCGATGACCTGCTCGCGCAGGCCACCCCTGGAGAACCCCTGGATACGCTGCGTGAGCTCACCCAGGGTCTTGATGCCGTTCTGTTCCATCAGCTTGTTCAGCCGGCTGGAGACCAGATACTGCTTGTTGCTGCCCAGCAGGATGCCGCAGGTCTTTTCCAGGAATACCCGGAACTGCTCGAACTCCACATTGCCTGAAGACACTAAGGGCGCCTCACCGATCTATTTCCATGTCAGGGGGCCGAAGCATCAGCCCCCATCCGTTACCTTGATGCGTTCCACGACTCGCGCCGCCAGGTCGTCCGGCTTGAACTTGGCGAGGAAGTCATCCGCCCCCACCTTCTTCACCATTGCCTGGTTGAACACGCCGGAAAGCGAAGTATGCAGGAGGATATGCAACTTCTGCATGCGCGGATCGTTTCGGATTTCCGCCGTCAGGGTGTAGCCGTCCATCTCCGGCATCTCGATGTCGGAAACGATCATCAGCAGCTCCTGCTCCGGCGCCTTGCCCTCCTCCACCATCTCACGCAGGTAGTTATAGGCCTGGCGTCCATCGTTGAGGGCCTTGACCTCGACACCGACGGTTTCCAGGCAGCGGATCACCTGCTTACGCGCGACGGACGAGTCGTCGACGATCAGGACCCGCTTGCTGACGGCCTTGCTCTGGGTCTCGATATCGATTACGCCTGCAGACACCACCTCGGAGGTAGGCGCCACTTCGGCAAGGATCTTCTCGACGTCGATGATCTCCACCAACTGCTTGTCGACCCGGGTTACCGCCGTCAGGTAATGGTCACGACCAGTACCCTTGGGTGGCGGATGAATCTCTTCCCAGTTCATGTTGACGATGCGCTCCACCGAGCGCACCAGGAACCCCTGCACCTTGGTGTTGTATTCCGTGATGATGACGAAACTGTTCTTCAGGTCATCCAGGCCTCTGCGCCCGGTCGCCATGGACAGGTCGAGAATCGGAATGGTACCCCCGCGGATATTGGCGACCCCGCGCACCACCGGGCTGGACTTGGGCATCAGGGTGAGACGGGGGCACTGCAGCACCTCCTTCACCTTGAACACGTTGATCCCGTAGAGCTGTGATCCGTCGAGACGGAACAGCAGCAGCTCCAGGCGGTTCTGCCCGACCAGTTGGGTACGCTGGTTAACCGAATCCAAAACTCCGGCCATGACCAGACTCCTATTACAAGCCATTGAACGCCTGCCTCAGCCTAGCAGGCGGCACGAGCCTTGCTTCTATGTTTGCATGAACACCATGACGACGCTTTTCCGACACTTGATGGCAAAACGCCGCAAATCGCTTGCGGCTGTTTTACCCGCTTTGTGCTGTCTCGGCTACAGCCCCGCGTCGAGTGCGAATCTGACGTCACCTGAGGTGCTTATCGGCACAGCCGAAGGCTTTCTTGAGTTCGCCGTGGAAGATTATCTGCAGCGGAGCAACATCCAGGGCCGTAGCGAAATCCAGGTCAATCGCCTCGATCCACGCCTGCGCCTGACGGAGTGCGACAAGGATTTGACGACCAGTCTGGAAAGCCCCGCCCAGCCGCTGGGACGCGTCACGGTAAGGATTCGTTGCGATGGCAGCGCCCCGTGGACGGTGTTCGTCCCGGCCCAGGTCAGGCTGTACCGTGAGGTAGTGGTGGTGACCCGGCCGCTACGCCGTGGAGCGCCGATCGCCGCCCAGGACGTGGCTGTTGCCGAGCGAGACGTGGGCACCCTGAACCAGGGTTTCCTCACCGACCCGGCGCAGATCATCGGCCAGAAGACCACTCGCGCCCTGCTCCCCGACCAGGTACTGGCGCCGCTGCATCTGCAGCAGGCCGAAGTGGTGAGCAAGGGCGATCAGGTGGTAATCAGCGCGGCGAGCGCCTCGATCAACGTCCGCATGCCGGGCGAGGCCCTGAGCAACGGTGCACCCGGCGAGCAGATCCGGGTTCGCAACCTGAGCTCCGGCCGCGTGATCAAGGCCCGCGTCAAGGCGCCCGGCCAGGTCCAGGTGGACATGTAGGCATGAATCCGCTGGCGCCGAAGCGAGCTGATTTCTTAAACTCAGCCGGTACGAAAGAATTTTCTAAAGTTATCCCGGACAGGGCCGATAAAACGGTAAGCGTCCAAATAGCGTCCGAGGTTCAGCACCATGGTTATCGACTTCAACCGGCTCAATAACGGCCCCACCCCCGCCAACACGGGGCGTACCGGCAGCACCCAGGCCGGCAAGAGCGAAACCGTCACCAGCGGCCAGGCTGCTCCAGCCCAGAACACCGGCGAGCAGGCTCCGGCTACCAAGAGCGGCGAATCCGTGCAACTGAGCAGCGAAGCTCAGGTGCTGCAGAAAGCCGGCGAAAAACTGCGCGACCTTCCCGTGGTGGACAAGGAGCGCGTTGAAAAGCTCAAGCAGGCCATTGCAGACGGCACCTATCAGGTCGACAGCAATCGCGTGGCCGGCAAACTGCTGAACTTCGAATCCCAGCGCTAGTCCACGGGCAGCGCTGGGGAACCTGGACGCCCGATCCCCCAGAGCTCGTATGCACGATACCAACCTGCTTCAGCTGTTCACCGACGATATCGGCCACGCCCAACGATTGCTTGAGCTGATGGACGAAGAATTCCAGGCCCTGGGCGAACGCGATCTCGCCCGCCTGGAGCAGCTGCTTGCCGACAAGCAGCCCCTGCTCGCCCAACTCGACCAGCATGCTCGCCAGCGCAGCCAGCTGCTGAGCAGCCTCCAGCTGAGCACCGACCGCACCGGATTGCAGCAATTCGCCGAACGTTTTGCCCAGGGCCAGGAAGTGCTCGAGCGCAGCGACGAACTGGGCGAGCTGCTTGAGCGTTGCAAGGAGGCCAACGAGCGCAATGGCCGCCTGATCCGCGCCAATCGTGCATCGGTTGGCAGCATGCTCGGTATCCTGCGTGGCGGCGATACGCCCAGCCTCTATGACAGCCGAGGTGCGACGGCTAGAATCGGCCAGCAGCGCCCGCTCAGCCAGGCCTGACAAGACATTACAAGAAAGGCACGGAGACACGCAGGCACGATGCCGCCACTCTTCGTGTGACCCGCTTTTGCGTTCGGAGAGACCTGGACCGTGTCCAACCCATTCCACGAAGATAACGGCCCACAGCCTCCCAAAGTGCTAAAGGCACCGGTCGAAATCCTGGCCAATCTTCGTCTGCTGCAGCAGCACCACGATCCCCTGATCATCACCTTCCACGACCGCAACCAGCGATTCCAGAGCTACCTGGTGGAGGTGGACCGCGACCGCGGCCTGATCGCCCTGGATGAACTGATCCCGAACGATGGTGAACGCTTCCTGAAGAATGGCGAAACCTTCCGTGTCGAAGGCTTCCACGAAGGCGTGCGCATCGCCTGGGAAACCCAGCAGCCGGCTACGGTCGGCGAGTTCGAAGGTGACCGCTGCTACTGGTGCCCCCTGCCCGCTGAAGTGACCTATCACCAGCGCCGCAATGCCTTCCGCGCGCCCCTCAAGCAATCCCAGCTGGTGCCCATCGAACTGGACGGCGACAAGCTGTCGGCACCGGTCAAGGGCGTGATGCTGGATGTCTCCGCCACCGGTTGCAAACTGCGCTTCGAAGGCGACCTGAGCGGCCGCCTGCAAGCTGGACAGGTCTATGAGCGCTTCACTGCCAGGATGCCCATCGGCCCCATTACCACCCCTGTGGAACTGCGCCACCTGAGCTATGACGAAAAGCTCGGCATGAGCTTCGCCGGCATTCGCTTCCACAAGATGAGCGGCCTGGTACAGCGCAACGTCGAACGCTTCGTCTACCAGTTGCAACGCGAAGCACGGCGCTTCGAGAAAGACGAACTCTTCTGATTCGAACGACGGCCAGGCTGCTGTCCGCAGAGCCTGGCCCGGTCGTTTCGTCCATCCGCGTTCAGACAACCCCCAGCTTGATGCCCATTCGCCCCAGGCGAGGCAGGTGTTCGGGGCTATCCAGCACCCAGAGCGACGGCAGCAGTCCATGCCGCCAATCCAGTTCCTGCAAACGTTCACAGGTCATGGCCAGGACCCGGTCGCTGCCCCAGGGCATGGCTTCGAACAGGCGTGGATCGACACGCCGCAGGCCGAGCAGCATGTAGCGCCCGTCCTCGGTCGGCCCTAGCACTGCGTGATGGTGATCGAGCGCCTCGCAGGCGGCTGACAGGTAATCGGCATCCAGCATCGGGCAATACTGGCCGATGAGCACTACGGCATCGTTCTCGGAAAGGCCCAGCGCTGCGATTCGTCGCATTCGCTCTCCCAGGTCGCCGACTGGCTGGCCCACTACCATCCAGTCGTTATCCTCGGCCAGGGCTTCGAGGGCCTCGTCCGGCCCATCCTCGATCCAGAAGATTCGCTCACTGAAGCCCAGCGGCGGAAGGTTGAGTACGCGGGCCACCAGTTGCCGATGCAACCGGTCCACCCCCTCCTCCCCCAGTTCTGGAACCAGCCTGGGGTGGAGGTTGCCGGCCTGCGGTGCGCTGGCCAGCAGATGCAGGGAAATGCTCAACGTCATGACCAGATCCTCCTTGAAGTCCCAAGGCAGGCCTTGGGCTTGAAGCTCGGGTAGCCACACTGGTCGATAATTGGGCAAAAGCGATGTAGCGTTGGGCCACTACTTATTGGGTTGCGGCTGCTCCGGCATGTCGTCTGTCGGCGGCGCAGGCGGCGGGATATCGCCGTTCTGCATCTGGTCGTGCACCGCCCGTTCGTCGACGCGTGGGTCCAGGGCCGCCACCAGGGGCGAACTGGTCATGTTGTCCGGGGTGGGCACGTGATGCAGCGGCGCCTCGTCGACCCTGTGCAAGCCGGTGACCGCATCCGGCCGCACCCGCAGCACCAGCACCGCGGCGCAGAAGCAGACGAAGGCATAGAGCATGTTCGGCCCCAGCTGCTTCATCAAGGCACCAGTCAGCAACGGTCCGATGCTCGCTCCCACGCCGAAGGTGATCAACAGCATGGCGGTCAGCGACACGCGGCGCTCCGCCTCGATATGGTCGTTGGAGAAGGCCACCGCCAGTGGATAGAGACTGAACTGCAGCAGGCAGACCACGAAGCCCACCGGGAACAGCACTTCCAGAGGTGCCGACGGCATCATCGCCAGCGGCAGGGACGACAACGCGAGCAACGCGGCCGTGCTGCGAATCAGCACCGCGCGATCATGGCGATCCGACAGCCAGCCCAATGGCCATTGCACCAGCAGACCGGCGAGGATGCAGCTCCCCATGAACAGGCCCACCTGGTCGATAGGCAATCCCTGGGCGGTGGCATAGAGCGGCGCCAGACCGTAGAAGGAACCGATCACCAGGCCGGACACCAGCACGGTGGTCATCGATTGCGGCACCCGTTTGATGAAGAAGCGCGGCTCCAGAGGCGCCGGATGCAGGGGCGCCGGGTGCAGCTTGCGGGTCAACGCCACCGGCACCAGGCACAGGGCGAAGCACATGGCCACCAGCATCAGCAATTCCGGCCCGAGCCCCGGATGCAGCACCAGCACGAGCTGGCCCAGCACCAGGCCTAGGTAGGACGCCACCATATAGCCGGCGAACACCTGCCCACGCTGGCTCGCGTCGGCCTGCTCGGTGAGCCAGCTCTCGATCACCATGTACTGGCACATCATCCCCAGGCCCACCAGCATGCGCATGAACAGCCAGGCCGGCAGGAAATTGATCAGACCGTGCCCGAGCACAGCCGCCGTCACCACCCCGGCGCACGCCACATAGGCGCGAATGTGCCCGACGCGGGCGATCAACCGGTGCCCCAGCTTGCCGCCGAGGATCAGGCCGAAATAGTTGGACGCCATCAGGGCGCCGACCCAGAGTCCGTCCACCTTGTCCGCCGCCAAGCGCAGACCGAGGTAGGTACTGAGCAGGCCGGAGCCGATCAGCATGAGCAGGGTGGCGAAATACAGTGCACGAAACGACTTCCAGATCCGATGCATCGACGCTCCAGACGGCTACTTGTACAGGGAGGGCCGCCCGGACGGGCGACCCTGGGACGATCACACCTGGGAGGCGAGGATGCGCCGCTCCCATGGTGAGATCTCATCGAAGAAGCTGCTGAGCTCCATCGTCTTCGTAGCAATGTAGCCTTCGATGAACTCCTTGCCGAACAGTTCACGCGCCAGATCACTGCGTTTCAGACGTTCGATCGCAGCATGCAAGGTACAGGGCAGCAGCAATTCATCCGGCGCCTCGAACTCGCCCTGGATCGGCGCGCTCGGTTGCAGCTGCTGTTCAATCCCGTAGAGTCCGGCCGCCAGGCTGGCGGCAATGGCCAGATAGGGGTTGGCATCGGCGCCGGGCAGGCGGTTCTCCACCCTCCTCGCCACCGGCGCGCTGGCCGGAATGCGCAGTCCCGCCGCGCGGTTGTCGTGGGACCAGCAGGCATTGTTGGGCGATGCGTAGGGATGGCACAGGCGCTGGTAGGAGTTCACGTTCGGCGCGAAGAGCGCCGTGAAATCCGCCATGGCCGCCTGCTGGCCGCCGATGAAATGGGCGAAGGCCGCTGTCGTCTCGCCGTTGGCATCGCTGAAGATGTTCTCTTCGCCGTCGAGAGTCACCACGCTCTGGTGGATGTGCATCGAGCTGCCCGGCGTGTGCGCCAGCGGCTTGGCCATGCAAACCACTTGGATACCGTGCTTGAGCGCGACCTCCTTGAGCAAGTGTTTGAACAGAAAGGTCTGGTCCGCCAGCAGCAGCGGATCGCCATGGAGGAAGTTGATCTCGAACTGGCTGACGCCCATCTCGTGCATGAAGGTATCGCGAGGCATGTCGAAGGCCTCCATGACGCGATAGACCTCTTCGAAGAAGGGACGCAGGCCATTGTTGGAGGACACGCTGAACGCCGAGCAGCCCACCTCGCGCCGATCATCCAGCCCCATCGGCGGCAGGAAGGCCTGAGTCGGGTCGGGATTCGGGGCGAAGACGAAGAACTCCAGTTCTGTGGCCACCACAGGCTTCCAGCCGTGGGCCGCATAACGCTCCACCACCTTGCGCAGCAGTCCCCGAGTCGACAGCCCTGAAGGACGGCCATCCAGCTCCTGGGCATCGCAGATGGCCAGGGCACGCGGTCGCTCGCTCCAGGGTAGGCGATGAATCTGGTTCGGTTCAGCGACCAGGGCCAGGTCGCCGTCGTCGCTGCCATAGAAACGAGCGGGCGGGTAACCGCCCATGATGCATTGCAGGAGCACGCCCCGTGCCAGCTGCGGACGGCGCCCCGAGAGGAAGCCCTCCCCCGTCATCACCTTGCCCCGCATCACTCCGTTCAGGTCAGGGGTGACGCACTCGATCTCTTCAACGCCGGCCAGACGCTCGGCGAGCGGGCTGCGGACTTTGGTAGTCATGATTGTTGTCCTTGTGCACTACAGCCGCTCTGGATGGCGGCATGTACAAAATACGCACCGGCTGTTCGAAATATCAAGCGCCGTCATAGGCCACCTGAAGCCGAAGGACTCTACCAATTGTGTCGTGCTAGGAATGGCAAGTAGAACGGAGGAAATGCTTTCTACACATCGGCAGATTTCCCGCCATTGGTGTCAGTAGCAATCTCGGTTCCAACTTGCCAACGATCAGGGCTCGATCCGGCGCTGCTGATGTATCCAGTCGACGATTTCTCCTTCCGGGGCATAACCGCTGACCGTCTCTCGAAGCAACTGACGAACTTTAGCGTAATCGTCCTGCTGAACGGCCTCGAGCAAGGCTGCCAACGCCGTCTTGAGAGAGTCCCAGGGCAGATACTCCTCATTGGCCCGCATGATCATCGGGTGACCCGTCGGACTGACGTTATCGCCGATCAGCAACTCCTCATACAGCTTCTCGCCAGGCCGCAAGCCACTGAACTCAATAGCGATGTCCCCGTGAGGATTCTTCTCCGAACGCACACTCAGACCGGAAAGATGGATCATCTTTTCCGCCAGTTCGAGAATCTTCACCGGCTCGGCCATATCCAACACGAACACATCGCCCCCCTGCCCCATCGAGCCGGCCTGAATCACCAGCTGAGCAGCCTCAGGAATAGTCATGAAGTAACGGGTGATATTGGGATGCGTGACCGTCACCGGCCCACCACGACGAATTTGCGCATAGAACCGTGGGATCACTGAACCCGAAGAACCCAGCACATTCCCGAAACGCACCATAGTGAAACGGGTCTTGTTGACCTGATGGACGGCATCATTGTCTGCAAACAAAACCGGACCCGATTCCCGGCTCAATGCCTGCAAAACCATCTCAGCCAAACGCTTGGTGCTGCCCATCACGTTGGTCGGTCGTACAGCTTTGTCGGTGGAAATCAGAACGAAGTGCTCGACGCCAGCCCTCACTGCAGCCTGAGCGGTGTAAAGAGTGCCCATGACATTGTTCAGCACGCCCTCAGCAATGTTGTGCTCCACCATTGGCACGTGCTTGTATGCAGCCGCATGGTAGACGGTGTCCACCTGCCAGGTCCGCATAATGTCCAACAAGCGCTCTTGATTACGGATAGAGCCCAGGATTGGCACCAACCGTAGCGGCAAGGACTCACGCTCGATCCGTTGCTCAAGTTCGGAATGAATGCTGTAGAGGTTGAACTCGCTGTGCTCGAACAGAAGCAGTGTCTTGGGCTCACTCGCCATGATCTGGCGGCACAACTCAGAACCGATCGAACCGCCAGCACCGGTCACCAGAACGGTCTGACCACGAATGCAACGCTCGAATAACTCCTGTTGCGGAGGAACGGCATCACGCCCGAGCAAGTCGGTGATATCCACTTCCTGGATGTCATCAACCTTCACTCGTCCGCTGGCCAAATCCATAAAGCCCGGCACACTACGTACATGCAGAGGGAACTGTTCGAGGTGTTCCAGCACCTCACGCCGGCGCCCGCGAGAAGCGGAGGGCATTGCCAGCAGTACCTCCTGCACCCCCGCTTCTTCGATCATCTGTTGAATATTCATGGGCGCGTACACCCGCAGCCCGGCAATGACCCGATCGGCAATACCGCTGTCGTCGTCTATGAACGCCACCGGACGCATCGCGCGCCCCATACGCAAGGCCCCCACCAACTGGTTACCGGCAGCCCCGGCGCCATAGATCGCCACCTTAGGCAGACCATCATCACGGCTCATAAAGGGCATTGGATTGTTGGCTGAAAACCAATCGCCCATAAAGTACTGGCGCATTCCCAGACGTAACCCGCCGATTATCACCAAGCTCAGCCACCAGTAGTTGAACACCAGTGAGCGAGGCACGACCTCTGGTGCATCGCGATACCAATACACTGCCAGGGAGAGGAACAAGGCAGATAGGGTAACAGCCTTGGCAATGGCGAGTAGTGCGTCGTTACCGAAGTAGCGCATCACCGCCCGGTACATACCGAAACGCACAAATAGTGGGATAGCAATCAGAGGGGCGACCACAAAGAGCCACAGATGCCCTCCCCATGGCTTAATCAGGTTGTCGGTACCCAAGCGCACGATGAACGCCAGCCAGAGTGCCAGCCACAGGAGCACTACGTCGGCGAGAATTTGCAGCAACCGCTTGCGACGCTGCGGAAGCCCCAACAGGGCAGTACGTAAGCTACTCATTCACCAAATTTCCACTCATCGCAAAGGCTC
The DNA here is from genome assembly GCF_029871235.1 of Pseudomonas sp. BN411. Lineage (GTDB taxonomy): Bacteria > Pseudomonadota > Gammaproteobacteria > Pseudomonadales > Pseudomonadaceae > Metapseudomonas. The sequence goes on from NZ_SSOM01000070.1 coordinate 229,365, forward strand.
CCCTGTCGCGAACGCGCACGCAGAATCACTTCGTCGCAATAGCTACGACCGTGTCGAAAATGATTTTCAGGTCTCCCAATAAGGAGTGGGAGCGGACGTAGTCAAGATAGTACTTCTGCTTGATGGGCAACACTTTCTCCACATAAGTCCGCTCCGGATCGGCCGAACCCGCCAACATCTCATTCTCGTTCCTAAACTCTATCGAGGCGCGGTCGGTAATGCCCGGCCGAACCGATAGAACCTCTGCACGCACCGCCTTGGGGTATTGATCCATGTATCGCGGAACCTCTGGCCGCGGCCCCACAAGACTCATGTCCCCGACAAAGACATCGAGCAGCTGCGGCAGTTCATCCAGTTTCATCTTGCGCAGGAAAGCACCGGCCCCGGTCACCCTTCGATCGCTGCCGACGGTCAACTGAAGCCCCTTGGCTTCAGCATTGACCGTCATGGTGCGAAACTTGTGAATTCGGAAGATCTTGCCGTAACGCCCGACACGTTCCTGGCGGAAGAACACTTCGCCTGGAGAATCAATTTTTATCCATATTGAGATCAGCAGGAATATAGGAAAAAGGAAAACCAGAGCAAGTGCACTTACTAGAACATCAAATAGCCGCTTAAGCATGACGTGTTATCACTTCAGGGACTCTTTCACAGCACAGACGACCCTGTCGATATCGGCATCCGTCATCCGGGTGTAGAGCGGCAGCGTAGCAGTGCGCTCGTAGATCTTTTGGCTGACCGGGAACATCTCCGGGGTGAGGCCATAGGTGTCGCGCCAGTAAGGCTGCTGATGCAGAGGAACGTAATGAACGCTCATCCCCACGCCCAGGGCGAACATTCGCTCGATGAACTCGGCTCGGTCTACCGCTACATCGCCGGCCAGCTGAATAACATAGAGGTGCCAGGAATGCGTGTCACTGCCTGCAGCCTTTGGCGGTAGAATCAGCGGCAGCGATGCCAGTGCGTCATTGTAGCGGTCGGCTATGTACTGCCGCTTCTGCTGGAAAGCGTGGGCCTTCTTCAGCTGATGGATACCGATGGACGCGGCAATGTCGGTCAAGTTGTACTTGAAGCCCGGCGCGACAATCTCGTAATACCAACTAGGAACCTTGGCGGTAAACCGGTCGAAGGCATCCCTGTTGATACCATGCAGACGCATGATTCGAGCGCGCTTGGCGATCTCAGCATTGCGGGTTACCACCATGCCACCTTCACCGGTGGTAATAGTCTTGTTGGCATAGAAGCTGAAGACCGTGACATCGCTTTCCAGTGTGCCGATCAGCCTGCCATCGCAGGTGGTCGGGAGCGCATGGGCGGCATCCTCGATAACCTTCAGACCATGCCGCTTGGCAATGTCGATTATCTTGCCCATATCCGCGCTGCGGCCAGCGAAGTGCACCGGGATAATGGCCCGGGTGCGAGTCGTGATGACCTGTTCGATGGCATCTACGTCGATGCACAGGGTGTCGGCGTCCACGTCGACGAAAACCGGATCGGCACCCAGGTAGCGAATGACTTCGGCCGTAGCGGTGAAGGTGTGGGTCGTGGTGATGACCTCATCGCCTGGGCCGATGCCCAATGCCTCTAACGCCAGGTGCAGGCCGGCAGTTGCGGAGTTGACGGAGATGGCTTCCACGCCACCTCCGAGCCACTCTTCAAAATCACGTTCGAACTGCTTGACCTTGGGGCCACTGGTCACCCAACCAGAACGAAGCGAAGAGACAACTTCTGCAATCTCTTCCTCGCCAATTTCGGGAAGAGCGAACGGCAGAAACGGAACACTCGAGTTGCTCATTATTCTTTACACACCTTGCTGTTAATCGATTAGGTGGAATTCAATCTTTCAGGCGACGCAAATCATAGGCGTAGTGATTCATAAGCCGACCGCCTGCTCGCTCTTCTGACATTGATAGAGTGAATCCAATATCCCGATAAAATCCGTTGACCGCATCATTTCCGTTCGCGTCGGTGCTGAGTTCGACTATATCGGCCGACTTTTCCCTAGCGCTGTCAAGGAATGCGTTGACCAGAGCTTTTCCGTTGCCTCGGCGCCCCTGAGCAGGCGAAATTCCGATAGATGCTAGTTCAACCCGGAGCAAGTCATCTTGACTACTATCAGTGGATCGCTGCGAAACCAGTTTCATGTTTTCCAGTACACGCTTCCACAGCTTAGGGCGAATCGACAGGTGCAGCGCCGCTGAAATCATCATGCGTTTCTTGCGCGAGCCCAAGAGGGCATAGAACTTTTCCGGCTGGGCGAAGCCTGCGACGAATCCGAAAGGGGTTCCTTCATCGTCCTCGGCCACTAGAAACAAGCTCTCCGCGTAATCAAATACCGTCTGGTAATACGCTTGAAGAAACGACGGCCCCAGAAGGGTCATCAGGAAGTCTGGAAAAGCTATTTGATGAATCTTCGCCACTAGAGGCAAATCCGAAAGCAATGCGGGGCGAACAGCAACGCTGTTGGAATCAGGCATGTCCAAATTTTTCCGTTACCAAGGCCAGGATACGAGAAACATGCTCGACACCATTCTTCTGGGACATATTTTCTCGATAGTAGCCTTCAGCAGCTGCGCCAAACACAGCGAGTTGTTCGGGCGTACTACGAGCCATCTGCAACGCAGTCTCAGCAATGCTTGCTGGCGTGCAGGGCCTCGCAACCATTCCGGCACCAGCTTTCTCAATGATTTCCGCCGACTCCCCTGCCACCGCCATTAGGATGGGCTTGCCCATCGCCATGTAGGCCTGGGTCTTGGACGGCACAGTAATTGCGAATACCGGATCATCCGCTAGGTGCACCAGCAATGCATCGGCTTTAGAAAGCTCGGCGCCGATGGCCTCCGGCGGAACGCTGCCGCGAAACTCCACATTCTCCAAGCCCAGAGAGGCCGCCTGCTCCTTGAGGCGCTGGCTTTCAATGCCATCCCCGATGAAAATGAACCGGATACCTCGCTCGCCGTCCTGCTGAAGCAACTGAGCGGCCTGGATCACGCTACCCAATGCCTGGGCGGCCCCCAGATTGCCCGCATAGATGATATCGAAGCTGCTTCTGCTGCGGTCAGACGGATCGGAACGCTTTAACCTCGACTCATCGCACCAGTTGTAAATTCGATGAATCTTGCTCTCCGGAACACCCTTCGTGACAAGCGTGCGCTTGTAGCCTTCGGACAGCACGACAATGGCCGACGCACGCTTGTAGACCCAGCCAACGCAACGCGCGATCAAGCTAACTCCGCGCGGATTGCGGAGCATGCCCGTGGCAACGAGAGCCTCGGGCCAGAGATCTTGGACGTCATAGATGAATGGCCGCCGATGAATACTACCAAGAATGGCGCAGGCGACCCCCCCCACCATCGGCGGAAAGTAGGAGTAGATAACATCCGGCTTTCGGCCGAGGAACAGCGAATAGAAAAACGCCGATGCCGAAAAGGACGCATAACTCAGTAGTCGCTTGAGTGCCGAACTACCGTGGGACACATAAGAAGGCAATCGAACCACACGCACCCCTTCGATGATCTCCAACTGCATCAGGCGCATCCGATAGCCCGGGTAGATCTGCCCACCGGGGTAACTGGGGTAGGTGGTAACAACTTCGACTTCGTACCCAAGTCTGGCGAGTTCTTGAACGAACGATAGCCCCTTGATCGCATTCTCCGGGTCGAATAGCTGAGTAATAAGCTGAACTCGCACGAAAACCACTCCCTCCTCACGGCAACTTGTGTCGCGTGGCAAAAGCCACGCCTGGTAGGTAGGTGCCACACCATCTGACCTTTCGAATCTGACTATCTGATGCCAGATATCCTTTACGAAAAGGAGCTCACAATCTCTCGCCTTCCTATACTTTCCAGCTCTAGCTCAAAATTGCCCGAGATGTTAATTGCCGAACTCAATCAGCCGCTCAACTTTCGGGATGCCCCCCCCCTTCGACGATGGAAAGGGTCGACACCTCATCGTTTGGCGCATCAACGTCCCGGTTTTCTTGCCTCTCCCAGCCCACCTTCGCAGTCCGGACCAGTACTTCCTTGAGGGCGGTCAAGCGGATCTTCCGGTCAAGCCAGATCGCTTGAATATGCCCAGCAACCAGCGCAAGTTTCCCCCTGCTACCAAAAACGCTTCACGATATCGCTCGCGCAACAGGACCGAGAGGCATTAGCGCACGAAGAGCAATAAGAATCCAAGGCTGGCTGCCAGCCGGCGCTGAAAAAGCTTTGAGCGTAGCTGGCAACAAATATTGGATCGTCAAGCCGACTACTGTATCTTCCAGACATTACGCATCACATAGTCGCGATAGCTGTGGATGATGCGGACGACCTTCTCTGCCACATTTGGCATGCTGTAATCAGCGACCAGGCGCAGGCTGCGCTGTTCATCGCGCCCCTGCTTTTCCAGCACGAACAGTCCCTGCATGACTCGCTCCAGATCAAGACCGACCATCATGGCGGCAGCCTCTTCCATCCCTTCAGGACGCTCATGCGCCTCGCGGATATTGAGCGCAGGGAAATTCAGGATGGACGACTCCTCGTTGATGGTGCCGCTATCCGAAAGCACGGCTTTGGCAGTCAGCTGCAGCTTGTTGTAGTCCTTGAAACCAAGCGGCTTCAACAAACGCACGTTGGCATGGAACTCCACCCCCAAAGCATCGACGCGTTTCTGTGTTCTGGGATGGGTCGAAATGATGACCGGATGGCCGTAATGTGCCGCCACGGCATTGAGCACATTGACTAGCTTGAGGAAGTTTTTGTCCGAGTCGACGTTCTCCTCACGGTGTGCACTGACTACGAAAAACTTCCCCGCCTCGAGCCCTAGGCGTTCCAGAACATCCGACCCGTCGATGCCTTCGCGATAGTGATTCAGGACCTCGTACATGGGGCTGCCGGTCTTGACCACCATGTCCGGAGAGAGGCCCTCGCGCAGCAGGTAGTCACGGGCAATCGTACTGTAGGTCAGATTGATGTCGGCAGTGTGGTCGACAATACGCCGATTAATCTCTTCCGGCACCCGCATATCGAAGCAGCGATTACCGGCTTCCATGTGAAAGGTCGGAATCTTGCGGCGCTTGGCGGGGATTACTGCCATACAGCTGTTTGTATCACCCAGCACCAGCAAGGCTTCCGGCTGCACTTCTGCCAGTACGCGATCCACAGCAATAATCACATTGCCAATGGTCTCAGCACCTGTCGCTCCAGCCGCGTTGAGAAAATAATCTGGTTTCCGAATACCGAGATCCTGAAAAAATATCTCGTTCAGTTCGTAATCATAATTCTGGCCGGTATGGACCAGCACATGCTCGCTGTACTCGTCCAGTTTGGCCATAACGCGGGACAGACGAATGATTTCAGGGCGAGTACCCACTACGGTGACGACTTTTAGCTTCTTCATTGCAACTCTCTTCACGGCTACGCTTATGCCTCGGTAGCAACAGGGCACGCATAGGTATCCGGGTGTTCGCGATCGAAAATCTCGTTTGCCCAGAGCATCACGATCAATTCTTCTTCACCGACGTTGGTGATGTCATGGGTCCAACCGGGTACGGTCTCGACAATTTCTGGCCGCTCTCCCGTGGTGAACAGTTCATTGAACTCACCAGTGACGATATGACGGAAACGGAAGCATGCCTCGCCCTTGATAACGAGGAACTTCTCGGTCTTGGAGTGGTGGTAATGGCCACCTCGGGTAATGCCAGGATGTGCAGTGAAAAAGGAAAACTGACCCGAGTCGCGAGTTTTCAGCATCTCAACGAACACACCGCGCGGATCGCCATATTTCGGCACCTCATAAGTGAAGCGCTCGGGCGGCAGATAGCTGAGGTAGGTGGAGTAAAGAGCGCGCACCAACCCAATGCCGACCGCATCGGTAATCAACGTGTCACGGCTGTCGCGGAAGGTGCGCAGTTGCTCTGCCAACTCGCCAACCGTGATGCTGTACTGCGGATCGACCGTGACAAAGGGGGTACCGACCAGCCGGCCTTCCATTACCGCAAGGAAATGGGCAATCACATCATCGATATAAACCAGGGTAACGCATGCCAGCGGATCGTTGATCTGGATAGGCAGGTCACGAGCAATGTTGTGGCAGAAGGTCGCCACCGCTGAGTTGTAGTTCGGGCGCGCCCACTTGCCGAACACATTAGGCAAGCGGAAAAGATGGACAACAGAGCCGTGCCTGTTAGCCAGATCAAGCAGTGCCTCCTCGGCGCTGCGCTTGCTGCAGCCATAAGGATTGTCCAGCTCGGCCTGGCTGGATGACGTATACAACAGCGGAATTTGCCGGCCACTGTTTTCGACTGCCTCACACAGCTTGCGCGTCAGGTCGGCATTGCCGCTTTGAAACTCCAGCGGATCTTGAGGGCGATTGACACCAGCCAGGTGAAACACAAAGTCAACCTGCTCTACAAGGCCAGCCAGCGCGTCTAGCGGATCATTTCGTGTAAAGCACAACACCTCGATATCTTGTCGCTCCGCCAGATGCGCAACAAGATTCTGGCCGACAAAACCATTGGCACCGGTGATCAGCACTTTCATTGATCATTCCTCTGGCGTAGCGTGCTCACCACGCTGGATTGCACGCATGAAATCCAGTTTGAGCAGCAAACGCTGCATACCCTCGACATCCAGGCGCTCGGTGTTGTGAGAGTTATAATCTACCATGTGCGAAATCTTCTCCTCCCCCTGTTCGACAAACTTGGCGTAATTGAGATCACGCAAATCCGGCGGTACACGATAGTAATCGCCCATGTCTTCGGCACAGGCCATTTCCTCACGGCTAAGCAACGCTTCATACAGCTTTTCGCCATGACGGGTGCCGATCACCTGGATCGGATGCTCAGGCTTGTCGAGCAACAGTGTGAGTGCCCGAGTCAGGGTTTCGACTGTCGCCGCCGGCGCCTTCTGCACGAACAGGTCACCGTTGTTACCATGCTCGAAGGCATAAAGCACCAGATCAACAGCATCGGCTAACGTCATCATAAAGCGCGTCATGTTCGGATCAGTCAACGTCAGCGGCTTGTCCGCACGGATCTGCTCGATAAACAACGGGATCACCGAGCCACGCGAAGCCATGACGTTACCGTAACGAGTACCGCAAATGACCGTCTTGCTATCATCGGCATTGCGCGATTTAGCGACCATAACCTTTTCCATCATCGCCTTGGAGATACCCATGGCATTGATCGGATACACCGCTTTGTCGGTACTCAAACAAACAACGCGTTTTACTCCGTTCTGGATCGCTGCCTCCAAAACGTTTTCGGTACCGATCACATTCGTCTTGACCGCCTCCATCGGATGGAACTCGCAAGACGGCACCTGCTTCAGCGCGGCGGCATGAAAAACGTAATCAACTCCACGAGTAGCATTCAGGATGCTTTGGTAATCACGCACATCGCCAATATAAAACTTCAGCTTGGGGTTTGCGTAACGCTTACGCATATCATCCTGTTTCTTTTCGTCACGACTATAAATGCGTATCTCAGCAATATCAGTATCAAGAAAGCGCTTGAGAACAGCGTTGCCAAAAGAACCAGTACCACCTGTAATAAGGATGGCCTTTGAGGAAAAATCATTCATAGACACCCCACGAAATCAAAAATAAGCATTTAATTAGAAATCAGAAATTAATTGTTCGCACTCATCGATTATTGAAGATACTTTTGAGTCCCAAGGCAAAAAGTCAGCACGGACCTCACTCACAAAAATTTGCGCCACTGCAGGACAGTTATCAAAATCCATCAAAGTAGAAAACAGCTCATTGGAATTACCATAATCAACCAATAAACAAATATTTTTTTCGTAAAAAAACTTAGCCGTATCAAGCCCTCTATTGGTTACAAACCTGACTCCAAAACAAACACAGTCATACCACTTGTTTGGTTCAGCTTTTCTATTTATCTCATACGCCGGGTCATAGAAGCTTAAAACCAAATCTGACTCTTTATAGTAAGAAAGTGCCTCAGCATTAGGAACAACCCCAAGGTACTCAATATTTGGAAGTTCAATCAAAGCATCCGCATCAGCGCACCCAGGCCGCCCCGCAACTATGACTCGGAATTGCTCAGGAGAAAGTTTACTCACCACATCAAGAATAAATCTCATTCCGCGCATTTCGGAAAGCCAGCCATTAATATAAATGGTTTTCCTTAAATCCAGCCGCCCGCCTCTTTTCAAAAATAAGTCATGAGCTGCAGATAGCTCCTCCGAAGATGGCGTATTCTCAACCACTCGAACATTTTTGTAGCCAGTGAAATTTCTACTTTCACCAGGAACCATATGAACTAACGCGCGCCTACCAATTTGCGCTTCCAAAAAACGGAAGACAGGCTTGAAAAGTCCAAGCTTATATGTCATATGCGCCGCGTCACGATCAAGATAAATATAATCAACCCGCTTGAAGAAGGAAACAAAAAATGCAGGCGCAGCAGCGTCCAATCGCGACAAAAAAAACAGCTTATGCGTAGTCGAAGAAACCAGAAAATATTTAAGAACCAAGAAAGACCAGCAAATATAATGAAACAATAGAGCAAACTTTACACGCCCCTCTCCCTTATATAGCCGAGTAAATTTTATCCCAGGAAAACTTTTTACTGGCTCCCCTCCCCTATCCCAATACACATACTCAACAACATACCCTTTCCCATAAAGAACTTTACTCAGCTTATTTAGATACGGCTGAGCACCAATGTCAGCCCCCACACCAACAATAACAGCAGATTTATCCATGAGAAAACCTCCCATATAACACACCGCCTACCAAATTAAGGCGACTGCAGAAAACAAGCGCACGTACATAACAAACTAAAGCAGGCACATTGCCACTGGTACATTCTCAAATAAAAACCCTCAGTTGAAGCGATTTTCTTGCTGCATACTAAAAATCAAAAGACCCAACTCGACATCTCTCTTAATTCGACCATCCTATTCTCAAGGTTTTCCACTTGGCAATTTTTGAAGCGAGTGCTTTTTCCGTGACGCACTCTCAAAAAGACGCATTTCAATCAGGAATCGGATCGCTTATTAAAAATGCAGCCCCACATTACTATTTCCACCCCAACTTGTAGTCCAGATAAGTCCGGCTAGGCGACAATCATCCTTAGCTCTGAGAACCACCTCAGGACAAATTATTATAGATCACCCAAATAACAATGCCTCTGCCACTTCAGCTTGCAGCACACAATCATTAATAAATCCAATCACTTCAAAGATGAGAGGAACAAATTACCTTCTTTAACCTCCCAATGATGCGACAAAAATTAGGATAACCCAGGTATTTTATTACCTCCGGAGAGGAGGCGTTGCAAACAAGGCAACCACCATCTCCTGCAGCTCTTAACTCAATCAAGTTATGGCGATATAGATAACTCCCCCTTACTCGCCTAACCAAAACACTCACAACTCAGGCCACCCCATCGCAGCAGCGCAACATTTTTAAACAAGTCAAGATATCTAGATTTTATTATTCAACCCACTTGGTCGAAGCAAACTTAATAACATCCACAAGAACATAGCTGGAACCACAGCAGAATAAACATGCACTAACCAACCGAAAAACTCGGAATAACATATGAAAACGGAATGAAAAAGAATAACGGCAAGGACACCTAACGCTATTGGGCTCTTAGCCCAAAGTAGCAATCTGGCGATGGCAGCAAGCCCTGCCCCGAACAAGAGCCCAACAAAGACGCCGAACCAACCAAAATTCATATACGACTCGACCGGTAGTCCAGTTGTATATGATGTCAAATTGGCCCCACCTTCCAGATCGTACGACCCAGGATAGATCATGTTACGAAGTGCAGGACCGCCACCAAGAGGTTTGCCTGGCCAAAAGCTCCTCGGCACCATACCTAACGCTGCGGCAAAGAATGTCTTTCCGAGCAAAAAATCATGATCATTTGAGGAAAGCCATAACAATATCTCTTGATTCCCATACGTAGTAACCACATTCTGAGAGATGTCGATAGTACTGTTATCCAAAGCCCTATCCGCCATAAAACTCTCACGAACAGAACCCAGCATTAATCCCAAGAGAAGAAAACTCACAGCCGCGCCAGTCATCCGAACTATCGTTTTAACGCGCAAAACACCTCTTTTTTTAAGCATGACCCATAAAACAGCAAGAATGACAAAGGGTAATAAAAACCTCATCCTGCTAAACAATAAAACCCCCGGAAGCATTGCAATACCGAGGACCATTAAAAAAGCAATCTTCTCAGAGAACCTTACCTTTCCAACACGCAGCATAATGTTAGCAGCTACGATTACAGCCCCTACAAGACCGGCGTTCAGTAACAGTGCAAAGTAACCTAAACCCTGCACGAGCACTATGCGGTTTGCAGCATAGCCAGAAGCCCCGTATTTCATAATTAATAAAAAATAAGGGACAGCGCCAGCTAGAACCAAAGCCCCAGAAACGATTACAACCACCCAAATTTGCAGCACACTAAGAGGGCGATAACACGAAAAATCGGAACGCTGCCAACGAAGATAAGATCTCTGCCCAGAAAAGAGCACGTACCCCCCCAATACCATTAATCCAAAAACGAAGCAAAAAACACCAGCCTGGAGATAAGTTTCAAAACTATACTCATCAGAAAATCTATAAACCCCGAAATACAGACTGAAACATGGCAGCAAGAAAAAGCCGCCACCATAAACCAAAGAAAACAAAAATCCTGGATTCAAAACATTTCGCCCAACTCCACCTGGAGCAGCCAAAAACGCAGACCAAAGAAGAAGAAAAACAAAAAAAATGAAATATATAAAATAAATCACTTCACCCCACCCAATTTAGCCGTTAAATTATCCACTTAGAAACCAACAACACAGCACTACTTTTTCACTCAAAAAAGCAAGCGAATACTAATTAATGACCGCCTAAAAACAAAACTCCAGACTAAAATCATGGAAACCCAAAAAACAACAAAAATCCAGCGATGCTCTTCACCCACTAACGTAAAGGCGATTGCAGCAACAAGACTGACAAGTGTCGTGCTGTACAATTTTTTTCGCGGCAATGGTCGCCAGACCCGACAGGAAAACTCTGTTCGGAGAAGTAAAAATACCCAGAACGCGATTGCGGTTGAAATAGCAGCACCGGCAGCGCCGTAAGCCGGTATAAGAAGATAGTTACCGATTAGATTGACCACAGCAGCCACTATGGAAGCAACCATGGCATAGAGGCTCTTCCTGGTGAGGCCGATGCCTACTGCTGTGGTTTCCGAAAGCGTGTAGAGCAATGGATAGGCCATGCATGTGACCAGTATGTATTGCACCCGGCCATAAGTATCAGGCAGTAGGTAGCTAACGACCCAGGAGAACAATCCTGCCAATGCAAATGTAAAAACCACTGCCGCCAGCACATGCTCCGTAACCTGATCGATCTTCTCCGGACTCACACCTTCCGCAGCCCATTTATAAACAGTTGGTGCCCATACAGTCGAGAATATCTGTTGAAAAATAATAGCAGCTGCAGCAAAGCTTACGGCAACTGAGTAAACTCCTAACTCTTCAAATGAGGATAGACTGCGCAAAAAGAGTTTATCCATGGCTGTTAAGCCCCAAAACGCCATCCCCCCCATAATAAGAGGCAAGCCAAACTTGAGCATGGCGACAAGCTTTTCTATATTTACCTTCTGATCAAGCGAAGCTTGTAGTTCGTCACGAGTATTCCATGCAAATATCAGTGTGACCGCCGAGATGGAAATAACATGGGCATTGACAAGATGGGAAAAATCGAAGCCGAATTTAAATAAAACATAGATTCCAATAACAGCGAGAAAAAGCACCTTGGGCAGGGCTTGGCTCATGGAGTAAGCCAAGCCCCGTTCCTGCATACGCAGGACCAAGGATAAGAAGCGCGATATAAAGGAAAAAAGCAGGCAGAACACAACAAAAGCACTTATGGCTACACTATCAATGTCAAAAAGCAATCTTGACACTGCACCAGGCACCAACATCAAAACAGTTGAGACCAACAACAGCAACACAAAACCAGGCATCAAAACGGCTTTGAGCAGTGCTGGCTTTTGCTCTGCCTCGTGGTATTCGCGCACGTAAGCTTGATCAAGCCCCAGACAGAACAAGAGGACACTAAAGCTGCTTACAACTTGAAGCATGGAAATACGACCAATATCTTCTGCCGAAAAGAACCAAGTAATAATCGGTAGCGTGATAAAGCCGAGAACAGCGGCTCCAATGGGGCCAATGGCGAAAGAGGCAATTATTTTTGCGTTCAAGCGAAAAACTCTAAAACTGAATCAACAACCCGAGTGATCTCATGTCCTTGCATACCATACCAAACAGGCAGACGGATCAGGCGCTCACTCTCGTTAGTTGTATATCGATCATCACCATGGAACCGGCTGAATCGTGGGCCAGCGACAGCTGAGTGAAGCGGGACGTAGTGAAAAACACCATATACTTCTCGGTTCTTTAAATACTCAAGCAAAGCTGTTCGCTCATTGAGATCATTGGCTTTCAAATAAAACATGTGCGCATTATGAACACATCCATCTGGTATTGATGGCAGTGTAACCCTACCACTTGAGGCTAGTGAAAATAGCGCCTCGTAGTAGGAATTCCAAAGCTGCAATCGGTTCTTATTTATTTCTTCAGATCTCTCTAGCTGCCCCCATAAAAAGGCCGCCTGAATATCACAGGGCAGATAGCTGCTACCAATGTCAACCCAACTGTACTTGTCCACCATCCCACGGAAAAATTGACTCCGATTAGTGCCTTTTTCCCGGATGATTTCGGCGCGACTTACAAAGCGTTCATCGTTGATGATCAGTAGACCGCCTTCACCTCCGCTAGTGTAGTTCTTGGTTTCGTGGAAGCTGAAGGCTCCCATGTGGCCAATACTGCCTAAAGGGCGCCCCTTGTACGAAGCCATCATGCCTTGAGCTGCATCTTCAATGACAAATAGTCCGTGGCGTAAGGCGATGTCCATAATTACATCCATCTCACAGGCAACGCCTGCATAATGGACAGGGACGATCGCTTTGGTTTTTGAGGTAATCGCCGCTTCGATTTGATTTTCATCAATATTCATGGTGTCCGGACGAATATCGACGAAAACGATCTTCGCCCCACGCATGACGAAAGCATTGGCAGTGCTGACGAAGGTGTAACTCGGCATGATGATTTCATCACCCGCTTGCACATCAATCAGCAACGCTGCCATCTCTAGCGCATGCGTGCAGGAGGGGGTCAGAAGTGCTTTTTTGCATTCTAACTTAGCCTCGAACCACGCCTGGCAGCGCTTACTGAAGTCTCCATCACCGGAAATTTTACTGCTGCGCATTGCTGCAAGAACGTATTGATCTTCGTTTCCGGTGTAAGGTGGTTTGTTAAATGGAATCATGTGCGACATACCTCATGTAGCGTGGAGACTCTTTACCGCAGTTGAATATTAAATCGAGTATGCTCACACCATGGTTGAATTCCGTCCACAGCTGGGGATATTCAGGATATCCTGCGTAATCAAACCAAGTAAGTTTAATGCCGCGCTCGTTAAGAACGCCCTCATCTATATAGTCTTTTGCTGCAGGCCCCGAAATATACTCGTAGCCACCGGCCTGGAGGCATAAGTCGGCCAAACGCTCAGTCTTCCCGTCGCTGAGACCATAGTCCCAAGAATTACTAATTTTAGTGGAAATGCCTAGATAGAGACAAATAGCCTCTATAAAAATACGATTGAGTGAAGACAAGTTTTCATGTGAGTACGACTCATAAAGTGGTCGCAACCAAGTTTCCACATCCTCAAAATATTTTGCACGCCGATAATTCGCCTCCAATGTACGCCAATGCTTTTGTTGCCATCGAGAATCAGAAATATTAACTTCACGAATTTTTCTTTCAATATTCTGCCCAACCGGAATAGTGAGCCACTCTAGCCCTTTAGGAGTTTTTATCTTATTCCGATTCCGCCAATCATTCTTAGTATATTGCATGTCATCATAGAGGATGAACTCATCCACGGCAGCAATAATATCAAAATACCCCTTCCATGGAATATAATTTGACTGAAGTATTGCAACTTTCTTCATTTTATCTTTATTCCCTCGTCAGCATGAAATCCTATTTCCTTCGCGGGAATCCCGATATTCTTTGAATACTTATTAGTATCAGAAGTAATTAAGGAACAAGCTCCAACAAGAGTTTCATCCGCAAGACTTACATTATGAATTATTGTTGAACCAAAACCTATAAAGCAATTATTCCCAACCGCGGAGAACCCACCAATCGTCGACTTGGCCGCAATAAATGAGTGGTTCCCTACTTTCGAGTCATGGCAAATATTCACAGACGACCAGATAACATTGTTATCACCAATACTTACGAATGGCTCAATTTGTACACCTTGCAAAATTGCGTTATTCTCGCCCAAAACAACGCTATCACTCACAACTGAATCACTACTAACATAATTCGCCAGCATAAAGTCTTTCTGCTTTGCTCTCTCATACATCAATACTCTGTTTCTCATACCCGAATAGCCTATAGCTATAAACATGTCGAAGTCTTTCGGAGAATATATATTCTCAACATCTTCAAACGCAACAACTGGCAAACCATCTATTTCAGAAGAAGCAATAAATTTCCTATCCAAGCAATATGCAACAACCACATAATTCGAATCACTTTCAAATAAATATCTCATGAGCGCGGCAAAAGTCCCTCCACCATAAATTATCATTTTTCGGCGAGCGCCAACTTCATCCCTTCCCACGACAGCTTTCTTCATAAAAACTCCAAAAAAATAATATAAAAAATCAGAGCAACCTTAAAACAAAATAACATTCACACCCGGATAAATAGCACCCATACATCATGCTAAAAACTCACCACTCAAATAAATCCTATCCGTTAATTAAAAAATACCCTAGCAAACACTTTAATACTGCCCCCTGAGCAGATGAACCGTATCAACGACATTGGGCTACAGCGTGATGACCATAAGAAGCAAGAGCTCATTAAGTCCGTCTTAAGAACTTAATTTTCGGCCCCAAAAATTCCCTTCAACTGCTCAACAACTTTTTGCTCTGAGAATTCACTCTTGATTATCGAACTATTTTTTTCTTTTACATCTCTAGCTAGCAACTCCAGATCAAGAAATTCAACATCATATACCTTTACCCCAGCACTCCGGAAAACATCCCACGAAGTAACATTACTTCGCAAGTAAACTTTTTTTCCCATCCCCAAGAGGGTAATAACATTGCCCATAGCCTGCTGACGCTTATGATTAAAAATGGCAATATCTATCTTCCCAAGAAAGCACCGATACTGATCAACTGACATAAAGTTCGTTAGCGGTACAAATTTTTCCCCAAACCACTCTTTGCCCACTCTAGCTACAGACGCGGCGTAATCCAGATCTCCGTAGGACAAAGGAGCATAAATTGCGATGTCTTTATCACGAAACGGAATAAGTCTTTCAAGAATTTCCACGTGATTATTTGTCGAATCCGCCGAGTTTCCAATTTGAATATTTATCGTACTGCGCAACTCACTCCTTACGACATACTCGCGATATATATTACTTGGGTACATAATGCATTCGCAGTACTTACCCATAGCCCCGTACCAATCACGCGCCAAATCCACATCGCCTTTGACATAGGTTACCAAGTTCCCTATTCGCTTAATTAGATACCCTTTAAAGAAATTCCTCAGTTTCCACTTCCAATTTCTATTCGCAGACTTGTAATCATACAAATCCCCTCCCCAAATCACCCAATAGCATTTGCTTAATAGCCAGGGTTGCAAAGAAAGCAAAACTATTGCGTAAAAATCCCATAGCCCATGAAGAACAATTTTATCCGCACAATGTGCAGCCCGGACGAAATCAAAAAACCAAGAAATCCCATATGAGTTTTTGTTTTTTATTTTTCTTTTTTCAGGCCATTCATTAACTGAAGCATGGCTCAATATTAGATGCTGCGCATGCTCAAACTCTTTCTCGACAAGATCAAAGAAGGGGTTTGTGAATTTTTCAGGATTTGCAATATGAAGAATCTTCATTTTATCAAGGACATCAGATATTGGCCGTAGCTGTTCTTACTTAAGGATTTTCCGATTCGTTGCAAATCGTTGGCACTAAGCCAATTGTTGTGAAAAGCAATCTCCTCCAAGCAAGCCACTTTATAACCCTGCCGTTTCTCGATGGTTTCGACAAAGTGGGCGGCCTCTAGCAGACTTTCATGAGTTCCGGTGTCGAGCCAGGCAAAACCACGCCCAAGTAGTTGGACGTTGAGGTCACCACGCTTCAAGTAGGCTTGGTTGACGCTGGTGATTTCCAATTCGCCACGATCGGAGGGCTCTACCTGCTTGGCGATCTCGACTACGTCGTTGTCATAGAAATAGAGACCAGTCACGGCGTAGTTGGACTTGGGCTTGAGCGGTTTTTCTTCGATGGAAACGGCACGCCTATCGTCATCGAATTCAACTACACCAAAACGCTCAGGATCCTTGACGTAGTAACCAAAGACAGTGGCACCTTTGCTGCGGCTGGATGCATCCCGCAGTAAAGGACCAAAGCCCAGGCCATAGAAGATATTGTCGCCTAGCACCAGGCAGACCGAATCACTACCAATGAATTCTTCGCCAATGATGAACGCTTGCGCGAGGCCATCGGGACTAGGCTGTACAGCATAGCTAAGCCGAACACCGAAGTCGCTTCCATCGCCAAGCAGGCGCTGAAAGCCACCGATGTCGTCTGGGGTACTGATCAGCAGGATGTCACGGATACCCGCGAGCATAAGCACTGACAGAGGGTAATACACCATGGGCTTGTCATAGATCGGCAGTAGCTGCTTGGACACGCCTTTGGTAATGGGGTACAGCCGAGTGCCTGAACCACCGGCGAGGATAATGCCCTTCATACGTTGCCAGTCCTTATACCGGAGCGCCTAAGCCTTCACGTTGATACCTGCCGTCTTGCACACGCTGACACCATTCCAGATTTTTCAGGTACCACTCGACAGTCTTGCGGATACCGGAATCGAAGGTTTCTTCTGGAGCCCAGCCCAGTTCTTGCTGGATCTTGCTGGCGTCAATGGCATACCGCAAATCATGGCCAGGGCGATCCTGAACATACGTGATCAGTGAGACGTGTGGGCAGTACGGTGAATCGGGACGCAACTCATCGAGCAACTCACAGAGTGTATGCACGACGTCGATATTCTGTTTCTCGTTGTGGCCACCGATATTGTACGCCTCCCCCACTTCGCCCGCGGTCAGCACTCTGTACAAGGCGCGGGCGTGGTCCTCCACATAGAGCCAGTCGCGTATCTGGTTACCTTTGCCGTACACCGGTAGCGCCTTGCCCTCCAGAGCATTGAGGATCATCAACGGAATGAGTTTTTCAGGGAAGTGATACGGTCCGTAGTTATTCGAACAGTTGGTGATCAGAGTCGGTAGACCGTACGTGCGGCGCCAGGCACGTACCAGATGATCGGAGCTAGCTTTGCTCGCCGAATAAGGTGAGCTCGGCGCGTACGGTGTAGTTTCGGTAAACAGCTCCTCGGGGTT
Source organism: Pseudomonas sp. BN411 (assembly GCF_029871235.1). Classification (GTDB taxonomy): domain Bacteria; phylum Pseudomonadota; class Gammaproteobacteria; order Pseudomonadales; family Pseudomonadaceae; genus Metapseudomonas. The sequence continues at coordinate 246,893 of NZ_SSOM01000070.1, forward strand.
TTCCAAGTCGCCGTAGACCTCGTCGGTGGAAATGTGATGAAAGCGAAAAGCAGTCCTGCGCGTTTCATCCAAGCTTTGCCAATACTTGCGAGCGACTTCCAGCAAGGTATAGGTGCCGACTATGTTGGTTTCAATGAAAGCAGCCGGCCCATAGATGGAGCGATCAACGTGAGACTCTGCAGCCAGGTGCATTACCGCATCCGGTTGCTGCTCGCTAAATACACGCGCTACCGACGCTCGGTCACAGATATCCACTTCTTCAAAAACGTAACGCTCACTTCCGCTGACTTCAGCCAGCGATTCCAGATTTCCGGCGTAGGTCAATTTGTCGAGGTTGACTACACTGTGGCCAGTATTGCAAATGATGTGACGGATAACAGCCGAGCCGATGAAGCCTGCACCTCCGGTGACGAGAATCTTCATACAGCCCAGACTCCGCGGGTATCAACGACTTTATGACCATCAAGGAGGGGCTTGGCGACGTCCTTAAACTCTTTATGATCAACCAGCAGGACAATTACATCCGCTTCAGCTAATGCCTGCTCGACCTTGTAGAGGGTCAGTTTATCTGCCAACTTACCCGATAATTTTTCTATGTTCGGTTCGACCGCAAGCACTGGCCCCGGATGAGTCGCGGCGACCTGTTGAGTAATGGCAACAGCCGGGCTTTCGCGTAGGTCATCGATATCTGGCTTGAAAGCAAGGCCGAAGCACGCGATGGTTACATCTTTGGCCGTCTTTTCGGTGTTTTCCTGCAAATACTCGGCAACGGCCAGCCTGACCTTGTCGAGGACCCACTGCGGCTTGCCGTCGTTCACTTCGCGAGCAGTGCGAATCAGTTTTGCCTGCTCCGGGGTCTTACTAACGATGAACCAGGGATCGACAGCGATGCAGTGACCACCTACGCCAGGACCTGGCTGGAGGATGTTGACGCGCGGATGGCGATTGGCCAACCGGATGAGCTCCCAAACATTGATATCCAGTTTATCGCAAATAATCGACAATTCGTTAGCAAAGGCAATATTTACGTCACGAAAGCTATTCTCAGTCAGTTTGCACATTTCCGCTGTGCGAGCGCTAGTGACAACACATTCACCTTCCACGAAAGTCTTGTAGAGTTTGACTGCAAGTTTCGAGCATTTAGGGGTCATGCCGCCAATGACTCGATCATTCTGCACCAGCTCTCGCAATACATGGCCTGGCAGGACTCGCTCGGGACAATGAGCCACACGGATATCAGAGTCTTCACCGTGCGTCTGCGGGAAAGTCAGATCTGAACGAGCTTCAGCCAGCCAAGCAGCCATTTGTTCTGTCGCACCTACTGGCGAGGTCGATTCAAGAATGACCAAATCACCCCGCTTCAATACTGGTGCAATGGCCTTGCTCGCTGCTTCAATATAAGAGAGATCTGGCGCGTGCCCCCCCTTGAACGGCGTAGGCACAGCGATAAGAAAGGCATCCGCCGCTTCCGGTCGTGTAGTAGCGCGCAAATAACCCGCGGATACTGCAGCATGCACGACCATATCCAAATCTGGCTCAATGATATGAATCTCACCCCTATTGATGGTATCCACTGCCGTTTGATTGACATCGACACCAATAACTTTCTTCTTGCGCGACGCAAATACTGCAGCAGTAGGAAGACCAATATACCCCAAGCCAACAACGGAGATGATTTCAAATGACATGCTTCTTCCTCTAATCCATTATTGGGCGGGAAAATCCCCCTCCACCGCCCGCCTCCCTTCACAGAGGGAGAAATTTAAATTATCTTTAACGAACATTAATCAGCGCAGCAATAATCCGTGCACTGGCCTTGCCATCGCCATAAGGATTATGGGCAAAACTCATACGCTGGTAAGCACTAAGGTCAGTTAGTAAAGTATTCAAATTGCTAGTGATCACCTCTATGTCCGTACCAACAAGTTTGACTGTACCAGCCTCGACAGCCTCAGGTCGCTCCGTGCTGTCACGCATGACCAATACCGGTTTACCAAGAGATGGAGCCTCCTCCTGAATACCACCGGAATCGGTAAGGATCAGGTAGGCGCGGTTCATCAGGTATACGAATGGCAGATAGTCCAATGGCTCAATCAAATGGACATTATCGATACCAGCCAACAACCGATTGACTGGCTCACGCACGTTCGGATTAAGATGCACGGGGTACACGACTTTTACATCAGGAAAGGTCCTGGCTGTTTCAGCCAACGCTTGGCAAATACGCTCGAACCCCCCACCAAAACTTTCGCGGCGATGCCCTGTCACTAAGATTATTCGTTTATCTTCCGGGAGGAAGTCGAACTGCTCAAGGAACCGCTGCTGCAGACTCTCATTCGCATCCAGCTTGGCAACTACTTCCAGCAAGGCGTCAATTACCGTGTTGCCAGTAACATGAATTGAGTTTGAATCCACCCCTTCGCTCAATAGATTCTGCCGGGACGTCTCAGTTGGCGCGAAATGGACAGCCGCTAAGGCGCCGGTTAGTTTGCGGTTAGCCTCCTCCGGCCAAGGGGAATAGAGATTCCCCGTTCGCAAGCCCGCTTCCACGTGCGCGACTGGAATCTTGTGGTAATAGGCAGCTAACGTCGCGGCAAAAGTGGTAGCCGTATCCCCGTGTACCAGCACTATGTCCGGTCGGTACTCACGGAATACTGCTTTCATTCCTTGCAAAATAGCTAAGGTAACGTCGCTCAGATCTTGGCCTGGTTTCATAATGTTGAGGTCATAATCCGGCCTTAACTCAAAAAGATCGAGTACTTGGTCAAGCATTTCCCGGTGCTGTCCCGTAACACATACTTTAGCGTCAAAACGCTTATCGGCAGCAAGTGCCAGAGCAAGAGGGGCCATTTTAATGGCTTCGGGACGCGTGCCAAACACGCTCAAGGTTTTTAAGGACATTTGATTACCAATACTGCCAAGTCGAAATAATTTAGTGATCGATTAAGGGTAAACGTACCGACGGGTCTGAAATAAACCGATACCTCGGTTTTCCGCTCTACTCACGATCTAAAACAATACACATGTATTCATCGGTAAATGCCGGCGCGCCATGCAAAAATTCGATGGCGTGGCCAACGTCGCAGTTGTGCGATGTTCTTCTCCAGACCACAAAAATGCCCCTTCAGCTAACCAGACTGACGCTTGCTTAGCCGGAACGGGTACTCGACCTTGGCGCTCGCGTGCGCCTTGACCTTCCCGAGTTTGTGCTTGGCTTCGTGTACTGTGCTGCTTTTGCCGTGTTTCTGATAAATGCTGCGGCGTACCGAAATCTGCCAGAGCACCATTCACGCCCCCACCGGTACACACCACACGTTCCGCATCATGTAGCAGCTTATCGACCAGGGCGACGTCCGCGACATTGGCCGCCCTGACCACCTCGCTGTGCACTAGGCGCCATTCGTCGTCGGCGCCAATGTGTGCTTTCGCGCCGCAGCACCACGGATTGTCCTTCTTGGTCTGGTGAATTTCCGGGTCGCGCTTACCGCCCTGGTTCTTGGTCGAACTTGGCATGCGAATCAGCGCGGCATCAACGATTGCGCCCCGGCGCTGCGACAGGACTCGGTCAGCCGGATAGACCAGATTCCCTGCTGCCAGTTCATGCTTTACCAGCAATAGACGGACGTTGAAGAGGGTGATTTCGTCGCAATTTCCCGCCGGGCTCAGCCCGACAATTTGGCGCAGGATCGTCGACTCAAACAGCGTATCCTCCATCGCAAGAACCCTGTAGCCGATCCGGTTCTGCATCAGATGAACGCGCAGCATGACCCTTGGCGAATACACCGGATGACTGCTTTCACCCACTAGGCAGTGCGGCTCGGTCGGGGCAACTAATCCCCCCCTCCAGTGGACCACCTGATCCATCTCGATCAAGAACAGCTCCTTAGGGGCCTGCTTGCGCTTGCCGACGGACTTGGCGTCGACGAGGATCATCTGCTTCATTGAAAAACTCGCGCTACAGGACCGGCATATTTCACCACGCTCGGAAAGTCTTCTTCAGAGCTTCCCTAGCTACTCATTAACTGACGACCATTTGCGCGTCTGCGCTACAAAATCCACAGACCCGCCTCAGCCCCACAGGTCGATTAGCCCGTATGGTATGGACTCGAGGTCAGATGTCATAGCGTTGTCTGTCCAGTCATACGTGATCGCCATGTGGACCGTAGATTTGGATGGTCTGCCGGGCACCTTTGGCGTGGCAGGCGATGCAGATTACGCTAGGGAACAGCCTGCACAGTATGACGTTCAGGAATTGACAACTCGACTACTGCAACACATTCCGTGCCACGCAAAGACTACGGCCAGACGAGCGGTTTCCGTCGAGTAGCGAACAATCCTCAGATGCGCTTGATAGAAATCTGCAGTTAGAGAAATCCAGCGGGCTGTGACTTTATGGCGTGATGCAGCGCTTCTTTTCCTTGAACGTTTCGCATGGGTGAAGCTACTGAGCAAACGATCAGCGCCGGATTCACCTTCAAAAGAAGCTTCCGCGCAATGGTGCAGGAGGTCAGGGTAATCCATGATATTGACCTGTGTCAGTCCGTTAACAATGGCCGGCTTGGGGCAGTAGTGCCGGCTACTATTCCTTGCTTGCGATCAAATGTCGGACTAAATAAATCGCAGCGATCGCGTTCTTTAGAACTAGATAACTTTTTTATTTAATGACTTCATCGTCTCATCAAGAATGATGTACTCAACTTCGTTTGAGAACACGTATGTATGCGATTCAGACCAGCAGCACGTATTAGGGCTGAAGCCCCCTCGGGCGAAGCTCTTGCTGCGAGCACCACAACCCACGGGTCATTCCTCAACTTACATTCGCCGCAGCGCGGTGCGCGAAACCATCATAGATGCCCCCGCAACGTGCGCTATGCGCACCACCTGAACGAAAGTGGTGCGCTGCACAGCCCAAGCTATAGCTCAATAACTTTGAAACGAATCACTAAGCCGTAATCTTCTTCGAATAGCGGATACGGTAGTAAACTCAAGCGGCCTGGGGATTTGTGCGGGAAATAGGGCGCAGACGTTTGCGCAGCAAGGCTATGGACAGACCCAGTATGCCGCCGAGCGCCAAGCCCAACGCAAGGATCAGCGTTTTCCTAGGCTTGATGGGGCTTATTGGCTCTACGGCTGCTTGATCGATCGAAGCCAGCTTGAGATCTGAGACATCGACATGAAGGCTCCGCAAGCGCGCGGCCTCCTCTCGCCAGATGGCCAAGTTCTTTAAGAACAGGTCAGAATTTTCGCGCTGCTTGAGTACTTCAATCTCGCGATTACGTGCCAGTAACTGCAATTCCTTGGCGATCTGCGCGATTCGTGGTGCAGTGAAGTCATCGGAGCGGCGTTGCAGCAGCACATTCCGCTCAGCTTCCAGCGCCTCGCTACCCATAAAATAGAGCGGTATCTGTTGGCTGTTGACCTCAGTACGGACCACACTGCCCTGCGTAACTCGCTCCCCTAATGCGGAAGGAGTGGTGGGTTTGCTGATACCCAGAGCCTTGGCGATTCGGATAGCTTCATCCAATTGGGTAATTCGGTTGTCGCGGTGAGTCTTGAGCTGCTGACGCAAGGCTTTGAGCTCGTCTTGCAACTTGGCACGCTTGAGATTGTCTGCTTCGATCAGGCGGGCGATCTTTGCTTCCGTGCTCGCCTCGTAGTTGGCTCGGGCCGCGGAAATCTGCAGCTCAAGTTGATTCAGACGATTCTGGATTACGGTTTTCAGGTCTGAAGAGATTCGCTCGCGCTCCAGCTGAATCACATAGTCAACCAGACCATTGACGAGCGCGACGCCATTGACATCCTTGGGGTAAGTTAACTGAATCCCCACATAGTTACTCAAGTTTCCAGCCTTTTTCGGGTCAGGCTGTACCATCTTGAACGCTGCCTGATTGAAGCCTTCAAACGTTTGCTCAAGACTCCGACCAGGCTGACGCAAAGCCTCGAACAGACCTTGGTTGGCTCGAAAGAAACCCAGCCGGCTGTCATATGATTCCAGTGCAGCCCCAACGCGCTGAATGGCTTGCTCGGCCGTCAAATCATAAACGTTGGTGCGATTCAAGGCATCGAGATCCTTGATCGCCGCCGGGCGCAGCACAGTTTGCACCTGGTATTCAGGGGTCGCCAGGAACGCATAAGCTCCCGCCCCCAAAGTGACCAGCAGAGTTACCAAGGCTATCAGTAGCTTCTGCTCCCAGAGTGAATGCAATAGTGCAGCCAAGTCGATTTCATCATTAGAGGTCAGTTGCATAGCGGGGGAAGGTGCATTCACGACTAAGATCCATCTTTATAAAAGGAGCGACTGGCTCACCAATGGGGACGGCGATCCTTGAAATTTTGTTGCTGTTCTCTTTAGCAATCCGCCACCCACTATGGAGCTACGTGACGCAAAAGATTATACGTCCATCCCATTGACAGAGATTGTCCGGCATTGTGCCAGCGGTCCATGAGATTACAAGTATTGACAAAGGCTGGGCAGCCGAGACCGATAGACGGACGATTCGTGATCTTCATCCGGTGTGCACCACGGGCAGAGGCACGGGGATCGAGAGGCGCAGGGCGAACCCTTGAATCTCGACGGCCCCTTTCAGAAGGGGGAGTCTCCAGCTGAACATACCGGGATTGGACGCAGCACGCACCTACCATTAAGCGTCGACCATGCACCTGCATGACCTGACCTATCAGGTATGCGCAGAAAATCCCGCATAAATCGCTCACTAAGCGCAGAGGCGGTTGCAGCAAGTGAAGACGGACCAACTCTACGTCACTTGTGGGCTCTAATTCGGCGACTGCAGAATCTCAAGCAAAACCAGCAGATGGTGCGCTACCGCCTGGCGGCGGTGGATAGCGGGGCGCAAGACTTGATCCGCGCGGCGCTACGGAGCAGCAGAATGCCGAAAACCTGAAGTCGATCCGGGTACATCCGAATCTGCGTGGTAAACGCAACCTGCTTGCCAGTATCAATGGCATTGCCGACCAGACTACGGCTGGCCAAGCTGCGTGATCCTTGCAGCTCGGCAGCGCTCCGGCAACCACCGCTTGTGCCAAATTGAATGCGAAACCGCGGGACTTCGGTACTTACGAGAGCCATGTGTGTATTTCCCCCATCGACTGCGGCCAAGCCTATACATGTCGGCACGGGGCTCGAAGCCTCACAATCCAGCAATCCGCGTCGGGCGTAACGCCTCTGCAATCCCAGCAATGCGGGCTCACAGATCATCTGCGCGGCTATGCACAAACTGCTACACATGGCCTATTGCACCCTCAATTCGGGCAAGCCCTTAGAGGCTGAACTGGCACTTGCTTGCTAGAGATCAAGACGGTGTCTATGAAAGTTTGTCGGTTTCCGTCCTGGGCCACAGCCGAATGCGCAGCAAAGCCACTAGAAGTCCGAGCATGAGACCAGCAACTCCTCCCAAGCCGAGTATAAGCGCCTTTTTCGGCTTGACCGCTGCAAGCGGCTCAAGCGCCAGTTGGTCCACTCTGACCAACTGCAGACCGGCGGTATCGAACGTGATCCCTTTGAGTTGAGCAGCCTCTTGGCGCCATTCTGCCAGATCCTTCAGGTATAGGTCCTCGTTCTGGCGCTGATCAAGGACTTCAACCTGTCGATTGTGGCTCAACAGCGCCAGCTCCTTCTCGATCTCGGCAATTCGCGGCTCACTGAAGTCATCTGAGCGGCGCTCACTCAAGGCTTGCCGCTCCGCCCGCAAAGCTTCTCCCCCCATGAAATAGAGAGGAATCTCACTGCTATTGACCTCGGTGCGGACAATCTGCCCTTGGCGTTCTGCGTCAGCCATGGCCGAAGGAGTGGTAGGTTTGCGGATACCCAGCGAATCCGCAATCTGGATAGCCTCATCGATCTGCTTGATGCGGTTCTCTCTACGTGTTCTCAATTCAGTGCGCAGTGCCTGCAACTCGTCCTGCAGTTGGGCTCGCCGTAAGGCGTCTTGCTCAAGCAGAGTGGCGATTTGCGTTTGCTTGCTCACCTCATAGTTTGCCCGAGCCGCCTCGATCTTCTGCTCAAGAACGAACAAGCGATTAGCAATTAGCACCTTCAGATCATTGGCTATCCGCTCCCGCTCAGCCTCCAGCACATCGGTCACCAACCCGTTGACCACTGCCACCCCATCCATCCCTTTGGGGTAAGTCAGCGATATACCGACGAACTCACTCAAGCTATTGGGCTTCTTGGGATCAACCTGCAGCATAGTGAAGGCCGACCGGTTGAACTCGTCGAATGCTTGTTCCAGCGAGCGCCCAGGTTCGACCAACCCATTGAATAGCTCCTGGTGCTCACGAAAGAATTTGAGGCGACTCTCATAGGAAGAAAGCCCTGCCCCCACACGACTCAACACCTCGGCCGGGGTCAATTCGTAGATGCCGGTGCCATTCAACTCGTCGAGACTGCCCCGATCCACCGGGCGCAACACGCTCTGCACCTGATAGTAGGGCACTGCCAGGAAGGTATAAGCAGCCGCCAGCAATGTAGCCAGGCAAGCAACAGCTAAAATCAGGTACTTCTGCCGGAACAGCGATCGAAGCAGTTCGATCAAGTCGAATTCGTCGTGGTTAACGGAGGGTAGCTGTGCTTGATCACGCATACGTCGGTTGAGTTCCAGTTGAACAAGGACATGTCGCATGTCATGCGATCACTTTTCACTCTCCTCCTTGAACGTCCTGCCCCTCTTGCCGAAGCAGCGGCAGTCGCATTCCATGCGCTTAGGCGGTTAAGACAATGGTAGTGCAGATTTGTTCGCCCCAGATGGAGGAACCAGGGGTTACTCCTGCGTCGCCAGCCGTACTACCTTCCCGTTTGAGCAAACTCAATAACGCTCTTGGAGCGAGTTCGTGCCAGCATGGGTGTAGATCACAAGCCATAAACTTTCCGCCTCGCAATTTGAACCGGGATAAAAGCATCGCGAGTAGTGCTCGCTCCCCTGAATTTGCAAGCAGAACCAGTAGCTTATCCAGGCCAGCTCAACGGTATAGTTGGCTCCCCATCTCCCCCTCTGCCTCTGAGCCGTCGACGAATAAAAATGCGGTGCGGGGCAACCAGTCACCCCGCACCGCAACAACTTATATCTTGCTTCGCTTTAGTGGCCTCCTCAGCTGACGATGAAGTCCGCCTGGGTCACGGTAGTGGCATCCGTTACCCCCACCAGGGTGATGTGGTTGCCACCGATGGTGACCAGAGTGTCCGCCCCGACATCGGTGATCGATACGCGGGTTGCGAAGTTCGCCGCGGTGATGCCCGGCACTGTCAGTTGCATCAGGTCCTGGCCACCTGCCGGGTTGGCGTCGAAGTCCAGGATATTGTCGTTGCCAAAGCCTGCGGCAAACACGAAGGTGTCATTACCGAGACCGCCAGTCATGAAGTCGTTACCGGCCCCACCGATCAGCCGGTCATTACCGAGGCCTCCAGTCAGTGCGTCGTTGCTCGCACCGCCGCTGAGAGTATCGTTACCCGCACCACCACTCAGGCTGTCATTACCGGCGCCGCCGATGATCATGTTATTCAGGTCATTGCCAATCCCCGCGAACGCGCCCGCCCCAAGGTTGGTGAGGTTCTCGAGGTTCGCGCCCAGCACATAGCCCGATCGTGTGGCCTGAACCAGGTCGATACCTTCACCAGCGAGTTCGGTCACGACATCCGGGGTGTTGTCGATGAGATAGACGTCATTACCCGCACCGCCGACCAAGGAATCAGTGCCGGCGTCGCCACGTAAACTATCCGCACCGGAACCGCCAACCAAGGTGTCGTTGCCACCGCCACCGCTTAGGCTGTTATTACCTGCCCCCCCCGTGATCACGTTATCGAGCCCATTGCCAATCCCCGCGAATGCCCCTGCGCCCGTGTAGGTGAGGTTCTCGACGTTCACGCCCAGCGCATAGCCCGATCGTGTGGTCTGAACCAGGTCGGTACCCTCACCACCCAGTTCGATCACGGCGTCCAGGGTATTGTCGATGAGATAGACATCATTCCCCGCACCACCGGCCAGGGCATCGATGCCTGCGCCGCCGTTGAGTGAGTCATCCCCTGCGCCCCCGTTCAGGTTGTCATTCCCACTGCCGCCAATAAGCACATCGTTGCCGACACCACCAACCAGCGAGTCGCCGCTCGCACCACCAATCAGGGTATCGTTACCGTCACCACCGCTTAGGCTGTTACCAGCTGCGCCGCCGGTGATCACGTTATCCAGCCCATTGCCAATCCCCGCGAATGCCCCTGCGCCCGTGTAGGTGAGGTTCTCGACGTTCGCGCCCAACACATAGCCTGACCGCGTGCTCCGAACCAGGTCGACACCTTCGCCAACAAGTTCGGTCACGACATCCAGAGTGCCGTCGATGAGATAGATATCATTCCCCGTGCCGCCGATAAGCGTATCGACGCCAAGGCCACCATTGAGCGTGTCATCGCCATCACCGCCGATGAGCACGTCAGCTCCAGCCAGGCCATTCAGGGTGTCATTACCAGCAAGCCCCTGAATCTCATCGATTCCTGCCGTGCCGTTAAGCACGTCGTCCCCTGCCGTACCGACGATCAGTGTCCCCACCGCCGTCGTTGCCGCCGAGGCCACCGACTCCGCGGTGCCGCCGTCATCCGTAAAGCTCGCCACCACCCGCAGCAGTTGCCCCAGCTGCGCCGCCCCGACCGTGAAGCTCGTCCCCGTGGCGCTGGCAATATTGTCCCAGGTCGCCCCGCCATTGGTGGAGAACTGCCACTGGAAGCTGAACACCGAGGTAGCGGTGCCATCCGCGTCGGCGATGGTCCCGCGAGTCGCCGTCAACACCTGGCCCAGGCTCGGCGTGGTATCGCTGATCGCCGGCG
>NZ_SSOM01000071.1 GCF_029871235.1 Pseudomonas sp. BN411
TACGGTTGGCACCGGTACGGTCAGCGCCGCCTTCGGCTACGCGGTGGATGCTGGTGCGGTCGGAACCACCTTCAGCGACAACGGCACCCTGGGGCAGGGCAAAAGCAGTGGCGGACAGGCTGGCGATGAACAGGCTGGCAAGGATTTGCTTTTTCATTTTCGGGCACCTCGGTAAGGGTTGGAATTGGTCTACGGGGCCCATGTTACTGATGTGATTTCGATGAAGAAGTGATGCTGCGTGATGTTTACCATCGACGTCAGTGATAGTTATGTGTGTTCTATTAAAAACAAAGAGTTAAGCGTTTGATTTGGGCGTTATTACGCCGAATGGAAAGGCTATTTCCATGAATTGGTATAATCGATTAGTTCGATCAATCTGCGCGATAGAGTCCCTTCATCGTTGCCACAGTTGCATCTTTTTCTGCGCAGGTTAGCTCGCCGTTCTGGCTGAAAGCGCTGTTCCAGAGCCGCTGAGGTACTGTTCGCGTTTTGCAAACACTGTTGTCGTCCGCCCTGGAATTGTTGGTTGTCGGCGTCGCTCGTAACGTTCACTCACCCACTACAACAACAAACGGTGAATGAGATGAGCACTGCCGCATTCCGGACCGTCTTCGGCTCGCTCGACGACCATCGCATGGGGTCGATCGAGATCATCCAGGGCGAAGCCCGCCACTACGCTTTTTCCAACATCTTCGACGTCGCCAGTCGATCCGCTCCTTATGAAAAGGTGGTGGTCGGCCTGAACCTCGGCTACGTCATCGAGACCCTGCGTTCCGAAGGCACCTCTCCCTGGTACACCGCCGCGCACGATGAATTCGCCATCTCGGTGGACGGCGAAGTACGGGTGGATTTCCTCAAGCTGGACGAGCCGCTGGCTGACGGCGAAGGCACTCGCCTGGCCGGTGAGCAGCCCAAGGGCCGCCCGATGGGTTACGTCCTGCTCAAGCGCGGTCACCAGGCCCTGTTACCGGCGGGCTGCGCCTACCGCTTCGAAAGCGCGCAGCCTTCGGTACTCCTGCTGCAGACCATCAAGGGACCGCTGTCGGTGGAGAAGTGGGCAGACATCTGCCTGAAGTGACAGCCCCGACCGACGACCAGAACAAGAGGACATCCACCATGGCCATGCTCGAAACCCTCGACACCTCCGCCAGCTTCGCCGCCGATGAAGTCGAAGCCAGCCTGCCTGACTCCATTACCGGCTACCGTAGCTTCAAGCTGGGCGCCTTCACCTTTTCCCGCGATGAATACTTCGCGCGCATCCAGTGGTCGGCCAAGGGCCAGGAGCGCTCGCACTTGATCCCGGCCGACGCCTTCCTGCGCGCCACCATGCGCGACGTGGCCTGGGGCTTCTTCTATGGGTGGGTGAACTTCGACGAGGTGATCGGCACCCGCAACCATTACGGCAAGGTCGACCTCTATGCCGGCACCTTCAACGGCGTGCTGCGCGAGGCGGGCGTCGACTACACCGAGCAGTTCGAAACGCCGAAGATCATGGCCACTTTCAAGGCCATCCTGCGCGACTGGACCAATGCCGGCTTCGACCCCTTCGCCGCGCCGGAAGAAACCGGCAGCGCCTTCGGTCGCAAGAACGGCGACAACATCGAGGCCATCGAGCGCTTCCGCGTCGCCACCCGCCGCATGCCGGGCCTGCCGGATGATTCGCCGTTGCGCAACGACCTGCCGGTGAACCGCCAGTTCGCCGACGTGCCCCAGGACGAGCCGGAAATCCACGCCGCCGACGGCTTCGAAGGCGAGCTGCATGCCTTCAACCTGTACAAGTACCTGTCCCGCTCCGACGTGACCTGGAACCCCTCGGTCAGCTCGGTGTGCAAGGCCAGCCTGTTCTGCCCGACCACCGAGGAATTCATCCTCCCGGTGTTCCACGGCAATGATCGCGTGGAGTGGTTCCTGCAACTCTCAGACGAAATCATCTGGGACGTCGCTGACAAGGACGACGGCGCGCCGCGTGCCCGCATCACCATGCGCCCCGGCGACATCTGCGCCATGCCCGCGGACATCCGCCACCAGGGCTACTCCACCAAGCGCTCCATGCTGCTGGTGTGGGAGAACGCCACGCCGAACCTGCCGCAACGCTACGAGAGCGGTGAGCTGCCGCCGTATCCGGTGGAGTTCTGACTCCCAGCCCCCCTCTCCCCTGAGGGGAGAGGGGGGCATTCATGCCACATATGGACGCCGTGCCTGGTCACGGCGCCCGGAGAGCTTTTTTATGCAAAACCAACTCTTCATCGATGGCCGCTTCGTGCCGGCGCAGAAGGGCGGGACCCTCTCAGTCCTGTCGCCCCATGACGGCTCGCTGATCACCCATATCGCCGCCGCCGAAGCCGAGGACGTGGACCTGGCTGTTGCCGCGGCCAAGCGCGCCTTCCCGGCCTGGGCGGCGCTGTCGGGCGCCGAGCGCGGTCGCCTGCTGCTGAAGCTGGCGGACAAGATCGAGGAACAGGCAGAAGAACTGGCACAGCTGGAATCCCTGGACACCGGCCATCCGATCCGTGATTCCCGCGGCCTCGATGTGCCGCGCACCGCTGCCTGTTTCCGCTACTTCGGCGGCATGGCCGACAAGATCGAAGGGGCGGTGATTCCGGTGGAAGCCGGTTTCCTCAACTACGTGCAGCGCAAGCCCATCGGCGTGGTCGGCCAGATCGTGCCGTGGAACTTCCCGCTGATGTTCACCAGCTGGAAGATGGGCCCGGCGCTCGCCGCCGGTAACACGGTGGTGATCAAACCGTCGGAGATCACCCCGCTGTCCACCCTGCGCATCGCCGAGCTGATGAAGGAAGTGGGCTTCCCCGATGGCGTGGTCAACGTGGTGCCGGGTTATGGCCACACCGCCGGCCAGCGCCTGGCCGAGCACGAGGACGTGGGCAAGATCTGCTTCACCGGCTCCACCGCCACCGGCCGTCGCATCGTCGAAGCCTCCCAGGGCAACCTCAAGCGGGTACAGCTGGAGCTGGGCGGGAAGGGCGCCAATATCGTTTTCGAAGATGCCAACCTGGACGCCGCCGTGAATGGCGCCGCCTGGGCGATCTTCCATAACCAGGGGCAGGCCTGCATCGCCGGTTCGCGGCTGATTCTCCACGAGCGCATTGCCGACGAATTCCTCGAACGTTTCATCGGCCTGGCGCGCTCCATCCGCCTGGGCAGCCCGCTGGACCCGAACACTGAAATGGGCCCACTGACGTCCGCCCAGCACCGCGACCGCGTGATGGACTATGTGGACATCGCCCGCGCCCAGGGTGGCCGCATACTTACCGGCGGCAAGGCACCCAGCGATCCGGCGCTCGCCGATGGCTACTACGTCGAGCCGACTGTAGTCGAAGCCCAGCCGGATCACCGCGTGGCCCAGGAAGAGGTGTTCGGCCCGTTCGTCACTGTGCTGCGCTTCTCCACGGATGAAGAAGCTCTGGCAATCGCCAACGGCACCCAGTACGGCCTGGGTAGCGGTCTGTGGACCCGCGACCTGCAGCGTGCTCACCGCATGGCGGCGAACATCCACGCCGGCATGTGCTGGATCAACTGCTACAAGCGCGTCAGCCCCGGCAGCCCCTTCGGCGGTGTCGGCCAGTCGGGCTATGGCCGTGAGATGGGCTTCGAGGCCATCCACGACTACACCGAGGCCCGCTCGGTATGGGTCAACGTGGACGCGAAGATTCCGCCCCATTTCAAGCGTTGAGGTCGACCATGAATCCCTTCATCTACCAGGGCCTGGCATCCCGCGTGGTGTTCGGCTGGGGCAAGCTGGACTTGCTGGCCGAGGAACTGGACACGCTCGGCGCCCGCCGCGCGTTGATCCTCACCACGCCGGAACAGCGCCACTTGGGCGAGCGGGTCGCTGACATCCTCGGCGAGCGTTCCGCCGGGGTCTATCCGCAGGCGGTGATGCATGTGCCGGTGGAAGTGGCCCGTGCCGCGCGTGAGGAGGCAGCCCGGCTTGGCGCCGACTGCTGCGTCGCCATCGGCGGTGGCTCCACCATTGGTCTTGGCAAGGCCATCGCGCTGGAGTCGGGCCTGCCGATCCTGGCGGTGCCGACGACGTACGCCGGCTCCGAGATGACCCCCATCTACGGCCTCACCGAGAACCGCCTGAAGAAGACCGGGCGCGATTTCCGCGTGCTGCCGAAGACAGTGGTCTATGACCCGCAACTGACCCTGACCCTGCCGGCGGCTATCTCCGCCTGCTCCGGCATGAACGCCATGGCCCATGCGGTGGAGGCGCTCTATGCCCAGGACGCCAACCCCATCATCACCCTGATGGCGGAAGAGTCGATTCGTGCGCTGGCCGAGTCCCTGCCGGGCGTGGTCGCCAACCCGGACGACGCCGAAGCCCGCAGCCGCGCGCTCTACGGGGCCTGGTTGGCCGGCATCTGCCTGGGCTCGGTGGGCATGGCCATCCACCACAAGCTCTGCCACACGCTGGGCGGCACTTTCAATCTGCCCCATGCCCAGGCGCATGCAGTGGTGCTGCCCCATGCCGCGCACTACAACCGCGAGGCTGCCGCCGAGCCGCTGCGTCGCGCTGCCCGTGCTCTCGGCGGTCGGGAAGCGGAGGAGGTGGGGCCGCTGTTGTTCGCCCTGAACCGCAAGCTGGGAATCCCGGCCTCCCTGGCCGAGATCGGCCTGCCCGAGGAAGGCCCGGCGGAGACTGCGGTAATCGCCTGCTCCAGCCCCTACTACAACCCACGCCCGTTCGAGCAGGACGCCATCGAAGCCATGCTCGTACGCGCCTGGCAGGGCCTGCCACCGGCCTGACGTCGCTCGTAGGGTGCGCCGCGCGCACCAGTTCCCGCGCACGCGCTTTCTCGTGCGCACGGCGCACCCTACGGATCAGCAAACCTGGACCCACGGGAACACAAGATGAACAACATCCCGACTAACGAAGCGAAGATTTCCGCCCAGGCGGTTGCCGCCTTCGCCAACACGCCCAACCCGCGCCTGCGCCAGGTGGTGCAGAGCCTGGTTCGGCATCTCCACGCGTTCGCCAGCGAGGTGGAGTTGACCGAGGACGAATGGCTGGAAGGCATCCGCTTTCTCACCGATACCGGCAAGAAGTGCGACGGCACCGTGCGCCAGGAATTCATCCTGCTCTCGGATGTGATCGGCCTGTCCATGCTGGTGGACGCCATCAATCACCGCGCCTGCGAGTCGGCTACCGAAACCACGGTGTTCGGGCCGTTCTACATCGCCGGCATGCCGGAGCGTGGCCACGGCGAGAACATGGCCTTCACCCCGGGCGAACCGGCCCTGGTGCAGGGGCGGGTACTGGATGCGGCGGGCGAACCCATCGCCAATGCGGTGCTGGATGTCTGGCAGACCGCGGAGAACGGCATGTATTCCGGGCAGGACCCGGAGCAGCCCCTGACCAACCTGCGCGGGCGTTATCGCACCGACGCGGAGGGTCGTTTCGCCATTCGCACCACCTTGCCGGTGAGCTATCCCATTCCCACCGATGGCCCGGTAGGACGCCTGCTGCAAGCCAGCGACCGCCACCCCTGGCGGCCGGCGCACCTGCACTTCATGGTCATGGCACCCGGTCAGCGCACCCTGGTCACCCACCTGTTCAACCATGACGATCCGTACCTGGAGTCGGATGTGGTGTTCGGCGTCAAGGATTCCCTCAAGGTGGTCTACCAGCCGTGCCAGGCGAACCATCCGCTGGCGGCGCAATTCGGCTTCGACGGTGATTTCCGCCTGGCCAGCTACGACTTCGTGCTGGAGCGAGAAGCCTGATGAGCCAGTACTTCGCCGTCTTCGCCACCGACAAGCCGAACCAGATCAGCCTGCGCAACCAGGTGCGTCCGGCTCATCGCGAACACCTGCGCAATCCCTATCCGCACCGGGTTGTGGTGCGTCTCGGCGGTCCGACGCTGGACCACAGCAATGGCCGCATGAACGGCACATTGCTGGTGGTGGAGGCGATGAGCCTGGCCGAGGTGCAGGCCTTTCTCGGCGACGACCCCTACGTGCTTGCCGGGCTGTTCGAGCACATCGAGATCCGCCCCTGGAACTGGGGCCTGGGCAACCCGGAGCTGCGTGGATGAACCCGCTCTGCGCGCTGGACGCCATCGCCGACGGCGGCGCCCTGGCCCTGGACGCCGAGCTGGAGGGCAAGGCGTTGCCGTTGGTACTGGTGCGCCGTGGTGAGGAGGTGTGGGGCTACCGCAATCGCTGCCCGCATTTCTCGGTGCCGCTGGACTTCCGCCCCGGCGAGTTCTGCACCTATCGCAGCCAGGTGCTGATGTGCGCCCACCACAGCGCCCTGTTCCGCTTCGAGGACGGTCACTGCATCGAAGGCCCCTGCGAAGGCAGTCGGCTGGAACCAGTGCCAGTGCGGGTGATGGAGGGGAGGGTGGTGGTTCTGTAAAGGCGCCGCGCTTTTTTGTGGGGGCGATTTCAATCGCTGCGCGTACCGAAGGTTCGCCCATTGGCCCTGGGGCAGCTGCGCTGCCCTTGGCGAATGGATTCGCCCCCACAGGCGGCCCGTCTTAACAAATGCCAATGCCCAAATCCGCTAAACCTGTGATAACGGCCACTCGTTCCTCACAGGCGGATAGCGATGAACCTGTTCGAAGACATGCGGGTATTCGTGGTCGTGGTCGAGACCGGCGGCTTCTCGGCGGCCGCGCAGCGCTTGAACATCGCAAAATCCGTGGTCAGCCGGCGCATGAGTGCGCTGGAGCGGCACCTGGAATGCAGGCTGTTCAATCGCACCACCCGGCGCCTCAGCCTGACCGAGACCGGGATGGACTACTTCGAGCGCACCCAGCGCATCCTTCGCGACCTGGCCGAAGCCGAGGAGGCAACCCGCAGCCTGCAGAGCGAGTTGCGCGGACGCTTGCGGTTGGCGGCGCCCATGTCGTTCGGGCTCAAATACCTGTCGCCGGCGCTCAACGAGTTCATGCAGGCCCATCCCGGCCTGGAGGTGGAGCTGGACCTGAACGACCGCTACGTGGACCTGGTCAACGAAGGCTACGACCTCACCCTGCGCATCGGCCGCCTACCGGATTCCACCCTGGTGGCGCGCGAGTTGGGGCCTTGCCCGCACGCCATCTGCGCCAGCCCCGCCTACCTCGCCGAACACGGCACCCCGCAAGTGCCCGACGACCTGCGCGAGCACCAGTGCCTGGGCTACAAGAACCGCGCCAACAGCAGCCAGTGGCAGTTCCTCATGGGGCGTGAATGGCGTTCAGTGACGGTGCGTCCCAGATTGATCGCCAACAATGGCGAGGTGCTGGTGCAGGCGGCGATGGATGGCCTCGGGCTGGTGTCGCTGCCGCGCTTTCTGCTGGAGGAAAATCTCGCCAGCGGCCGGTTGGTGGAGGTGTTGCAGGACTTTCCACTGCCCGCTTCGCAGATCTACGCGGTGTGCCCGCCGGGGCGCCGGCTGCCCGCCAAGGTGAGGGCCTTCATCGACTTCCTGGTGCAGCGCTTTTCTCGCTAGCCGGCGGAGACTAGGCTAGTGGCACTTTTCAGCAGACGGATAGTGCTATGTCCACCGAGATCCATGCCCAGTTCGCCGACGCTCCGCTCAACGCCATCGAGGCCCGGCTCCTCGGCAGCCTGATCGAGAAGCAGGCCACCACCCCCGAGTCCTACCCGCTGACCCTCAACGCCCTGGTACTGGCCAGCAACCAGAAGACCAGCCGTGAGCCGGTGATGAACGTCACCCCCGGTCAGGCCGGCCAGTCGCTGCGCAATCTGGAGTCGCGTGGCCTGGTGAAGCTGGTGATGGGCAGCCGCGCCGACCGTTGGGAGCAGCGCACGGACAAGGCCCTGGAAGTGGTTCAGCCGCAGCTGATCCTCATCGGCCTGCTGCTCCTGCGCGGCCCGCAGACCCTGGGCGAGCTGCTGACCCGCAGCAACCGCATGGCCGACTTCGACGACACCGAAGACGTCCGCCACCAGCTCGAACGCCTCATCGGCCGTGGCCTGGCAGTCCTGATGCCGCGCCAGGGCGGCCAGCGCGAAGACCGCTACATGCACCTGATGGGCGAGCCGGCCGACCTCGAGGCCCTGCTGGAGGCCCGCGCCAGCCAGCCGGAGCGGGGTGGCGAGGCGCGCGCCGCTGCCGATGCCCGCATTGAAGAGCTGGAAGCGCGGGTCGCGGACCTGGAAGCACGCCTTGCCCGCCTGGAAGACCGAGGCGAATAACCTCCATACGGGGCGCCGGCTGTCCGTCGATGTCGCCCCGACGATTTTCCCGGACGGCGCGACCTGCGATGCTGTTCGTACCGTGAAAAAAAGAGCCCCTGAGGTATTCATGAAGATCAGCTCGGACTTCGACAGCGGCAATATCGAAGTGATTGACGCCAGCAACCCGCAGCAGGTGCTGCTGGCCATGCGGCCGGACCTGAAGAGCCACCACTTCCAGTGGTTCCACTTCAAGGTCGAGGGCATGACCCCCGGCCAGCGCCATGGCTTCAGCCTGACCAACGCCGGGCAGTCCGCCTACAGCCACGCCTGGACCGGCTACAACGCCGCCGCGTCCTACGACCAGGTCAACTGGTTCCGCGTGCCCAGCAGTTTCGACGACAAGGGCCTGCACTTCGCCCTTGAACCCACCCACGATCAAATCTGGTTCGCCTATTTCGAACCCTACAGCCGCGCCCGCCATGACTGGCTCATCAGTGAAGCCCTGGACAAGACCGGCGCCGAAGTGGTGGCGGTGGGCAAGAGCATCGAGGGCCGCGAGATTCCGCTGCTGCGCGTCAGCCGCAACCCGAACGCCCAGCGCAAGGTCTGGATCATCGCCCAGCAGCACCCCGGCGAGCACATGGCCGAGTGGTACATGGAAGGGGTGGTCGAGCGCCTGTCGAAGGAGGGTGATGCCGAGATCGATGCGCTGCTGGCCAAGGCCGACCTCTACCTGGTGCCGAACATGAACCCGGATGGCGCGTTCCGTGGCCACCTGCGCACCAACGTCGCCGGCAAGGACCTCAACCGCGCCTGGCAGTCCGCTGACGACACCGAGACTCCAGAGGTGTTCTTCGTCCAGCAGCAGATGCGCAAGGTAGGCGTGGACCTGTTCCTCGACATCCACGGTGACGAGGAAATCCCCCATGTGTTCACTGCCGGCTGCGAAGGCAACCCCGGCTACACACCGCGCCTGGAAGCCCTGGAAAACGAATTCCGCCAGCGCCTGGTGGACATCGGCGCGGAGTTCCAGACGAGGTTCGGCTATCCCCGCGACGAACCGGGCAAGGCCAACACCACCCTGGCGTGCAACGCCGTGGGCATGGCCTTTGACTGCCTGTCCTTCACCATCGAGATGCCGTTCAAGGACCACGACGACAACCCGCACCCGCGTACCGCCTGGAACGGCGAACGTTCCAAGCGCCTGGGCAAGGATGTGCTGTCGGTGATCGCGGCAATGGTGGACAAGCTGCGTTGAGCTGAGCGCGCAATGAAAAACGGCCCCTGATGGGGCCGTTTTTTGTTGGTGGAAATGAAAGGCTATTTCCACCCTACGGCTGGCACGATCTTTCAGTCCTGCACCGTCGGCCCCCTCTCCCTGAGGGAGAGGGCTGGGGTGAGGGGGAAATGTGGGTACCGAACCCCTGTGGGAGCGATTTCAATCGCGAATGAATTCGCCCCCACAACGTCAAACCCCGCTTTCGTTCTGCAGGTTTGCCTGGGTGATGTTGCTGTCTTCCGGCACGCTGCGGGTCAGCCAGACGTTACCGCCAATGGTGGAGCCCTTGCCGATGGTGATGCGGCCGAGGATGGTCGCGCCGGCGTAGATCACCACGTCGTCTTCGACGATCGGGTGGCGCGGCTGGCCCTTCTGCAGGTTGCCTTCCTCGTCCGCCGGGAAGCGCTTGGCGCCGAGGGTCACCGCCTGGTAGATGCGCACCCGCTCGCCAATGATCGCGGTCTCGCCGATCACCACGCCGGTGCCGTGGTCGATGAAGAAGCTCTTGCCGATCTGTGCACCGGGGTGGATGTCGATGCCGGTGGCGGAGTGGGCGATCTCGGCGATCATCCGCGCTAGCAGCGGCAGGCCGGCCTTATAGAAATAGTGGGCCAGGCGGTGGTGGATCACCGCGTGCACGCCCGGATAGCAGATCAGCACTTCATCCACGCTGCGCGCCGCCGGGTCGCCCTGGAAGGCGGCCAGCACGTCGGTATCCAGCAGCACCCGCAGCTTGGGCAGGGTGGCGGCGAATCCCTTGACGATCTCGATGGCCTGGCAGGCGATGTCATCGCCGCTCGCACCGTTGTGGCGCGCGGTGTAGGAGAGTTCGCGGCGCACTTCACCGGCCAGCGCGTTGAGCGCCACGTCCAGGGTATGGCCGACGTAGAAGTCCTCGCTCTCTTCGCGCAGGTCGGCTGGGCCGAGGCGCATGGGGAAGAGGGCGCCGGACAGGGCTTCGATGATGTGACCGACGGTGACGCGTGAGGGCAGTTCGCGGCCGCCACGGTCCTGCAGGCGGCCGTGCCGGCTACGCCATTGGGCGCGGGCGTCGCGCAAGTCGCTGACGATCTGGTCCAGCTGCCAGTTCACCGGCTGGCAGCCGGTGGCGACATAGGGAAGTCTGTTCATTGGGGTACCTGTAAGACGCGGTCCGGATCGCTATAGCCTGCGGAGAATCACCCGTTCTCCGCAAGAGGAAAATCAGCGGAAATGCCCGGATTAGTCGGCTGGCACCAGGGGCTGGGACGGCTGGCGCGGTGGCGCCGTGACGGTGCAGCCGACGGACGCGAGGATGATGCAGAAGATCGCCAGCCACTGCAGCAACGACAGGTGCTCGCCGAGGAAGATCAGCCCGGAAAGAGCGCCGAATGCGGGCTCGATGCTCATCAGGGTGCCGAAGGTCTGCGTCGGCAGGCGGGTCAGGGCGACCATTTCCAGGCTGTAGGGGATGGCCGTGGAGAGCAGGGCGACGCCCAGCGCCACGGGCAACAGTTCCGGGCGCAGCAGGTCGACGCCAGCATGGGCGATGCCGATCGGCGCCGTGAAGATGGCCGCCACCAGCACGCCGAGGGCCGCGCCCTGCATGCCGTGGTCGCTGCCGGCCTTGGCGCCGTAGAGGATGTACAGCGCCCAGCAGACGCCTGCGCCAAGGGCGTAGGTCATGCCCGTCAGGTCCAGGTGGCCTCCGGTCTTGCCCAGCGGCAGCAGGAGCCAGAGGCCCAGGGCTGCCAGGCCGATCCAGATGAAGTCGATGGCGCGGCGCGAAGCGAACAGCGCCACCGCCAGGGGGCCGGTGAACTCAAGGGCGACGGCGATGCCCAGCGGGATGGTGCGCAGGGACATGTAGAACATCAGGTTCATGCCGCCCAGGGCCAGGCCGTAGAGGATCAGCGGCTTGAGGGATTCCTTGCTGATGCGTGCACGCCAGGGCCGAAGGACCAGCGTAAGGATGATGGCCGCGAACACCAGGCGCAGGGTGGTGGTGCCCTGGGGGCCGATTACCGGGAACAGGCTTTTGGCGAGCGACGCGCCGCTCTGGATGGAGGCCATTGCCACCAGGAGGACGGAAACGGGCAGCAGGGTGGAGGCGAGGCGGCGCGACAGCGAGGTCATGGTGGCTGATCCGGCAGAACGGTAGAGGGCTGGCGTATTCGAATGCTAATGTGCAACATAATGCGCAAAAGCCAGGGTGTGAGCAATATGTTGCCCAAATCCGATGAACGTCCCAACGTCCTGGAGCACGTCTCCGAGAACGTCCGCCGCCTGCGCCGTGCCGCAGGCCTCAGCCAGGAAGCCCTGGCCACTGCTGCCGGCGTCAGCCGGCGCATGCTGGTGGGCATCGAAGGCGGTGATGTGAATGTCAGTCTGGCCACGCTGGACCGAATCGCCGCCGCCCTCGGTGTGCTCTTTCCCGATCTGGTGCAACAACCGGATCGCCCCGATCGTTCCCGTATCAATGCTGTGGCCTGGGTGGGCGCCAAGCCCGGCAGCCAGGCCACCTTGCTGGCCAGTTCAGCGACGCGGCATGAGGTGGAACTCTGGAGCTGGTCGCTGGCACCGGGCGAGCGCTACAGGGCCGAACCGGATGCCGAAGGCTGGCGAGAGATGATCTACGTGATCGAAGGTGATCTGACCGTACTGCACAGTGGGGAGACGCATCAGGTAGCGGCCGGAGATTTTCTGGTGTTCGGAAGCGACCAGCCCTACATCTATGCCAATGAAGGCGAGCAGTTGGTGCGGTTTGTGCGCAATGTCCTCACCTAAGCCGGCTTAGTGGGCCGGGCATTGCCTTGTGGGGGCGATTTCAATCGCTAAGCGGACCGCAGGTTCGCCCTGATCATCGGCAGGGGGACGGCTGGGCCGTCCTTGGCGAATGAAATCGCCCCCACAGGAGAAGAGCGCCTCAGCCCACCATCGGAGGTCGGCGTGGGCTAAAGCCCACCCTACAGCAGAGTTGGGCATTGCCTTGTGGGGGCGATTTCAATCGCTAAGCGGACCGCAGGTTCGTCCTGATCATCGGCAGGGGGACGGCTACGCCATCCTTAGCGAATGAATTCGCCCCCACAGGAGAAGAGCGCCTCAGCCCACCATCGGAGGTCGGCGTGGGCTAAAGCCCACCCTACAGCAGAGTTGGGCATTGCCTTGTAGGGGCGATTTCAATCGCCAAGCGGACCGCAGGTTCGCCCCTAGAGCAGGCAGCTCACTCCTGCTCGTCTTCATCCTCGGCATCGCCGCCGAAAGCATCAAAGCAGCGCAGGGCGTGTTCGCCATCGGTGCCGGCCAGTTTCCAGCAGCCGGTTTCGGCGTCGAAGTGAGCGGCTTGCACGGCGGCCTGGGTGAAGCGCCATTCGCGGCGGGAGCGGCCGTCCATGCATTCAATGCGCAGCAGCTGGGCCTCGGGGTCGCCCGATTGGCCGGCGTCCAGCGCTTCCACCAGCGCTTCGTCCAGGTCGAACTCCCAGGCGTGCAGGTCGTCGATTTCCAGCATGTCGGCGTCGAGCAGGGCGTCCAGCAGGGTTTCGTGGCTCATTGGGGTATCCATCAGTCAGTCGCGAGGCGCTGAATGATATGCCAGGCCGCCGGTCATTGCTCAGTCGAGCTTTCCAGGTACTGCTGGTTTTCCTCGCGGATGCGCCTGGCTTCCTCGTCATAGAGGAAGGGCAGGAACATGTAGCGGCGACCGGAGGTGACGGGCGTGGCCTCGTGCAACAGCGAACAGGAGAACACCACGGCGCCGCCGGTTGGCGCGTTGTAGAGGCTGCGGCCGAACTCCGGGAAACGCAGCTGGCCGCCTTCGTACTCGCCGCTGTTGAGGAACAGGGAAACGGCGAAGCGGCGGTGTGCGGTGCCCTTGGTGGTGTTGTCGCGGTGGGGGCGGAAGTGGCCGCCTTCGCTGGCGTCGTAGCACGCCACCAGGTAGCGCTCCATGCGCGTGGCATGGAACTGGAAGGCCTTCTGGATCTCCGGGACCAGGCGCAGGGTGATGCGATGCATGCAGGACTGGCACAGTTGCTGGTCTTCGAGGGCGCAATCGCGGCGGCGCTTGTGGTCGTACTTGACCACTTCGACCGTCTTGCCGTCGCGCTCGATCATGTAGCCCGAGTCGGCGCCGCCGTGATGGTCGTAGTAGTCGATCAGCGTCTTGCACAGTTCGGGTTCGAAGATGCGTGGCACCACCAGCACCGGCGCTTGGGGCAGGGCGGGCGCGGCCGGCGGAATGGGTTCCTGGGCCTTTAGCAGGGCGATGAGGGTATCGATATGGCCTTCGCCGCCGGGCAGGATCGGCAGCACGGCGATCACCCGCAGGCGGGCGTCGAGCAGGTAGGTCGTCTGGCGGATGGCGCCGTTCTCGCGCTGCACGCCAAACAGGTTGCAGATGCTGCGGTCCATGTCCCAGAAGAAACGGATGCCCGGTAACAGGTCGCGCACGCGCTGTTGTTCCCGGTCGCGCGGGTCGGCGGTCACACCGAAGAAAGCTGCCTGGTCGTCGTCGAAGCACTCGCGGCGGGCCAGCAGGTCGCTCAGCACCCGCGCCGCTGTCGGGTCCGCGGAGGAGCCGAGGAAGCACAGGACGATGTAGCGCCCGGCGGTGGTATCGAAGGTGAAGCGTTCGCGGCTGGGGGTGCTGCTGGTGAACCAGGGCACCGCTTCGCCCGGGGGCACGGGTGAGTTGCGCTGGGTCATGGTGGTCTCCGTTCGCCTAACCAGAACCTAGTCCAATTGCCGGACGCGTGCCTCCCGGTCCGCCAGACGCGTCTTCGCAGGGCATGACCGGTGCTTTACTCATTCCCAGACGCCCAAGGAGCAACCTGGATGATCCACTACTACGCGCAGGATGGCGGCGTCCTGCACGCCAGCGCTGGCCAGCCCGGCGTGGCCATTCCCCCGGCCACCCTGTGGATCGACCTGATGGACCCCGAACCGGAAGAAGCAGCCTTCATCGGCCGGTCGCTGGGGGTGGAAATCCCTTCTCGCGAGGCCATCGTCGAGATCGAGGAAACCTCGCGCCTCTATCAGCACGCCGGCACCCTCTACATGAACGCCACCCTGGTGAGCGGCCTGCGCGAGCAGCGGCCGATCTCCAGCGACGTGATGTTCGTGGTGGCGCCCGACTACCTGGTAACGGTGCGCTACGCCAACCTGCCGTTCTTCGAATACCTGGAAGACAAGTTCCTCCGCGAGCCTGAAACCCACGCCTCCAGCGAGCAGATATTCCTGTCCCTGTGCGGCAGCGTGGTGGATCACATCGCCGACATGCTGGAGCTGATGCAGCGCGAGCTGGACGAGATGTCTGGTGCGGTGTTCAGCGAGGAGCGTGGTGCCGCGCCGCAGCGCAAGGGCAGCCGCACCGACCTGCAGCAGGTGGTCAAACGCCTGGGTCGTAACAACTCGGGCCTGGTGAAGCTGCGCGAGAGCCTGATCAGCATGGGGCGGGTGCTGGACTATTCGAACGCGTGGTCGGAGCTCTGGCTGAGCGAGCCCGGCCTGGACCGTTCGCGTTCCATCGAGCGGGACATCCGCTCGCTGGTGGACTACGTGGCGAAGATGTTCGACGAGATCGCCTTCCTGCTCAGCGCCACCCTGGGGCTGATCGATATCGAGCAGAACAGCATCATCAAGGTGTTCTCCATCGCCGCCGTGCTCTTCCTGCCGCCGACCCTGGTGGGCACGGTGTATGGCATGAACTTCAGGTCCATGCCGGAACTGGACTGGGCCTTCGGCTACCCGGTGGCACTGGGATTGATGGTGGTGTCGGCGATCCTGCCGTACGCCTGGTTCAAGTGGAAAGGCTGGTTCTGATTCAGGGCTTGCGCGCATCCAGCAGGGTGTCGGCTTCGGCGATGTGAGCCTTGCGCGACTTGCGCTCGAACAGGCACAGCTCGCGACCGCGCTGGTTCTTCATGTGAGGCTGCGGGTAGCGGCCTTCCAGCACCAGGGCGGTCAACCCCAGAGAATCATCGAAGAGCACCGGCTGGCCGGCGGGGCGGACGTCCTTCAGGCCGCTGACAGCCTTGCAGGCACTGAGCAGGCGGGCGTCGTGCTCCTGCCAGGCCTGGTCGCTGGAGGCGTGGGCCTGGGCGGCGAAGAGCGTGGCCAGCAGCAGCGGGAGCGAGTTTTTCAAGGAATGGGCCTCGGGTGGGGTTGGCGATCTGCTATGGACCGCCGGCGAACGCCCGGGTTTCGTAGGTCGGTGCGGGCCACGCTGGTCTGAGGCCGCGAAGCCCAACGATGCACTGCTGGGCTTCGTTGGGCTCAGCCCGATCTACGGCTTCTCAGTAGTCGTTCTTGCAGCCGGTGCCCCAGACCAGGTACTCGATTGTCTTGGTCTGCATCTGGCTGTCCTCGTAGGTCATTTGCGCCGGCCCCACGCCGCAGAAGGTGGTGAGGTCGGTCATCTGGACCACCCGCGCGATATCCAGGTGCACGCCGTACTCGTACTGGGTGACCGGCGGCGCGGTCTGGTCCGTGGCGGCCAGGGTGACGGTGGAGGCAAGGCTGAGGCTCAAGGCGACGACTAGGGTTTTCATGGTGGGGTTCTCCTGCTGGAGAGGTGGGTTGCGGGGAATGCCCGCGTCTACTGACCGTCAGGCATCGATCGGATGCCCCTGCCGGTGGTCATGCTCGAAAGCACGCCATCCCTGCGGATGAGCGCGTGGTAGAGGGCCGCCGCCAGGTGCGCCAGGATGCTGATGAACAGCAGGTACGCCAGTACAGTGTGGGCCACGCGCAGCAAGGCATAGAGCCGCGCGTCATGCGGGACGATGGGCGGCAGCAGCAGGGAGTCGTGGAGCACCACCGGGTAGTCGCCGGCGGACTGCATGGCCCAGCCCACCAGCGGCAGGGCGATCATCAGGCCGTAGAGCAGCAGGTGGGACAGCTTGGCGATACGTTGCTGCCAGTTGGGCATGTCGCTGGGCAGGGACGGCACCGGACGGGTCAGGCGTACGGCCAGGCGGATCAGCACCAGGACCAGCAACGTCACGCCCAGCGGCTTGTGCAGCGCCACCAGTGCGCTGTGGCGCGGCGACAGGTCGCCCACCATGCTGACGCCGATGAAGAGCATGGCCAGCAGCAGGATCGCCATCAGCCAGTGGAGCACCCGCAGCAGCGGGCTGAAGTGGGTCTGGGTGTTCATTTCTGGACTCCTTGCCCGGCGCCGGGTGCGCCTTCCCGGGTGCGGCGGTTATAGGACACGGCATAGGCGGCCGAGCGTGCGGCGAGGATCGGGTCGTCCGAGACCTGGATACCGTCGGGCAGTACCGTCGGGTCGTAGTTGATGTCGCGGCAGGCGCCACTGTCCTGCGGCTCGGCGCTTTCCACGACCAGGGTGCCGGCATCCACCTGGCGACGGTCGGCCGGCCACTGGCGGGTCGCGTCATGGGTGGGGTCGCCGGGTTCGGCGAGGGTCAGCATCAGGTGCCAGCGCAATGGGCCCCGCGCCAGGCGTTGCTGCAGGTCGTGGCTGAGGAAATCCGCGTCGGTGCCGGCGTCGCCCAGGGGCTCGAAGGGTGTCTCCGGTTGCACCGACCAGCGCACGAAGTGGCCATTGCCGGCAGCGTCCACCAGACGGAAGGCGTTGATGCCGTTGTAGGCGACGTTGGCAAAGCTGTTGCTGGGCTTGGCGCTTTGGGACCACTGACGGAAGGCGGCGCTTTCCGGGTGGGCGGCGAAGAAGGCCTGCATCTTTGCCGGGTCCGGCTTGCCGGTGGCGGGATCGGGGCGGGCGGCCAGAACCTGCTCGTAGAAGGCTTCCGGGGTAGCCACCGGCAGCACCGGCGGCGTGTTCATGCCGGTGCGCCACTGCTCGCCGCCGGGTAACTGGAACAGCAGCGCCATGCTGCGGGTGGGTACGCCGGCATCCGGCGCATGGGGATTGCTGCCGCCGATGGCCAGGCGGCCGATCACCGCCACCGTGCCGGGGGCGAAGACGGAAGCG
This sequence comes from Pseudomonas sp. BN411, assembly GCF_029871235.1. Lineage (GTDB taxonomy): Bacteria > Pseudomonadota > Gammaproteobacteria > Pseudomonadales > Pseudomonadaceae > Metapseudomonas. Next base: position 17,367 of record NZ_SSOM01000071.1, read on the forward strand.
CGGGACAGTTGCGCAGCCTGGCCGTTGCTCTCGAAGTGGCCGGCAATGCAGATGCCTTTCGCGTGGTTCTTGCGGTAGCCGGGGAACTTGCCGGCGTTGGCCTCGAAGGCGTCGATGATCCGCTGCGGGGTCAGGTGCTCGCCGCCGATCCAGCCGCCGGCGTAGGCGAAGGCGGCTGCCAGTCCGCCAGTGGCGAGGCCGATCACGGCCAGTCGTGCCGCCAGGTCAATCCCCTTGGGTGGTGCCTTGCTCATGCGATACTCCCGGGCGAAATGCCCTTGTCCATGAGCCGGTGAGACGCACCCCTCAGGGCTTTATTCCCGGTCGGGAATAAAATCCCGCCTCGCACGTCTTCTCGTCGCACCCTTGGCAAGAGCGGCACAACACCTGGCTATGAACATGATCGAAGACGCGGAACTGCGGGAGTTATTACAGAGGCTGCGACGTTTCGCGCTGTGGCTGACGCGCAATGCGAGCAGCGCTGACGACCTGGTCCAGGCGACGCTGGAGCGGGCGCTGTCGCGCTGGAGCAGCAAGGGCGACGGCAACCTCCGCGCTTGGCTGTTCGCCATCCTCTATCGGCAGTTCCTTGACGGCCAGCGGCGGGCCCGTCGCCATGCGCGGCTGCTGGAAATATTCGGCGGCCGCACCGAGGAAGCGCCCTCCACTGAGGATCTGGTGGTCAACCAGGCCACCCTCGAGGCGTTCGGCCGGCTGCCGGCGGAGCAGCGCGCGCTCCTGCTCCTGGTGAGCGTGGAGGGGCTCAGCTACAAGGAGGCCGCCGATACCCTCGGCATTCCCATCGGCACCGTGATGTCCAGGCTGTCCCGCGCGCGCAAGGCGCTGCGTGAGCTGGCCGAGGGCGAGATGTCCAACCCTCATCTGCGGGTACTCAAATGAACGCATTCCATCCCAGCGAAGATGACCTGCACGCCTACCTCGACGGCCAGCTCGATGCCGAGCAGAGCAAGGCGGTAGAAGCCTATCTGGCGGCCAATCCGGAAGCGGCCGCACGGGTGGAGGCCTGGCGGCGGGATGCCCAGATGCTCCGCGTGGCCCTGGCCAATCCGGGCCTCGCGCCCAACCCGCGTCTCGACCCGGTGGCCATCCGGGCTTCACTGCGTGCGCGCAAGCAGCGTCGCCTGGCCCTGGCGGCATCCTTCGTCCTGGCGCTCGGTGCGGGCGGCCTGGGTGGCTGGCAAGCGCGGGACATGAGCCTGCTGGCGGCCAATCCGCCGATGCAGGATGCCCTTCAGGCCCACCGCCTGTTCGCCGCCAGTCCAGTGGTCGACATCCGCGCCAGGCAGCCCAGCGAACTCCAGGCGTGGCTGGATCAGCGCTTCAGCCATGCAGCTCGGATTCCCGACCTCAGCCCCTACGGCTTCACCCCGGTAGGTGGCCGCTGGCTGGTGACCGAACAGGGCGCGGCGGCGTTGCTCCTGTTCGAAGACAACCAGGGACAACGGGTCAGCCTGTACCTGCGGGCGCCGGGCTCGCTGTACCCGAGCATGAAGCAGGGCCAGCGCCGGGACGGCGAACTGGAGGCCCGGTACTGGTCCAGGAATGGCTACAACTACGCCCTGGTGAGCAGGGAAGGGGACCCGCGCGGCGACGTGCTGGGGCGGGCGCTGTCGTTTTGACGGGCGTCCGACGCTCAGGACCGCAACGCGGTCCCCGCTCTTCTGTGGGAGCGGCCCATGCGAGTGCCGGTGGGAACGCTCGGTGCTCGCGGGCGTTACAATGGCGCCAGCGCTGATCCCTCCGGATCGGGCACACCCGGAGCCAGCTTCGAATGTTCACCCTTGCAAACCTGGACACATCGCCGCCCGAATCCCTGAAGAGCCAGGTTCTACAAATGGTGGTGGACTACTTCAGCGACATCAGCCCGGTGTCGCTGACGCCTAGCAATCCGCTCTATCAGTTGTATCAGTACGTGATTGGCTACGAGGTACATCTGTATCTGCAGGCCATGAACAGCTCTCTGGATAGCACCGCGCGGTTGATCCTGGCCCTGGATGATGAAGATCCCTCCCAGGTGCTGGGTTTTACCCTGTATCTGCCGAGTCAGGATGATGCCGAGGCCTGCACTCTCGCCTATATCGCCGTCAAAGCCAGCCACCGCCGACGCGGTATTGCCCGGGCGATGTTGCAGCGGATGGTCAAGCATCGGCCCCACGTCGAACTGGCCTGCGTGGCGAACAAGGTGCCTACCTTTGAAGCGATGGGGTTTCAGGTACTGGCAGTGCAGGGGCCGCACGTGCTGCTGAATACTCGCGACCACCGCTCGGACGGCATGGTGGCGGTGCAGGATCTGGCCCCGATATTCCAATCCAAGGAAGTGCGGCAGATCCACGCCTACCTGGTGCAGCAACACGGCAAGAAGGCCATGAGCGAGGCCGAGAACAAACGCGACCGCCTGCTCGATCAGATGGCCCATCAGGCTCAGGCATTGGTGAAAGAGCGCTTCCCTACGATTCACTGACCGCCAAAGGGACTGACAGGTACTCAAACTCTCTTTGCCCGGCAGGCGTCACCAGCAACTTCATTTCAGGCCCAGATAGATGGATGGTGATCCTGGGGCAATGGATGGGGCGGCAGTCTTCAGGTGGACGTCTAGGCTGATTCGTGCCCCACCCTCTTAGGGGGCATCGGCGCCTCTGGCAGGTTGAACCTCTGTCCGAGGCGCTTTCATTTCGAGCGGCATCATCCACGGTTTCACTTTCTCGGATTTGCTCACCTGGCCGAGAGGGCCCTGATGCCGAGCATTCATCCGTCAGTCGTGAGTCACCGCAGCGCCTTGATCCGCTTCAGGACCAGGACCAGGGCGAACCCCATGCCTCTTTCGTATTCAGTCTTGTGCAGGCTGGGTGAGGTGGTGGCGCCGGCTTTCCTGAGTTCTCTGACCAGGTCGAACAATTCCATGAGTGCCGGGCGGCCAACGGGTGAGGCGATTGCTTCGTTGATCAATGCTTCGAGCATCGCTGGCAGATCACTGACGCACGTGCCTTCGCGGGTGACGACTTCCTTGGCCATCGCCAGGCCTGCAGCGTGCTGTTGGGTGGGCTTTTTCATGATGTTCTCCAAAGGAGTATCACTTTTTAGACAGCCTGCGGCCGGAGGCGATCAAACTGATTCCTGTGTCAGGTCACTGCGAGCAGGGGGCGATTACCTTTTGACCGGTCTACGGCGCAATAACGCTTACGGCCCGGGGCACCCTGTGCTGTTCGGAAAGGGCAGGGTGGTCAGGTGTTAGTCGGCTTCATCGGATGTGCTCGCCGAACGGCGGAGGGTCGTTCCAAGGCTTTAGTAAGGCCAGCGATACAGGAGCAACCACGATATCGCCATCTGCGATCAACCTTGATCCATAAGGCGCAATCAGACTGAAAGCTGTCCGATGGCTGATTGACAGTATCGGAGGGGTTGTAACAAAGTGTTTCCATTGGATGGAGAAGGTGAAAGCCGCAACAGGATTCGTCTCGGCTCTACCACTCGTCACGCTCATACCCGTGACAGCGCTACGCTTGGTTCCCGCTTCGCGAAACCGTCAGCTATCACGTAGTTTCCAACTCTTTGGCGCCCTTCGCCGATGCCGTTCCCTGGCAATTTGATTACAGGGGTCTATGGCGAGGAGTGGCTGATGTACCTTCCGAAAGATGCGTCAAGGGCACGCCTGCGCGAAGCAGAAAATGCGAGTAGGAATTTCGCGGAACTGGCAACGGCCTTATCAAAAGGGGAAGTCACTCGACGCGACTTCATCAAATGGGGCCTGGCGACTTCCAGTGGCTTGCTGGTTCCCGTACACGGCTTGACTCCCTTCTCCAGCAGCGCCTATGCGACGACGTTAGGCATCCCCACGGGGTTGTCACCCAGCCCGCTGTTCGGCGTGCAACCTTTCACCCAACCGATGCCACGCTTCGATGTACTGCCCCGCAAGACATTCACCTTCGGAGCGGGCGTGATGAATCCCATTCCGGCGTTCCCCGGAACGCCAGGCCCTGACCCGACCGAACAGGCCAACACCACGCAGCAACCGGTACCTGCCGTACTGGGCGGCGGCACCGGCCCCATCGAGGGGCGGCCACCGGGACCGATCTGGGCCCACCAGCACTGGAATGAGTTCCCACCCAAGGTGACGGTCGAGGTCACCCAGGAAGGTGCCAAACCCAACACCGTCTACAACCCCGGTGTGCCATCGGAACTGAACTCCGGGATCGACCCGGCGCACGCCCTGCGCCCGGCGTTCCACCCCGACTTGCCGGACCAGGGACCGCTGGCGTTATGGACCTTCAACGGCACCCTGCCGCCCAAGCTGCTGGTCGGCCGATACCACGAGCACATCCTGTTGCGGCACCACAACCGCCTGCCGGAGGACCCGACGCAGAATGGCGGCTTCGGTATTCACACCATCACCACCCACGAGCACAACGGCCACCACGGCGCGGAGAACGACGGATTCACCGGAGCCTATTTCTTCCCCGGCGAGTTCTACGACTACCACTATCCGATCTGCCACGGCGGCTACTTCAGCATCAACCAGGGCGCCAATGATCCGCGTTGCGGTTCGCCCAACGATGCCGGCGGCATCGACAACCTCCAGGGTGACTACCACGAAACCATGAGCACCCACTGGTTCCACGACCACATGTTCAGCTTCACCTCGCAGAACGTGTACAAGGGCAACGCCGGGATGTTCAACATCTACAGCAGCCTCGATCGCGGTAACGAGGAGATCGACGACGGCGTGAACCTGCGCCTGCCCAGTGGCTCGGCCAAGTCGTACGGCAACCTCGACTACGACGTGAACCTGATGCTCGCGGACAAGGCCTGGGACCAGGACGGCCAACTGGCGATGGATATCTTCGACTTCGACGGGTTCCTCGGCGACGTGATGACGGTGAACCTGGTCTACAAGCCGTTCTTCGAAGTGGAGCGGCGCAAGTACCGCTTCCGCATCCTCAACGCGGCGGTGGCACGTTTCTTCAAGCTGGCCCTGAGCGACGCCTCGCCGATGGTCCAGATTGCCAATGACGGTAACCTGCTGCCAACTCCGGTGACGCTCACGACCCTCGACGAAATGGGCATCGCCGAGCGCTACGACATCGTCATCGACTTCTCCCGTTATTCCATCGGGAGCAAGGTCTGGATGGTCAATCTCGCCGAGCACGAAAACGGCCGCAGGCCCATTCAGGATCTCTCGCTACGCGATGCGATGTCGGGCACGTCCAGCGACCCGTGCGTCGGTCGCTTCCTGGAGTTCCGCATCGTCCGCGATCCGCCCCGACCCGATATCAGCCAAGTCCCCGAGGTCCTCGTAACGAATCCCGACCTGTCAGATATCCCGGTCGCCGCCGAGCGTACGTTCGTGTTCGGTCGCGGCGCCATCCAGACCACCAGCGACCCCATCTCGTCGTTCTTCGGCCCATGGGGCATCGGGACCGATGGCGGCGACAAGCTTGACGCGGACTTTGGCCGCATCTCGGCAGCCCCGCGCTTCGGCACTCGCGAGATCTGGACGCTGAAGAACGGCGGTGCGGGCTGGGACCACCCGATCCACATCCACTTCGAGGAGGGCCAGATCCTCGCTCGCAACGGCCGGGCGAGAAACGTCCCGGCCTGGGAACGCGGCCGCAAGGATGTCTATCGCCTGCACCCGGGTACCAGCGTCACGCTCACCATGCAGTTCCGCGACTTCGGCGGGATGTTCATGGAGCACTGCCACAACACCACCCACGAAGACAACGCCATGCTCTTGCGCTGGGAGATCGACGATGCCGGCGGCGCTTTCCTGCGTCCATTGCCAACGCCGATCCCGACACCCCAGGGAGTGCGCTTCGTGGACCCGACCGAGGTCCTGCCGACGGCCTTTCGATAGGAGCACAGCATGAACATCATGCACGGAAGAATCCCGCCAGCGCTGCTGGCATTCGCCGGGTTGGTGGCAGTCCTGGAGTCCAGTAGCGCTGCCTCCTCGCGCCGCTTCGAACGTCGCGAGGATGTGCGGACGGTCACCATCGCCGGCACCTTGGCGGGCAAAACCGAGGACATCGACATCAACGGGGTCGCGCGCATCATCTCCACCGCGTTCGTCGATGACGACCCGGGCGCGCCGCCGGGGGTATTCCTGCTCATCGACTTTATCGAGGCGACCGGCGTCGGCCAGCAGAGTGGGACGCTCTTTCTGGTTCATGGCGAGAACCAGGTGCTCCGTTTACTCATCCCGACCGACGTGGTGGAGCTGACGTTCCCCATCTCGCCAGCGAACGCCAAGAAGTCTGCGGCCACGGAGTCGGTGCTGGCCACTTTTCAATTGACCTACAACGTGGGCCAAGGCCAGTTGATCGCTGCCAGCGCCAGCTTCTCCACGCCGGCGCTCTAGGACAGGGGGGCAGAGGTGTGAGGGGGCGATCCGTTGCTTCGGTGTGGATCGCCTTTCTCGATCTCACTGCAGCGCGTTGGGTCAGCGCCTGCCCGGGCTGGCAGGATGAGGCCGATCCGGTAGGGTGCGCCGTGCGCACCGGCGGTTTGACGTGGTGCCGAAGCTCTTCCTGAAGTCGGTGCGCACAGCGCACCCTACGGTTCAGTCCGAGCTAAAGAGGTCGGCGGGACGGAGTTGCCCCAGTCCGCCCCGTCTGTTGTGAGGGCGACTTCAGTCGCGAATAAAGCCGCCCCACAACATCAGCCCCTAACTCACAACACCCTCCGCCCAATCGGCAACTTCGCCTTGGTGATGATGTCTGGCTGCTCTACCCCACGTAGCAGCAAGGATTAGCTGCGGGGCTGTAGTAGGGCGAGCACAACTGTCAACGCGGCAAGGTTAGCGGTAAGCGTTAAGGGCCCCATGGCGCCATAGGTATCCACGACGTAGCCGCCGACAACCGCGCCGATAGTGATGGCGACCTGGAAGGAGGTGATCATCAAACTCCCCGCTGCTTCCAGCGCGTCGGGCGCCGCACGGGACAGGTTGATCGGAAGCACCACCGGCGCCATGCCAAAGGCGAACCCCCACAGCGCGGCGAAGCCGAAGGCAACGTCGAAGCGCACGCCCCAAAGCACCAAAGCGAGCGCCGCAAACGCCATTAAGACAGCGGTGGTCGTGACGGCCATGTGGATATTGGCATCGGCCATGCGGCCACCGACAACATTGCCAATCACAGCGGCGATACCGAAACCGAGCAGCGCCAGGGCAATCGGCCCGGTTGCAAGGTGCGTAACCTGTTCGAGGAACGGGCGCAAATAGACCGATCCCGCAAAATGCCCCGTCATGAGCAAAAGGATGGCCAGCATGCCGAGTTGGATGCCACGTCGGCGTGTCAGCCGCAGGACGTCGGCAAGACTGTTGCTTGTAGTTGCAGGCAATGCCGGCAGGGCGAGCCACTGAAGCACCATAGCAAGTGCGGCCAGCCCCGCCGTCATGGCCATGGCGCTGCGCCAGCCCAGCCAGTCGCTAATCAATGCACCCATCGACGGTGCGGCAATGGTGGCGAGCGAAACACCGAGGGTGACCATAGCCATCCCCCGCCCCGTCGCATCGGTGCCCACCAGCCTCGCTACGACGGCAAACGAAAGCGCCCAGAAACCGCTGAGGGCAATGCCCAGCCCGGCCCGACCTAACAATACTTGCCAGAACTCCGTCCCCACAGCCGCAAGAATGTTGGAGATGATCGCCAAGGCGCTGAGACCCATCAGCACCGTCTTGCGGTTCAATCTGCCGATGAGAACATTGCTCAATAGGGCCATCACGGCGCCAACAGAAGCCGTGGCAGTGACGACCTGTCCCGCCGTTCCCTCGCTGATGCCGAGATCGCGCGCCATTGGCGTCAACAGGCCCGCCGGCAGGAACTCGGCTGACACCAATGCAAAGCTGGTGGCCGCCATTGAAAGGACTGCGAACCAGGTGGCCAGGCTCCACCTGGTTGGCGCATCGGCGTTCAGGTCTATCAGCTCACCATCAAGCTGCAATGTTTTGTCCGTCATTGAAGTTTTCCAAGTTTTCCAATTCGTCGGGAGTGCTGTGCGATGCCGAGAGAACCTCGGCCAGCGCAATGTAGACACTCTCAATACGGAGAACTAGGATCGCACTTTAAGAGTCAGTATCTCGGAAAGTGAGAATATGGATCGGATAGAAGCCATGGCTGTTTTCGTCGCAGCAGCGGATGAAGGAAGCCTTTCGGCCGCCGGGCGGCGACTGCAGATGCCACTGCCCTCGGTCAGCCGAAAACTTGCTGATCTGGAGGCTCACCTTGGTGTGCGATTGATGACCCGATCGACGCGGCAACTGACCTTAACTGATGCGGGTCGTGACTACCTGGTCGCGTCTCGCGAGATTCTGGATCGTGTGGCCGAAGCCGAACGCACGGCGATCGGGGGCAACATGAGCCCGCGGGGCGAGTTGGTCATCGCCGCACCATTGATGTTTGGGCGCCATCATGTGCTGCCGATTGTCATGGAGCTTTTGAGTCAGTCCGATGATGTCAACGTTCGCCTGGTGCTCAGCGATTCCAACGCGAACCTGCTTGAAGAGAACATCGATGTGGCCGTGCGCATTGGGTCCCTTCCCGACAGCGGCTTGACGGCTAGACAGGTGGGCGAGATCACCAGGGTCGTGTGCGCCAGTCCTGCGTATCTTGAGAAGCATGGGACGCCGAAGACCCCGTCCGATCTGCGCGCCCACGAATGCGTGACCTTCGCAGGACTCTCGTCATCGCACGCGTGGTCGTTTTCCTGCTCGAAGGGCACGACGCGGGTGCCGATTCGCTCTCGCTTGACCGTCAACACCGCCGATGCGGCCGTGGCCGCCGCTACGAGCGGCCTCGGTATCACCCGAGTGCTGTGTTACCAGGCCGCTTCCCAGTTTGCACAGAACTCACTGGTCCGCCTATTGAGGGAGTACGAGCCCACGCCATCCCCGGTGAACTTGCTCTATGCGCGTCAGGGAAGATTGCCTGCAAAGACGCGTTGCTTTCTCGCGCTTGCGGCTGAGCGCCTCACACAAGTGCTGGCCGGGAGCGAGTAGCTTGAGGTGCATCGCCCGCGTGCCTGAGGTAGGTCTATTTGCGCGCTTAAGTCCTTCCCACATTGATGGCGTATCTCCTCACCGATATGGGGGCAGCACCAATGGCTTTTTCAACAGAATCGGTCGATAGCTACCGGTGCGTGGCAGTTCGGCTGAGCCATTCCCCGCCCGGCGTATTGATCGAGCGCAGAATCTGATTGCTTGCGTAGGGCGGATAACGCGCCAGCGCTATCCTCCGTGGAGGGGGCGGCGTGTAACCTATTCCGGGTTATGCACCCTTGAACGGTACTAGCGATGGTTGCGATAGCGTTCGGTCAAGGACTGCACGAGGGTGACGTAGGATTGCGTCTCGGCGTAGGGAGGCACCCCGTTGTACTCGACCACGGACGCTTCGCCGGCGTTGTAACCTGCCAACGCCAGCACCTGGTTGCCGTTGAAGCGCTTGAGCAGCCAGGCCAGGTAGCGCACGCCGCCACGAATGTTCTGTCTCGCGTCGAACGGATTGTCCACGGCGAATCGCGCGGCGGTGGCGGGCATCAATTGCATAAGCCCCTGGGCCCCAGCTTGGGAAATGGCGTTGGGGCGAAACGCCGATTCGGCATGTATCACTGCACGAACCAGCGCCCTGTCGACCCCGTAATGACCCGAAGCGGCTTCGATCTCCCGCCGATAGGAACGGGTGTCCAGGCGCAGTGAGGCGACCTTGAAATCCTTCGGCGCCATGCACAGATAGCAGCCCTTGATGTAATAGAGCTCAAGGACATCGACCCGAGCGGAGATTCCAACGGGGCGCCGGCTCACATATTGACGAATACCCTTGTGGACGAAGGTGTATACCCGAATCCGCACCGCGCCTGAGTTGTCGTCCCGCGCAAGCCTTGGCAGGGCCATCGCCTTGGCGCCGGCAGCGGCGCCCGCCTTGCCATCCAGGAGAGTGCAGCGGGCGCTGGCGATGGCTTGGCTGGTGTAGCTGATGGTTCCGTCCCTGGCTTGGCACTTGAACATGGCGCTGGCGCACAGTGGAGCGACCAGTAAGGCCAGCTCGATGCAGCCAAGAAGGCTCTTGCGAGCCCATCGCCATGCTCTGGAACTCATCACATCGCTCCGCGCCGCAGGCGCCGATCAGGCCTGGGGGGCCTTGACCCGGGCAAGCGGGAAATACCAACTGGGACTGTCGTTGCCGACGGTAGCCCCAAGCAAGCTTTGCGCACGCTCGCCGTACTCCTGATACCGACAGGACTCCAGAGTTTCCCTGACGCTGCCTCTGGAGGGCCTATCCTGAGTGATCTACCTTTTGTTTTTCGTAGTTATAGCCCTTGTAACCGGCCTTGGAACCTGCTTTGACGTACGGTCTGTCGGCGCTCCCGCGTGGCGCAGACCTGATTGCTCGCACGACGCGTCGTCCCGGCTTGTCAGGACCGGGCGCAAGTCTGATCCGCGGGTAGGCTTCAACGCAGCGAGCTGGTCCTCTAACCCACCTCAAGAACCGCCTTTAACCTCTCGCGAACCCGCCTGCCAACCCCAACGTCTTCCCTGATCAGACTACCGCTCGTTGGGCTTCGCTTCGCTCTGCGCCAACCTACGGGAGTGCGCGGGTGTTTTGTGCGGGCAAATAGAACCCGCCGTTGAGGCGGGTCGAGTGGTGTCCAGTCCACGTGGGAGCGAATTCGCTCCCACAGGTTCAGGTATCCCTCGGGATCAGGCCTGCATCGCTGCTCCGTGCACATCCATCGCGGCCTGGCGCAGGGCTTCGGAGCGGGTCGGGTGGGGGTGGCAGATGAGGGCGATGTCTTCGGCCGAGGCGGAGAATTCCATGGCCACGCAGTACTCGCCGATCATCTCGCTGACGCTCGGGCCGACCATGTGAACGCCCAGCACTTCGTCCGTGCGTTCGTCCGCCAATACCTTCACGAAGCCTTCGGTTTCGTGGTTGATCTTGGCTCGGCTGTTGGCGGTGAAGGGGAATTTGCCGACACGGTAGGGGCGTCCTTCGGCCTTCAGCTGTTCTTCGCTCTTGCCCACGCTGGCCACTTCCGGGCGCGTGTAGATCACGTTGGGGATGACGTTGTAGTTCACCTCGGCCGCCTGGCCGGCGATGCGCTCGATGCAGACGATGGCTTCGTCTTCGGCCTTGTGGGCGAGCATCGGGCCGGAGGTGACGTCGCCGATTACCCAGACATTGGGAGCCGGCGTCTGGTGGCGTTCGTTGGCGAGCATGCCGCGGGTGTCGGTGGTCAGGCCGACAGTTTCCAGGCCGAGGCCTTCGGTGTAGGGGCGGCGGCCGATGGCTACCAGCACATAGTCGGCCTTGAGGGTTTCCGCCAAGCCGCCGGCGGCGGGTTCGATGGACAGTTCCACACCGGCCTTGCCGGACTTGGCGCTGGTGACCTTGGAGCCGAGCTTGAAGGTCATGCCCTGTTTGGTCAGGGCGCGTTGCAGGGTCTTGGCGGTTTCATCGTCCAGGCCGGGGCAGATGCGGCCGAGGTATTCCACTACCGTCACCTGGGCCCCCAGGCGGCGCCAGACCGAGCCCAGCTCCAGGCCGATCACGCCGGCGCCGATCACCACCAGATGCTTGGGCACCTCCGGCAGCGACAGGGCGCCGGTGGAGTCGAGGATGCGCTTGTTGTCGATGGTCACTCCGGGCAGCGGCGTGGGTTCGGAGCCGGTGGCGATGACGATGTGGCGGGTTTCCAGGATCTGCTGCTGACCGTCGGCGGCCGTCACCACCACCTTGCCGGCGCCGTTGATGCGGCCCCAGCCCTTGACCCATTCCACCTTGTTCTTGCGGAAGAGGAACTCGATGCCCTTGGTCAGGGCAGTCACGCTCTCGGCCTTCTGCGCCATCATCTGCGCGAGGTCGAGCTTGGGCTTGACCTGGATACCCAGGGTGGCGAACTCCTTGCCGGACGCCGCTTCATAGAGTTCGGAGGCATGCAGCAGGGCCTTGGAGGGCATGCAGCCGACGTTCAGGCAGGTGCCGCCCAGGGTTTCCCGGCCTTCGACGCAGGCCACCTTCATGCCCAGCTGGCCAGCCTTGATCGCCGCGTTGTAGCCGCCCGGCCCACCGCCGATCACTACCACGTCGTATGCGCTCATGAGTTCACCTCGATGCAAAAGTCGTAAGGGGAATGCAGAAGCCTAGTGGACAACCGCGAGCCTTCCAGCCAGGCAATATCCTGCTTGAATTACGGTTGTAATATTATTGCTGTCATATTCGCCGTCAAGGGTCGCGGCGGTTTATGGGGTTACCAGTCCAGGCGTAAACGGCTGTCGAAGCGGCGCGATTCGCCGCTGATGGGGTCATCGAATTCGAGGCTGCGGGCCAGCAGCTTCAGGGGGCGGCGATAGTCGTCAGGTCCGCCCTTGTCGGTCAGTTCCGGGTAGAACCCGTCGTTGCAGATGGCCGCGCCGAGGGACGCCAGGTGCACCCGCAACTGGTGCTGCTTGCCGGTGATGGGTTCAAGGTCGTAGCGCCAGAGGTCGCCGTTTTTTTCCAGCACGTTCAGGCGAGTTCGGGTATTGGGCTCACCCTCGATTTCCTGCATGCGGAAGAACGGCTCGCCCTTGCCGAGGCGGGTTTCCCGCAGCAGCGGAAACGCCAGATGGGGCAGGGCAGGGGCGATGGCCTCGTAGCGCTTGTGAATCTCGCGGTCGCGGAACAGCGCGTGGTAGATGTTGCGGCTGGCCGGGTTGGCGGAGAACAGCACGAGACCGGCGGTGTGGCGGTCGATGCGATGCAACGGCACCAGATGCGGATTGCCCAGGCGCCGGGTGAGGCGCGCCTGCAGGGTTTCCTCGACGTACTCGCCGGCCGGCATCACCGGCAGGAAGTGTGGCTTGTCGGCCACCACCAGGTGCTCATCGACATGCAGCACGGTTTCCTCGAAGGGAATGGCCTTCTCGCCCTTCACTTCTCGGAAGTAGTGCACCCGCATCGCCACCTGATAGGGATGCGCCGGGCTGAGCGGATTGCCCTCGCTGTCGGTCACCTTGCCCGTCTCCATCCGTTCCAGCCAGGTTTCGCGGGGAATGGCAGGGAAGCGGTCGCAGAGGCAGTCGAGCACCGTGCTCCAATCGCCCTGGGGCAGGTGGAGGGTGCTGGGGCGTATGCTCGGGGTGCGGGACATGGAGTGTTTCGGCAGGTTTCAGGAGCGGGGCATTAGGCCGCAGCTGACTGACCGGAGTCAAAGGCAGAGGATAGAATGCACCGGCTGTGCGCTCGCGGGCAGGAGCCCCGCCGCGATGCACAACGCCATTGCAGGCGCACGCCAGGATGTTCGTTTAGTAGAGGACCCAATATGTACTTCAAACCGATTTCCCTCAGTCTCGCCCTTGCCGGCCTGCTCCTGGCTGGTTGCAGCTCGACTGACAAGCCCGAGACTCCAGCCGCTGCCGCACCTGCCGCTGAGGCGTCGCTCTCCGGCACCTGCAATAGCGCCGCCGTGGCCGCCCTGGTGGGCAAGAATGCCGATACCGCGCTGGTCGAGCAGGCCAAGCGCCAGTCCGGCGCCGAAATGGCCCGTGTGCTGCGCCCCCACCAGCCGATCACCATGGACTACAACTCCCGCCGCCTGAACATCGATGTCGATGAGCTTGGTGTGGTGAAACAGTTCAGCTGCGGCTGAGGCTGGATTGATGAATGAAGAAGGCGCCCTTGGGCGCCTTCTTTGGTTTTGCTGGGTTGTGTTTGGGCAGGCCTGCTTGGCGAATGAATTCGCCCCTACAGGTCCGTCAGAGCTGCTTGAGCATCTCCTCCAGGTGCACGTAGTCCATGTGGTGTGCGGCGGCGACGCTGCCGTTGGTGAGTCGTCCTTTCGCCACATTCAGGCCGTGGCGCAGGTGCATGTCGTCTTCCAGCGCCTTGCGTGTGCCTTTCTGTGCCAGGGCGATGACAAAGGGCAGGGTGGCGTTGTTCAGCGCCAGGGTGGAGGTACGCGCCACCGCACCGGGCATGTTGGCCACGCAATAGTGCACCACGCCATCCACCACGTAGGTGGGCTCGGCATGGGTGGTGGCATGCGACGTTTCCGCGCAGCCGCCCTGGTCGATGGCCACATCCACCAGCACCGCGCCTTCCTGCATACGCGCCACCATTTCGGCGGTGACCAGTTTGGGTGCCGCCGCACCAGGAATCAGTACGCCACCGATCACCAGGTCGGCAGCCAGCACCTGCTCACGCACAGTGCCGTGGGTGGAATAGAGGGTGGTGATGCGATTGCCGTAGAGGGAGTCGAGCCGGCGCAGCGCGTCCATGCTCTTGTCGAGCACCGTGACATCGGCGCCCAGGCCAACCGCCATGGCCAGCGCATGGGTACCGACCACGCCGCCGCCCAGCACCACGACCTTGCCCGGCGCCACACCGGGCACGCCGCCCAGCAGCACGCCACGACCGCCCTTGGCTTTTTCCAGGCAACCGGCGCCGGCCTGGATGGACATGCGCCCGGCCACTTCCGACATGGGCGCCAGCAGGGGCAGGCGGCCGTGGCTGTCGGTGACGGTCTCGTAGGCGATGCAGGTGGCGCCGGAGGCGATCAACTCGTCAGTCTGCGGGCGATCCGGGGCCAGGTGGAGATAGGTGAACAGGGTCTGCTCCGGACGCAGGCGCGCGCGCTCCTGGGTGAGGGGTTCCTTGACCTTGACGATGAGTTCGGCTTGCTCGAAGACCTCACCGGCGCTGCTGGCAATCCTGGCGCCGGCGGCCTGGTAGTCCTCGTCGGAAAATCCGATGGCGGCACCTGCCCTGGTCTCCACCCAGACTTCATGCCCCTGGCGGGTCAATTCGGCCACAGATTGCGGGGTCAGGCCGACCCGGTATTCGTGGTTCTTGATCTCCTTCGGCACTCCGATACGCATGGCGACCTCCAGGGTTCTTGTTGTCCTTTGAACAAGTGTAGAAACCCGGCCATTGCGCCCCCGCCGAATAGTGGCGGGTTTTCAGGGAATCTCCCTGAAAATTGCGGGTAAAGCAGGCTGTCTCGGGAATGTCGTCAGCTTTCCTGGTCCTTTCGCCCACCCTTGGCCATGCCTCCGAGCAAGTCCACTGGCAGGGGGAAGACGATGGTGGTGGTCTTGTCGTTGGCGATGGAGCCGAGCGTCTGCATGTAGCGCAGTTGCATGGCGCCATCCTGGCGGCTGAGCATCTCCGCTGCCTGCATCAGTTTCTCCGAGGCCTGCAGCTCGCCTTCGGCGTGGATCACCTTGGCCCGGCGTTCGCGCTCGGCCTCGGCCTGGCGGGCGATGGCGCGGACCATGGATTCGTTGATGTCGACGTGCTTGATCTCGACGTTGGAGACCTTGATGCCCCAAGCGTCGGTCTGCGAATCCAGGGCCTGCTGGATATCGACGTTGAGGCGTTCGCGCTCGGCCAGCATCTCGTCCAGCTCATGCTTGCCGAGCACCGCGCGCAGGGTGGTCTGGGCCAGTTGGCTGGTGGCCATGAGGAAGTTCTCCACCTGGATGATGGCGCGTTGCGGGTCCAGCACTCGGAAGTAGACCACCGCGTTGACCTTCACCGAGACGTTGTCGCGGGAAATCACGTCCTGGGGAGGCACGTCCAGCACCACGGTGCGCAGATCCACCCGCACGACCTGCTGGATGGCCGGGATGATCAGCACCAGCCCCGGTCCCTTTACCTTCCAGAAGCGCCCGAGCTGGAACACCACGCCGCGCTCGTATTCTCGGAAGATGCGGATGGCCGAAACCGCCAGCACGATCAATAGGAACAGGAGGGTGGCAAAACTCAGCGGAAAGGCCATGTTCAGTCTCCTTTGGGCGGACCTTCATCCGCCTTCACGTCCAGCAACAATCCATTGCGCGCCAGCACGAGTACGCGCTGGCCACTCCTCAATGGGGCTTCGCTACGCACCTGCCAACGCTCGCCCTGCAATTGCACCCAGCCGCTGCGCGGGTCGCCCGCCATCAGGTCGAGCAGGACGGTCTGGCTGCCCACCAGCCCGGCGTCGCCGCTGACCAGCGCCCGCCGGCGTGCACGCACTGCCATGGCGATGATGGCGAAGATCACCAGCCCGCTGGACAGCCCCACAGTGAGGATCAGCGACAGGGGGATACCGAAGCCCGGTACTTCGGTGTCGATCAGGATCACGGCGCCGACCACGAAGGCGGCGATGCCGCCAAAGCCGATGATGCCGAAGCTGGGCATGAAGGCTTCGGCCGCCATGAATAGGATGCCGAGCAGGATCAGGGCGATGCCGGCGAAGTTCACCGGCAACAGTTGCAGCGCATACAGGGCGAGGATCAGGCAGATGCCGCCGATCACGCCGCCGACGCCGCTGCCGGGGTTGGAGAATTCGAAGATCAGGCCGTAGACCCCGATCATCATCAGGATCAGCGCGACGCTGGGGTTGGTGATCACTGCAAGAATCTGCGCGCGCCAGTCCGGCTCACGCTGCACCAGTGGTGCGCCGACGGTGACCAGGGTGACTTTCTGCCCGGCGATTTCAAAGGTCCGCCCATTCACCTTGGCGATCAGGTCGTGTATGTCATTGGCGAGCAGGTCCACTACCTTCAGGCGTTCTGCGTCGGTGGCGGAGAGGCTGACGGATTCGCGCACCGCCTGTTCGGCCCACTCGGCATTGCGTCCGCGCAATTGCGCCAGGCCGCGGATATAGGCAGCCGCATCGTTGACCTGCTTACGGGCCAGAGTTTCCTCATTGCCACTTACGCCGGTCTTGTCGTCCTTCTTCTCGCCCTTGTCACCGGTGGGCTTGTCGCCCTCCGGCTGCCCTGGCATGCCGCCGATCTGCACCGGAGTCGCCGCGCCGAGGTTGGTGCCCGGTGCCATGGCGGCGATATGGCTGGCGTAGAGGATGTAGGTGCCGGCGCTAGCCGCCCGTGCGCCACTGGGGCCGACGAAGCTGGCGACGGGCACCGGACTTGCGAGGATCGCCTTGATGATGCTGCGCATCGAGGTGTCGAGACCGCCAGGGGTGTCGATCTGGATCACGACCAGTTGCGATTTGTCAGCCTCGGCGCGTTCGATGCCACGGGTGAGGTAGTCGGCGGTGGCCGGTCCGATGGGGCCGTCCACGGTCAGCACGGTGACGCTCCCGGCGGCCAGCAACGTGCCGGGCAGGAGCAGGGCCAGGCACAGCAGCCTGCCAAGCAGCCAGCGGATCATGAGGGCCTCCCGCCATGCCGTGTTCACTTACAGCATAGTTGAGGCCATTACTCGGGTATTTGGAGTGAGGTGGGGAGGTGCAACGGGATGTTTGCGAGCGGCCGCTCCTGTTGTTTGTGGGGGCGATTTCAATCGCTAAGGGCCGCGCAGCAGCCCCCTAGGCGGAGGGCAGGACTGTGTCCTGCTTAGCGACTGAAGTCGCCCCCACAGAGTTCGAGTTAAAGGGCCGCGCGGAACAACGGCTTGCACGCCTTGGCGATCTGCTCGATATGGCGGTGGTCGGTGCCGCAGCAGCCACCCATCACGTTGATGTGCGGCAGGCGCTGGCGGAGCCGTGCGTACTGGGCGCCCAGTTCTTCCGGATCGCCGCTGTCCAGGGCGACCGCCTCGTTCAGCTCCGCGTGGCTCCTGCGCGAGGCGTTGGCCCGCAATCCGCGAATGCGCTGCACCCAACGGCTGCCCGGTACCAGCACATCTTCGAAATGGTCGGGGTGGGCGCAGTTGATCATGTAGTAGGCCGGGTAGGCGGCGGTGGCGCTGTCGACCTGCTCGATGGCTTCCTTCAGTGTCTGGCCGGTGGGCAGTCTGCCGTCGGTTTCCACGGTGAAGGAGATGACCACGGGCAGGCGGGCCTCGCGCGCTGCGAGGGCGATGCCCAGTGCTTCCTCCGTGTAGTTCATGGTGATGGCGGTGACCATGTCGGCGGCGGTCTCGGCGAATATGCCGATCTGCTCGCTGTGGTAACGCTGCGCCTGAAACTCGTCCATGGCCTCGTCGGCGACATAACCATCGCCGCGCGGGCCGATGCAGCCGCTGATCACCACCGGGGTACGGCCGCTTTCCACTTCACCGCGCAGCTCCTGAAGCAGGGCGATGGCCTGGCGATTGGCCTCGGCCATGCCCTGGGGGGTGAAGCCGAGGTGGCTGGCCCAGTCGGGATTGGCGCGCCAGGTCGGGCTTTCAAGGATCAGCCCGGTGCCGTAATGGCTGGCGAGGGCGCAGTAGGCGCGAAAGTACTTGCGCAGGGCTTCCTGGCCGTCCGGGTAGTTGAGCAGCACGAAGGCCGCGAAATCAGGAAGGGCAATCCCCTCATGGAAAACCAGGGTGGTCTCGATGCCACCGTCGGTGAGGAAAAGCTCGCCCTCCAGTTGCGGCAGGGCATCGCGATATTGCGCCATGGTCTGGGCTCCGTGACCGGTAAAGGATCGCTGTCCGGAGCAGGCTTCTTTGGCGAAGACGGGGCGGGCAGCCGGACTGGCCTCGGGCTTTTTCCGCGATTGAAGGGTTGGCCCGTAGGCTCTGCACCGGGCGGACTCTGGGCGCTCGGCGGGTAACAAGAAAGGCTAGCACCAGCGTGGGGCGTGGCCTGGCTGGGCTGATGGGTGGGGATGGCGCTGGAGCAGGGGCTTCGGATTTGTGGGGGCGATTTCAATCGCTATGCAGGACAACGTCCTGCCTTGGACGGGGGGCAGCTGTGCTGCCCTTGGCGAATGAATTCGCCCCCACAAGCGGAAGGTTCGCCTCAAGGCGTGGTCGCGTCGCTCGCTCCATTGCGCTCGTGGCGATAGGCGCTCACCGCCTCGTACACCGCCTTGCGCAGCCGGTTGATGCCGCCGATGGGGCGATGCTCGGGCAGGCCGTGCCAGGGGTTGAAGGAGAGGTTGTCGCAGGCGACGTTCTGCTCGCGGCTGTCGAAGTCCTGGGCCGGGACCTTGATGGTGGCGACCGTCACGAAGGGGGAGACGGATTCGTCCCACTCGACGCTGGTGTCCTCGATCGGCATGTAGTGCTGGGCGTTCTGTTTCTGTACCTGGAAGGCGAAGCAGACTGGCACGCGGTCGAGGGACAGCTGCTGGTACAGAGCATTGCGCAGGAAGTTGGGCAGGGCGGTGTTCTGCTCCGGCAACTCGTAGGGCGGGCAGCTCTGCGGGTCGGGGATGACGCGGTACTTGATGTTCGCCTCGCCCAGCTTGTACGGCGAAATGGAGCTGTAGGTGGCGCTCACCGGGCTGTCCGGGGCCGGTGCGAGGGTCTTCAGGGCGATGATCAGGTGACGGACTTCCCAGCTGCGCGGGTCGAGGCTGGGGAAGAAGGCACCGACCTTCTGGCCGTTGGCCTGGGCGTTGAAGTTCTGCCGGTACTGGGCCACGTCACGCACGAAAAACACCGGATGGTTGAACATCACGAAGTCCTGTTCGTTGGCGTGTACCGGGCTTTTCATCAGCTTTTCGCCGGGCACGTCGAGCAGCTTGATGGCCAGGCCGCGGGCGTCGCGCGCGCTGTCGAACTGCGGGAACGCGTTGCCGTTGGACAGGCGCATCACCGCCTGCCAGGTCTTGCCCGGCTCGGCGAATACGCCGGCACGCAGACTGGCGTCCAGGTCCGGCAGGACGCTGACTTCCGCCTTCACGCAACCGTGGGCCTTGGCATGGGCGTCGCGCAGCACGCGGGTGTTGTCGCGGTGCTGCTCGACGATGCGGACAGCGTCCTCGATGATGGCGCGGGTCTGCACCGCTTCATCGGCGGGGATGACTTCTTCGGTGGGCACCGGACCGGAGAACTTCCAGCCGTAGTAGGCCTCGCCCGCCAGCCAGCCGATCACGCCGACCACCAGCACGAAGAGAAGGAGCTTGCCGAGGAGTCGGCCGAGCCAGAGCCAGAAACGCTTGAGCATGAGTGCTTGTGTCCTTTGTCTGCTTCAGTGTTGGCGAGGGCTCAGCCCTCGCAGGACGGTCCGGGCGTCCAGGGGCGGGGTTCCACCGGGGTGAGCTGGCCTTCCAGCGCAGGGTTGCCGAGCACCTTGAGGTACTCGATCAGCGCCAGGCGCTCATCCGGGGAGAGGGCGCGGCCGATCACGCCGTTCTTGCGGCAACCGTCGCGGAACTCGTGGCCACCGTTGCCATTGCCCTTGATGCGGGTGTCCAGCAGGAAGCTGCCGGGGAAGGCGGTGGTCTGGAAGCCGACGAATTTCGGGTCGTACTCGAAGCTGCCGACATGGAACTGGCTGACCCGTTCGGTAACCGGGGAAAGCAGCTGGAACAGGGTGGGCACCGAGCCGTTGTGCAGGAAGGGCGGGGTGGCCCAGATGCCGTCCAGGGGGCGGGGCTTGTAGCCGCGTTTCTCCTGCACGCCGATGGGCAGGCCGAAGCCGTCCATGCGGGCACGCCCGTCGCCGGAAATACCGGCCTGTTTGTAGGCCTGGTTCTCGACGAAGGCGGTGATGTAGGCCAGGCCCTGGGCGCTGGAAATGCTCTTGAAGTCGATCTTGTCCAGACTGCCGTCGAACAGCTTCACATCCAGCTTGGCCAGTTGCTCGCGGGTCCAGCCCAGCTTGCTGATGTCGAAGCGGTGATCGGCGATGTTGTCGGCGGTGGTGGAGTCGGTGCCGATTTCTTCGATGGGCACGACGCGCATGTGCCACTCCGGGTCCCGATCGGGCGCCATGCGTTTGTCCGCTGGTACCACGTGGGGGGCGTGGCAGTAGGCGCAGTTCTCAGCGAAGAGGGCGCGGCCCTGGCTGGCGCGGGCCAGGTCCACCTTGCCGAAGACTTCTTCCGGCCAGCGCGGCGGGGCGAGCTGCTTCAGGGTTTCTTCCAGGGTATGGAGATCGCGCACGCGCACACTGGAGGCGTAGCGTTCGGCTTCCGGGACAGCACCGCCGTCGGGCTGGAACAGGTGCAGGGTGGCACCGACGCCCAGCGCTTCGCCGACGTTGCGGGCCATGGGCTGCATGGCCGAGGCGTTCCACTGCACCCAGTCGAACTTCCAGATGTCCCAGAGGTGCGGGTAGCTCACCGGGGCGTCGGCTACGCGGTAGTTGTCGGGGCTGATGGCGTCGCCGTAGACGCTGTTGGCGATGCGGCCGAACGCGTCAGTGCGGCCGAAGCCTTCCTGGGTGGGGTAGAGCCCGCGATGGGTATCGTTCCAGGCGGTGCCGAGCAGGCGGTCGAGGACTTTCTTGAAGTCGCGGCGCAGCTCGTCCTTGCCTTCGGGATAGCGTTCGCCCAGCACGTGTTCGGCGAAGCGGCTGAACTTCAGCGGGTTGTAGTAGGTGAAGGCCATGCTCATGCCCAGCGCTTGGCCGAAGCCGCCGCCGCGCAGGGTGGGCACGGTGGATGCCAGGGAGTGCAGCGCGGCGCCGCCGTCGATGCGCACGGCCTGGCCCTTGTAGCGCAGCTCGCCGGTGTGACAGGCGGCGCAGCTGATGTCGAGGTAGTGGACGCCGGTCTTCTCGTCCTCGTGACGCGCCATGCCCACCGGCAGGTTGCCGGGGTTTTGGGGGGTGGCGGTCTGTTTCGGGTCTACCAGGAAACCGAAGCGCGCCAGGTATTCCGGGCGGGCGAACTTGTCGCGGGAGAAGGGCAGTTCCAGCGCGGTGAACCACTCGTAGCGCAGGCCCTTAACCGTGGTGCCTTGTGGCGTGTAGTAGTAGGTCTGGCGCTCCTGGTCGCTCCACTGATCCAGGTAGTGCAGCTGGTCTGGCGCCTGGTAGGTCGGGAGGTTGGGGTTGGCGACGTAATAGAGGACGACCGCAAGGCCCGCGAGCAGGAGGAAAAGCACCAGCCAAAGGACACGGCGAAGCACGCGCATCAGATACTTCCTTGTAGCTTGCTGAAAAATTCCTACCTTATGCCAATCGCTATGGGTGTTGGCAAGGTGCTACTACGTAATTGTGCTAAGTCCCTCGCGGATAGAGCACGACCGCCGCGCGTTGTTTCCCCAGGCCGAAACGGCTAATGCGCTCGAACTCCCGATGAGTGACTGGAATGTGCTGACAGTCCTGCGCACGCCTGTGCAGGCTGCGTTCGGCGTTGGGATCGTGCAGGTAGATGAAGTTGCGGTCGCAGTCGGTGACCAGCACCCAGTGGGGCGCCCGGCTGCGGCTGCGGCGATGGCCGTCCACCAGCACCAGGGGTTGGCCACCGGCATCCAGCACGGGACGCAGGTCCAGTTCCTCACCGAGGTGCTGTTCGACGTCGGTGTTCTCCAGGGCGGAACAGAAGTCCTCGTGGGCCTGGCGAATCACTTCGCGCTTGCCGGCATTGCGCACCTCATCGAGAAACAACGGGCCCTTGTCGCTCAGGTGCAGCCTGACCTGATAGCCGCGCCGCCAGGCTGCCAGTGCCAGTCCATGCGGGCTGCAGCCGCCGTGGCCGCCGGGCATGTGCACACTGCTGGCTTCGCGCCAGAGGCGCAGCTCGTCCTGGTGATCGCCGGGCACGGCACCGTCCAGGGCGCCCATGGCCATCAGCAGGCACGCCGGACCGCAGGTGAATTCGGTGGTCTGGTGGTAATAGGGCACCGGGCGCTGCAGCGCCTGCGGATGCCGGACCACGCGTTTTTCCATGCGCAGGGCTTCGCGGTGGTCGGGGAAGAAGTCGCTCAGCAGCTCCAGCTGGTCGTAGCTATTGCGCTCGAACAGGGCCACGGCGTCGCGATCGTTGGGGCAGACCTCCAGCCGCAGGTAGGCGCAATCATGTTCGCGGGCGCTGGTTTCGGCCATGTCCAGCAGGCGCTGGCCGATTCCGTTGCCACGGGCGCGCGGGTCGGTGGCGACAGAGTGGAGGCGGGCGAGGGTGCTGCCCTGGCGGAACAGCACCAGTGCATAGCCGAGTAATGATTGGCCATCGCCCTCGGCCACCATCAGACAGGCATTGGCCTCCAGCATCATCCAGCGAAACTGTTGCCGGCCGAGGCGGGTGGCCTCGAAACAGCGCGTCTCAAGCTCTACCAGCGCCGACAGATCGTCGAGGGTGGCCGCACGTAGAAGCAGGTTCATGGCAGGCCCCGCAAGGCAGGGGAGGAATCGCACGAGTATTGGCCCGGATTGGAACGCTGTCGAGACGATTGCCGAGGGCGGTGGCGGTCAAAGTTCGAAGGAGAATTGCGCTTATAGAGAAACATTCCATAGGGCGCCAAAGTTCTTGCTAGCGTTACAAGTGGCGCGTCCAAACTATTGTTTTTATTGGCAATACAAATTTTTGGCGTCAAGGAAGGTTCACTTTGGAAGCCATCTCCTCCGCACCGCGACGCCTCCTGCTGGTCGACCCTTGCGACCACTGCCGGCGAATCCTACCCCACCTGGAAGAGGCTGGTTGGACGGTGTCCAGCCAGAACCTGGACGAGGCTTTGGCGGCCAGTTACGACATCGGGCTGTTGCGATTGCGTGGCGACCACCTGGAACGCGCGGAGGGGATCAAGCACCTGATCAGCCGCAGTGGCACCGAATGGATCGCATTGATCGATCCGCTGACCGAGGTGGGGGCGGGCGTGGATGAGTTCATCGGCGAGTGGTTCTTCGACGCCATGCCGCTACCGGTAGACCTGCCGCGCCTGCAGGGCCTGTTGGGACGCGCTTTCGGCATTGCGCGCCTGCGTGGCATCGGCAATCGCCGGGGCGACCAGAATGAATTGCTGGGCCAGAGCCGGCCGTTGCGGGACCTGCGCAAGCAACTGGCGCGCCTGGGGCCATGCGAGAAACCCGTGCTGATCCTGGGGGAGAGCGGCAGCGGCAAGGAACTGGTGGCGCGAACGCTACACAGGATGTCGCGACGGGTGGCGGGACCATTCGTCAGTTTCAACTGCGGTGTGTTGCCTGAAGCGGAAACCGCCAACCTGCTGTTCGGCCACCAGGGCAAGCTGGCGTCGGCCAATGGCGGCACCCTGTTCCTCGACGCCATCCATGAGTTGCCGCCTGGCCAGCAGGAACGTCTGTTGTACTGTTTGCGCTCCAAAACCCTGCGCCATGCCGATGGCGAGGTGTTGAGCCTGAATGTGCGGGTGCTGGCTTCGACCCGCGAGGAACTGGGCGATCTGGTGGAGCAGGGGACTTTCCATCCTGGCCTGTGCCAGTGGCTGGAGCAGAACCGCCTGCAGATCACCCCACTGCGCAAACGCCAGGGCGATATCGCGCTGCTGGCGGGGTACTTCGTTGATCTCTACAGCCTGGAGGCGGGGCGACGACCCAGCCATTTCAGCGAGGAGGCGCTGGCGGCAATGGTCCGTCACCGCTGGCCCGGCAATGTGCGCGAGCTGGCCAGCCGGGTAAGGCGGGGTTATGCCCTGGCGGAGAATGGGCCCATCGAGGCGGATGACCTGGGACTGCAGAGCGCCCCGGTGGACGGGACCCTGCTGGGCACGCTGGAGGACTACAAGCGGCGGGCTGAATATCAGGCGTTATGCGACGCCCTGGCTCATTACAGCAGCAACCTCAGCCATGCGGCCAAGGTGCTGGGGGTGTCGCGGCCGACGTTCTATCGTCTGCTGCACAAGCATCAGTTGCTGTAGGGGCGATTGTCGTCGCCCCTGCAACTGTGTTGCTTACATGCCGTTGGCGAAGGCCGGGATGCTCATGTCGATGGCTTCGCGGACCGGCTTCAGGGCTTCGGCGTAACGCGCCAGGATATCCAGGTCGTAGTCCATACGGGCGCGGATGCGCTGGTCGTCTTCGCTCACCGGCTCGACTTCGTTCAGCACTTTCTCGACGCCGCGAATGATCAGGTGCTCCGGCAGGTAGCAGAGGCGGCAGTTCTTGTAGCTGGAAGCGCGCAGCTCACTGATGGGATAGCCGCCGCCGATGCCGGAGGACACGCCCACCAGCAGACCCGGCTTGTGCGCCAGCTCTGCCTTGCTGGCGTAGATGAAGAAGTTCTTGATGGCCGGGCAGGCCATGCCGTTCCACTCGGGGGCGATCACTACCACCGCATCGGCGTCGCGCAATTGCTGCTGGTATCCGCTCCAGGGGCCGGTGTCTTCTGCCGGCCACAGCGGCAGCGGGCCCTGGCCGAGGTCGATGATGCTGCAGGAGCTGGGGCTGGCCTTGTCGAGTTCGATCAGGCGCTGGCGGATGAAACGGGCAACCTTGCCCGACTGACTGTTGGCGCGGCTGGAGCCGGCGATCAGGACGATGTTCAGCATCTAGGGGTTCCTTGTTCAGACCGTGGGGCAGGCTAGCCGGCAGTTTGCGAGCCGGCAAGTGAATGCATGCCAGGGTGAGACACGGATGGCGCCAGGGGGGTGTTTGAGGGTGGGGTGGTGCGCCCGTTGTGAGTTCGTCGGGGCAGGACTGCGTCCTGCTTAGCGATTGAAATCGCCCCCACAAGGTCAGGTGTTCGCCGGATGGCACGGAGCTGCCGGCGAGCGTCACCCCTCTCCTCTTCAGGGGTGAAGAGGCACGCTTTCGGAAGCACCACTTCCGGTGCCGATGAACGCCTGAGCGCGAAGCGATCAGGCAGGGGCGCAGAGCGGGGGCCGGGGGTGAGGGTCGTTCGGCTGGTTTCGGATTTCCCAGGGCAGACCTGCGGCCTGCTTGGCGAATGAATTCGCCCCCACAGAAGAGCGCAGGACCGGTGCCGGACGTAGCCTCGCCGGTGGAAGTAAAGAGCGACATCCACCCTACGCCCGCGCCCGACCTACACCCGGAACTGATCCATCAACCCCTGCTGGTGGTTGGCCAGGCGGTTCAGGGCCTGGCTGACCTGGGCGGATTCCTCGGCCTGGCCGGAGAGCGACTCGGTGACGTCGCGGATCGCCGCCACGTTGCGGTTGATCTCCTCGGCCACCGCGCTCTGCTCCTCGGCGGCGCTGGCGATCTGCAGGTTCATGTCGGTGATCACCGTCACCGCCTCGCCGATGCGTTGCAGCGCGACCACTGCCTGCTCCACCTGCTCGACGCTGCCCTGGGCCTGGCGGTGGCTGCTGTGCATCGAGCCGACCACTTCGCGGGTGCCGTGTTGCAGGCCTTCGATCACCTGGCGGATTTCCTCCACCGAGTCCTGGGTGCGCTTGGCCAGGTTGCGCACCTCGTCGGCCACCACCGCGAAGCCGCGCCCGGCCTCACCGGCCCGCGCCGCCTCGATGGCGGCGTTGAGCGCCAGCAGGTTGGTCTGCTCGGCGATGGCGCGGATCACTTCCAGCACCGAGCCGATCTGCTCGCTGCTGTTGGCCAGCGCCTGCACCTCTTCCATGGCCGCGCTCATTTCGCTGGCCAGTTGCTCGATGGCGCTGGTGGTGCGACCAATCACGCCGAGGCCTTCCTGGGTGGCATGGTCGGCACCGCGGGCGGCTTCGGCGGCCTGGGCGGCGCTGCGGGCGACGTCCTGGGCAGTGGCGCTCATCTCGTGGGAGGCGGTGGCCACCTGGTCGACTTCGCGGTACTGCTGCTGCATGCCGGCACTGGTCTGGCTGGCCACGGCGGCGGATTGGTCGGCGGTGCCGCGGGCGTCCTGCACCGAGCGTTTCACGTCGGCGATGATCGGCTGCAGCTTGTCGAGGAAGCGGTTGAACCAGCCGGCCAGCTCACCCAGTTCGTCCTGGCGGGCGTAGTCCAGGCGGCGGGTCAGGTCGCCTTCGCCGCTGGCGATGTCCTTGAGCATGCTGGCCACGCCCTGGATCGGCCGGGTCACGCCCCGGGCGGTGAGCCACACCAGCAGCAGGCCGGC
>NZ_SSOM01000072.1:0-55788 GCF_029871235.1 Pseudomonas sp. BN411
TGAATCGCCCCTAGTTTCGTAGACACCTCCAAGCCTCATAATGAGGCCCGTTAGGAGGTGCCATGAGCAACCAGCGTTACCCCGAAGAATTCAAAATCGAAGCGGTCAAGCAAGTGACCGAGCGCGGCCTCCCCGTAGCCGAGGTGGCAGCGCGGTTAGGCATGTCGGTGCACAGCCTGTATGCCTGGATCAAGCGCTACGGCAAGCCCCAGGCGCAGCGGCAGCAAGAAGATGATCAGCAGGCCGAACTGCGTCGTCTACGCGCCGAACTCAAGCGAGTGACCGAAGAGCGAGACATCCTAAAAAAGGCCGCCGCGTACTTTGCCAAGGAGTCCGGCTGAAGTACGCCTTCATCAGCAAGCTGTCGGTGGAGTACCCGGTACGGCGTCTCTGCCAGACCCTGAAAGTGCATCCCAGCGGTTACTACGCCTGGCTGGCCGAGCCGAAATCCGTACGCGCCAAGGAAGATCAGCGCCTGCTCGGGTTGATCAAACATGCCTGGCTGGAAAGCGGTGGGGTCTACGGCTATCGCAAGATTCACGACGACCTGCGTGAGCTGGGAGAGTCCTGTGGCCGGCACCGCGTGGCTCGCCTGATGCGGGGAGAAGGGCTGCGCTCGCAGACCGGCTATCGTCGGCGCCCCGGCTATTACGGCGGCCGGCCAACGGTAGCTTCGCCCAATCGCCTGGAGCGGCAGTTCAACGTCAGTGAACCGAACAAGGTCTGGGTCACCGACATCACCTACATCCGCACCTATGAGGGTTGGTTGTATTTGGCGGTGGTGCTGGATCTGTTTTCACGCCAGGTGATCGGCTGGTCGATGAAGCCACGGATGTGCAGCGACCTGGCCATCGATGCCCTGTTGATGGCGGTCTGGCGGCGCAAGCCCAAGCAGGAAGTGATGATCCACTCCGACCAGGGCAGCCAGTTCAGCAGCTCGGATTGGCAGAGTTTCCTCAAGGCCAACAACCTGATCAGCAGCATGAGCCGACGCGGCAACTGCCACGACAACGCGGTAGCGGAAAGCTTTTTTCAGTTGCTGAAACGGGAACGCATCCGACGGAAGACCTACGGCACCCGCGAAGAAGCTCGGAGTGATGTGTTCGATTACATCGAGATGTTTTATAACCCCAAACGCCGGCACAGCAGCGCTATGCAGCTATCGCCAGTGGAGTTTGAAAAGCGCTATTTCCAGAGCTTGGAGAGTGTCTAGGAAAGCCGGGGCGATTCACCCTCATCTACGATCACCTCCCACACAAACTGCAGGAATTCAATATCCACTCCGGCCTGCAACTGGCGTGGCACATCAATGCGCTCAGGGCACAGAAGGATTTCCAGGCCTACCTCCAACAAGCCATTGATGAAGACCTCACAGATCGCACCCCAAGCGAGTCGATTGGCCAGCGCCTGAAGTTTATTCGGAACGTGATCTCGTACCGCCTTCCACGCGACATCATGGCATTGAGTAAAATTCAAGCTGACGTTTTCACCCGAATAGGTATTGAACCGGGTGATTTCGGCTTCTTGGCTGAGCAGCTTGAAAACCTGTTCAACGACCCTCTTCTCACTGCGCTGGACGAGTACGGGATTCCCACGCAGATTTCGACGAAGTTCAAAAGCGCCATACTGCCCGCCGAGGGTATGACCCAGCTAATGGAAAAGCTCAAGCAATGGGCACCACGACTGGAATACTCACACCTGAGTCGGTTTGAGAAAAGCATCGTCAAATGGGCGATAGAGGATATGTGAGCACCCATGGATTCGAACAGCATAAGGCCGGGGAGAAGTAGAAATCGATGGCGTGCGGATTCCATCGTAAATGACCGCTCCTGGCCGGATAGCGACGGTCTGGCTTCGGCCGTCGCTATGCATGGTCAGACCTCGGTCTGTTCCGCCATTTCCAAGGCGTCATCGACCTCAATTCCCAGGTATCGGACGGTGCTTTCTAGCTTCGTATGGCCGAGCAGGAGTTGGACTGCCCTCAGGTTCTTCGTCCTGCGGTAGATCAAGGTTGCCTTCGTACGCCGCAGCGTGTGGGTGCCGTACATCGCCGGATCAAGGCCAATGGCTGTCACCCAGGCTTTGACGATGCGGGCATATTGCCTGGTGGAGAGATGATCTGAGCTTCGCAACCGACTCGGAAACAGGCAATCGTCGCTGCGGAGCTGGGCCTGATGTATCCAGACCGCCAAAGCCACCCGGGTTTGCTCTGTGATCTCGAACTGCACTGGTCGTTGGGTTTTCTGCTGCATCACGATGGCTCGCGGCGACACGTGTTCTCCATGGGCTATGTCCCGCACACGAAGCTTGGTTAAGTCGCAGGCTCGCAGCTTGCTGTCGATGGCCAAGTCGAATAGAGCCAGATCCCGGGTTTTCTCCGCAATCTGGAGCCTTACCCGGATGGCCCATATATCGCTGAGCCGGAGCGGGGCTTTCTGCCCGACTAGCTTTCCTTTGTTCCAGGGTTGATGGTTGCAGGTGATGATGGTGGTGTTCATGGCTTGTCCTCCACATGAGGGAGGACAAGGATGGCCAGCCAGAGCAAGGGGCGCTAACCGGCCAGAAGCAGACCTTAGGCAATGCGATCTAGGTGCCGTCGTTGAAGTATTGCTTTTGCATGTCGGATGTCTATGCCATCAAGCTTTAGCGGCAGGCTTTAGACGGAAGCTGACGCCCATACGATTGAAAGCGTTCATCGCGGCGATGGCCGCTGTCAGGTCGACCAGATCCTTTTCTGTAAACATCGCCGATGCTGCTGCATAGGCTTCGTCGGATACATGTGTCTCGCTGACCCGCGTGACTTCCTCTGCCCAGGCCAATGCCGAGCGCTCCTGATCCGAGAACAAGTATTGCGCTTCATGCCATACCGGCACTAACAGCACCTTGTCCACCGACATACCTTCTTTGATCAGATCACGCGAGTGCAGATCGATGCAGTGGGCGCAGCCATTGATTTGAGACACTCTGAGAAACACCAGGTGGATCAGCGGGGCCGGCAAATTGGTAGCGGTGGTCACGAAATGATGCAGACCTCCAAGAGACTTGGCTGCACCAGGCGAAGTTTCGAACCAATTGAGGCGACTCATGAGTTTCTTTTCCTTTGTTTTGAGGCAATGAAGAGAGCGCGACATGCGGATTGCCGCTGCCGAGGCGATTGAGCGTTTACCCGAGCGGAACCTGAAATCGGCTCGCACCAAGAGCACACGGTCCTGGGTGCTCTTGGTGTGCGGCGTATACCTGCGCTTGGAACCAATTGTGGTCATAAAGCGACCTATGGTATTGATCCACTAATAGCCTGAAACGCTGATCCACTTTTGAGGTGCTCATGCCATCTGACGCGGCCCTGTTTGGGGCAATGGCATTACCGTGTGATAGGCCTGCTGCGGTCGTCAATCTTCAGCAGTGGCTGTATCTAGAGCTGCGCGAGGCGATGCTTTGCGGGCGTTTGTCTGCGGGCAGTAAGCTTCCGGGAAG
Source organism: Pseudomonas sp. BN411 (assembly GCF_029871235.1). Taxonomy (GTDB): domain Bacteria; phylum Pseudomonadota; class Gammaproteobacteria; order Pseudomonadales; family Pseudomonadaceae; genus Metapseudomonas. The sequence goes on from NZ_SSOM01000072.1 coordinate 3,475, forward strand.
CCGGTCGTTGGCCGCCCACCTGGGACTTGCACGTGGGACGGTACAGGCTGCATACCAGCAGCTTTTATCGGAGGGCTATGTGGTCAGCCAAACAGGCAGTGGCACCCGCGTGTGCGTTGAGCTCCCCGATGCGAAACTTCGAGCCTTTTCCCAGCAACGACGTGATGGGGTGCAAGTCCCTGTACGGCGAACGCCGCCAGTCACGGATTGGATGGAGCGGCTAAAAGCTGCCACTCCAGAGTTCGTCAGGCGCGAAGTCGCTCCTGGCCTTCGCCCTTTTTTCCCAATGCGTGGCGACGTTCATTCATTCCCGATTGACCTGTGGCGCAAGTTGCATATCCAGCAGATGCGCAGTTCCAAAGTGCAGACGCTGCTTGATTACGACCCTGCCGGTTTGCCGAGTTTGCGCGGCGCCATTGCCGAATATCTGGGCTCCGCGCGAGGTGTGCGCGTTTCGGCGGATCAAATCGTGGTGCTCAGTAGCGTGCAACAGGGAATCGACTTATGTCTGCGCCTGCTGGCAAGGCCCGGGGGCACAGTCTGGATGGAGGATCCGGGCTATCCGATGGTACGTCAGCTTATGACTGTCGCAGGTTGCAAGGTGGTGGACGTGCCGGTGGATCAACAGGGTATGCGTGTCGAGCAGGGCATACAGGCTGCCCCCCAGGCCGAACTGGTTTATGTGACGCCGTCGCGGCAAATGCCAACAGGTCACGAACTGTCTCCAGCCAGAAGACTCGCATTGCTGCGTTGGGCCAGCGCATGCGGGGCCTATGTAATCGAGGATGACTACGACAGCGAGTTTCGATTCATCGCCAAGCCCATTCCCGCATTACGCGCCATGGCTGGCACCGATGATTCGGTGATCCTTGCCGGTACGTTCAGCAAGTTGCTGTTTCCGTCCGCTCGCCTGGCGTATCTGGCGCTTCCGCCACATCTGGTAGACATGTTCACCCGAGCAGTGGCGTTGACCTCGCGACACCCTAACAGCCTGAGTCAGGCTGTACTGGCAGCATTTTTCGACCACGGACATTTCGAACGACATGTCAGACGCATGCGCAAACTCTATTCACTGCGTGCTGAAGCGCTCAGTTGCGCAGCGCAGCAGTATTGGCAGGGCTTGATCGAAGTACCGGAGATTCGTGCAGGTCTGGACATCGCCTGCTCGTTGCTGGGCGGCAGCGAGTCGGAGGCGTGCCGCCGAATCGAAGAGGCCAACGTTGATGTAATGCCGCTAGCGCGGTTTTACCAGGCACCGGTATCTACCGGTTTTTTGCTGGGATTCGCTCCCTATGAGGAGCGATCCATATTTGATGCAGCGTTAGCGGTTAGAAACGCGTTGGCCTAAACAAACGCTGTTGCTTTGGCATACAGAACTGCAAGACCACGTGGCTGTGTTCTGTTCCTCTGTGCATGAAATCAGCGCAGGCGTTCGCATCTCGCCAACTGCCGTGTCTAGCGATGGCCCTTCACCGATCGTTCGCAGCCGAAGATTTCAGAGACAACCCCTAAACCGCCATTTTCAATTCCCTGCAAAAGAACGCCTGGACTTCGGCGTACCCCGCCTCCCGTCCCGCAGTCAGTGACTCCATTCCCCTGGCCGTACCTTCAACAGTGAAGTAATGCACGTCATTGAGACCGATGGTGGCGAGCACGGCCGACAGGTAGGGGCGAAGAAAGTCGGGTTGGCGAGCGTTTTGGCCGCTGATGTAGCCGCCGCTCGCTACAGCGACATAAACCGGTCGATCCGTCAGTGTTCCGACTTTGCCTCTGGCGGTGGGCAGGAACGTTTTGCCGACGCGTACTACATGATCGATCCAGGCCTTGAGCGGAGCGGGCACGCTGTAGTTGTGCATCGGCGTGGCAATCAGCAGTGCATCGCAAACCTGAAGTCGCTCGATCAGCTCGTCGGAACGGTCCAATGCGTCCCCCTGCTTCCTGGCGACGACCACGCTCTGATTGGCCAGGGTCTGGGCGTACGACGCGTCGACAACGGCCAACGTGTTGAGGTCGAAATCGGTCAGCTCGATACCGCGTCTACCGGCCTTGATAGCCAGGGAAAACAGAATCTGCTGGGACAGTTTCAGACTTTCCGAGGCGCTACCGTTGGGGCTGGCGACCAGGCGAAGAATTCGCAAAGGAGCGAGTGGCTGCGGGGACGACGTCATGCTGTTGCCTCCTTGGATACGTGGCGCGGGTTATGGCGTATCGAACTGTTTTTGAAAGCGCAGTGCACCGGTGTACAGGCCTTCGCGGAAGTAGAAACGTTGGGCCCGGGCGTTGGCCAAACCGGTGTCGAGCACCAGGCGTGCGCAACCGCTGGCGCGGGCCAGTCGCTCCAGCGCTTGTAAAAGCCGTGAGCCCCACTGGCCGCCCCGCAGCGCCTCTGTGGTCACCAGGTCGTCGACATACAGGAAGGCGCCGTAAATCAGGTTTTCCTGCAGGCGATAACCCGCTAACCCCGCGAGACGGCCCGCGTCGAACGCGCCAACCAGGCGATAACCCTCGGCGCGCATACGCTCGATGCGGCTGATGAAGTCGGCCTCGCTAGTCAGGTGAGGGCGCAGTTGCTGCATCACTGGGAAGGCGATGCGCAGGTCGTGGAGGGTATCCAGGGGGCGCAGGGCCGTGTCCGCCAGGTCGAGCACGCTGGGTACGAAGTTGTGGAGGGTGAACGTCATGGGGAGTTGGTCTCAGTGAGTAGGTGATGGCGCTATCTTGGACTACCATTGCCCCACTTGATTGAGCCAAGAAATGGGATATGAACTAGGCCATGATGACTACTCCCGCTCCGTCTTTTGCGCCCCTGAATGAGCAACCTGGCTCGCCGCTGTATCGTCAACTCTACGACCGCGTACTGGCCGCCATTGCCGCTGGCACGCTGGCGCCCGGTGATCGCTTGCCGTCGGCGCGTGCCATGGCCAAGGAGCTGGGGGTGGCACGTGGCACCATCGAGCTGGCCTATTCGCTACTGACCAGTGAGGGTTACCTACTGGCGCTCGGGCAGAAAGGCACCGTGGTCAATCCCGAACTGCAGAAGCCTGTGTTGGCGACCCGCGCGCTGCCGGTGAGCAGCGAAGTGATCGAAGACTCCCCGGATTCGCTCTGGCGTCCACCGCAGCTGTTGCCGTTTCAGATGGGGGTGCCGGCGCTGGATGCCTTTCCACGCAAGATTTGGGCGCGCCTCGGTGCTCGGTATCTGCGTGGGATGCGTGTGGGCGATCTGGACTATCCAGCACCCCATGGCCTGCCGGCGTTACGCAGCGCCATCGCCTCGTATCTGCAAGTGTCGCGAGGTATCGACTGCGGTGCCCATCAGGTGTTTATCACCAGCGGCTGGCGCAGCAGTCTGTCGCTGATCGCTCACACCTTGCTGCAGCCCGGTGGGCGCGCCTGGGTGGAAGATCCGGGCTATCCCACTACGCGCCAGGTACTTCGCCAGTTCGGTATGGAGCTGGAAGCCGTGCCGGTTGATGGTGATGGGATGAACGTGGAGCAGGCCATTGCGCATGCCCAGGCGGCGCAGGTCGCCATGGTCACGCCGGGACATCAAAGTCCACTCTCCATGGCCCTGTCGCTGCCTCGACGGCAACTGCTGCTAGATTGGGCCGCCTGCAGCGGCGCGTGGATTGTCGAGGACGATTACGACGGCGAGTACCGCTATGTCAGTCGCCCCCTCCCGGCACTGGCCAGCCTGGATCGCCATGGGCGAGTGCTGTATGCCGGTACCTTCAGCAAGGTGCTGTTTCCCGGTATCCGCCTGGCCTATCTGGTGGTGCCGCAGGCGCAGGTCGCGGCGTTCGAACGCGTGGGGCGAGCGTTGTTTTCCGCGGGCTCACCGTCCATTACTCAGGCTCTGGTGGCGGAGTTTATCGCCGAGGGGCATTTCACTCGCCATATCCAACGTATGCGCCGCCTCTACAACGAACGACGGGCATTGACCCTCGAAGCGATGGAGCAGAGTTTGCCAAAAGGTATGCAGCTAGAACGCTCGCCAGGCGGCATGCACCTGGTGCTGCGTTTGCCGGACGGGGTAAGCGACACCGCCCTGGCCGAGCAGGCGCTGGCCAAGGGCATGTCAGTACAGGCGTTGTCGCGCTGGGCTGCCTCGGCGCAGCGTCAATCGGGACTGCTGCTGAGCTTTACCAACTGCGCCACGGCTGCTCCGGGCAAGCAGCTTGGCGCGTTGATCAGCAAGGCACTCAGTTGAGGTTCGCCTTGGTCAAACCGAACATCTCATCGGATGAACCCGGGATCGCCTGAAACGCCACATTGAGGCGATTCCAACCATTGATAGCGATGATCAGGAACGAAAGGTCAGACAGCTCCTGCTCGGAAAACTGTTCACGCACACTCGCATACAGGCTGTCGGGAATGCCATGGGGCGGCAGTTGGGTCATGGCTTCAGTCCACTCCAGCGCCGCGCGCTCGACCGGCGAAAACAGCGGCGATTCACGCCACACAGCCACATGGTGAAGACGCAACTCACGCTCGCCATGAATCTTGGCCTCTTTCACATGCATATCCACGCAGAACGCACAGCCGTTGAGCTGCGAAGCCCGCAGCATGATCAGGTGAGCCAGATCGGCCAAGAGCGGCTTCTTGCTCAGTTGCAGGGTGAGTTCCACCAGTTTGTTGGACGGTTGGGGGGACAATTTGAAGTAATCAAGAAGCTTGTTCATGAGTAGTCGCTCGCAGTGGATCGGTGTTTGTTGGAATCCACTGTAGCTATGCTTGGACTAGCCACACAGGGCCAAGATGGCAACTTCGAACTAGGCCATGTTTAGCTCGACGTGCTTCAAAAAACTCCATGGAGCGTTGTGTTCGAAGGGCCGCTTCTGGCCGATTGCTGCCAGTGGCAAATTCACCATTGTCCTCCTTAGACGTAGAGAGGAAGCCATCAACACCCTGGCTACCTACATGACCTAGCAGTCCACAATCTGCCCCTCTTGCGATGGATAGGCCTTCGCCAGTGGCCGAAGCCCTCCCCACGATTTCCCTCTCTCGCCCATCGCCACCTTTCGTACAGAAGCAGAGCAGCTCGTCTGGTCTAGCCATCCCGAATTAAAAACCCATTGCAGCAGTCGTTTTGTTGTCGTATTTTTTGGTCGTTCGACCGACTAATTAATCCAACAAGCGGAGACGACAATGCGAAGAATCGGAGTGGATACCGGCGGCACTTTCACGGACTGCCTGCTTATCGACGACATAGCCGGCGTGGTGATGGTCGAGAAGGTACCGTCGTGCCCCGAATCCCCGGATAAGGCGATTGTCCAGGGCGTGCTGAGCCTCGCCACCAAGGCTGGTCTTTCCCCGTCGGAAATCGACGCCATCGTGCACGGCACGACCGTCGCGACCAACGTGGTGATCGAAGGCAACTATGCCTCGACCGGGCTGATCGCCACGCGCGGCTGTCGAGATGTCATCGAGATCGGAACGCAGCAGCGCGAACGCCTCTACGACCTCCTCCACCCCGCCAAACCATCGCTGATCACCCGGGATCTGCGCATTGAAGTGGCTGGGCGCCTGGCTGCGGACGGCAGTGAAATCGAGCCCCTTGATCTCGTCGAGGTCGAACGCGCAGTTCGCGCTCTCATTGATAAAGGTGTCGAATCCATTGCCGTGACCGGACTCTTCTCCTTCGAGAACCCCGCGCATGAACAGGCCATCGCGGCGGTCATCCGCCAAGTGGCCCCCGGGATCAATGTGATGTGCTCGTCGATGATTTCCCGGGAGGCACGCGAGTACCCCAGGTTCGCGACCACGGCAGTGAATGCAGCGCTCGCCCCCACGCTGGATCCTTATATTCAGCGCCTGGAAACAACGCTCCAGGGGAACGGATTCAACTGCCCGCTCTACATCATGCAAAGCAATGGCGGCGTCGGCACTGCCGCACGATCGGTGGGAGAAAAAGCCCATCACCTGGTGCTTTCCGGTCCGGCCGGTGGTGTCATCGGCGGTGAAAAGATCTGCTCGGCCGCCGGTTTCTCGTCCCTGGTCACGCTGGATGTCGGCGGTACCAGTGCAGACATCGGCATCGTCGTGGAGGGCAAGCCACGCGTGCATCAGCAGATGCGTCTGCCCAACGGCATTCCGATCACTGTTCCCAACCTCGAGATTGAAACCATCGGCGCCGGCGGCGGCAGCATCGCCTGGATCGACCAGGGCGGCGCGCTGCAAGTGGGCCCGCGAAGCGCCGGTGCCGTTCCTGGTCCGGCATGTTTTCGCAAAGGCGGGAGCGAACCCACCGTGACCGATGCCCAAGCACTGCTTGGCCGCCTGAATCCAGCCGGCCTGCTGGGCGGCAGCATGGCCCTGGATATCGAAGCAGCGCGTCAAGCGATCGCTGGACTTGCCACCAAGCTCGGACTTGGCGTCGAGGAAACGGCCTTGGGCATCATTTCCCTGATGGAGGCCAATATGGCCAGCGCGATCCTGCGCTCGGCCGCACGCAACGGTGATGACCTGCGCGAATTCGCCCTGGTTGCCGCCGGGGGCGCAGGCGGATTCAGCGTGGTTGGGCTGGCACGCGACCTGAGCATTCCCACCGTGGTCATTCCGCCCTTCCCCGGCCTGCTCAGTGCCGGCGGACTGCTTGCCGCGAATCTGCGCCACGATGTGACCGCCCCTATGCTGCGGGATGCGGCAACGCTGGAAAGCGAAGAGCTGGGCAAGGTCCAGAGCGGCCTCGAGCGCGACATGCTCCGCCTGCTGCTGGAGGATGGCATGCAACAGGACCAATGCTCCTTCGAGCATGCGCTGGACATGCGCTATGCCGGCCAGGAGTACGCAGTGACCGTGCCGATCGAGCGTGGCCAGGAAATTCCGCGGGTGATCGAGCGATTCCACTCGCTGCATGAGCGGATCTACGGCCATAGCGCACCAAGCGCTGAAGTGGAAATTGTCGCCGCGCGCCTGACTGGCAGAGGAGCCTTTGCCAACCAGGGAGAAGCGCAGCCGTCGCCCCAACCTGCCAGAACTCTGGGCGCGCGACCAGTATGGTTCGCCGAGACCTCAGGCTACGTCGAAACCCCCGTGTACTGGCGTTCGGACCTGAAGGTCGGCGAGCTCTTCCACGGCCCGGCGATTGTCGAGCAGTTCGACACCACGACTGTCATCAACCCCGGCTTCACCGGCCAGGTAGCGGCCACCGGCTGCCTCATCATCTCGGAGATCCAACAATGACTGACGCCATCACCGTTGCCGTCGTTGGCAGTGCGCTCAAGGCCGTGGCCGGAGAAATGGGCGACTCGCTACGACGCAGTGCACACTCGCCGATCATTCGCGAGATGCTCGACTACGCCTGTGCCCTGTTCACCGTCGCAGGTGAATCGGTTGCCGAGGATGCGCAGATTCCTGCCCTACTGGGTTCGATGAGTGTCGCCCTGCCGATGCTCCTCCAGGATCACCCCGCCGAGACCATCCGTCCGGGGGATATTTTCATCGGCAACGACCCTTATCGCGGCTGCACGCATACGCCCGACATCCACCTCTTCGCCCCGGTGTTCAGCGGCGATCGTCTTGTGGCTTGGGTGGGCAACCTGGCGCACCACACCGACATCGGTGGCACCAACCCGGGCACGGAGGGTTTCGCCAACCGCTCGGTCTATGAAGAGGGATTGCGTTTCCCCTGGGTCAGGCTGGTCGACGCTGACAACGAGAATCACGCGCTGCTCGCCTACTTCGCGAACAACACCCGTGACGCAGATTCCAGTCTCGGTGATCTGCGCGCGCAGATGGCCGCCATCAAGCTGGGCGTGCGACGCATGCAGGACCTGCTGGCGAAGTACTCGCCCGATCTGCTGGTAGCGGTCATGGCTGAACGCCTGGATCAGGGGGAACGGCGGATGCGCTCGCTGCTGCGCTCGACGCCTGACGGCACTGGCCATGCGGTGGGATACCTGGATAACGACGGTATCGATGATCAGCCCGTGCGCATCGAGGTGAGCCTGCGCCTGCGGGGTGACCAGATCACCGTCGACTTCAGCGGTACCGCCACGCAAATGGCCGGCGGGATGAACTGCTCGCGCACCGCTACCATCGCCGCGGTGATCTTCGCCATCAAGTCGGCCTTCGACCCGGACGGAGACCAAACCGGCGGCTGTCTGCGCCCGCTGGACATCATCCTGCCACCGGGCTCGGCGGTGAATCCGGCCTTCCCCGCAGCGGTTAGCCTGCGCCACCTGGCGGCCCAGCGCATTACCGACACCCTGGTGCGGGCGCTCAGCGCCATCAAGCCAGAATTCCAGGTGGGCGGCTCCTTCGTTGGCTTCTCCAGCCTCGCCGCCGAATGCAAGCACCCGCGCAACGGCCGCATGGTGGTGATGGCGGACGACCTCGGCGGCGGCATGGGTGGCCACGCGCGCGGTGATGGCGTGAGCGCCGTCGATCCCTACCTGGGGAACGTCGCCATGCTGCCGATGGAAATCTGCGAACGTCAGTACCCCATTCGCATCCTGCGCACGGAGCTGGCCGAAGATTCCGCCGGCAACGGCCGGCATCGTGGTGGCCTGGGTATCCGGCGCGAGTACGAGTTCCTCGATACCTGCGATGTGGTGTTCTACAGCGAGCAGACCGTCGCCTCCTTCGCCCCCTGGGGAGCCGAGGGTGGCCAAGCCGGTCAGCCGGCATCGTTGACGCTGATCCGGGCAGATGGCCGGAGCCAGACCATTACCAAGGAACGCCTGATCGTTCAGGCTGGCGACCGCCTGATCACCACCACCGCCGGTGGCGGCGGTTGGGGTAGCCCCCAGGAGCGTGACAACCAGGCCATCGAACGGGATATCGCCGAAGGCAAACTCAGCCGCGAGCGAGCCCAGGAGACCTACGGCCTGTAAGTACACGACTCGATGCTCGGCGGTGCACCCCGAGGGGTCATCGCCACTCTCGATCCGATGTTCAACGGTACGAGGTGCATTGACGTGAACAACCTTCGCACATAGATTTGGTCGCACGACCGACTAACACAAGCAATGAATACTGGCCGAAGAATCGGCCTGCAATCATTCGAATGCCAAACCGCTTTTCGTCCTAAAAAGAACAACTATCGGGAGCCAAAAGATGTCCGGTGTGCAGCAATCAGGCTTACGCAAGAACGCCATTGGCGTGGCAGGTATCGTTTTCTTCGTGGTTGCGGCGGCAGCGCCGTTAACCGTGGTGGTGGGTAGTGTGCCGTTGGCGATAACCATGGGAGGAGGCGTCGGTATACCCGCCCTGTTCCTGATCGCCGGCCTGATCTACCTACTGTTCGCCGTCGGCTACTGCGCAATGAGCCGACACATAGGCAACGCAGGTGCTTTCTATACCTTCGTGACCCGTGGACTCAATCCACTGTGTGGTGCCGGTTCCGCCTTCATGGCACTACTCGCGTACAACGCAGTGCAGTTCGCGCTGTATGGCGGCTTCGGTTACTTCCTGAGCGATGCGCTGAAGAGCCATTGGGGAATTGAGATTCCCTGGTTCGCCCTGGTTGCCGGGACTATCTGCGTAGTCCACTTCTGCGGGGCCCGCGATATCGACTTTAGCGGCAAACTGCTGGCGGCCCTGCTGATCGGCGAAACCGCCATCGTCCTGGCGATCGATATCGCGATCATCCTCTCCAATGGCAATGGAAACGGCTTCACCGCCGCTCCATTCTCCCCCTCGCAAATCCTGTCCCCCGGACTCGGCATCGGCCTGATCTTCGCGATCTGCGCTTTCCTCGGGTTCGAGGCCACCGCGATCTTTTCCGAGGAAGCCCGGGATCCGGTGCGCACGATTCCGCGTGCCACCTACGTCGCGGTCAGCGGGATCATGCTGTTCTATGCCTTTTCCGCTTGGGCGATCATCCAGGCTTACGGGATCGAAGGCGCAATGGAGATGGCGACCCGGGATCCGGGCAACCTGTGGCTGAAGATCTGCAGCGAACTCCTGGGCAGCGGCGCCTCGGCCCTGATGAACATCCTCGTGCTCACCAGCATGTTCGCCGCGATCCTTGCCTTCCATAACTCCATCACCCGCTACCTGTTCGCCATGGGACGCGAGCAACTGCTCTGGAGCGGCCTCGCCCGTACCCACGGCGTTCACCGGTCTCCCTACATCGCCGGCCGGGTCCAGTCCATCGCGGCCATGCTGTGCATGGGTGCGTTCGCCGGATTCGGGCAGGATCCCTACCTGATCATCTACTCCTGGATGGCCGCCCTCTCCACCATCGGCATGATCGCCGTGCAGGTGCTGGCCTGCCTGGCAGTGATTGGGTTCTTCTGGAAGGACGCACGCGGTACCAGCCTCTGGCAACGACTGATCGCCCCCGGGGCCAGCGCGATCTGCCTCACTGTGTTTCTTGCCCTGGTGATCGACAACCTGACCTTGATGAGCGGTTCCGAATCCTGGGTGGTCCACTCCTTCCCCTACCTTGTGCTGGTTACAGGTATTGCAGGAGTAGCCTGCGCCATGTACCTGAAAAGAGCGCACCCGGCGAAATACCAAGCCATGGGTCTGGCCTTGGCAGGCGCGGCAGAGTGACAGCAGCCGGCAGGGGTTCGCCCCCTGCCGGTTAGCCGTAGGATTTCTGCAGTGAGCTGATCAGGTTGCGCACTGCAGCCTGCGAACGGGCCTCATCGGGCGCGGCGAGATCGAGCAGGATAATGCCATCGATGCCGGTCAGCGCGAGCTGCGACAACTCGCGGATACGCGCCACTTCCTGCGGGTCCGATGTATCGATGTACTGACTGAAGGCCTGCTCGTGGGCACGCAGGTAATCTTCGTACTGCCCCTTGGCCAGCCAAGCCGACTCCTTAGTGCGTAATGCAAACAAGGTCAGCTCGTACTGGACAGTCTGGATCTCGCGGTTCTGCTCAGCAATTTTCCAGTCAGCCAGCAACACTCGCTCAATACACTCCGCGAGGTTTCGGCACGGGGCTGCTTCAGCGCTGATGGCGTGTTTCAGCTTTTCAGTGAGCCACTCGAGCACAGCGGACAGCAGGCTTTCCTTGCTGGAGAAGTGATAGTGCAGCGCCGCCAGGGGCACGTCCGCCTGCGCTGCGATCTTCCGGGTGGTCGTACCGGCGACGCCATCCTCAATGAGACAAGCCAAGGCGCCTTCGATGATCTGCTCTTTGGTCTTGATCGTCTTCTTCGATGGCTTACGTGTCTTGGTGGGCTTTGCGTCATCCATTCCGCTAGCTGCGGCAGGGGCGGTATCTGGAGGAGCCACTGGCTTCATAGTCCTAATTCGGTCAGGTGTTGATGGGGCCGCCAGATAGGGGACAAGAACTGAAAATGAACCGTCACCCATGTCCCGAGGCAGCGAGCACTAGGATCTGAGCCTAACGTGCGACGCTGGATTATGCCATTGGAGGAGCCGCGAAGCGGCCGAAAGCTTGGCGATGACGGAGACCCGGGGCTTCGAGAAATCACCTCCCGCGCCACCACCGGAACCTTGCAGGGTGATGGAATAGCAAAGCCCGCATGACGGGCTTCGCCGACATGCGGGCAGTTGCTGCACAGGTGTCAGGGTTTCAAGTACCAACCCCAGCGCTGCTGGCTGCGATACTCGGTCACCTGTTTGACCTCCAGGTAGTTGTTCAACCCCCACACCCCGAGCTCGCGACCTAGGCCGCTCTGCTTGTAGCCGCCCCAGGGCGCCTGGGTGAAGGTTGGCTGGGAACAGTTGACCCAGACGATACCCGCGCGCAGCGCACGGCTGACCCTTTCACAGCGATCAAGATCGGCGGACATCACCGCCGCAGCCAGGCCGAACCGGCTAGCGTTGGCCAGGCGCAGCGCCTCAGCCTCGTCGGAGAAGCGGCGCACGGCCAGTACAGGTCCGAAGATCTCGTCGCACCACAGCGAGCTGTCCAGGGGCGTGTCGGCAAATATCGTCGGTTCGACGAACCATCCTCTCTCCAGGTGCGCCGGCCGTCCGCCACCGCTGACAAGGCGCGCGCCTTCCTCGCGGCCGCGCGCGATGGCTTGCAGGACCTTCTCGTGCTGTCCACGGCTGACCAACGGACCGAGCAGCGTGCCGCTTTCCAAACCATGACCAATGCGGATGCGACGAGCTTCCTCAACAAGCCGCTCGAGCAGCCGATCATGTAGGCCGTCTTGAACCAGCAGGCGGGAAGTCGCCGAGCAGACTTGCCCCTGGTTCCAGAAAATGCCGAAGAGGATCCATTCCACTGCGGCCTCGACATCACTGTCGTCGAAAACGATGAAGGCCGACTTACCCCCCAGCTCCAGGCTGACGTTTTTAATGTCCTGGGCGGCAGCCTGCATGATCGCCCTTCCGGTGGGCACGCTACCGGTGAAGGCAAGCTTGTCCACCCCGGGATGCGACGAAAGCGGAGCGCCGGCCTCAGCGCCGAATCCAGTAACCACGTTCAGCACACCAGCGGGCAGCTCCGCGGCATCGGCGATAGCCGCCAGTTCCAAGGCGGTAAGAGGCGTCAGCTCCGATGGTTTGAGAACGGTCGTGCAGCCGGCGGCCAGCGCCGGGGCGACCTTCCAGGCGGCCATCAGCAGGGGGTAGTTCCAGGGAATGATCTGACCGGCTACACCAATTGGCTCGCGCAGTACGCAGCAACGGAAACGCTCATCAGGCAACTCGATGGCTTCTCCCGCATCGTCCAACCCTTCGGCAAGGCCGGCGTAGTACTCGAAGCAGCCAATCGCATCATCGATGTCCCATTGGGCCTCAGGCAGGGGCTTGCCGTTGTCCATGACCTCCAGCTGCGCCAACTGCTCTCGGCGTGTACGCATGCCATCGGCCATGGCGTGCAGGTAAGCGGCTCGCTCGGCACCACTCAGGCGGGGCCAGGCTCCCTCATCGAAGGCGCGGCGCGCAGCCTGAACGGCCTTGTCGACATCGGGCTGCGTAGCCGCTGGCACTTGCTGGATGACGGTCTCGCTGGCAGGGTCGTACACGTCGAAGGATTGACCCTCGGCCGGCGCCTGCCAGGCGCCATCGATATAGAGCGTTTCACTCATGCTGTTCTCCTGGTAAGGCCTCCGCACCGACGGGGCGGAACTGCTCGGGGAGCACAGCATAAGGTTGGTGGGAAACGGGCAGACGCCCTGCGCCTGCGTGCGTGCCCGCACGAACTCAGTCCTTGGCCTGGCTCTCCAGATAGGCTCGCGGAGACAACCCGGTCTCCTCTCGGAAGCAACGGTAGAAGGTCGACAGCGAGCGGAACCCGGCAGCCTTCGCCAGTTCATCCACGCGCTGGGTACTGCTGACGTCCGCCAGTTGGCTTAGCAGACAGTGCAGCCGCAGCCGATTGATGTGCTGATAGAAACTGCATCCAAGGACTTGGTTGAGAAAGAACGAAATCTGGTTTCGCGTATAACCGGTAGCCGTCGCCACCTGGGACATGTCCAGGTCCGCATTGAGATAGGGCTGACGCTGCTCGAAATACTGCTGGAGGTCCTTTGCCAGTTGCCCCAACTGGCGTGCCGACAGCCCAAGTCGGCTGACCGGACCGCGCGTGGTCGTGACCGTGGACAGGGCATTCGTCTGGCGCACCAGGGTTGCATGCTCGTCGACTTGAACGACACGTCCGTTACGCACCCTGAGTGCCTCACAGGCGCGGAATGAGGCCAGGCCCTGGCTGCCTCGCAAGGTCACCTGATACTGGATGAAGGCCGTGTCGCCATCTACCCGAAGTCGATCGGTATAGATCTGCGTTTCATCATCGGCGGCGGGCATGCTGCTGAGTAGATAGTCCCTCAGTTCCGCCAGGGGAATCTGGCGTCCCTGGAAGAAATCGTTGTACTCCACCTGGGGATCGAGCAGTGCCAATAACGCATCGATATCGCGGCTACGCCAAGCCCGGTGGTAGTTCATCACCACTGCATGAGTCGCAGCACTCTCCGGGTCCGGCTGGTAGGCCTCAGTGCCCAGACAAGTGCTCCAGCCTGCCTCTACATTCATCGTTCATCCCCATCTTCCCGACGCTGTCGGTCCTGCAATTCCGAGCGTGCCCGCAAAGAGGTCCAGGGCATTCTCTGGCGCGGTTAGCGCGGTTAAAAAGTGCTCGCACAACAATCACGCACCAAGTTCCAGCCGACATACTGCCGGAGTCCCTGCATGAATTCCCACCTGCTTCATCCATCGCTCGACCAGGTTCAGCCGCGGCCCTTCTGGCAGGACACCGTCGCGCCGCAGCCGGTCGCCCCCAGGCTCGAAGCCGACCTCCAGTGCGACCTGGCCGTGGTAGGCGGCGGCTTTACTGGCTTGTGGACTGCGCTCCATGCCCGCCAACGCTGGCCCGAAGCACGCATCGTCTTGGTCGAGGCGCGCAACTGCGGCGGCGAGGCCAGCGGACGCAATGGCGGCTTCTGCGCGCCGAGCATATCCCATGGCGTCTCCAACGCTCTGAAGCGCTGGCCGATGGAAGCCGAACGATTGATCCGCCTCGGTCGGCAGAATCTCGACGAGCTGGCCGCCGACCTGACGCGATTTGGCCTACAGGCCGAGTTCGAACGGGGAGGCAAACTCAATGTCGCCAGCCAGCCCTGGCAGGTCGAAGGCCTGCGCGCCATGCAGCGCAACTACGCGCGTTTCGGCATCGACTGCGAGTGGCTGGAAGGTGCCGACCTGGCCCAGCGACTCGACTCGCCGTTGTATCGTGCGGGTCTCTTCGAGCCCAACTATGCACTGTTGAACCCAGCCAAGCTGGCCGCTGAACTACGCCGAGTCTGTCTGGAACAGGGCATCCGACTGTTCGAACAGAGCCCGGTGCTGGACCTCACTGCGCGTAAGGACCAGATGTGCCTACGTACCGCCCACGGGGAAGTTCTGGCCGGCCAGGTAGCCCTCGCCACCAACATCGCACCGCCACTGCTCGGCCACCTCGCGTCCACGGTAATCCCCGTCTACGACTACACCCTTGTCAGCGAGCCGCTCAGCGAAGCGCAGTTGGCGTCGGTGGGCTGGACAGATAGGCACGGTGTTGCCGACGCCGGTAATCAGTTCCACTACCTGCGCAAGACGGCCGACAACCGCATCCTTTGGGGCGGCTACGACGCGATCTATCACTTCGGCGGGCGCCGTGACGAAGCGCTTACGCAGCGCCCCGAGAGCTTCAATCGGCTCGCCCTCCAGTTTCAGGAGGCCTTCCCGGCATTGCGAGAAGTGCGCTTCAGCCATGCCTGGGGCGGAATCATCGACACCTCAGCGCGCACCACCCTATTCACCGGCTGCAAGATGCAGGGCCGCGTGGCCTATGCCCTGGGTTTCACCGGGCAGGGCGTTTCGGCCAGCCGCTTCGCAGCGCTGAACATGCTCGACCTGCTGGCCGGCGAACCCACCGAGCGAACCGAATTGCGCATGACCTCCAAGGCCCCCTTCCACTTTCCGCCCGAGCCGTTTCGCTACCTCGGCGTGAAGCTTGCCCAGCGTTCGCTAGCACGCGAGGACCGAGACGGCCATCGCGACCTGCTGCTCAAAACCTTCGATGCCTTTGGCATCGGTTTCGATTCCTGATCCGGAGCCCCCAGCATGTCCAACACTCTGCCCAGCCACGTCATTTCCTTCAGCAACCCGGAGCTCGTACCCATCGAGCGCGAGATCAGCGATCCAGCCCTGGTCGATGCCCCTTACCACAGCTCCACGTGGCGGCACTTCGTCGAGCCTGGCAAGAAGGCCGTCGCGGGCATCTGGGAAGCGGGTCCCCACCTTGAGCGCTGCACATGCGACTACGACGAGCTATGCCACATTCTGGAAGGCACAGTTCGCCTGACTGATGCAACTGGAGCAAGCCGCATATTCGGCGCTGGCGACTCCTTCGTAGTTGCTTCCGGGTTCAACGGAACATGGGAAAACCTGTCGAATGTCCGAAAGGTTTACTTCATTCTGGGATGAGCCATCGACACGTCCCTATCCAATCTGCGCCGAATTTTCACTGGATCGAGTTTCGCCGCCAAAAACCTCGGCCAAGGGCATCTGCCCTTGGCTAGGCCCATCGCACCTGGAGCAAAGATTAACGATTAATCTAGGGCAGCCAAAAGCTGACATTCACTTTTTGAGCGAATCTCTGCCTGCGAGGTTTCCCGCGCTTTCAAAATGCCCTCAACGACCTAAGCTCAGGTCGTTGCCGCGACTTATCAGCACCCAACCTGGCTGATGAACTTAGTGGTCAGATAGGCATCCAGCCCTTCAGTGCCACCCTCACTGCCGTGCCCGCTCGCCTTGATGCCACCGAACGGTGTTTCCGGCAGTGCCAGACCGAAATGGTTGATCGAAACCATGCCACTCTGCAGGCGATTGCCAAGCTCAGTAGCGGTCTTCAGGGACGCGGTAAAGGCGAATGCTGCCAAGCCATATTCGAGGCCATTGGCCTGGCGGATCACCGTATCCAAGTCGTCGAAGCGCATCAGCGGGGCTACTGGTCCAAAGGGCTCCTCGCAAAGCAGTCGTGCCTCCGCAGGGGTGTCCGCCAGTACGGTGGGCTCGAAGAAGTTGCCCTTTTGCCCTATCCGCTTACCTCCGGTCACCACCTCAGCGCCAAGGTCAGACGCATCGGCCACTAGCTCCTGGATGGCGGTCAGGCGTCGTGCATTGGCCAGGGGGCCCATCTGGGTAGACGGATCGAAGCCGTCACCCACCTTGAGCTGGCTGGCGAGCTCGGCAAATTTCCGAGAGAAGCGCTCGAACACCGCGTCATGCACGTAAAAGCGCGAAGGCGAAGCACACACTTGGCCGGCATTCCGGAATTTGAGCCCACAGGCCAATGTGGCAGCCGCGTCCAGGTCAGCGTCCTCACAAACGATGAAAGGCGCATGGCCGCCCAACTCCATGGTCGTCAGCTTCAGGTGCTCTGCGGCAAGAGCACCCAGCTTTCGCCCTACAGCAGTGGAGCCAGTGAACGACACCTTCCGAATAATAGGAGAGCGGACCAGATAATCAGAAACCTCGGCCGGGACGCCGAAGACCAGATTCAGGACGCCCTTTGGCACGCCCGCATCGTGGAAGCAGCGAACCAGCTCGATGACCGAGCCTGGGGCTTCTTCAGGCGCCTTGATGATGATGCTGCAACCGGCCGCCAGGGCGCCGGCAATCTTGCGCACGGCCTGGTTGATCGGGAAGTTCCAGGGGGTGAAGGCAGCGACCGGACCGACGGGCTCACGTACCACCAGTTGACGCACGGCAGGGTTGCGCGACGGCACGATCCGCCCGTAGGCGCGCCTCCCCTCCTCCGCGTACCACTCGATATGGTCCGCTGCGCTCTTGGCCTCGAGAGTCGACTCGGAAATGGGCTTGCCCTGGTCCAGGGTCATGCAGCGCGCCATGTGTTCATGGCGCTCACGAACCAACACAGCAGCGCGGCGAAGAATGGTAGAGCGGTCATAGGCCGAGGTTACTGACCAGTTCTCGAAACCCTTCGCAGCTGCAACAAGGGCAGCATCGAGGTCCTGCCTGGAAGCCAACGGCAATTGGCCGATTTCCTCGCCCGTGGCTGGATTGATGACCGGCGAGGTGCGATCCGCCTCACCGACAGTCCATTCCCCGTCTATGTAAAACATCAAATCGGTGTACATCGCTCACTCCTCCTGCAATGGGAACGGGGCGCCAATCGAACGGATTCCGCATTGGCAGCGGTTTCGGCCTCCAAATGACGGCCGAATAAGGTTGACAAGGTGAACCATATCTCAGTAGTTTTTGTTCACATTGTCAACCACTTCATCCCGTCACCCTGGAACGCCCCTCATGAAAGACGTGATCCTGTGCGAGTGCTTCGCTCGAGATGGCCTGCAGCATGAACCCGATTTCCTGCCCACCGAAACCAAGCGCAAGCTGGTGGAGCGTTTCGCCAGCATCGGATTCAACCGGGTAGAAGCCACGTCCTATTCCAACCCTGCCGTTATCCCCCAATTCGCCGACGCCAGCGACCTGCTGGCGAGTCTGCATCGCCAGCAGGATGTCTTCTACAAGGCGACCTGCGCCAATGTGCGTGCCGTGGAACGAGCCCTGGCTGACCTGGACGCGGGTTTTGGCGCCAATGAGATCAGCCTGCTGGTATCCGCCTCGGAGTCCCATTCGCAGCGCAATCTCAAGCGCAGTCGTCAGGATCAGTGGCAGAACATTGAACAGATGGCCCGCGCGGCGAATGGTCGATTTCGGTTGATCGGCACCATCTCGGTGGCGTTCGGCTGCCCGTTCGAAGGAAGGGTCGATGAGAACAGTGTGCTCCAGGACGTAGCGGCGTTCGCCGAGCGTGGGGTGAGCTTCGTCACCCTGGGCGACACAACCGGCGTCGCGACGCCCCACAGCGTCCGCAGCTTGTTCGGCAAGGTGCTTGCCGAGTTCCCGAACATCACGCCCATCGCTCACTTTCACGATACGCGCGCTACCGGCCTGGTGAATTACGTCGCGGCCCTGGAAGCCGGCGTCCGTTACTACGACTGCGCCTTCGGCGGCGTGGGCGGACACCCGGCCAAGGTCAAGTACGGCGGAGGGCATACCGGCAATGTGAGCACTGAGGATTGGATCAACCTGCTCGAATCCATGGGGGTTCGGACCGGAATTGACCTCGAAGCCATGCTCGAAGTTGCCGCCGAATGCGAAGCGGCACTTGGTCGCGAGCTGCATAGCCGCGTCGTTCGCAGCGGCCTTAACCCCCTATTGACATAAAAGGTCCAACCCCACCAACAAGAAAGAGGATGCAGCATGATCGGTACCCTAGCTAAAGCCACACCGCTGAGCCTGATGTTCGGTTTACTGATGTCCGCGAGTGCAGCACAGGCGGAAGACAAGTTGCTTCTGGTCCACCGCAGCGACCTGCTGAGCACGCCACCAGGAGAAACGTTGCTCGGCCAGGAAATCTGGGACATGCATACAACCAGCCTGTCCCGTACCAGCATTGTCCGCCTTGATGAAACCGCTCCGGCCGTGCGGCATGCTCAGGGTGAGCGCACGTTAATCGTCCTCGAAGGCAAGGTGGACTTCACCTTCGCCGATGGGCGAAGAACCCTCGGGGTCGGGGACTATGTGGCCATTCCGGCGGGACAGACTTACCAGATGGCCCCGGCCGGCGAGACCAAGCCCCTGCTACTCGGCTTCGACGTACCGGTCATCAGCATGCAGAGCAGCGACCGCGGTGACCTGACCACCCCGGATAAGGCTACTGCCCCTGTCATCAAGACTCAGGCGGCAATCATGGCCAGTCCGACCAACTGGAACGATCCCAGCGACCGCGGCTGGACCCTGGTGAAGACAGCGGAGAAGCGCGTCAATCTGGTGGAAATGTTTTCCGAGCTGAAAAATCACAGCCACCCGGACGCCGACCACTCGCTGATCCTCTTGAAAGGCAGTGCACGGGTAGTCACACCTAAGGAAGAGCGCCTGCTCAAGCCTGGCGACTACGTGTCCATCCCGCAGAACGTTCCCCATAAGTATTACGTCGAAGGCGGCCAACCGGCCCTATTCATCAGCTTCGACGCCCCCGCCTACGACCCCGCCAAGACCATCTACTTCGAGTAACCCGCTCGCCCCTGCAGTACCCCGCCATGCCGCGCCACGCCAGCGGTATGGCGGTCCCCTCTTGCACCCTCCGATTGCCCCGAACCACCATGAACAAGCCGAGGATTCGCACTCTGCGGATACTCGTTCCATTTGCAATCGTCCCCCGCCACGACTTCCGTTCCTCAGTTGCGGCCTCTTCTCAGCAACATTCGGCGTGAGCACGACGACCGGTACCTGAGGGTCAGGTTGCCGCTTGCAGGACTCCAGTAATTAAAAGTGATACCCGCCCCATTGACCTATCTCGCCCCTGGCTGGCCTGTTCAGCCACCTTTGAACTCAATGTCCTATGCCCCGACTACCGGCGTTTCAGAGAAATCCTTGGGAGTGCATGGCAGGCCGTTCATTTGCGTTGTGACGCTCAAATTGGCGCGCATCAGCCGCGGAGCACTGAACGGGTACCGATTGTTTGCAACAAGGTAGGACCACTGCCCAATGGGGAGACGAGACGCTATCCACCTTTCCCCACGCCTTGGCGAAGTTCCGTTCGATAGTGAATGCACGTAGAGCCGGCAGCTAGAACGACGGGCAAAAAAAAGCGTGGCCAAAGCCACGCTAAAGTCCAGCCAATCGCAATCAGGCAGGAGCCGACGTACGCTGTCGCCGCTTTTCCAGCCCCTTGATGTACTGCATCGCCACCAGCAGCAGGATCGAAAGCACGATCATCAATGTGGAGACGGCCGCCACAGTCGGGTCGATCTGGTCGCGTATGTTCGCGAACATACGACGCGTCAGGGTCGAGCTCTCCCCGCCCACGATGAACAACGCGATAACCACCTCATCGAAGGACGCAATGAAAGCGAAGAGCGCGCCGGAGAAGATCGATAGACGGATCTGCGGCAGGGTCACTGTGAGGAACGCCCAGGTACGGGACGCTCCCAGGCTGCGAGCCGCCATCTCCTGGTTCATGTCGAATCCCTGCAGGCCGTTGCCTACCGCGATCAGTACGAATGGAATCGCCAGTACGCTATGGGCCAGTACGAGCCCAGTGACGGTGTTGTTCAGGCCAGTGCGCGAATAGACGAAGAACACGCCCACCGCCACCAGGATGATCGGCACCAACATGGGCAGCATCATCAGTCCGTTGGCCAGTTTCGCCAGCCCACCCCGCACCTGAGACAGCCCGTAGGCAGCCAGAGTCCCCAGCACCGTGGCGACCAAGGTAGAGATGATCGCCACCTTGAAGGAGACCCAGGTCGCAGTCATCCACTCCGGCGAGCCGAGATACGCTTCATACCAGCGCAGGCTCCACTCCCGCGGCGGGAACTCCAGGTACTGCGAAGCCGAGAACGACATGGGGATGACGATCAGGCAAGGAATGATCAGGAACAGAAGAATCAGACCCACCAGGCAATAGAGCCAAAGGCGATGCAGGTGGGTGATCTGGGTCGGTGTCACTGCTTCATTGAGATTGAGCATCAGGCTTTCCTCCCCGAGTCGTTGAGACCGAACACTCTTCTCATTCCAAGCAGGATGAGTACGGTCACCACCAACAGCGCCACACCCAGCGCACTGGCAGCACCCCAGTTGCCGTACAGGGCGATGGTGTCGCTGATCTTCATCGACCACATGGACACCCGGCCGCCACCCAGCAGCGCCGGCGTCAGGTAGAAACCGAGACACAGCACGAAGACCAGGGTAATGCCGGAGGCAAGCCCCGGCAGGGACAGCGGCAGGAACACCTGGCGAAATGCCTGGGATGGCGTGGCACCGCAGTTTGCAGCGGCCGACAGCAGCAGCGGATCGATATTCTTCATCTTGTCGTAGAGCGGCAGCACTAGGAAAGGCAACATCACGTGCACCATCCCCACCACCGTCCCAAAGAAGTTATGGACCAGCGCCAGTGGCTGGTCGATCAGCCCCAGGTCCAACAGCCAGTTGTTGATGATGCCCTGGCGCTGCAGCAGTACCAGCCAGGCATAGGTGCGGACCAGGATCGAGGTCCAGAACGGCAGCAGGACAAAGGCCATGCAGATCTGGCTGGCCCGTTCAGGCAACTGGGACAGCAGGTAGGCCAGCGGATAGCCAAGCAGCACACAGATCAGGGTGACGCAGAACGCCACCTTGAAGGTGATGACAAAGCTGCTCATGTAGACCGGCCGCAGCAAGCGTTCGTAGTTCGCCAGCGTCAGCGCGCCACTGCTGTCAAAGGCCGACAGCCAGAACAGCCAGGCCAGCGGAATGGCCAATACCACGAATACCAATAGGAAACCGGGGAGGGTCAGCGAGAGCAATGTCCAGCGTTCCTTCCGCTCGGCGCGCGCAAGAGTGATTGCCATAGTTTGGCTATCGAGCCCTGCAGCGCCCTGCAGCATGTGCAGGGAACTTATCGTCTTCATTTTCGGACCTCGTCGAAGCGCGTGAGGATGATCGTGATCGGAAGTCATGCCGACTCCGCCACCAACAGCGTGTCCTCAGCGTGCAACCAGAGCTCGACCGGTGCTCCCGGCACGGGTACCGGAACATCGCGGAATCCTTTTTGGTGACGGGCAGTCAGCTCCGTGCCATCCGGTAGAACAAGGCCAACGTGGTAGCTGTCACCCTGGTAGACCACATCCCGGGCAGTCCCTTGAATGCGGTTCATCGCATGACTGTCACCGCTGACCTGCCACTGCAGACGTTCCGGTCGCACCATCAGGAAGCGTTTCTGCGGGTGTCGAGTGGCCGTTCCCTGAGGCAGTTTCAACGGACGCCCCTGCAGTAATACGCCACCGCTGCCCTCCTCAACTTCCAGGAAACAGCTTTCACCGATAAACCCGGCGACGAAGCGGTCCGTCGGTCGCTCATACAACGCATCGGGCGTATCCAGTTGAGCCAGCTTCCCCTTGTTCAGTACGGCAATACGGTGGGAAAGCGTCAGCGCTTCCTTCTGGTCGTGGGTGACATAGATGGTGGTCATGCCCAAGCGCGCATGGAGCCGTTTGAGCTCCAGCTGCATGTGTTCACGCAGGTTCTTGTCCAGCGCTGAAAGCGGCTCATCCATCAGCAGGATTTTCGGTTCGAACACCATCGCCCTGGCCAGGGCCACGCGCTGCCGCTGCCCACCGGACAACTGGTGGATTCCACGCTCACCAAGATGGTCCATCTGCACCATTTCCAGGGCCGCCTTGACGCGCTTGGCCCGGTCGGCGCCTCCTACCTTGCGCAAGCGCAGTGGGTAGGCGACGTTTTCCGCCACCGACATGTGCGGGAACAGCGCGTAGTTCTGGAACACCATGCCCACGTCGCGCTTGTGCGGAGGTCGAGTGAGGAACTCGACTCCGTCAACCTTGATGCTCCCCGAGTCAGGGCGAATGAATCCCGCCAACACATTGAGCAGCGTGGTCTTTCCCGACCCCGAAGGGCCGAGCAGAGTGAGAAACTCACCGGCATGCACATCAAGAGACACATGATCGATTGCGATGAATGATCCGTAGCCCTTGTAGACATCCCGAATCGCAATATTGCCTTGCATAACTCCGACCTCCGCAAATCCAGAACTATTGTGCGATCAGTTCTTTGTAGTCTTCTTGAACCTCAGTGACATGCTGACCCCACCAGCGCGGATCCATCATGGTCTGCTTGGCGCGGTTGGCAGGCGACATGTTCGACTGGTTCAGAATGTCCGCTGAGAAACTGCCCTTTTCGAAGGCCTGGTTATTGGTCGGCCCGTAGTAGCCCATCATGGTCGGGATACGTGCCTGGATATCAGCGGAGACTGTGTTAGCGATTAGCTTCTGGGCGGCGGCGACATTCTTCGCCCCCTTCAAGATGGCCATGCAGCCATAGCCCAGCAGCCCGTCATCGTAGGTGTAGGCAACCGGGGCCTTATCCTTCACGACGGAGTCGACGCGGCTACTCCAGATGGCAATCAGGTCGACCTCTCCGTCCTTGATCAGCTGCGAAGACTGGGCGCCAGACGTCCACCAAACCGCAACATCCGACTTGATCTTCTCCAACGAAGCCAAGCCGCGTTCGATATCCAGCGGGTAGAGCTGCTCACGCGGCACACCGTCGGCCAATAGGGCGACTTCGAGCATTTCATCCGGGGCTACCGACAATGCGCGACGTCCGGGGAATTTCTTTACGTCCCAGAATTCCTGCCAGTTCTTCGGCCCCTCCTTGAACTTGTCGGTGCGCCAGCCCATCACCACCGAGTAGCTGTTGGTCGCAATCCAGTCCTTGCCCCGAGCGCGGCTAGGAATGCCACTGGCATCGATGACGGAGAAATCCAGCGGCTCGAACATGCCCTGCTCGGAAAGCGCAGCGCAGTCGTTGGCGCCGATATGGATGGCATCCCAGCTCGGCTTGCCCGACTGCACCTGCAAACGGACGGACGGCTGACCATCATGCGATTCAGTGCGCAGGGTCAGGCCGGCCTTTTCTGCCGAGGGCTTCCACAGTGTCTGGATCAGCGCGTCCTGCAGATTGCCGCCATAACCGGCCACGGTAACTGTCTGTTCGTCGGCAGCCATCACGGGCGCGACCAGACTGACAGCCATGGCGCCCAGGAAGAGTCGGATCGCCTTGGGTGAGGGGAGTGTATCGATCATTTTCCAGCTCCTATTTCTAGCGCCTTGTCAGGCGCGGGACTTGTTCTTAGGCAGCGGTAATTCTCAAAGCTACATCCTGTTGCGGCATTGGGAGCGGGTCTTTAGTGCCTTCTGTCCGTCTGCCATCTCTATCGCCAGTTGGCCCCTCGAGATGGTTGACAACATGAACCACATGATTCACATTGTCAACCATATTGAATGAACAGGGTTACTCAGCGAGCAGCCCGAACGCAGGTCCGAACAGGAGCAATTGCCATGTCAAATTCGTTGCACGCCGCCGATATCGCCTTCCATATCCATAGCCAGACCAACCTCTCGCTTCACGAGCAGGTAGGTCCGACCGTCATGGTTCGTGGCGAAGGGGTCTATACCTGGGACGACAAGGGCAAGCGCTATCTGGATGCAATGTCGGGTATGTGGAGTGCAGCCTTGGGCTACAGCGAAGAGCGACTGGTGAACGCGGCGCTGCGCCAGATGCAGGAACTGCCCTACCACCAGAACTTCGCCCATCGCTCCACCGAGCCGGCGATTCAGTTGGCCGAGCGTCTGATCCAGCTCGCACCAGTGCCGATGTCCAAGGTCTTGTTCGCCTGCTCCGGCTCCGAAGCCAACGACACCGCGATCAAGCTGGCCTGGTATTACTGGAGCGCCGTCGGCCAGCCTCAGCGCCGCAAGATCATCAGCCGCAACCGTGCCTATCACGGCACTACAGTGGCCAGCGCCAGCCTCACCGGCTTGCCGCACCTGCACCAGGACTTCGGGTTGCCCCTGCCCGGCTTCCTCCATGTCACCTGCCCCCATTACTACCGCGAGGGCTTGCCGGGCGAGAGTGAAGAAGCCTTCTCCAGCCGCCTTGCCGCGGAATTGGAAGCACTGATCGAACGGGAGGGCGCAGACACCATCGCCGCCTTCTTCGCCGAGCCTCTGATGGGCACCGGTGGCGTCATCACCCCGCCGGCCGGCTACTTCGAGAAGATCCAGGCCGTACTGAAACGTCACGGCATCCTGCTGGTAGCCGACGAAGTCATCTGTGGGTTCGGTCGCACCGGCAACTGGTGGGGTTCCCAGACCTTCGGCCTGAAACCGGACATGCTGACCTGCGCCAAAGCGCTGTCGGCCTCCTACCTGCCGATCTCCGCCCTGATGATCTCCGAAGGCATCTATCAGGCCATGAAGAGCCAGAGCGAGAAGATCGGGGTGTTCGGCCATGGCTACACCTACGGCGGCCACCCTGTGCCGGCGGCCGTCGCACTCGAATGCCTGAACATCTACCAGGAGCGCCAGTTGCCAGAGCATGCACAGCGCGTCGGCAGCCGCTTGGGCGCTGGCCTTCGCAAGCTGGCCGACCACCCCCTGGTGGGCGAAGTGCGTGGTGAAGGCTTGATGTGGGGTGTGGAGGTCGTCGCGGACAAAGCGAACAAGACCGCATTCCCCAGGGAGTGGAAAGTCGGCCTGGCTGTTTCGCAGCAAACCGAAGCCAACGGAGTGACCGCTCGCGCCCTCAACGACTCGGTGGTGTTTGCCCCGCCACTGATCATCTCCGAGGCAGAAGTCGATCTGGTGCTAGATGCGTTCACCAAGGGCCTGGATGCCACGCTCGACAAACTTGTCGCCCAGTCGCGATTCAGCCGTTGAGCAAGTCCGGGCAGTCCAGAACAATGAGGCACTGATGACAGGAACTCCTCACAGGTGACCCCATGAAAAAACAAGCAACAGCAGTCAATCGCGATATCGAAGCATCCACGGACATGCGCGACCTGTTCTCCGTGCAACTGCAGCGTCTGGCAGGACTCTCCAGCCGGATTGCTGCGTTGGTGATCCCCCAGCACTTTTCCATCACGGTGCTGGAGTGGCGGACCCTTGCCATCCTCGACTACCTCGGTGAAGCCCCGCTGGTTCGAGTAGCGAAGCATGCCGGCGTACTGAAGAGCCAGATGAGTCGACTGGTGACGAATCTGAGCAAGCGCGAACTGATCGAGCGCCAACCCAACCCGGAGGATGGACGCAGCGCCCTGCTCTGCCTGAGCCCAGCGGGCAAGGACTTGGTGCGCCGCATCCTCGACGATTCCCAGGCCCGTAACGAAGCAATGCTTGACGGGCTGTCCGGTGAGGAACGCGAGCAACTCAAGGCGCTGATGCAGCGGGTTTACGCCAACAGCCTGGCCTACTTCGGCGAGCTGAAAAAGCACACCCCCTACGACCACCCTGAAGATGAAGACCATGAGGACTGATCGATGCCTATCGATACCCGTCTGACCCGTTTGCTGGGTATCTCCTATCCGATCGTTCAGGCTGGCATGAGCTGGGCATCGAGTTGCGCGGCATTGCCGGCAGCAGTTTCCAACGCCGGCGGTCTCGGCGTCATCGCGGCGGGCCCCATGCGCCTGCCGGATCTCACAGAGACAATCCGCGAGGTCAAAGCACTTACCGACAAGCCCTTTGCGGTGAACATGCCTCTCTACCGCAAGGGTGCTGAAGAAGTTCTGGATCTACTGGTCGCCGAACGTGTCCCGGTGATTATCGCCAGCCAGGGTTCACCGAAGGCACATCTGGCACGCTTCAAGGACTACGGCGCCACTTGGCTGCACGTCGTCGCCTTCGTCGAGCACGCGATCAAGGCCAGTGCGGTCGGCGTCGACGGTTTGGTGGTGGTAGGAAGCGAAGCTGGCGGCCATCCACCGGCCAATGAAGTGAGCACCCTGGTGAATGTGCGTAGGGTGCTTCAGGAAGTCAGCATTCCCGTCGTGGCCGGTGGTGGTGTTGCCGATGGTTTCGGCATTGCTGCCCTGCTGGCCCTTGGCGCCGACGCAGTCCAGCTCGGCACCCGGTTCATGCTCAGCGAAGAAGCCAATCTGCATCCTGCCTACAAGCAGCGGGTGCTGGAGGCAGAGATTGATGAAACCGTCCTAGTAGGACGCAAGCTCCCCGTCCGTAGCCTGCGCAATGCGTTCACGGAACGCGTGGCGAACGCCGAGCGCGAAGGTCTCCCCGAACGCGACCCGGCTGCGTATGAGGCCCTGCTGGCCTCCGCAAGCCTGAAGCAAGCGTCATTTGATGGCGACATCGGCAACGGAAAAGTGGAAGCAGGCCAATCCGCCGGCCTGGTCCGCGAGCTACTTCCCGCCAGCGCCATCATGCATTCGCTGATCGAAGAACTTGAGCAGGCACTAGCCCGCCTGCGCGCCATGCAATCCTGACGGGAGCCTGCACCA
The DNA here is from genome assembly GCF_029871235.1 of Pseudomonas sp. BN411. Classification (GTDB taxonomy): domain Bacteria; phylum Pseudomonadota; class Gammaproteobacteria; order Pseudomonadales; family Pseudomonadaceae; genus Metapseudomonas. The sequence continues at coordinate 30,717 of NZ_SSOM01000072.1, forward strand.
TGACCCAAGAGCCAGTCGTTCTGACCCAAACCGCCGACGGCGTCCAGACCATCACGCTGAACCGTCCCGACAAACTCAATGCGCTGAACTTCGCCCTTACCGAAGGCCTGGTAGCAGCACTGAAGGCAGCTGATGCCGACGAAGCCGTGCGCGCGGTGATAGTCACCGGCGCCGGGCGCGGTTTCTGCGCAGGCGCCGACACCCGCGAATTCGCAGTGCTGACCCCAGACAACCAGGAACTGGTGGATCGCCGTGCCGCCCTTACCACCGAACTCCAAGGGCTGGTCAAACACATGAGCAAGCCGGTGATCGCGGCAGTGAACGGCTACGCGATGGGCGGCGGCAGTGGACTGGCGATCTCCTGCGACCTCGCACTGGCGAGCGAATCGGCACGCTTCGGCTATCCCGAAGTGAAACATGGCATTGTCGCCGCCATCGTGATGGCGGGCCTGGTCGAGCACGTAGGTCGCAAAGCGGCTTTTGAGCTGGTGGCCACTGGTCGCACAGTTGATGCAACGGAAGCAATGAAGCTGGGGCTGGTGAACCGCGTAGTGCCAGACGATGAGTTGCTGGCCGAAGCCGAGGAGCTGGCACTCGCATTGGCGGCTCACCCGCAGAACGCCATGCAAGCAACCAAGAAGATCTTCCACCAGGTGGCGGAGCTCCCCTTCAGCGAAGGACTCAAGCTTGGCCAGCAGTTGAATGCCCAGATGCGTGCCTTCCGGCAGAAGGAGCAAGTCGCATGAAACCGCTGGAAGGCATTACCGTTATCGAATTGGCGCGGGTGCTGGCCTGCCCGTTCGCCGGGATGATCCTGGCTGAACTGGGTGCCCGCGTGATCAAGGTGGAACAACCACTGTGCGGCGACGAAACCCGTGGCTATGAACCCTTCGTCGGTCAAGACGAACTGGCGCGAGACCAGCTGGATGAAGATGCCTTGGCCGCAGCCCTGGGCCATGAGCGCAGCGCCTACTTCTACGCCTTCAACCGCAGCAAGGAGTCCATCACCGTTAATCTGCGCAGCGCCGAGGGCCAGGAGGTCGTCCGCAAGCTCGTCAGCAGCGCCGATGTAGTGTTGGAGAACTTCCCGGTCGGTACCCTGAAACGCTATGGCCTCGACTGGCCGAGCCTGAAGGAAGTCAATTCGCGGCTGATCTATGTGTCTTGTACGGGGTTCGGCCAGACCGGTCCCTACGCAAAGAAGAAAGGCTACGACACCGTATTTCAGGCCATGAGCGGGATCATGAGCCTGACCGGCGAGAAGGACGGGGGCCCGGTCAAGCCCGGCATCCCGGTCTCGGATCTCAGCTCCGGTCTTTGGATCGCGCTTGGCATCGTATCGATGCTGCAAGGCCGGGGTCACGACGGTGCTGGTTCCTATCTGGATTTCTCCATGCTAGACGGCCAGATCAGCCTGCTGTCGCTCGCCGCGGCCCGCTACTTCGCGCTGGACGAAGTGCCCGAGCGTCTCGGCACCGAGCATCCCGGTCGTGTGCCCTCGGCCAGCTTCCGCTGCGCAGACGGCGGCTTCGTTCACATCACAGGTGCCGACCAGCACTGGCACCCGCTGTGCGAACTCCTGGGTCTCAACGATCTGGCTCAGGACCCGAGGCTGCAGGTCAACAGCGGTCGCGTCATGCACCGCGACGAGGTCATGGCAGCCCTAAGTGAAGCCACAGGACGGATGACCCGCGACGAACTCTGCGCCGCCTGCGACGCCGCCGGAGTACCGGCAGGCCCGCTGAAGACGCTGGACGAAGTGGTAGTGGATCCCCATCTGAACGCCCGCGGTGTGTTCAGCGAGTTCGAGCACCCGGAGGGCGGGCGCTTCCCGGCGATCCGCCTGCCCTTCCAGTTCAATGGTCTGGAGAATCCGGCCCCTGGCCGCCCGCCTCTTCTAGGCGAGCACACCGAAGCGGTTCTGTCTGGCCTGGGCTACAGCCCCCAGCGAATAGAAGCACTGCGTACTGACGGAGCGATCTGAACATGCAAATTCTGGAACTGGGCAGCGTAAGCCTGTCCCTTGACGAAAACATTGCCACGATCACGTTGAATCGCCCCGAGGCGCGTAACGCCCTAAATACCGGGCTCTGCCAGGATCTGCATGCCGCCATTCGTGAAGTCGGCGCACGCCAGGACGTTCATGTAGTCCTTATCCGCGCCAATGGCCCTGTGTTCTGCGCCGGTGCCGATCTGAAAGAACGCAAAGAGATGAACGAGGACCAGATCCGGGCGCGGCGTATCAAAGCCTTCGCGGTGTACGCAGCCATTGAAGAACTGCCGATGCCGGTTGTAGCCGTCGTCGAGGGACCGGCCGTGGGCTCGGGCTGCGAGATTGCCGGCGCCTGTGACTTCATCATTGCCAGCGAGGCTGCGAGCTTCCGCTACCCGGAGGCACGCTGGGGCACCGTTGGCGCGACCCAGCGGTTGCCACGCATCGTCGGCCGTCGCATCGCCAAGGAGTTGATGTTCACCGGTCGCGAAGTGTCTGCGTGGGAAGCCGTCGAAATTGGCTTGGTCAACCAGGTACGCCCCGACGAGGAATTCCCCGACTTCGTCATGGAGCTGGCTCGGAGCATCGCGGCAGCACCTGGCGCAGCCATGCGCAGCGCCAAGCGCACAATTGACCGGGGTGTCGACGACAGCCGATTTGGAGCTCTCGCCCATGAAATCCTGGCAATTGAGGAGAACCTCAACCAGGGAACCTGGCGCGCCGGTATGACTTCGTTTTCCTGAGGACAGATGATGACTGCAAATGCTTCCCCGCTTCCCGGTCCGCTCTGGTCAGTCCTCAAGGACGTCGCCAGCCGACATCCGGACAATGATGCGCTGGTGGCCGAGGACGGCCGCCTGACCTACAACGCTCTACTCAAACAGGTCGAAACCATGGCAAAAGGCATGATCGCCCTGGGCCTCCAGCGCGGCGATCATATCGGCGTGCTGATGGGCAATTCCGTTCAGTGGGCAGTGATCTGGTATGCGGCAGCCTCCATCGGACTTGTCTGCGTGCCGTTCAATACCCGCTTTCGCACAGAGGAACTTGGCTACGGTCTGGCCCACGAGGACGTCCGCGCCCTCTTCTGCGTCGACCGTTTCCTGGGGAAGATTGACTTCAGCGCCATGCTCCGCGAGGTCGAGCCAGCCATCGACCAAGCGCTTCCCGGCAAGGCCATGCCCCTGCTGCGACATGTGGTCGTATTTGGGGAGAACGTTCCGGCAGGCGCTTTAAGCGAAGAGCGTTTCCTCAGTCTCGGAAAGGGTATTGGCGTTGCGGAACTGGGCCAGGCACGTAACCAGGTGCAACAGGACGATACCCTGTTAATTCAGTTCACCTCGGGCACCACCGCGTTCCCCAAGGGCGTGATGCTCAGCCATGAGTCCATGTTGGGCGTCGCGAAGTCCGTGGCGGAGCGCATGGGCGTGCGTCACGAAGACCGCTACTTCAGTCCCCGCCCCTTCTACCATGTGGCCGGCAGCACTATGTCGCTGCTCGTGGCACTGGTGCATGGCGCTACCCTGGTAACCGCTGCCACCTTCGACCCCGCACAGGCTCTGGAGATCATGAGCCGGGAACGCTGCACGCTGACCTCAGGCAACGACACCATGTTCCTGATGCTGCTCGCCGACCCGAGCTTCGAAGAGAAAAAACTGTACTTGCGTGGCGGCTGGGCCGCCGCCAGCCCGCAGATCCTCCAGGATGTAGTCGACAAGATGGGTGCAGCAGAAATCTGCAATGCCTATGGCCTGTCCGAGGCATCTCCCAACATTGTCATCTCCGACTATCGCGAGCCGCTCGAATATCGCCTGGACGGCTCCATGAAGCCCCACGAAGGTCTGCATGTCGAAATCCGCGACCCGGCTACCGGTGAGGCGTTGCCGCCAGGTCAGCCGGGCGAGATCTGCGCTAGCGGCTGGAGCTTGATGAAGGGTTACTACAAGCTGCCCGATCAGACTGCGTCGGCCCTGCGCGACGGCTGGCTGCACACTGGGGATCTTGGCGTACTTTCCGCCGATGGACGCCTGCGTTTTGTGGGGCGACTGAAAGACATGTTCCGTGTTGGTGGCGAAAACGTTTCCCCGCTTGAAGTGGAACAAGTGCTGCTGAAGCACCCGGCCGTCGAATTGGCGCAAGTGATCGGTGTGCCCGACGCCCGACTGGGAGAGGTCCCCGCGGCCTACGTCACTTTGAAGCACGGTGTGGCAGCATCCTCGGATGAACTCATCTGCTTCTGCAAACAGCGGTGTGCCAACTTCAAGGTGCCACGTTTTCTGGCCATTGTTGAGGACTTTGAAAGCATTGGTATGACTGGCTCCAGCAAAGTCCAGAAAGGACGTCTGCGAGAGCATGCAGTCAAGCACTTTGGCTTGGGCTGAGCAGAAGCTTGAGTTTGGCCGGCCCCCGAAAGGGGGCTTTTTTTATTCCTATCCCTTACAAGACTCGATGTCTGCTTTTGGCTGCCGATTGCAACACTGCCCGTTGGAGCTGCGTATCCAGCTGCAATACCTGCACGACCGGCTTCTCAAGGATGCGGACGGGCCCCTTCGCAATGCTCTGGGGCGCGTGTCCACTGAACTTCTGGGCGTACAACGCACCACGCTTCAGCCAGCCGATTTGTATGCCTTGCTCACTCCCTTGATCGACGCACGAATCGAAACGATTCAAAGCAATATCAGGGCGCCTGGGCAGCCCCTTAGCTCATGACTTGGCCCTCATTGGGAACCATGAAAGGAGCATTACCTCAGTCCGATGGAGTTTGAGCGGCGAAATGCGCGCAATAGCTCTGAACTACCTATCCACCAGCTTCGGGACAGGCCAGTTTCACTCTTGCTGATATTCCTTCTTATAGCAGCTGTGTAACACCGAAACTAAGGGGTGGACGGATCAAACCCAGGACTGATGCGGGGTTAGGACCTCAGCAAAAACCTGCGCAGGGAATGCTCTGCCGCAATCGGTGCGAGCGTAGTTTTGGCCGCACTAGAAAGCACCGGGAAAAGCGGTTTTCTGGGCCTGAGGGCCAGTTGATACAGCTATTAGCGGGCGCACATCCAAAATATTTTTTCCTTTTCTTTTCAGAACCTTAAGCAGCACAAATAAAATGTCTCCCGCCTTTTCTTGACGCCGTCCGCCCAGGAACCACGGGCGCATTCCAGCATACGTAGCCCGCCCCCTCGATTCGAGGCCGTTCTGCGCGGCACGGAAGGTTTCGATGTCCATTTCCTGCTATAGCAGCTAGAAAACATTGGAAACCCTGGAATGCCCCACGCCTTCTGGGCTAGCGAGGAGGGGCACCAAACATGGAAAACGAGTTTCGATGTTTTACTGATCACCATTTTCTTAGCCGTAACAGCGCCGCCCCAGCCCAGTGAGGCATCTCCGCCCTGAAGACGTACCCAATCAGCCTCAGCACGCCCCTAAAAAAGGCGGGCGAATTGGGGATTTCATATGTGGGGACGCCAGAAAACCGGGATCAGAGAGTGCATCTGGAGTGCACTTTTTTGCACCTAAATGGACACGAGGAGGAGCATCCGAGGTGCATAAAAGTGAACCCCTCGTAAACTTTGAGATTGTCGTATCTCGGACGAGAAAGCAGGTGCAAACGGCAGCCGAGACTGAGGCTCTGCGTGAGGATGCTCCCACCCTTGTTGACTCGCTCAACCGGGCCCCTCTTCACCAGACCGCAACGAGATGCGGCACCGGATTCGAAATTAGGTAAATTTCGCAGGTTGCCGCCGCCGTGCGCACGCGCCCGTATTGAACACGGCCAGCACGGTCTCCTTTCCCAGGAGAAACTAATGCCCCGCCCAGCAAAGTAGCTTTCCTTGTATCCACGGGAGGCACGCAGAAGGAACAAGGAAAGCGACTTTCGTCTGACCAAGGGCCCAGTTCGACCATCACGGAAGCCCCTCCCCCGACCGTCCAGGCTCATTTCAAACTCGAAACATCACTTGATACTTCGAAGCCGCATGCAACATGCCGAAGCGAAGGTTGCATATAGATAAAGTCATGCTCACCTGATGATCCCCGTCCACGGAGATCCTCAATGAACACAACGCCCCCTGAAGAAGTCTGCTCTGCAATCTGGAAGCGCCTCTTCCATTGCAACCTGGTTGTGCTTAGCGCCTCCGCCTTGGTCGTGCTTAGGCTGGCCTATGTGTCAGTCGGCCCCGACATCCCAGAAGGCCGGGCTGTTGAAATGGCATTTTGGCGAGTCGCTCTGCTGATGGCGTTTCAATCCGCACCATTGGCATGGGCCCACCTCATTTACCAGGGCTACAAGCAGAAACTCATTTCCATTCCGCTCTATCAGACCATGACCCTGCTGAGAATGCCCCTGGCGATCTGGGCGGGAGGTTGCCTGATTACAGGCACCGTTTTCTGGCCCGTCCTCAGTCAATGAGTATCGTCCCGCTCGTGCCCATTCTATTTGCCGTCTCCGAGGAACGCCCATGCTTCGCTTGTTCGTGATTGCCACTCTCTCTGTCCTATTCACAGGGTGCGGTCTTATACCCAGGACTGGTTCTCCCTCCCAGGCGCTGATGATTGCCGACGCCATGGGCATTCCTGCCGAGGACATGCCAAAGGCGAAGTACAACGAGTTGCGGTCTCGCGAAGGTAACGCTTCTGATAGCCGCAACATCGACAACTCAGTCGCAGGTGCGGCGCAGCTGATTGCTACCGGAGATCCGACTCTGTTGCTGCTGAGTGGATTCACCCCAGGCAGCACTGCGGCCAACGTTCAAGTTGCTGCCTGGGTACCCGCAGACATTGCCTCGAGCCCAGATGAGTCCGTGGCCATCAGCTCAAAAGCATTCATCCGCGCCCGTGCAGAAACGTATGCCACTAACGAAGAAGCTCGACAGAGGGCGCTTCGCACACAAGTTGGCTACGTACTAGGTCAACCATACGGAGATGGCGGGCCAATTCATGCCTTTTCCCAACTCCTCGACATGATTGCCGACCACTCACCGAACCTGGTCACAGCACCTGCGTTCATGAAGTCGAAGGAGAAGGCCTATGGGCCGATTTTCCTCGGCGCACGGGGGCGGCCGGCCAATCGAGAAGAGCTCGAGTTGACGCTCGAAATGTCCAAGCACCTTCCCTCCTGGTTTTTCATCTACAGCCCTGGCCTCGCTGGCGTCTCACCACCGGTGATCATGAACGAGGGCAGAGAACTGCTTTTCGTTGCACCCTGAGTACCAACCCTACCCAAGCAAGGGGCCGACACGTTCGGCCCGTTTGTGGGCTTGCACTTTTCCGATTCTGAGGAAACTGGAAACCGTAACCAAATCGGAGCCAGTCAATGTCCTCATCCTCACCAAAGCCGCTTCTGTTTAACGCGCACCAGCAAGCCCTCCTTGATGCCTGGGCGGACATTTACGTCCAAGCACATATCGCGGAGCTGCTGGCCATTCCGCTTTCCAGTTTTCTCACCGCTCCTCGCCACTTTCTGGACCTGGCTGGGCAGGACACAGCGCTCACCGCCATCGCCAATGGCCATCGCCCTTTACTGCCTGCTCAAGTAGCTGCCAGCCAACGTATCTGGAACTCCTGGGGAAACCAAGGAGGCGCTACGCACGACGAGTGATAGTGGAAGCACTCATTCCGCCCCTCAGACGTCGCTCTTTCCTAACTTTCGGAGAAAACCATATGAACCTGTTGATCGTCCTGATAGCTGCAAGTCTTGGGATTGCCTACTGGGTGTGGAGGCACGAATGCAAGTTGAGAGAACAGCGCCACAAGCGTTGGCTGAAATGGCCCATTGTCGACGACTACCTGGAGCGACATGGACTCAACCGCAACGGTCGGAAAGGAATCACCTGTCGCTTCTGCGGATCACGAAGCATCCGCCAGCTTGGATGGGAGGGATGGCATGACCAGCGCCGCATCCACCAGTGCAACCATTGCAATGCAAGCCTCTACCGAAGCTACCGCTAGGGCCAGAAGGGAACGTTGCTCGCGTGGTGCGAGCATTCAGCAAAGCACCTTCTCCTGATAGGGAGCTATAGGAGGCGGACCGTAACACGTCAGAAGCACCTTTGGCGAGGCTGAGTCCCAAGCCTCCTATCATTGATCGGCCTTGGCCTGCCCCACGCCCCAGGGGCCTTGCACTTTCTTATTGCTCGGCAAGATGGGTCTGCAAGCTCCTCGCAAAAGCCGCTTCTGTTTAACGTCCATCAACAAGCTCACCTAGCTGTGCGCATCAGGGGACGCTGGCTGTGAATCGCCAATAGGCACACCCTGAAAGCAGCTCCAGCGTCCCTCACGGTCTTGGTCTGCCCCACTGCAGCAGAAGTGACTTTCCCCGCTGGACTGCATTTCAAACAGCTTCCCGCCACCCCTTCCCCGACTCGATCGCGATCCTTGGCAACTTGCGTTTTTCCATTGCCCGGCAAGCTGAGTCAGCAGACTCCTGGCAAAAACCCGGGCCTGGAATCGAGGAAAATCGAGTGAATACGATCTTAAAGATCATCTCGCCCGCTTGACCCTCCAATGGGACTAGATAGCCCACTAAGCCGCGAGCTTCCTCCTTAGCATCAAGGGGTGCAATCGGTTCAGGAGAAGCCCCCCAACATGCACACCACAAACAGAGACACCATGATGGCTCACCCCGGCGAGTGGTTCGCCCAAGTCGGCATGGCCGAATGGCGGGTGTCGACCGGCAAGGCAATGCGGGTCGCCTGGGATGACGATGGGCGGCCCACATGCAAGTTACTTGGCCGCCCGATGCTTGATCCCGCCATCTTCGACCACCTGCCCTTCTCCAGCGCAGACAGCACTAACCTCGGCCACACCATTGGGGTCGGCTATGCCTGACGCGGTACCCACACCCGCCTTCCAAGGAAGTAGCTCAGCACCGGCGCTGACTAGCGAGGTACATACAATGAACACCATTTTCCTACTGATGGCACAGTACAACGGCACCGCCATCATCCCCCTGGACCGCATCTGCGCCGACTACTTCAGCCACCTGACGCCGGAGAAGTTCCAACAGAAGGTCCTGGCCGGTGCCATTGACCTGCCGATCGTGCGCATGGAAGGAAGCCAGAAATCGGCCAAGGGCGTTGCCCTGACTGACCTGGCCAAGTACTTGGACGCCCAGCACCAGGCGGCCAAGGTCGAGAACGACAAGCTGCACGGACGGAACCCTTTTCGGAGGAGCGGATGAGGGGAGGCGCTAGCCCTCCCCTTTCCGTTGTACTCGCGCGCCTAGTTCGACGGGCGCCGCAATTATCCGCTCCAGCCAACTCCACCCCGCATAGGGGTCCACTCTCCCTCGTAGGTGCGTGTAGCGCCGCAGCGAGTTCCAATCCCGGTGGCCCGATACGCTGGCCACGCGCGGAATATCCCAGTCCATTTCGAACAGACGACTGACGCCGTCGTGACGCAGGTCGTGAAAGTGCAGGTCCTCGATCTCGAGGAACTTGCAGGCATTGCGCCATGAGGTGCCGATGGAATTACCGTTATAGGGGAAGATCTCCGGGCAGTCCTTGGGCATCGTCTCGATGATTGCCATTGCCTCGTCCGGCAGATGGCACCAGACATCGTTGCCGATCTTCTGCCCCGGGTTCTTCATGTCCCGCACCAGCACCGTCTGACTAGCCACGTCCAGGTCTTCCCAACGGATGCGGGTAATCTCTTCCTGGCGACGGGTCGAAAAGATAGCGAAGGCAATGACCTTCGGCATATGGATGGCTGTGGGCTTCCAGCGCAGCAGCTCGAAGAAGTGCGTCAGAATCTTGTCCAACTCTTTGGCGGCGGGACGCCGGGAGCGCTCCTTGCTGCGGCTGACAGCCCCCAGCTTTCGCAATACCTTGCGGGCGTCACCGATGGCATGCGGATCGATCTCATAGCCCCAAGCCGGGCGCGCCACCGAGAGCACGGCCCCCAGGTGCGCCAGGTCGTTGCCGACTGTCTGCGCCTGCACGCCGCCACCTGCCTTAGTCATACGCCACTGGGCGAACTCCACCAGTTTCTGACTGGTCAGGTCCTGGTCAGCTATCTCACCAATCCAGGTTTCGCTGATGGCCTTGAGTGCCTGGCGCTTGGTCTTGCCGAGCGGGCGGATACGCTCGTACTCCTCCAAGTACTGCTCGATGATCTCCTTGATTGTGACGCCATCGCGGCTAGCGCGCTCGATCGCACCCGGCGCCCCCAATGCCGCTTCGCGCTTGGTCGCCCAGGCCTTGGCTGCCTGCTGGCGGTCGAAGGTCTGGCTTTCCTGATAGACTTGCTGGCCATCGCGCATGATCCGAATCTGCGCCGTATAGCCGAACGTCCCGTCCTTGCGTTTCCGCTTTCTGATAGTCGCCATAGGTGATTTGGTACATGAGCCTTCTGGGTTGGTACATTGTACCAGTGACATCCCCAAAACAAGCGGAAACGGCAGAAAACGGCAGAAAACGGCAGAAAATCAGAAGTACCAGAATGCCCCTAGAATCAGCCCAAAAGCCAGTAACCACGCGCCCTTCCCTGTCCCGCCGCTTCTCCGTGGCACCGATGATGGACTGGACTGATAGACACTGTCGTTTCTTCTTGCGCCAGCTGTCGAAGCACGCCCTGCTTTACACCGAGATGGTGACCACTGGCGCGTTGTTGCATGGCGACCGTGAGCGCTTTCTGCGTCACGACGAGGCGGAACACCCGCTGGCGTTGCAACTGGGTGGCAGCGTGCCAGCGGACCTGGCGGCCTGCGCGAAGATGGCGCAGGAGGCGGGTTATGACGAAGTGAACCTGAACGTCGGCTGCCCCAGCGACCGGGTGCAGAACAATATGATCGGCGCTTGCCTGATGGGCCATCCCGCGCTGGTGGCCGATTGCGTCAAGGCGATGCTGGATGCGGTGGAGATTCCGGTCACGGTGAAGCACCGGATCGGCATCAACGGGCGCGACAGCTACGAGGAACTCTGCGACTTCGTCGGCCAGGTACGCGAGGCCGGGTGCCGCAGCTTCACGGTCCATGCACGCATCGCCATCCTCGAAGGTCTTTCGCCCAAGGAAAACCGCGAGATTCCGCCGTTGCGCTATGACGTGGCGGCACAGCTGAAGCGGGACTTCCCGGATCTGGAAATCATCCTCAACGGCGGTATCAAGACCCTCGACGAGTGCCGCGAGCACCTCGATACCTTCGATGGAGTGATGCTGGGCCGCGAGGCGTACCACAACCCCTACCTGCTGGCCGACGTGGATGCCGGGCTGTTTGGAGGCAATGGCCCGCAGATCAGCCGTGCCGAGGCCCTGGAGGCCATACGCCCCTATATCGAGCGCCACATCCAGGAAGGCGGCGTAATGCATCACATCACCCGCCACGTCCTCGGCCTGGCGCAGGGTTTCCCCGGCGCCCGGCGCTTCCGTCAGTTGCTGTCGGTCGACGTACACAAGACAGACGACCCGCTGGCGCTGCTGGATCAGGCTGCCGAGCTGCTGCGCGGCCGCTGAGCGGATATCGTCGCTTCCCAGGACGGCGCCAGGCAGTAACGGCTGCCGCCCAGGGCGACTACCAGGCCGCTGTCCACCATCCGACCCAGCACCTGGCGCACGCTGACCAGCGACAGCGGCTCGCCCGCTTCCACCAGACGCTCGTGGAGGACGCGGCTGGGAATGTCGCCACCCTCCAAGGACACCAAGCAGAGGATCTCCAGCACCTTGAGGCGCGGCATGCTGGTCTTCAGCCCCGATTGCTGCAGCATCTGCCGCAACAAGCGCTGGTCCAACTGCGGGATGCTCCGTTCGACCGTCAGATCAAGGGGCTGCAGGACAACCGGCTTGCCCCGTGGCAATGCGTGTACTCGCATCAATATCTCCTTTCTGATCAATGACTTGCTGACGCGAAGCCTCCGGCTGGTTCTCCTACCAGCCGGTTTCCCGAATAAATTTCGGGCTCTCATAGAAGTAGACGGACGAGCACGAAAAAACCGCAATAAAAATGCGAAATCTTTTTCCGCGCGGAACCCGGATGCCCCTTTTCCGGGTCTGTTGAGATGGGCAGGCCGATGGCCTGTAAAAAAGCCCTTACGCCCCCGTTGAGCAGCCCCCGCGGCTCGGGTAAGGTCAGATCATCCGCCACGACAAGGTTTTGCCATGACCTCCAAGCTGGACCAACTCAAGCAATACACCACCGTCGTTGCCGACACCGGCGACCTGGACGCGATCGCCCGCCTGAAGCCGGTCGACGCCACCACCAACCCTTCCCTGCTGCTGAAAGCCGCTGCCATGCCACGCTATTCCGAATTGCTCGACAGCGCGGTGGCAGGTGCCGGCAGTGACCTTGGCCTGGCTTGCGACCGCTTCGGTGTGGCCGTGGGCCAGGAGATCCTCAAGGTGATTCCGGGGCGCATCTCCACCGAAGTGGACGCCCGCCTGTCCTTCGACACCGACGCCACCCTGCGCCGCGCTGAGCGCCTGATCGGCCTCTACGAGGAAGCTGGCATCGGTCGTGAGCGCGTGCTGATCAAGATCGCCTCCACCTGGGAAGGCATCCGCGCGGCCGAACAGCTGGAGCGCATGGGCGTCCAGACCAACCTGACGCTGCTGTTCAACTTCGCCCAGGCCGCTGCCTGCGCCGATGCCAGGGTGTTCCTGATCTCCCCCTTCGTCGGCCGCATCTACGACTGGTACAAGAAGGCCGAAGGCCGCGATTACGTTGGCGCCGAAGACCCGGGCGTACAGTCCGTTGCGCGCATCTACCGCTACTACAAGGCTAATGGCTACCGGACGGTGGTAATGGGCGCGAGCTTCCGCAACCTGGGGCAGATCGAAGCGCTTGCAGGCTGTGACCGGCTGACCATCAGCCCCGAGCTGCTGCAGAAGCTGGCGGACGACCAGGGCGCGCTGGAACGCAACCTGGCCCCTGGCAGCGATGCCGAAGCCCGCGTCGTGCTGGACGAAACCGCGTTCCGCTGGCAGCTAAACGAAGACGCCATGGGCACAGAGAAGCTGGCCGAAGGCATCCGCCTCTTCGCTCGCGACCAGGAAAAGCTGGAAGCCCTGCTCGCCTCGCGCCGCTGAAACACAAACGCGCGCAGCCCTTGCGGGCTGCGCGCGTTTTCATGCGTCGGAGAAAATCGACGAATCAGCTGCGCTCGAGAGCGCTGACCAGATCGTGGAAGGCTTCGCGATTGGACTCGTTGAGTCCCATAAGGATGCGGTGGGCCTCCAGCACCTTGGTGCGGACGACCTCCTCCGTCTGATCCTGCGGCGGCAGGTCCTCGAGGCTTTCCGGGCAGGGAACCGGTCTCCCGACAATGTTGAACACCTGATCGAATCCCATCGACTGCAGCAGCCGGGTGATATCGGGGTGGGTGGTCACTACCGTGGGCAACAGGCCCACCTTCTGCCGCGAAAGGATCGACAGCTTGGCCAGCAGGCCGAGGGTGGTGCTGTCGATACTCTGGGTTTCGGTCAGGTCAATCACGATCGCCGAAAAATTCAGCGCCGAGAAGATCTTTTCAATGGTCGCATCCAGGGCCGAACACAGGGTCAGGCGGATTTCTCCGACGAACTTCAGGACAAAGGTCCCATCCTGCTCGGCAAACTGGATTTTACCGGTACTCATGCAAGGTTCCTGCTCAACACCAGCAAGGCGATATCATCCGGCATCTCGCCCAGGCTGGCCAGTCCAAATACTTGTCGCAAGCCATCCAGACTGCCACCTGCCTCACAAACCATCTTTGGCAGTGCGGCTTCCTTATCTTTGAGGGTCTCGCCGGGCAAAAGGTCCAAGATCCCGTCCGAGAGCAAGGTCAGGCTGAAGGACGACGGCAAATCGATGATCTGGTCATCATAGCTCGCCTCCTCGAACAGCCCCACCGGCAGCCCCTTACCGGTCAGGTAGGAGGCCTTGCCCTCGCTATAGAGCACCGGCAGGGGCAAATGCCCGCCGATGCTGTACGTCAGTTTGCCGCTTTCCTCGTCTATCACCCCACCGAGCATGGTCACGTGCTTGCCCAGCTTGGTGTTGATCAGGCCGCGGTTGATATGCCCCAGTACCTCGGAAGGCTTGAACTCGGGCAGCATGCCATTGCGCCGGGACTCGTAGAGCAGGCGCGTAGTCATGAACTTGAGCAGCACGGTCACGAAGGCCGACGACGCGCCGTGCCCGGACACATCCGCCAGGTAGAACGCTACCCGGCGCTCGTCCACGCGGAAGTAGTCGACGAAGTCACCGGAAAGGTACAGAGACGGGATGATCTGGTGGGCGAAACGCAGGCTATCCACTTCCCAGGGCGTCACCGGCAGCATGTTCATCTGCACCTGGCGCCCGGCGTTCTGGTCCTCCTGCAGCAGGTGCAGGCTGGCTTGCAGTTCGCGGTTGGCGGCTTCGAGCTTTTCCCGGTAGCGACGGTTCTCAAGGCGCAGGGCCGAGCGGTCGAGCGCGCGGCGCACCGAGTGCTCGAGAACGGCCAGGTCTTCCAGGGGCTTGATCAGGTAGTCGGCTGCACCCAGGCGCAGGGCTTCGACCGCGTCGCTCATGACGCCAGCGCCGGAGACCACGATTACCGGGGTTTCTGCTTCCAGTTCGGAAATGCGACGGATCAGTTCCAGGCCATCGACCTGAGGCATGCGCAGGTCGCAGATCACCAGATCCGGGCGCTCCTGCTCGAAAACCTGCAGCCCTTGCAGGCCGTTGCTGGCCTGCCGAACGCTGAATCCACTGTCTTCCAGATAGGCCGCGAGGCTTGCGCGCACTACCTCGTCGTCATCAATAATCAGCAGCTTGGCACTGGGATTGTGCATGGATTATCCAGGCAAACGGCGCCAGGGATGGGTTGTTGTAGCACCCGACCTAAGGCCCGAGCACGAGTACGGGGGTTCGCTTTACGGCGCAGACGGTACTCCCATCCGCAGGGCGATTCAAGCTTGCGCCGCGCGCTGAACTCTGCCTTTACACCCTAAATCGCCGGAAGTTATAAGAGGTTCGGCCACCCCGCACGACGACAAGAGGATCAGCGCGTGAGTCTGGACGACCGCCACTACAGCGAGAAGCGCGATTTCATCAGGATGCAGGTACAGACCAAGGCCATCCTGGAACACGCTGGCCAGCAATACCCCGTCCTTTGTCTAGACCTCTCCAGCAGCGGCATGCAACTCGAAGTGGATATCGCGCTGGCGGTGGGCGACCGGGTCCGCGTGCTCATTCCTTCCGAGCACAATGCCCTCAAGGGGCTGGAAGCCGATGCCGAAGTGGTGCGGATCGGCGAAGGCAGCAACGGCCGCCACACGCTCGGGCTGGCCATTCTCGACATGCGCTAGCGGCAATGGCCGGAAACGAAAAAGGCGACCCTGGGGTCGCCTTTTTCATGTCGCAGCAAAGAGTGCCGGACTTAGAAGTCGTCTTCCACTTCGCCGTCCTTCACCTTGAACTCGCGGTTCTGCAGGTAGGCGTTGCGAATGAAGATGTACTTGTCGCCGGTAATCAGCTTCTCCGCCGACAGCAAGCTGGCGCGGGTGTCCACCACATCGACGGCACGGGTCACGTTGCGGGTCGGCACGTGGTCGATGTAGGGGTAAGGCTCCAGGAAGGAATCCGGGACCTTGCCGCCGGCGTCACGCACGGTGCTCGGGCCGAGGAACGGAATTACCAGGTAGGGACCGCTGTCCACGCCCCAGTAGCCCAGGGTCTGGCCGAAATCTTCGTCGTTGCGCTGCAGCCCCATGTGGGTGGCCACGTCGAAGAAGCCCAGCAGGCCGAAGGTGGTGTTGAACACCAGGCGGCTGGTGTCCACGCCAGCATTGTGGAACTTGGCCTGGAACAGGTCGTTGGCCAGGTTACCCACGTCGCCGATGTTGCTGAAGACATTGTGGACGCCGTCTTCGAGGAACTGCGGGGTTACCGCCTGGTAGCCCTGGGCGACGGGTTTCAGCGCATAGGTGTCGAGGGTGTCGTTGAAGCGGAACATCGCACGGTTGAAGCCCTCCCAGGGGTCTTCCTCCGCGGCGTTCGCTGCGACGGGCAGAACCGCCAGGGTGACGCAGGCCAGAACTCGACCCAGACGATCGAGCCACCGAGCACCGATCAATTGCATTGCAGACTCTCCTTGAGAAAAGTAGTGTGGCGGCCCGCCGCCCCATCAAAGGCGCGCAGTATAAGGCCATCGCACACACTGGGTAGCATAGCGGACAGCCAGCATGCCGGAAAAAACCTTGCTTCATATTGCCCACATCCCCGTTCGCTGGGGCGATATGGACAGCTACGGTCACGTCAACAACACCCTCTACATCCAGTACCTGGAAGAAGCCCGGGTCGCCTGGTTCGAGAGCCTCGGCATCGCCATGAACAACGTGCCCCAAGGCCCCGTGGTGCTGCAGACCTTGCACACCTACCTCAAACCCGTGGTGCACCCCGCCACCGTGGTCATCGAGCTCCGTGCGGGCCCGGTGGGCAATAGCAGCCTGGTGGTGGAGCACCGCCTGAGCACCCTGGAAGACCCTGCGACGCTCTATGGCGAAGGCCATTGCAAGCTGGTATGGATCGACCACGCCACCGACAGTTCCGTACCGGTGCCGGACGATCTGCGCCTGGTCATGGGCGCTGGCAAGCGGCAGTAACCTCGCTGTCATCCAGGGCGGTTAGCCTGCGCCAGACCTCGTCAGGACGACGCAGATGCCCCACAGCCAACCGCCCGCCTTCACCGCCATCCTCTTCGGCCTTTCCGGCTGCCTGGTGGATTTCGGTGCCCGAACCCTGCCGCTGGCCCTGAGCCGATTGCTGCCGGACCTCCCAACTACCCAACTGGCCGAAGCCGCCGCCCGGCCCCCTCGCGCCGCCCTCGACCACGCCCTTGGCAGCTCCGCCAGCGAAGAAATGTTCCAGGCCTTTCAGCAGCAACTGCTGGATGCCGCCGGGGAACACGCCGAAGCCGTCACTGACCTCGAAGAATTGGCCAACCTGATGGGCGGCGCCCAGGTGCCCTGCGCCTGGCTCGACGAACTCCCCACCCCGGCCAACTGGCGCCTCGCCACTCCCCTACCCGCCTGGCTAGGCGGTAGCGAGATCAATGGCGCACGCCCCTGGCCGGCGCCGGACAGCTGCTGGCAGGCACTGGCTGGGCTGGGCGTTGCACGCCTGGAAGGTTGCGTCCTGATCAGTGCCAACCCTCGCCTGCTGCAGGCCGGCCTGAATGCGGGCCTATGGACCATTGGCCTCGCCGCCAGCGGCCCCCTGTGCGGCCTTGCACCAGCAGACTGGCACGCCCTGGAAGGCAGCGAACGCGATCGCCTGCGCGCCGCCGCCACCCTGGAACTCTACCGCCTGGGCGCCCATTCGGTGATCGACCATCTGGGCGAGCTGGCGCCCTGCCTGGCGGACCTCGCCCACCGCCGCGAGAAGGGCGAAAAGCCCTGAGCCCGGTACATTTGTTTCAGGCTTGATCCGAATCAGGCAGGCCTGACCAGGCTGGATTAATCTCTAAGGCATGAGGGACCTTTGAATGCTTCAACGGGTCCACTCCTGAGACATTCGCATAGGGAGAAAGACATGCCTGAACGCCTGCAGCAGCAACTGCAACAACTGCGCGACCAGCTGGCCCAGGAACCACCGCTGGATGCGGAGGAACGCGCATCGCTGATCGAGTTGATGCAGGAAATCGAACTGCGCCTGGCCCAGGATGCCGCCATGGCGCCGGACGCCACTCTGGTGGATGGGGTCAACCTGGCCGTCGAGCGCTTCGAAACCCGTCACCCCACCCTGGCCGGGACCTTGCGGAACATCATGCAGAGCCTTGCCAACATGGGCATCTGAGGCCGAGCACAAGAAAAAACCCCGACTTCACGTCGGGGTTTTCGTTACTGCCGTACCAGGCGGCGATTGTCCGGCTGGACAGGGTGGGTGCTGCGGTAGGGGTTGATGTCCAGGCCACCGCGACGGACGTAGCGGGCATGAACGCTGAGCAGCTCCGGCTCCAGCAGGCGCTTGAGGTCGAGGAAAATGCGCTCAACGCACTGCTCATGGAAGTCAGCATGCTGGCGGAAGCTGATCAGGTAGGCCAGGAAGCTGGCGTGATCGAGGCGCTTCGCACCGCGGTACTCCACCACCACTGTGCCCCAGTCCGGCTGACCGGTAACCGGGCAGTTGGACTTCAGCAGATGGCTGTGAAGTGCTTCCTCCACCTGGCCGTCGTCGGCACGTAGCAGCTCAGGCTGCGGATGCTCATAACGGTTGATCGCTACTTCAAGTTCATCGATGCAGATGCCCGCAGACGCCGCAACGCCTTCGGCCTCCACCTCCGCCAGGCTGCGCACCCGCACCGCAACCGGAGCGCCAGCCGCCCCACTAAGGTCCCGCGCCAGCACCTGCTCCAGCTCAGCAGCGCTGGTGTAGACGGACTGGTTCAGCGAGTTGAGGTAGAGCTTGAACGACTTGGACTCGATGATGTTCGGCGAATCGGCCGGAATCGCGAATTCACCGATCGCCACCACCGGCTTGCCGGACGGCGTCAGCCAGGACAGCTCGTAGCAGTTCCAGAAGTCCACGCCCTGATACGGCAAGGTCGCAGCGGTCAGCCCCAGCTCGCTCCACTTGGTCACACGGGAAATGGGGAACAGCAGCTCCGGGCTATAAGTGCTGACGTACTCGCTGGACTTGCCCAGCGGCGATTGTTCGGCGGGATGATGCATGGGCGGGTGGACCTGAAAATGCGGAAATCGGGCAATTGTATACAGCTGTCCGGCTGCTGAAAAATCCACCGCACCAACGGCGCCGCTGCATTACAACTTTGTCAGCTTGCCCAGCCCATCCTGTCGGCGCGGTATAAAGCAGCAATTCGAACGATGAGCCACCCATGAAGTTACTGATAGTCGAAGACGAACCCAAGACCGGCCAGTTCCTGCGCCAGGGGATGACCGAAGCCGGCCTGGCCGCGGACCTCGCCACCAACGGCCTCGAAGGTCGAGACCTGGCGCTCGCCGGCGGCTACGACCTGATCATCCTCGACGTGATGCTCCCCGGCCTCGACGGCTGGCAGGTGCTGCGCAGCCTGCGCCACGCCGGCCTGCAGGTTCCGGTGCTGTTCCTGACCGCGCGGGACGCCGTGGAAGAACGCGTCCATGGCCTGGAACTGGGCGCCGACGACTACCTGATCAAGCCCTTCGCCTTCGCCGAACTCCTCGCCCGCGTGCGCACCCTCCTCCGCCGTGGCGCCAGCGCCCCCCAGGAAACCAGTCTGGACCTGGGCGACCTGCACCTCGACCTGTTGAGTCGGCGGGTCGAACGCGGCGGCCAGCGCATCGACCTCACCACCAAGGAATTCGCCCTGCTGGAATTCCTCCTGCGCCGCCATGGCGAAGTGCTGCCCAAGACGCTGATCGCAGCTGAGGTCTGGGACATGCACTTCGACAGTGAAACCAATGTCATCGAAGTGGCCGTCCGCCGGCTGCGGGCAAAGCTGGACGACGATTTCCCCACCAAGCTGATCCATACCGTGCGCGGCATGGGCTACGTGCTGGAGGCACGCGAAGGCTGATGCGCGGACTTTCCCTCACCGCCCGCCTGGGCCTGCTGTTCGCCGCCTGCACCGCTGCCGTCTCGCTGATCGCCGGGGTGCTGTTCAGCCGCGCCAGCGAAGCGCACTTCATCGAACTCGACCAGCAACTGCTGGAAATCCGCCTGGAAGCCTTCCGCGCCCTGGTCAACGGCGTCGACGGTCCCGCCACCCTGGCGCCTCGGCTGGAAGCCCTGCAAGCCGAACTACGCCTGCACCCGGATCTCACCCTGCGACTGGAGAGCCGCGATGGCAGCTACTGGTTCAACAGTGCTGACGGCCTACGCGCGCCGGCTCGTGATGGGCTCCATGACTGGCAGCAGGATGGCACCGACTACCGGGTGCTGAGCGCGCCGCTGCGACCGGAAGACCCAGCTTCGCCACGGCTGGCACTGGCTCTGGACATCACCCATCACCAGCACTTTCTCGAACGCATGCAGCGGCTGATCTGGCTCACCGTAGGGCTCTCCGCCCTGGCCACCGCCCTGCTCGGCGCGTGGGCTGCGCGTAATGGCCTGCGCCCCTTGCACCGTATGGCCGAGGTAGCCGCCGGGGTTTCCGCCAGCTCCCTGACCACCCGCCTGGCCGACGATCAGGTCCCCCAGGAGCTGGTGGAACTGGTGCGCGCCTTCAATGCGATGCTGGGCAGGCTGGACGACGCCTTCCAGCGGCTTTCCGCCTTCTCCGCCGACATCGCCCACGAGTTGCGTACGCCGCTGTCGAACCTGCTGACCCAGACCCAGGTGATCCTCAGCCAGGATCGCGGCATGGACGAATATCGCGAAACCCTCCACTCCAACCTGGAAGAGCTCCAGCGCCTGGCCCAGATGGTCGGCGACATGCTGTTCCTGGCCAAGGCCGAGCACGGCCTGCTGGCGACCCGTCGCGAGCCCTTGGCGCTGGCCGCCGAGCTGGACACCCTGCTGGACTACTTCAGCCCCCTGGCCGAGGACCGCCAGGTGACCATGAGCCGCAGTGGCGAAGCCCGGCTCAGCGCTGACCGCGATATGTTGCGCCGTGCCCTTTCCAATCTGCTGGACAACGCCCTGCGCTTCACCCCGGAAGGCGGACGCATCGAAATGAACCTGGCCAGCGATGCCCGCGGGCTCAGCCTGACGGTGGCCAACAGCGGCCCGGAAGTCCCCGCGGAATTGCTGCCGCGACTGTTCGATCGCTTCTTCCGCGCCGACCCCGCGCGCCGCGAGGGTCGCGAGCATGCCGGCCTGGGCCTGGCCATCACCCGCTCCATCGTGCGCGCCCACGGCGGTGAGATTCGCTGCGAATCCGCCAACGGTTGGACGCGCTTCATCCTCGAATTTCCCGCCCCCTGAAACGCAAAAGGCGCGCCCTATGGCGCGCCTTCAGGGCAACCGCTGCGATCAACCCTGTGCGGTGGACCAGTCGATCATGCCGAACTGCCAGGTCGCCAGGATCAGCAGGCCGAAGCCGATGCGATACCAGGCGAACGCCGCGTAGCTGTGGCTACCGATGAACTTCAGCAGGCTGCGCACAGCGATCATGGCGAAGACGAACGACACCACGGAACCCAGGGCGAACACCGGCAGGTCGCTCGGCTGGAACAGGTCGCGGTACTTGTAGCCCGAGTAGACCGCAGCACCGACCATGGTCGGCATGGCGAGGAAGAAGGAAAACTCGGTGGCCGCCTTGCGCGAGAGGCCGAACAGCAGGCCGCCGATGATGGTGGCACCGGAGCGCGAAGTACCCGGTACTAGCGCCAGGCACTGGGCGCAGCCAACCTTGAGGGCGTGCTTCCAGGTCATTTCGTCGACGGTTTCGGCCTGCACCTGGTGCTGGCGCTGTTCCGCCCAGAGGATGACTACGCCGCCGACCACCAGGGCGGACGCCACGGTAATGGGGTTGAACAGGTAGTGGTGGATCAGGTCGGAGAAGGCGACGCCGAGGATCACCGCCGGGAAGAACGCCACCAGCAGGTTGACGGTGAAACGCCGGGCGCTGCGCTGGGTCGGCAGGCCGATTACGACGTCGAGGATTTTCCGCCGGTATTCCCAGACCACCGCGAGGATGGCCGCCAGCTGAATGATGATGTTGAAGGCAATCGCCCGCTCACCGGTGAAGCCCAGCAGGTCCGCGACCACGATCTGGTGGCCGGTACTGGAGATCGGCAGGAACTCCGTCAGGCCCTCGA
This sequence comes from Pseudomonas sp. BN411, assembly GCF_029871235.1. Taxonomy (GTDB): domain Bacteria; phylum Pseudomonadota; class Gammaproteobacteria; order Pseudomonadales; family Pseudomonadaceae; genus Metapseudomonas. The sequence goes on from NZ_SSOM01000072.1 coordinate 52,360, forward strand.
CAACCCCCAGAATGATGGCCTGCAAGGCCGTCCACAAATCCATCGAAACTCTCCCCTGAGGCGCGCTCTTCTGGCGGCCTTTTCGTTACGAATATGCAGGTAGCAGGCGCTGCGAGCGTGCCGTTCGGCGATGAGGCCGAGCACCAGCGACCAGGTTCCGGGGACGAATGAGCCTTCAGCTTTGCCCCGAAGCGCCGAAATGCTAACAGAGAGCCATCTGGAAATCGCGGCTAAAGGCTGATTGAAAACGGCCAGCCGGCCTGCTCTGCTTCCGGCACGCAGTCAATAACAAGAAACCAGGAGTTCCCGCCCCATGCACAGCTTGCGCAACCTGCCGATCAGCCGCCGTCTCTGGCTGATCCTGATAGTCGCGGTTTTCATGCTGGTCACCCTCGGCGTGCTGATGCTGCAGCAGATCTACAACGACCTCTATCAGGGCAAGGAGCAGAAGACGCGCCACGTGGTCGAGACCGCCGCCGGCGTGCTGCAGTACTACCAGGCCCAGGAATCCGCAGGCACCCTGACCCGCGAAGAGGCGCAGAAACAGGCCATGCAGGCGGTGCGTGCGCTGCGCTACGACAAGGGCGACTACTTCTGGATCAACGACCTGACCCCACGCATGGTCATGCATCCGACCAACGCCAAGCTGGAGGGACAGGACCTCTCCGGCTACAAGGACCCGGACGGCAAAGCGCTGTTCAACGAGATGGTGCAAGTAGCCAAGGCAAACGGCGCGGGCCTGGTTCACTACCGCTGGCCCAAGCCGGGCGCCAGCGACCCGGTGCCCAAGGTGTCCTACGTCCAGCTGTTCGCCCCCTGGGGCTGGGTGATCGGCTCGGGCATCTACATCGACGACATGCAGGCCGAGTTCCGCGCTCAGGCCATTCGCGCCTCCGCGGTGGGACTGGCCATCGCCATCGTCATGGCCTTGCTGGTCATCCTCATCGCGCGCAGCATCACCCGGCCGCTGGACGAGGTGGTGTCCGCCATGGCCAACATCGCCAGCGGCGAAGGCGACCTCACCAGCAATCTGGACACCCACGGCCGTGACGAGATCACTGCCCTTGGCAGTCACTTCAACGCCTTCACCGGCAAGCTGCGCGGCGTGATCCGCCAATCCCTGGACGCCGCCAACGCCCTCGACCAGGCCGCCAGCAACCTGGACGGCATCGCCAGCCAAGGCCTGCGCCAGAGCGAGCAACAATCCCTGCAGATGGAGCAGGTGGCCACCGCCATCAACGAGGTCACCTACGGCGTGCAGGACGTGGCGAAGAACGCCGAGCATGCCGCCAGCGAAGTGCGCCACGCCGAGGAGCAGGCGCGCCAGGGGCATGACAACATCGACAGCAGCCTGCGGCAGATCGACCAGCTCTCCTCCACCATCACCAAGGCGGTGGAAGTGATCCGGACACTGGCCCAGGAAAGCGCCCAGATCGGCAGCGTGCTGGAAGTGATCCGCTCCATTGCCGAGCAAACCAACCTGCTGGCACTGAACGCCGCCATAGAAGCCGCGCGCGCCGGCGAACAGGGGCGCGGTTTCGCGGTGGTGGCCGATGAAGTCCGCCTGCTGGCCCAGCGCACGCAGAAATCCACGGCGGAAATCCAGACCATGATCGAGCGCCTGCAGCAGAACTCCGAGGCGGCAGTCCAGGTCATCGACGAAAGCAGCCGGGCGTCCCGCGCCACAGTGGACCAGGCCAGCCAGGCCGGTGAGAGCCTGGCGCAGATCGCCCAGGCGCTGCGTAACCTCACCGGTCTCAACGCCTCCATCGCCAGCGCCACGCTGCAGCAATCCCACGTGGTGGAAGACATCAACCAGAACGTCACCCAGGCCGCTGGTCTCGCCCACAACAGCGCCAGCGCCGCCGAGCAGACCACCGGCGCCAGCCAGCGTCTCGGGCAACTGGCCGAGCAACTGAACCACCTGCTGGGTCAGTTCCGCGTGTAACCGCAATCCAGCCGAAACCGGAGGGAGCCGCTACAATCGGCGGTTTTCCTACACGGAATCGGCAAGGTGTCCCCTCTCGAACTCGTCGCCGCCAGCCTGGGCGTACTGGCCGTCTGGCTCACCGTCAGACAGAACCTCTGGTGCTGGCCCATCGGCCTGGTAATGGTGCTGATGTACAGCTGGATCTTCTTCGAAGTGAAGCTGTACTCGGACATGCTCCTGCAACTGGTCTACGCCGGCCTGCAGTTGTACGGCTGGTGGCAATGGACTCGGGGTGGCGCCCAGCACGATGGCCGCCAGGTCAGCCGCCTGAGCGTGAAATCACTGGGTCTTGGCCTGCTGGCGGGCGCCCTCGGCAGCCTTGCGCTGGGCTACGCCATGGCGAACTGGACCGATGCCGCCGCGCCCTGGTGGGACGCTGCGCTCACTGCCTTCAGCCTGGTGGCCCAGTTCTGGATGGCGCACAAACGCCTGGAGTGCTGGCTGCTCTGGATAGTGGTGGACGTGCTGTTCGTGGGGTTGTTCCTCAGCAAGGAGCTGTATCTCACTGCCGCGCTCTACGGGCTCTTCACCCTGCTGGCCGTGCAGGGTTGGCGTACTTGGCGGCGTGAGCTTGAGCCGGCTGCTGCATGAAGGTACTGGTGCTGACAGGGCCTGAATCCAGCGGCAAGAGTTGGCTGGCGGCGGCGATCCAGGCCGAATTCGGCGGCCTGCTGGTGGGCGAGTACGTCCGTCATTTCATCGATCGCGAGCAGCGCGACACCTGCTACGCCGACATTCCGGCCATCGCCCGTGGCCAGCTCGAATGGGAAGACCAGGCCCGTTCCGAAGCGCCGCCCCTGCTGATCCTCGATACGCATCTGCTCAGCAACATCCTCTGGAGCCGCAAGCTGTTCAACGACTGCCCAGACTGGCTGGAGCGCGAACTGCTGGCGCGCCGTTATGACCTGCATCTGCTGCTGAGCCCCCAGCAGGTGGAATGGGTAGACGATGGCCAACGCTGCCAGCCGGACCTGGCGGAGCGCATGGCCTTCTTTGAGGATTGCCGCAGCTGGCTGGAGAGAACCGGCCAGCGATATGAAGTGGTCGAGGGTGACTGGGAGACGCGCCGTCAGCTCGTGCTGCAACGCGTATCTCGCTGGCTGCGCTGAAAATGCATGTGGGGGCGAATTCATTCGCCAAGGGCAGCGCAGCTGCCCCATCGAGGTTGAAGGGCGCACCTTCGGTCCGCTTCGCGATTGAAATCGCCCCCACAGAAAAAGCGCACCCTACGATGCCGTTGTTGCCGGGAGCTCGATACGCACCCGCAAGCCTCCCAGCGGGCTTTCCTGAAGGCTAAGACGGCCATTCCAGGATTCGACGATGTCGCGCACGATGCCAAGTCCCAGGCCGTGTCCCGCCACCTGCTCATCCAGTTCGTAGGATGGGTGGAGCTTGCGATACCCATCAGCTCTGTCCGCATGGGTATCGCTCCGCTCCAC
>NZ_SSOM01000072.1:55838-66089 GCF_029871235.1 Pseudomonas sp. BN411
ACCCATCCTACGGAGGTTATGCGGCAGCCAGCAGTCCGTAGCCTGGATGAAATCCGGGGCTATACCACCGCCGCTCCCGGATTGCAGCCGAGCTACGATTGGCCAGCCTACTCCGAGATGCCCCCTTATAGGGGGCCAAAAGCAAGTCCACGTTCTACGAACGTGGATGTTTTCTCGCCAAGGGCAGCGCAGCTGCCCCATCGAGGTTGAAGGGCGCACCTTCGCTCCGCTTGGCGATTGAAATCGCCCCCACAGAAAAAGCGCGCCCTACGATGCCAATGTTGCCGGGAGCTCGATGCGCACCCGCAAGCCTCCCAGCGGGCTTTCCTGAAGGCTAAGACGGCCATTCCAGGATTCGACGATGTCGCGCACGATGCCGAGCCCCAGGCCGTGTCCTGCCACCTGCTCATCCAGTCGTGCGCCACGGCCGATGACCTCCTCCCGCTTGTCTTCGGCTATGCCCGGACCATCGTCGTCCACCATCAGGCTGTAGCCGCCCTCCCCGCCGCGAATGGTGAGGTTGACCTGGGTTTCCGCCCACTTGCAGGCGTTGTCCAACAGGTTGCCGAGCAGCTCCAGCAGGTCTTCCCGGTCCCAGGGCAGGCGCAGCCCTTCGGGGGCGTCCCAGTCCAGATCCAGCCCACGGTCGTGGATCATCGCCAGGGTATTGAACAGGCCGGGCAACTCCTCGGCACAGTCGAAATGGGCACCCGGCAACGCCTCGCCAGCCAGGCGCGCACGGCCCAGCTCACGCCCCAGGCGCTGTTGGATCTGCTCCAGCTGTTCACGCAAGGTTTCGCGCAGCTCGGGCTGGTCGCGCAGCTCTTCGCGGTCGGCCAGGCTGACCAGCACGGCCAGAGGAGTTTTCAGCGCATGGCCGAGATTGCCCAGGGCATTGCGGGAGCGCTTGAGGGTGTCTTCGGTATGGCTGAGCAGATGGTTGATCTGCGCTACCAGCGGCTCCAGCTCCTCGGGCACCCGGTTGTCCAGTTCGCTGCGCTGCCCCTGCTGCAGCTGGGCGATCTGCTGGCGAACGTCCTCCAATGGACGCAATGCCCGGCGCACGGTAATGCGCTGCAGGGCGAGAATCAGCAACAGGCCCGCCGCGCCCAGGGCAAAGCCCGTCCACTGCACGCGACGGAAGCTTTCCAGAATCGGGGTGTAATCCTGCGCGACGACAATGCGCACCTGGCGGCCAAAGCGCTTGTAGTCGCCGCGCCAGGCCAGCAGCTCCTGCTCATCCGGCCCCGGCAACAATTGCGGAGCGAGCCCCTTCTGCGACGGCATGGGCAGCTCGGCATCCCAGAGGGAACGGGAACGCCAGGGCTCCTCGTCCAGTTCGATGATGAAATAGCGGCCCGAATAGGGCTGTTGATGGGCGGGGTTGAGACGTTTCTCGTCCAGCTGGATGCCGTTGGGGCCACGCACCAGCGCTCCCAGCAGCAACTCGGCTTCGCTGCGCATGCCCTCGGCCAGATAGCGCCGCAAGCCGAGATCGAACAGCCAGAGACTGGTCTGGGCCAGGGCCAACCCCACCAGCAGCAGAACGCCGATCAGCCCCAGGCTGAGCCGGCGCTGGATCGACCTCATCGGCCCTCACCGGTGAAACGGTAGCCCTGCCCTCTTCGCGTCTCGATGACTTCGCGCCCGAGCTTGCGACGCAGATGATTGACGTGCACCTCGATCACATTGGAATCCCGCTCGGTCTCGCCGTCGTAGAGGTGTTCGGCAAGGTGGCTCTTCGACAGGAGCTGGCCGGGATGCAACATGAAGTAGCGCAGCAGGCGGAACTCGGCGGCGGTCAGCTGGACTTCCTCGCCATTGCGACTGACGCACTGGCGCCCTTCGTCCAGTTGCAGGCCGGCCGCTTCCAGTTGCGGCTGGTTAGCCAGCCCATGGGCACGACGCAGCAGCGCCTGGATGCGCAGGGCCAGCTCTTCGGGATGGAAGGGTTTGGTCAGGTAGTCGTCGGCGCCGGCCTTGAGGCCCTCAATGCGTTCCGCCCAGGAGCCGCGTGCAGTCAGGATCAGCACCGGCGTCGCCAGTCCGCCCGCGCGCCATTCCTGCAGCACTTCGAGCCCGGGCTTACCGGGCAGGCCCAGGTCCAGGATGATCAGGTCATAAGGTTCGCTGGCCCCCTGGTGCAATGCGTCGCGGCCATCGGCCAGCCAATCCACGGCATAGCCTTGGCGGCCGAGGCTGGTGGTCAGCTCATCGGCCAGGGGTACATGGTCCTCTACCAGCAACAACCGCATCAGTCGTCTTCCTCATCCTTCAGAATTCGCCCGTCGCGGGCGTCCAGTTCCAGCTCTCGCACGGTGCCATCGGCAGTGACCAGCTCAACCTCGTAAATGTAGACGTCATCTTCCTCTTCCAGCTCGGCCTCCAGCAGCCGCGCCCCGGGGTAGAGCCCCAGGGCACTGCGCAAGAGTTGGTCGAGCGGCATGATGACGCCCTCTTCGCGGAGCTTCAGGGCCTCGTCCTGGTCCAGGTCCCTGGCCACCGCCTCAAGGGCGAAAATGGCCAGGACTAGGGCAACGATCCCACTGTAGCGAAGGATCCAGCGCATCAGTCGTCCTGGTGATCCTTGAGGATCTGGCCGTTGGTGGCGTCGAGCTCCAGATCCCACTGCACGCCCTGGGCATCACGCAGCTCTACCTGGTAGATGTGGCGGCCGTATTCCTCTTCCAGCTCGGTTTCGTTGATGGTGCCGCCAGGGTGCTTGGCCAGCGCCGCGGCGTTGAGCTTCTCGAACGACTGGATGGTGCCGGCATCACGCAGCTTCAGAGCCTCGTCCGGGCCGAGGTCACGGGCCTGGGCGATACCAGCGGTGGCGGCGAGAGCAGTCACGGCGAACAGGGCAGCGAGTTTCTTCATGGGGGTCATCTCCTTGGGAGCTTGTGTGCTTTCGATGGGAGCAAGATACCGAGGACGACTTAATTGAAGCTGAATTCGCCTTAAGACTTGGGAAGGATCATTCATACCCTGAAGAAGCTTGGCCTTGACGGGGTCGCAACTATAATCGCTGCCTTGCCTTCAGGAGCCCCGCATGAGCGCCATCCAGATCAAGTTTCCCGCCCTCACCCTGCGTGCCGGACGCCGCGCCCTCGCCCACATTCGCGGGCAAGGTCTGAAGCCGGCCGACGTCGGCATCCTGCCGGGCGCGGCGGGCGGCCCCAAGGCATTGGGCATCCAGGGACTTGATCTGGCGCTGTTCGGCGATTGGCTACCACGCGCGCCGCGCGAGCGCGCCTTGATCGGCGCTTCCATTGGCTCCTGGCGCTTTGCCAGCGCCTGCCTGCCGGACGCCGCCGACGGCATCCGCCGCCTGGGCGAGCTCTATACCAGCCAGCGTTTCCCCAAGGGCGTGAGCATGGCGGAAGTCAGCCGCCTGTGCGGCCTGATGCTGGAAGACCTGCTTCAGGGCCACGACGCCCATGTGCTGTCCAACCCCAACTACCGCCTCAACGTGGTGGTGGTGAAGAGCCACGGCCTGCTCGCCCACGACCGCCGTGGCGCCCTGGGCCTCGGTCTGTCGTCGGTGATCGGCAGCAATCTCCTCGGCCGTCCACACCTGGCGAAACACTTCGAACGCGTCATCCTCCACGATGCCCGCCAGGCCCCGCCGTTGGCGCCGCTGTCCGACTTCCCTTCGCACTACCACGCGCTGGATACCAGCAACCTGCGCCACGCCCTGCTGGCGTCGGGCTCGATTCCCATGGTGATGGAAGGCGTGCGTGACATTCCCGGCGCCGGCCCCGGCACCTACCGCGACGGTGGCCTGCTCGACTACCACCTGGACCTGCCCTACAACCCGGGCGGCGTGGTGCTCTACCCGCATTTCACGGACAAAGTGGTGCCAGGCTGGTTCGACAAGGGCCTGCCCTGGCGCAAAGGCGATGCCGAGCGCCTGCAGGACGTGTTGCTGATTTCCCCTTCGCGCGAGTATCTCGCCACACTGCCTCATGGCAAACTGCCAGACCGCAAGGATTTCAAGCGCTATCTCGGCGACGACGCCGGGCGCGAGCGCTATTGGCGCAAGGCCATGGCCGAGAGCCAGCGCCTGGGCGACGAGTTCCTCGAATTGGTGGAAAGCGGCAAGCTGGGAGAGCGCTTGCAAAGCCTCTGATCTGAGACGCATGGAGCGAAGGGAGTACAGGGATGAAGTTGGCAGTTGCCATCATTCATGGCATCGGCAATCAACAGGACGCGAAGGATGCAGAGGGTGAACACGCCTTTTCCCAGAGGCTGATTCGCGGCCTGCGCAAACGGCTTGACGTGGAAGCGGCGGACATCGCGTTCCAGTCGCTGTACTGGGCCAACGTGCTGGACAAGCGCGAACTGGCCTACCTGGAGAAGCTCGAACAGGAACCGGTTCGCTGGCGCTGGATGCGCCGCATGGTCACCCTCTTCCTCGGCGACGCCAGCGGTTACCGCAAGGTCAGCCAGGCGTACGACACCACCTATGAGCAGGTCCACCAGAGCGTGCGCAATGGCCTAAACGCCTTGCGCGCAAAGGTGGGACCGAATACCCCGCTGGTGGTGCTGGCCCACTCTCTGGGAGGGCACATCATCTCCAACTACATCTGGGACCAGCAGAAGCTCAACACCACACCGAGCTGCCCACGGGATCCCTTCCTGGCCATGGAAACCCTGGCGTGCCTGGTCACCTTTGGCTGCAACATCCCGCTGTTCACCTTTGCCTATGACCCAGTGCAGCCGATTCGCTTTCCCGGGCACTGCCTCGATGAACGCCTGGCGCAGTCGGCGCGCTGGCTGAACGTCTACGCACCGGCCGACCTGCTGGGCTACCCGTTGCGTCCGGTGCAGGGCTACGCCGCGGTGGTGCATGAAGACCGGCCGATGGCGGTGGGTTCGTGGTTCCGCCGCCACACGCCACTGAGCCACCTGGAGTACTGGAACGACGCCCGCTTCCAGGATTACCTCGCCCGCCACCTGCGCGAACTGCTGCGCGCCTGCACCGGTCCGTCCACCGAACCGGAACCGGCTCAACCCGGCCTGCCGTCCACCCTCGGGGTGCAGAGCAGCACGGCGTAATGCCGCAGGAACAGCGCAAACGCGGCGGCCCAGCAAATGGCGGCCAGCCAGAGCGCAGCGCTTCCGGCAATCGGCAGTAGCAACACGCGCGCGGCAGCACCCAGGTTGAGCAGCGCGAACGCCGCCCCCATTGCGCGGGGCGGTTCCAGCGGGCGACCGCTGTGCCCCAGGCTTACGCGGGCGATCATCGCCAGGATCAAGCCGCCCATGGCGCCGACGCCCAAGGCGTGCTGGGCCAGACTCGGATTGGCCAGGATGCCCAGGTTCCATGCCGCCAGCCCAAGCGGCGCTACAGCCAACCAGGCGAACGCCAGGTGCAGCGGCCAGAGCAGCGTCACATGCCAGATGCCGGCGTCGTACCAGCGCGCCAGACGCAGCAGATTGCCGAGACCGAGCAGCATGCAAAGACCCGCCAGCCAGGGATTGTGCTGCAACCCAAGGCCACTGGCGAAGCTCGCGGCCAGTAGCACGCCACCCACCAACATGCTCCAGTCCAGCCAGGGCCAGGCCTTCACCTGCTGAACACGCCCAAGGCCACGCTGGGTAAAGAACGGAATTACGCGTCCACCGATCAACCCCATCAGCGCAGCCACCAGCCAGAGCGCGGCCAGCACGCCTTGACGCTGCAATGCGTCATCACCAGCGGCCAGCCCCCAGAGCACCAACGCATCGGCCACAGCCAGCAGGGTCAGCACTATCACCACCGGGTAATTGCCACGCTGGCGCACACGCCAGAGGCTGCGTCCCATCACGAAGGCGACGGCGGGCAGGAAGGCCAGCTCAAGAGGAATGACCAGCATCAGGGGGGCGCCCATCAACCAGGCCGCTCGCGCGGTCAGCCAGAACATTGCCAGCATCGCCAGGGAGCGCCCACGCAGACCGGGGTTGCCGGTCCAGTTCTGTACGGCAGTCAAGAGGAAGCCGGCGATGATGGCGCCGCCGAAACCGAACACCATTTCGTGGCGATGCCAAGCCAGCCAGCCCCCGGCCGGTTGCCAGGCTGCATGGCCATCAAGGGCCGCCAGCCAGATCAGCACCGCCAACAGAGCGAAGGCCGTACCGAATAGAAAGAAGGGTCTGAAACCCAGGCGCCAGATCGGACGGATGGCCAGTTCGCGAGAAGCATCAAGCAATTGCACAGGCCAGCCCCCTTTCTTCCTTGCGCATCTGGTACAGAGCCGTCAGGCGCATCACATAGCCCAGCTTGATCAGGGTCGGGCCCAGAATGACCATGCCGTGGGCACCAATCAGCGTGAGCAGGCCCAAGTGGGCATCGAGGTAGTAAGCGCCGGCGATGCCCAGCAGGAGCTGGAACAGGCCGGTCCAGAGGAACAGATGAGACAGTTGCAGCAAACGCTGGGGGCATCCGAACAGACTGGTCATGATCTTGCACTCCTCGCGTGAAGACCCGGCGCCACCTTGGCGCCGGGCGGCTGTGGTCAGGCCTCCAGGGCGCCGGCCGGTCCAAAGAACTCGTGGTGGCACTGACGCTCGGGTACGCCCAGCTCGCGCAGGTGCTTCTTCACTTGGGACATGAAGCCTTTCGGCCCGAGGAAGTAGGCATCCAGGTCGCGCTCTGTGGGCAGCCACTGGGCCAATTGTTCGCGGCTCAGCAGACCTTCGGCGTCGGGCTGGTCGTCCGCATGCGGCTCGCTGTAGCAGAAGAAACGGCTCAGATGCGGGATGGCGGCCACCTTCTCGTCGATCCAGTCGCGGAACGCGTGGACCGCGCCATTGCGCGCGCAATGGATGAAGTGGATCGGCCGACCGCTATCTTGCGCGGCTTCCAGCATGGCCAGCGCCGGAGTGATGCCGACGCCGGCGGTAATCAGCACCAGGGGTTTGCTACCGGGGCGCAGGACGAAGTCACCGGCCGGAGCGAACAGTTCGATGCGATCGCCTATGTGGAACTCGTCATGCAGATAGTTGGAAACGCGACCGCCCTCCTCACGCTTGACGCTGATGCGGTACTCGCGACCATTGCCGAGTGCCGACAGGGAGTAGTTACGGCGAACTTCCTCACCGTCGAGGTTGAGGCGCAGGCCGATGTACTGGCCCGGAATGAAGTCCATAAGCTCGCTGCCATCTTCCGGAGCGAAGTAGAAGGAGGTGATTTCCGCGCTTTCCACTTCCTTGCGCACCAGACGGAACCAGCGGGCACCACGCCAGCCACCCTTGGCAGAAGCACTGGCGGCGTAGATTTCCTCTTCAGCGCCGATCAGCAGGTCGGCCAGTTGCTGGTAGGCAGCGGCCCAGGCTTCGATGACTTCATCGGTGGCGACTTCGGCACCCAGCACTTCGCGGATGGCCCGCAGCAGGCAGGCACCGACAATCGGGTAATGCTCAGGCAGCACTTGCAGTGCTACGTGCTTGTTGATGATCTTGCCCACGAGCGGGCCGAGAGCCTCGAGCTGGTCGATGTGGCGGGCATACATGAGTACGCCGTTTGCCAGGGCGCGCGGTTGATCGCCGCTGGCCTGGTGAGCCTGGTTGAACAGCGGGCGCACTTCGGAGTATTCACCCAGCATGATCTTGTAGAAGTGACTGGTCAGCGCTTCGCCCCCGGTCTCCAGCAGGGGGACAGTGGATTTGACGATGGCACGTTGTTGGCTAGTGAGCATAAGGACTCCAATTTCTGGGTTGGTCTTTCTGCCTGTTCTATTCCAGATTTCGTGCCAACTTTTTATTCCTTTAAAATCAATTACTTATATTTATACATGTTGTTTTGACTACACTAGCGATCGAGTCATATCGACATGCCGGAGTCATAATGACAACTCATCCCTTCCTGCAGACACTGATCCCTCTGGTCAGCGATCTGTCCCGCGAACTCCCTGAGCGCGAACGCTACCGCCGCCTGCTGGAGGCCCTGCGCGGCCTGCTGCCATGCGACGCTACCGCCCTGCTCCGCCTGGATGGCGACCAGCTGGTGCCGATGGCGGTGGACGGCCTCAGCCAGGACACGCTCGGGCGACGCTTCAAGGTTTCCGATCATCCAAGGCTGCAGGCTCTGATGGAGAAACGCGGCGTCACCCGCTTCGCAGCCGACTGTGGCCTGCCGGACCCCTATGACGGCCTGGTGGAAGGGCACCAGGAGCAGCTGGAAGTGCACGATTGCATGGGCTGCCCCCTCTATCTGGATGACCGGCCCTGGGGTGTGTTGACGCTGGACGCCATGGACCCATCGCGATTCGATGGGCAGGACCTGGACGTCCTCGAAGGCTTCGCCAGCCTCGCTGCCGCAACGGTGAAAGCCGCTGAGCGCATGGAAACCCTGACCCGTCGCGCGCAGGACGAACAGCAGCTGGCAGAGGTCTATCGCCAGGCCGCCGGACAGGTCCGTCCGCAGGAGATGATCGGGCAAAGCGCCACCCATAAGGCAATGGTGGAAGAGATCAACCTGGTGGGCGGAAGTGACCTCACGGTGCTGATCAGCGGTGAAACTGGCGTCGGCAAAGAGCTGGTGGCCCAGTCCATCCATACCCGGTCTCTACGCTCCCGATATCCGTTGATCAGCCTCAACTGCGCTGCTCTGCCCGACACCCTGGTTGAGAGCGAACTGTTCGGCCACGTGCGCGGCGCCTTCTCCGGCGCGGTGAACGATCGCAAGGGTAAGTTCGAGCTGGCTGATGAAGGCACGCTGTTCCTCGATGAGGTGGGCGAGCTGCCATTGGCGATCCAGGCCAAGCTGCTGCGGGTGCTGCAGAGCGGGCAACTGCAGCGGGTGGGTTCGGACCGGGAACACCGAGTGAACGTACGCGTAATTGCCGCCACCAACCGCGATCTGGCGGAAGAAGTGCGGGCCGGCCGCTTCCGCGCCGATCTCTATCACCGGCTCAGCGTCTACCCCTTGCGCGTCCCTCCCCTCCGGGAACGGGGCCGTGACGTGCTGCTGCTGACAGGCTTCTTCCTCGAAGAGAATCGCGCCAGGCTCGGCCTGCGCAGCCTGCGCCTCAGCCAGGATGCCCAGGCAGCCCTGCTCAGCTACGACTGGCCTGGCAACGTACGGGAGCTGGAACACCTGATCGGCCGCGCGGCGCTGAAGGCCCTGGCAGCCTGCCCCGAGCGTCCACGCATCCTTACCCTGACCGCCAATGACCTGGCCCTGCCCAGCAACCAGCCGGCGCCCGCCACCAAGTTGGTCGATGCACCGGCCATTGAAGCGGTTGGCGATCTGCGCGAGGCCGTAGATCACTACCAACGCCAACTCATTACCGCGAGCCTGGAGCGCCACCAGCAGAATTGGGCGGCAGCTGCCCGTGAGCTGGGCCTGGACCGCGCCAACCTGCTGCGCCTGGCCAAGCGACTGGGAATCAAGTGAGGCGTTAGCTCGTCCGGCAGTATCTGTCTTTTCGGTCAGGCTGCCGGAGAGCTGGTAGAATCATGGCTTTCCTGCTTTGGCCAGTCGCCTGGCCGTCACTTCAAGAGCGTTGTTCAGTGGAAATCTTCAAGGAATTCATCTTCGAAGCCGCGCACCGGCTCCCTCACGTGCCTGCCGGCCACAAGTGCGGCCGCCTGCACGGTCACTCCTTCCGCGTGGCCATCTACATCGAGGGTGAGCCCGATCCCTATACCGGCTGGATCCGCGACTTCTCCGAGCTCAAGGCCATCTTCAAGCCACTCTACGAGCAGCTCGACCACAACTACCTCAATGAGATCCCCGGCCTGGAGAACCCCACCAGCGAAGTCCTCGCCAAGTGGATCTGGCAGCAGCTCAAGCCCCTGCTCCCGGAGCTCTCCCGCATCCGCATCCACGAGACCTGCACCAGTGGCTGCGAATACCGCGGCGACTAACAGCTCCAGAATGCAAAAAGGCCACCCTCGGGTGGCCTTTTTTATGCCGGTGCGCTGACTCGAATTTTCTTGCGCGCAAAGACAAACCCCCGACACGCCTGGGCGAATCGGGGGTTTGGGATAGAAGCTTGACGATGACCTACTCTCACATGGAGAAGCTCCACACTACCATCGGCGATGCGTCGTTTCACTGCTGAGTTCGGGATGGGATCAGGTGGTTCCAACGCTCTATGGTCGTCAAGCAATTCGGTTGGGATCTCGTCCTCGGACGCAATCCCGAAATCTATGGCTTTCACTAATAGGCAAAGCCCCGGCATGCGCTGGGCATACCGGGGCTTTGGGATAGAAGCTTGACGATGACCTACTCTCACATGGAGAAGCTCCACACTACCATCGGCG
>NZ_SSOM01000073.1:0-367960 GCF_029871235.1 Pseudomonas sp. BN411
TGAATCGCCCCGGCTTTCCTAGACACTCTCCAAGCTCTGGAAATAGCGCTTTTCAAACTCCACTGGCGATAGCTGCATAGCGCTGCTGTGCCGGCGTTTGGGGTTATAAAACATCTCGATGTAATCGAACACATCACTCCGAGCTTCTTCGCGGGTGCCGTAGGTCTTCCGTCGGATGCGTTCCCGTTTCAGCAACTGAAAAAAGCTTTCCGCTACCGCGTTGTCGTGGCAGTTGCCGCGTCGGCTCATGCTGCTGATCAGGTTGTTGGCCTTGAGGAAACTCTGCCAATCCGAGCTGCTGAACTGGCTGCCCTGGTCGGAGTGGATCATCACTTCCTGCTTGGGCTTGCGCCGCCAGACCGCCATCAACAGGGCATCGATGGCCAGGTCGCTGCACATCCGTGGCTTCATCGACCAGCCGATCACCTGGCGTGAAAACAGATCCAGCACCACCGCCAAATACAACCAACCCTCATAGGTGCGGATGTAGGTGATGTCGGTGACCCAGACCTTGTTCGGTTCACTGACGTTGAACTGCCGCTCCAGGCGATTGGGCGAAGCTACCGTTGGCCGGCCGCCGTAATAGCCGGGGCGCCGACGATAGCCGGTCTGCGAGCGCAGCCCTTCTCCCCGCATCAGGCGAGCCACGCGGTGCCGGCCACAGGACTCTCCCAGCTCACGCAGGTCGTCGTGAATCTTGCGATAGCCGTAGACCCCACCGCTTTCCAGCCAGGCATGTTTGATCAACCCGAGCAGGCGCTGATCTTCCTTGGCGCGTACGGATTTCGGCTCGGCCAGCCAGGCGTAGTAACCGCTGGGATGCACTTTCAGGGTCTGGCAGAGACGCCGTACCGGGTACTCCACCGACAGCTTGCTGATGAAGGCGTACTTCAGCCGGACTCCTTGGCAAAGTACGCGGCGGCCTTTTTTAGGATGTCTCGCTCTTCGGTCACTCGCTTGAGTTCGGCGCGTAGACGACGCAGTTCGGCCTGCTGATCATCTTCTTGCTGCCGCTGCGCCTGGGGCTTGCCGTAGCGCTTGATCCAGGCATACAGGCTGTGCACCGACATGCCTAACCGCGCTGCCACCTCGGCTACGGGGAGGCCGCGCTCGGTCACTTGCTTGACCGCTTCGATTTTGAATTCTTCGGGGTAACGCTGGTTGCTCATGGCACCTCCTAACGGGCCTCATTATGAGGCTTGGAGGTGTCTACGAAACTAGGGGCGATTCAAGGCATTTGCTCCGCCACCGGGAGCTGAGGAAACACATGACCTTACCCCAATAGCAAGGTCCCACCGGTTGAGCGGGCAGGAGTTCTGTTGGGTCGTTGATCCCAACGATGGCACTGCGGACTTTTTGGCAGGGCGGGTAGGTTCAGCTGTCTCGGTGGGGCTGCTGCGAAATACCGTTCCTGTGCTCGGCGTTGTTTATGCCCCCCTTACTGTGGATCGGGGTGCTGATTGCATTGCGTGGGCCGAAGGAATGAGTGCCGTCGTTCGCAATGGACAGCCTGTTTCGAGCCGGCTCGATCAATGCACCTTGGACGCCGGCAGTAGGGTAATGGTGAGTACGGCCGCCACAAGGAAGACGGAATTGGCGGTTATCTACAGCAACGAGGCGAGTCTCGCCCTGGTATCGCAGCGCTGCTTCGGCGGGGCGCCTGCGGCTTGCTACGATCTCGCAAAGCGAGACTGGGTGCCGGTGTTTCGCTAGCTGGCCCTCGGGGATGGGCCTCTCCAGAAGTCAGGCCATCTCAGTCGTTAGCGATCGAGTATTTCGAACTCAGTAACACCGGCCGCCTTGAGTCGGGAATCAACCAACTCTTCCACAGTCGCGTCTGGACCCAATTTCTCGCGATCAGCATCTGGAGCGGCTAGGTAGTTCGCAACCAGAACCTTCAGGGCAACTGGATCACTAGGAACGCTCCCGTTCATGACCGAAACTTGTTCTTGCCCGTTCAGGGTGTAGCGGATCACCTTCGACATCGCTGCTTCCTTTCATCAGTGAGCCCGTCACGGGCTCACTTATTGCCGGCTGGGAATATTACTGAAGCCAGGAATCTACTTCCTTTGAGCCGTACTGCTCTTTCCAGGCCCCCAGCACGCGGTGATTGCCACCCTTGGTCTCAACCACTTCGCCAGTATGTGGATTCTTGTAGATTTTGACCTGGCGCGGGCGATGCTTACGGCCCGTCTCCGGGGCGACGCTTGTGGGTGTAGGGTCCAAAATCTGGATGATGTGGCGCAAATTCATGCTGTACTCAGCCATCAGCGACCGCAGCTCTTGTTCGAACTGGATTTCGCGCTTTAGGTGACCGTCATTCTTCATAGCGTCGAGCTGTTGCAGCTGCGCGGCAAGTTCCGCTTCAAGGCGTCTGTATTCGGCAAGTCTAGTCATTTGGTCAGGGGCTCGCTTTCGAGGATAAGAGGTGGCGACTATAGCAAGGCACTGGACATTTCTTGATGCCTAGCACTCACAGCGCAGTCAGGTTTCGAGGATTTCGTCCTCACCCACTAAAGGCTCTAGCATGTGGAAGATTGCTCGGTTTCGCTGCGCAGACTTGGGGTAATAATTCTCGAATTCGCGCCCCGTTAGCTGACGGCGTTTGAGATTGAACGATGATGATTCTTCCCGAATCTCATAAAACTTAACGGGGTCTACTCGGTCCTGGAAAGCGGACATAACCGCATATTTCACAGCGCCGCTGCATCGCAACCCAAACGTAATGTCTGCAAGCACGAAGGGGTTCTCAGCCAATCCCTTCGGGCCAATGACGCGCCACTCCTTTTCGTACTTCCAATCCTTGGCCTTTCGTAGCAGCACTGCCGAATCCACATCATTCTGCGCTTGTGGTTCACCACTGAGCATTGCTGCGACTCGGCTGGCTTCAATCACGCGGCTACCGCCGTAGATCACCTGATGCAGCTGAACCGCCTGCTCGTCCGGAACGGAATACCCAATGCAGATACCGTTGTGCTGATCACCGTAGTGACTCCACATAAGGGGGCAGTCGAATCGCCCTGCCAGTGAAAGAATGCCTTTGTCGTATCGACGTAGCAGCTCCTCTTGAAGCCGATACGCAAGCATGTCGAGCTCCACTTCTTCCTCGTGTCCGGCGTACTCTGGATCGGACGCCAGATACGCGATATCACGAATCGAGTTTTGGGCTTGTACACGACTGAGTTCGGAAATACGCGATTGGGTTTTGGGACCGCGATAATGGATGGCCTCAGCAGCAGTCTTCAGCTCAGATTCCATGCGCCGCTCGATGAGCTGTTGAAGAGCTTCTTGTAGCACCTCAGCCGATGCATCGGGGCGGACGTACGGACGCGTATCAAGCGGGTCATTGAACTTTGTCGGATCTGCAAAATAGACCTGGTCGGTGACCAACAGATCGAGGGTTTGGGTACTGAAGGTTCGGTACTTGTACAGCTTGGATGGCGTGCGTACTGCTTTCACCATTCGCTTCTCCTTGCGGTTCGTTGGTGACTGCCCGGGATGATGCTGAGGCAGTGTACAGCGTGGCTTATTTGCTACTCGACGCCTTGGCCTCAATCTCATGGAGTAATAAGCGGGTATTGGGATAGCGGCTTCTCTTTTCCAAGCAGGCAGGAAGGCACGGTATCAGTGAGTAGAGTTGTGATCGGGTGAGGCTGACCCCCTGGTCTGTGCCGTACGCTGCGAACAGCGAAGCGCGAATCAGGTTCTCCAAGTCGCGATCTCGGACGGACCAGTCGACGCTGGAGTGATTGCCATGCCGACCCGTTGGCAGAGAGGCAGTTTGAGCGAAAAGCCAGGCCCTGTCGTTCCGGTACAACCATGCATAGATATCCGGGGCACGAGCGCGGATGGCCTTCGCACAGTCGTGAGGTGATTGGTCTATCAAGTCGAGCCAGGCCTTGCGACGTTGAAGCTGCGCTTGCCTACCCTGCGACTTAACCCATGCAGCCTTGATGGCGGGTTCGGCGCGAAGCAGCTTGTTGATCGTCGAGCGGGTGATCGCGAAGCTGGTACAAAGCTCTGCCTTGGAAGCCCCAGCGGCAAGGCGCTCCAATATGTCGGACCGGACATCTGCCTTCAGGACCTTAGGCCGTAGCCGCCCTTTTGCAATTGGTTCGGCATGTGAGGTGGATAACGACGTAACGGCTGGGGCGGTACGGTGGCTATGAATTTCTTTCTGCCGTTCCTGGCTTTCTGCTTCGTCATACACTTTGAGGAAGTAACTAAAGTCACCAAAGAGCCAGGTAATCATCACCACGTGTCGTAGGGGATGGCAGTAGCCGCGCGGACTACGAACGAGCTGCTGAATAAAAGACCTTGCGCCTGGTGGACTGCTTGGGAGGTTGTTCAGCGGGCGGAACGGGCGCAACCGCTCTGAATATTCCAGGAGAAAGGCAGCGGGATTCCCCGATTCCCAGTGGGCTTGGTGGGCATGATCAGGCTTGCTCAGTTCGAGGCTGTATACCTGGCGCACAAGATTCCGCTGAAACGTCCTGCTGAATCCGATTTCGGCTAGCTGAATAGCACCATCTGCCAACTGCAAGAGCTCAGAGCGAAGGGTCGAATCAATTTCGCTTGTGTAGGGCGGATATAGAACTTCCTCACAGGGCAAGGTCCAGGAGAAGCGACCTGCCCAGCGACGCTTCTGATTGCACTCTCGCAGAAACTGATGATGTGTCGGGCAAAGAATTACGCCCGGGTACTGGTGTTTAAGGTGCCAATAGGCAGTGCCATAGTTAGCCATGTCATCAGTCATGCACTCGGAGCATGCTTTCAGGGGATGCTCGGCCCCAAACCTTCCTGCAACTAACCCCAATTGGTACTTCATTGATCCAAGCTGCGAGCCTTTCATAAGAGAGACTGCTCGCCGCATAGTCTCGGTAGACTGAAAAGGAGCAAAGAATGGAAGAATAGTGTGATTACAGATTATTGAGTCAGCGCTACCCCACCGAGAAGAGGTGTTCCTTTCAAACGCATTGAGATTGCATGGGAAATCGTGCTTCGTCCCATGATCAGTGGCGTTGAACAAGGTCTCACATGTAGTAGACGCTAGAAGGTTTCCGGCAAACAAGTGGTACCGACTGCAAAGGCTGAAAAATGTTTCGTCGCTTAACCAGTGCAACGAGAAAGAGCCATCTAAAAAACTTGGCGTGTGCATAGACAAGAGCAGAGTTGTACTAAGCAAATAGATTTTAGTCGTAGCCAAACTAACCGTAGAGTCGAATGGCTATATCGGATGGGTTAGCTAATAGCTATGTCTAATGGCCACATGGTCAGAACGAGCAATTGGTTGATTAAGTTGTTAATTCTGGCGCAATGGATATGCACAGGCGTAAATCTCTGTTATCCACAGGAAAAAGCGCTGGGCGCGCCTCCGAAGGCGCACTTTTCGAACTTTTTTACTGTTGTCAAAGTGGATTTCATGACGGTACGATTATTCGCTTTGCTGTGGACTAGGTCGCCCCGGCATACCGGGAAATGGTTCCTCGTGGACCCGAGGGGGCTGGTTACTGCCCCGCGAGAAGGCGCCGGACCGAATCGGGATCGGTGCACCTCTGAACGCGCTCTAATGCGGTCGGAAAACCATGCGGGCGGCCTAGCGGCCCAAGAAAAGGTGCGGCGAATGCCGAAAGCCTTGTGTGTCGATACTGAGGAGACGATATGACGGCCAGCTAATGCTAGGAGCCGGATAGAACAGAGGCCCAAGGTTGCACCCTTGAGCCTCTGAGGAATTGTCAGATTTTTGGACTCCTGACAATTCCATTCTCTATTCCATTGTGGGGGGCGTCAAGCCCCGCACGGGCTCCGCTCATCCCTCATAAACTAATTATCGCGAAGAGCGAGGCTTCCTTACGCCCGCAAGTTCCATTGCTGAACGTTCTGACATAGCCCGTTCAGAGATGTGCGCTGGGCGCGAGAAAGGCTGTTGAGAATGGAAAGCAAAAATGGCATCTCAAGAGATGTTCAAGCGAATTCAGAGCAGGCAAGGCACGTTTGAATGGGGTGATGAGTACATTCCGTGCATTTTGGCGACAACGCGAGAAGCTCCGAAGAAGTCGAGAGCTACTCGGTTAAATAGTCGGAAGCTACAGCGCACAGTACATCTTCTATCAACTCCAGAAAGAATTTATGCGGAGCTAGCTTTATATAATAAAAATTTGTTCGATCTTCATGAACAAAAAATGCTCTCTCCCGTTCCGAAAGTGCACCCTCTGTACGGGCATCCATTGGCTATTGGAATGGATCTTGCGCCTCTTGGAGGAACGCTAGATGTCGCAGAGCGAATTGGATTTAAGCACCACGAAATTATTATTGAGGAGGATGACGGAGAACGTCATAGGGTTCCGTGTATCTATGTCGGTGACCTGCTCCTTTATATGGCTGATACCACAGGAAAGCCATACGCGGTCAATTGGACTGTAAAAAAATCTGCGGAGGACTTCTCCGAGCGCCGTAGGAACGAACTAAAAACGCCAGGCCAGCAAAGACTAGATCAAGAGCATGAACACCTACGGCAACTTTTAGAGGAAATCTATTATCAAGATGCAGGCATAAGAACAGTACGTGTCTCCTTAGATGCTTTGGATTCCAATGTTAGAGCGAATCTTGATTTTCTGTATGGCAAGCACAACTTTACGTTGGATATAGACCCAGCAATCTTGAAAGATTTCAGTTACGAAATAGCGGAGGCTGTCCGAGCCGGAGATCCTGTAGCTCTCGTTGCTATTAGATATGGGAAACGCTGGGGGAATAGGAACCAGTTTCTCTCGCAAATTTATAAGGATATATGGGAAAGAAAATTACTGGTCGACCTTTTCACTCCGATACTCATCGACCATCCACTCGAAATTCAAAGTCGCGACGTTCTGGACGTATATGGTCATCTTTTTGAAGAGAGTCCCACATGATCATCGGTTCTCGGATCATTGCGCCAGAAGGATTTCGTGGGCTGAAGAAAGGAATGGTCTATTACTTTCTTTTAAGCGACTCGATTAATAATAGGGTAAGGTTTATCCAGTTCGGCAACAGTAAATCAGGCGTTCAAGCGTATTTGCTAACTGTCTCAAGGGTCGAGTTCGAGGAAGCTCTTGAAGCCGGTAAATTAATCGAGGAAAAGGGAAGTGAAAACTATCCGCCATGGCTAGAGCCTCTTCAGGGGATTTCAATATCCGAGTTAGAGCGCCGAAGAGTTAGTAAGAAAAAGACCTACCTTGAGATGGTTGATAGCAGGTACCTGGCAATTGCTGAACTTGTGATTCGGCGCAAAGAAATATTATCCGCTGAGAACCCAGACGCCATCATCAATGCCCATGCTAAGACGCAAAAACCGGGACAAAATGCGCAACGAGTTAGGTTCTGGTTCTACGCATACATCGTATTTGGATTTGATAAATGGGTTTTGCGCCCAGCGTTCCATAACATTGGTAAATGGGATAGAGAAGAAAAGGCCGACATCACGAAATTTGGCAGACCTTCTAAGTGGGGCAAGAATCACGGATTCTCTGTGACTTCTGCGATGAAGCCAGTGATTCTAGATGGGTACATAAAATATCGCTCTCCCAGCAAAACCGAAAATGAGATCTACAACGAAGTTATAACCAATGAATTCGGTTGTATTTCCATTATGGATAAAGGTTGTCACTCTTTTATTCATCCTGACGGGAAACCATATCCCTCATTCCCCCAATATGTCTATTGGATAGAAAAGCTTACTGAAGATAAGAGAGCTGAACGCGAACGTGCGCGTAAAGGTCAATATAAATATAAAGCAAAAGCTGGGGCAGAAGGCAGCTTCGCAGAGCATCTATTCAATCTTGTACAGCGAGTTGAATTTGACGGCTATAACTTGGTTGAAAAACTGAGCGGTATCACAGAGGGAAGCATAGTTGATGGATTCTGTGTGGTGCGTGCCGTGTGCGGTTTATCGGGTGCGGTGGTTGGTATAGGGTTTTCCCATGGTAAAGAAACTATGGAGGCCTATAAAATGTGCCTCTTTTCAATGGCTATTAACAAAAAGCTGTTTGGGGAGTTGTTTGGTATAAAGATCGAACAAAGCGAATGGCCGTGCGTGGGGCTATCAGACAACATTGTTGTTGATCGGGGTCCTGCGGCAGGATTTCCATGTAAGCCCGAGATTACTTGGCTCGGTACTTTTGAGTTGCCACCTACATATTCTGGTCAATCTAAGGCAACAGTGGAATCGTCACACCCGAAGAAGAAGAAAAATCTGGATCAGCCAACGCATTTCCATAGCGGACTAAATTTTGTGGAAATGGCTAAACGCGAAATATTTCAGGTGTTGAAAGACAACATGTCATCCGATGCTAGCGATCGGATGGACGAAGATTTGTACTTCCTCGGCTTCACACCTACGCCGCTCAATATATGGAAATATTATGATGAGAAAGGAAGAACAAGCGCGATTGATATGAACTTTGATGAGGCAGTAAGACGCTTCCTAACTCCGCACCCTGCGTCAATAAAAAAAGATGCAGTTTATTTTTATGGGAGAAAATATCGCTCTATTGAGATCATGGGTACGGGAGTATTCGATCGGGTCGCACGAGATGGCCATATTGAGGTTACTGCCTATGCAATAACTATGTGCGTGCGACACATTTGGGTCGAGCTTGAAGGTAGGCTGTATCAGCTGAACGTAGTCGGTAAAGCAAGTGCGCGTCCCGGGAGTTCAGACATCTGCCTTCAAGACCTGATAAAGATTAATGAGAAAAGGCTGGAAGCGCTTGCCTTGCACAGAGAGGAAAGACGAGCGGTCGATCAATATTATACGGATCGATTCCGAGAGAATACTGGAAAGGATTGGAACAGCGGCCGGGAGAAAGTTGGACCGGCGGTTAAGAATGCTGCTTCACAACGTGATGAGGCAGATTACCTCCGATATGTTGGTAAGAAATCATGATTGATGTGATTACGACTCGATTTGATGGCTTATCTGATGAGAACAGAATTCGTAAGATTGTCACCGTTAGGCCAAATCCGGTAACCGACCTAGAAGTATTGGAGTCTTCTGTTGGTGCTGAGAAGTTTGGAAATTCTTTAAAGGAAATCTATCTACCAAATAAGTTTTCGATCGACCTCATAAAAGAGATGGTTGGTCGAGCTAACTTGTATTGTCGAGAAATATACGATTCTGAAAAGAGCTACCTATCTCGTGTGTACAATCCGCCAGACGGTGAGGTTGCCCCAATCTGCCTTACTGGTCTGGCAGGGGTTGGCAAGAGTCAAACCATCAACGCTCTGAGAAAGATCCTGCCTGGTCCTGTGGATCTTGCCTTGGACCATTTCGAAGGTGTGCATAGGTTGCTTTCGCATTGGTACGTCAGTGCGCGAGGAAAAGCCGGTGGGAAGCAACTTTTGGCTGACTTCATTGGTGAAGAATCATCCAAAGGTAGACATACGGTGGGGAAGCTTCTCGTTGAGTGCCGAAGGCGGGCAAATAGGGATGGTGTAGCACTTCTAATGCTGGAGGAAACGCAACACATCAACACCGGTAATGGTGTATCTAGAGTGACAGATATACTCCTGACCATGGCTGCGATCGGACCGCCTATGGTGTATGTCTCAAACTACAGCCTTGTACATCGGCTGTTGCGTCGGAACAGCGAGGATAAGCAGCGCCTCTTGGTTGAGCCCAGGATCATGTTGCCCGATTCGCCTGATAGTGAAGATTGGCGCGGCTACATCCGTGAATGCATGAGGGTCAGCAATGGTTATTTATCTTCCTCAGAAGATACCTTGGTAGAGGAGGTTTACCGATCCACCTTTGGGATTAAGCGATTAGCGGTTCAATTGCTAAAGATCGCCTTCCTTGAGTCTCGTATGGTCGGCCGCCAAAGCATCGATGTAGACGACATCTATCGAGCTTATCGTTCAGCGGCATATTCGGTGAATCGGAGGGATGTCGAGGAATTGCAGCGACAGGCAATTGAAAGCAGAGCCAGTAGTGGTCGATTGGATCTGAGATGCCCCTTTGAATTACCAGTCCAGCAGAAATCCAATGTCGTCAGCTTCGCTAAGGCCGATCGGGACAATCGTGTCGCTAATAAGGTGTTCCTCTCTTCACTGAGTGAGATGGAACGTTCTACCTTGGCGCAGATAAGTGCTGATCCGCCAGCGTCGAACGAGGGTTCGCTTGCTCCCACAAGGCGGAAACCTGTGCCCAAGGCAACAAAGTCTGACTTGGTCGATGCCTTCAATAAATTGCTTGAGCCCAAGCCGCCCGGTCCCCGACGCCCCAAATAGACGAACGCCTGGATGCTGCAAATCCCTCCTTCTGCTCCCTTTGGCGGCGATGCTGGTCCGGCCGTCTACTCGGGAAGGGTCACACATAGATAGGATTACCTTTGTTTTCGAGCCAAGCAGTAACCTGGTTACGAAGAGTAGTGAGAGGTAGCTCGTGATCCGGGAAATCTGCTGGATTAATTGCCTCGCATCTCGCCTTTGCCACGTCCAGACCGATGAAATCCTCGAATGCCTCTCTACTGAACATGTTATGCACTTTAGTGACTCGATCACCTGCCGTATGGCTTGTGCCAACACTCATCGTGCTTTTAGCTATATCGGCAAACCCTTCATCAGTACTGATGGCGCCCCGCATCCATCTTCGAGGCTCCTCTAGAGATCCTGCAAAGTGCTTCCATCGATAAAGCAGGTGAATGAGGTCAGGTTCGGCAATTAGAGCGAGTTTGTCCGCAGCGCGACTCCTAATCAAATGCAGCCAGATGGCCTTCATCGCCTCGACCGTAGCGAGATCGAGTGCGGGGTTGAAGTTAACTGCCTCTCTGTCTTTATGATCTGCTGGATCGTTCAGATGAATCAGCATCGCAGCAACGGAAAGCGCTTTTGTCGCGCGCAGCGCCTCTATTGCCAGGCTGCCTCGCTTATCCTCGGGGATTGCCTTCAAGTACCTCAAAGTCGCTCGCCATCCAGAAACCCAAGGGGAACTGAAAGGGTCGCCACCGAATCGCACGAATTTCTGCGCCACGATGAACATCCCCGGCAGCAGTACCGCTGCCTTCTCAACCGGGAGGCGGTCAGCCGACTCGTCCAACCTCGCAACGAGTGAGGGTAGCAAACCGTCTGCCTCGAATTCGGCGATCGAGGCTGCAAGGTTTTCGTCTGTCGATGCTGCGTCGAGGAACTCGACGAAGCGACGTTCTGAGACTTCACCGAGTGCGGTCTGCAATTCGAAATAACGCGGGAAGAAGCGGGGCGTGCATACCTGCTTGGCTGCTAACCATTGGAGACGATAACCGTCGTCGTACTCTGGGCCTCCCAGCGCCCATTCAAGGGGAGGAAACAGCATTTTGATCGTGTCCTGGGCGAGCTCGCGGCGGTCATCGGGAACGATCTCTAGGAGTCTCTTGGCGGCCGCCTGTACCTCCGCCCTACGGCCTTCGCTCCGATAGCGAAGTTCTTGCAGGATCAACGACTTCTCTCTGAACAGAGCTTCGTGCAGATCTGGCTCGAACACGCGTAGCGTTTCCAGAATTAGGAAATCCACTAAATTCACTTCGAACAGATCACCGGAGGCATGCAGAGGCAGGTGCAGCGCGATCGACGAAAGCAATCGGTGGGCATCTCGCATGTTTCGCAATCGAGGTTGGATGCAGCCTATCAATCCATTCCCCCAACGAACATCTGAGAAATCGTTCTGCTCGGAGGCGAAGTGCCTTGCCAATTGGGACAGTTGTTCCCCGAAGATCTGATGCACCATATATGTTGGAACAGCGGGGAGGTCGAAATTAGCCTGGACAATCTTTTCAAGGAAGGCGCGCCCGTTGCCATCCGCAACCGGATCAAGCGCTCGCTCCACGATGCTGGGCTGGAACAGCAGTACGAAGACAATATTGGGCAGGTTGGCGTTAGCCTTTACCTGTCGCAGGAGAACCCGAATTTGTTCAGGTTCGAGTCTATCAATGTCGTCCACGAAAACGATTAGAGGTCGTTTCAGGTTACGCAGGCGGTCCTCCAGCGCTTTCCGTATTTGGTCGATCGATTCGCCGCTACGGTCGCGTCCAAGATGCTTTAGCAAGCGCCCGAGCAGGGATGTCGCAAGGGACAAGCCGGCGAGAACGGCAGCTAGAGTTGCAGCTTTAGGGAGGTTGAAGCCTATGGCTGAGGCAACGGAAATTACCGACGCGTTCGTCAGTATCGCTGAGATCTTCTGGCTTGCTCCGCCGGCTGTTTTGAGCGGTGCGCTGGCCCCCGAAAGGATCGCGCCGTAGCGCCGCAAGGCTTCAGCTCGTTCGATTGCTTCCTGGGAATGGTCGCCGCCCAATCGATCAGCTATCTGGCCAAATAGGGCGCGGGTGATGGCATTGCCGTCGCCCCACTGCCAAGGGTTGAAATCGACCCAATGGACGTCGTCGCTCTTGGCATTGAGCTGCTCGATCACCAGATATTTGAGTGAAGATTTGCCAAAGCCCCAGCCTCCTCGAATTGCAAACACACGGCCTTCGCGAGGGCTGAGTTCGGAGAGTACGCCGGCTATGCGGTCTGCATAACCTGCTCTTCGAAGCCGGTCTTCGGCTTTCGTGCGGATTGGGGACTCTGATCCGATTTCCCCCAGCGGGTGTGTCAGGGAATCTTCACCCGACTTTGCTTGATTGCGGAACCACTGCTTCAAACGTTTCCAAGGTTCGGTCACTGTGCGGAGCCTCCATGCGAGGCGTCGAGCCTATCGACGCAGTGGGGTGTCAGCGTCGCATTGCTGCTTAATGGTAGAGGCAGCGTGGCTCTCGCAAGAAATCCTCCGCGACTTTCCGCAGCTTTTTTCCCTTTAACGTTTCGACACATAGTCCAACCGCGCTACACCCGAAGTGATCACGGCATCCTAGCCGATCCCCTTGAGAACCGGCAGGTACGCCGTGTCAAACGCATGCATGAGGACGGCCGGGAGCACAGCAGGGTCGTATTCGCGGGAAGGCGTAACGCCACCGAGCAAGGCACCTGAAGGAGTATCGTGTACTCCTGCTCAGGGAGAAGCTCCTGGCTGCCATAGTGGGAATCGATGCCATTCTTCACCCTAGGGAAGTTGAGCTGTAGCGCGTTACCAGACATCGATTTCGTAGTCGCCGTGCCTTTGAGGTCAAGCGCCAATAGACCGCCGTATGTCTTTCAAAATTTGGCTAGGCGCTTCGTCCTGGAGCGCCAGCAAGGCAATGCGCAGATTGGGCTGAAGTTGCGCATGGAAATACCAGCGCCCCGCTTCACGCTCTGCATGGCCTCGATAAATCCCGCAGAGGGCCGTCATCAATGTCTGAATGATCATGTGGCTACCGGCGTAGTGAACGAATACTGATCCGCTCGGTTGCTGTCGCACGTCGATAACCTCGCTAAGGATGCGCAACTGTTGGTGCCAAAGCTCTGCGGGCTGCAACTCCATAAAGGCATCAAAGCGCGGTTTTTGCGGTGGTTCGTCCAGCCGATTTTGGTCGTTCATGATTGACTCCGGTCGAAGGTCAGGGCCTTCAATCTGCTGCGACCGTTGCACGGAAAGGAGTCATAAAGGGGGGCAATACGGTTATCAGCCGTTATTCTGTGGCCTTCAATGGTGCTAGAAAGGGAGGTTCGAGCCTTGGATTTACTGACTGAACTGGAAGCCGTCAAAAAGGGACTGGAGGCGGCGCCATCCTCTGGCAAGGCGGCGGACGTCGTCGCCCATCTGGTCAGCGAGACGCTGGATGCGCTTCGGCGTGGCCTGGAGTGTGCTGATTTCGAACGCCGGCAGATTGTTTACGGGTGCCTGCCCACCAGCAAAGCCTCTGAGGCTAATCCCAAAACCTGGGTGCCGCACATCACTCAGCTGCAGCGGGTGTTGGCGGCCCATTCCGAACGGGTCGAATTGCTCCTCATGAATCGTGGCGGACGCGGCAACACGGGTACCTATCGTCTTCAGTTGGTGACGTCCGCAGGTGAGGAAGATGTCGCGCCAGCAAACGCAGAAGCGGCTGCTTTCGTGTCGATCCGTTACGTCCGTTCGTCAATCAACGGCATCAAACCGTTTTTTCTCGTCCGTCCCTTCCTCAATAAGGAGCTCAAGAACCGCAGTTGGCGCGGCTTGGTGTTCTTGCTGGGCTTCGTCCTACTCGGGGCACTGGTCACGGGGGTGGTACCGATACTGCTCTTGCTGGCACTGGTGTATGGCACCGCCACGATCGAGTTGAAGCAGATCGTCAGCCTGGCCTTGCTGTTCGTCGTTTCCTGGGGGGTATGGCGGCAGGTGTATCGTCCCTTTTTCCAATTGATCGACGACCGTGTGGTGAAGGCACCCGCCTGGGTCATTGGCTTGATGGAAGATCCGTGCGAGTTAGAAATGCATCGGCAAGAAGATGGGCAATGGACACGGCTGGTTCGCTTCCAGGCCGAGTGTTCGCTGTGTGGAGGGGCTGTTGAGCTCCGGCCCGGCACGCCAGATCACCGCTACCCGCTGGTGGGGCGTTGTGGCAATAGCCCGCATGCCCACGTCTATTCCTTTGACCGCATGTTGCTGTGCGGCTCCTACATCGGCCCGCCGCTGGCATGGGAGGCGAATCAGTGAGCCGTCCCGAAATCATGGAGCTGCTTGGCCAGGCAAAGATCCTGGCGCAGCGCTACCGAGCGCTAACTAAGAAGCCCCTGGGCATAACCGGCGAAGTGGCCGAGTTTGAAGTTGCCCGCCTGTTGGGCCTGGACCTTACAGAGGCACGCCATGCGGGCTATGACGCCACCGAAGTTCGTGAAGGCGCAACGTGGAGGGTTCAGATCAAAGGTCGCTGTGTCTCATCGCTTCGGGAGGCCAAGGGGCGACTCGGCGCCATATACATAACCAAAGAATTCGACTCCGTGATGCTCGTACTGCTGGACTTTGAGTTTGAAGCACTTGCCATCTATGAGTCTCCCCGGGCCTCTGTTGTGGAGCGACTCAATCGGCCTGGGTCCAAGGCTAGAAACGAACGTTTCTCGCTAGGGATCGCGCAGTTCAAGTCGATAGCGACACTGCGCTGTCTTCGGCCATAGTGTGGCGGCGGCTAACCGAGCCGAGCAAAGCTCCTGAAGGAGTATCGTGTGCCAGACAAGCGAAGGTGCACATGTACCCTGGTGGGAGGTTCTCGATGAAGATCACAGCTATGGAACAGGCCGAATCGGTCAGTGATGTCCTGTGCGACGTTTGTGGTGCTAGCACGCGTGTTGAAGGGTATGGATTGCAATTTGGCACTCTTCGCGCCAGTTGGGGGTATGGCTCGACCCATGACGGCGAGCGCTATGAAGTCCATCTGTGCGAGCCCTGTTTTTTCGGGACGCTTTCAGGCCTCAGACGTGAGCGCATGGTGAACTTCATGTTCAGTGATGAGGACCAAGACCTCAGCGATTTTGGGCGCGTTGCTCGCGATGATCTGTTCAAAGACGGCGGCAACTCCTGATCTCGATGTTGGTCACAGTTGTAGGTGCCTCTCCAATTCGCAGACCCATGGCGATCCAGATAGGCGAGCGTCTGAATGCGCGACAGACTTTATTCTTTAGCTGTTCCCTGGTTTCTACGATTTCGAGGGGGCGCGACAGACTTTAGATGCACACTATCGTATAGGCGGGCTCACGGGGCACTAGGGCTGGCGACGGCAAAGGTGCGACGGACTTTATTCTCTAAGATCAACGGCGCCTCAGGGCGCCGTTCGTGTCTTCGGGAACAGCAGGCGGAAGGTGGTGAGCCCCTCCGGCTCGCTGCCGGCCTCCACCTTGCCGCCATGCAGGCTCATGATCGAACGCACGATGGCCAACCCGAGGCCGGTTCCGCCATCGGCCCGTGCGCGGCTGGCGTCCACCCGGTAGAAGCGTTCGAACAGGTGGGGCAGGTGTCGGGATGGAATGCCCGCTCCGGGGTTCTCCACCGCCAGTGCGAAGTTATCCACAAGCGCTTCGATGCGCAGCCGCACCAGGCTGCGGGGCGGACTGTGGCGGATGGCATTGGACAGCAGGTTGGAGATCGCCCGCTGGATCATCAGGCGGTCACCAAGTGGCGCGCCGTCTCCGCTGATTTCCAGGGCGATGAGTTTCTCCTCCGCCGCCAGGGCGAACAGGTCCACCACCCGCCGCGCTTCAGCCTGCAGGCTGATGCGCTCGAACCTGACCAGTGCCGCGGGGTGGCTGACCTGGGCCAGGAACAGCATGTCGGTCACGATGCGCGAGACCCGCTCCAGTTCCTCGGTGCAGGACTCCAGCACGGCCTTGTACTCGTCCGGCTGGCGTTCCCGTGACAGCGTCACCTGCGCCTTGCCCATCAGGTTGCTGATGGGGGAGCGCAGTTCGTGGGCAAGATCGTCGGAGAACTGCGCGAGCTGCTGCACGCCGCCGTCCAGGCGATGCAGCATGACGTTGATGCCCTGGGCCAGGTCATGCAGTTCCCGCGGCAGCTGGTCCACGGGGATGCGGTGGGTGAGGTCCTGGGCGGAAACCTTGGCCGCCACCCGGCGGAATTGCGCCAGGGGCGCCAGCCCGCGCTGCACCACGAAGTGCGCACCGAGACCGATCAGCAGCAGCACGAAGGGCAGGGCCACCAGGGTGGATTTGACGTAGGCGGCGAGCAGGGAAAGGTCGCTGCGTCGGTCGAGCGAGAGGAACACGCGCACCCTGTCGCCATCCGGCAGGGTCATCTCGCGGTAGGCGCTGAGGGTACGATCGCCATCCCCGTCTTCCGTGGCCTGGAAGCGGGTATCGGCATCGGCGGGAATGTCAGCCAGGCGCCGTTCCAGGACATGGCGGCCAAGACTGAGCAGTGCCGGCCCGCCCACCTCGTTGGCGAAGATGGTCAGCTGAAGGTCGTCATGGCCCTTCACCTGGTCGCCGAGGATATGCGGGCGCAGGTTTTCGGCGCGGGTGCTCAGGTCCAGCGCCAGGCTGTGTTCGATCTGCGCCAGCTTGGCCTCCAGTTCGCGCCGGGCGAGGTTGTCCAGTTCGTGGGTGAGAACCAGGTAGGCCAGGGCCGCCAGCAGTACCACCAGCGCCGCGCCCATCAGACTTACCCACAGCCCCAGGCGAGCGGACAGGCTGGCCGGTTTCATCCACGGTCCTCCAGTACGTAGCCGACGCCGCGCAGGGTGTGGATAAGTTTTCTGTCGAAGGGATCGTCGATCTTCCCCCGCAAGCGGCGGATCGATACCTCCACCACATTGGTGTCGCAGTCGAAGTTCATGTCCCAGACCATCGAGATGATCTGGGTCCGTGACAGTACTTCCCCGCTGCGCCGCATCAGCAGGTGCAGCAGGGCGAATTCCTTGGTGGTCAGGTCGATGCGCCGAGTGCCGCGAAAGGCCCGGTGGCGGCCCGGGTCGAGTTCCAGGTCTGCCACGCGCAGCACCTCCGGCAACTGGATCTGCTCGCTGCGCCGCAACAGGCTGCGTACCCGCGCCAGCAGTTCGGGAAACTCGAAGGGCTTCACCAGGTAGTCATCGGCGCCCAGGTCGAGGCCGCGAACCTTGTCCGTGAGTCGTCCACGGGCGGTGAGCATCATCACCCGCGTGTTGCCGCACTGGCGGATGTTGGCGAGTACCCCGAAGCCGTCGACCTCCGGGAGGTTCACGTCGAGGATAACCAGGTCATAGGCGTGCTGGAGGGCCAGGTGGATGCCGTCGATGCCATTGTTGGCGCTGTCCACGACATAGCCACTCTCACTCAGGCCCTGATGCAGATATTCGGCAGTCTTGGGTTCGTCCTCGACAATAAGGATTCGCATATCAATTCGTCCTGCAAGTTGTTGCCATGTCCCTGTGGTAATTGTTCATGTGGGCCATGTTCCGATTTGAAGTTAAAACTTCGCCACAACTGACAGGGTGGCGAGCTGGTCGGGAGGCTAAACCCTGTAGCAGCTCAAGGGTCAATGCCTGGGCGTTGATCCACGGGGCTTGCAGGCGTGCAAACTGCATCGTGGGTACTTCGGTTGGCAGTTGTGAGGTGTGGATAAGTTGTTTCATTTTGCTACGGAAGTTATCGCCAGACATCCGAAGCGGAAGTAATGCTAATACAGGCGAAACACCAATATTCGCCAATTACATATTTGTAATTTTGTAGTCACCTTGCGGATAAGCGCGAATAACTAAAGTCCTCTCGAATATCGAATAGCCCCAGACATCTCAGTGTGTCGTGCAGCTTCCGGGTTGCATGGCGGGGCGCCCTTTCGAGTTGCAGAGGACCTTCCCATTGCACGGATCACTCTTTCGCGAACGCTGGCGAGCTGCCCTGTTCGGCGCCCTGGCGCTGTTCAGCGGCCCACTGCTGGCGTCCAGCCCCGCCAACCTCGACTTCTCGCGTGCGCTGGACGCTGCTTACCGCAACAACCCGGATCTGGCCGCTATCGGCTGGAACATTGGCATCGCCGAAGGGGAACGCCGCCAGGCCGGGGTTATCCCCAACCCGGAGCTGTCCTGGGATGCCGAAGACACCCGCAGCGATACCCGCACCACCACCGTTCAGATCAGCCAGCCCATCGAGCTTGGTGGCAAGCGTGGGGCGCGGATCGAGGTGGCGGAGCGCGGTCAGGACATCGCTGCCCTGGAGCTGGAGCAGAAGCGCAATAGCCTGCGTGCCGACACCATCGTTGCGTTCCACGGTGCATTGCGCACCCAGATGCGAGTGGAGTTGGCGGAAGAATCCCTGCGCCTGGCCGAGCGCGGTCTGTCGGTGGCCGAGGCGCGGATTCGCGCGGGAAAGGCTGCACCGGTGGAAGCCTTGCGTGCCGATGTGCAGCGCTCCGAGATGCGCCTTGAACTGGGCCGAGCCCATGCTGAGCGCGAAGCGGCGTACCAACAGCTGGCGATGGTGATGGGTGAGGCGCAGCCCAGCTTCAGCCGTGTACAGGGCGAACTCGATGCGTTGCCGACGCTACCTGCTGCCGCCATCCTCTTCGGGCGACTGGACGAGACCGCCGAACTGCGCCTGGCCGCCCGCCAGATTGGGCAGCAGGAGGCATCGCTGGCGCTCGAGAAGGCCAACCGCATCCCCGACCTCAGTATCAGCGTCGGTAGCCAGTACAGCGCGGAAGACCGCGAGCGCGTCAACCTGGTGGGGCTGTCCATGCCCATTCCGCTGTTCGACCGCAACCAGGGCAACGTCCTCGCGGCGGCTCGGCGTGCCGATCAGGCGCGGGACCTGCGCAATGCCACGGAACTCCGCCTGCGCAGCGAAACCCGCCAGGCGCTGGAGCAGTGGAGCAGCGCGACGGCGGATATCCGCGCGTTCGAGCAATCCATTCTGCCGGCGGCACAGCGAGCAGTGGACTCCGCCACGCGCGGCTTCCAAATGGGCAAGTTCGCCTTCCTCGACGTGCTCGACGCCCAGCGCACCCTGATCGAATCCCGCGGCCGCTACCTCCAGGCCGTCGCCGAAGCTACCGATGCCTGGGCTGCCCTGGTGCGCCTCTATGGCGATCTCTCCAACCCGGTCGGGGCCTGAATTCCGTGGCCGCCAACGGCCGCGCGTTGCGCTACTCGGCCTA
Source organism: Pseudomonas sp. BN411 (assembly GCF_029871235.1). Lineage (GTDB taxonomy): Bacteria > Pseudomonadota > Gammaproteobacteria > Pseudomonadales > Pseudomonadaceae > Metapseudomonas. Next base: position 19,490 of record NZ_SSOM01000073.1, read on the forward strand.
CCTGCTGGCCTTGCTCACGGGCGCCGGCTTGCTCGCCGGCGTCATCCCGGCGCAGTCCGGCCACTGGTGCCGCCACGACCTGTATCGCGTTCTGCGCATTTCCCTCTCCTGGCCTGAACGGCAGCCCTGACGGCGTGCCCTGCGGGCCGGGAGACGTATCAACCGAGGAACATCCATGGACAAGAAACGAGGCATCGCCCTGGCCCTGCTGCTGGCCTTCGGCTTGGGGATCGGCACCCTGCTCCTTACTGACCGCGCCGGCCAGCCGGTGGCGAGCGAGAACGGTCACACCGACGACGGCGAGCACGCCGAGGAGGGGGGTGGCCACGCCGAGGAGGGCCGTCTGGAGCTCAGCACGGCACAGATCGAGGCCGCGGGTATCGAGCTGGCCCGTGCGGCACCCCGCACCCTGAGCAAGCGCATTTCCCTGGCCGGTGAGATCCGTCTGGACGACGACCGCACGGCCCACATCTTTCCCCGCGCCGGCGGCGTCGTGGAGTCGGTGCAGGTGAGCCTGGGCCAGGCCGTGAAGAAGGGTGAGCTGTTGGCGGTGATTGCCAGCCAGCAGGTGTCCGACCAGCGCAGCGAACTGGCTGCCGCCGAACGCCGTGCCAAGCTGGCGCGGACCACCCTGGAACGCGAGCAACAACTCTGGCGCGACGGCGTCTCCGCCGAGCAGGACTACCTGCAGGCACGCCAGGCCCTTGAAGAAGCGGAGATCGCCCTGGGCAACGCGCGCCAGAAGATGAGTGCCCTGAGCGGTAGCGTCACCCTGGCCGGCGGCAACCGCTATGAGCTGCGCGCACCCTTCGATGCCGTAGTGGTGGAGAAGCATCTGGTGCCGGGTGAGGTGGTCGGTGACGCGACCAACGCCTTCATCCTCTCCGACCTCTCGCGGGTCTGGGCCACCTTCAACGTTTCGCCCAAGGACCTGCGCCTGGTGCAGGTCGGCCGGTCCGTGCGGATCAGCGCGCCGGAGCTGGGCGCAGAAGTCAGCGGCTCAGTGGCTTACGTCGGCAACCTGCTGGGGGAGCAGACCCGTAGCGCCACCGCCCGCGCCACCCTGGAGAACCCCGAAGGCGCCTGGCGCCCCGGCCTGTTCGTCTCCGTGCTGCTGGCCACCGAATCCCGCGACGTGAAGGTCACGGTTCCCCAGCAGGCGATTCAGACCCTCGAGGACAAGCCCGTGGTGTTCGTCCGTGTACCTGGCGGCTTCCTGGTGCAGGAAGTGGGCCTGGGTGAGCGAGACGAAGGCCACGTGGAAATCACCGGGGGCCTGGCCGCCGGCACCGAATTGGCAGTCGCCGGCAGCTTCATCCTCAAGTCCGAGCTGGGCAAGGCCAGCGCCGAGCACGCCCACTGACGAGTAGCCACCATGTTCGAACGCATCATCCAATTCGCCATCGAGCAGCGCCTCATCGTGCTGCTGGCCGTCCTGGCCATGGCCGGGCTGGGAATCGCCAGCTACCAGAAGCTGCCCATCGACGCGGTGCCCGACATCACCAACGTCCAGGTCCAGATCAACACCTCGGCGGCTGGCTTCTCGCCGCTTGAGACCGAGCAACGCATCACCTTCCCCATCGAAACCGCGATGGCCGGTCTGCCGCACCTCAAGCAGACCCGCTCGCTGTCGCGCTCCGGGCTATCCCAGGTCACCGTCACCTTCGAAGACGGCACCGACCTCTATTTCGCCCGCCAACTGGTCAACGAGCGTCTGCAGCAGGCGCGCGGGCAATTGCCGGAAGGCGCCGAGGCGATGATGGGGCCAATCTCCACCGGGCTCGGCGAGATCTTCCTGTGGACGGTGGAAGCCGAGGAGGGCGCGCGCAAGGAAGATGGCAGCCCCTACAGCCCCACCGACCTGCGGGTGATCCAGGACTGGATCATCAAGCCGCAGCTGCGCACAGTGCCCGGGGTAGCCGAGATCAACACCATCGGCGGCTTCGCCAGGGAGTTCCAGATCGCCCCGGAGCCCAAGCGCCTGGCGGCCTACAGCCTGACCCTGACCGACCTCGTCACCGCCCTGCAGCGCAACAACGCCAACGTTGGCGCCGGTTACATCGAGCGCAACGGCGAGCAGCTGCTGATCCGTGCACCCGGCCAGTTGGAGGGCACTGCCGACATCGCCAATATCGTGGTCGCCAACCGCAGCGGTGCGCCGATCCGCGTGCGCGACATCGCTAGCGTGGATATCGGCCGTGAGCTGCGCAGCGGTGCCGCTACCGAGAATGGCCGCGAAGTGGTGCTGGGCACGGTGTTCATGCTCATCGGCGAGAACAGCCGCAGCGTCTCGCAGGCGGTGGCCAGGCGCCTGGAAGAGATCAACCGCGGCCTGCCCAAGGGCGTGGTGGCGGTGCCGGTCTACGACCGCACCCACCTGGTGGACAAGGCCATTGCCACGGTGAAGAAGAACCTGGTGGAAGGCGCCATCCTGGTGATCGCGGTGCTCTTCCTGTTCCTCGGCAACATCCGGGCGGCGCTGATCACCGCCATGGTCATCCCGCTATCGATGCTCTTCACCTTCAGCGGCATGTTCGCCAACAAGGTCAGCGCCAACCTGATGAGCCTGGGCGCGCTGGACTTCGGCATCATCGTCGACGGCGCGGTGGTCATCGTCGAGAACGCCATCCGCCGCCTGGCTCACGCCCAGCGCCACCACGGCCGTCTGTTGACCCGCAGCGAGCGGCTGCACGAAGTGTTCGCGGCCTCGAAGGAAGCGCGCCGCGCCCTGGTGTTCGGGCAACTGATCATCATGGTGGTGTACCTGCCGATCTTCGCCCTCACTGGCGTCGAAGGGAAAATGTTCCACCCCATGGCCTTCACCGTGGTCATCGCCCTGCTGGGCGCCATGATCCTCTCGGTGACTTTCGTGCCCGCGGCCATCGCCCTGTTCATCACCGGCAAGGTGCGCGAAGAGGAGAACGCGGTGATGCGCGCGGCGTGGCGTGGCTACGCACCAGTGCTGGACTGGGTGATGCGTCGGCGCAACCTGGCCTTCGCCCTGGCCACCGGCGCGGTGTTGGTCTCCAGTGTGCTGGCCAGCCGCATGGGCAGCGAATTCGTGCCGAGCCTGAGCGAAGGCGACTTTGCCCTGCAGGCGCTGCGCGTACCCGGCACCAGCCTGTCGCAGTCCCTGGACATGCAGCAGCGCCTGGAGCGCGCCATCGTCGAACAGGTGCCGGAAGTGCAGAGGGTATTCGCCCGCACCGGCACTGCGGAGATTGCCTCCGACCCCATGCCGCCGAACATCTCCGACAGTTACGTGATGCTCAAGCCGAAGGAGCAATGGCCTGATCCGGGCAAGTCGAGGGAGGCGCTGATCGAAGACATCCAGCGTGCCAGCGCGACGGTACCGGGCAGCAACTACGAGCTGTCGCAGCCGATCCAGCTGCGCTTCAACGAGCTGATCTCCGGCGTGCGCAGCGATGTGGCGGTGAAGGTCTTCGGCGACGACATGGCCGTACTCAACGCCACCGCCGCGAAGATCGCCGCCACCCTGCAGGAGGTGGAGGGCGCCTCCGAGGTGAAGGTGGAGCAGACCACCGGCCTGCCGGTGCTTACCATCAACATCGACCGTGACAAGGCCGCGCGCTACGGGCTCAACGTCGGCGACGTGCAGGACACGGTCGCGGTGGCGGTAGGTGGTCGCCAGGCCGGAACCCTGTTCGAGGGTGACCGCCGCTTCGACATGGTGGTGCGCCTCTCCGATGAGTTGCGTACCGATATCGAAGGGCTGTCGCGCCTGCTGGTACCGGTGCCGGCCAGTGGTGGTTCTGAGCGCATCGCCTTCATTCCGCTGTCCGACGTTGCCAGCCTGGATCTGGTGCTGGGCCCGAACCAGGTCAGTCGCGAGAACGGCAAGCGCCTGGTGGTGGTGAGCGCCAACGTGCGGGGGCGCGACATCGGCTCTTTCGTCGGTGAGGCGGAAGAGCGCATCCAGGCCCAGGTGGAGGTGCCGGCCGGTTACTGGACCAGCTGGGGCGGCCAGTTCGAGCAGCTGCAGTCCGCCGCCAAGCGCCTGCAGGTGGTGGTGCCGGTGGCGCTGATGCTGGTATTCGCGCTGCTCTTCATGATGTTCAACAACCTCAAGGATGGCCTGCTGGTGTTCACCGGCATTCCCTTCGCCCTCACCGGCGGGGTGTTGGCGCTGTGGCTGCGGGACATTCCGTTGTCCATCTCCGCCGGCGTGGGGTTCATTGCCCTGTCCGGGGTGGCGGTGCTCAATGGCCTGGTGATGATCGCGTTCATCCGCAACCTGCGTGAGCAGGGCAAGCCGCTGGCCGTGGCTGTGACCGAAGGCGCGCTGACCCGCCTGCGTCCGGTACTGATGACCGCCCTGGTGGCATCGCTCGGCTTCGTGCCCATGGCGCTGGCCACGGGGACCGGCGCCGAGGTCCAGCGCCCGTTGGCCACCGTGGTGATCGGCGGCATCCTCTCTTCCACGGCACTGACGCTGCTGGTGCTGCCTGCCCTCTACTTCCGCGCTCACCAGAAGGATGAGCAGGAAGACGCCGCAGCCTGACCCTCAAGGCCCCTCGCGCAATGTGAGGGGCTTCTCTTCATTCCATAACCCGAACCCCGTAGGAGCGAGCTCTGCTCGCGAAGCAGAGGTGCGTCATGCGTGCCGGTGGTCGAGCGTTGTGCGGTACCGATCCCGCAATCGGTGCGCACAGTGTTCAGTCGGGGGACATGGGTAACGCATTTACGCTGGCGGCAGCGTTCGAGGATGGGGATCGACCACGATTCGAGCACAAGGCGCACCCTACGATTGAGCAAGCGCCGGATTCATTAGCCAATAAAAAAGGCGCCCACATGGGGCGCCCAGGGTTCACCTCGACCAATAGGAGCGTGGAGCTTTTGAAGGTGAACGGTCTTGCCGGGGGAAATCAGTCTTCCTTGGAGTCGTTCTGCGCGCTGAGCTGTTGGGCATCGGCCTTGTTCTCGGAGGCCTTGTCACTGTCGCGGGCGAAGAACTGCTTGCCCTTGAGTTCGGCCTGGCTGGCGCGGAATTCCTTCACCATCTGCTGGGAGCGGTCGTAGCCGTCTTCGGCCAGCGCGGCGGTGGAGCCCAGACTGAAGAGGGTAATCAGGAAAAGTTTGCGTACGTTCATGAAGTTCGCCTCGTTTCGATTCATTCGGAGTCCTGCAACTACCCCTGAATCTTAAAAAGGCGGAACTAACGACAAGGTGAGGCGAACATTACATTTGTGACAGAAAGGGCGAGCGAAGTTGGTGGACTTCGCTCGCCCTTGAATGACGTCAGAGAACGTCCAGCGGGTATTCGACGATCAGGCGAACTTCATCGAGATCGGACTCGAAGTCCGTGGCGCGGGTGGTCATCTGGCGCACGCGGAAGGACATGTCCTTCAACGAGCCGGTCTGCACCACGTACTTCGCCTCGATGTTGCGCTCCCAACGCTTCTGATCCACCAGCGGGTCACCATTGGCGTCACGGCGCATGTAGGTGGCATTGGCGTTGGAGTAGTCGGCATCGCTGCCTCGGGCATAGCGGGTCATGAAGGACAGACCGGGAATGCCGAAGCTGGCCATGTCCAGGTCGTAGCGGAGCATCCAGGAACGTTCCTTGGGCGAGTTGAAGTCGCTGTACTGGATGGAGTTGTCGAGGAAGATCGAGTCGGACTGGCGCAGGTAGTCGAAGTCGTCGTCGCCGGCGTTGCGCTGGTACGACAGGGCCAGGCTGTGGGCGCCATGGCGGACGCCGACTTTGCCGCTGTAGATATCGTTGTCGAACTCGCCCAGCAGTTTCTGACCCTGGTCCACGGCCTTGTAGTAATTCAGGCCGCCGAACAGGGTCAGCTCGCCGGCCAGCGGGTACTCGCCGTAGAGACCGGCGTAATGCTGGTTCCAGGCGTCTTCCAGGCGGCTGCTGTAGAGACTGACGGAGAGGTTGTCGCTGACCCGGTAGTCGCCGCCGAAATACGCCACCCAGGGCGAGTCCACCGTGCCGGCATAGAAGGTGGCGAAGTCGCCGCGCATGCCGCTCTGCTGCGGCTGGCTCATGGCGTGCAGGCGTCCGCCCTGGAGTTTCAGGCCGTCGAGGCTGGAATTCTCCAGGGTCACCCCACGGAAGGTTTCCGGCAGCAGGCGGGAGTCGCCGTAGTGCACCACCGGGGTGGTGGGGAATACGTCGCCGGCTTTGATCACGGTGTCGAACAGACGCACCTTGAGCGCGCCACCCAGCTTGGAGTACTCGTCCTCGGCTTCGCCTTGGCTGTTGACCGGCAGCAGGTTCACGCTCCCGCCCGGGCCGTGGCGGCCGTCGCCCGTATCCAGCTTGAGGCCGAGCATGGCGAAGGCATCGATACCGAAGCCCACTGTGCCCTGGGTGAAGCCGGATTCGAAGCGGCCGATGATGCCGTGTGCCCAGGCATCGCTGTAGCCGTTGTCGCTCGGGCTGGACTGGCCATGACGGAAGTCGCGGTTCATGTAGAAGTTGCGGTTGAGGATCGACAGGCTGCTGCCTTCGATGAACCCTTCCGCGGACTCCTCGGCCGCATTCAGTGTGGCGCCGGAAGCCAGCGAGCAAAGTATCGCGATGGACAAGCGGGTTCTTTTATTGCGCATTGATTGCTCCTCTCATATCGGCAGTTATTGGTTTTCTAGTTGCCAGGAATTGTTGTTATGGGGCCGTGTTTCGAGAGGCAATTGCGCATCTCCCGGAACTAGCCGGCGCTTATCGTTGCAAGCGGGAGATAACTTGGAGATGAGTCGCTGATTACAATTCTGTAATCAATGAACGTGTGAATAACCGTGATGTTCCAGTGCGCGCCGGGAAACAGGTTGAGCGATTGCCATGGACGGGGGGTCGAATGCCATGAATGCCCGGAAAGTGCGTATTGAAGCCGCTTGCGGACCGCTCAATTGAGGGGGACTATCAAATCGATAGCCTGACAACTGTACAGGGTGGTCTACCTTTCCAGTGTTCTTGGAAAAGGAGGAGTTCCCATGCTTGCGCAACTTCCACCGGTCCTGCGCGATCTGAAGCTGCCCCTACGCCTGCAGCTTTGGGATGGCAAGGAAATCGATCTCGGCCCCAACCCGACCGTGACCATGACGGTGAAGGACCCTAGCGCGGTCTCCCTATTGAACCGCCCTAGCCTCGGAACACTGGGAACCGCCTATGTGGAAGGGCGTGTGGAACTGACCGGGCCGATCCTGGAGGTGATCCGGGTTGGCGATGCCCTCAGCGAGGCGCTGGTCGATGACGACGACGATTCGGCACCGCTGCGCCAGTCCCACGACAAGGCCACTGACGCGGCGGCGATTTCCTACCACTACGACCTTTCCAACGACTTCTACGCCCTCTGGCTGGACCGCGAGATGGTCTACTCCTGTGCCTATTTCCCCACCGGCACCGAGGATCTGGACAGCGCTCAGCAGGCCAAGCTGCATCATCTTTGTCGCAAGCTGCGCCTGAAGCCGGGCGAATACCTGCTGGACGTGGGCTGTGGCTGGGGCGGCCTGGCGCGGTTCGCGGCTCGCGAGTACGGCGTCCGGGTTTTTGGCATCACCTTGAGCGGCGAACAGCTGGCCCTTGGCCGGGAACGGGTCAAGGCCGACGGGCTGGAAGGGCAGGTGGAGCTGGAGCTGCTGGATTACCGTGACCTGCCCCAGGACGGCCGCTTCGACAAAGTGGTGAGTGTCGGCATGCTCGAACACGTCGGCCACGCCAATTTGCCGGTCTATTGCCAGCGTCTGTTCGGCGCGGTGCGTGACGGCGGGCTGGTGATGAACCACGGCATCACCTCACGGCACCCGGATGGTCGTCCGGTGGGGCGTGGCGCTGGCGAATTCATCGACCGCTATGTCTTCCCCCACGGCGAGCTGCCTCACCTGGCCACCATGGTCACCGAGCTGAGCAAGGCCGGCATGGAAGTGGTGGATGTGGAAAGCCTGCGCCTGCACTACGCGCGCACCTTGGAGTTCTGGAGCGCCAATCTGGAAGCCAATCTGGGCAAGGCTGCCAAGCTGGTTCCGGAGCAGGCCCTGCGAATCTGGCGGCTGTACCTGGCAGGTTGTTCCCATGCCTTCCAGAAGGGCTGGATCAATCTGCACCAGATTCTCGCCACCAAGCCCCGCGCGGATGGCTCCCATGAGTTGCCGTGGAGTCGGGCAGACCTCTACGTCCGATAACGCCAGGCATATTCGGCAACGGCGTCGTGTGCGTGGAGGCTTTCTGCGTGCACGACCCGTAGCCTGAACCCCTCCAGCCAGTCCTGCTTCTGTAAGGCATTGCCCAGGCGCCTGGCGGCGTCCTCGCAGAACATCAGGTTCTGGCCGTTGGCCAGGGCGAAGGCCTGCTCGTCCGCCCGTTTCACCGCCGTCTGCACCGCTGTACCCAGCCTCTGCTCGGCCAGTTCGACCAGGCGGAGCAGGGGGAGGCTCTCTTTCGTAGCCAGGCGCACCCAGAAGGTGGCGGTGCTGCGTTGGCTATGGGGCGTGGCGACTATGCCCTGGCTGCTGCCCAGCCAGGTGAGCACCTGTTCCCGTGGCAAATGCTGGTCAGGGAAGTCCTCGGCGAAGCGCTGCTGGATCAGCTGGCGGGCAAGCGCTGCCGAGCAAGGGCAGGTGGAGGAATAGGCCAATTGCAATTGAAGTTCCACGTGGAACCCCCATCGATCCTGGCGTGCACGGACCTCGAATGGATAAGCCTTCCATCCGGCCAGCGGGCTCACCAGGGCTGGCCGCTGCAGCAAGGCCTCGCCGCGTACGTTCAGGCTGGCGCTGGCGGACAGTCCCTGGTGGCTATCGAGGAAGCGCTTCAGCACCCGGCGCAGCAGGGTGCCGGAAAGCTCCTCCCGTTCCAGTTCCTCCAATGCCAGGTAGAGACGCGACATATGGATGCCACGGGCACTGGCGTCATCCAGGCTGACGCCAGCGTCGACCTGCGTGGCGATACGCTGTCCCGCCAGAACCACGGGTTGGGCAATGCCGCACATGCCGACCCAGTCCAGGGGCAGGGCGAGGGTCGAGGTCTGCGCGGCGATATCCGGAAGGGAGATGGCGTTCATTGGTCGGGCTCTTGAAATCGGCAGTAAGTGTTATGTTATAACAAATTAAGCCTGAGAAGATCACCACCATGCCAGACACTCTGCTCAACCGCGAAGAACTCCTAGCTCTGCCTGCCGAGGACTACATGAACGAAGCACAAAGGGCGTTTTTCCGCGACCTCCTGGAGCGCCAGCGTGAAGAGCTACGCCAGCGCATCGACACCGAGTTCGGTGCCCTGCGCGAAGTGGAGCCGGTCAGCGATGAGAGTGATCTCGCCAGCCGGGAGGAACAGCGCCTGTGGCAGCTCCGGCTGCTGGAGCGGGAGAAGCGCCTGCTGGACAAGATCGACGAATCCCTGAATCGCCTCGCCAGTGGCGAGTACGGCTGGTGCGAAGAAAGCGGCGAGCCCATCGGTCTGCGCCGCCTGCTTCTGCGGCCCACCGCGACCCTTTGCCTGGAAGCCAAGCAGCGTCAGGAACAACAGGAACGCCACCAGCGCCAAATCTGAAAGGAACCCCCATGGATCAACATCTACCCGTCACCCTGCTCTCCGGCTTCCTCGGCGCTGGCAAGAGCACTCTGCTCAATCACGTGCTCAGGAACCGCGACCAACTTCGCGTGGCCGTGATCGTCAACGACATGAGCGAAATCAACATCGATGCCAACGAGGTCCAGCGCGACGTCAGCCTGAATCGCGCCGAGGAACGGCTGGTGGAAATGAGCAATGGCTGCATCTGTTGCACCCTGCGCGAAGACTTGCTGGAAGAAGTCAGCCGCCTGGCTCGCGAAGGGCGCTTCGACTACCTGCTGATCGAGTCCACCGGAATTTCCGAGCCACTGCCGGTGGCCGAGACCTTCACCTTCCGCGACGAACAGGGCCGGAGCCTGTCCGACCTGGCGCGCCTGGATACCCTGGTCACCGTGGTCGATGGGGTGAACTTCCTGCGTGACTACCACGCCGCGGAAAGCCTCGACAGCCGCGGCGAGTCCCTGGGGATGGACGACGAACGCACGATCAGCGACTTGCTGATCGAGCAGGTGGAGTTTGCCGACGTGCTGCTCATCAGCAAGACCGACCTGATTTCCAGCGCCGAGCGTGAGGAGCTGATTGCCATCCTGCGGCGTCTCAATCCCGAGGCGGAGGTGCTGCCGATGGTGATGGGCCAGGTCGACCTCGGGCGCATCCTCGACACCGGCCGCTTCGACTTCGACCGTGCCGCCCAGGCGCCTGGCTGGTTGAAGGAGCTACGCGGCGAGCACAGGCCGGAAACCGAGGAGTACGGCATCGCCTCCACGGCGTATCGCGCCCGGCGGCCGTTCCACCCCCAGCGCTTCTTCAGCTTCGTCAATCGCGAGTGGAGCAATGGCCGCCTGCTGCGCTCCAAAGGCTACTTCTGGCTCGCCAGCCGCTACCGCGAGGCGGGCAGCTGGTCCCAGGCCGGCGGCCTGATGCGCCACGGCCTGGCGGGCGTCTGGTGGCGCTTCGTGCCGCGCGAGCGCTGGCCGGATGACCGGGATGGCTTGAGTGCCGTTCTCCAGCACTGGATGGCGAGCGTTGGCGATTGCCGCCAGGAGCTGGTGTTCATTGGCCAGGGCATCGACTTCGAGCGCCTGTGCACGGAGCTGGATGCCTGCCTGCTGGACGACGACGAGATGGCCGGAGGTCTGGAAGCCTGGGCGCTGCTGCCTGATCCCTTCGGCCCCTGGCACGACGAGGAGGCGGCCTGATGCTGCCGCGGCAGGTGCCGGGGGACGGCTTATCTGGCGCCGGCGGCGGCCACTGTGGATAAGCAGCCCATGAAGGCCGGGGAATTATCCATAGGCCGCCACGGCCGGCGCCGGGTGAGAGCCGCCTGTTGTTGACGCTGGATTGGCTGGGACAGGCGCTTTACCAGACGGGGCTGCAGGGCAGACCTGCGGTCTGCCTGGCGAATGAATTCGCCCCTACAGGGATTGGGACGACTTGCTTTACTCCCACTTGCCCTGGCTCTGGGTCTCGCAGAAGGGTTTCAGGTAGCGCGCATCGCTGGCCACGCCGTAGTAGTGGATATCCTGGCGGTAGAGCTGGTTGCTGACCTTGGCATTGCGGCACACACCGAATGCGCCGGTCGGGCAGTTATCCACAAAGCTCACTTCCACTTTCTGTCCCTTCATCTCCGGCTTGCAGAAGCCGTCGCGAAAGAGTTGCGAAGGGATGCTACGGTTTTCCTGGCAGAGCTTCACGTCGAGGCCGTTGCCCTGGCTGTGGACAACACAGGCTTCGGCACGGACGTCGACGGACAGCAACAGCAGCACAGGCAGCAACCAGATACGCATGGGAGGTCTTCCGGGTCATGAAGGACGCGACTCTAGCACGAGGCTTTCTCGGTGGGCTGTGAAGCAGCACCATAGGGCCATGCTTACTCATATCCCTACCCATCTCATCGCCGGGCCCCTGGGCGCCGGCAAGACCAGCCTGATCCGCCAGCTGCTGGCGCAGCGGCCTGCCCATGAACGCTGGGCGGTGCTGATCAACGAATTCGGCCAGATCGGTCTGGACGCGGCACTGCTCACCAGCAGCGACGACGGCATTGCCATCGCCGAGGTGGCGGGCGGCTGCGTCTGCTGCGTCAACGGCGCGCCCTTCCAGGTCGGACTTGGCCGGCTACTGCGCAAGGCACGGCCAGACCGGCTACTGATCGAACCCTCCGGACTCGGACACCCGGTCGAGCTACTGCGACAGCTACGCGAACCCCCTTGGGAGGGCGTTCTGGCGCTACAGCCGAGCGTCATGGTGCTAGACGCGGCGGCGTTGGCTACGGGCCAGCTACTGCCAGACAGCCAGCGGGAGGCACTTTCGGGTGCTGGCCTAGTGCTACTAAATAAGGCCGAAAGCCTGGATTCGGCTACCTGTGAACAACTTGCCGCGAAACTACCCAATGTCCCCCTGCTGTGGACGACGCAAGGAAGGCTCGATATCCAGAAGCTTCCAGGCATTCATTCACATTCTGGAAAAGCTGTTGGTATCAATGAGTTACCAACAGGTGTGGATAAACCTCCCATCCTGTGGAGGAATCCGGCCGAACCCATCTGCCAGATCCAGGCAAACGACGACGGTTGGAGCATTGGTTGGCGCTGGCACCCGAGCCAGCGATTCGAGCTGATGCGCCTGCAACAGTGGCTGGCCAGCCTGCCCTGGCGCCGCGCCAAGCTGGTGCTGCAGACCAACGCCGGCTGGCTCTCCGGCAACGCCCTGGATGGCGCGCCTATCCACTGGCAGGCCAGCGAATGGCGCAAGGATTCGCGTCTGGAACTGATCTTCGCCGGGCCCCAGGACGAGGCGGCGCTGAAGGCGGGAATAGAGGCTTGCCGGCTTCCGTAGGTTGGTGCCGAGCGCAGCGAGGCCCAACAGCGGATCAGTCCCGAACGCCAGTGTTGGGCTTCGTGGGCTCAGCCCAACCTACGATTGCTCCGGGGATCGCTCTTCCTGTGGGGGCGAATTCATTGGCTATGTCTGCGTTAGCTGTTGCCAGAGATCGCCCATCGGTCCAGGAGCCTTGTAGGAGCTAGCTTGCTAGCGAAAAGGCGTCATTCGCTGGCAAGCCAGCTCCTACGGGCAATGCAGCGACTTGCAACACTTGATGCGGACACAGCGAATTCATTCGCCAAGGGAGGCGTAGCTGCCCCTGACCCCAGAAACGAAAACGGGCCCCGAAGGGCCCGTCTTGTGTCGATCCGGAGGAGGATCAGTCCATCCGCGAATGGGTGCGGGTGTCTTTCATGAACACGTACACCAGCAGCGAGCAGGCGATGCAGGCGGTGACGTACCAGTAGAAGCCGCTCTCCATGCCGATGCTCTTGAACCACAGGGCAATGTACTCGGCGGTACCACCGAAGATGGACACGGTCAGTGCATAGGGCAGGCCCACGCCCAGGGCGCGGATCTCGGTGGGGAACAGCTCGGCCTTAACCACCGCGTTGATCGAGGTGTAGCCGCTGACGATGATCAGCGCCGCCATGATCAGGAAGAACGCGCCCCACCAGGTCTCGATGCTGTGCAGGGTGCTGAGGATCGGGTAGGTGAACAGGGTGCCCAGCACGCCGAAGGCGATCAGGATCGGGCGACGGCCGATCTTGTCGGAAAGCCCGCCGACGATGGGTTGCAGCAGCATGAACAGGAACAGCGTGGCGGCCGAGATCATGGTCGAGTCGTCCTTGCTCATGCCCACGGTGTTCACCAGGTACTTCTGCATGTAGGTGGTGTACGTGTAGAAGGCCAGGGTGCCGCCCATGGTCAGGCCGACCACTGTCAGCACTTCCTTCGGATGGCGCATCAGTGTGCGCAGCAGGCTTTCCTTCGGCTTGTCCTTCTTCTGGGTGAAGGAGTCGGTCTCTTCCATGCCGCGACGCAGGAACATGGCGACTACCGCGCACAGCGCGCCGATGAAGAAGGGCACGCGCCAGCCCCAGCTTTCCAGCTGTTCGGTGGTCAGGGTCTGCTGGAGGATGATCAGCACCGCCAGGGCGATGAGCTGGCCGGAGATCAGGGTCACGTACTGGAAGCTGGAGAAGAAGCCGCGTTGCTCCTTGGTCGCCATTTCCGACAGGTAAGTGGCCGACGTGCCGTATTCACCGCCTACCGAGAGGCCCTGCAACAGGCGCGCGACCACCAGTAGGATAGGTGCGGCGACGCCAATGGTCTCGTAGCTGGGGGTCAGGGCGATGATCAGCGAGCCGAAGCACATCAGCAGCACCGAGGCCAGCAGGGCGGCCTTGCGGCCCTTGCGGTCGGCGTAGATGCCCATCAGCCAGCCGCCGATGGGGCGCATCAGGAAGCCCACGGCGAAGATCGCGGCAGTGTTGAGCAGTTGGGCGGTCATGTCGCCCTGGGGGAAGAACGCCTTGGCGAAGTACAGCGAGAAGGCCGCATAGACGTACCAGTCGTACCACTCGACCAGGTTGCCGACCGAGCCACTGAAAATCGATTTGATGCGTTGCGATGTCGTGCGGGGTTCTGCAGAGGCAGCCAGGGTGCTGGAGTTATCCATCATCTTTCCTCGACGCGTGTTGTTGTTGTGGAGGCGCTGCTCTGTGGCGGCGCGCTTGGGCACAGGGCACATAGCAGGAGCTGTGCCAGGGGAGGAAAGGCCCGGAATAGCGGGGTTTCAGTGTGGTGAAACGACGATCATGCGCGGAATCCTGCCGATGCCGGAATGGCCATGAGCAAGATTCCGCCGATTTGGGAGGGGGTACTTGTGGGGGCGATTTCAATCGCCAAGCGGACCGCAGGTTCGCCCTCTGGTTTGTCAGGGGACAGCTGCGCCGCCTTTGGCGAATGAATTCGCCCCTACAGGAAGCCGCGAGTCAGTCGTCTTCGCCGCGCAGGAACTCGCTGCGGGCCAGGCCGTGGCGGGCCATCTTCTCGTTGAGGGTGCGGCGCGGCAGGCGCAGCAGGTCCATCACTGCCTTGATGTCGCCCTGGCAGCGCGCCAAGGCCTGGCGCAGGCATTGCGCCTCATAGGCTTCCATCAGTTCGGCCAGGGAAGGTTCACCCTCGGCTCGATCCGCCTGGCCTGTGGATAAGCCCAGCACATGGCGTTCGGCGGCGTTGGCCAGCTCGCGCACGTTGCCCGGCCAGTCGTGGGCCAGCAGTTGGGCCAGCTCGGCAGGAGTCAGCGTCGGTTGCGGTCGGCCCAGGCGTTCGCTGGCCTGGCGGGCGAAATGCTCGAACAGCAGGGGAATGTCCTCGCGCCGCTCGCGCAGCGCGGGCAATTGCAGTTCGGCCACGTTCAGGCGGTAGAGCAGGTCTTCGCGGAAGCGTCCGGCGCGGACTTCGTCGCGCAGGTCCGGCTTGGTGGCCGCCACCACGCGGATATCCACAGCGATGCTCTGATTCGAGCCCAGGCGTTCCAGGCGCTGCTCCTGCAGCACCCGCAGCAGCTTCACCTGCTGCGCCAGCGGCATGCTTTCGATCTCGTCGAGGAACAGGGTGCCGCCATGGGCATGCTCGATCTTGCCGACGCGCTTGCCCTGGGCGCCGGTGAAGGCGCCGCTCTCGTGGCCGAACAGCTCGCTCTCGAAGAGGTTCTCCGGGATGGCCGCGCAGTTCAGCGCCACGAAGGGCTTGCTGGCGCGGGGGCCGAAGTCGTGCAGGCAGCGCGCGACCATTTCCTTGCCGGCACCGGTATCGCCCCGCAGCAAGATATTCACAGGGGTGGCGGCCAGGTCCAGCACCTTCCGGCGCAGTTGCACCATGGGTTTGGATACGCCCAGCAGGCGGCCGTCGAGCTGGTCCTTGAGGTCCGCCTGAACCCGCAGGCGACGGTTCTCCTGAACCAGCCGGCGTTTTTCCAGGGCGCGGCGCAGGCTTTCCAGCAGGCGCTCGGCGGTGAAGGGTTTCTCTATGAAGTCGTAGGCGCCCAGGCGCATGGCTTCCACTGCCTGGGGCACGTCGCCGTGGCCGGTGACCATCAGGAACGGCAGCTCGCGGTCCAGCGCCTGCACCGCCTGGAGCAGGGCCATGCCATCCATGCCGGGCATGCGCAGGTCGCTGATGACCACGCCGGGGAAGTCCGCGTCGAGGCGCTTCAGGCAATCTTCGGCGCTGGATTCCACCCTCACCTCGAAGCCGGAGAGCTCCAGCCACTCGCGCACCGCGTCACGGATAGCCGCTTCGTCGTCGACGAAGATCACCTGGGCTGTCATGGCTGTTCCTCTCTGGTCTTATCCACAGGCAGGCGCAGGCTGAACAGCGCACCCTCGCCCTGGCTGGCGGCGCTCAGGGTGCCGCCCAGTTCATGGACGATGGCGTAGGACACCGCCAGCCCGATTCCCAGGCCGGCACCGGCCGGCTTGGTGGTGAAGAAGGGGTCGAAGACCCGTGGCAGATCGTCTTCCGCGATGCCGCCGCCGTTGTCGGCCACTTCCAGCAGCCAGTGGTCGCTGTCCCGCCGCAGGGTTATCCACAATTGTGGATCGGCCTCGCCGGCCACCGCGTCCAGGGCATTGCGCAGCAGATTGACCAGCACCTGCTCCAGGCGAATGGCGTCGCCCGAAACCCAGGCCGGCACCGTCAGCTCCTGGCTGATCTGCACTTTCGCGTCGCGCAGGTTGGGCGCCAGCAGCTGCAGGGATTTATCCACAACGCTGCCCAGCTCCAGACACTCGCGCAGGCCGCCGGGCGTCTTGCGCGCGTAGGTCTTGAGGTGGCCGGTAAGGGCGGCCATGCGCTGCAGCAGTTCGTCATGGCGCCCCAGGGCCTTGCGCGCCTGTTCCAGCTGGCCGTTGTCGAGCATCAGGCGCAGGCTCGCCAGGTGCATCTGCAGGGCAGTGAGCGGCTGGTTGATTTCGTGGGCCAGGGCTGTGGACATCTGCCCGAGGGCGGCCAGCTTGGCGGCCTGGATCAATCCGTCCTGGGCGGTGCGCAGGGCAGCGGTGCGTTGTTCCACCAGTTGCTCCAGCTCCTCCCGGCTGCGCTGGCGGATGCGTGCCAGGCGCCAGCGCTGGTGCAGGAACAGCACCAGGAAGAACACCGCCAACCAAGCACCCCCGGCAGCCAGGCTGGCGGCGCGAGCGCTGCTGGCGGCCTCCTGCGGGGTGCGCAGCAGGTGCAGGGTCCAGCCTTCGCTCGGCAGCGGCAGGCTTTCCCAGAGGTAGTCGCGGGGGCCGTCAGGTCCTTCGACCCGGACCAAACGGCTGTCATCGCCGAAATCGATCCGGGTGTTGTGGATAAGTGGTGCCAGGGGCTGTTTGTCGTATTGCCGGGTTGCCGCCATCTCGGCGCGGCCTTCTGCGGAGATGGGCTGCAGCTCGCGGTAGCGCCATCCCGGTTGGTTGGCGATGAACACCACGCCACGGGCGTCGCTGACCAGGATGATGTCCGAACGCTGTCCCCATTCCTGCTCCAGTTCGGGGAATTCCAGCTTCACCACGATGGCGCCGATGAAGGCGTCCTCCGCGCCACGCACGGCGCTGGCGAGGAAGTAGCCGGGAATCCCGCTGGTCACACCCACCGCATAGAAGCGGCCGCTGCCCAGGCGCCGGGCTTCGGCGAAGTAGGGGCGAAAGCCGTAGTTGTGGCCGACGAAGCTGGTGGGCAGGCTCCAGTTGCTGGCGGCCACGGCCAGGCCCTCGCGATCCAGCAGTTCCAGGGTGGTGGAACCGGCGGCGCGATTCATCTGCTCCAGCTTGAGGTTGAGCATGTGCTGCGCGTCGTTATCCACAGGCCCGCTCAATGTCGTGCGTAGCTCCGGGTCCAGCGCCAGCACGGCGGGCAGGGCGCGGAAACGGTCAATCAAGGTGCGCAGGCTGCCGGCATACAGCGTCAGTTGCTCGCGGGCCTGTTCGCCTTCGTCGCGCAGGGCCTGACGCTCTGCCTTGTGGCCGGCCAGGTGCATCGCCAGGAACAGGCCGGCGAGCAGCAGCAGGATCAACAGGGCGATGCGCAGTTGGCGGGAAATCAAGGGCGGCGTCCGCGGGTCAGAGGCGGCGACGATACCACGGCCGACCTCACCCACTGCTCTGGACGGAAGTCTGCGGATACACTTCGCGCAGTTATTTCGAGGCACGTTCGATGCAATTGATCCCCTGGTCCCACTCCTCTTCCGCCGGATTCACCCTGCGCGGCTGGCAAACGCCGGCCTCCGGCAAGCCGCTCCTGCACTTTCTCCATGGCAACGGTTTCTGTGGCCGCACCTATTCGCCGATGCTGGAGGCGCTGGCCGAGGACTTCGATCTCTGGCTCTGCGACATCCAGGGCCACGGCGACAGCGACCATGGTGGCCGCTTCCTCGGTTGGAACCGCAATGCCGAGCTGGCGGTGGAAGCCTTCGAGGCCGGGCGCAGGCCGTTCGGCGAGGTCCCGCGGATGGCGGTGGGGCACAGCTTCGGTGGGGTGCTGAGCAGCCTGATCCTCGCCCGCCATCCCGAGCTGTTCAGCCGCGCTGTGTTGCTCGATCCGGTGATCTTCACGCCGACCATGGTCGGGGCCATGGCCTTCTCCGAAGTGCTCGGCCTGCACCGCCGCACCACCATGGCCAGCCGCGCGCGTGCCAGGCGCAACCACTGGGCCGACCGCGAGGCCGCGTGGAACGGCCTGCACGGGCGGGGCATCTTCAAGGGCTGGACCGAAGAGGCGCTGCGGGGCTACGTGGATCACGCTATCAAGGCTGTGGATAACGGTGTTGAGCTGAAGTGCCGGCCGAGCCGCGAAGCGGAAATCTTCAGTTCCTTCCCCAAGCGCCTGTGGCCATCCCTCGGTCGCATCGTCACGCCGACCTTGATCCTCCACGGGCAGCACAGCTATCCCTTCGTGGCCAAGTCAGTGGCACGACTGACCGCACTCAATGGCCATGTCAGTGCTCAGGTGGTCGAGGGCGGTCACTGCTTCATGCAGGAATATCCACAGGCCAGCGCCGAGCGCGTGACCGAGTTCCTGCTGCGTGGATGAATTCTGCGGCTGAAGCTGGCGGTAGGGTGGATGTCGCTTTTTACATCCACCATCGGAACCTGTTCGGAACACGAATGGCGGACCGGTGACGCGTGGTCCGGCCCGCTCAATCCACCCGTCGCTGCTCATCCGGTTTGGGATGGCTGCGGCGCCACTCGTTCATGTGGATAACCTTGCCGTCGTGCTGGGTTTCGGCCTGGAAGGGATGGGCTTCCACATCGATGCGGCCCAGGTGGTTGCCGAACATCTGGATGCTCCCCGTCAGGCGCTGCTCACCGGTCACGGTGAATTCGAAGTCATAGATGCGCGCCAGACGCCGGTTGCCCTTGCCGTCGCGGACCATCGCCAGACGGCGGAAGGCGACGTTGCCGTCCAGCAGTTCCACATCCAGCCGTGCGCAGTGCTGCTTGGCCAGCACCAGGGCGCGCTCGCGCACGCCGTGCCCGCGCCACAGCCAAGCCGCGCCGGCGGCGAACAACATCAGCAGGAAAACGTCAGCCAGGCTCAGCATGATGACTCCGGAAACTTAGTCCCAAGCTTAAACCATCCACGGTGGTTTCAGAGGGCCAGCTCAATACGGTTTCTTCCCAGCTGCTTGGCACGGTACAGGGCCGCATCGGCCACACCCTGCAGCCGGTGCAGATCGTCATTGGCGCTGACGCTGGCCAGGCCGATGCTCACGCTGACCCGCAGATTGCCATCCGCGGTGACGATCTCCAGCCCCTGCAATGCCAGGCGCAGTCGCTCCAGCAGGTGGTGGGCGGCATCTGCGTTGGTATCAGGCAGCAGGAAGATGAATTCCTCGCCGCCGTAGCGGGCGAAGAGATCGGTGCGGCGCGCCTGTCGCTGGCAGAGCTGGCTGAACTGACGCAGCACCTCGTCGCCCACCTGATGACCGTGGCGGTCGTTGATCTGCTTGAAGTGGTCCAGGTCGAGCAGCGCCAGGCACAGCGGCGAGTGCTGCCGCCGCGCTCGCTGCAGCTCCTGTTCGGCGCGTTCTTCGAAGGCGCGGCGATTGAGCGCCCCGGTCAACGGATCGGTGGTGGCCAGGTGCAGCAGCTGTTGCTCCAGCGCCTTGCGATGGCTGACGTCGCGGATCTCCACCAGGCGCTGGTGGGAGTTGTCCAGGGAGGCGATGGCCAGTTCTGCCGGGAAGCCATTGCCATCTCCCCGGCAGGCATCGATATCGTGGGGGCGGCCGTCGGCCTGCAGGAGCAGCTCGGCCAGTCGCGGCGCTTCGGCCTCGGTCACCAACCGGGCCAGAGGTTGGCCGAGCAGTTGTTCACGGCGCAGTGCGAAGAGCTGTTCGAGCATCGGGTTGGCATCGAGGATGCGTCCATCGTCCACCACCAGCATGCCGGCGTTGGCCACGCCCATGAGCCGTTCGAAGCGGTGTGCACTGGCCTCTGCCTCGCGGGCGTGTCGCTGACTGTCCTCGAGGATGCGGCGCATGGTCATCAGGGCCAGGCCGACCAGTGCGATGACCCAGAGCGGAATGCCGAAGTTGTACGGCAGCAGGTAGCTCAGCGAGCGGGTGACGTCCGGGTGCTCCACCTGCTGCAGCCAGTCGTGCACGCCGATGCCGGCGCGCAGCAGCGTCACCAGCGCGTAGCCCAGGAGAGTGAGGCCGACGAACAGCCGCGCACTGCGCAGCGCCGGTTCGCGGCGCTCGGCCAGCAACACGTAGCAGGCCTGCAAGGGCAGGGCACCGCCGATGGCGGCGTAGATGGCGATCAGCAGTTCGCTGTTGATGGCGCTGAACCAGTGCCAGCTGTTGACCAGCGCCATGGCGCCGGCGCTGGCCGGTACCGTCCAGTAGGGCGGGCGCCGGCCGAGGAAGCGGAATACGCCGAGTAGCAGGATCGCCTCGCCGGCCAGTTGGGTGGCGTTGCCCAGAACGTTGAGGACCGGGTTGCCGCTGGCCATGAAGCCCATGAACAGCAGGATGCCGAGGATCAGGGTCCAGGCGCCGGCCATCCAGAATCCGGGGCCGCGATAGGGCCGCGAGAAGTACCAGAGACCGGTGCAGGCGACGGCGCTGGCGAGCATCAGGTTGAGCCCGAGCAGCATGGGGGAGAAGTACAGGGTTTCCATCGAGGCCCTCCCGGGCCTGGTAGCCGACGGCTGGATTCTGGCACCACCGGGTGGGGCTGTCTTGTGACTGAACGGTTGGAAATCGCCGGCACCCGACCTGCGTCCTTCTGTCCCAGCGACTAGGCTTCAACCCAGGCAGGCGCATGGCTAGCATAGGCGCCCCCGGATCGACCGGTATGGAACCCTCCCTGTGACCTACGGCAGAACACGACAACGCGGCGCCTGGCTTGGCCTTCTGGCCATGCTGCTGGTGTTCGTCGGTCCGTTGGTGTCCCAGGCGCGGGACATGGGGCAGGGCGGCGTGCCCGAGTGGATGGGCGAACTGGCCTGTTCTGCCGAGCATGGCGGTCCGAGCCACCAGCCGGCGATGCCCGACCACGAGATGTCCTGGGCCAAGTGCGGCTACTGCACCCTACTGTTCAACTCCCCGGCCCTGAACTCCGCGACCCTGCACGGGTTGGACCTGGCCGGTCTTACCAGTCCGCATGCCGCGCTGGCGCCCCTGGCTGGCCACGGTGGTCGGACCGTCTTCCCCGGCGCGCTGACCCGCGCACCCCCCGTCGCGCTTTCCTGATCCACGCAACCTTTCTTTGCCGTGCGCACGCCCTGTTCAGGCGCGCGTGCGTGCGGACCACTGGTTCATCAGGGAGCACGACAATGTCGAAGAACACTGTCTCCTTTTACAACCTGGCGTGGCGCTGGCACTTCTATGCCGGGCTGTTCGTCATCCCCTTCATGATCATGCTGGCGGTCACCGGCAGCATCTATCTGTTCAAACCCCAGCTGGACAACCTGCTCTACAGCGACCTGATGTTGGTCCGCCCGGCCGGGCAGGCGCTCAGCGCCGACCAGCAGCTGGACAAAGTGCGCCAGGCGTACCCGCAGGCCGCCGTCAGCCAGTACCTGCCGCCGGTGGATGCCGAGCACAGCGCGCAGTTCGTGGTCAGCCTGGACGGGCGCAAGACCAATCTGTTCCTCGACCCCTACAGCGGCCAGGTGCTGGGCACCCAGGACGCGCAAAACAACCTCCAGGCCATTTCCCGTTCGCTTCATGGCACGCTGCTGATCGGCACGGTCGGCGACCGGCTGATCGAACTGGCCGCCGGCTGGGCCATCGTCCTGGTGGTGTCCGGCGTCTACCTCTGGTGGCCACGGGGTCAGGGTATGCGCGGCGTGTTCTGGCCGCGCCTGGCCAATCGCGGGCGGCTGTTCTGGCGGGACCTGCACGCAGTGACCGGATTCTGGGGCTCGCTGCTGCTGCTGTTCATGCTGCTCACCGGGATGACCTGGACCGGCTTCTGGGGCGAGCAATTCTCCGATGTGTGGAACCGCTTCCCCGCCGCCATGTGGAACGAGGTGCCCAAGTCCGACCAGCAGGCCCGTAGTCTGAACACCGCTGCCGACCAGACCGTGGCCTGGGCGGTGGAAAACACCCCGCTGCCGGCCTCCGATCCCCACGCCGCGCACAAGGGACATGGCGCCACCGGCATGGCCGCGCCAAGCGGGCAGGTGAGCCTGCAGCAAGTGGTGAACACCGCTGCTGAGCGCGGCGTGGTGCCCGGCTACAGCATCACCCTGCCCGCCGACGAGACCGGGGTCTACAGCATTGCCGTGTTCGCCGATGACCCGCGCAACGACGCGACCCTGCACCTGGACCAGTACAGCGGCAAGGTGCTGGCCGACATTCGCTGGCAGGACTACGGCGTGGTGGCCAAGAGTGTGGAAATGGGCGTGGTGCTGCACGAAGGCAAGTTCTTCGGTCTGGCCAATCAGTTGCTGATGTTCGGCGTCTGTCTGCTGATCCTGCTGAGCTCCCTGAGCGGCCTGGTGATGTGGTGGAAGCGCCGCCCGCAGGGCAGCCTGGGCGTACCGCCGCTGCGGCATGACCTGCCGTTGTGGAAAACCGCGGTGGTGATCATGATCGGCCTCGGCATCGCCTTCCCGCTGGTGGGGCTGTCGCTGCTGGCGATCTGGGCGCTGGACTGGGCGGTGCTGTCGCGCATCGGCGGCGGCAAGGTTGTGGCCGGCTAGACCGGTTCGGCAGGCGTGGCCCACGGGCCGCGTCCGCAACGGAGAGCAATCGGCACCTGCCGGGGGTAGGTGCCAGTCAATCGAATGAATGGAGTTCCGACATGCGCAAGACGTTGCTGGCCCTGGGGGCCCTGTTGAGCTTTTCCGGCACCCTGGCCGCCCACGACTACACCTTCGGGTCGCTGCACATCGAGCACCCCTGGGCCATGGCCGTGCCCGCGGTATCGCCCAACGGCGCCGCCTACCTGGTTATCCACAACAAGGGTACGGAGGCGGACAAGCTGCTGGGCGCCGATACCGCCCGTGCCGGCAAGACCGAGATCCACGAGCATCTGCACAAGGACGGCCTGATGAAGATGCAGAAGGTCGAAGGCGGTGTGGAGATTCCCGCTGGCGGCGAAGCGCGCTTCGAGCAGGGCGGCTACCACCTGATGATGTTCGGCCTGAAGCAGCCGCTGAACGATGGCGACAAGTTCCCCATGACCCTGCACTTCCAGAAGGCCGGCGACCTGGACGTGGAAGTCCACGTGCAGACGCAGGCTCCTGCGGCAACCGCCGAGCACCAGCACTGACGTCCGCGCGCGGGGCCGACCGGCTCCGCGCCTTCCCTGCCCAGTTATCCACAATGCCGCTCGGCGGCATTGTTTGCCGAGGCGTGGTGCCTCTTCTAGCCTGATTCCATCGCATGGAGCACCCGCCGGCAGGACGCCAGCCCCGCGCATTGCGCGGCCCCGCTTGAATCATCTGCCCTCACTGTTCCCTGACGATGCACCGCTTGGGCCAGGGCGCTGCGTGTTTCGCAGCGCTCCGCCGGCCCGTGCCTTGATGAGCAGAAAAGGAGAGGGAAGATGAACGCTACAAGGACATTCCGTGTCGCCTGGTTGCTGGTCCTGGTGCTTGCCTGCGCCGGCCCCTTGCTGGTGGCTGGCTCGGCGCAAGCAGCGAGCCCCGCGTGCAGCGCCAGCCAGGACTGGATCACCAACCCCAACCCACCCGGCGAAATCCCCGAAGGCAGCAACGCCGACTTCTGCGACTTCTACCAGTTCGCCTGGCAATGGTTCTTCCAGCTGGTCAGCCCGTCGACCAGCGATCCCAGCCTGCGCAACTTCCAGGTCAATACCAACTACCCGATCCTCCAGGCCACCGGCACCAACTCCTGCGACCCGTCCAAGCAGGCCGAGGTGATGTTCGTGCGCCGGGTGGAGCCCGCCGCTGCAAACACGCCCTTCCAGATTCCCGACCGCACCGGCCAGGCTGGTGGCGGCGACACCATCTTCGACCAGAACGGCAACGTGGTCTTCTACGAGATCCGCTTCAGCCAGAGCCTGTGCAATATCCCGCAGATCCAGAGCGCGCTGAACTACCCGAGCGGAACCACCGAGCTGAAGAGCGCGTGGCGGATCATCACCGACGCCGACAAGCCCAACTACTTCTGGATCGAAGCCAACGTGGACGGCGTACCGGGCAATGAACTGCTGGGCATGGTCGGATTCCACATGGCCATCGCCACCGCGCTGCATCCGGAGTTCATCTGGGCCACCTTCGAGCACCGCAGCAACGTGCCGGAATGCAGCAATCCCGCCACCGCCCCGGCGGGTGGCTGGTCATTCACCAGTGCCACCTGTGCTGTGGATAACCCACCTGCGGGCTGCAACATGAACCAGGCGCAGCCGAGCTCCAGCCTCACCGGCACGCCTTCGGAAATCTGCAGGGTCTACCACGACGGCACCAATGTCTCGGACCACGAGGCCTCCGACAACATCGCCGACATCGACAGCCTCAACACCCAGATCCAGGGCTTCCTCTCGGTGCTGTCCAGCGACAATCCGATGGCCGTCTGGCAGAACTACATGAATGTCGGCGCCATCTGGCAGAACGACGTCACCCAGCCGTCCTCCAACTTCTCCAACCAGCGTGGCTCGATGCGCCTGGCCAACACGGTGATGGAAACCACCTACCAGAACGTGGACCCGACCCAGTCATTCATCTCCAACTGCTTCGGTTGCCACAACTTCAATGGCAGCGGGAACAGCAACACCATTCCCTGGGCGAAGCTGAGCCACATCTTCGATGACGTGGTGCAGGGCCAGTGCACCACGCCGCAGGACGTGCAGGCCGGTCCCATCTGGAACAACGGCCAGGCCGCGCAGACCTGTCCACAAGTGTGCAGCAACAAGGGCGGCTGGAACGGCAACTGGAAGACCACCGAGCCCGGTTCCATGTCGGTCTGCGGGTGTTGCGGGGGATAAGTCGATCCTGAGGCGCCTGATCGTTTATTGATCAGGTTCTCGAAAGCCCCGTCATTCGTGGGCTGCAGCTTGGTCCTAACAGTATATCCACAGCCGGTTGCACAGATTCTGTGTGCAGCCGGCTGGGTAACTCGTTGATATTGCTCGAAAAATGTACATTCTTCTACAGGCCTCTTGCTGCCTGGCCTGCAGCCATCCATGGACAACTTATGCACAGACCAGTCCACGTAATTTGGGCACAAGCGTGGAAATCTTGATGCTGCCGCTTGTGGATTAATGGCGCGGGGATTGACCGGGCCTGGCTTGGCGGAGCGCGGCCCAGTTTGGCCGATGAGGCTGATCAAATAGTGATCACAACGCCGCAGGCCGCATTCTTACAGGGCTGCAGCCATGGCCAAACAGCTTATCCACAGATGGCTACACAGAATATGTGGGCCAAGTGCTTGAATCAGAACGAAAAATGAACAAAGCGCGAAAAGCCGCGGCAGCTCTGGCCCCTGGCACTCGAACTACAGCTTATCCACAACAGCATCCACGGGAATTGGGTAAAAACTCTGCCGGCCTGTGAACAGATCGCTGAGGAGCGCGCGAATTCACGCCAAAACGGCGCTTGATGCACACGGATGCGCCATCCGTTGCCGATGGAGCGGCCCCATCCGGTGATGGCGTCGATCTGTTATTCACAGCAGAAGAGCGTCCAAGAAGACTTGGGTAAAAACTGACCAATGTTCTGCGAGCCACGGGATTTGAGGCCTGCAGCATTGTCCGCACAAGTTATTCACAGATGGCTGCACAGATATTGTGTGCAACGAAGCAGTTATCCCTATGATTTTGCTCGAAAAATACCCAGGCAGTGGAAAGCTGCGTCGTGCCTGCTTCCCAGGCATCCATCGACAATTTATCCACAGTTGCATCCACGGAAAATGGGGGAAACGGCTCTGTAATGGGGATTTCAGCTGGGAGGAGGCCTGGGGCCGTGCCAGGCATTCCGCGGCCACCAAAAATTGATCAGAAGTTGATCAATCGCCGGAAAGCCACGAATGGCGGGGCACAGAGCAGTATCCGAACAGGTTATCAACAGCCTGCTGCACAGTATCTGTGAGCAGTGCACAAGCCAAGTTGTTGAAAATGCTCAGAAAATCGCCAGATCGCGAGAAGGCCTGCGTGGTGCGGGGCCTGGAGCTTGGTCTACACCTTATCCACAGGCCCTTCCACTGATTTTGGGGAACAGGGTGGAAAAGCGAGGGCTCAACTGCCTTCGCGCATTTCCTGGTAGCGCTGTTCCAGTTCCTGGCGGATCTGGCGGCGCTGCTTGGCCTGGGCATAACGGCGCTTTTCGTCGGGGGTTGCCGGCTGCAGTGGCGGAACTGCAGCGGGGCGACGCTCGTCATCCAGAGCCACCATGGTGAAGAAGCAACTGTTGGTATGTCGCACCGAACGCTCGCGGATGTTTTCGGTGACCACCTTGATGCCCACCTCCATCGAGGTGTTGCCGGTGTAGTTCACCGAGGCAAGGAAGGTGACCAGTTCGCCCACGTGAATGGGCTCGCGGAAGATCACCTGGTCCACCGAGAGGGTCACGACGTAGCGGCCGGCGTAGCGGCTGGCGCAGGCGTAGGCCACTTCATCGAGGTACTTGAGCAGGGTGCCGCCGTGGACGTTGCCGGAGAAGTTGGCCATGTCCGGGGTCATCAGGACGGTCATCGACAGTTGTGCGGTTCCGGGTTCCATTGCTGGCCTCGTCGCTGTGGGGTCTGTCCGGGATAGACGCGGGTCGGCGCCTGGACGCCACAGTTGCAGTGTCGCGCAATTTCGGGACCGCTGTGGATAACGTGCGGTCAGGGTGTCTGGTTGGCTTGCTGACAGGCCGGTCGTTCTTCTACGAGGTCGCTGGGACCGCAGGCCAGGCCGTGTTCGCGGCGCAGTTGCGCCAGCTTGTCGCTTTGCTCGACCAGGAAGCGGTCGAAGGCTTCGAGTATCTCCGGGTGCTTCAGGCTGCTGGCGTGGAAGGCGGTCTGCGCCAGGGGCAATTCCGGGTCCAGCAGCAGGCGGTCGCCACCCAGGTTGGTGCTGGTCGCCAGGTAGTGGTGCAGCACTTCCGGGTTGGCATAGATGGCATCGATGCGCAGGCGCAGCAGCATGCGCACGAGACTGGCGATGTCGCTGGCCTCCACCAGTTGCACCTGGCCGTCACGCAGGCGTTCCTGCCAGGCTTCCGGGGTGAAGCCGCGCACGGTGCCGAGGCGCCGCACCGAGGCGATGCCCCGTCCCAGGTGTTCGCGCAACACCAGGCTGCCGTCCACCACGCGGATCACCGGGCGGCTGTAATGCATTCGCGCATCGCCCTTGAGCTGGCGCGACCAGGCCGGGTTGTCGGGGAACACCAGCATCAGCCGGTCGGTGGTCTGCAGGTTGCGGTGCAGGCGGTTGATCGGCAGGGCTTCCAGTTCGAGGGCGCGGCCCTGGCTGGTGGCAAAGAGCTGCAGCACCGCGATCGCATAACCTTCGGCGGGCTTGCCGGGGAGGGCGCGGTAATAGGGGAGGTAGTCGTGGCTTTCCAGGCCGATGCGCAGTGGCTCCGCTTGGCAGACGCCGAGGGCCAGGAACAGCAGCGCGAACATCGCAGCCTTCATCGGGCGGGCCTGGAAGGGTAGGGAATGACGTTCAGCCTAGCAGCGGCTCGGGGAAACTTCAGTGCCCGGCCAGACCGGCCGGGCACCATGACGGACCTTGCGTCCGCCATCAGGCGTGGGTCAGGTACCAGCGCCAATCCTGCTCACCCACTTCGCTGACGAACTGGCGGAATTCTTCCCACTTGATGGCGAGGAAGATCTTCAGGAAGTCCTCGCCCAGGGCGTCCCTGGCCCAGGTCGACTGCTCCAGGTTGCGCAGGGCGGTGAGCCAGTCGGTGGGCAGGGTTTCGCGGGCCTGCTCGTAGCCGTTGCCGACAATGGGCTCGCCCGGATCGATCTGCTCGCGGATGCCTTTGTGGATACCGGCGAGAATCGCCGCAGCCGCCAGGTAGGGGTTGGCGTCCGCGCCGCAGATGCGGTGTTCCACATGGCGGCTCTTGGCCGGGCCACCCGGCACGCGGAAGGACACGGTGCGGTTGTTCACACCCCAGCTCTTGGCCAGCGGTGCGTAGCTGTTGGCCTGGAAGCGGCGGTAGGAGTTGGCGTTGGGGCAGAAGATCGCCAGCGTGTCGTTGAGGGTCGCCATCATGCCGCCGATGGCGTGGCGCAGCAGCGGCGTGCCGTGCGGGTCTTCGCTGGCCATCAGGTTGTTGCCCTGCTCGTCGGCCAGGCTCACGTGCATGTGCAGGCCGCTGCCGGCGAGGTCGCCAAAGGGCTTGGCCATGAAGCAGGCGATGAGTCCGTGCTTGTTGGCGACGCCCTTGACCAGGCGCTTGTAGCGAATGCCTTCGTCCACCGCTTGGAGCGCGTCGAAGCGATGCTCCAGTGTCAGTTCCAGTTGGCCGGGCGCGTACTCGGAAATGGCGGTGCGCACCGGCAGGCCCTGGACCTCGCATGCGGCGTAGAGGTCATCGAGGAAGGGCTGCAGCTGTTCCAGCTCGTAGACGCCATAGACCTGCGGCGCCTGCGGGCGTACGCCGTTGGCCTGCAGGGCCGGCTGCGGACGGCCATTGGCGTCGCGATGCTTGTCCAGCAGGTAGAACTCCAGCTCCACCGCCATTACCGGGTGGTAGCCGTCGGCCTTGAGGCGGTCGATGGTGCGCGCCAGCACATGGCGCGGATCGCCGGGGGTGGCGGGCAGGCCCTGGGTCGGGTGCATGCTGACCTGCACCTGGCCGGTGGGCGTGTTGCGCCAGGGCTGCAGCGACAGCGAGCCGGAAACCGGGTAGGTCCAGCAGTCGGCGTCGGCGACTTCCCAGACCAGGCCGCTGGCCTCGACGTCCTCGCCCTGGATGGTCAGCGAGAGGATGGAGCTGGGCAGCGGGCGGCCGTTCTCGAAGATCGGCAACAGCTCGTCACGGTGCAGCAGCTTGCCGCGCGGAATGCCGTTGGCGTCGATCAGCATCAGCTCGATGCTGCGCACCTCGGGGTGTTGTTCGAGGAAGTCGCGGGCTTCCTGGGGATTGGCGAATTGCATGGTCAGGGCTCGGTGGTTGGCCTGTCTTTGATGGGGCAATGCCCCATCGTCGGGCTTGATGGGTATCGCTTCGCTCAACCCATCCTACGAATCAGTTCGGTGCCGGGATCAGAGCCGGGCGCCGGGGATGGCCAGCAGCTCGCCGATGGCGTCATCCAGGGTGGCGATCAGTTTGTCCACGTCGGCTGCGCTGGTGCTCGGGCAGCAGAGGGTCATGTTGTGGAACGGCGTGATGAGGATGCCGCGGTTGATCAGGTAAAGGTGAAGGGCCATCTGCAGCTCATCGTGGAAAGCGGCTTCGGCCTCGGCGCCGGTACGCGGCGACACCGGGCAGAACTGGAATTCGCTGCGGGCGCCGAGCTCAGTCACCGACCACTTCAGGTCGTACTTGGCGATCAGGCTGCGGAAGCCGTCGGCCAGGCGCTTGGCCAGCGGCAGCATGTGGTCGTAGGCGGCCTGGGTCATCACCTGTTCGAGGTTGGCGCGCATGCAGTGCATGGCCAGGGCATTGGCCGAAAGGGTGGTGCCCATGCCGCTGTGGCCGTGACCGTGGCTGTCTTCCTGGGCCTTCTTGCGCGAGGCGAGCATCCGTTCCGCCATCTCCGCGCTGCAGCCGAAGATGCCGCAGGGCACGCCGCCGGCGATCGGCTTGCCGACCACGAAGAAGTCCGGGTCGAGGTTCCACAGGTGGGTGCAGCCACCGATGTCGGTCGAGATGGTGTGGGTTTCGTCGATGATCAGCAGGCTGCCGTACTTGCGCGTCAGCTCGCGGCACTTCTGCATGAAGCCAGGATCGGGCAGGACCATGCCGATGTTGGTCATCGCCGGCTCGCAGAGCAGGGCGCAGACGTCGCCTTTGGCCAGGGCGGCTTCCAGCGCCTCGACATCGTTGAAGGGAATGGAGCGGCTGTACTGGGTCAGGTCGTACGCCTGGCCCACCAGACCGGAGCGAGGCACGGTTTCGCCGTCGCGGTAGCGCACCATCACGTCGTCCACGGTGCCGTGGTAGCAGCCGTCGAACACCAGCAGGGTCTTGCGCTCGGTGATGGCGCGGGCCCAGCGCAGCACGTAGCGGTTGGAGTCGGTGGCGGTGGCGGTCACTTGCCAGTAGGGCAGGCCGAAGCGCTGGGCCAGCAGTTCGCCGCAGACCACGGCGTCTTCACCCGGCAGCATGGTGGTCAGGCCATTGTTGGCCTGCTCGGCGATGGCGCGGGCGATGGGGTCCGGTGAGTGGCCGAACATGGTGCCGGTGTCGCCCAGGCAGAAGTCGATGTACTCGTGGCCGTCGACGTCATAGAAGCGGGCGCCCTTGGCGCGCTCGACGAACAGCGGGCAGGGCGTGGACCAGTCGGCCATCCAGTGCATCGGCACGCCGGCGTAGAGCGACTTGTGCGCGCGTTCGGCGAGGGCGACGGATTTCGGATTGCGCTCCAGGAAACGGGCGCGCTCGCGGGCGGCAAAGGTTTCCACGGCGGCTTGGCTGATTCCACTGGCAGTCATGTTGAACACCTCGTTCGAATTTCTGCACATCGTGTTTTGTGATCACAATTCTGTCAAGACTTGCGAAAAAAGGCCCTGAAAATTAACTTGAAAGCAGATTTGTGATCACGGGATCGAACGATAGACCAGATGGAAAGCCTCCGCTGGTCCGGACTCGACCTGGGGTCGTAGTGATCAACCCATCAACAGAAGGCGACCAAGCGCATGCGTAACTGCAGCCTGACCCTGAACCAACTGCCGGCGCCGCCGGCCCTTGCACGGTGATATGCCCATGGCCGAGAACCTGCAGGAACTGCTTTACCAACGACTACGCGAGGGCCTGCTGGCAGGCCATTTCAAACCCGGCGAGCGCCTGAAGATCCGCGATCTCGCCGCCGCCTGGGGTACCAGCCCGATGCCCGTGCGCGCCGCCTTGCAGCGCCTGGTGGCCGAAGGTGCCCTGGAGGGCGAGCCACAGCGCTCGGTGCGCGTGCCGCCTATGACCCGCGAACGCTTCAAGCAGATATTCCAGGTGCGCATGGCGCTGGAAGGCATGGCGGTGGAGGCGGCCGCGGGCCGGCTTTCCCCCGATGAGCTGAATGTTCTGCAGGGCTGCATGGAGCGCATGGACGCCGCCATCGAGCAGCGCGATGTGCAGGGCTACCTGACCGACAACAGCCAGTTTCACCGGGTGCTGTATGGCGCCTGTGGCAACCCGGTCCTGTTGCGCACCATCGAAACCCTCTGGCTGCAGGTCGGTCCCTTCTTCAATCGCCTGTTCACCGAGGCGGATCTGTCGTTGCGTCTCAACGACTTCCACGAAGACGCCTTGAAGGCTTTGCAGGCCGGTGACGGCAAGGCCGCGCGCTTCGCCATCGAGCAGGACCTTACCTACTTCGGCCAATTCCTCCTCAACCTGCTGGAACTGGACTTCGCCCAGGCCCGCAGCGGCTGACCCGCCATTCCTCGGGGGCGGGCCGGTCTCGCTCCCGTAGGACCCTTCAGGCAAGTGTTACTGCATATTGCATCGCCCTGGAGAGAAAGGTCGCGATGATAATCTGCGGCCGTCCTAGCCTTACTTTCCCTAATTCCTACATGGCTCCACCGGAGCCAAGCGAGTAGCCCCGCGCGGGCCCGCTGTGCCGCGCATTGCAGAAAAGGAGTCCGTTGCCATGCATGCCATCGCTTTCATCCAGGATCTTGCCGTGATCATGCTGGTCGCGGGCATGGTGACCATCCTTTTCCACCGCTTCAAACAACCGGTGGTGCTGGGCTACATCGTCGCCGGCTTCATCATCGGCCCACACACGCCGCCCTTCGAGCTGATCCACGACGAAGAAACCATCAAGACCCTCGCCGAGCTGGGGGTGATCTTCCTGATGTTCTGCCTGGGCCTGGAATTCAGCCTGGCCAAGCTGTTCAAGGTGGGGGCTACCGCGTTCATCGCGGCCTTCCTGGAAATCGTGCTGATGATCTGGATCGGCTACGAGATCGGCAGCTACTTCGGCTGGAAGACCATGGATTCGCTGTTCCTCGGCGCGATCCTGGCGATCTCCTCCACCACCATCATCGTCAAGGCGCTCAGCGACCTGAAGATGAAGAACGAGCGCTTCGCGCAGCTGATCTTCGGTGTGCTGATCGTTGAAGACATCCTCGGCATCGGCATCATCGCGCTGCTCTCGGGCATCGCTGTGAGCGGCTCGGTGGAAACCGGGGAAGTGTTCGCCACCGTGGGCAAGCTCAGCCTGTTCATGATCGTCGCGTTGGTCATCGGCATCCTGCTGGTGCCGCGCCTGCTCGCCTACGTGGCGAAGTTCGAGAGCAACGAGATGCTGCTGGTGACGGTGCTCGGCCTCTGCTTCGGTTTCTGCCTGCTGGTGGTGAAGTTGGAATACAGCATGGTGCTGGGCGCCTTCCTGATCGGCGCGATCATGGCCGAGTCGCGCCAGCTGGTGCAGATCGAACGGCTGATCGAACCGGTGCGCGACATGTTCAGCGCGATCTTCTTCGTCGCCATCGGCTTGTTGATCGACCCCAAGATCCTGGTGGAGTACGCCTGGCCCATCGTCGTCATCACCCTGGCGGTGGTGCTGGGCAAGATGGTTTCCTGCGGCCTCGGCGCCTTCATCGCCGGCAACGACGGACGCACCTCGCTGCGGGTCGGCATGGGCCTGTCGCAGATCGGCGAGTTCAGCTTCATCATCGCCGCGCTGGGCATCACCCTGCAGGTCACCAGCGACTTCCTGTATCCGGTGGCCGTGGCCGTGTCGGCTATCACCACCCTGCTGACGCCTTATCTGATCCGCGCTGCCGACCCTCTGTCGATCAAGCTGGCCAAGGCCATGCCACGCCCATTGGCGCGGGTGTTCGGCTACTACGGCGACTGGCTGCGCAGCATCCAGCCCCAGGGCCAGAGCGCGGTTCTGGCGGGGATGATCCGCAAGATCCTGCTGCAGGTGATGGTCAACCTGGCGCTGGTGGTGGCCATCTTCCTGGGCAGCGCCTATTTCGCCGGCACCCTGGCCGAGTACCTGAGCGAGTGGGTGGCCTCGCCCAACCTGCAGAAGGCGCTGATATGGGGTGGCGCGCTGTTGCTGTCGCTGCCCTTCCTGATTGCCGCCTACCGCAAGCTCAAGGCGCTTTCCATGCTACTGGCGGAAATGGGCGTGACGCCGGACAAGGCCGGGCGCCATACCGAGCGGGTGCGCAAGGTGATCGCCGAAGTGATTCCGCTGCTGTCGCTGCTGGGCATCATGCTGCTGCTGATGGCCCTGTCGGCGAGCATCCTGCCGACGCTGGAACTGCTGGTGCTGATCGCCCTGCTGGCGGCGGGCGTCAGCGCATTGCTCTGGCGCTGGCTGATCCGCGTGCATTCACGGATGCAGATCGCGCTGATGGAGACCTTGGAGCAGAACCAGGACCACCATCATTGAGCGTCTACCTCTTAACGCGCTCGCGAGCTAGAGAAGAGCAAGGCGAAACGACCAACGAGAGTAACAGCCGCAGGCTGGCCCGAAGGGAGAGCGCTATTTTCAACGCTGCTATTCCGACGCGCAGTAGCGCGTTCGCTCAGTTGGCCAGCCAGACGTCTCTTGCCCAGTGCCACACCGAGTCCCAGCTCTCGTCGGTAAGCTCGCCTTCGTCGCCGTCCCACAGCAGTACTTCGCCCTCGCCATCGACCACGTAGTAGTCGCGGCCATCCTGGCAGAGCGGCACCAGGTCGCGGGGGACGCCCAGGTCCCAGGCCACGGCGGCGACTTCCGGCAGGAAGGTGTGGGATTGCGGGTCGGTGGCGGTCACCGGCTCCAGACGGCCATAGACCACGTCGCTGACTTTTAGCAGGAACTCACGCAGCTCGAAGGGCAGGTTGATCAGCAATTGCTCCTCGATCTCCACCAGCAACTCCTCGTCAGGAAGCTCCAGGGGAACCGGCACCGGCTCGTTGAGTTCGCGCAGCTGTTCGATGACTTCTTCCATGGCGGCAGGCCCTCTTGCATTGGGATGCGCTTTATACAGTAGCCGGGGCTTGGGAAGAAAAGAGCCTGATCGTCACATGGAGATGCATGGGGCTGCCAAACCGTTAAGCTCGACCTTTTTCCGAGGACCCCATCATGGCCATCGCCTGGACCTGCAAGCACCACAGCGAACTCGACACCCGCGAGCTCTATGGCTTCCTGGCCCTGCGCTGCAAGGTGTTCGTGGTGGAGCAGAACTGTCCCTACCTGGATGTCGATGGCCAGGACCTGGAAGCCGATACCTGCCATGTGATGGCCTGGGAAGATGGCGCGCTGCTGGCGTACCTGCGCCTGCTGGACCCGGCGACCCAGGGCGGCGACGTGGTGATCGGGCGGGTGGTCAGTGCGGCCGAGGCGCGCGGCCGTGGCCTGGGACACGGGTTGATGGAGCGCGCCCTGGAAGAGGCCGAAAGGCGCTGGCCGGGGATGCCGGTTTACCTCTCCGCCCAGGCACATCTGCAGGGTTATTACGGCCGCTATGGCTTCTCGCCGGTGACCGAGGTCTACCTGGACGACGGCATTCCCCACATCGGCATGCGCCGCGCTTAGGCCTCAAGCTGCTTTAACGGGCGCGGCTCAGTACCAACTGCTTCAGCCCTACGGGGGCTCGCTGGCTAAACTGTGTGCACCGATACGGCTGCCCCCGGGCAGCCAACCATCCCTGGTTAACGACAGGAGGTGCATCATGCGAATGGCCGCAACCCTGCAGCGTAGCCTGGCGCGTTCCCATACCCGGTTCGATGTGGTGCCGCACCCGCACTCGGCCACGAGCCTCGAATCGGCTCGGGTCGCCAACATCCCGGCTGAGCGCCTGGCCAAGACGGTGATCCTCGACGACCGCCAAGGTCACTTCCTCATGGCGGTAGTACCTGCCAGCCGCCATCTGGACGTGGGCAAGGTACGCAAGGACGCCAGGCTCTGGCAGCTCACCCATGAGGCCGACCTGGCCAAACTGTTCAAGGACTGCGAACTCGGCGCCGTGCCCGCAGTAGGCGAGCCCTACGGCATGAATATGGTGGTGGACCCGCAGCTGACACGGCAGAAGGACATCTACCTGGAGGCAGGTGACCACGAGAACCTGGTGCATATGCGGATGGACGACTACCTGAAGCTGGTGCCAGATGCCGAAGTCTGCGAGCTCTGCCACTAGGCGGGGCATGATTTGCTGCGCGTCGGAATAACTGCGTTGAAATTGGCTTCGGACTGCTCATTTACAACTCGTAAACTCCGCGTCCTCAGCCAATTTCGCCTTGTTCTTCTCTAGCTCGCTAAATCATGCAGAAGATCAAAGGCGTTCGGCCGCCGCAACCGCCGCCATTCTGGTTCCGTCGCTCCATCGCCCGCCGGCGTTGGCGGCGAGGTGGAGGTCGGCGCCAGTGAAAAGAAAAACCCCGGGACAAGCCCGGGGTTTTTTCAGTGCGCCAGCGATCAGTTCTGACGGATGCCCGCCACCAGCCAGGGCTGGTTGTCGCCGTTCACGCGCTCCATGCGCCAGCTCTCGCTGAACGCCTCGCCCTGGTCGAAGCGCGAGGATTTGGAGATGCCGCTGAAGGTCAGGGTGGCGACGGTCTTGTCGGCCAGCTCGTCGATGCCGTCCAGTTGCACCTGGAGGTTGTCGATGTAGGTGGACTGGTAGGCGTCGCCCATGCTGGCGCGTTCTTCCTTGAGGAAGTTCAGCATCTGCGGGGTGACGAACTCGGCGATCTTGTCCATCTCGGCCGCGTCCCAGTGCTGCTGCAGGGCCATGAAGTGTTCACGGCCGGCTTCGACGAAGCGCTGCTCGTTGAACCAGCTCGGGGCGTTGAAGGCCGGCTGGGCCACCGGGGCGGCGCTGCCGAAGATCGGCGATTGCTGCTGCGGCATCTGCGGCATTTCGCGCTGGAACGGCGCATGGCCGCCAGCCATGGCGGGACGGCCCTGCTGCTGGGCGCGTTTGCGGGCGGCCAGGAAGCGGAAGATCAGGAAGGCGATCAGGCCGATGATGAGGAAGTCGAAGATCTGCATGCCGTCGAAGCCGTCGCCCATGAACATGGAGGCGAGCAGGCCACCGGCGGCGATGCCGGCCAGCGGGCCGAGCCAGCGGGACGCGCCGCTTGCGGCAGCGGGTTTGCCGGCTACGCCAGGCGCGGCGGCATTCGGGGTTTGCTGGGCAGGTGCTGCCTGGCGGGTCTGGTGAGTCGGCGCGGAGCCAAAGGACTTGCCGCCGCCCATACGCTTGGCGGCGTTGACATCCAGGCTCAGCGTCAGGCCGACGCAGAGGGCCAGGGCAATACTGAGGAATCGGCGCATCAGAGGCTTCTCTTGGTTATGAATCTACGCGCGCCATGCTGCACAGTCAGTCGCGCGATAGCTAGGGGCAGAGTGTTTCGGGATTTTGTCTGGCACTGAAATCGGCCTTTTCCGGCCATACCGTTCATCTGCGCAGTAGGAGGATCAATGGACCGAAACGCAGTTGCCTGCGAAGCAGGGCGCGCAGATCGGCCTCGTCCTCAGTGGGGTGACGCAGCCAGTGGACGAAGGTACGCAGGTAGGCACCGGTGAGCAGGCTTTCCTCGGCGATGCGGCATAGATGCAGGGTTTCCCGTTGCGCTGCCTCGCGCCACCACTGCACGGTGCGGCTGATTCGCAACAGACCCGCCACTTGCAAGTGAAAATGGCCGGGCTCCAGCTTGTAGAGCAGCATCTGCCCGGTCACGGAACGATGCGGCGCCAGGGCGCTGAGCCAGGCCATCAGCAGTTCTTCCAGACGCTTTTCGGCATTCAACGCCGTCAGGTCGCCGCCCTTGCCACGTTCCAGTAGCGCCAGGTCGGCGCGGTCGAACCAGGCTTCCACCAGGTCATCTTTCTGCCGGAAGTGCTTGGCGATGGCGTCGAGGCCGACGCCGAGCTGGTTGGCCACCTCGAACAGGTGAAGCTGCTCCCAGCCGCAATTGTCGGCTAGGGACAGGGCGCAATCGAGAATCTGCTGGGCGCTGGGGGAGCGGGGCATGGAATTACCTCCGCCACTGAGTATGGCCAAGCTCGCGGAGGCGACAGGGGCATCGGACGGGCGGAGGGTGATGCCGAAGGGGGCGGCTGCTGCTCTTGTGGGGG
Source organism: Pseudomonas sp. BN411 (assembly GCF_029871235.1). Lineage (GTDB taxonomy): Bacteria > Pseudomonadota > Gammaproteobacteria > Pseudomonadales > Pseudomonadaceae > Metapseudomonas. Next base: position 56,500 of record NZ_SSOM01000073.1, read on the forward strand.
CGAATTCATTCGCTAAGGGCAGCGAAGCCGCCCCTTGATCACCAAGGGCAGGCCTGCGGCCTGCTCAGCGAATGAATTCGCCCCCACAGATAAATCAGAGCGGCTGCAGCTTGGCGTAGGCCAGCATCAGCCACTTGCTGCCTTCGCTCTCGAACTTCACCTGTACCCGCGCCTGGGCGCCGGCGCCTTCGAAGTTGAGGATGGTGCCTTCGCCGAACAAGGCGTGCTGCACGCGCTGGCCCAGGGAGAAGGGCGTTTCCGGCACGGCGGCGCCATCGAAGATGGAGCCGTGGCGGCCGCCGGCACCCATGGGACGGCTGATGCTGTTGTTCAGGCGCACTTCGCGGATCAGCTGCGGCGGTACTTCGCGGACGAAGCGCGAGACCTTGTTGTAGGTCTCGCTGCCGTAGAGCCGGCGGGTTTCGGCGTAAGTCAGCACCAGGCGCTGCATGGCGCGGGTGACGCCGACGTAGGCCAGGCGGCGTTCTTCCTCCAGACGGGTCGGGTCTTCCATGCTCATCTTGTGCGGGAACAGGCCTTCTTCCATGCCCACCAGGAACACCAGCGGGAACTCCAGGCCCTTGGCGCTGTGCAGGGTCATCAGCTGCACGCTGTCCTCGAAGGCGTCGGCCTGGGTTTCCCCGGCTTCCAGCGAGGCGTGGCTGAGGAAGGCCTGCAGCGGGGTGAGGTCGTCCTCGGGCTCTTCGTTCTCGAAGGCGCGGGCGGCGCTGACCAGTTCCTCCAGGTTTTCCACCCGGGCCTGGCCTTTCTCGCCCTTCTCGTCCTTGTGGTACGCCACCAGGCCGCTCTGCTCGATGACCGTCTGGGTCATCAGGTGCAGGGGCATGTCCAGGCACTTCGCGGTCAGGTTCTCGATCAGCTCCATGAAGACCGCCAGGGCGCTGGAGGCGCGACCGGCCAGGGCCTTGTTGGCGATCATCAGGCGCATCGCTTCCCACATCGAGACTTCGTTGACGCGGGAGGACTCGCGGATGCTTTCCACGGTTTTCTCGCCGATGCCGCGCGGCGGTACGTTGATCACCCGCTCCAGCGCGGCGTCGTTGCCACGGCCGTCGAGCAGGCGCAGGTAGGCCATGGCGTTCTTGATCTCGGCGCGTTCGAAGAAGCGCTGGCCGCCATAGATGCGGTAGGGAATCTTCTCGCGCAGCAGGGCCTCTTCCAGCACCCGCGACTGGGCGTTGGAGCGATAGAGGATGGCGATCTCGCTGCGGGCCATGCCGTCTTTCAGGGCGCTCTCGATGCTCTCCACCACGTAGCGGGCTTCGTCGTGCTCGTTGAACGCGGCATACAGGCCGATGGGTTCGCCGTCTTCGCCCTCGGTCCACAGCTCCTTGCCCAGACGTCCCTGGTTGTTGGCGATCAGGGCGTTGGCAGCCTTGAGGATGCCGGCGGTGGAGCGGTAGTTCTGCTCCAGGCGGATCACCTCGGTGTCGGCGAAGTCGCTGGAGAACTGCTGGATGTTCTCGATCCGCGCACCGCGCCAGCCGTAGATCGACTGGTCGTCATCGCCCACCACCATCAGGCTCTGGCCGCCCTTGGCCAGCAGGCGCAGCCAGGCGTACTGCACGGCGTTGGTGTCCTGGAACTCGTCCACCAGCACGTGGCGGAAGCGCCGCTGGTAGTGCTCCAGCAGGCTCGGGCGGTCGCGCCAGAGGTCGAGGGCGCGCAGCAGCAGCTCGGAGAAGTCGATCACTCCGGTGCGCGCGCAGGCGGCCTCGTAGGCTTCGTAGATCTTCAGCATGGTGCCGAGGAACAGGTCGCCGCCGGCCTGGATGTGCTGCGGACGGATGCCCTCGTCCTTCTGCCCGTTGATGAACCACTGTGCCTGGCGTGCCGGCCAGCGCTGCTCGTCGAGGCCGAGGTCGCGGATCACCCGCTTGACCAGGCGCTGCTGGTCGTCGCTGTCGAGGATCTGGAAGTTCTCGGCAAGCCCCGCTTCCTGCCAATGGGCACGCAACAGGCGGTGCGCCAGGCCGTGGAAGGTGCCGACCCACATGCCCGCCGGGTTGATCCCCAGCAGTTGCTCGATGCGCTGGCGCATCTCGGCGGCGGCCTTGTTGGTGAAGGTGACCGACAGGATCGAATGCGGCGAGGCCTGCTCCACCTGGATCAGCCAGGCGATGCGGTGCACCAGCACGCGGGTCTTGCCGGAACCGGCGCCGGCAAGCACCAGTTGACGCCCCAGCGAGGCCGCTACGGCCTGGCGTTGAGCATCGTTGAGGGAGTTCAGGAGGAGGGAGAGATCGTCATGCATCGCGGCATTCTAGGGGGGCGGCCGGGGCAGGGCAAACCGATGACCGGATGGTCAGCTGGACGGTCGCAGATGCTGGGGCCAGAGACCCTCCTAAAGTTGGGGGACGCTCGTCCGGAACCTCGCACATAAAGCTATTGCAGCTTCTCCCCGCTCGGGTAAGCTCCGGGCTCGCTTAGGCAGACCAAGACAAAAACAAGCGCCTATGACCGCTAATTCAATGTTTGCCGGCCAGACGCTGTCCCTGGCCGACAGCCGCGAGATTCGCCAGCAGTTCGCGACCGACATTGCGGCCGAACGCACGCGCCTTCTTTACCAGGGGTCCCAGGTCCCTACCCTGTTCATGCTGCTCAACGGCCTGGCCTGCGCCTACCTGCTCTGGGGGCCGGGCAACAGCCTGCTGCTCGGCGGCTGGCTGGTGTGGCTGGTGCTGCTGGCCATCCTGCGCCTGACCCAGGTGGCCGCGTTCAAACAGGCGCTGCCCTCGAAGCAGGCCTGCCCGCGCTGGCGCCGGGCCTTCCTGCTAGGCGCCGGCGCTTCAGGCCTGACCCTGGCGTTCGCCGCCGTGGCACTGGTGCCGCCGGACGCCTTCCTGACCCAGGCGCTGGTCTACGGGCTGATCGCCGCCGCGATCCTCTCCGCCAGCGTTGCCTATGCCGTCAGCCTTTCGGCCTTTCTCACGTTCGCCTTGCCCTGCCTGCTGCCCTCCATCACCTGGCTGCTGCTGGGCGATACGCCGCTGCTGCGCGGCTGGGGCGTGCTCGGGGTGATCCTCGCCGCCTCGCTCATGGTGGTGGCCTGGCAGGTCAACCGGCTGGTGCAGCGCAGCCTCTTGCAGCGCTTTCAGAACCAGGCGCTGATCAGCCACTTGGAGCAGGCCAAGGGCCGCGCCGAAGGCCTCAACGAAGAACTGGCCCGTGAAGTGGAGCAGCGCCGCCGCGCCGAGCGTGACCTGCGTCGTGCCCATGGCGAGCTGGAAATGCGCGTGGCCCAGCGCACGCTGGAGCTGGCCGATGCCAGCCACGCCCTGGTGAAGAGCGAAGCGCGCCTGGCCCTGGCCCTGGAGGCGAGCGAGCTCGGCCTGTGGGACTGGAACCTGGAAACCGACGAAGTCCATCACTCGCAACTGAAAGCCATCTTCGGCATCGAGGCTGACGACGTCACCCGCGTGCTCAGCGACCTCAAGCCGCGCCTGCACCCGGACGACCTGCCGCTGCTGCGCCGGGCGCTGGTGGAACACCTGAAGGGCCGCACCGATGGCTATGCCATCGACTACCGGGTACGCCACGTCGATGGCCACTGGGTCTGGGTGGAAGACCGTGGCCGCGTGGTGGAGCGGGATGAAGAGGGTAAGGTGCTGCGCATGCTCGGCACCCGCCGCGACATCACCGCGCGCAAGCTCCAGGACGAAGAACAGCGCCTGGCGGCGACGGTGTTCGACGCGGCCAGCGAGGGCATCGTCATCCTCGACCCGGACTACCGGGTAATCCAGACCAACGCGGCGTTCAGCCAGGTCACCGGCTATCGCCAGGAAGAAGTGATCGGGCGTAGCGTCGCCACCCTGATCGGCACCCGCGAAGCCCGCCGCCGCTACCACCTGATCCGCGAAGAGCTGGAGCAGAGCGGCAGCTGGCAGGGTGAGCTGATGGACACCCGCAAGAACGGCGAGCTCTACCCGCAATGGCTGCAGCTCAACGTGGTGCGCGACTCGCGGGGCAATGTCAGCCATATCGTCGGTTTCTTCGCCGACCTTTCTGCCCGTCGCGAGGCTGAGGAGCGCCTGCGCTACCTGTCCAACTACGACGACCTCACCGGGCTGGCCAACCGCACCCTGTTCAAGGACCGGCTCCACGAAGCCAGCCAGCGCGCGCGCCAGAGCGGCCGCAGCCTGGCCCTGCTGCACATCGACCTGGACCGCTTCAAGGTGCTCAACGACAGCCTCGGTCATGAAGGGGCGGATCAGCTGTTGCGCCAGGTCAGCCGCCGCCTGACCCAGGCCGTGCCGGAGGCCGATACCATCGCGCGCCTGGCGGGCGATGAGTTCGCGGTGATCCTCGACGCCTACGGCAGCGTCGCCAACCTCGCGCGGCAGGCCAGCCGCCTGCTCGGCAAGCTGCGCATGCCGATGACCGTGGGTGGCCACGAGCTGGTGATCAGCGGCTCCCTGGGCATCAGCCTGTTGCCGGACAACGCGCGCGATATTTCCGCCCTGATCAGCCAGGCCAACATGGCCATGCAGCACGCCAAGCACCTGGGCGGCAACACCTTCCAGTTCTTCACCGACAACCTCCAGGCCTGCACCCTGGAGCGCCTGCAGATGGAGAACCAGCTGCGCAAGGCCATCGAGGAAGGCCAGCTGGAAGTCTTCTACCAGCCCAAGCTGGGCCTGGCCGACAACAGCCTGAATGCGGCGGAGGCGCTGGTGCGCTGGCGCCATCCGCAGCAGGGGCTGGTGCCGCCGGGGGACTTCATTGGTCTTGCCGAGGAAACCGGGCTGATCGCCCCCATCGGCGAATTCGTGCTGCGCCAGGCCTGCCAGCAGGCCCGCGAATGGCAGCGCCAGGGCCTGGCGGATATCCGCGTCTCGGTGAACCTGTCGATGCACCAGCTGCGCCAGGGCAACCTGGTGAGCCTGGTGCGCCAGGTGCTGGAAGAAACCGGCCTGCAGGCGCGCCTGCTGGAGCTGGAACTGACCGAAAGCCACCTGCTGGAAAACGTCGAGAACGTCATCGCCACTTTCCACCAGTTGCGCCAGATCGGCGTGAAGCTGGCCATCGACGACTTCGGCACCGGTTATTCGTCCCTGAGCTACCTCAAGCGTTTCCCGGTGGACTACGTGAAGATCGACCAGACCTTCATCCGCGACCTTTCCGCCGGCAGCGAGGACGCCGCCATCACCCGCGCGATCATCGCCATGGCCCACAGCCTGGAACTGAAAGTGGTGGCGGAGGGCGTGGAAAACCATGAGCAGCTCAGCTTCCTGCGTAGCCAGCGCTGCGACGAGATCCAGGGCTACCTGATCAGCCCACCAGTGGAAGCGCCCCAGTTCGTGCGGCTGCTCAAGGAGCAGGCTGCGGCGCTCTGGCGCTGAGGCACTGACACATTGTAGGAGCGAGCTCTGCTCGCGAAGCTTCGTGCCATGGCGGTTCGCGAGCAAGCTCGCTCCTACAGGTTCGTCCGGTGGCATTGAGTTGTCGGGTGGGATGATGGGTATCGCTCCGCTCAACGCAGCGGAGGTGGCATTGGTAGGGTGGGCTTCAGCCCACCAACGAGCCTCCGCGTGGGCTGAAGCGGAGCGCCGCCCGGCCCACCCTACAGAAGAGAGTACGGAGCGACCCGTCAGGCGCTGGCCGCCGTGCGGCTATTGCCGTTGCTGAACCAGCGCAGGAGCAGGGCGTTCTCCAGGTCCACGCCAGCAGGCAGCGGCAGGTACAGGGTGTGGCCGTCGCCCGGGGCCACCGCCTTGCGCTCGCCGTAGCGGTTTTCCAGGGCTTCCAGGCGGAAGTCGAGGTTGCCTTGCGGGGTCATCAATTGCAGGCGGTCGCCGACGGCGAAGTGATTCTTCACCCGCACCTCCGCCAACCCTTGGCGAACCACCCCGGTCAGCTCGCCGACAAACTGCTGGCGCTCCGACAGCGAGTAGCCGTGCTCATAGTTCTGGTACTCGTCGTGTACATGGCGGCGCAGGAAACCTTCGGTGTAGCCACGGTTGGCCAATGATTCGAGATCGTCCATCAGGGTGCGGTCGAAGGGGCGGCCGGCGCAGGCGTCGTCGATGGCCTTGCGATAGGCCTGGGCGGTGCGTGCCACATAGAAGTGCGACTTGGTGCGACCCTCGATCTTCAGCGAATGCACGCCCATCTGCAGCAAGCGCTCCACGTGGTGCACGGCGCGAAGGTCCTTGGAATTCATGATGTAGGTGCCGTGCTCGTCCTCCCAGGCGGACATCAGTTCGCCGGGACGATTGGCTTCCTCCAAGAGGACCACCTGGTCGCTCGGCTGGCCGCAGCCGAGGGTGGGCACCACCTGTCCCAGTTCGTCCTCATGGGCCGGCTTGGTGCCGTACTGCCAGCGGCAGGCATTGGTGCAGGTGCCCTGGTTGGGGTCGCGGTGGTTGAGGTAGCCGGAGAGCAGGCAGCGGCCGGAATACGCCATGCACAGGGCGCCGTGGACGAAGACCTCCAGTTCCATGCCCGGCACCTGCTGGCGAATTTCGCCGATTTCCTCCAGCGACAGCTCGCGGGACAGGATTACCCGGCTGAGCCCCTGCTGCTGCCAGAACTTCACGCTGGCCCAGTTCACCGCGTTGGCCTGTACCGAGAGGTGGATGGGCATCTGCGGGAAATGCTCGCGAGCCAGCATGATCAGGCCGGGATCGGACATGATCAGCGCATCAGGCCCCATGGCGATCACCGGCTCCAGGTCCTTGAGGAAGGTACGCAGCTTGGCGTTGTGCGGGGCGATGTTCACCACCACGTAGAAGCGCTTGCCGGCGGCGTGGGCCTCCTCGATGCCGAGGGCCAGGTTGGCGTGGTCGAATTCGTTGTTGCGTACCCGCAGGCTGTAGCGCGGCTGGCCGGCGTAGACGGCATCGGCGCCGTAGGCGAAGGCGTAGCGCATGGCCTTGAGGGTGCCGGCGGGGGAGAGCAGTTCGGGGCTGTGCATGGCGCGGCTCGCGGAGTCTGGAGGACGGGCGCGCGATTCTAGGGAGGGTGGCGGGGAGGAATATTGCTCTGGAGCAATGGGGCTGCTGGGGGGGTTGCCGTTCGTAGGTTGGTCCGAGCGAAGCGAGGCCCAACGTTGCCCGGTCAAACCCCTGTCTGTTGGGCTTCGCTGCGCTCTGCACCAACCTACGGTCGCCTGGTCAGTCGTGCCAGGCGCGGTCGTGTAGTTCCAGCAGGCTGTGGGCTTGTTCCGGGCCGGTAGAGCCGGCGGGGTAGGGGCGCGGGCTCTGGTAGTGCTCGTGCCAGCCTTCGAGGATGGGGTCGACCCAGCGCCAGGCGGCTTCCACTTCATCGCGGCGCATGAAGAGCGTCGAATCGCCCTCGATCACGTCCAGCAGCAGGCGCTCGTAGGCATCCCAGCGGCGCTGATGGCTGAAGGCCTTGGCCAGGTTCAGGTCCAGCTCCACCGGCTCCAGGTTCATGCCCTTGCCGGGGCTCTTGGCCATCAGTTGCAGGCTGATGCGCTCTTCCGGCTGGAGGCGGATCAGCAGGCGGTTGGCCTCGCCGTCGGCGAACAGGCGGTGAGGCACTGGTTTGAACTGGATGACGATCTCCGAGTACTTGCGCGCCAGACGCTTGCCGGTGCGCAGGTAGAAAGGCACGCCGGCCCAGCGCCAGTTGTCGATCTCCGCCTGCACGGCGACGAAGGTCTCGGTGTCGCTGTCGTTGTCGACGTTCTTCTCGAAGTAGTAGGCGGGCACTTCCTGGCCGCCGATCTTGCCGGCGCTGTATTGGCCGCGCACTGTCTTGTCGCGCACATCCTGGCCGGAGACGGGTTTCAGCGCCTCGAGGATCTTCACCTTCTCGTTGCGCACGGCTTCGGCGTCGAAGCGCACCGGCGCTTCCATCGCTACCAGGCAAAGCAGTTGCAGCAAGTGGTTCTGCACCATGTCGCGCATGGCGCCGGAGCGGTCGTAGTAGGCGCCGCGGTTTTCCACGCCGAGTGTTTCGCAGACGCTGATCTGGACATGGTCGACATGCCCGGCGCGCCAGATCGGCTCGAACAGGCCGTTGGCGAAGCGCAGGGCCATCAGGTTCTGCACGGTTTCCTTGCCCAGGTAGTGGTCGATGCGGAACACCTGGGATTCGTCGAACACCTTGCCGATCGCGGCGTTGATCGCACGGGCCGAATCCAGCGAATGGCCGATGGGCTTCTCCAGCACGATGCGCGACTGCGGGGTGGCCATGCGGGCGATGGACAGGTGTGCGGCGATGTCCTCGAACAGGTCGGGGGCGGTGGCCAGGTAGTACACCCGCCCGCAGCCGGGATCGGGCCCCAGGTAGCGGGCCAGGCGGCCGAAGTCGGCGCTCTGGGACACGTCCATGGCGAAGTAGTCCAGGCGTTCGGAGAAGCCGCGCCAGGCCTCGGTGGTGAAGTCGGCGCGGGCCACCTGGGCCCGGCAGCGGCGCTCGGCCAGGGCGCGGAAGCCATCGCGGTCGAGGGTGTTGCGGGCGAGGGCGAGGATGCGCATCTGGGGATGCAGGCGTCCTTCGCGATGCAGGTGATAGAGGGCCGGAAGCAACTTGTGCAGGGCGAGATCGCCGGTGCCGCCGAAGACGAGCATGTCGCAGGAGCTGGTCAAGGATGCGCTCTCCCTTCCTTGCACGCTGAGAAAAGGTGGTTCAACTGGGCGGAGAAGCGACTCATGTAGTATAACTACAAGATCACTACAGCCTGGTTCAGCCGATCATAACCGAGTCGAGAGCCGTTGCATGACGGAAGAATCCGGCAAGAACCCCATTCCAGACAGAGCCTGCCCTGTGAACCTGCTGCAACATATCGCCCAGTCGCGTCATCTGCTACGCAAGTCGGAACTGAAAGTCGCCGACCACGTCCTGCTCGATCCCGCAGCGGTCATGCACAGCTCCATGGCCGATCTGGCCCAGGGCGTCGGGGTCAGCGAGCCGACCATCGTGCGCTTCTGCCGCGCCATCGGCTGCGGCGGATTCCAGGACCTCAAGCTGAAACTGGCGCAGAGCCTGGCTGCCGGTGCCAGCTTCGGCCAGTTCGCGATACACGAGGATGACTCGGTCGCGGACTTCAGCCTGAAGATCTTCGACACCACCCTGCACACGCTGATGGAAGTCCGCGAGAAGCTCGACCCGGAAGCCCTGCAGCGCGCCATCGGTGCCTGCGCCCAGGCCCAGCGCGTGGAGTTCTACGGCTTCGGTGCTTCCGGCGCGGTAGCGGCGGATGCCCAGCACAAGTTCTTCCGCCTGCTGCTCACCGCGGCGGCCTATTCCGACCCGCACATGCAGGCGATGTCGGCGGTCACCCTGAAGCCTTCGGATGTGGCCATCTGCATTTCCCAGTCGGGCCGCTCCAAGGACCTGCTGATCACCGCCAACCTGGTGCGTGAAGCCGGCGCCACCCTGATCACCCTGTGCCCGAGCCAGACCCCCCTGGCGGATCTCGCCACGGTGAACCTCGCCATCGACGTACAGGAAGACACCGAGATCTACACCCCGCTCACCTCGCGCATCGCCCACCTGGTGGTGATCGATGTGCTCGCCATGGGCGTTGCGATGGCGCGTGGCCCGAGCCTGGTTAACCACCTCAAGAGCGTGAAGCGAAGCCTGCGCAGCCTGCGCCTGTCGCCCAAGTCGGTGAAGAGCGCCGAGGACTGAGTTGCTCAGGGATTGAACTCGCCTGCTCCGCTCAAGCGAGTCCCTGACGCACGAGCAGCCTCTCTATCGCCTCGATGAAAGGCCCGCTGCCCGGCCAACTGGTGATCCGTCCCAGCGGCCGGCCGTGGTAGAGGGCAACGAAGGTGGGCACCCCGTGCAGGCCGTAGCGCAGCGCCAGCGCCGGGTCTTCATCCACTTCGTCGTGCAGCCAGCGCACCTGTGGCCACTGGCAGCGCTCCTGGGTGCGCAACAGGTCGTGCTTGGCGACGTCGCAGAGAGGGCAGTCGTCCTGCCAGAGGTAGAGCAGCACCAGCTTCTGCCGTTCGCTGGCCAGTACGTCATCGATGATGCTTGCGCGCACCCGTTGGATCGGAAAGCGTTGGAAGAACTCGACGGCATTGCTCATGGCGTCCTCCAGCGGCGTTACCCGTCTACTGCTGAGCAAAGTCTGGCACCGGCAGTCTGTCCAGCTACCTGAAACTCCCGCTTCACCACAGATTCACCGAGCCTTCGCGAAAGCGTCACAGGGGCGGGTGATCCTGCGCCTGTCAGCCTGCTTCCGAACCCACCCTGGGAGAGACGCCATGCAACGCTTTCACGATGAATCCGTACATCTGGACAGCAAGACCCGGCGCAAACTGGAGGACCAACGGCGTATGCAGTTCCGCCGCGCCATCGAAGACCGAGTCGAGCAACGCCGCCTGCAGGCGGAGTGCTCGGACTATCCCTACCCCGAATTGATCGCCGTTAACTACCTGTTGTCGTCAAAGGCAGCGCACCGGAAAAACGGTGCGAAAGCGCGCTGATCTGGGCGCGTTCTTCGCGGATAAAGGCTAAAAACGCCTGGGCAACCGGCGACAGCCGCTTGCCCTTGGCGTGTACCGCGCACCAGCTCCGGTAAAGCGGCAGCTCCTCCACCGGCAGCTCCCGCAGTAACCCCGTTGCCAGTTCCAGGCTCACCGCGTGGCGCGGGATCAGGGCGATCCCCAGGTCCGCCACCACGCACTCCTTCTGCGCATCCAGCGAGGCCACTTCCATGGTCTGGGCGAAGTGCGCGCGCTTCTGCTGGAAGTATTCCTCGCAGGCCTTGCGGGTGCCCGAGCCGGCCTCACGGACCAGCAGCGTGTAGGGCTCCAGGTCCTTCAGGGTCAGCTTGGCGGCATTGCACAGCGGGTGGCCGGGTGGCGCCACGGCCACGATCGGGTTGTTCAGGAAGGGCAGGAACTCCAGGGCCATGTCCTGGGGTACCAGGGACATGATCACCAGGTCGTCGCGGTTGTCCGAAAGGCGCTTGATGACCTGGGCGCGGTTGGTCACCACCAGATGCAGGCTGACGTCCGGGTGCTGTTCGCGGAAGGCGGCGAAAAGGTGCGGAACGAAGTACTTGGCACTGGACTCTACCGCCAGGTTGAGCTGGCCCTGCAGCGAGCCCTGGAGATCGGAGAGCTGCATGTCGAGGCTGGCCAGGCGCTGGAAGATATCGCTGCTGGCGCGCATCAGTGCCTCGGCGGCGTCGGTCACGTAGAGCTTCTTGCCGACGTACTCGAACAGCGGTTGGCCCACCAGCTCCTCGAGCTGGCGGATCTGCAGGCTGACGGCCGGCTGGGTCAGTGCCATCTCCTCGGCCGCCCGGCTGTAGGAGCGGCTTTCGAACACCGCACGGAATACCTGGAGCTGGCGCAGCGTCATACGCAGCAGGGTCTTGCGCATCGATTTTGGCCTCGTGGGGTGGGCAAGGTTGCTGACTATAAGCTCATCCTAATGGATACCCCAATAATTATTGATTGGGGTTATTCCCGCTCGCGGCGTAGGGTAATGACGCGACCGCTACACGACCTGCGGTCACCCAACGACCGGCCCAGCCGTTCGCCTGTTCACTTGGTCGAGGGACAACTCGTGATCAAGAAAATCCTGATCGCCAACCGTGGTGAGATTGCCGTCCGCATCGTGCGTGCTTGCGCCGAGATGGGCATCCGCTCGGTGGCCATCTACTCCGATGCCGACCGGCACGCCCTGCACGTCAAGCGCGCCGATGAGGCCCACAGCATCGGCGACGATCCTCTGGCGGGCTACCTGAACCCGCGCAAACTGGTGAACCTGGCGGTCGAGACCGGCTGCGATGCCCTGCATCCGGGCTACGGTTTCCTCTCCGAGAATGCTGAATTGGCGGATATCTGCGCCGAGCGCGGGATCAAGTTCATCGGCCCCTCCGCCGAAGTGATCCGCCGCATGGGCGACAAGACCGAAGCGCGCCGCAGCATGATCAAGGCCGGCGTACCGGTCACCCCCGGCACCGAAGGCAACGTCGCTGACCTCGCAGAAGCGCTGCGCGAAGCCGAGCGCATCGGCTACCCGGTAATGCTCAAGGCCACTTCCGGTGGTGGCGGTCGCGGCATCCGTCGCTGCAACAGCCGCGAGGAGCTGGAACAGGCCTACCCGCGTGTGATCTCCGAAGCCACCAAGGCCTTCGGCTCGGCGGAAGTCTTCCTCGAGAAGTGCATTGTCAACCCGAAGCACATCGAAGCGCAGATCCTGGCCGACTCCTTTGGCAACACCGTGCACCTGTTCGAGCGCGACTGCTCGATCCAGCGCCGCAACCAGAAGCTCATCGAGATTGCCCCGAGCCCGCAGCTCACCCCCGAGCAGCGCGCCTACATCGGTGACCTCGCCGTGCGCGCGGCCAAGGCCGTGGGCTACGAGAACGCCGGTACCGTGGAGTTCCTGCTCGCCGAGGGCGAGGTGTACTTCATGGAGATGAACACCCGCGTGCAGGTGGAACACACCATCACCGAGGAAATCACCGGCATCGACATCGTCCGCGAGCAGATCCGCATCGCTTCGGGCCTGGAACTGTCGGTCAAGCAGGACGACATCATCCACCGCGGCTTCGCCCTGCAGTTCCGCATCAATGCCGAGGACCCGAAGAACAACTTCCTGCCGTCCTTCGGCAAGATCACTCGCTACTACGCCCCCGGCGGCCCTGGCGTTCGCACCGATACTGCGATCTACACCGGCTACACCATTCCGCCGTACTACGACTCCATGTGCCTGAAGCTGATCGTCTGGGCACTGACCTGGGAAGAAGCGCTGGACCGTGGCCTGCGTGCGCTGGATGACATGCGCGTGCAGGGTGTGCGGACCACCGCGCCCTACTACCAGGAAATTCTGCGCAATCCCGAGTTCCGCAGCGCCGAGTTCAACACCAGCTTCGTCGAGAGCCATCCGGAGCTGACCCAGTACTCGATCAAGCGCAACCCGTCGCACCTGGCCATCGCCATCGCCACCGCCATCGCCGCCCACGCCGGCCTGTAGGGGAAGGATTCAGAACATGAGCAAGAAGATTTCGATCACCGATACCATCCTGCGCGATGCGCACCAGTCCCTGCTGGCCACCCGCATGCGCACCGAAGACATGCTTCCGATCTGCGACAAGCTCGACAAGGTCGGCTACTGGTCGCTGGAAGTCTGGGGCGGCGCGACCTTCGACGCCTGCGTGCGCTTCCTCAAGGAAGATCCGTGGGAGCGCCTGCGCAAGCTCAAGGCCGCCCTGCCCAACACCCGCCTGCAGATGCTCCTGCGCGGCCAGAACCTGCTGGGCTACCGCCACTACAGCGATGACGTGGTTCGTGCCTTCGTCGCCAAGGCCGCGGTCAACGGCATCGACGTGTTCCGCATCTTCGACGCGATGAACGACGTGCGTAACCTGCGCACCTCCATCGAAGCCGTAAAGGCCGCCGGCAAGCACGCCCAGGGCACCATCGCCTACACCACCAGCCCCGTGCACACCATCGACGCCTTCGTTGCCCAGGGCAGGGCGATGGCCGACATGGGCGTGGACTCCATTGCCATCAAGGACATGGCGGGCCTGCTGACCCCGTACGCCACCGGTGAACTGGTCAAGGCGCTGAAAGACGCGCTGCCGCTGGATGTGGTCGTGCACTCCCACGACACCGCCGGCGTGGCCAGCATGTGCCAGCTCAAGGCCGTGGAAAACGGTGCCGACCGCATCGACACCGCGATCTCCAGCATGGCCTGGGGCACCAGCCACCCGGGCACCGAGTCGATGGTCGCCGCCCTGCGCGACACGCCCTACGACACCGGCCTGGACCTGGAGCTGATCCAGGAAATCGGCATGTACTTCCACGCCGTGCGCAAGAAGTACCACCAGTTCGAAAGCGAGTTCACTGGCGTGGACACCCGCGTGCAAGTGAACCAGGTGCCGGGCGGGATGATTTCCAACCTGGCCAACCAGCTCAAGGAACAGGGCGCCCTGAACCGCATGCCGGAAGTGCTGGCGGAAATCCCGCGCGTTCGCGAGGACCTCGGCTTCCCGCCCCTGGTCACCCCGACCTCGCAGATCGTCGGCACCCAGGCCTTCTTCAACGTGCTGGCCGGTGAGCGCTACAAGACCATCACCAACGAAGTGAAGCTCTACCTGCAGGGCCGCTACGGCAAGGCGCCGGGTGAGATCAACGAGCAGCTGCGTCGCCAGGCCATCGGCAACGAGGAAGTCATCGACGTGCGTCCGGCCGACCTGCTCAAGCCGGAGCTGAACAAGCTGCGCGAAGATATCGGCAGCCTCGCCAAGTCCGAAGAGGACGTGCTGACCTTCGCCATGTTCCCGGACATCGGCCGCAAGTTCCTCGAAGAGCGTGCCGCCGGCACCCTGAAGCCGGAAGAACTGCTGCCCATGCCCAACGGCAAGGGTGCGGTTGCGGTCGGCGGCGAAGGCACTCCGACTGAGTTCGTGGTGGACGTGCATGGCGAGAGCTACCGCATCGACATCACCGGCGTCGGTGTGAAGAGCGACGGCAAGCGCCACTTCTACCTCGCCATCGACGGCATGCCGGAAGAGGTTGTGTTCGAGCCGCTCAACGAGTTCGTCGCAGGTGCCGGCAGCAAGCGCAAGCAGGCCAGCGCCCCGGGCGATGTCAGCACCACCATGCCGGGCAACATCGTCGACGTGCTGGTGAAGGAAGGCGACCAGGTGAAAGCCGGTCAGGCCGTACTGATCACCGAAGCGATGAAGATGGAAACCGAAGTCCAGGCGCCCATCGCCGGTACCGTCAAGGCCATCCATGTGGCCAAGGGCGACCGCGTGAACCCGGGCGAGATCCTGATCGAAATCGCCTGATTGCTCCGGCGATAGTCCCCGTAGGGAGCCGCAAGGCTCCCTTTTTTTGTGTCCGAGAAGAAGGTAGATGTCTTTGGCTCGGTCTGGATCGTAGGGTGCGCTGTGCGCACCGATTCCACGAACCGCCGCGGCATCAGGTCAAACCGCCGGTGCGCACGGGCACCCTACCGGATCAGCGTCATCCTGCTAGCCCCTGCTTGTGCCAATGACGATTTCTGATTTCCATCATCGAGGGCCGGATACCTAGCCTGCGCGCATCTCCAATTGCGGAAGCAGGTCCATGCCCCTTCGTCCCATGCGCGACGTTCCGCCCGTGCCGCCCACCGGCAAGCCCATTTTCCTCTCGGCCTGGCTGGCCGAGGCCCGGTTGCAGCCAATCCTGGACCGGCAGGAATGCATCATCGGCTTCGAGAACCTGGCGCGCTTCGACGGTACCGGCAAGCTGGGCATCTACAAAATGTCCGACGACCTCCTGCACAGCGTTACCCAGGAGCTGCTGCTGGGGCTGCGCATGCGTTGCCTGCTCGACACCCATTACCACCGCCAGCTGAACGACCAGCGTGGCGGGCAGGCAATGGTGCGGCACTTCGTCAATGTCGAGAAGCGCAGCCTGGCCAAGCCGGCGATGGTCGACGAACTGATCGAAAGCGCTGCCGACCTGCTCAGCACGGGTGCCCAACTGGTGGTCGAGGTCACCGAGCGCCCGCTGGAAGCCCCGGATGCGTTCAAGGCCTACATGAATGGGCTGATCCGTCTGCGGCAGGAGGGCGTGCAGGTTGCCCTCGATGACTACGACATCCATTCCCCCATCCACTGGGAGCTCGACCTGGGCCTGTGCGACGTGGTGAAGCTCGATCTCTTCGACCTGGGCATCGCCTGGCGCAGTGACGAGGCCTTCATGTCGGATCACTATGCCGGCCTCATGGAAAGGCTCTACCAGTTCATCCACCGCTATCCCGTGGAGCTGGTCGCCGAAAGAGTCGAGACCGACTGGCAGTACGAGGTGGCCAAGGGGCTTCCGTTCAAGCTGTTCCAGGGCTACCGGCTTGGCCGGCCGGAGCGGGTCTGACAGCTGGGCGGGGGCGTCGAATCGCCCCGATTCTGCTGATCGTTCTCCTGCTCGCGGGCTGTGCCACGGCGCCGCCGCGCGCACCGGACAACCTGTGCGCGATATTCCGCCAGTACCCCGACTGGTACGAGGACGCGCGGGAAATGGAGCAGCGCTGGGGCACGCCCATCCACGTGGCGATGGCCTTCATCGACCAGGAAAGCAGCTATCGACATGATGCCCGCCCGCCGCGCAACTACGTCCTGGGGTTCATTCCCTGGGGACGGGTCACCTCCGCCTACGGCTACGCCCAGGCGCTCGATGGCACCTGGGACGACTACGAGCGGGCGACAGGAGACGGCGGTTCACGGAGCGATTTCGACGACGCCACCGACTTCATCGGCTGGTACACCGACGCCAGCAGCCGCCACCTGGGACTCTCGAAGTGGGATGCCTACAACCAGTACCTGGCCTATCACGAGGGGCGGGGCGGATTCCGGCGCGGCAGCTACCGCCAGAAGCCCTGGCTGATGCAAGTGGCGCGCAAGGTGGACCAGCAGTCGAGAGCCTATGGACGGCAACTCGCTCAGTGCCGCGAAGAGCTGGAGGACGGACGAGGCTGGTGGCCGTTTTGAGCCCGGCCCGTTGATTCCGCGTGATGGGTATCGCTGCGCTACACCCATCCTACCGATGCGGCACGTTCTGAACTTCGTAGGATGTGGTGGAGCGCAGCGATACCCATCGTGGTCCCTGCAACGTCAGCCGGCCATCTCCCCGCACAGATCCACAGCAAACCACTGCTCCACTTCTTCCTGGCGCATGCCGACGCCGAGCAGGGCGAACAGCTTGCCCAGGGCCGCCTCGCGGGTCATGCCGCCGGCCGGCACCAGGCCGGTGGCCAGCAACTGGCTGCCGGCGGCGTACACGCCCGCCTGCATATGCCCGGCCGGGCACTGGCTGATGGCGGCCAGCACCACGCCGCGCTGGTGGGCGGCGCGCAGGACGTCGAGCAGGGCCTTGTCGTCGGACGGGCCGGTGCCGCTGCCGTAGCACTCCAGCAAGAGCCCCTGCACGCCGCTGCCGAGCAGTGCCTCCACATGGCTCGCCGCCACACCGGGGAACAGCGGCAGCACCGCGAGGTTCACCGGCTGGCGCGGGCTGCGGTAATCCAGGCCGGCGGGAATCCGGCCGGCGCGTTCGCCGTCTCGTGGGCGCGGCAGTACCGCGAAGGCGTCGAAGGCCTCCGAGCGCAGCTTGCTGGCGCGGGCGCCGTGCAGCAGCTCGCCTTTGAAGAAGAGATGCACGCCGGGTGCGACTCCCGCCTGCAGCGCACGGATGGCGCCCAGCAGGTTCGGCCAGGCATCGCTGTCGTCGCTTCCGGCTGGCAGCATGGCGCCGGTCAGCACCACGGGTACCGGCAGGCCCAGCATCAGGAAGCCGAGGGCCGCCGCGCTGTAGGCCAGGGTGTCGGTACCGTGCAGCAGCAGCACGCCGTCGTGACCGCGTTCCACCGCGTCGACTATCGCATCGCGCATGGCCAGCCAGTTGGTCTGGCGCATATTGGCGCTATCGATCAGCGGCAGCAGTTCCTGGAAGTGCCAATCCAGTGCCACTCCCTGGCCGTCCAGCTGCTCGCGCATGCGTGCCTCGAAGCCGCTGGCCGGGGCCAGGCCTTCGGGAGTCTGCAGCATGCCGATGGTGCCGCCGGTGTAGAGCACGAAAAGGTTCTTCACAGCATTCATGGGTCTGGAAAACTCGAAAAAAGCAGGGTGCAGAAACGACGGTGCCGCTCCCCGCATCAGCGGAGGAGCGGCACCAGGTACTACCGGAACGCGCGATCAGCGGTGGCTTTGCGCCAGGCCGTGAGCGACGGGGATGGTGTCCTCGCTCGGCGCCGGGTTGGCCGGCCAGGCGTCGCGGTCCAGGTCCAGGTCAGCGAACTTGGCGGAGTCGAACACCGGCTGGTTGATGCCCGCCTTGCGTTGCTCGTCGTAGTCGCGCATCACCCGCAGGCCGACCTTGATCAGCATGGCCAGGGCCAGCAGGTTGACGAAGGCGAGGCAAGTCATGGTGATGTCGGCGAAGGCGAACACGGTACCCAGGTTCTGCATGGAGCCCCAGCAGATCAGTGCCAGCACCAGGCCACGGTAGCTCAGCAGGGCGGCGCGGCTGCGACCGACCAGGAACTGCAGGGCGTTCTCGCCGAGGTAGTAGTTGTACAGGATGCAGGTGAAGACGAAGAGGCTCAGCGCGACGCTGATGAATACGCGGCCCCACTCACCGACCACGGCGGCCAGGGAGTTCTGAGTCAGCACGATGCCGTCGCCTTCGAAGCCCGGGGTATAGAAGCCGGACAGCAGGATCAGCAGCGCGGTGCAGGTGCAGATCACGAAGGTGTCGAGGAACACGCTGAACGCCTGGACCACGCCCTGGGCGGCCGGGTGCTTCACGGCGGCCACGGCGGCGACGTTGGGTGCGCTGCCCAGGCCCGCTTCGTTGGCGAACACGCCGCGCTTCACGCCCATCACGATGGCGCTACCCAGCAGGCCGGCGAAGGCCGGTTCCAGGCCGAAGGCGCTCTTCACGATGGTGACCAGCATGTCCGGCACCAGCTCGATCTGGGAAAAGATCACGTAGCAGGTGACAGCGATGTAGGCGAGGGTCTTGACCGGTACCAGCAGGTCGGACACCGAGGCGATGCGCTTGATGCCGCCGATGAACACCAGGCCCAGGAGCACGGCCAGGCCGATACCGGTGTACTGCACCGGCAGGTCGAAGGCGTTTTCCAGGGAGTGGGTCACGGTGAAGGCCTGCAGGCCGTTGAAGGCGAAGCCGTAGGTCACCAGCAGCAGGACGGCGAAGGTCAGCGCCATCCAGCGCAGCTTCAGGCCGTGCTGGATGTAGTAGGACGGGCCGCCACGGTACAGGCCATCGCCATCGGCGCGCTTGTAGACCTGGGCCAGGGTGCACTCGAAGAAGCTGCTGGACATGCCGACCAGCGCGGTGACCCACATCCAGAACACGGCGCCAGGGCCACCGAGGGTCACGGCCAGGCCGACACCGGCGATGTTACCGGCGCCAACGCGTCCGGCGAGGCTCAGCATCAGGGCCTGGAAGGAGCTCAGCTGACCGGCCTGGCCACGGATGGATTCCTTGAACACGCTGAACATGTGGCCGAAATGGCGGAACTGGACGAAGCGGGAGCGGAGGGTGAAATAGGTGCCGAGCCCGACGATGAGCACGATGAGCACTTTCCCCGAGAGGAAATCGTTGATCACTTCAAGCATGAGTGAGACCTCGATTCTTATTGTTCGCGTGATGGACGAAGGCTTCGGGCGGACACGCCTCTGCCGTTGGCGCGAATGGTTGGGGAATGCGACATATCAGACAATTTCGCGGCTTTATTCGACGTGATGCGACTTGATGCTATAGTCGCGCCACTTGCAACAGGGGGTAACGGGCGGTGTCGGACAATCTGGGCGAAAACCTCAAGCTGTTGTGCAGCCACTACCGCTCTATCTCGGAGGTTTGCCGCAAGCTGGCGATCAACCGCGCCCAGTTCAACAAGTACCTGAGCGGGCAGAGCCGTCCGACCGCCTACAACCTCAAGCGCATCGGCGACTTTTTCGGCGTCGAGGACTACGAACTGGTCCTGCCGACCGAGCAGTTCGCCCGGCTGATCGGCGTTCGCCAGTCGGAAAGCCTCGCCCGCGCCAACGACCCGCTGTTCAGCCTGCTGAAGCCCTTGCGCGAGCATTCCGGCAACCTGTCGCGCTACTGCGGCTACTACTTCGAATACTCCAACTGCATGTCCGTGCCGGGCACGGTACTGCTGTCGCTGGTGCACCTGTGGGAGGAGGACGGCAACTTCCTCTTCGAGCGCCAGGAGCGTCAGGAGCGTTCCAGCAACCTGGACGCACAGGCCGAGGACTGGGTGCGCTGCCGCTACCTCGGCGCGGCCTTCCAGCTGCAGGATCGCCTGTTCCTGGTGGACTACGAGTCGCTCACCTTGAACGAGATGAGCCAGACCATCCTCATCCCCAGTTACAAAAGCCGCATTACGCGCCTCAACGGCCTGAAGACCGGCGTCTCCAGCGGCGACCGGCGCAACCCGGCCTGCACCCGCGTGGTCTGGGAATTCCTTGGCCCGGAGATCAATCGCGTCGCCGCCTACCGCCAGGTGAAGCTCTACCGCCCCGACGACCCCCGCATCGACGACGACGTGCGCCAGCGCCTGGATGTGGCGCCGCTCAAGAACGGGCTGTTCGAGATCGAGTGAGGGGTTGGGCAGGCCTGCGGCCTGCATCGCGAATAAATTCGCCCCCACAGAAAAGGCGGCTCCTACCCTGTGGGGGCGACTTCAGTCGCGAAAGGACCGCGCAGCGGTCCCCTGGCTCAACGCCTGAACCCTTCTAGCGATTGGCGCTGCTGCCCCTCCCCATCGAAGTTATCCACAGACAGCCAGCGCTCGAAGGCTTCCCGGCATTTCGGCCACTCGCCGTCGATGATGGAAAACCAAGCGGTGTCGCGGTTCTGGCCCTTGACGATCATGTGCTGGCGGAACAGCCCTTCATAGCTGAAGCCCAGGCGCTCGGCGGCGCGCATGGAGCGGGCGTTCTGCGCGTTGCACTTCCATTCCAGGCGGCGGTAGCCGAGGTCGTCGAAGGCGTGGCGGGCCAGCAGCCAAACCGCTTCGGTGGAGCCTGGCGTGCGCTGCATGGCTTTGCCGAAGGCGATATGGCCGATCTCGATGACGCCGTCCTTCGGGGCGATGCGCAGGTAGCTGAGCACCCCCAGGGCGCGGCCGCTGGCGAGGTCAACGACCGTATAGAAAAGCGGATCGCGGCTGGCGGCGTTGCCTTCCAGCCAGGCGTCGAAGGGCTCGCGGCTGGCGAAGGGGCCGTAGGCCAGGTAGTCCCACAGCGCCGGGTCCGGACCCTGCAGGGCGTACCAGAGGTCATCGCCGTGGCGCGCAGCGTCCAGCGGTTCGAGTCGCACGAAGCGCCCCAGCAGCGGTGTGTGGGCGGGGGCAGGGCGGGGCTGCCAGTGGCTGAGGTCCTGGTTGCTCATGCTGCTCTCCGGTCAGAGGATCTTGCGGTACTGGACGAAGCCGGAACGGTCGGCGATGCGGTCATACAGCTGCATGGCGTCGGTGTTGGTTTCGTGGGTCAGCCAGTGCACCCGCGAGGAGCCGGCGGCGCGGGCCTCGGCGTAGACGTGTTCGATCAGCTGGCGGCCAATGCCGCCGCCGCGTACGCCTTCGGCGACGTACAGGTCCTGCAGGTAGCAGTAGTCGCCCACTGTCCAGCAGCTGCGGTGATAGATGAAGTGCACCAGGCCCACGGCCTCGCCATTGCGCCAGGCCAGGGCGGCGTTCATCGGTTCGGCCGGATCGAGGAAGCGCTGCCAGGTGACGGCGGTGGTCGCCTCGGCGATCTCGGTCTTATAGAAGCGCTGGTAGCCCTGCCAGAGCGGCAGCCAGGCGGCGAGGTCGGCGGCGCTGACCGGGCGGATTTCAAGCGGTGCGGCGGACATGGGTTTCTTCCTTGCTGGGTTCAGTCGATCAGGGGCATCCGCTCGGCCAGTTCGCGGTCGCGCGGGTTGGCGGATGCGGCCAGGCCTTCGCGAACACCGGCCTGGTCGGCGGCGGAGCGGTTCTGGCCGAGCTTCCATTTGCCTTCCAGACGGCGGATGGGCAGGGCGAAGCCGACGATGGCGCGGAGCATGCTGTCCAGGTAGTCGCGGGGTGCCTCGTCCACGGCCCAGGGTTGCGGCCGGCCGGCTTCGTGGCGGTTGCTGAGGCGGCTGACCACCTGCAGCAGGCGCTCGGGGTCGTCGAATACCTCGGCCTGGCCCCAGGCATGCACGGCGATGTAGTTCCAGGTGGGCACGACCTTGCCGTGCTCCGCCTTGGCCGGGTACCAGGTGGGCGTGACGTAGGCGTCCGGGCCGGCGAATACCACCAGCGCTTCGGCGCCTTCGGCGAGGTCGCGCCAGTGCGGATTGGCGCGGGCGAAGTGGCCATAGAGCGTGCCGTATTCCCCTTCACCGGGCTCCAGTACCAGCGGCAGGTGGCTGGCCAGCAGGCCTTGGCTGCCGGCGCTGGTCAGCACGGCGAGGCCGGTGGCCTGCATCTGTGCATGGAGCTGGGCGAGGTCGTTCTGGCGGAAGGCGGAGGGGACGTACATGTAGGCTTCTCCTGGCGGAATGGCTCCATGCTAGGCAGGATATTGGACTGTTGTAAGAGCCATTTCCCGTCAGTTCGATAGAGCCAATCCGAGGCCCGAGCATGCCTGCCACGCCACCGCTTCCCGTCGACCTTTCCGGCATCCGCCTCGACCCCGGCCAGGGCTTGTCGCGCCAGCTCTACCAGGCCCTGCGTGAACGCATCCTCGACGGCCGTTTGGGCAGTCGCACGCGCCTGCCGGCGACGCGCGACCTGGCGGCGCTGCTGGGGATTTCCCGCAACACCGTGACCCGCGCCTTCGACCAGCTCTACGCCGAAGGCTATGTGGAAGGCCGGGTGGGCGACGGCACTTATATAGCCGAGTTATCCACCGCGCGCCCCGTGCCCCAGCCGCCGGTGGGACCTGCGCCGGGCCCGGCGTTGCAGCGTTTGCAGGAGCACCACTTGCCGCCGCCGGTCACGGGCGCGCCAAGGGCGTTCCGCATCGGCGTGCCGGCCTTCGATCTGTTCCCCTTCGAAACCTGGGCGCGCCTGCAGGCGCGCTTCTGGCGTAAGCCATCACCAGCGCGCCTGGGCTATGGCGACCCGGCGGGGGACTGGGGTCTGCGCGAGCTGGTGGCCGCCTACCTGCGCAGCAGTCGCGGGATGTCCTGCGACCCGGCGCAGGTGGTGATCACCTGCGGCGCCCAGCAGGCCATCAGCCTCTGCGCCCAGTTGCTGGTGCAGCCCGGCGATCGTGTGGCCATCGAGAATCCGGGTTATCGCGCCGCCGGCCATGCCTTCGCCGTGGCCGGAGCCGAGCTGTGCGGCGTGCCTGTGGATAACGACGGCCTGGACTGCGCCGCGCTGGCGCGGGTGGAGGATTGCCGGCTGGCCTACGTCACTCCTTCGCATCAGTACCCCACGGGCGTGACCCTGTCCCTGGCGCGGCGCCTGGAACTGCTGGAGTGGGCCGAACGCCGTGACGGCTGGATAGTCGAGGACGACTACGACGGCGAGTACCGCTACAGCGGAACCCCGCTGGCGCCCCTGGCCGCGCTGGATCGGCAGGGGCGGGTGATCTACGTCGGCACCTTCTGCAAGATCACTTTCCCCGCGCTGCGCCTGGGCTATCTGGTGCTGCCGCCAGCCCTGGCCGAATCCTTCGCCCGGCGCCGCGCGCTGGACATGCGTCACTCGGAGATCGGCACCCAGGCGGTGATGGCCGAGTTCATCGCCGCCGGACATTTCCAGCGCCATGTGCGGCGCATGCGCCTGGCCGCCCGCGCTCGGCGCGATGCGCTGCTGCGTGACTGGCCCGAATCCATTCCCGGCTGCGCGCCCATGCCGCCGGTGGATGCCGGCCTGCACCTGTGCGTGCGGGTGGACAGCCTGGCCCGGGAACGGGAGCTGGTGAGCAGCGCACGAGCGGCCGGGGTGGAGCTGAATGGCCTGAGCGAATACTGGCTGGAGAACAGCGTGGAGCCTGTGGATAACCGCGCCGGGCTGGTGCTGGGCTTTGCCGCCGTGCCGGAAGCGCAGATCGCCGAGGCAATCCGTACCCTGCGCAAGGCCTGGCACCTGTAGGAGCGAGCTTGCTCGCGAAGCTTTCTGTCGGGAGGCATGGGTAACGGTTTTGTCCGCCATTCGCGAGCAGAGCTCGCTCCTACGAGGGGGCAGGCCTGATGCCGCCGGAGCACTTTTCCACAGGCAAAAAAAAGGATGGCTGGCGCCATCCTCGAAGGATGAAGGGGCGAGGCCCCTCCTGGTGAGTTCGTTTGCCTGATCAGCCCTTCAGCGGCACGAGGCGCGGGGCGATCATGTTTTCCGGGCGGAGGATGTCGGCCAGCATGGACTCGTCCAGCAGCTTCTCTTCACGCACCAGTTCCAGCACGCCGCGGCCACTTTCCAGGGCTTCCTTGGCGATGCGGGTGGCGTTCTCGTAACCGATGTACGGGTTCAGCGCGGTGATCAGGCCGATGGAGTTTTCCATCAGGCGGCGGCAATGCTCGACGTTAGCGGTGATGCCGACGATGCAGTGCTCGCGCAGCATGTCCATGGCGCGCTGGAGCAGGCGGATCGAGTCGAAGATCTTGTAGGCGATCAGCGGCTCCATCACGTTCAGCTGCAGCTGGCCGCCTTCGGCTGCCAGGGTCAGGGCCAGGTCGTTACCGATTACTTCGAAGGCCACCTGGTTGACGGCTTCCGGGATAACCGGGTTGACCTTGCCCGGCATGATCGAGCTGCCCGGCTGGCGCGGCGGCAGGTTGATCTCGTTGATGCCGGTACGCGGACCGCTGGAGAGCAGGCGCAGGTCGTTGCAGATCTTCGACAGCTTGACCGCGGTGCGCTTGAGCATGCCGGAGAACAGCACGAAGGCGCCCATGTCGGAGGTGGCTTCGATCAGGTCGGCGGCCGGGACGACCGGGTGGCCGCTGATGGCTGCCAGGCGCTCGACGGCCAGCTTCTGATAGCCGGGGTCAGCGTTGATGCCAGTGCCGATGGCGGTGCCGCCGAGGTTCACTTCGGTCAGCAGCTCGGGCGCCAGGCGACGCAGGCGGTCGAGGTCTTCGCCCAGGGTGGTGGCGAAGGCGTGGAATTCCTGGCCGAGGGTCATCGGCACAGCGTCCTGCAGCTGGGTACGGCCCATCTTCAGTACACCGGCGAACTCTTTACCCTTGGCGGCGAAGGCCTGGATCAGGCTATCGAGGCTGGCCAGCAGGGCATCGTGGCCCAGCAGCAGGCCAAGGCGAATGGCGGTGGGGTAGGCGTCGTTGGTCGACTGCGCCATGTTCACGTCGTTGTTCGGGTGCAGGTACTTGTACTCACCCTTCTGCTTGCCCATGGCCTCGAGGGCGATGTTGGCGATCACCTCGTTGGCGTTCATGTTGGTGGAAGTACCGGCACCACCCTGGATCATGTCCACCACGAACTGGTCGTGGAAGTCACCACGAATCAGGCGGGCACAGGCTTCGCTGATGGCGGCGTGCTTGTCGGCGCTGAGGTGGCCGAGTTCCTTGTTCGCATCGGCGGCGGCCTGCTTGACCATGGCCAGGGCTACGACCAGCTTCGGGTAGTGCGACAGCGGAACACCGGACAGGCGGAAGTTGTGAACCGCGCGCAGGGTCTGGATGCCGTAGTAGGCCTCGGAGGAAACTTCGAGGGTGCCGAGCAGGTCTTTTTCGATGCGGAAGGATGCAGCGGAGGACATGATGCAATTCATCTCTGGGGGAACACGGCCAGTGCCGCGATGCCCAATAATCTAGGCCTGTGGCCGTTTGTCGGCCAATGCTGTTATTCGCTGGGTCATGCACAATCGGCATAATGTCCGAGTGACGCGGGTTCCGCCGCGAACGTGTGCACCAAAATCGAGCATTCCGGAATCTGACGATGAACCTGGAAACCAAATGGCTGGAAGACTTCGTCGCCCTGGCCAACACCCGCAGCTTTTCCCAGGCCGCCGAGCGGCGATTCGTGACTCAGCCGGCGTTCAGCCGACGCATCCGCAGCCTGGAGGCGGCGCTTGGCCTGACCCTGGTCAACCGCTCGCGCACCCCCATCGAACTGACCGAGTCCGGGCAATTGTTTCTGGTGACCGCGCGCAGCATGGTGGATCAGTTGGGTGAGGTGGTGCGCCACCTGCATCACCTTGAAGGCCAGCAGGGCGAAGTCCTGCAGTTCGCCGCCGCGCACTCGCTGGCGCTGGGTTTTTTCCCGCAGTGGATCGCCCGGCTGCGGGCCGACGGGCTGAACATCGCCAGCCGCCTGATCGCCACCAACGTCGGTGAGGCCGTGCATTCGCTGCGTGAAGGGGGATGCGACTTGATCCTGGCCTTCTACGACCCGGACGCGGCGCTGCAGATGGACCCGGAAATCTTCCCCTCGATGAACCTGGGACGAACCGAAATGCTGCCGGTCTGCGCGGTGGACGCCAGCGGCAAACCGCTCTTCGAGCTGGACAGCGGCCAGAGCGTGCCGCTACTGGCCTATAGCGCTGGCGCGTTCCTCGGCCGCTCGGTGAACATCCTGCTGCGCCAGCGCGCATTGCGTTCGACCACGGTGTATGAAACCGCCATGGCCGACAGCCTGAAGAGCATGGCATTGCAGGGGTTGGGGGTGGCCTGGGTGCCGCGCTTCAGCGCCCAGGCCGAACTGGCCCGTGGTGACCTGGTGATCTGTGGCGGCAGCCAATGGCACGTGCCGCTGGAAATCCGTCTATACCGCTGCGCCCTGGTGCGCAAGGCGGCGATCCGTCTGCTCTGGCGCAAGCTGGAAGGTGGGGTAGGCGGGGAGAGCTGATCGCTGTAGGAGCCAGCTTGCTGGCGAATGCGCTGTCCCGTTCGCGAGCAAGCTCGCTCCTACAAGGCGCGGGTTCCCTATATCTCGACGACGATCCTCCCTTCAATCTTCCCGGCACGCATCTGTTCGAAGATGCCGTTGATGTTGTCCAGCTTGTCGCGGTGGATGGTGGCCTTGACCAGACCTTCACCGGCGAAATCCAGGGCTTCCTGCAGGTCGGCGCGGGTGCCGACGATGGAGCCGGTGATGCTGATGGCTTTCAGCACCACGTCGAAGATCGGCGTGGGGAAGTCGCCCGGTGGCAAGCCGACAAGGGCTACGGTGCCGCCGCGTCGGGCCATGCCGATACCTTGGCCGAACGCACTGTTGGAGACGGCCGTGACCAGCACGCCGTGGGCGCCGCCGATATCGCGCTGGATCACCTCGGCCGGGTTCTCGTCGAGGGCGTTGATGGTCAGGCTGGCGCCGAGCTTGCGCGCGAGTTCGAGCTTGGTGTCATCCACATCCACGGCGGCGACGTGCAGCCCCATGGCGCGGGCGTATTGCACAGCCACATGGCCAAGGCCGCCGATACCGGAAATCGCCACCCATTGGCCGGGCCGCGCACCGGTCACCTTCAGGCCCTTGTAGACGGTGACGCCGGCGCAAAGAATTGGCGCGATCTCGGCGAATTCGACGTTTTTCGGCAGGATGCCGACGAAATTCGGGTCAGCCAGCACATATTCGGCATAGCCGCCGTTCACCGAGTAGCCGGTGTTCTGCTGGCTTTCGCAGAGGGTTTCCCAGCCGGTCAGGCAGTGCTCGCAGCAGCCGCAGGCGGTGTAGAGCCAGGGCACGCCAATGCGGTCGCCTTCCTTCACGCGGGTAACGCCGGCACCCACCGCCGCGACGTGGCCCACGCCCTCGTGGCCGGGAATGAAGGGCAGGCTGGGTTTCACCGGCCAGTCGCCTTCGGCGGCGTGCAGGTCGGTGTGGCACACGCCCGAGGCTTCTATCTTCACCAGAATCTGCCCCGGGCCGGGCAGGGGAACCTTCACTTCCTCGATCCGTAGCGGTTCGCCAAAGGCGTGGACAACCGCAGCTTTCATGGTCTGGTTCATGGCATGCACCTCCTTGGAAGAGACCTCCGATTCTGCGCCGCTACCTCTTGCGAGCATTGCGCTGGAGCAAGGTTTAGCCGCGTCCACGCCCTGCTGCGCCAGCTCTGGACGAGCGGTAAGCGCAAATGCACGCCAGGCGTGGCTTTGCGTTATACTGCGCGGCCTTCGGCCGGCAGCGCGTCCCGCTGTCCGGCCCCACATTGCAGACAAGCCACGCCATTGCGTGGCTTGTTGTTTTTTGGTCGCGCCAACTGGCGCACTTTGATGAGGCACGACGATGAGCGCACTGGTAGGCGTGATCATGGGCTCCAAGTCCGATTGGAGCACCCTCAGCCACACCACCGACATGCTGGAAAAGCTGGGCATTCCCTATGAAGTGAAGGTGGTTTCCGCCCACCGCACTCCGGACCTGCTGTTCCAGTACGCCGAAGAAGCCGAAGGCCGTGGCATCGAGGTGATCATCGCCGGTGCCGGCGGTGCCGCCCACCTGCCGGGCATGTGCGCGGCCAAGACCCACCTGCCGGTGCTTGGCGTGCCGGTGCAGTCGTCCATGCTCTCGGGCGTCGACTCCCTGCTGTCCATCGTGCAGATGCCCGCCGGCATCCCGGTCGCCACCCTGGCCATCGGCAAGGCCGGTGCGATCAACGCGGCCCTGCTGGCTGCGAGCATCCTCGGTGGCAAGTACCCGAAATACCACGTGGCGCTGAAGGACTTCCGCCGCGAGCAGACCGACATGGTCCTGGACAACCCGGACCCGCGTGAGGCCTGAGTCATGAAGATCGGCGTAATCGGTGGCGGCCAGCTGGGTCGCATGATGGCCCTGGCGGGCACCCCGCTGGGCATGAACTTCGCCTTCCTCGACCCGGCGCCGGACGCCTGCGCCCAGGCCCTTGGCGAGCACATCCGCGCCGATTACGGCGACCAGGACCACCTGCGCCAGCTGGCCGATGAAGTGGACCTGGTGACCTTCGAGTTCGAGAGCGTGCCGGCCGAGACCGTAGCCTTCCTCTCGCAGTTCGTGCCGGTCTACCCGAGCGCCGAAGCCCTGCGCATCGCCCGAGACCGCTGGTTCGAGAAGTCGATGTTCAAGGACCTCGGCATCCCGACTCCCGAATTCGCCGACATCCAGTCCCAGGCCGACCTCGACGCCGCAGCCGCCAGCATCGGCCTGCCAGCCGTGCTCAAGACCCGCACCCTGGGCTACGACGGCAAGGGCCAGAAGGTCCTGCGCAAGCCGGAAGACGTGGCTGGCGCCTTCGCCGAACTGGGCAGCGTGCCGTGCATCCTCGAAGGTTTCGTGCCCTTCACTGGCGAAGTCTCGCTGGTGGCGGTGCGTGCCCGCGATGGCGAGACCCGCTTCTACCCGCTGGTGCACAACACCCACGAGAACGGCATCCTGCGCCTGTCCATCGCCAGCACCGACCACCCGCTCCAGGCCTTGGCCGAGGATTACGTCGGCCGGGTGCTGACCAAGCTGGACTACGTCGGCGTGCTGGCCTTCGAGTTCTTCGAAGTGGACGGCGGCCTGAAGGCCAATGAGATCGCCCCGCGCGTGCACAACTCCGGCCACTGGACCATCGAAGGCGCCGAGTGCAGCCAGTTCGAGAACCACCTGCGCGCCGTCGCCGGCCTGCCGCTGGGCTCCACTGCCAAGCTGGGCGAGAGCGCCATGCTCAACTTCATCGGCGAAGTACCGGCTGTGGATAAAGTGATCGCCGTCGACGACTGCCACCTGCACCACTATGGCAAGGCCTTCAAGGCCGGCCGCAAGGTGGGTCACGCCACCCTGCGCTGCGCAGACCGCGCCACTCTCGATCGCCAGATCGCCGCAGTCGAAGCGCTGATCGTCCAGCCCTGACGTCCATCCGGCCGCCCTGCGGGGCGGTCGATGGCAAGCGTTCTCAAGTGCATCTAGGCTCAGGCATGCCTCAACTACATTCGGGAGGGCATGATATGGGCATCATCGGCACCATCATCATCGGGCTGATCGTTGGCCTGATCGCACGTTTCATCAAACCCGGCGACGACAGCATGGGCTGGATCATGACGATCCTGCTCGGTGTCGGTGGTTCGCTGCTGGCCACCTATGGCGGCCAGGCTGTGGGCATCTACCAGGCCGGGCAGGCCGCGGGATTCATCGGCGCGGTGGTAGGCGCGGTGGTGCTGCTGGTGATCTACGGGCTGGTGAGGAAGAGTTAGCTGACCGCTATTCCGTGGGGCTGGGAACTGCCTTCCCGCGCGGTTAGTCTTAGCGCCTGATGTTCCCGCCCCATGCGTTGAAGAGTCCTTCCATGCGCCGTCTCGCCTGCCTGCTCCTGCTGTTCTTCTGCACCCTCGCCCGCGCCGAACTTCCCGAAACCGACTGGCTGGAACTGATGCCGCCGGAGGACCGCAAGGCCCTCGAGGAAATGCCGGACATCAGCCACGACTCGCCCGAGGCCGACGGCACCTTCGGCCAGCTAGGTGGCCTGAAGCAGCAGGACAAGAACCTGCCGGCGGTGATGTATTCCGCGAAGACGGTAGCGGCGCTGAACGGCAAGACGATCCATATCGGCGGCTACCCGGTGCCGCTGGAAAGCGATGCCAAGGGTCGCAGCACGCTGTTCTTCCTGGTGCCGTATCCGGGCGCCTGCATCCACGTCCCGCCGCCGCCACCGAACCAGATCGTGCTGGTTCGCTACCCCAAGGGCATCCAGCTCGACGACATCTATGCCCCCATCTGGGTCGACGGCACCCTCAAGGTGGAACAGGTCAGCAACGACCTGGCCGACGCCGCCTATGCCATGGATGCCGGCAGCGTGCGGCTGGTGGAGGAGGGGGATCTGTAGTTCTTCCTGGCGGAGCTGCTTTTGTAGGTTGGACCACGCTCTATCGGTCCACCATCGGGGCTCGGCCGAACTGCGCTGGTGGATGAAAGAGCGCCATCCACCCTACGAACCATAGAGAGCCCGTAGGGTGGGCCGGGCGGCGTTCCGCTTCAGCCCACCACCGGCATCAGAGCGGCGTGCTGCTGATGTTGAGCACCATCTGCTGTTCTTCGCCGGGCCGCAGCACCAGGAAGTCGTCCATCACACGGGCGGTTTCGATGCAGAGCATGCCCTTCCAGGCATCTTCGGCGAACTGGGACAGCCGCCTGGACTTGTCGATCCAGGGGTTCCACACCACGGCAGACGCGGAACCGTCGGCTTCCAGCAGGATGCGGCGCTTCCAGGCGCGGTCGACGATGGCCATGCGTCGCGGCGTTTCCAGGTAGATGCGGTCGGTTTCGCCGCGGAAGGCGACAGAACCCTTCTGCTTGCGCTCCTGCCAGTTCTCCAGGGTCTCGATGTAACGGCAGTCGTCCAGGCCTTCCACTTCCACGTCCTGGATATCGCTGACGGCGAAGTAGCTGTGCAGTGCCTGGCTGATGGCCAGGGGGCGGTCGCCGGTATTGCGGGTGGACAGGGTCATCCGCAGTTGCTCGTCCATCAGGATGGACAGCTTCAGTTCGGCGGCATGGGGCCAGCCGGGCAGCGGTTCGGCGGCGGTGTCGAGGGCGAAGTCCAGGCGCACTGCCGGGCCTTCGCTGTCGATGCCCAGCAGCGTCCAGTCGCGCTCGCGTACCAGACCATGGGCCGGGCAGATCGGGCCGCCCTTGTGCATGCCCTGGATTTCGGCGGGATTGCGCCGCAGGTCGCCGAACCAGGGCCAGCACACCGGTACGCCACCGCGCACCGCCTTGCCCTTCTGGTAGGCGGCCTGGCCACTGAGCCAGATCACCGGCTCCTCGCCGTGGGGCTGGTAGCTCAGGACCTGCGCGCCCTGCTGGGCCATCAGCAATTCCCCGTGACGGGTATGCACCCGCCAGCAGACCAGTTCATCCACCTCCAGCTGTTCCACGGTGGGCAGGGTTTCGTCGTACATCGCAATCTCCGCTTGCTGTGCTGTCGGGCCGCCAGGGCGCCATCTGCTATTCGAAACAGCATGGCAGAGGCGGCGAGGGCTTTCTCGGGATTCGACCAGGGACCGGGCGCTGAGGTTGCCAATGATCTTATTTTGACGCGCTCTCATCTGTTGTTCGTAAGTGATCCTCCACTTGTCGGCAATTTGACATGGGTGGTCAGAGGCCCCGGCTGGTGCGGGCTGGCCGGACCCATCGCTAAGCTCTTCATTTATGGGCGGTCCTTCCCCGAAACCGGGGAATAGCGGCACGCAGGTGCCGGAAAGGGCCCGCATCGGCGCACCTAGACTCAGCTTTACCCGCTCGCAAGTGGAGTCTGTGCCATGCGCAAGCTACTGATAATTATTCCTATTTTCGCCTCCCTGGCGATGTTGCTGGGGCTCTGGGCGCGGCCCGATCCGGTGCCCGTGCAGCTGGTGGAAGTGGGCAAAGGTGAAGTGGAAACCCTGGTGGCCAATACCCGAGCGGGTACGGTGAAGGCCTGCCGGCGCGCGCACCTGTCGTTCAAGACCGGCGGGCAGGTCAGCGAACTGCTGATCCATGCCGGGCAGCGAGTGCAAGCGGGTGACGTGCTGATGCGCTTGCGCCAGGACGATCTTCAGGCGCGGGTGGAGGAAGCCCGCGCGCGCCTCGATGCCCAGCGCAACCTGCGCGAGCAGAGCTGCCGCCAGGCCAGCCAGGACAGCCGCGACCAGCAGCGCCTCGAACGCCTGGCCGAGCGCAAGCTGGCCTCCGAGGACCTGATGGACCAGAGCGTTACCCGCGCGCGGCTCTCACAGCTCTTGTGCAGTGGCGGCGAGGCGAAGATCCGCGAGGCCGAAGCCAGCCTTGACCTGCAACTGGCGCAACTGGACCAGGCCACCCTGCGGGCGCCCTTCGCCGGCATAGTCGCGGAGATCAACGGCGAGCTGGGCGAAGTGGTGACGCCCTCGCCACCGGGCATCCCCACGCCGCCGGCGGTGGATCTGATCGACGACCAATGCCTCTATGTGGAAGCGCCCATCGACGAAGTGGATGCCGCCCTGGTGCGTCCGGGCATGCCGGTGCGCATCACCCTGGACGCCTTCCGGGGACGCAGCTTCGAGGGCCGGGTGACCCGTATCGCGCCCTTCGTGCGTGAGCTGGAAAAGCAGGCGCGCACGGTGGATGTGGAAGTGAAGTTCGAAAAGGTTCCGGCGGACTTGATGCTGCTCAGCGGCTACAGCGCCGATGTCGAAATCCTCCTGGCACAGCGCGCACAGACCCTGCGGGTGCCCACGGAAAGCCTGCTGGAAGGCGGCAAGGTGCTGCGCTACGACCCGAGCAACGGCCACCTGCGGGAGCAGAAGGTGGAAATCGGCCTGGCCAATTGGCGCTGGAGCGAGGTGAAGGGCGGGCTGGCCGCTGGTGATCGCATCCTGCCCAGCCTGCAGCATGAAGGCCTGGCCGACGGCAGCGTGGTCAGCCCCAGTGCCAGTTCCACAGAGGCAGCGCCATGATTCTCATGCACCAGGTCAGCCGCTGCTTCCAGTTGGGGCAGGAGCGGGTGCGCGGCGTCGACCATCTCGACCTGGACGTGGCCGACGGCGAGTACCTGGCCATTACCGGCGCGTCCGGCTCGGGCAAGTCCACCCTGCTGAATATCCTCGGGCTACTGGATGCGCCGGACAGCGGCGAATTCTGGCTGGACGAGGAGCCCACCGCCTGCCTCGACGAAGCGCGTCGCGCGGCCCTGCGCAGCCGGTTGATCGGCTTCGTGTTCCAGTCCTTCCATCTGATTCCGCGCCTGACCGCGCTGGAGAACATCGAGCTTCCTATGCTGCTGGCCGGTATCGAGCCCGCCGAGCGTCACCGCCGCAGCTTGCAACTGGCTGAACGCCTCGGCCTGGCTGAGCGGCTGCGGCATCATCCGGCCGAGCTGTCCGGCGGCCAGCGCCAGCGGGTCGCCATCGCCCGCGCCATGGTGATGCGGCCGCGCCTGCTGCTGGCCGATGAACCGACTGGCAACCTCGACAGCCAGTCCGGCGTCGAGGTGGTGGAGCTGCTTGAGGAGCTGAACGCCGAGGGCCTGACCCTGATCCTCGTCACCCACGACGCCCAGCACGCCGCCCGTGCCCATCGCCAGATCCAGATGCGCGACGGCTGCATCCTCTGCGACCGGCGCCAGGGGGCGCTGCACTGATGGACCCGCTGGACGCTTGTCGCTTCTGGCTAGGCGCGATGCGCGGGCATGGATCACGCAGTGTCATGCTCCTGCTGGCGATGGCCGTGGGGGTGTTTTTCGTGACCCTGCTGGGCGGCCTGGGGGAGGGCGCGCGGGCCTACGTGCTGGGGGAGTTCTCCCTGCTCGGGCGCGACATTCTCATTGTCCTGCCAGGCCGCAATGAAACCACGGGTGGCATGCCGCCCATCACCGGCATGGCGCCCCGGCCCCTGACCCAGGCGGATGCCGCCGCCCTCGGCCGTCTGCCGGCGGTGCACCGCGTGGCGCCGCTGCATGCCGGGCAGGTGGAAATCAGCCACGACAACCGCAATCGCGAGGCCCTGACCCTGGGCACCACCCGCGACTTCTTCGCCCTCCGCCAGCTGCGCCTCGCCCAGGGGCAACCCCTGCCGGTGCTGGAGCCGGGGCAGGGGGGCGAGGTCTGCGTGATCGGCAGCCGGCTGCGCCAGGAGCTGTTCGGCAGCGCCCCGGTGCTGGGCCAGTGGCTGCGGGCCGGCGACCGGCGCTTCCGGGTGATCGGGGTGCTGGACGAGCGCGGCGAATCCCTCGGGATGGACTTTTCCGAGGCGCTGATCGTCCCGGTGGCCAGTGCCGAGGCGCTGTTCAATCGTGAGGCACTGTTCCGCGTGTTCGTCGAAGCCCGTGGCCCCAGTTACCTTGAAAGTGCGCGGCGGCAGGTCCTGGCGACCCTGACCGAGCGCCACCAGGGCGAGGAAGACGTCACCCTGCTCAGCCAGGACTCCATGCTCGCGGCCTTCGACGGCATCCTCAACGGGCTGACCCTGGCCTTGGCCGGCATCGCGGCCATCAGCCTGCTGGTGGCCGGCATCCTGATCATGAATGTCACCTGGATCGCCGTGCTGCAACGCACCGCCGAGATCGGCCTGCTCAAGGCGGTGGGCGCCAGCTCGGCGCAGGTGCGGCTGCTGTTCCTCGGCGAAGCGGCGCTGCTGGCGTTGCTGGGTGCCGGTACCGGATTGGCGCTGGGTGAGTTGCTGCTCTGGGTCGGACGGCTGGCCACCGACCTGCCGCTGCATGCGCCCTGGTGGGCGCGATTGGGCGCTCCTTCGCTGGCGGTGGCGGCGGCATTGTTGTTCGCCTGGCTGCCGGCCAGGCACGCTGCGGCCCAGGTGCCGGTGCAGGCGTTGCAGCCGCAAGGGAGTCATTGATGCGCTGGCGCGATGGCCTCGGCCTGTGCGGCTCGGCGCTCTCCAGCCAGCCCCTGCGCAGCCTGTTGACCCTGCTCGGCGTGGCCATCGGCATCGCCGCCGTGGCACTGCTCACCGCCATGGGCGAGGGCATGCGCAGCCGCGTGCTGGACAGCTTCGCCCAGTTCGGCACGCGGGTCGTCACGGTGCGTCCGGGCACCCTGCCCACGGGCGGCATCGGCGGCATTCTCGCCAGCGCGCGACCGCTGACCATCGCCGATGCCGACGCCCTGGGTCGCCTGCCCCATGCCGAAGCCGTGGTGCCGATCATCCAGGGCAATGGCGATATCCAGGCGGAAGGCCGACAGCGGCGCGTGGACATCCTCGGCACCGGCTCCCAACTGGCGGAGGCCTGGCGCGTGCACATGGCCCTGGGGCAGTTCCTGCCGCCCTCGCGGGACGGCCGCACGCCACCCTATGTCGTGCTCGGTGCGAAGCTGGCGACGGAACTGTTCGGTGCGGCCAGCCCAGTGGGCCAGCGGGTGCGGGTGGGTGGCATGAGCTTCCGGGTGATCGGTGTGATGGCGAGCAAGGGCAACCTGCTGGGCTTCGACCTCGACGACATTGCCTACATCCCGGTGGACTGGGCGGAGAGCCTGTTCAACCGCGAGGGCCTGGTGAAGATCCACGTGCTGTTCGACGACAGCGTGCCAGCCGACCCCTTCGCCGACGCGGTGCGCCAGTTGCTGGTGGAGCGCCACGGCCGTGAGGACTTCCGCATGACCTCCCAGGGCGACCTGCTGGGCAGCCTGAATCGCATCCTCGCCACCATCACCCTCGGTGTTGCGGCGCTCGGCGGGATCTCCCTGTTCGTGGGGGCGGTGGGCATCCTTACCATCATGACCACCACCGTTGGCGAACGGACCGCCGAGATCGGCCTGCTCCGCGCCGTCGGCGC
This sequence comes from Pseudomonas sp. BN411, assembly GCF_029871235.1. Lineage (GTDB taxonomy): Bacteria > Pseudomonadota > Gammaproteobacteria > Pseudomonadales > Pseudomonadaceae > Metapseudomonas. The sequence goes on from NZ_SSOM01000073.1 coordinate 92,120, forward strand.
CGCGCCGCGCCAGGTGCTGGCGCTGTTCCTCGTCGAGGCGACGCTGCTATCGCTACTGGGCGGGGTGCTGGGGCTGGTGATGGTGGGCGTCATGCTTGGGCTGCTGCACCTGATGTTGCCCGGGCTGCCGCTGAGCCTGAGCCCGCCGCTGGTGCTGCTGGCGCTGCTGTTGTCGGTACTGGTGGGGATGGGCGCGGGCCTGGCGCCGGCCCGGCGTGCTGCCCGGCTGCGCCCTGTCGATGCGCTGCGTCTGGAATGAAGGCCGGACGGTGATTCGATGGTTGTGGAAGCGAATTCATTCGCGATTGAAATCGCTCCCACAAGGTGACCGCCAATGAAAAAAGGGCCGCTGATGCGGCCCTTTTTGCGATGGCTTCAGCCCCGGCGCGGCGGGACCGGGCGGGTGCGGCCGCTGCCGTCGATGGCGACGAAGACGAACACCGCTTCGGTGACCTTGCGCCATTCGCTGGAGAGCGGGTCGTCGCTCCAGACTTCGACCAGCATCTGGATCGAGCTGCGGCCGATTTCCAGGGTCTGGGTATAGAAGGAGAGCTGGGCGCCCACGGCCACCGGAACCAGGAAGGCCATGCGGTCGATGGCCACTGTGGCCACGCGGCCTGCGGCCACCTTGCTGGCCATGGCGGTGCCGGCCAGGTCCATCTGGGAAACCAGCCAGCCACCGTAGATGTCGCCAAAGCCGTTGGTTTCACGCGGGAGCGCGGTGATCTGCAGGGCGAGGTCGCCTTGCGGGGTGAGGTTCTCTTCTTCTTCGATATCGATCATGCCGGAACTGCCTGTTTCGTGTGTGGCGCCAATGCCGGAGAGGGGCGGGCCCTTCTCCTTCCCAATGCGCCAGCCGACCCACTGCATGCCGACCTGCGCTGAACAGCGCGCAGTATATAGCCATGAGGTGGTGCCAGACGACCGCTGTGACGCGCCAGAGGCGGTTTTGTGGCTCGGACTGTGTACATTTGGTCGTTTTTGATATGTTGCCTGGCGATTTGCCGCCCAAGTAGCGGCAAACGCTCCGCACCCCCAGACGAGAATCTCCCCACATGTCTTCCGTGCTCGCCTCCGAGGCGTCCGCCTCGCGTCCGCTGACCCGCAGCGACTACAAGACCCTGTCGCTCTCTGCCCTCGGCGGCGCGCTGGAGTTCTACGACTTCATCATCTTCGTGTTCTTCGCCGCCGTGGTGGGCAAGCTGTTCTTCCCCGCCGAGATGCCGGAATGGCTGCGCCAGCTGCAGACCTTCGGCATCTTCGCCGCCGGCTACCTGGCGCGTCCCCTGGGCGGCATCGTCATGGCGCACTTCGGCGACCTGCTGGGGCGCAAGCGGATGTTCACCCTGAGCATTTTCCTGATGGCGATCCCGACCCTGGTGATGGGCCTGCTGCCCACCTATGAGCAGATCGGCATCTGGGCCCCGCTGGCGCTGCTGTTGATGCGTGTGGTGCAGGGCGCGGCCATCGGCGGTGAGGTTCCGGGTGCCTGGGTCTTCGTTGCCGAGCACGTGCCGTCCCGCTATGTGGGCTATGCCTGCGGCACCCTGACTTCGGGTCTGACCGCCGGCATCCTCCTGGGTTCGCTGATGGCCACCCTGATCAACACCATCTACACCCCTGCCGAGGTACTGGACTGGGCCTGGCGTCTGCCATTCCTGGTGGGCGGGGTCTTCGGTCTGTTCGCCATGTACCTGCGCCGCTGGCTGCACGAGACGCCGGTGTTCGCCGAGATGCAGCAGCGCAAGGCTCTGGCGGCGGAAGTCCCGCTGAAGACCGTGCTGCGCGAGCATCGTGGCGCCGTGGTGCTGTCCATGTTGCTGACCTGGGTGCTGTCGGCGGGCATCGTGGTCGTGATCCTGATGACCCCCACCCTGCTGCAGACCGTCTACGGCTTCGAGGCGGCTACCGCGCTCAAGGCCAACAGCCTGGCCATCGTGCTGCTGTCCATCGGCTGCGTGGCCTCCGGCGCCATCGCCGACCGCATCGGCGCGGGCCGCACTTTCCTGGTGGGCGGCCTGTTGCTGGCGATCAGCTCCTGGACCTTCTACACCAGCCTCAAGGCTCATCCGGACTGGCTGTTCCCGCTCTACGCGGTGACCGGCCTGTTCGTCGGTACCATCGGCGCCGTGCCCTATGTGATGGTCAAGGCGTTTCCGCCGGTGGTGCGTTTCTCCGGCCTGTCGTTCTCCTACAACCTGGCCTACGCCATCTTCGGTGGCCTGACGCCCATGGTGGTGTCGCTGCTGCTGAAGTGGGACAGCCTCGGCCCCGCCTATTACGTGGCGGCGCTGTGTGGCGTGGCGGTGTTGATCGGGCTGTTCCTGATCGCGAAGAAGCGCTGATCGGCGAGCGACTTGCCATGTAGGAGCGAGCTCTGCTCGCGAACAGTCCCGGTGCAGGGATTCGCGAGCAGAGCTCGCTCCTACGGCTCATTTCTTCTTCGCCGCACTCACCCGCCAGACCTTGTTACCCACATCGTCGGTCACCAGCAGCGCCCCCTTGCTGTCGAGCTTCACGTCCACTGGGCGGCCCTGGGCGTTGCCCTGGTCGTCGAGAAAGCCCGTGAGCACGTCCACGGGCTGGCCCTTGGGCTTGCCGCCCTTGAAGGGCACGAAGATCACCTTGTAGCCACTGCGGGGCTCGCGGTTCCAGGAGCCGTGCTGGCCGACGAAGAGGCCGTTCTGGAGCTTCGGCAGTTTGCTGCCCTTGGCAAACGCGATGCCCAGGGAGGCGGTGTGCGGGCCGAGGGCGTAGTCGGGCACGATGGCCTTGGCCACCAGGTCGGGGCGCGGCGGCTGGATGCGCTCGTCCACGTGCTGACCGAAGTAGCTGTAAGGCCAGCCGTAGAAGCCGCCGTCTTTCACCGAGGTGATGTAGTCGGGTACCAGGTCGCTGCCCAGTTCGTCGCGCTCGTTCACCGCCGTCCACAGCTTGCCGGTCTGAGGTTCCCAGGCCATGCCCACCGGGTTGCGCAGGCCAGTGGCATAGAGGCGCTTGTTGCCGCTGGCGCGGTCCAGTTCCCAGATCGCCGCGCGGCCTTCCTCCATCTCCATGCCGTTTTCGCCGATGTTGCTGTTGGAGCCCACCGTTATATAGAGCTTGCGACCGTTGCGGCTGGCGATGACGTTCTTGGTCCAATGGTGATTGAGGCCGGCGGGCAGGTCGGTGACCTTGGTGCCCGGTGCGTCGATCTCGGTGGCGCCCTTCTCGTAGGGGAAGCGCAGCAGTGCGTCGGCGTTGGCGACGTAGAGGTCCTTGCCCACCAGCACCATGCCGAAGGGTGAATTGAGCCCCTTTAGGAAGGTACTGCGCAGGTCGGCGACGCCATCCCCGTTGATGTCCCGCAGCAGGGAAATGCGATTGGCGCTTGGCACCTGGGCGCCGGCGCGCTTCATGAAGAGGCCCGACGCCCAGCCCTTGATGCCCGCCGGCTTGTCGGTGCCCGGCGCGGCGCTTTCGGCCACCAGCACATCACCGTTGGGCAGCACATAGAGCCAGCGCGGATGCTGCAGGTTCTCGGCGAAGGCCTGGACGCGGGTGCCCTGGGCCGCCACGGGGGTGGCGCCCTGTGCCCAGCCGACGGCGGGGGCGACATTGACGGTGGGGATGAGGCCGCGGCTCGGTGGTGGCAGCAGCGGGTCGGGACCAGTGCCGTCCTCGACCGTCAAGGTGGCCATTTCGCTGCACGCGGTGCAGAGCGCCAGAAGGGCGAAGGGCAGCAGGGGAAGGGGCTTCATGGGGACTGTCTCCGTACGAATCGCGGGTCTTGATTCACCCTTGGACAGCGAATGGTGGCCATTCATCCAATTGTCACAATCAATTCATAGAGTGGTCATACGGCCTCTCGATACTGGCCCCCGTTGCATTCAACCCCCTCGTCCTGCTTAGGAGCAAGGCATGAAACTGAAGCGTTTGATGGCGGCCCTGACCTTCGTCGCCGCCGGCGTCGCTACCGCCAGCGCGGTCGCTGCTGTCGACCCGTCCATTCCGGCCTATCAGAAGACCACTGGTGTTTCCGGCAACCTGTCCAGCGTTGGTTCCGACACCCTGGCCAACCTGATGACCCTGTGGGCCGAGGCTTACAAGCGCGAATACCCGAACGTGAACATCCAGATCCAGGCCGCTGGTTCCTCCACCGCGCCGCCGGCTCTGACCGAAGGCACCGCCAACCTGGGCCCGATGAGCCGCAAGATGAAGGACGTCGAGCTGCAGGCCTTCGAGCAGAAGTACGGCTACAAGCCGACCGCTGTTCCGGTTGCCGTCGACGCCCTGGCGATCTTCGTCCACAAGGACAACCCGATCAAAGGCCTGACCATGCAGCAGGTCGACGCGATCTTCTCCGCCAACCGCCTGTGCGGCGGCACCTCCAACATCAAGACCTGGGGTGACGTTGGCGTGACCGGTGATCTGGCTTCCAAGCCGATCCAGCTGTTCGGTCGTAACTCCGTATCCGGCACCTACGGCTACTTCAAGGAAGAAGCCCTGTGCAAAGGCGACTTCAAGCCGAACGTGAACGAGCAGCCGGGTTCTGCTTCCGTCGTTCAGTCCATCAGCCAGTCCGTTAACGGCATCGGCTACTCCGGTATCGGCTACAAGACTTCCAGCGTGAAGACTGTTGCCCTGGCCAAGAAAGAAGGCGGCGAGTTCGTTGAAGACAACGAGCAGAACGCCCTGAACGGCAGCTACCCGCTGTCCCGCTTCCTGTACGTCTACGTGAACAAGGCGCCGAACAAGCCGCTGGCTCCCCTGGAAGCCGAGTTCGTGAAGATGGTGCTGTCCAAGCAAGGCCAGGAAATCGTTGTAAAAGACGGTTACATCCCGGTTCCGGCCAAAGTGGCCGAAAAAGCACTGAAGGATCTGGGTCTGTAATCCAGACCGGATAAGGGAGCGGCCGCCTCATGCGTGCCGCTCCGCAAGGACGCAAGGGCGACGGGAGACCCCTGTCGCAGAAGCCCGCCCGAGGTCTCCTCCGGGTGGGCTTCGCCACGTCAACTCGCTGTAATTTTTCTGTCACACGAAGTCCGTAGTCTTTGCGCCCATCGTAAAAGCCTGCGCGAGCAGAAAGTGGCAAGAGCCCGAATCCATGACTGACCTGGCCAATTCCCTGACTTCTTCGAAGAACCCGCCCGCCCGCATCGACTTCAATACGCCTGCGCTGGTGCGCAAGCGCAAGATGCGCGCGCTGAAGGACCGCCTGACCCGCTGGTACGTGCTGGTCGGCGGTCTCGCCGTTCTTGGCGCTATCACCCTGATCTTCTTCTACCTGGCCTACGTGGTGCTGCCGCTGTTCCAGGGTGCCGAGCTGACGGCGAAGAAGGTGCAGAGCCCGGCCTGGCTGCAACAGCAGGACGCCGGCAAGCCGCTGCTGCTGGCTGTGGAAGAGCAGAACATGGTGGGCATGCGCGTCGCCGACAAGGGCGAAGTGCAGTTCTTCTCGACGAAGGACGGTAGTCTGGTCAAACGCCAGCAGCTGCCGCTGCCGGCCGACGCCAACGTGGTGTCCATCGGCCAGGACCAGCCGGGCAGCCCGCTGGTTGTGCTGGGCCTGTCCAACGGCCAGGCGCTGATCTTCAAGCACAGCTACAACGTCACCTACCCGGACAACAAGAAAACCATCGAGCCCCTGGTCAGCTTCCCCTACGGCGAAGCGCCCATGGTCCTCGACGCCCAGGGCCGTGCGCTGGAGCACGTGGCACTGAGCATCAATGACGAAACCATGGTGCTGGCCGGCTCCACCGGCAGCCAGCTGCATGTGCAGCAGGTCGTCAGCGAAGAGAACATGCTGACCGGCGAAACCACCCAGGAGCAGAACTCCATTGATCTGCCGCAGATCGCCGAGCCGATCAAGGCCATCTACATCGATCCGCGCCACCAGTGGCTGTACGTGCTCAACGGTCGTGCCCACGCCGACGTCTTCAGCCTGCGCGAGAAGGCCCTGAACGGCCGCTACAAGCTGCTGGAAGACGGCGAGCGCGAAGTCTCCGCCAGCACCATGCTGCTGGGCGGCATCTCCCTGATGGTGGGCGACTCCAAGGGCGGCATCGCCCAGTGGTTCATGGCCCGCGATCCGGACGGTTCCTCGCGCCTGAAGCACATTCGTGACTTCCAGCTGGGCAACAACCCGGTGGTCCAGATCAACGCTGAAGAGCGCCGCAAGGGCTTCATCGCCCTGGACTCGACCGGTCACCTCGGCGTGTTCCACAGCACCGCCAACCGCACCCTGCTGGTCGAGTCCGTGACCGACGGCTCCGGCCTGATGGCCCTGTCGCCGCGCGCCAACCGCATCGTGGTCGAGGAAGGCAACCAGCTGATGCCGTTCAGCCTGCGCAACCCGCACCCGGAAGTCTCCTGGAGCGCGCTGTGGGGCAAGGTCTGGTACGAGAGCTACGACGAGCCGAAGTACGTCTGGCAGTCCACCGCCGCCAACACCGACTTCGAACCCAAGCTGAGCCTGGCACCGCTGACCTGGGGCACCCTGAAGGCTGCCTTCTACGCCATGCTGCTGGCCGCTCCGCTGGCCATCGCCGCCGCCATCTACACCGCCTACTTCATGGCGCCGGCCATGCGCCGCAAGGTGAAGCCGGTGATCGAGCTGATGGAAGCCCTGCCCACTGTGATCCTGGGCTTCTTCGCCGGCCTGTTCCTGGCGCCCTATGTGGAAGGCCACCTGCCGGGCATCTTCAGCCTGCTGCTGCTGACCCCCATCGGCATCCTGCTGGCCGGCTTCATCTGGAGCCGCCTGCCGGAGTCCATCCGCCTGCGCGTGCCGGACGGCTGGGAAGCGGCGATCCTGATCCCGGTAGTGGGCCTCACCGCCTGGTTCGCCCTGGGCATGAGCCCGATCCTGGAAAGCTGGTTCTTCGGCGGTGACATGCGCCTGTGGATCAGCAACGACCTCGGCATCACCTACGACCAGCGCAACGCCCTGATCGTTGGCCTGGCCATGGGCTTCGCAGTGATCCCGAACATCTTCTCCATCGCCGAAGACGCCGTGTTCAGCGTGCCGCGCAGCCTGACCTACGGCTCCCTGGCCCTAGGCGCTACGCCTTGGCAGACCATGACCCGTGTGGTCCTGCTGACCGCCAGCCCCGGCATCTTCTCCGCCCTGATGATCGGCCTCGGCCGCGCAGTGGGCGAGACCATGATCGTGCTGATGGCTACCGGCAACACCCCGGTGATGGAAGTGAATATCTTCGAAGGCATGCGCACCCTGGCCGCCAACGTGGCCGTGGAAATGCCGGAGTCGGAAGTCGGCGGCAGCCACTACCGGATCCTGTTCCTCTCGGCGCTGGTGCTGCTGACGTTCACCTTCATCATGAACACCCTGGCCGAGCTGATCCGTCAGCGCCTGCGCAAGAAATACGCCTCTCTTTAAAAGCGCACCTCGGAACGAGGGGCATCTGATGACCCTCTCCCTTCAGGGAGAGGGTGCCCGAAGGGCGGGAGAGGGTGGTGCCTCGTGCAACCCCCTCTCCCCAGCCCTCTCCCCGTAGGGGAGAGGGAGTAAATACACGAAACCTCCGGCCCCTGGCGGGAGGAACTGAAAGACTCACGCGTTGGAGAAATCCGTGAAAAAGGTTTCCCTTAGAGACTGGTTCAAGAGTGGCGCACCGGGCGTCTGGATTAGCGGTGGTGCGGTTTCCATCGCGGTCATCATGACCATCGGCCTGCTGTCGGTGATCGCCGTGCGCGGCTTGGCCCACTTCTGGCCGGCCGATCTGGTGGAGGCGCAGTACTCCATTCCTGGCGAGCCAGCCAAGCCGGTGATCGGTGAAGCGGTGCAGATCGAGGAAGTATCCCGTGCACGCCTGAAAGGCGCCGGTCTGCCCGTGCCGGAAACCGGCCCGGAGTTCATGACCCGCGAGCTGCTCAAGGTGGGTAACCGTGACGTCTACGGCAGCGACTTCACCTGGGTGGTGGGCGACTGGCTGCTGGACCAGAAATACCCGGCCGACCTGGTGGCGCTGGAGCGCCGCGAGTGGGGCAACTTCTACGGCCGCCTGGTGGCGGTGAAGGAAAACGGCCAGGTAGTGGCTGAAGGCGACGCCGCCATGCCCGCGCTGCTCGAACGCCTGAAGCGCGTGAATGACCTCTACGGCAAGCTCTACCAGCTGGAGAAGAAGGACATCGGCGGCATCAACCACGGTCTTGAGCGCCTGCGCCTGCAGACCCGCAAGCTGGAGCTGAGTGACGCCCTGACCGCCGAAGCCCAGGCCGACATCGCCGCCCAGCGCGCCGAGCTGGAGAAGCGCTACAAAGGCCTGGAAGAGCAGCTGACGGGCCTGCACCAGGAGTTCAACCGCGACAGCATCGTGGTCCGTGAAGCCGGTGGCCAGGAGCAGGAAATCAGTCTTGGCAAGGTGGTTCATGCCTACCAGCCGAACGCCATGGGCCTGGGTGCCAAGCTCGGCTTCTACTTCACCAAGCTGTGGGAATTCCTCGCCGACGACCCGCGTGAAGCCAACACCGAAGGCGGTATTTTCCCGGCCATCTTCGGCACCGTGATGATGACCCTGATCATGGCCGTGATCGTCACCCCCTTCGGTGTGATCGCCGCCATCTACCTGCGCGAGTACGCCAAGCAGGGCCCGCTGACCCGCGTGATCCGTATTGCGGTAAACAACCTGGCGGGCGTTCCGGCCATCGTCTACGGCGTGTTCGGCCTGGGCTTCTTCGTCTATGTGCTGGGTGGCTCGCTCGACCGCCTGTTCTTCCCCGAGTCCGCGCCGGCACCGACCTTCGGTACCCCGGGCCTGCTCTGGGCGTCCCTGACCCTGGCGATCCTCGCCGTACCGGTGGTGATCGTGGCCACCGAGGAAGGCCTGGCGCGTATTCCGCGTGCCGTGCGTGAAGGCTCCCTGGCCCTCGGCGCGACCAAGGCTGAAACCCTGTGGAAGGTGGTCCTGCCCATGGCCAGCCCGGCCATGATGACCGGCCTGATCCTCGCCGTGGCCCGCGCGGCCGGTGAAGTGGCCCCGCTGATGCTGGTGGGTGTGGTGAAGCTGGCGCCGAGCCTGCCGGTTGACGGCAACTACCCGTACCTGCACCTGGACCAGAAGATCATGCACCTGGGCTTCCACATCTATGACGTCGGCTTCCAGAGCCCGAACGTCGAAGCCGCGCGTCCGCTGGTTTACGCGACCGCGCTGCTGCTGGTGATGGTGATCGCCCTGCTGAACTTCTCGGCCGTCGCCATCCGTAACCACCTGCGCGAGAAATACAAGGCGCTGGACAGCTGATCGTCCGCCGCCCAACGAATTGCCTGAGGCTTACAGCTTGTAGCTTGAAGCTACGAACGGAGTGAACACATGCAACATGAAACCCACAGCCACGGCGTCAACATTTCCGCCCTCGGCCGCGACAAGCAGAACCTGAGCCTGGCGAACGAGACCGTCGCCCTCGAAGTGCCCGGACTGTCTCTGTTCTACGGCGAGAAGCAAGCGCTGCACGGCGTCAGCATGAACATCCCGAAGCAGCGCGTGACCGCCTTCATTGGCCCGTCCGGTTGCGGCAAATCCACCCTGCTGCGCTGCTTCAACCGCATGAACGACCTGGTTGACGGCTGCCGCGTCGACGGCGAGATCCGCCTCGACGGCAACAACATCTACCGCAAGGGCGAGGACGTGGCCGAGCTGCGCCGCCGTGTGGGCATGGTGTTCCAGAAGCCGAACCCCTTCCCCAAGAGCATCTACGAGAACGTGGTGTACGGCCTGCGCATCCAGGGCATCAACAAGAAGCGCGTGCTGGACGAAGCCGTGGAGTGGGCGCTGAAGGGCGCCGCCCTGTGGGACGAGGTGAAAGACCGCCTGCACGAATCCGCCCTCGGCCTCTCCGGCGGTCAGCAGCAGCGTCTGGTGATCGCCCGTACCATCGCCGTGGAGCCGGAAGTCCTGCTGCTCGACGAACCCTGCTCGGCCCTGGACCCGATCTCCACCCTGAAGGTGGAAGAGCTGATCTATGAGCTCAAGAGCAAGTACACCATCGTCATCGTGACCCACAACATGCAGCAGGCGGCACGTGTTTCCGACTACACCGCCTTCATGTACATGGGCAAGCTGATCGAGTTCGGCGACACCGATACCCTGTTCACCAATCCGGCCAAGAAGCAGACCGAAGACTACATCACCGGTCGCTACGGCTAGTGGCCACCCCCAATCGCACTGGACTGCGTCGGTGAAGCTTGCCGTACTACTCGTACTGTCTTCGCTTCGCCTCCTTGCCCAGCACGATTGGTTGAAGGCCACTACTACCAGGAAAAGAATTCTGCTCAACAAGGGTTAGAAAATGATCGACAAAGACAGCCTCACCCATCACATCTCCCAGCAGTTCAACGCCGAACTGGAGGAAGTGCGCAGCCACCTCCTGGCGATGGGCGGCCTGGTCGAGAAGCAGGTCAACGACGCGGTCACCGCGCTGATCGACGCCGACTCGGGCCTCGCCCAGCAAGTGCGCGAGATCGATGACCAGATCAACCAGATGGAGCGCAATATCGACGAGGAGTGCGTACGCATCCTCGCCCGTCGCCAGCCGGCGGCCTCCGACCTGCGTCTGATCATCAGCATCTCCAAGTCGGTGATCGACCTCGAGCGCATCGGCGACGAAGCCTCGAAGATCGCCCGCCGCGCCATCCAGCTCTGCGAGGAAGGCGTTGCCCCGCGCGGCTACGTCGAGGTGCGCCACATCGGCGACCAGGTGCGCAAGATGGTCCAGGAAGCCCTGGATGCCTTCGCCCGCTTCGACGCTGACCTCGCCCTCTCGGTGGCCCAGTACGACAAGAACATCGACCGCGAGTACAAGACCGCGCTGCGCGAACTGGTCACCTACATGATGGAAGACCCGCGCGCCATCAGCCGCGTGCTCAACGTCATCTGGGCCCTGCGTTCCCTGGAGCGCATCGGCGACCACGCGCGCAACATTTCCGAGTTGGTGATCTACCTGGTGCGCGGCACCGACGTTCGCCACATGGGCCTGGCGCGCATGACCGAGGAAGTGAAGGGCAATGGCGCCAACAAGGACGCCAACCAGGGCTGATCCTGCTTCCTGCTCCCTGAACGCCCGGCCTTGTGCCGGGCGTTCTGCTTTCCGCGACTGTGGATGACCCGTCGGTCGCGGACGGGGCGCAGGTCGCAAATCGGGCTTGGCAATTGGCTATCAGCCAAGGCTATTCTTAGCCCCGATTTCCAAGGAGTAGTCGATGGGCAAGGTCAACGTGCTGGTGGTGGATGATGCGTCCTTTATTCGCGATCTGGTGAAGAAGGGGCTGCGCGACAACTTTCCCGGCATCCAGATCGAAGAGGCGATCAATGGGCGAAAGGCCCAGCAATTGCTCGCCCGCGCCAGTATCGACCTGATCCTCTGCGACTGGGAAATGCCCGAGATGTCGGGGCTGGAATTGCTCACCTGGTGCCGCGAGCAGGACAACCTGAAGACCACGCCCTTCATCATGGTCACCAGCCGTGGTGACAAGGAGAACGTCATCCAGGCCATCCAGGCCGGCGTCTCCGACTACATCGGCAAACCCTTCTCCAACGATCAGCTGGTCACCAAGGTGAAGAAGGCCCTGTCCCGCAGCGGCAAGCTCGAAGCCCTGATGTCCAGTTCGCCGGTGAAGCTGCCCAACGCCGGCGGCTTTGCCAATGACTCCCTCGCGGCCCTCACCGGCGGCAAGGCCGAGGTGGTCCGCCCTGCGGCCGCGCCGACGCCCGCCGCGCCCGTGGCCAAACCCGCCACTCCGACCCCGTCGGCGAAAGCGGCGTCCCAGGCCCCCGGTGGCCGTGGCCAGGCGCAGCTACGACTGCCGGAGGGGGTGCTGGCCTGTGTCATCAAGGCTCTGAGCCTGAAGGATGCGCAGCTTGTGGTACGCCGTGGCGAGCCGCTGCCGCAGGTGCTGGAGAGTGCGGTGCTCGACCTGGAGCAGGGCGAGGGTGGCGAAGTCGCGCGGCTCAACGGCTACCTGCACTCGGTGGCGGCGCTGGAACCAAAGCCCGATAGCGAGTGGCTGCAGCTGACCTTCCGCTTCGTCGATGGCGACCCGCAGAAGCTCGATTACCTGTCCCGTCTGATCGCCCGCGGCACCGCGCAGAAGCATTTCGTCCCCGGCGCCTGATCGTCCAGCCAACCCTGTCACAGCCCGACGGGCGACGTCTCGCCGCCGCTGGGCTGCACTGCTAGTCTTCGGTAACTCGGAGCACACAAAGACAACGGGACGAAATGCTGGGGCGACTCCTTTCTCTGGCGCTGCTGCTCGGTATGAGCCTGCCGGCTGCTGCGCTGACCATCTACAAGTACACCGACGCCAATGGTGTGGTGACCTACACCGACAAGGCCGTGTCGGGCGCCCAGGTGTTCGTCTTCCGTGACCGCATGGTGGAGCGCCTGGACCTCTCGGTGAAGCTGGAGACGAAAAAGCACGACGCCGGCGAGACCCTGCTGCTGCGCAACGACCTGTTCGCCCCGGTGGAGGTGGAACTGCGCATCGACCAGGCGGAAAACGTCTCGGGCGCCCCCGACCAGCCGATCCGCTGGGTGCTGGCGCCGCGCAGCAGCATGCGCATGGCCACCCTGGCTCCGGCCGACCCGAGCCGTCCCATGCGCTACAAGCCCAAGCTGCGTTACGCCATGGGCGACCCACGCCTGCAGCCGGTGCTCTACCGCTATCCGCTGCCCTGGATGGGCGGTCCTTTCCGCCTGACCCAGGGCGCCAACGGCCGCTACAGCCACTTCACCCCCAAGGGCCGCTACGCCCTGGACATCGCCATGCCCGAAGGCACGCCCATTGTCGCGGCGCGTCCCGGCGTGGTGGTGAAGATCGAGAACGACCAGAGCGGCCGGGGCAACAACCCGTCCGGCAACTTTGTGCGCATCCTGCATGACGACGGCACCATGGGCGTCTACCTGCACCTGATGCGTGGTTCGGTGCAGGTGCGCGAGGGGCAGCAGGTGTCCATCGGCGAACGCATCGCCCGATCCGGCAACACCGGCAACAGCACTGGCCCGCACCTGCACTTCGTCATCCAGCGCAACATGGGCCTGGCGCTGGAATCCATTCCCTTCGACTTCGCCCAGCCGGTGGACACCCTGCCGAACTTCGCGGTGGGCGGGGAGTAGGGACGGATTGGGGTAGGTTGCGGCTGAGCTACGCGAAGCCCAACATCGCGCTCCACCGGATACACCGTCGTTGGGCTTCGCTGCGCTCTGCCCAACCTACATCAGGTCCGTAGGATGGGTTGAGCCTGCGATCCCCATCAGGTGCCGCTCAGCAGCCGGGAGTAGGGGGGATTGGCGTAGGTTGTGGCTGAGCTATGCGAAGCCCAACATCGTGCTCCACCGGATACACCGTCGTTGGGCTTCGCTGCGCTCTGCCCAACCTACATCAGGCCGTGCTCAGCATGGGTATCGCTTCGCTCCACCCATCCTACGGGGCAGTCGAGCTTGAGTACCTTGGCGAGGGGAAATCTATTTTTCGTCGTTGTCCTGCATCCAGGCTGGGATATCCCTCATCCCATGCAATACGCGCCACACATCAATGTGATCATCACGCTCGATATAGAAGACCAGATAGGGATAGCGCTTGAGCGTCCAGGAGCGCAGCCCCGGCAGATCGAGCTCGTGCGCATATCGTGCTGAACCGGACTCTGGACGCCGGCTGATGTGCTTGTAGGCCCGCTCCAGGGCGTCGATGAAGCCAAGGGCCGCTTGCTCAGTTGCCTCGCTCAGGTAGTAGCTGATGGCGTCGTCGATGTCCTGATTGGCCAGAGCCCGGGGGATGACGGGCTTGGCCTTCATGCCTTGGCGTTCCGCACCCGGTTGCGTAGCGCCTCGAAGTAGGTGTCATCCGCCGGGGCGGCAGGGGAGGAGGCGGCTCCTTCCAGGAGCAGGTTACGCAGGCGCTGACGGTCCTGGTCCTTGCGGATCAGTTCGCGGACATACTCGCTACTGGTGCCGTAGCCACGTTGGCTGACCTGGTCATCTACAAAGCTCTTGAGGGCGTCGGGCAAGGAGATGTTCATGGTGCTCATGGGAACTCACCTTTTGGCAAAATTTGCCAAACCATCTTAGCACCTGGTTTCGCTGGCCGGTGTCGACGAAGTGTCGAAATCACAGGCACGAACTGTCGAGTATCGACACGCGAGAATTGCTGGAAACCCCGGATTGAGTGGGGCTGCGACGTACTGAGCCGGCCCTCGGGATGATTCAAATCCCGGCTTTCCCGCCATATCCAGAAAGGCCGCTTGAATCAACGATTTGCGGGGCTTCTGGTTTGTGCGTTTTACGTTGTCGTTGCACGTAGCTACACAGGCTCCAGCAACCTTGCGTCGTCATTTCGCGGGTTGTTCACGAGCGTGCTTACCGCATACGCCGTGAACTCGTGGCGAGCGTTGGCAATCATCGCCTTCACATTCATTTCAGGCGTACTTAACGACAGCCACCACTCGATTTCGCCAGTAGTTTTCAATCGCCCAATCTGCTGGGGAAACGTACCGACCACACATGTCTGCCCTCCTGTCCTAGCAAGGGGCAGCACTAGCGCCAATATCCATGTCCCCATGCTGGAGGGAATCTAGAAGGGAGAGGCCACCACGGGCATCGTGTGGGCCGACGCTTACAAGCGAGCATTACCCGCAACAACCTCCCCCTAAAGATTCAGGTTAGTTGGCACAGTTACATGCACAGTTGTAGGTGACAGAAGGGGTGTTTCCCCGGCGAATCCCGTGGCTTCGCCAGTAGCAATCGAGCAGCTTCGGAAATGTCCTGTATGGCTGATTGGTGCGCTGGATCGTTCGGAAAAAGATCCAATCAGAAAGATCTGAGAAACCGCCCGAATCAGCGTAGGCTGGGAGATGCCCGTCGGAGTCCGGGTGCCAGAAAGGGCCACAACCTCTTCCTCGGAAGGGAGAAAGAAGCCTTTAGTGCTTCTCGCGGAAGGAGAGTGAGGTATTGCGGTACGAGACCTCCTCCGCACCCCCCCGCAATGCCTCCCTTTTTCGGCACGCTATACCTCGCTCTCCCTTTAATTTTTAACCCCCTTCCCTGGTGTTTCAACTTGCCCCGCCCCGTCAAAAAAGGAAGAGGGGAGCGGAGCTCGGGAAGGATTCGAGAGGTAGCCTGGTAATCCGCGTTCGTGAATGAACGCGCTCCACGGGTGCTCCGCTCCGTAGGATGGGTGGAGCCTGCGATACCCATCAGGCGTCGCTCGGCAGCATGGGTATCGCTCCGCTTGCGGAACGCCGCCCGACCCATCCTATGAGGGTGCTCAGTCGAGCTTGAGCACCTTGGCGAGGACGATCTTCGGGCCTTTCATCTTCTTCACGATGATGCGCAGGCCGTCGGTTTCCAGCACTTCTTCCTCTTCCGGCACGCGGTTGAGGGTCTCGTAGACGAGCCCGGCGAGGGTGTCGGCTTCGACGTGGTCGAGGTCTATGCCCAGCAGGCGTTCCACCTTGAACAGCGGGGTGTCGCCGCGCACCAGCAGCTTGCCCGGCTGATAGGCGAGCACGCCGCGCTCGGTCTTGCGGTGTTCGTCCTGGATATCGCCCACCAGCACTTCCAATATGTCTTCCATGGTCAGAAAGCCCACCACCTTGCCGTCGGCTTCTTCGACCAGGGCGAAGTGCGCACCGCCCTGGCGGAACTGCTCCAGCAGGCGCGACAGCGGCATGTGCTTGGTGACGCGTTCCAGCGGGTGGGTGAGTTCGGCGAGGTCGAAGGATTCCGGCAGGCTGTCCAGCGCCGACAGGGCCAGCAGCAGGTCCTTGATGTGCAGGACGCCGATGAACTCGCCTTTCTGATCGTCGTGCACCGGGTAGCGGCTGTACTTGTGGCGACGGATCACGCTGAGGATGTCCGCCAGCGGTGCATCGTGCTCCAGGTAGATCAGGTCTTCGCGGGAGTTGGCCCAGTCCACCACTTCCAGTTCGCCCATCTCCACCGCCGAGGCCAGTACGCGCATGTCCTGGTCGCTGGGGTCGCGGGCGCGGCTGGAGTGGAGGATCAGCTTCAGTTCGTCGCGGCTGTAGTGATGCTCGTGGTGCGGGCCGGGTTCGCCTTGTCCGGCGATGCGCAGGATGGTGTTGGCGCTGGCGTTGAGCAGCCAGATGGCCGGGTACATCAGCCAGTAGAAGGCGTACAGCGGCGCGGCGGTCCAGAGCGAGAGCAGCTCGGGCTTGCGGATGGCCCAGGACTTGGGGGCCAGCTCGCCGACCACGATGTGCAGGTAGGAAATGATGAAGAACGCGGTGAAGAAGGCGATGCCGTGGACCAGCTTTGGCGACTCGATGCCGACGGACTCGAGCAGCGGCTGCAGCAGGTGGGCGAAGGCCGGTTCACCGACCCAGCCCAGACCCAGGGAGGCCAGGGTGATGCCCAACTGGCAGGCCGACAGGTAGGCGTCCAGCTGGTTGTGTACGGTGCGCAGGATGCGGCCGCGCCAGCCGTGCTGGTCGGCGATGGCTTCGACGCGGGTGGAGCGCAGCTTGACCATGGCGAACTCGGCGGCCACGAAGAAGCCGTTGAGCAGCACGAGGAAGAGGGCGAAGAGAATCAGGCCGAAATCGGCGAAGTAACTGAGAAAGCTGGAACTAGGGGAAGGGTCCATGGAGGTTTTTGCTTGGAAATGACCGGCTAAGGTTGAAGGCTGACCCCCGACTTTGCAAGTCGGGGGCGTGGGCTTCAGGTGCGCCGGACCACCTGGGTGCCGGGGAAATGGCAGGTGAAGGTACTGCCGTGGTTGAGCACCGAACTGATGTCGAGGCGGCCGCGATGGCGGATCAGCACATGCTTGACGATGGCAAGGCCCAGGCCCGTGCCGCCGGTGCTGCTGTTGCGGCTGGAATCGACTCGGTAGAAGCGCTCGGTCAGGCGGGGCAGGTGCTTGACCTCGATGCCGATGCCGCTGTCCTGCACGGACAGATGCGCCCCGGTCTCGTCGCCCCACCAGCGAATGCGGATCTCGCCTTCGTCGGGGGTGTACTTCACCGCGTTGAACACCAGGTTGGAGAAGGCGCTGCGCAGTTCAGCCTCGCTGCCACGGAGCTTGAAGTTGTGGTCGGCTTCCAGGCTGACGCGGTGGTGGCGATTGCCGGACAGGGCGATGGCGTCGGCCTTGATCTGCAGCAGCAGCAGGTCCACGGCCACCGGCTGGTTGTCCGAGGGGTAGTCGGTGGCTTCCAGCTTGGCCAGCAGCAGCAGGTCGTTGAGCAGGTTCTGCATGCGCTTGCCCTGCTGGCTCATCTGCTGCAGCGCGCGGGTCCAGCGCGGGTTCACGTCCTCGACGTTGTCCAGCAGGGTCTCCAGGTAGCCGGCGATCACCGTCAGCGGCGTGCGCAGCTCGTGGGAGACGTTGGCGACGAAGTCCTTGCGCATCTGTTCCAGCTGGTGGAGGCGGGTGACGTCGCGCACCAGCATCAGGTGCTCGCTGTTGCCGTACTTGGTGATGTGGAACTGCAGGCGCAGGCGGTCGTTGACCGGCGAGGGCAGGTCCAGCGGCTCGTGGTACTGGCCTTGCTCGAAGTATTCCTTGAAGCGCGGATGGCGGATCAGGTTGGTCACCGGCTGGCCGCTGTCCTGCGGGGTCTTCAGGCCCAGCAGGGTTTCCGCGGCGCGGTTCCACCAGTCGAGGTTGCCGTCGCTGTCGAGCATCACCACGGCGTCCTTCAGGGCGGCGGTGGACTCCTGCACGCGGTCGATCACCGCCTGTAGGCGGCCACGCACGCGCTGGTCGCGGCGCTGGAGGTGGTAAATGCTGTCGAACACTTCGCCCCACAAGCCGTAGCCGTCAGGCGGCGCTTCGTCGGGTTGGTGTTCCTTGAGCCATTTGTACAGGCGCAGGAGTTGCGCCAGGGTCCAGCCAAGATAGGCGCCGAGGCCGATCACCAGGGCCCAGGCATATTGGCCGGTGACCAGGCCGGCCAGCAGGCAGGCACCGATCAGCAGTAGCAGGCGGCGGATGACTACGCCGCGCCAGTCTTGATTCACCTATCGCGTCCTTGTGCTCGGCCCTGTGCAGGGCCCGGGGTCAGCTTTTGGTGGAGAAACGATAGCCGGTGCCGCGAACGGTCTGAACCAGATTTTCGTATACCTCGCCGAGGGCCTTGCGCAGGCGACGGATGTGCACGTCGACGGTGCGCTCCTCGACGTAGACGTTGCCGCCCCAGACCTGGTCCAGAAGCTGGCCGCGAGTATAGGCGCGCTCCTGGTGGGTCATGAAGAACTGCAGCAGGCGGTATTCGGTCGGGCCCATCTCGGCGGGTTTGCCGTCGATGGTCACGCGGTGGCTGATCGGGTCCAGCAGCAGGCCGCCGATGGCGATCGGCGCTTCGCTGTCGCTGGGGCCGGCGCGGCGCAGCACGGCCTTCAGGCGGGCCACCAGTTCGCGCGGGGAGAAGGGCTTGGTGATGTAGTCATCGGCGCCCACTTCCAGGCCCTGGATCTTGTTGTCCTCTTCACCCTTGGCGGTGAGCATGATGATCGGGATGTCGCTGGTCAGGTCGTCGCGCTTCAGGCGGCGGGCCAGCTCGATGCCGGAGGTGCCGGGCAGCATCCAGTCGAGGAGGATCAGATCGGGTTTGCGGTCGACGATGATGGCGTGCGCCTGCTGGGTGTTTTCAGCTTCCAGGCAGTCGTAGCCGGCCATCTCGAGGGCGACGGCGATCATCTCGCGGATCGGCGCTTCGTCGTCGACTATCAGGATGTTCTTGCCAACCATGTTCAAGCCTCAAGAAAAGGTCGCGTGTATGACTGATTGCGCCGCATTAGATAACGGAATTATTGCAGGGATGTGACACGCCGGGGTTCAGCCTCCTGACTGCCGGCACAGCCTGTGATATCGCCTATTCCGTCACGGAACTCGGGCGATGCGGCCTCGTCTATGCTCAATGAGGCCGCCGCCATTCAGGGGCGGCCTGGAGCCTGGCACAGGACCCCATCGGCCCGATGGGTGTTCGTGGCTCCTTCCGTCCTGTTCCGCTGCGACCTCCAGCCGTGATCACAGCTGCCGCCAGGCTGTCGCTGTTCATTCCGAGGAGAGGCTAGAAAATGAGAAGAATTTCCCCGCGGTTCGTTCCGTTGCTCGCTGGCGCACTGCTGAGCTGGCCCCTGATGGGGCTGGCGGCCGAGCCGGCAATGGAGAAGGGCGGCATGCTGGTGGATGCCAAGGGCATGACGCTCTACACCTACGACAAAGACTCTGACGGCAAATCCGCGTGCAACGGCCAATGCGCGCAGAACTGGCCGCCACTGATGGCCGAAGCCGGTGCCAAGGCAGAAGGCGAATGGAGCGTGGTCAAACGTGACGATGGCTCGATGCAGTGGGCCTACGACAAGAAGCCGCTGTACACCTTCGTCATGGACAAGAAGGCCGGTGACGTTACCGGCGACGGCAAGATGGGCGTCTGGCACGTCGCCAAGCCAGAAGCCTACTAGCCGGAAAGCTACCTGTACTGTCCCGGCTGCATCGCCAGCGCCTTGCAGCCGGCCAGGACGGAGGGGTGATCTATGCGCTGCGCTTCAGCGAAGCGCGTAGTCGGCGACTATGCCGGCGAGGATCGCCAGGCCCGCCCAATGGTTGTGCAGGAAGGCCTTGAAGCAGGCCTGCGGGTCCTTGCTGCGGGTGCTGTAGAACTCCCAGGCGAAGCAGGCGGCGGCGGCCACCAGGCCCAGGTGGAAGCAGGTTCCCAGTTCGAAGCGATTGCCGGCCAGCAGCAGGCAGAGCAGCGCCAGGCCCTGGAGGATGGCGATGATCAGGCGGTCGGCGTCGCCGAAGAGGATGGCGGTGGATTTCACCCCGATCTTCAGGTCGTCCTCGCGGTCGGTCATCGCGTAATAGGTGTCGTAGGCCACGGTCCACAGCAGGTTGGCGATGTACAGCAGCCAGGCTGCGGCCGGTAGCTCGCCGGTTTCGGCGGTGAAGGCCATCGGCATGCCCCAGGAGAAGGCCGCGCCCAGCACCACCTGCGGGTAGAAGGTGTAGCGCTTCATGAAGGGGTAGCAGGCGGCCAGTGCCAGGCCGCCGAATGACAGCCAGATGGTCGTGGCGTTGGTGAACAGCACCAGTACGAAGCTGATGGCCACCAGTACGGCGAAGAACACCAGCGCTTCCCGTGGCGTGATCCGGCCGCTGGCCAGGGGGCGCGCGCGGGTACGGCTGACGTGGCCGTCGAAATTGCGGTCGGCGTAGTCGTTGATCACGCAGCCGGCGGCACGCATCAGGTTCACGCCGAGGATGAAGATCACCAGGTTGGCCAGGCTGGGGCTGCCTTCACCGGCGATCCACAGCGCCCAGAGCGTGGGCCAGAGCAGCAGGTAGATGCCGATGGGCTTGTCCAGCCGGGTCAGCTGGATGAAATCCATGGCGCGGGGATGCAGGCGGTTCAGCGATTGCAACAGCGTGAGGTACATCGGCGGCTCTCCCATCGAAGGGCCGGATTATACGGTCTCGATGCCCGCCTGACGCCACAGCTTGGGCAGGAAGATTTCCGCCACCAGAACCCCCAGTTCGCCTCGCGAGAAGCACGAACGGCGGCCCCAGAGGCGATCGTCGCGCACCTCAACCGGCAGCAGCGGCGCCGGGTAGCGGGTGACCTCGATGGCGCCCCGGTCGAAGGCGCGGTCGCTGAACAGCAGCTCGCCCAGGGAGCGGCTGCCGAGCTGGTGCAGGTCCAGCCCCGAGCCTTCGAGGGCACTGCGTGCGGCCACGCTGCGGGCGAACACCCAGATCTCGCCGTGGCCGCGCAGGTAGACCTCGCGTACCCAGCCCTGGCTGCCGGCGGGGATGCCCAGGGCCGCGCACTCGTCGGCGCGCAGGGTCTGCCAGCCTTCTTCCAGCGGGGTGACGCTGAACGCGTCGTTCGACAGGGCGGTCAGCCGGCGGGTCAGCGAGCCCTGGTCGAACAGCCAGTCGCGGACAGCGGCACAGGGGGCGGGATGGAGCTGGGCGGCAGTCAGCCAGCGGGGCGGATGGGCAAGGGCGGCGTGGGGCACGGGCTGGGCTTGGGCGGTGGAAGACGGCGCAGATTAGCACGGCCGATAGCTGTCGGCTGCCTCTTGCCCGCTGGCGGATGAACCAGTACAAAGCGGCCCTGACATGTCCGGAAAGCCCGCCAGAGGCTGCGGCTCGAGAACGCGTGATCGATGAGGTAAGAACGATGAAGAAGTGGCAATGCGTGGTGTGTGGCCTGGTCTACGACGAGTCCCAGGGCTGGCCGGATGACGGTATCGCCGCCGGCACCCGCTGGGAAGACGTCCCGCAGGACTGGATCTGCCCGGACTGCGGCGTGGGCAAGCTGGATTTCGAGATGATCGAGATCAACTGATCCCCGCACTGAATAAGCCGGCCATGGGCCGGCTTATTTGTGTCCGGAATAAGAGCCTATCCTCTGTCTGGACTGGTCCGGCGGCCCTTGGCGGGCGCCGGTCGATTGGAGTAGGTTCAGTACGGTATCCGCGCCGGCGGAGGTGGTCATGCGCAAGTGGCAATGCATTGTCTGCGGTTTCATCTACGACGAGGCCGAAGGGCTGCCCGAAGAGGGCATCGCGCCCGGTACGCGCTGGGAAGACATCCCGCCGGACTGGTGCTGCCCTGATTGCGGCGTCGGCAAGATCGATTTCGAGATGATCGAAATCGCCTGATCCTCCCCGCCATCCAACCCCATTCAAGCGACGGCCCATGGGCCGTCGAGTCGTTTCACGAGCAGGAGTGAGCAATGAGTGCACCCGTGGTGATAGTCGGCACCGGCCTGGCCGGTTACAACCTGGCCAAGGAGTTTCGCAAGCTGGACAGCGAAACCCCGCTGTTGCTGATCAGCGCCGACGACGGTCGCTCCTACTCCAAGCCCATGCTGTCCACCGGTTTCGGCAAGAACAAGGACGCCGATGGTCTGGCCATGGCCGAGGCTGGCGCCATGGCCGAGCAGCTCAAGGCGGAAGTCCGTACCCATACCCGCATTACCGGCATCGATCCGGCTCACAAGCGCCTGTGGATAGGCGAAGAGGCTGTGGCCTATCGCGACCTGGTGCTGGCCTGGGGTGCGGACACCATCCGCGTGCCGGTGGAAGGCGATGCCCAGGACGCGATCTTCCCGATCAACGACCTGGAAGACTATGCACGCTTCCGCTCCGCCTCCGCCGGCAAGCGCCGGGTGCTGATCCTCGGCGCCGGCCTTATCGGCTGCGAATTCGCCAACGACCTCAGCCTGGGCGGCCTGGAAGTGGAGTTGGTGGCGCCTTGTGAGCAAGTGATGCCGGGCCTGCTGCATTCGGCAGCCGCGGCCGCCGTGCAGGCCGGGCTGGAAAGCCTGGGTGCGCGCTTCCACCTGGGGCCGGTGCTGGCGCGCCTGGACCGTGGCGAGAACGGCCTTGATGCGCTGCTCTCCGACGGTACCCGCATCTCCTGCGACCTGGTGGTGTCCGCCGTGGGCCTGCGCCCGCGTACCGACATGGCCGCTGCCGCGGGCCTGGCAGTGAACCGTGGCGTGGTGGTGGACCGCGAGCTGCGCACTTCCCACGGCAACGTCTACGCCCTGGGCGATTGCGCCGAGGTCGATGGCCTCAACCTGCTTTACGTGATGCCGCTGATGGCCTGCGCCCGCGCCCTGGCGCAGACCCTGGCGGGCAATCCCACGGCGGTGGCCTACGGCGCGATGCCGGTGACGGTGAAGACGCCGGTGTGCCCGCTGGTGGTATCGCCACCGCCCCGTGGCGCGGAGGGCAGCTGGACGGTGGAAGGCTCTGGGGCGGACATCAAGGCGCTGTGCCGCGATGCCACGGGCCGCCTGCTCGGCTATGCCCTGACCGGGGCTGCGGTGCAGGAAAAACTGGCCCTGAACCGCGAGCTGCCGCCGTTGCTGGCGTAAATGTCAGCCCTTCTGTCGGAATAATCGTTCTGTTCTTTCGGAATTCCCGCCGAGGACACTGGCGGAGTGCCAATCGGCGTGCCATCCTCCCCGTGGTCTGCCGCAGCGCAGAGCCGTTGCGGCGCCTTGGGCGCTGTTCTGGAAGGACAGCACGGACACAAAAACAACAAACCGTCAAAGAGGCATCTATGCGTAAACCGGAACTCGCCGCCGCTATCGCTGAAAAGGCTGATCTCACCAAGGATCAGGCCAATCGCGTACTCAATGCGGTGCTCGAAGAAATCACCAACGCGCTGAACCGCAAGGACAGCGTAACGCTGGTGGGCTTCGGCACCTTCCTGCAACGTCATCGTGGTGCCCGCACTGGCAAGAACCCGCAGACGGGTCAGCCGGTCAAGATCAAGGCCAGCAATACTGTCGCCTTCAAACCGGGCAAATCGCTGAAAGAAGCTGTGAACTAAGCTTCTTCTGCCCGGGACCGGGGAGGTTCCGGGCAGTTCACCCGCACCCTCGCAATACCCTCCTTTGGCTGGCTGTAGTCCTGCCGGCAAACCGCTACAATGCGCCGCTTTCTCAATCCTTCGAGGCCGTGCGCGCATGAAATTCCGCTTTCTTCTCTGGATGCTGGGTCGCCTGATGGCCAAGGCCAGCCGTGACAATGCCGAGTTCCAGCAGCAGCTGGCGGGCAAGGACCTGGTGTTCCAGCTGCACACTCTGGACGGCAAGATCGCTCGTCACTTCATCGTCAAAGACCTGCGCGTCGTCAGCAAACGTGGTGTCGCCAGCGCGCCTGCCTTTGCCATCGGCTTCAAGGACGGCGCCTACGGTTTCGCCACCATGAGCGCGAAGAACAAACAGCTCGCCTTCATGCAGGGCATCCAGAACAAGGACATCCAGATCCAGGGCAATCCGGCGCTGGTGATCTGGTTCCAGGGCCTGACCAAGCACCTGGTGCCGAAGAAAAAGGCCGTCGAGAAGAAAGCCGCCTGACCTTGTTTCCCCGGTAGCAGGATGAAGCCGATTCGGTAGGGTGCAGGCCCGCAGCGTGCGGAAAGGGGATGAAAAAAGGGGCGCCAGTGGCGCCCCTTTTTCATGCCGGCAGGATCAATGCGGCGCGTTGAACTGCGAAGCCAGCTCGCGCAGCGCGGCTTCTGCCTGCAGCACCTTGTTCACAGCGTCATCCGCCTTCTCGCGGCTGATGCCCAGGGCTTCGAACAGGTCATCCGGAATCACGGCTTCCGGGCCTGAGCCGATGCCCCGGTTGCGCAGCAGGCTGACCGCCAGGCACACCAGGTTGGGGTAGGCGGCGTTGTCGTACTGGTAGTCGGCATCGTGCTGGAAGCGCAGGGCGGTGTAGAGCTCTTCCGGCATGTCCCAGAAACGCATCAGCCAGCTGCCGATCTGCTCGCGGGTAATGCCCAGCAGATGCTGCTCGATGTAGCTGTGGGAGAGGTGCGGGTTGACCTCCAGATGCCGGCAGATCAGCGAGAAATGCGGCGGGAAGACGTGGGCCAGCACCAGGTAGCCGAAGTTGTGCAGCAGGCCGGCGAGGTAGGTCAGGCCGGTTTCGGGGCGCTGGGCGCGGGGCATGGCGCGGGTCAGGCCTTCGATTACCGCAGCGGTGTAGATCGCCTGCTGCCAGTACGGCGTGGCCTGCTGCGGCTGGTCCTTGGGCAGGCTCAAGGATTTGCCCAGGGCCAGGCCAAGGGCAAGGTTGATCACCAGGTCGAAGCCGAGCACGCGCACGATGGCATCTTCCACCGAGCGGATCTTGCCGGGGGCTGCGTAATAGGGCGAAGCCGCCCAGCTGACCACCTGGGCGGCCAGGGCCGGGTCGGTTTCCACCACGCCGGTGATGTCTTCCACGGTGGCGTTTGGGTCGACCCTGAGCTTGATGATCTTCTGCGCGGATTCGGCCAGCGGCGGAATCTCGATGGTTTCTTCCAGGCGCTGCTGGATACGGCGCGCGGTGAAGGCCTGGACGGCCTGGGTGATCTCGGCACGGTCGTCGGCCGGGCGGTCGAGGTTCGGGCGGATGCTCGCCAGGGGTTCGCCGAAGCGTGCGGCGCTGGCCTTGCCGAGCAGGCTGCGATAGTCCTCGCTGGCCAGCTCCAGCAGTACACCGGGTTGGCCGGACTCGACCAGCAGGCGCGGCTCCTGCAGCAGACGCTCGTCGTACAGGCACGGCGAGCTGGTCAGCGGCGGCAGGCCCGGCAGGGTGCCCAGCTGGTGCTTGCCGAGCATGCGCTCAAGGCGCTCGGGCTTGACCGCTACCAGTTTGCGGCCGGTGAGTTCGGCGAGACGGTTGAGGTCGAGCAGCTGGCTACGCGGGAAGAGCACCAGAAGGGCGCCGACGGCGTCTTCCAGCAGCACCGACTGGACCCGCTGCGCAGCAGACAGACCCGGATGCTCCAGACGAACCTGGAAGGCCAGTCCGAGCTTTTCCAGCAGCTGCACTATCACTTCGGGCGGTTGTGGCGAGGAATCCGGGGCGAGGGCGACTTCTGTCATGGCAGCATCCAGCTTTGAATTTTTCTGCCCGGAGTATAACGAGCAGCTAGGAAGTGGTCGGGGCGAGGCGACGGTTGAGCTGTGAACTGCATCACACTTGGCCGTACTGTTGGCCGTGGCGCAGCCAGCGCTCCAATAGTGGACTGACATGCTGAGGCCAATGGGCCAGTAGCGCCTGGGCCGCGTCGCGCACGGCCGGCAGCAGATCGGCATCGCGCATCAGGTCGGCCACCTTGAATTGCAGCAGGCCGGTCTGGCGGGTGCCGAGCATTTCGCCGGGACCGCGCAGTTCCAGGTCCTTCTCGGCGATGACGAAGCCGTCGCAGGTTTCACGCATGATCGCCAGGCGTTCACGACCGAGTTGCGAAAGCGGGGCGTGATAAAGCAGCACGCAGTGGCTGGCGGCGCTGCCCCGGCCGACGCGTCCGCGCAATTGGTGCAACTGGGCAAGGCCAAGGCGCTCGGGGTTCTCGATGATCATCAGGCTGGCGTTGGGCACGTCCACGCCCACCTCGATCACGGTGGTGGCCACCAGCAATTGCAGGGCGCCGGCTTTGAACTCGGCCATCACCTCGGCCTTCTCGGCGGGTTTCATGCGCCCGTGGATCAAGCCCACGCGCAGTTCGCCCAACGCAGAGGAAAGCTCTTCGAAGGTGGTTTCCGCCGCCTGGCAGGTCAGCTCTTCGGATTCTTCGATCAGGGTGCAGACCCAGTAGGCCTGGCGACCTTCGTGGCACGCGGCGCGGACCCGCTCGATCACTTCGATGCGGCGGCTGTCGGCCACCAGAACAGTATTCACCGGGGTACGACCGGGGGGCAGCTCGTCGAGGATGGAGGTATCCAGATCGGCATAGGCGCTCATGGCCAGGGTCCGCGGAATGGGCGTGGCGGTCATTATCAGTTGGTGCGGGCAGAGGCGGCCGTCCACGCCTTTCTGACGCAGGGCCAGGCGCTGCTGGACGCCAAAACGGTGCTGCTCGTCGATGATCACCAGGGCCAGACGCTTGAACTTCACCTCGTCCTGGAACAGAGCGTGGGTGCCGACCACCATGGGCGTGCCGCCGGCGATCTGCTCCAGGGCGGCGGCACGGGCCTTGCCCTTGAGTTTGCCGGCGAGCCAGGCGACCTCGATGCCCAGCGGCTGCAACCACTTGCTGAAGTTCAGGAAGTGCTGCTCGGCGAGGATCTCGGTGGGGGCCATCAGCGCCACCTGGTAGCCGGCTTCCAGGGCCTGCAAGGCGGCAAGGGCGGCGACCACTGTCTTGCCGGCGCCGACGTCGCCCTGCACCAGGCGCAGCATGGGTTCCTGCTGTGCCAGGTCATAGGCGATTTCCGCGCCGACCCGCTGCTGGGCGCCGGTGGGCTGGAAGCCGAGGTTGGCCAGGTACTGCTTCGGCAGTTTGCGCGCGGGCGGTAGCTGCGGCGCGTGCTGGGCCCGGAGGCTTTCACGCAGGCGCTGCAGGGACAGCTGGTGGGTGAGCAGTTCCTCGAAGGCCAGGCGCTGCTGGGCCCAGTGCTGGCCTTCGGCGAGCTCCTCCAGGTCAGCGTCCGGCGGCGGCCGGTGCAGGTAACGGATCGCTTCGTCCAGCGAGCCCAGGTGGTAGTCGCGCGCCAGTTCCCTGGGCAGCCAATCGGGCAGGCTCTGGGGGCCGAGGCGGGCCAGTGCGAGCTGGCTGAGGCTACGCAGGCGCTGCTGGGTGAGGCCTTCGGTGGTGGGGTAGATCGGTGTCAGGGTCTGTTCCACCGGTGGCGGTTCATCGCCACTGAGGGAGCGGTATTCCGGGTGGTAGATCTCCAGGCCGGTGGCGCCGGGGCGGACTTCGCCGTAGCAGCGCAACTGGGTGCCGCGCTTGACGCCTTCCTTCTGCGCCTGGCTGAAGTGGAAGAAGCGCAAGGACAGGGTGCCGGTGCCGTCCTGCAGCCGCACGAGCAGGCTGCGGCGGCGGCCCATGACGACATCGGCGCCGGCGACGATGCCTTCCACCACCGCGTCCTGACCGGGGCGCAGCTCACCAATGGGGGTGATGCGGGTGCGGTCCTGATAGCGGGTGGGCAGGTGGAAGAGGATGTCCTGCAGGTTCTCCAGGCCCACCTTGGCGAGCTTTTCCGCCAGCGCGGCGCCCACGCCCTTGAGCACGGTGACCGGGACTTGCGACAGCTCGGTCATGCCGGCTGTGGTTCGCCCTGGGTTTCCGGGTGGGCCACGGAGCAGAGGCGGATGGAGTCCGCCAGTACTTCGATGGCGCGCGGGCGCGGGAAGCTGGCGCGCCAGGCGATGGCCACGGTGCGGAAGGGCACCGGCGGCGTCAGCGGGCGGATCTCGATCACGCCGGGAGCGTAGTGATGGCTGTCCACCGCGGAGAACGGCAGGATCGAAACGCCGAGGCCCGAGGCGACCATGTGGCGGATGGTTTCCAGGGAGCTGGATTCCACCGTAGTGTGTTTGGCGCTGTCTTCACCGCCCTTGCGCAGGCTCGGGCAGGCTTCCAGCACCTGGTCGCGGAAGCAGTGACCCTCGCCCAGCAGCAGCAGGCTCTTGTCGTTGAGCATCTCGCTGTCGATGGACTCGCGGGCGGTCCAGGGGTGGCCGAACGGCAGCAACACGTAGAAGGGTTCGTCGTAGAGCGGCTTGGTCAGCACGTCGGCTTCGGCAAAGGGCAGGGCGATGATGATCGCGTCCAGCTCGCCGGTGCGCAGCTTGTCGCGCAGGACGTGGGTGAAGTTCTCTTCGATGTACAGCGGCATCTGCGGGGCGACCCGGTGCAGCTGCGGAATCAGGTGCGGGAAGAGGTAGGGGCCGACGGTGTAGATGGCGCCCACCTTGAGCGGCGCGGCGAGCTGGTTCTTGCCGGCCTGGGCCATCTCGCGGATGCCTTGGGCCTGTTCCAGCACCTTCTGTGCCTGGGTGACGATGCCTTCACCGACCGGAGTCAGGCGTACCGCGCTCTTGCTGCGTTCGAAGATGAGCACGCCGAGCTCGTCTTCCAGCTTCTTCACCCCGACCGACAGGGTCGGCTGGCTCACGTGGCAGCGTTCGGCGGCACGGCCGAAATGCTGTTCCTGGGCGAGGGTGACGATGTAGCGCAGTTCGGTGAGGGTCATAGCATTTTTCCATTGAGGTCCGGCAAGCATAGCGGCTGGAGTCAATGGAACCAAGCGCCTGCGCGAGGTGCGCAGACGCTTGGAAATCAGCGGCGGTCCAGCGAGTAGACGAAGGGCGCGACCACTTCGAGGGAGCCGTTGTTGAGCAGTTCCGGCGGGGGCGGCGGCAGCGGCTGGGCGCGGCGGATCATCTCCAGGGTGGCGCGATCCAGCGAGGCGCTGCCGGACTTGCCGACCAGGGAGTAGGAGATCACCTTGCCTTCGCCATCGACCACGAAGCGCAGGCGGTTGACCCCTTCGAAACCACGGCGGCGGGCGTCGTCCGGGTAACGCTTGTAGCGCGCCAGGTGCGCGAGCAGCTTGCTCTGCCAGGTCGGCTTGGCGTCCGACGGTGCACTTGAAGCGGCCTGCTGCTGGGCAGCGGGCTTGGTGTCGCTCGGAGCCGTGGTCGGCGCCGCGACGGCTTCCTTCACGCTCTCGGTTTCCTGCGGCTTCTCAGGCTTGGGTTCCGGCGGTTTCGGCTTCGGCGGCTTGGGCTTGGGTTTCGGCTTGGGCGCGATGGCGATCTTCGGCTTCGGCACTTCCACCAGCTTGGGCAGCGGTTCGGGTTCGGGCTCGACCTGGGGCGGCGGCGGTGGCGCCGGCACGGGTGCGGGGGCCGGTAACGGCTCCAGCTCCACCATCATGGCCGCGGGCGGTAGCTCGATCGGCTCGGCGTGCGGGCGCCAGTAGAGCGCCCAGAGGCCGAGGCCGATGTGCAGGCCGAGCACGACCACCAGGCTGACGCCCCATTGCGACAGCTTGCTTTTGCCTTGGCTCATTTAGTCCCGACCGTCTCGAGTCCTACCAGGCCGATCTTCAGGTAGCCGGCACCGCGCAGGGTGTCCATGACTTCCATCAGGCGACCGTACTCCACCACCTTGTCGCCACGGACGAAGATGGTCTTTTCCTTGTCGGAGTTGGTCAGCTTGTCCAGCACGCCGCCCAGTTGCTCATCGGTGACCTGCTCGTTGTCCAGGTACAGGCTCTTGTCTTCCTTGATGCTCAGGTAGATCGGCTTGTCCGGCCTGGGCGCGGGCTTGGCGGTGGAGGCGGGGAGGTCGACCTTGATGTCGACCGTCGCCAGGGGTGCCGCGACCATGAAGATGATCAGCAGCACCAGCATCACGTCGATGAAGGGGGTGACGTTGATCTCGTGGGTTTCCTGGAGATCATCGCCACCATCGTTCAGATGGATTCCCATGGATCAGCCCACTTTTGCCATTTGCGGAGACTGGCCACGGTCGGCCGGCTGGTGGTCGAGGTCGCGGCTGACCAGCAGCAGGACCTGGGCGGAGGCGTCGGACACCTGTGCCTTGTAGCCAGCGATGGAGCGGGCGAAGACGTTGTAGATCACGACGGCCGGGATCGCCGCGACCAGGCCGAGGGCGGTGGCCAGCAGGGCTTCTGCGATACCGGGGGCGACTACGGCGAGGTTGGTGGTCTGGGATTTGGCGATGCCGATGAAGCTGTTCATGATGCCCCAGACGGTACCGAACAGGCCGACGAAGGGCGCGGTGGAACCGATGGTGGCGAGCACGCCGGTGCCCTGGCTCATCTGGCGACCGCTGGCGGCGACCAGGCGCTCGAGGCGGAAGCTGACGCGCTCCTTGATGCCTTCCTTCTCGCGGGTGTTGGTGGAGAGCTTCATCTCTTCCTGGGCGTCCTGCACCAGCAGGTGGGACACGCAGTTACCGTTGCTGACCTTCTCGCCGGCGTCGTTCAGGGTGCGGGCGGACTTCAGGGTGGCCAGTTCACGACGCAGGCGGCGCTTGGCGGAGGTCAGCTCGAAGCCCTTGGCGATCCACACGGTCCAGGTCAGGACGGAAGCGAGCGCCAGGCCGATCATCACGGCCTTCACCACGATGTCGGCGTTCTGGTACATGCCCCAGGGCGACAGGTCGTGGGCCAGCATCTGCTCGCCTTCTTGCTCGGCGGCCAGCGGGTCGGCCGGCAGGGCGTTCGGGTCCTGGGCGGCAGTTTCAGCTGCCGGAGCGGCACCGTTGGCCGGGGCGACGGCAGGCGCGTTGGCGGCGTCAGCGGCAGGTGCCGGTGCGGTGGCCTGGCTGGCGGCAGCCGGGACGGATTGCGCGGTCGGCTCCTCGGCGAAGGAAGCGTTGGGCGTCAGCATCAGGCTGATCAACAGGGCCGCGAGCAGGCGTGGCGGGCGGGAGGCGGTGTTGGGCTGTGCGTTTCGGGCGTTGGAATTCATGCTGGCCGGACCTGAAGGAAAGGAGGCGGTTTCGTCCATCGGCGCGGGAGCGTCGGCCTGGACCGAAGGGTTGGCATTATTGCAAGTAATTCTTGTTTGTAAAAGTGACTTTATATCAATCGCACTGCAGCTCGGCGCTTCGCCCCCTTCGCGGTCCGATTTGGCGATAGCCGGTAGTGCCCCTATCCTGAGGACTTTTTCGGAGCCTTCCCAATGTCCGATACCCCTATTCTCCTGATCGCCGGTTGTGGCGACGTCGGCAGCCGGTTGGCGCAACAGATGTTGCACGCCGGCTGGACCGTCCATGGACTGCGTCGCCAGGTCGCAGCACTGCCGGCGGGTGTCCTGCCGGTGGCCGGCGATCTGGAGCAGCCCGCCTGTCCAACCGCCTGGCCGCAAGGGCCGCTGGATTACCTGGTCTACTGCGTGGCGGCTTCCCAGCCTGACGAAGCGGGCTACCGCGCTGCCTATGTCGAGGGTTTGCGTCACGTCCTCGGCTGGCTGGCCGAGCGTGGCCAGACGCCGCGCCGGCTGCTGTTCGTCTCCAGCAGCGGCGTTTATGACCAGCGCGATGGTGAGTGGATCGACGAAACGTCACCCGCCGAAGCCGAAAGCTTCTCCGGCAGCGTGATGCTGGAAGCCGAGCGCATCGCCTTGAACAGCGGTATTCCCGCGACGCTGGTGCGCCTCACCGGAATCTACGGTCCTGGGCGCGAATGGCTGCTCAAGCAGGTACGCATGGGCTACCGGGTGGTCAGCGAGCCGCCGCTCTATGCCAACCGTATCCACGTCGACGATTGCGCCGGTCTCCTGGCTCATCTGCTCAAGGCCGAAGCCGGCGGCGTGGCGCTGCAGGACTGCTACATCGGCGTCGACGATGCGCCGGCTCCGCTGCATGAAGTGGTGGGCTGGCTGCGCGAGCAGATGGGCGTGACCGAGTGGGCCGAGGAGTCCACCGTGCGCCGCTCCGGCAGCAAGCGCTGCAGCAACGCCCGTGCCCGCGCCCTGGGCTGGGTGCCGCGCTACCCGAGCTATCGCGAAGGGTACGCGGCCATCCTCGGCGAGCCCTGAGGATGGACGCCAACCGCATGCTGGCCCGCGCCTGGTTGCCTGGGGTGGAGCTGTTCCATGCGGATTTTTCCGGGCAGCAGTTCGGCCGGCATAGCCATGATGCCTTCGCCATCGGCGCCATCCTCGAAGGCATCGGCGGTTATCAATGCCGGGGTGCGCGACATGCCCTGCCAGCGGGCACGCTGTCGCTGATGAACCCCGAGGAGCCCCATACCGGCCATGCCGAGTCCGAGCGGCTGGTCTATCGCATGCTCTACGTCGAGGAGTCGCGCCTGCCCGCACTGCTCGGACGCAAGCGTCTGCCCAGCGGCTTCCGCGAGCTGAATCCGGCCGATGACGGGCAGGTTGCGGCCGGGTTGGCACGCTTGGCCGCGGAGTTCGAGCGTGGCGATGCACTGGCCGTGGAAAGCGAGCTGCTGGAGGTGCTGGAGCGGGTGTTCATTCGCCACGGTGGCTTGCGCGCGGCAGCGCCTGCCGCACGCGATGGCGGCGTAACGGCTTTCCTGCGCGACTACCTGGAGGCGCACTACGCCGAGGCGGTGAGCCTCGAACAGATGGCTGGCTTGGTCCAGCGCCATCCGCGCCACCTGATTGAAGCCTTTCGTCGTGCCTACGGCGTGCCGCCGCATACCTACCTGTTGCAACGTCGGGTGCGTGAGGCCAAGCGCCTCTTGCTCGGTGACCAGTCGCCGCTGGAGGTGGCACTGTCCCTGGGCTTCTACGACCAGGCGCACTTCTCCGGCACCTTCAAGCGGTTCACCGGCGTCACGCCGGGGCATTTTCGTCGCGCCGCGCGCACCTGAGTTTTCTCCAAGACCGCCGCCCCATCTGGCTTCGACACTGCCGGCCGTGTTCCACGGAGGTTCGAAGCCATGCTCGCGTTGTTCCTGCTGGTCGCCAGCACCCATTTCGCCGCCCTGCTGTCGCCAGGGCCGGATTTCTTCCTGTTACTGCGCGCCGGATTGGTGAAAGGTCTGCGCCATGCTGATGGCTGCGCGTCGGGCATCGCCCTGGCGAACCTCTTGTCGATGCTAGTGGTACTGCTGGCGCTGAGCCTGTTGCCTGAATCGGGCGGGACATTCTGGCTGGTGCTGCAACTGGTTGGCGGTGGCTATTTCGTCTGGATCGGTGGCCAGGCACTGCTGGCCCGGCGGGAGCTGGTGCTGCCGGAAGCCGAGACCGGCCAGCGCGGCTCATGGCGCCATGGATTCACTGAGGGTTTGCTGGCCAGCAGCCTGAATCCAAAGCTGCCGATTTTCTACGCGGGCCTGTTTGGTGTGCTGCG
The DNA here is from genome assembly GCF_029871235.1 of Pseudomonas sp. BN411. Classification (GTDB taxonomy): domain Bacteria; phylum Pseudomonadota; class Gammaproteobacteria; order Pseudomonadales; family Pseudomonadaceae; genus Metapseudomonas. Next base: position 125,190 of record NZ_SSOM01000073.1, read on the forward strand.
CAATGCGGCGATGCCGGGGTGGGGGCTGGCCATGAGCATGGCCTGGATGACCGCTGTGGTGCTGTTCTGGGATATGGCGCTGGCGCGGCTGCTCGGTTATCCGCGCTGGCGTGTTTGGCTGCGGTTGCGAGTCAGGGTGCTGGATAGGCTTTGCGGTGCGTTTCTGCTGGCGCTGGGGCTGTGGTTGGTGGTCAGCGTGTAGGAGCGAGCTCTGCTCGCGATCTGCGCGGCACGGAGCTTCGCGAGCAGAGCTCGCTCCTACGTCCGTGCGTGCGTGCGGGAGAAACTTAGTCGCGCTCCAGTAGCCAGGCGCGCTTGCCGGGGGAGTATTCGGGCATTTCGTCGATCTGGGCGCGGTTGCGCGCTTCGAGGATTTCCAGTTCATCGCCGTCGTGAACGAAGATCCACGCGGCGCCCTGGTTGCCGTTCTGCAGCCAGATGCTGTCGTTTTCGCCACTCATGGCCGCGCAGTCGCCAGCCAGGCAGAGGGCGTAGCGATCCGCGCCCGGCAGGCCTTCGAGGCTGCCATCGGCGTTGAACTTGACCAGACCGCCCTCGCCCTGGCCTTCGACGATCTTCCAGTCGCCGCCGAGGTAGGCGGAGTAGAGCGCATGCTCGAAGGCGCTGCCCGGTGGGGCGCCTTCTGCCGGAGCTGTCTCCGGATGGACGAAACGCTGCTCGGGAAGGTTCTCGCTGGCCTGCTGCACCAGCTCGTTGCCGTCCACTTCCAGCACTTCGTGGTAGTCGCCGTAGAAATCCACCCGCCAGTTGCCATCTTCCTGGGCCGCGAGACGGCCTTCACCCAGCTCGAAGCCGTTGCTGTAGTGGGCTTCGCCGGTCTTCTGGTCGATCTGCCACTCCAGGTTGGGGCCGTAGGCGAGCAGGGATTCACGCAGCTTGCCCTCCTTGGCCGCGGCATTGATCGCCGCCTGGTTGATCCAGATGCCGCTAGGGTCAGACGGGGTGCTGGAGCAGCCGCCAAGAATGGCCGCGCAAAGCAGCAGGGGGAGGGTGTAGCGCATTTCGGATTCCTTCCGGAACGGTGCCACGGGCCGGACGGCCCGTGGCGGAGACGAATTATTCGAGGACCAGGATGGCGTCCATTTCCACCTGGGAGCCGCGCGGCAGGGCGGCGACGCCGATGGCGGCACGGGCGGGGTAGGGCTGCTCGAAGTAACGGCCCATGACTTCGTTGACCTTGGCGAAGTGGGACAGGTCGGTCAGGAAGATGTTCAGCTTGACGATGTCCTTGAAGGAACCGCCGGCGGCTTCGGCCACGGCCTTCAGGTTTTCGAACACCTGCACGGTCTGGGCTTCGAAGCCTTCAACCAGTTCCATGGTTTTCGGGTCCAGCGGGATCTGGCCGGACATGTAGACGGTGTTGCCGGCCTTGATGGCCTGGGAGTAAGTGCCGATGGCGGCGGGGGCCTTGTCGCTGCTGATGACGGTCTTGCTCATGAGAACTCCTTGGGTTTCTTGGGATCGGCTACGCCCGCACGCGGGTGATACGGATCACCCCCTTGAGCGCACGCAGCTTCTTGATCACGCGGGCCAGATGCACACGGTCGTGCACGCTGACTACCAGCTGGACCACGCTGATGCGGCCATCGCGCTCGTCCATGCTGATTTTCTCGATATTGCCATCGGCGGCATTGACGCTGCTGGCGAGCAGGGCGATCAGGCCGCGCTGGTGCTCCAGCTCCACGCGCAGTTCGACATTGAACTCGCCGGCAACGTCCTTGGCCCAGGACAGCTGGATGCATTTCTCCGGGTTGTGCCGGATTTCGCTGATGTTCTTGCAGTTTTCCAGGTGCACCACCATGCCCTTGCCGGCGGACAGGTGACCGACGATGGGGTCGCCCGGGATCGGCGTGCAGCACTTGGCGTAGCTCAGCACCAGGCCCTCGGTGCCACGGATCGCCAGCGGACCCTCGGGGTTCGGCAGCTGCTCGCCGTCGCTGGCCAGCAGGCGACGGGCGACCACGTAGGCCATGCGATTGCCGAGGCCGACGTCTTCCAGCAGGTCTTCGATCACGTCCAGGCGGTACTCGCCGAGGACGGCCTGGATGCGCTCGGGGCTGATCTTGTCCAGGTGGCTCTCGAAGCCGGCCAGTGCCTTGTTCAGCAGGCGTTCGCCGAGGCTGATGGACTCCGAGCGGCGCTGTTGCTTGAGGGCGTGGCGGATATGGGTGCGTGCCTTGCCTGTGACGACGAAGTTGAGCCAGGCCGGGTTTGGCCGGGCGCCCGGCGCGGTGACGATCTCGACCGTCTCGCCGCTCTGCAGCGGTTCGGACAGCGGCGCCAGGCGGCGGTTGATGCGGCAGGCGATACAGGTGTTGCCGACATCGGTGTGCACGGCGTAGGCGAAGTCGACCGCGGTGGAGCCTTTCGGCAGCTCCATGATGCGGCCCTTGGGCGTGAACACGTAGACCTCGTCGGGGAAGAGGTCGATCTTCACGCTCTCGATGAATTCCAGGGAGTTGCCGGCGCGTTGCTGCAGTTCCAGGATGCCCTTGACCCACTGACGGGCGCGGGCGTGGGTGCCCTTGGGCTGGTCGTCCTCGGTGGACTTGTACAGCCAGTGGGCGGCGATGCCGTTGTTGGCCATCTCTTCCATCTCGCGAGTGCGGATCTGGATCTCGATGGGTACGCCGTGCATGCCGAACAGGGTGGTATGCAGCGACTGGTAGCCGTTGGCCTTGGGAATCGCGATGTAGTCCTTGAAGCGGCCGGGCAGCGGCTTGTACAGGTTGTGCACGGCGCCGAGCACGCGGTAGCAGGTGTCGACCTTGTCGACGATGATGCGGAAGGCGTAGACGTCCATGATTTCGTTGAACGCCCGGCGCTTGCCGCGCATCTTCTTGTAGATGCTGTAGAGGTGCTTCTCGCGGCCGATGACCTCGCCTTCCATGCCTTCACGACGCAAGCAGTTGGTCAGCGATTCCTCGATCTTGTTGACGATTTCCTTGCGGTTGCCGCGGGCGCGACGCACTGCGGTGCGAATGCGCTCGGAGCGCATCGGGTGCATCGCCTTGAAGCCGAGGTCCTCGAATTCCACGCGCATGCTGTGCATGCCCAGCCGGTTGGCGATGGGGGCGTAGATTTCCAGGGTTTCCTTGGCGATGCGCCGGCGCTTCTCGCCGGACAGCACTTCCAGGGTGCGCATGTTGTGCAGGCGGTCGGCCAGCTTGACCAGGATCACGCGGATGTCGCGCGCCATGGCCATGGCCATCTTCTGGAAGTTTTCGGCCTGGGCTTCTGCCTTGGACTCGAAGTTCATCTGGGTCAGCTTGCTGACCCCGTCCACCAGCTCGGCGACGGTTTCGCCGAATTGCCCGCTGAGGGCTTCCTTGGCGATGCCGGTGTCCTCGATCACGTCATGCAGCATCGCGGCCATCAGGCTCTGATGGTCCATGTGCATGTCGGCGAGGATGCTGGCTACGGCGAGCGGGTGGGTGACGTAGGCTTCACCGCTGCGACGGCGCTGACCGTCGTGCGCCTGCTCGGCGTAGAAGTAGGCTCGGCGCACCAGGTTGACCTGGTCGGCGCCGAGATAGGTCGAAAGTCGTTCGGCAAGGGCGTCTATGCTCGGCAAGATATTTCTCCTTGCCGGCCTTCGTTACCCTGCGCCGTGCGACGTCGACCAGGCATAGGATCAGAGGGCCTCGTTGGCCTCGTCCTCGAATGCGGCGAACAGCGGCTCTTCTTCAACGATGTCTTCCTGGGCGACGACTTCGTAGTCGACCAGGCCGGCAGCGATTTCGCGCAGGGCGACTACGGTCGGCTTGTCGTTTTCCCAGGCTACCTTCGGCTCTTTGCCGCCGGTGGCCAGCTGACGGGAACGCTTGGTAGCGAGCATGACCAGCTCGAAGCGGTTGTCGACGTTTTCCAGGCAATCTTCAACAGTAACGCGGGCCATGGTGTTCCTCGTAGCACGAAATGGGTGGCTGATACTTTGCCCGGATCGGGCGAGCGGACTGAATAGTCTAAAAAATCGCCACCATTTAGGGAAGCGCCGATTTTCGGCGCTCCTGTGGTGGAGTGTGGCTCAAGGCTGGCCAGGGAACCAGCTATCGCCGTAATAGACGCTTTCGCGCCTACTCGAGCAGACGCGCGAGCAGGGCGCCATGACGGACCTGCTGCGGGGCGTGAAGCAGCTGGTTGGCGCGGAAAATGGCCTTGAGATCGTCCAGGGCGGTGGCGAAGTCGTCGTTGATCACCAGGTAGTCGTACTCGACGTAGTGGCTCATCTCGCTGACTGCTTCACGCATGCGGCGCTCAATGATCTCGTTGCTGTCCTGGCCGCGGTTGTCCAGACGCTGGCGCAGGGCTTCCTGGCTCGGCGGCAGAATGAAGATCGACTTGGCCAGGGGCATCAGATGGCGGACCTGCTGGGCGCCCTGCCAGTCGATTTCGAGGATCAGGTCATGGCCCTCGGCCAGGGTCTGTTGGACCCACCGCTGGGACGTTCCGTAGAGGTTGCCGAAGACTTCGGCGTGCTCGAGGAAGTCACCGTGCTCGAGCATGTGCACGAACTCTTCGCGGGACACGAAGTTGTAGTTCACGCCATCCACCTCGCCCGGGCGCATGCCGCGGGTGGTGTGGGATACCGAGACGCGGATGTTCGGCTCGGCGTCGATCAGCGCCTTGACCAGGCTGGTCTTGCCGGCGCCGGAAGGGGCGGAAACGATGTACAGGGTGCCGGGGGTGGCGGTCATGGGGGCGTTCTCTTACTCGATGTTCTGGACTTGTTCGCGCATCTGCTCGATCAACACCTTGAGGTTGACCGCAGCCTGGGTGCTGCGCGGATCGAAGGCCTTGGAGCCCAGGGTATTGGCTTCGCGGTTGAGCTCCTGCATCAGGAAGTCCAGGCGGCGGCCGGCGGCACCGCCGGCCTTGAGTACGCGGCGGACTTCGCTGATGTGGGTACCGAGGCGGTCCAGCTCTTCGGCGACATCACTCTTCTGCGCCAGCAGCACCATTTCCTGTTCCAGGCGTTGCGGGTCCAGCTCGGCCTTCATCTCGGTGAAGCGGTCGAGGATCTTCTGGCGCTGGCCGGCAAGCATCTGCGGAACCAGCGCGCGCAGGGCAGTGACTTCTTCCTGCATGGCATCCAGACGCTCATTGAGCAGTCGGGCCAGTTCGGCGCCTTCGCGGGAGCGGCCGTTCTTCAGCTCGACGAGGGCCTGGGCGAAGGCTTCCATGGCGGCGGCGTTGAGCGCTTGCGGATCGGCGGCATCGGCTACCAGCACGCCCGGCCAGGCAAGCACTTCCAGGGGATTGAGCGGTGCCGGTTGCTGGATCAGCGCGGCGACGCTCTCGGCGGCCTGGATCAGTTGGCTGGCGCGCTCGCGGTCCACCTGCAGCGGCTTGCCGGCGCTTTCTTCGGCCATGCGCAGGGTGCATTCCACCTTGCCGCGGGAGAGGCCCTGGCGCAGGGCCTCGCGCACCGGGCCTTCGAGGTCGCGGAAGGCTTCCGGCAGTCGCAGATGGGGTTCGAGGTAGCGGTGGTTCACCGAGCGCAGTTCCCAGCTCAGGGTGCCGTGGGAGCCCGCCCGTTCGACGCGGGCGAAGGCGGTCATGCTGTGCACCATGGGGTTTCCTCTTCTCGGTTTCGGCGATCAAAGGAGGGGATTGTAGCCCAGGCGGCCTGCGCCTCCCAACGCGGCGATGTCGCCCATGCCGTCGGGCCTCTATAATGGCGGCAGATTTCTCCCGAACAGGTAAGCCCCCATGAAACGTCCCAGTGGCCGCGCGGCCGATCAGCTGCGCCCGATCCGCATCACCCGCAACTACACCAAGCATGCCGAAGGCTCGGTGCTGGTGGAGTTTGGGGATACCAAAGTGATCTGCACGGCCAGCGTCGAAGCCGGCGTGCCGCGTTTCCTCAAGGGGCAGGGCCAGGGTTGGCTGACCGCCGAATACGGCATGCTGCCGCGCGCCACCGGTGAGCGTAACCAGCGCGAAGCCAGCCGTGGCAAGCAGGGCGGCCGCACCCTGGAGATCCAGCGTCTGATCGGCCGCTCGCTGCGCGCTGCGCTGGACATGACCAAGCTGGGCGAGAACACCATCTATCTGGATTGCGATGTGATCCAGGCCGATGGCGGCACCCGTACCGCGTCGATCACCGGCGCCATGGTGGCTCTGGTGGATGCGCTGAAAGTGCTGAAGAAGCGCGGTGCCCTGAAGGGCGAGCCGCTGAAGCAGATGGTCGCTGCGGTGTCCGTTGGCATCTACCAGGGCGAGCCGGTGCTGGACCTGGACTACCTGGAAGACGCCGCCGCCGAAACCGACCTGAACGTGGTCATGACCGATGCCGGCGGCTTCATCGAAGTCCAGGGTACCGCCGAGGGCGCTCCCTTCCAGCCGGAAGAGCTGAACGCGATGCTCGAGCTGGCGCGCAAGGGCCTGAATGATCTGTTCGAGCTGCAGCGCGCCGCCCTGGCCGACTGACGCCGACATTGCACGAGGAGGTGCAGGAATGGACGAGCCAACTGAGTATCAGGAGCCTACCCGGGAAGTCCGGCAGTGGGCGATGTTCTGCCACTTCTCCGCCTTCCTCGGCCTGGTGTTCCCCTTTGGCAACCTGCTGGGTCCGCTGATCGTCTGGCAGATCAAGAAGGACCTCGATCCCTTCGTCGATGCCCAGGGCAAGGAAGCGCTGAACTTCCAGATCACCGTGGCGCTGGCCGTGGTGCTGTGCTTCCTGCTGATGCTGGTGGTGATCGGCTTCCCGTTGCTCGGCCTGGTGAGCATTGGTGCGCTGGTGCTGACCATCATCGCCGGGATCAAGGCCAACGAAGGTCAGGCGTATCGCTACCCCTTCTGCTGGCGCCTGGTGAAATAGGCCGAATCGCGGACAAGAAAAAGCCGGCTCGAAAGCCGGCTTTTTTCTGCCTGGATTACACGCTCAGCAGCCAGTCGTAGTCGACGATCAGCGGCGCGTGCTGCGAGAAGCGCGGCTGGCGCGGCAGCTTGGCGCCCTTCACGAAGCGGCGCAGCCCCGGTGTCAGCACCTGGTAGTCGAAGCGCCAGCCGAGATTGAGCATCTCAGCCTGCTCGCTGTCCGGCCACCAGCTGAACTGGTCGCCTTCGCGGCTGACTTCGCGCAGGGCATCGACGTAGCCCATGTTGCCAAACACTTCGTCCATCCAGGCGCGCTCGGGCGCCAGGAAGCCCGGGATCTGCTGGCAGTCGCGCCAGTTCTTCACATCCAGCTTCTGGTGCGCAACGTACAGCGAGCCGCAGTAGATGTACTCGCGGCGCTTGCGGCGCTGCTTGTTCAGATAATGGGTGAGGTCGTCCATGAACTTGAACTTGTGGTTCAGGTTCTCGTCCCCGCCTTGCCCGGAAGGCAGCAGCAGGGTGGCGATGCTCACTTTGTCGAAATCTGCCTGCAGGTAGCGTCCGTACCGATCGCAGGACTCGAAGCCGAGTCCCCAGATAACCGCCTTGGGTTGCAACCGCGAATAGAGCGCCACGCCACCTTGGGCAGGCACTTCGGCATCGCCGGCATAGAGGAAATAACCATCCAGTTGGAAGGCAGGGTCGTCCAGGTCGAAGGCGGAGGCACGGGTGTCTTGCAGGCAGATCACGTCGGCATTCTGAGCTTGCAGCCAGCTGAGGAGACCTCGCTCGGCTGCCGCTTGAATACCATTCACGTTCACACTGATGATCCGCATAAATGGCCCCCAAAAACACGTGCGTGTATGATACCCGAGCTCTTTCTATTTAGCTAAATCCGTGCCGTCCGAGGCTTTTCATGCAGGCGTACCAGCGCGATTTCATTCGCTTTGCCATCGAGCGCGGGGTTCTGCGTTTCGGTGAGTTCACTCTCAAGTCCGGGCGTACCAGCCCCTATTTCTTCAATGCCGGCCTGTTCAACAGCGGCCTTGCCCTTGCCAAGCTCGGCCGATTCTATGCGGCCGCCGTGGTGGATAGCGGCATTCCTTTCGATGTGCTGTTCGGCCCGGCCTACAAGGGCATTCCGCTGGCGGCTGCCACTGCCGTGGCGCTGGCCGAACATCACCAGATCGACATCCCGTGGTGCTTCAATCGCAAGGAAGCCAAAGACCATGGCGAAGGCGGCACCCTGGTTGGCGCGCCGCTCGAAGGTCGCGTGCTGATCATCGATGACGTGATCACCGCCGGTACGGCGATCCGCGAAGTCATGCAGATTATCCAGGCGCAGAACGCCCAGGCGGCTGGCGTGCTGATCGCACTTAATCGCCAGGAGCGCGGCCAGGGCGAACTCTCGGCTATACAGGAAGTGGAGCGTGACTTCGGCATGCCGGTAGTCAGCATCGTCTCTCTGGAGCAGGTACTGGAGTATCTGGCTGGTGACGCCGAGCTGAAGAAACACCTGCCTGCCGTGGAAACCTATCGCGCCAACTTCGGTATCTGACCATTCGGGGCCGGGAGTCCTCATGCTGAAGCCGTTTGCACTTCGCTGCAGCCTGGCACTGGTCCTGTTGTCGCCGGCGTTGGCTGGCGCGGCGGAACTGTATCGCTACGTCGACGACAAAGGTGTGACCGTCCTGGATCGCCAGGGCGTTCCGCCGGAATACATCGGCAAGGGTTACGAAGTGCTCAATGAGCACGGGCGGGTCGTGCGTGTGGTCCCGCCGGCGCCGAGCCGTGAGGAAATGCAGCGTCTGCTGGATGAGAAGGCTCGCGCCAGGTCCGATGCCCAGTTGCTGCGTCTCTACACCAGCGTCGAAGATGTCGATCGTGCCCTGGAACGCAAGATGGCCGAGCTCGATGGCCTGATCGGTGTCGCCCGTGGCAATCAGCAATCGCTGCGTGCCCAGCAGTCCAGCCTGCAGACTCAGGCTGCGGAAAGCGAGCGGGCCGGACGCGAGGTGCCCGCCCACCTGGTGGAGCAGATCGACAACCTGCGCGACCAGCAGAAGAGCCTGGACAAGGACATCGCCCGCTACGAAAAGGACCGCGATATCGCCAAGGCAGGCTATGCCGCCGACCGTGCGCGGCTGGCCGAACTGCTTGGCGGCGCTCGCTAGCCGGCTTCAGTCGGCCGGCGCGATCCGTTCGAACTCCCGCACCCGCTCCCTCAACCAGTCCGGGAGCCGCACGCTTCTGCGGCTGCCGGCGTCCGCGTGCACGTAGACCACCTCACCCGAGGTGAGCTGTTCTTCCCCGCGCCAGATGCCCAGCTCGAAGGCCATGCTCGCACCGCCCAGGCGACTGACGCGCACGCCGATGTCCAACTGGTCGTCGAAGCGTGCAGGCGCCAGGTACTCCAGCAAGGTCTTCACCGCGAAGAAGTCGCCGCCGTCCTTCAGCAGATCGGCCGGATAGGCCACGTCCATGGCGCGGAAGTACTCGGTGATCGCGACGTCGGCGTAGGTCAGGTAGTTGCCGTTGAAGACGATGCCTTGCGGATCGACCTCGGCCCAGCGCACGCGCAGGGGGTGGAAGAAACGGAAGTCATCACGGGACAGCTTGGCCATTGCCGGCTCCTCAAAAAGAACAGGCCGGATCGCTCCGGCCTGTCTGGGTGTCGCTTCGCTTAGCTGCGCTTGCGGTTGGTGATCAGGGTGCCGACGCCTGTGTCGGTGAAGATCTCCAGCAGCACCGCGTGGGGTACGCGGCCATCGATGATGTGTGCAGCATTCACGCCGCCCTGCACGGCATCCAGCGCACAGCGGATCTTCGGCAGCATGCCGCCGTAGATGGTGCCGTCGGCGATCAGGTCGTTGACCTGCTCGGTGGACAGGCCGGTGAGTACCTTGCCCTGCTTGTCCATCAGGCCGGCGATGTTGGTGAGCAGCATCAGCTTCTCGGCCTTCAGTGCCTCGGCCACCTTGCCGGCCACCAGATCGGCGTTGATGTTGTACGACTCGCCGTTGGCGCCGACACCGATCGGCGCGATCACCGGGATGAAGTCGCCCTTCACCAGCATGTTCAGCAGGTCGGTATTGACGCTGGCGACTTCGCCCACGTGACCGATGTCGATGATCTCCGGCTGGGTCATCTCGGGGGTCTGGCGGGTGACGGTGAGCTTCTTCGCGCGAATCAGCTCGGCGTCCTTGCCGGTCAGGCCGATGGCGCTGCCGCCATGGCGGTTGATCAGGTTGACGATGTCCTTGTTCACCTGGCCACCCAGCACCATCTCGACCACGTCCATGGTCTGCGCGTCGGTCACGCGCATGCCGTCGACGAAGTGGCTCTCGATGGACAGGCGCTTGAGCAGGTCACCAATCTGCGGACCGCCGCCGTGCACCACCACCGGATTGATGCCGACAGCCTTCATCAGCACCACATCGCGGGCGAAGCTGGCCTTCAGCTCGTCGCTCTCCATGGCGTTGCCGCCGTACTTGACCACCAGGGTCTTGCCGACGAAGCGGCGAATGTAGGGCAGTGCTTCGGACAGGACCTGGGCGACTTGGGAAGCAGCGTCGAGGCTGAGGGTCATGCTGGGCTCCAGTGACACGGATCAGAACGGCAGGTTGAGTTCAGGGGCAATGAGGGTGAGCTGGCTGCGGAACACCTGCTTGATGCGCTCCAGCTCTTCCTCAGTGTCGGCCTCGAAGCGCAGCACCAGCACGGGAGTCGTGTTGGAGGCGCGGCACAGGCCCCAGCCCTTCGGATAATCGACACGCACGCCATCGAGGGTGGTGAGGTTCGCTTCGCCCCAGTTGGCCTCGCGCTGCAGGCGCTCGATCAGGCGGAACTTGCTCTCGTCGGTGACGGTGATGTTGATTTCCGGAGTGGAGACGTCTTTCGGGAAGGCCGAGAACACAAGTTCAGCGTCACGCTTGTCCTGGCTGAGGATTTCCAGCAGGCGCGCGGCGCTGTAGATGCCGTCGTCGAAGCCGTACCAGCGTTCCTTGAAGAAGATGTGGCCGCTCATCTCGCCAGCCAGCAGCGCGCCGGTTTCCTTCATCTTCTTCTTGATCAGCGAGTGGCCGGTCTTCCACATCACCGGGCGGCCGCCATAGCCGCTGATGAGGGAGGTCAGGCGGCGGGTGCACTTGACGTCGAAGATGATGTCGGCGCCGGGATTGCGCGATACCACGTCCTTGGCGAACAGCATCAGCAGGCGGTCCGGGTAGATGATGGTGCCTTCGTTTGTCACCACGCCGACGCGGTCGCCGTCGCCGTCGAAGGCCAGGCCCAGGTCGGCCTTCTCTTCCTTCACCTTGGCGATCAGGTCTTCCAGGTTCTCGGGCTTGCCCGGATCCGGATGGTGGTTGGGGAAGGTGCCGTCGACGTCGCAGTACAGCGGAATCACGGTGCAGCCCAGGGCCTCGATCAACTGCGGCGCGATCACGCCGGCTACGCCGTTGCCGCAGTCCACCACCACTTTCATGGGCCTGGCCATGGCGATGTCGTCGCGGATTTCACGGAAGTAGCGATCCAGTACGTCCACCGCTTCGACGCTGCCGACGCCGCTGGCCAGGTCGTTGTTCTGGATGCGGGTGTGCAGGGCGGTGATCTGTTCGTTGGCCAGGGTTTCGCCGGCGACCATGATCTTGAAGCCGTTGTAGTCCGGCGGGTTGTGGCTGCCGGTGAGCATCACGCCGGATTTGCCGGCCAGCACGTTGGCCGCGTAGTAGAGCGCCGGGGTCGGCACCATGCCGACGTCGCTGACCTGGCAGCCGCAGTCCAGCAGACCCTGGATCAGGGCCTGAACCAGTTCGGGGCCGGACAGGCGACCATCGCGGCCAACCGAGACGTTGGACTCGCCGCGGGCCAGGCTCTCGGAGCCGATGGCGCGACCTACCCAGTAGGCGGTCTCGGTGGTGAGGGTGTCGCCGACCACACCGCGGATGTCATACGCGCGGAAAATGCTGGCGGGCAGGGTGGGGGCGATCTGTTCGATGCTGGTCATGGCGGGGGCTTGCTCCAATCCCAGGAGGTCCTGGTCTTCGTCGAGGATGTCAATATCGAGAATGTCGGTATCTTGGAAAAGTGGGTCAGCCGATGCGGCTGGCTGTGCGGGAGCCGGGGCAACGGGGTTGCTGGCGACCGCCTGGGCCTGGCCGTTGTCCGGCGCCGGCTCGGATTTACGCCTGGGTTGGCGGGCGAGCGCCTGGGCCAGGTTGTCCAGCGCCGGCAGGCGCAGACTGAAGGCTTTGACGCTCTTGCCGCTCGAGAGTTCTTGCAGCATCTGATTGAGTTGCTGAGCGTCATCACGCAGCTTGCGCTGCAGCGTGCCCTGGTAAAGCTTCAGGCCCAGCACCGCGCCGCCCAGGGCGAGCAGTGCGGCCAGTGCTAGCAGCAGCGGAGAAACGCTTTCCCCGGTCAGCGCCGCGCCAGGAACGAAGCTGAGCTTCCAGTTCGGATTGCCGCTATCCAGTGCGATGGCCGCAGCATCGCCGGGCTGTCCGCGCTGGGCCAGTACCTGGGCCGGGGCATTGTTAAACTGCTGGACCAGCTGCAGCTGGCCAACGCCGTCCGGCAGTGCCGGCAGGCTGCGCATCAGGCGATCCAGGTCGAACACCAGCAACAGTGTGCCCTGGGGGGTGCTCTGATCGTTCAGGCGCAGCGGCGCGGCGCTGTAGATCAGCCAGCGTTCACCCACCTTGTAGGCTTCGGGGCTGGGCTGCTGACCGCCCTCCAGGCGACGCAGCAGGTCCAGCGCGGCAAAGTTCATCGGCGCGGCGCGCTGGCTGTTCTGCTGGGCCTGGCCGGGCAGGTTGAGGTGGGCGTCGATCACGCCGTCGCGATAGCCCAGTCCGCGCTCGGCGGTCATCAGCTGGCCGGCATCGCCACTGTTGAGGGCGTCGATCAGGCTCGGATCGTGGGCGGCTGCGGCGGTGTCGGCCCGCAACTGGGTGATGGCCTGGCGAAGGGCGGAGGCCTGGCTGTCACCCCAGGCCTGCGCAAGTTGTCCGGTTCGACTCTGCTCGGACGGGACAATCGCGCCGAACCAGAGCAGCGCGCCGGCAGCGGCCACGCCCACGAGGGCGGCGAGCGCCCCCGGGAGCAGGTCGTCGGACTGCTTGCGGGCAGGCTTGGCCTCGGGCGACAGGCGGGCTGTACCGTTGCCGGCGGCGTCCTTGCTGCGCTTGAAGAGTTTCACTGAACGTCTCCTAGGCGAATCGTCGTCCTGATTCTGGCTTGTCAGTGGCTGCCGGTGTGACCGAAACCGCCGGCGCCGCGCTCGCTCTCATGGAATTCGTCGACCAGTTCAAAGTGCGCCTGGACCACAGGCACCAGAACCAGCTGGGCGATGCGTTCGCCAATGGCGATGCGGAAGGCGGTCTGGCCGCGGTTCCAGCAGGACACCATCAACTCGCCCTGGTAGTCGGAGTCGATCAGGCCCACCAGGTTGCCCAGCACCACGCCGTGCTTATGGCCGAGGCCCGAGCGCGGCAGGATCAGCGCGGCCAGGCCCGGGTCGGCGATGTAGATCGACAGGCCGGTGGGGATGAGGATGGTCTGGCCCGGTTCGAGGACGACTTCTTCCTTGAGCATGGCGCGCAGGTCGAGGCCGGCGGAGCCTGGGGTAGCGTATTGCGGCAGGGGGAATTCGCTGCCGATGCGGGAATCGAGGATCTTGGCTTGCAGTGAGTGCATGGAATCTCAGGCCTGGTTGAGGCGGTCGGCGATGAAGGCGATCAGCTGGCGGGCGATCTTGCCCTTGCTGGTCTGGGCGAAGCTGCTCTGGCCCAGGTCGCGGTCGATGACGGTGATGGCGTTTTCCTCGCTGTTGAAGCCGATGCTGGGGTTGGCCACGTCATTGGCGACGATCAGGTCGAGGTTCTTGTCCTTGAGCTTGCGCGAGGCGTACTCGAGCAGGTTTTCGGTCTCGGCGGCGAAGCCCACGCTGAACGGGCGATCGGGTCGGCCGGCGAGCGTCGCGAGAATATCGGGGTTGCGTACCAGCTGCAGCAGCAGGCCTTCGCCGCTGGTCGGGTCTTTCTTCATTTTGTGCTGCGCAACCACTTCCGGGCGGTAGTCGGCGACGGCCGCGGCGGCGATCAGCAGGTCGCAGGGCATGACCGCTTCGCAGGCGGCAAGCATGTCGCGGGCGCTGACCACGTCGATGCGGTTAACGCGGTCCGGGGTGGGCAGGTGCACCGGACCGGTGATCAGGGTCACCTTGGCGCCAGCTTCCACCGCGGCTTCGGCGAGGGCGAAGCCCATCTTTCCGGAGCTGTGGTTGGTGATGTAGCGCACCGGGTCGATGTTTTCCTGGGTCGGGCCAGCGGTGATCAGTACATGGCGGCCGGTAAGGGCGCGGTGCTCGAAGCAGTCGGCAGCGAGTTGTGCCAGTTCCTCGGCTTCCAGCATGCGGCCGAGGCCGACGTCGCCGCAGGCCTGGCTGCCGGCGGCTGGGCCGAACAGGCGCAGGCCACGCTTGGCGAGGAGTTCCAGGTTGGCCTGGGTGGCCGGGTCGCGCCACATGGCCTGGTTCATCGCGGGAGCGAGGGCAACCGGCGCATCGGTGGCGAGTACCAGGGTAGTCAGCAGGTCATCCGCCACGCCCTGTGCCAGGCGCGCCATCAGGTCCGCAGTAGCCGGCGCGATCAACACCAGGTCGGCCCAGCGGGCGAGTTCGATGTGGCCCATGGCCGCTTCGGCGGCGGGGTCGAGCAGCTCGAGGTGAACGGGATGCCCGGAGAGGGCCTGGAGGGTCAGCGGGGTGATGAACTCGCGGCCGCCCTGGGTCATTACCACACGGACCTCGGCGCCCTGGTCGCGCAGTCGGCGAACCAGTTCAGCGCTCTTGTAGGCAGCAATGCCGCCGCCCACGCCCAGGAGGATGCGTTTCCGATAGAGCCGCTGCATAGGCCTGCCTTTTATGAAGTGGAAGATGCGCTACGGCGAAGGCGCCTCCCCAGGCCGATCGCCGCGCAAAAAAGGTGGGTTAAGATAGCACAGCGACTGCACTGGAACAGCGGCGCGGCTCAACCATGGAGGTGTCATGAGCATCCGTAATTGGCCTGCGGCGGAGCGTCCGCGGGAGAAGCTTCTCGAACTGGGTGCGGCGGCCCTTTCCGACGCCGAACTCCTCGCCATTTTCTTGCGTACCGGGGTGGCTGGCCGTAGCGCCGTCGACCTCGCCCGTCACCTGCTCAACGACTTCGGCAGCCTGCGCGCGTTGCTGGAGGCCGAGCTGCAGGACTTCAGCCAGCACCTTGGCCTCGGGCCGGCCAAGTTCGCCCAATTGCAGGCGGTGCTGGAAATGGCCCGTCGTCACCTGGCCGAAGGATTGCGCCGCGACTCAGCGCTGGAGAGCCCGCAGGCGGTGCGCGATTTTCTCAAGGCGCAACTGCGACATTCCCATCATGAGCAGTTCGCCTGCCTCTTCCTCGATAGCAAGCACCGGGTGCTGGCCTTCGAAGTGTTGTTCCACGGCACCATCGACGGCGCCAGCGTCTATCCCCGTCAGGTGGTCAAGCGCGCGCTGGCGCACAACGCGGCAGCGCTGATCCTCAGTCACAATCACCCCTCAGGCATCGCCGAGCCCAGCGAGGCCGATCGCCAGCTGACCCACCGCCTCAAGGAGGCGCTGGCGCTGATCGACGTGCGGGTGCTGGATCACTTCATCGTCGGCGATGGCGAGCCCTTGTCGATGGCGGAGCGGGGCTGGATCTAATCCAGCCGCACCTTGGCGAAATCCTGCCGGCCGAAGGGGTTCACCTGGTAGCCCTCGACGTTGGCGCGGGTCAGGGCGAAGGCGGTGGGATGGGCCAGCGGCAACCAGAGCGCCTGTTCGCGGATGATCCGCTGGGCCTTTTCATAGAGGCTGGTGCGTTCAGCCAGGTCGGCGTGGGTCTTGCCGTCGGCAATCAGCTTGTCCAGTTCGGCGTTGCAGTAGCGGGCGAAGTTGAGTCCGGACTGTACAGAAGCGCAGGAGAACTGCGGGGTGAGGAAGTTGTCCGGATCGCCGTTGTCGCCGGCCCAGCCCATGAACAGCAGGTCATGCTCGCCGGCCTTGGCGCGGCGGATCAGTTCGCCCCATTCGATCACGCGGATCTCGGCCTGAATGCCCACCTTGGCCAGGTCGGCCTGTAAGAGCTGGGCACCCAGGCTCGGGTTGGGGTTGAGCAGGCTGCCGGAGGGTCGGGTCCAGATGGTGGTCTTGAAGCCGTCCTTCAGGCCTGCCTCGGCGAGCAGCGCTTTCGACTTTGAAAGGTCTTGGGAGTACGCCGGCAGGTCCTTGGCGTAGCTCCAGGTGTTCGGCGGGTAAGGGCCATCGGCCGCGGTGGCGCTGCCTTCGAATACGGCCTTGATATAGCTCGACTTGTCGAAGGCGAGGTTGATCGCCTGGCGCACTTCGGGTTTGTCCAGCGGCGGATGCTGGCTGTTGATGCCGACGAAGGCAGTCATGAAGGCCGAGGTTTGGACCGTCTTGATGTTCTTGTCGCCGGCAACGGATTGCACGTCCAGCGGCTTGGGCGATAGCGCGATCTGGCACTCACCGCGACGGAGCTTCTGCAGTCGCACGTTGGCGTCCGGGGTGATGGCGAAGACCAGGCCGTCGACGCCGGGCTTGCCTCCGAAGTAGTCCGGGTTGGCGGCGTAGCGAACAGCGGCGTCCTTCTGGAAGCGGCGGAAGACGAAGGGGCCGGTGCCGATGGGCTGGGCGTTGAGCTTTTCCGGTGTGCCGGCCTTCATCAGCTGGTCGGCGTATTCGGCTGAATAGATGGAAGCGAAGCCCATGCTGAGGGTGGCGAGGAAGGTGGCGTCCGGCTTGTTGAGGACGAAGCGCACCTGGTGGTCGTCCACCTTGTCGATGCTCTTGATCAGGCTCGGCAGCTGCATGGACTGCGCGTGGGGGAAGCCGCTCTGGGCCACCTTGTGCCAGGGGTTGGCCGGATCGAGCATGCGCTTGAAGCTGAACACCACGTCGTCGGCCGTCAGCGGGCGGCTTGGCTTGAAGTAGTCGGTGGAATGGAAGGCCACGCCCTGGCGCAGCTGGAAGCTGTAGGTCAGGCCGTCGGCGGAGACGTCCCAGCGCTCGGCCAGGCCTGGGACCAGCTTGCTGTTTTGTGCGTCGAACTCCACCAGGCGGTTCATCAGCACGTCGGCCGAAGCGTTGGTGGTGGTCAGCGAGTTGTACTGCACCACGTCGAAACCCTCGGGACTGGCCTCGGTGCAGACGCTCAAGGTGGCAGCCTGGGTGAGCAGCGGGGCTAATAGCAGTGGGAGGGCGGCGAGGCGCATGGCAAGCTCCTTTGCGGTGGGGAGGCTCGTTGCGAGCCAAAGGCCTTACCCTAGACCAAGCCCGGTCAGCGGACAATGCGTTGTGGGCGACGAGCGGTCGCTCCGCCCGGATCCCCTTGGCGTGGCGGTGCGGGCATAATTGCGGCTTCCCCGGGGCTGTGGGTAAATCGCTACGTCCCTTGCTGCACTAGGGGCTTTCTGATATAAAGCAGCGCTCTTTTCTGGGGGCCCGGTCTTTCGCAGTCAAATTGCGGCCGGTAAGACCCTGACGAGACGGGCGCTCAAGCGCCCACAAAGTGAGAGTTCAAGCGGCCAACCCATGCCGGGTTGGGCATGTGGTTTAGAGGGCTGAGGCATGTCGAGAGTCTGTCAAGTAACCGGTAAGGGTCCGGCTACTGGGAACAACATTTCCCACGCAAACAACAAAACCCGTCGTCGTTTCCTGCCGAACCTGCAGCACCATCGCTTCTGGGTCGAGTCCGAGAAGCGCTTTGTGCGTCTGCGCGTTTCCGCCAAGGGCATGCGTATCATCGACAAGCGCGGCATCGACGTAGTTCTGTCTGAACTGCGCGCCCGCGGCGAAAAGGTTTAAGGAGTCAATCATGCGTGAACTGATCCGTCTGGTGTCCAGTGCCGGTACCGGCCATTTCTACACCACCGACAAGAACAAGCGCACCACTCCCGACAAGATCGAAATCAAGAAATTCGATCCGGTTGTGCGTAAGCATGTGATCTACAAGGAAGCCAAGATCAAGTAATTGATCCGGCCCTTGTCGAAGAAGCCCGCCTTGTGCGGGCTTTTTCATGCCTGCGATTTGCTGCCGGCGGATTGGCTTCGGGCTACAGACCTGGCTTGTGGGGGCGAATTCATTCGCTAAGGGCGGCGAAGCCGACCCAGTGAGGGGCAGACGGCAGGCCTGCGGCCTGCTCAGCGATTGAAATCGCCCCCACAGAAAAAACAATCCTTGGCTTTTGCCCATAAAAAAGCCCGCCAATGGCGGGCTGAAGGGTGACAAGCATGGAAGAGAACGGGCTCAGCGAGCAGCCTGTTCGAAAATCACGTAGACCTTGCGGCACGGCTCCAGCACTTCCCAGGTGCCGGAGAAGCCGGCCGGGATGACGAAACGGTCGCCCACGCGCACGGTCTTGGCATTGCCGTCGGCATCGCGGATCACCGACACGCCCTGGAGAATCTCGCAGTACTCGTGCTCGGTGTAGCTCACCGTCCAGTGGCCCACCGCGCCTTCCCAGATGCCCACATTGAACTGCCCGCAGGGGCTGCCGTAGTGGTTGCGTACGCTCTGCTCGGGATCGCCCTTGAGGATCTTCTCGGGCGCTGGGCGGTAGTGTTCCGCGGTGGTGGTGGCCTGGGCGAAGTCGACGATCTGCTGGATGTTCATTGTGCGGTCCCTGTTCAGGCGGCCTTGCGGATGGAGTCGGCGAGCTTGCCGACGAGAATGTCGATCTGTTCCTTCTCCACGATCAGCGGCGGCGACATGGCGATGGTGTCGCCGGTGACGCGCACCATCACGCCGTCATGGAAGCACTGTTCGAATACCTGGAAGCCGCGTTTGCCGACGCCTTCGGCGCTCGGTGCGAGTTGCACGCCGCCGACCAGGCCCACTGCGCGGATGTCGATCACGTTGGGCAGGTCCTTCAGGCTGAGCAGGGCATCCTGCCAGTAGCCTTCAAGTTCGATGGTGCGCTCGAACAGTCGCTCGCCCTGGTAGATGTCCAGGGTTGCCAGTGCGGCGGCACAGGCCACCGGGTGGCCTGAATAGGTATAGCCGTGGAAGAACTCGATGGCGCTTTCCGGGCCCTGCATGAAGGCCTGGTAGATGTCTTCGGCGACGAACACTGCGCCCATGGGAATGGCGCCGTTGGTCAGGCCCTTGGCGCAGGTGATGATGTCTGGGGTGACGCCCCAGCGCTGGGCGGCGAAGGCCTGGCCGACGCGGCCGAAGCCAGTGATGACCTCGTCGAAGATCAGCAGGATGCCGTGTTTGCGGGTGATCTCGCGCAGGCGCTGCAGGTAGCCCACCGGCGGCAGAATCACACCGGCCGAGCCGGACATGGGTTCGACGATCACGGCGGCAATGTTCTCGGCGCCATGCAGGGTCACCAGGCGCTCCAGCTCATCGGCCTTCTCGATGCCGAATTCCGGCAGGCCGCGGCTGAAGGCATTGCGCTGGATATCCAGGGTGTGTGGCAGGTGATCGACGTTCGGCAGCAGGGCGGGGAAGGCCTTGCGGTTGTTGACCATGCCGCCTACCGAAATGCCACCGAAGCCCACGCCGTGGTAGCCCAGCTCGCGGCCGATCAGGCGGGTGCGGGTGCCCTGGCCGATGGCGCGCTGGTAGGCGAGGGCGATCTTCAGCGCGGTATCCGCCGATTCCGAACCGGAGTTGGTGAAGAACACCTTGTTCAGGCCTTTGGGGGCTACGTCGGCCAGGCGCTCGGCCAACTCGAAGGGCAGCGGGTGGCCCATCTGGAAGGTGGGTGCGAAATCCAGCTTGGCGATCTGTTTGCTCACCGCTTCGGTGATTTCGCGGCGGCCATGGCCGGCGTTGCAGCACCAGAGGCCGGCGGTGCCGTCCAGGACCTGGCGCCCGTCGGCGCTGGTGAAGTACATCCCTTCGGCACTTTCCAGCAGGCGGGGATTGGCCTTGAACTGGCGGTTGGCGGTGAAGGGCATCCAGAAGTCGTCGAGACTGTTGGATATTCTGCCCGGTTTTGGCGCAAAGGCATTTGTCATTGTGAGCACCGGAAAAGGCAAGGTGAGGTGTTGTAGTGATTTTGACGGAGTCTATGTTTAATATAACGAACATGACAAGGGCGTTTGGCCGGCAACTGTAAAATATATTGAAAAGGCTATCCTCTCTGGTTTAGGGTTGCGAGGATGGCCAGATGTAGGTCGGCCTTGCAGAATTTTTGACAGTGCATGCCTGAGCTGGCGGCACTCTTCTAATAAGAGGAAAGCTCCGATGACCACCCTGACCCGTGCAGACTGGGAACAACGCGCCAAGTCCGTGCAGATCGAGACCCGCGCCTTCATTCATGGCGAATACACCAGCGCCGTTTCCGGCGAGACGTTCGACTGCATCAGCCCGGTCGATGGTCGTCTGCTGGGCAAGGTCGCCAGCTGTGACCTGGCCGATGCCGAGCTGGCCGTGAAAGATGCCCGCGCCGTGTTCGAGTCCGGTGTCTGGTCGCGTCTGGCGCCGGTCAAGCGCAAGGAGATCATGATCCGCTTCGCCGACCTGATCGACGCCCACGCCGAAGAGCTGGCCCTGCTGGAAACCCTGGACATGGGCAAGCCGATCAGTGACTCCCTGAGCGTCGACGTCCCGTCCGCATCCCGCGCCATCCGTTGGAGCGGCGAGGCCATCGACAAGATCTACGACGAAGTCGCCGCTACCCCGCATAACGAACTGGGTCTGGTGACCCGTGAGCCGGTAGGCGTTGTCGCCGCCATCGTGCCGTGGAACTTCCCGCTGCTGATGACCTGCTGGAAGCTCGGCCCGGCACTGTCCACCGGCAACTCGCTGGTGCTGAAACCCTCCGAGAAATCCCCGCTGACCGCCATTCGCCTGGCCCAGCTGGCCATCGAGGCCGGTATCCCGGCGGGCGTGCTGAACGTACTGCCGGGCTTCGGCCACACCGTGGGCAAGGCCCTGGCCCTGCACATGGACGTCGACACCCTGGTGTTCACCGGCTCCACCAAGATCGCCAAGCAACTGATGATCTACGCCGGCGAATCCAACATGAAGCGCGTCTGGCTGGAAGCCGGCGGCAAGAGCCCGAACATCGTTTTCGCCGACGCCCCTGACCTGCAGGCCGCCGCCGAAGCCGCGGCTGGTGCCATCGCCTTCAACCAGGGCGAAGTCTGCACCGCCGGTTCGCGTCTGCTGGTGGAACGCTCCATCAAGGACAAGTTCGTGCCCATGGTGGTCGAGGCGATCAAGACCTGGAAGCCGGGCAACCCGCTGGATCCGGCGACCAACGTCGGCGCCCTGGTGGACACCACCCAGATGAACAACGTGCTGTCCTACATCCAGGCTGGCCATGACGACGGCGCCAAGCTGGTGGCCGGCGGCAAGCGCGTACTGGAAGAGACCGGCGGCACCTACGTCGAGCCGACCATCTTCGACGGCGTGAGCAACGCCATGCGCATCGCCAAGGAAGAGATCTTCGGCCCGGTGCTCTCGGTCATCGCCTTCGACAGCGAAGAAGAAGCCGTCGCCATCGCCAACGACACCATCTATGGCCTGGCCGCAGCGGTATGGACCAGCAACCTGTCCCGCGCCCACCTGGTCGGCAAGGCCCTGCGCGCCGGTAGCGTCTGGATCAACCAGTACGACGGCGGCGACATGACCGCGCCCTTCGGCGGCTTCAAGCAGTCCGGCAACGGCCGTGACAAGTCCCTGCACGCCTTCGACAAGTACACCGAGCTGAAGTCCACCTGGATCAAGCTCTGATACGCCATTGAGGTCCGCCCCTCGCGGTTCGAGGGGCCGGCTCTACGAGCCACGCCTGCGGCCGGGTTTCCAGTGATGGAGCCCGGCCTTTTTTGCTTTGTGCCACACGGAAAGGGAGGACGTCGGCAATGCGTTGGGGAACCTACTTCGCGGTTTGCGGCGCGGTCATCAGCATCGGCCTCGCCCTGGGCGTGACCATGCCGCTGGTATCGCTGCGGCTGGAAAGTTGGGGCCACGGCAGTTTCGCCATCGGCGTGATGGCAGCGACCCCGGCGGTCGGTGTGTTGCTCGGTGCGGTGATCGCTGGGCGACTGGCCGCGCGCTTCGGTACCACCACCCTGATGCAGATGTGTCTACTGGTGGGAGCCTTGTCGGTGGCATCGCTGGCGCTGGTGCAGTCCTACCCGGTCTGGCTGGTGCTGCGGCTGTTGATCGGCGTCGCCCTGACGGTGGTGTTCATCCTTGGCGAGAGCTGGATCAACCAGCTGGCGGTGGACGAGTGGCGCGGACGCCTGGTGGCCCTCTACGGCACCGGCTATGCCCTGAGCCAGTTGTCCGGCCCGCTGCTGCTGACGGCGATCGGCACCGGCAACGACCTCGGATTCTGGACTGGAACCGGGCTGTTGATCGGCGGCTCGCTGCTGCTGCTCGGCCGCACCGGCGCGCCCAGCGTCGACGCCCACAGCGCCTCCGGGCGTGGGCTATGGTCCTTCTGCGCGCGCCTGCCGACCATTGCCTGGGCGGTCGTACTGTTCGCCGCCTTCGAAGCGATGATGCTGACCCTGTTGCCGATCTACGGCTTGCGCCAAGGCTTCACCCAGGAAGTGGCCTTGTTGATGGCCAGCGTCGTGGTGGTGGGTGATGCCGCGCTGCAGCTGCCCATCGGCTGGCTGGCCGATCGCATGTCGCGGCGCACTTTGTTCCGTGTCTGCGGCCTGACGCTGCTGCTGAGCAGCCTGGGCATTCCGCTGCTGCTGCACACGCCGCTGATCTGGCCGGTTTGGGTGCTGTTCGGTGCCAGCGCTGGCGGGCTGTTCACCCTGGCGCTGATCCTGATCGGCGAACGCTATCGGGATGACGAGTTGGTGCGGGCCAACGCCCATGTTGCCCAACTCTGGGGGATCGGCTGCCTGGTGGGGCCGCTGGCGACCGGTGCAGCGAGCCAGTGGATCAGTGGTCACGCGCTGCCGCTGATGATGGCGTTGGGCGCTGCCGGGTTCGTCTGGCTGGCCTGGAGCCGCGAGCTGTTCGATGACGGCGTCGAGGTCGTCGCCGACTGAGCAGAAAAAGGGCCGCCAAGCAGCCCTTTCTCATGCGCGGGATCAGGCGATCCCCACCGCTTCCTTCATCCGGTACCAGAGCATGCCCAGGGCCAGCAGCGGCGAGCGAAGGTGGCGGCCGCCGGGGAAGGTGATGTGCGGCACCTTGGAGAAGACGTCGAAACCATTGCTCTGCTCGCCGCAGATGGCTTCGGCCAGGAGCTGGCCGGCCAGGTGAGTGGCGTTCAGCCCATGGCCGGAGTAGGCCTGAGCGAAGTAGACGTTGGGCTGGTCCGGCAGCTTGCCGATCTGCGGCAGGCGGTTGGCGCCGATGCCGATCATGCCGCCCCACTGGTAGTCGATGCGCACGTTCTCCAGTTGCGGGAAGACCTTGAGCATCTTCGGCTGCATATAGGCGCCGATATCCGCCGGATCGCGTCCTGAATAATGGCAAGCGCCGCCGAACAGCAGGCGGTTGTCCGCGGAGAGGCGGTAGTAGTCCAGGGCGACACGCTGGTCGCACACCGCCATGTTCTGCGGCAGCAGTTCGCGGGCCAGTTCGGTGGGCAGCGGTTCGGTGGCGATGACGTAGCTGCCGGCGGGCAGTACCTTGCCGCCGAGCGTCGTGTTGAGGTTGTTCATGTAGGCGTTGCAGCCCAGCACCAGGGTCTTGGCACGGACCACGCCGCTGGCGGCATGCACCTTCACTTCGGCGCCGTACTCGATGCGGGTGACGGCGGAGTGCTCGAACAGGCGTACGCCAAGGGATTGCGCCGCAGCGGCTTCGCCCAGGGCAAGGTTGAGCGGATGCAGGTGGCCGGAACCCATGTCGATCAGGCCGCCGACGTAGCGATCCGAGCCCACCACGCTGCGCATCTCGCCAGGCTGAACCAGGCGCAACTCGTGGCGGTAGCCAAGGCCCTTGAGCTCTTCCATGTCCTCGGCGAAACCAGCGAAATCGCCAGGCTTGTTGGCCAGGTCGCAGTAGCCCCAGGTCAGGTCGCAGTCGATGGCGAACTCTTCCACCCGGCGGCGGACGATCTCCACCGCTTCCAGCCCCATCAGCTTGAGGGAGCGCACGCCTTCGGCACCGATCACCGACTCGAACTGCTCGACGCCATGGCCGACGCCACGAATCAGCTGCCCGCCATTGCGCCCGCTGGCGCCCCAGCCGATCTGACGGGATTCCAGCAACACCACGGAACGGCCGCGCTTGGCCAGTTCGATCGCCGTGTTCAGCCCGGAGTAACCACCACCGACAATGCACACGTCGGCCACCTCCTCTCCCGCCAGGGGCGGGTAATCGATGCGACGGTTGGCGGTCGCTGCGTAATAGGAGGGGGCGTGGTGTTCGGTATGCACCGGGATGCGAACGCGAGCGTTCATGTGCGAAATCCTGATTTTGTTGTTTGGAAAATTTTACGCTCGGGCAGGATAAGGCGAACCCCCAAGCTGTGCCAAGGGGTTCGGAACGCTCGTAACAAATCAGTCGGGGATCGGCAGGTTCAGTGATTCCTTCACTTCTTCCATCACGATGTACGACTTGGATTCACGCACGTGAGGCAGCTTCAGCAGGATGTCGCCGAGCAGCTTGCGGTAGGAGGCCATCTCGTTGATCCGCGCCTTCACCAGATAGTCGAAGTCGCCCGAGACCAGGTGGCATTCGAGTACATGGGGCAGCTTGAGCACGGCGCGGCGGAAGTCTTCGAAGGTGTCGCCGGACTTGTAGTCCAGGCTGATCTCCACGAAAACCAGCAGGCTGGCCTTCAGGTGCTGGGGGTTCAGCCGTGCGTTGTAGCCGAGGATGATGCCCTCGCGCTCCAGGCGACGGACGCGCTCGGTACAGGGCGTAGTGGAAAGCCCCACGCGTTCGCCCAGCTCGGTGAAAGAGATCCGGCCGTCTTCCTGCAGGATTCGTAAAATATTCCGGTCTATCTTGTCCAGTTCACGACGGGATTGATGCTGGGTGCGCATGGTGGATGCCCCTCCGCTGAAGCGCATTCTGCCGAGAATTATCGCCAAATATAGCTATCTATATAGTGAATATCACTGGGTTTGTCTCCCTATACTTCGCCGCATCGACGCTCAAAATAACAAACGCAGCGGATTCCCCGCCGCGAATGGAGACAGACATGCGAGTGATGGTCCTTGGCAGTGGTGTGATCGGAACGACTAGCGCCTATTACCTGGCCCAGGCAGGGTTCGAGGTGGTCGTGGTCGACCGCCAGAACGCCGTGGCCATGGAAACCAGCTTCGCCAACGCTGGCCAGGTTTCCCCCGGTTATGCATCGCCCTGGGCGGCGCCAGGCGTGCCGCTGAAGGCCGTCAAATGGATGCTGCAGCAGCACGCGCCGCTGGCCATCCGCACCACCAGCGACATCGACCAGTACCTGTGGATGACGCAGATGCTGCGCAACTGCACCGCCGCCCGCTATGCGGTGAACAAGGAGCGCATGGTGCGTCTGTCCGAGTACAGCCGCGACTGCCTCGACGAGCTCCGCGCCGAAACCGGCATCAGCTATGAAGGCCGCGCGCTCGGTACCACCCAACTGTTCCGCACCCAGGCCCAGGTAGACGCCGCAGCCAAGGACATCGCCGTGCTCGAAGCGTCCGGCGTGCCCTACGAATTGCTCGACCGTGACGGCATCGCCCGCGTCGAACCGGCCCTCGCCAACGTCAAGCACAAGCTGGCCGGCGCCCTGCGCCTGCCCAACGACCAGACCGGCGATTGCCAGATGTTCACCACTCGCCTCGCCGAGATGGCGGAGAAGCTGGGCGTGGAGTTCCGCTTCGGTCAGAACATCGAGCGCCTGGACTTCGCCGGCGACCGCATCAACGGTGTGTGGATCGACGGCAAGCTGGAAACCGCAGATCGCTACGTGCTGGCGCTGGGCAGCTACACCCCGCAAATGCTCAAGCCGCTGGGTATCAAGGCTCCGGTCTACCCGCTCAAGGGTTATTCGCTGACCGTGCCGATCACCAATCCGGCCATGGCTCCGACCTCGACCATTCTCGATGAGACCTACAAGGTCGCGATCACTCGCTTCGACAAGCGCATCCGCGTGGGCGGCATGGCCGAGATCACCGGCTTCAACCTGGATCTGAATCCGGCTCGCCGCGACACCCTGGAAATGATCACCGCCGACCTCTACCCGGAAGGTGGCGACCTGTCCCAGGCCAGCTTCTGGACCGGCCTGCGCCCGGCGACCCCGGACGGCACCCCGATCGTGGGCGCCACTCCGTTCCGCAACCTGTTCCTCAACACCGGACACGGTACCCTTGGCTGGACCATGGCCTGCGGCTCCGGCCGCCTGCTGGCCGACCTGATGGCGCGCAAGCGTCCGCAGATCAGCGCCGAAGGCCTGGACATCTTCCGTTACGGCAATTCCAAGGAGACCCCGGACAATGTCAATCCAGCGCCTGCGCACTGAAACCCGCTACAGCGAAATCGTCATCCACAACGGCACGGTCTATCTGGCCGGCCAGCTGGATGAGAAGCACAGCGCGGGCGTCGGCCAGCAGACTCGTGAAACCTTGGCTGCCATCGACGCGATGCTGGCCGAGGCCGGCACCGACAAGAGCCGCATCCTGTCGGTGACCATCTACCTGAAGGACATGGAGGCGGATTACGCCGCGATGAACGCGGTGTGGGATGCCTGGGTGCCGAAGGGTGCCGCTCCGGCCCGTGCCTGCGTCGAGGCGAAGCTGTACTCGCCCGACGTGCTGGTGGAGATGACGGTCGTCGCTGCACTTCCCTAGTTTCTTGCTCAGCCCGGCGTTCGCGCCGGGTTTTTTCCATCCGATCAATTAGAAGAAGCCCTCGCCATGCGTCCCGCCCGTGCCCTGATCGATCTCGAAGCCCTGCGCCATAACTACCGCCTCGCCCGCGAAGTCACGGGCGCCAAGGCCCTCGCCGTGGTCAAGGCCGATGCCTACGGCCATGGCGCAGTGCGCTGCGCCCAGGCGCTGGAGTCCGAAGCCAACGGTTTTGCCGTGGCCTGCATCGAGGAAGCGCTGCAGTTGCGCGCGGCAGGCATCCGCAAGCCGATCCTGCTGCTGGAAGGCTTCTTCGAGGCCGACGAGCTGGAGCTGATCCAGGAGCACGATTTCTGGACCGTGGTGCACTCCGGCTGGCAGCTGGAGGCCATCGAAACCGCATCTCTTCGCAAGCCGCTGACCGTCTGGCTCAAGCTGGACTCGGGCATGCACCGCGTCGGCCTGCACCCGGCCGAATACCGGGACGCCTGGCAGCGCCTGCAGGCGACCGGCAAGGTCGAGAAGATCGTCTTGATGAGCCACTTCGCCCGTGCCGATGAGCTGGACTGTGCCAGCAGCACCGAGCAGGTCGCTGTCTTCGAGCAGGCCCGCGCCGGTCTCGAGGCCGAGGTCAGCCTGCGCAACTCGCCGGCAGTGCTGGGCTGGCCGCAGGTTCCGAGCGACTGGGTACGTCCCGGCATCATGCTCTACGGCGCCACCCCCTTCGAACAGGCGCACTCCCTGGCCGAGAAGCTGAAGCCGGTGATGACGCTGGAATCGAAAATCATCAGTGTGCGCGAATTGCCTGCCGGCCAGCCGGTCGGCTACGGCGCTAAGTTCGTCACCGAGCGCCCGACCCGCGTCGGCGTGGTCGCCATGGGTTACGCCGACGGCTACCCGCGCCATGCACCCACCGGCACCCCGGTGAGCATCGACGGGCAGCCGAGCCGGCTGATCGGCCGCGTTTCCATGGACATGCTCACGGTCGATCTCACCGACCTGCCCAACGCGGGCCTCGGCAGCCGCGTGGAGCTCTGGGGCAAGGAAGTCCTTGCCAGTGACGTGGCGGTCCACGCCGGCACCATTCCGTACCAGATCTTCTGCAACCTGCGTCGGGTGCCGCTCGTCTACGTCTGATGCCTGAATAAGGGGCCAAGTGATCATGAAATCGATCATTTGGCCGACGTTTCCTGCAAGATTACGGCTTTTCCAAGGCTCGCCTTGGGGTGTGGAAAGTTTGCGCGGTATTGACGGCCCGAGTGTTGTAAATACTGAACGCTGTTGCCATGATACGGCGACCGTGACCACCCCTGATCCCCAAGGAGGATCCCGCCATTGGACGTCGGTGTTCGACTGCAAGCCATCCGTAAGCTGAAAGGCCTGTCCCAGCGTGAGCTCGCCAAGCGCGCGGGTGTCACCAACAGCACGATTTCCATGATCGAGAAGAACAGTGTCAGCCCCTCCATCAGTTCGCTGAAGAAGGTGCTGGGGGGTATTCCCATGTCGCTGGTTGAATTCTTCTCTCTCGATCTTGAGCAGGAAAACCAGGTCCAGGTGGTTTATCGGGCTTCCGAACTCACCGATATCTGCAGCGGCGCCATCACCATGAAACTGGTGGGCAAGGCCCATCCCAGTCGCGCCCTGGCCTTCCTCGACGAGACCTACCCGCCGGGCTCCGACACCGGTGACGAGATGTACGCCCACGACGGCGAAGAGGCCGGCATGCTGGTCGAAGGCCGCCTTGAGCTGACCATCGGCAGCGAGGTGTACGTTCTCGAGCCGGGCGACAGCTATTACTTCGAAAGCAGCAAGCCGCACCGCTTCCGCAATCCGTTCGATGCCCCGGCTCGCCTGATCAGCGCGACCACTCCGGCGAACTTCTGAATTCCATGAGCGCCACGCGAATTTCCCTGCGACATGTTGGGTTGTTTCAGCGTGGCGAACTAACCGTATATACTTGCGCCCGCTCGCGAAACCGTGGCCGCGGGCGATACTAGCCACGATGAGGGTGTAAGGGTGAACCTAATCAAGAAGATGCTGGCGGCTCATGCTGCCGTATTGGCCCTGTGGGCTGTTAGCGCCCAGGCCGCGACCGACGACGCCGTTGCCGAGCGCATCAAGCCGGTAGGCGAGGTCTGCGTACAGGGTCAGGAATGCAAGGGTGTTGGCGCCGTAGCAGCCGCTGCTGGCGGCGGTGCGCGTACGCCGGACGACATCATTGCCAAGCACTGTGGCGCCTGCCACACCGCTGGCGTACTGGGTGCGCCGAAGATCGGCGATACCGCTGCCTGGAAAGAGCGTGCTGACCACCAGGGCGGCCTCGACGGCATCCTGGCCAAGGCCATCACCGGCATCAACAGCATGCCGCCGAAGGGCACCTGCGCCGACTGCACCGATGATGAGCTGAAAGCCACCATCAAGAAGATGTCCGGCCTGTAATAGTCCGCCATCGACGAAAAAGCCGCCCGAGGGCGGCTTTTTTGTGCCTGCAGGATGCGACCTGTTGCCGCAGCCGGAGCGAATTCATTCGCGATTGAAATCGCTCACAGGTAACCGGTTCCCTTGGGCCTGTAGGTTGGGCTGAGCTCTGCGAAGCCCAACGTTAGCAGGTGAGCACGCCCGTTGGGCTTCGTGGGCTCAGCCACAACCTACGACAGGACTTCGTCCTGTATCGCGAGGATCAATCGACGAAGGTGACCTTGCCGTCAGCGAGCGAGGCGACGCGCGCCAGGGACTCGATTCGGTAGCCCTCGCTTTGCAGGAGGGCACGGCCTTCCTGGAAGGACTTTTCGATCACGATGCCGATACCGGCGACACTGGCGCCGGCCTGCTGGATCAGATCGATCAGCGCCTTGGCGGCGTGGCCGTTGGCGAGGAAGTCGTCGATCACCAGTACGTTGTCGGCTGCAGTCAGGTGCTTGGCCGAGATGGCGATGGTGCTCTCGGTCTGCTTGGTGAAGGAGAACACCTTGGAAATCAGCAGGTCGTTCTTCAGGGTCAGCGACTGGAACTTGCGGGCGAAGATCACCGGCACGCCCAGTTCCAGACCGGCCATCACTGCAGGGGCGATGCCCGAGGCTTCGATGGTGACGATCTTGGTGATGCCCTGGCCCTTGAAGCGTTCGGCGAACTCATGGCCCACCTGCTGCATCAGGCGCGGATCGATCTGGTGGTTGAGAAAGGCGTCGACCTTCAGTACCTGCTCGGACAGTACGATGCCTTCTTCACGAATCTTCTGTTTCAGCGCTTCCACGCCTGTACCCTCATTTATTGCCCGGTCTGCGCCGGGGTTTGATTACGACTTCTTCAGCATGGCACGGATGTCCGCCAGGGCAGTGTTGCCGCGCGCGGCCTTCACCTCCACTGGTGCGTCTTCCATGCCTTCCCATTCCAGGTCTTCCTGAGGCAGTTCCTCGAGGAAGCGGCTGGGGGAGCAATCGATGATTTCGCCGTACTGCTTGCGCTTGGCGGCGAAGGTCATGGCCAGGTTCTGCCGCGCGCGGGTGATGCCCACGTAGGCCAGACGGCGTTCTTCTTCGATGGTGTCGGCTTCGATGCTGGAGCGGTGGGGGAGGATGTCCTCCTCGACGCCCATGATGAAGACGTAGGGGAATTCCAGGCCCTTGGAGGCGTGCAGGGTCATCATCTGCACGCCATCGGCACCTTCCTCTTCCTCCTGCTGGCGTTCGAGCATGTCACGCAGCACCAGCTTGGCGATGGCTTCCTCGATGGTCATCCCACCTTCTTCGTCGCGCTCGAGGGTATTCTTCAGGGCGTCGACGAGGAACCAGACGTTGCCCATGCGGAAGTCCGCAACCTTGTCGCTGGAAGCGTTCTGGCGAATCCAGTTCTCGTAGTCGATGTCCATCACCATGCTGCGCAGCGCGGCGATGGGATCGTTCTGCGCGCACTGCTGGCGCACGGTGTCCATGAAGCGCTTGAAGCGCTGCAGGCGGTCGGTGAAGCGGCTGTCCAGGTGCTCGGTCAGACCCATCTCGTCGCAGGCGGCGTACATCGAAATGCCGCGCTCGGTGGCGTAGTTGCCGAGCTTCTCCAGGGTGGTGGAGCCAATCTCCCGGCGCGGCACGTTGATCACGCGGAGGAAGGCGTTGTCGTCGTCGGGGTTCACTAGCAGGCGGAAGTAGGACATCAGGTCCTTCACTTCCTGGCGCCCGAAGAAGCTGGTGCCGCCGGACAGCCGATAGGGAACCTGGTGGTGCTGGAGCTTGAGCTCCATCAGCTTGGCCTGGTGGTTGCCCCGGTAAAGGATGGCGAACTCGCTGTAGGGCCGCTGGGTGCGCAGGTGCAAGGTGAGGATTTCCATGGCGATCCGCTCGGCCTCGGCGTCCTCGTTGCGGCAGCGGATCACCCGGATCGGGTCGCCCACGCCCATCTCGCTCCACAGCTGTTTCTCGAACACGTGGGGGTTGTTGGCAATGAGAATGTTCGCGCACTTTAGGATGCGGCTGGTGGAGCGGTAGTTCTGCTCCAGCATCACCACCTTCAGCGAGGGAAAGTCTTCCTTCAGCTGCATCAGGTTTTCCGGCCGCGCACCGCGCCAGGCGTAGATCGACTGGTCGTCGTCACCCACCACGGTGAATTGCGCACGGTGCTGCACCAGCAGCTTCACCAGCAGGTACTGGCTGGCGTTGGTGTCCTGGTATTCGTCCACCAGCATGTAGCGCACGCGGTGCTGCCACTTTTCCAGGATGTCCGGGTTGTCCTGGAACAGCTTCACCGGCAGCAGGATCAGGTCGTCGAAGTCCACCGCGTTGTACGCCTTGAGCGTGCGCTGGTAGTGCAGGTAGACGACGGCGGCGGTCTGCTCCTTCGGGTTGCGCGCCTTGGCCAGCGCCTCGTCCGGCAGGATCAGGTCGTTCTTCCAGTTGCCGATGTAGCCCTTGATCTCGTCGACGCCATCATCCCCGGCGTATTCCTTCTGCATGATGTCGGTCAGCAGCGCCTTGATGTCCGACTCGTCGAAGATCGAGAACCCGGGCTTGTAGCCCAGGCGCGCGTGTTCCTTGCGGATGATGTTCAGGCCGAGGTTGTGGAAGGTGGAGACGGTCAGCCCCTTGCCCTCGCTGCCGCGCAGCAGGGTGCCGACGCGCTCCTTCATCTCGCGCGCCGCCTTGTTGGTGAAGGTCACCGCGACGATGTGCTGCGCGCGGATCCCGCACTGTTGCACCAGGTAGGCGATCTTGCGGGTGATCACGCTGGTCTTGCCGGAGCCTGCGCCGGCGAGCACCAATAGCGGACCACCGACGTAGTTCACGGCTTCCTGTTGCCGAGGGTTGAGTCGGGACATGCTGGGGGCTGGATCAAGGCGAATGGCCGCGCATTCTAGCAGGCCGGCCGGGTTGTACCGAAGTACCTCCGGGCAACTGTGATGCAACCTCTATTGCTAGTGGGTTTTCCTTGGAAAATTCCTGATAGACAGTACGATGGTGCCGTCTTCGTCGGCGATTTGGCGAAGGCCACGCAGGGAAGTGTGGTAAGAACGACGCCGAAAATGGCGCTGTCTGGCGCGAAAGCGCTGAAGTATCCGTGACCCGGGGAGGTCATTTGTCCGCGCTCGTCGAGCCAATGCGCATGCTTCTGCTGGCGGAATCACCGGCCTGGGCAGAATTGCTTCGCGACCTTCTGGCCGCGATGGGCAGCGCATCCCCCCTGATCACTGCCGGTTCCTGGGATGCCGCCAGCGGTCTGATGGACGACCTGGACTGCGCCCTGGTGCTCTGCACCCCTGGCATGCTGCCTTCCGCCGGACGCTGCCCGCTGCCGATCATCCTGCTGCTGGAAGACGAGCCCGCCGAAGCCCCCCAGGGCGTCAGCGACTGGCTGGTGCGCGGGCATCTGGGCGTCGACACCCTGCGCCGAACCCTGCGCCACGTCCGCGAGCGGCGGAACCTGCAAGGCGCCTTGGAGCGCCTGGCCGAGCAGGACCCGCTTACCGGCATCGCCAACCGTCAGGGATTTCAGACTCTGCTGGCCGCGCGCCTGGTGGAATACGACGGGCGCGGCTTGGCCCTCGGCCACCTGGACCTGGACAACTTCCGCCACGCCAATGACGCCCTCGGCTACCAGGCCGGCGATCGCCTGATCCTGCAGGTGGTGGCACGGCTCAAGGCGCAACTGCGTGCCGGTGACCAGATTGCGCGCCTGGGCAGCGATGAGTTCGCCCTGCTGCTGGATACCCGTCGCGACCCGGCCCGCGCCGAGCGGGTGGCTGAGCGCATTGCCGAAGCCCTCGCCGAGCCCTATCAGGTGGATGGCGAAAGCCTGCTACTCGGCTGCAGTCTTGGTATCGCCCATTCCCGTGTCAGTGAGGGTGCCGATCCGTTGATGTGGCATGCCCACATCGCCATGCAGCAGGCCAAGGCCAGCCAGGGCTGTACCTTCCACATCTTCGATGAACGCATCAATCGCAGTGCACGCAGCCGCGCCGACCTGGAAAGCGAGCTGCGCCGCGCCCTTCGCCGCGACGAACTGGAACTGCACTACCAGCCGCGGCTGTGCCTGAAGACCGGCAACATCCTCGGCCTCGAGGCCCTGGTGCGCTGGCGCCACAGTGAGCGAGGCCTGCTCACCCCCAACGAATTCGTGCCGCTGGCCGAGGAAAGCGGCCTGATCGTACCCCTGGGCTACTGGGTGATTTCCCGTGCCCTGCGCGACATGCAGTGGCTGCGCGGACGCGGCCTGCCGCCGCTGCACATGGCAGTGAACCTGTCGTTCCGCCAGTTCCAGGACAGCCAGCTGCTTTCCACCCTGAGCCGGCTGATCCACGAGCGCGGCGTCGACGCGCGCTGGCTGGAATTCGAATTGACCGAAACCGCCGTCATGCGCCGCAGCGAGCAGGTGCGCCAGACCATGGATGCCTTGGGGCATCTGGGCGTGCGCTTCTCCCTCGATGACTTCGGTACCGGCTTCTCCTCCTTCGTCCACCTCAACAGCCTGCCCATTGCCCTGCTGAAGATCGACAGGAGCTTCGTCGGCGGCATGCACGACCGTCCGGAGAATCGCCAGTTGGTGAAGGCGATGATCAACCTGGCGCAGAACCTCAATCTGGAAGTGGTGGCAGAAGGCGTGGAAAACGCGGAGCAGTTGTCGCTGCTCCGCGAATTCGGCTGCGACCAGGCACAGGGCTACTGGATCAGCCGGCCGCTGCCCCTCGCCGAGCTGGCGC
The DNA here is from genome assembly GCF_029871235.1 of Pseudomonas sp. BN411. GTDB lineage: Bacteria > Pseudomonadota > Gammaproteobacteria > Pseudomonadales > Pseudomonadaceae > Metapseudomonas. The sequence continues at coordinate 159,011 of NZ_SSOM01000073.1, forward strand.
GTTTCCTGGTGTTTGGCACCCGCCAGGCATTACTTGCCAACCAGGAGCTTTGATTTGCGAGCTGTGGCTGGCGGCTACCTGTAGGTTGGACCAAGCGCAGCGCGGCCCAACGTGGGAAGCTCGGCCGGGAATGTTGGGCTTCGCGTAGCTCAGCCACAACCTACAGTCCCCGCGCAGTTATCCACAGGCCGCAGCAATCGCGCGGTCTTCCACTCGAAGCCCAGGGTCAGCCCCAGTGCCGCGCAGGCGAGGCCCAGCGCCAGGCCCCACCAGACACCGGTGGCGCCCCAGCCCAGGGGGAAGGCCAGCAGCCAGGCCGCTGGCGCGCCCACCAGCCAGTAGCAGGCGAGGCCGACCAGGAAGGTAGTCTTGGCGTCCTTCAGCCCACGGATCGCGCCCATGGCGATGGTCTGGATGCCGTCGAACAGTTCGAACAAAGCCGCCACCGCCAGCAGGCTCACGGCCAGTTGCACGATGTCGTGGAACTCGGCGGCGTGGCGGTCGAAGAACAGCCCCACCACCAATTCCGGCGCCACCCAGAACAGCACCGCGAAGGCGAGCATGCAGCTGGCGCCGAAGCCGATGCCCAGCCGCCCGGCGCGGCGTGCATCCTCCAGCCGGCCGGCGCCGTAGTGCTGGCCGATGCGGAAGGTCACCGCGTAGGAAATCCCGACTGGCACCATGAAGGCCACGTACACCGACTGGATGGCGATCTGGTGCGCCGCCAACTGGGTATTGCCGAGAGCGCCCATGCACAGGGCGGCGAAGGCGAACAGGCCGGATTCCACCGCGTAGGTGCCGCCAATTGGCAGGCCCAGCCGCACCAGTTCGGCCAGCGCCTCGCGGGACGGCTGCAGCAGGCCCTTGAGCAGCGGGTAGGCCGCGTAGGCCGGGTTGCGCACGATGTGCCAGGCCAGCAGCAGCGCCATGCCGTTCATCACCACGGCGGTGACCAGGCCAATGCCCGCCAGGCCCATTTTCGGCAGGCCGAACATGCCGTGGATCAGCGCGTAGTTCAGCAGGAAGTTGACCAGGGCGCCGCCGATGCTGATGGCCATCACCGGGCCGGGCCGGCCGATGGCGCTGGTGAAGCCGCGCAGGGCCATGAAGCCGAGATAGCCGGGCAGGGCGAAGATCAGGGTGGAGAGGAACTGCATGGCGCCTTCCACGCTCTCCGGTGCCTGGCCGAAGGCGAGCAGAACGGGTTTCAGGTTCCACAGCAGCAGGCCCGCGCCAAGCGCCATGCCGAGGGCCAGCCAGAGCCCGCTCTGGGTCAGGCGGGTGGTGCCGGCCTTGTCGTCGGCGCCATGGCGGATGGCGACCAGGTTGCCCACGGCGGCGATCACACCGACGCAGAAGATCGACACGAAGGAATAGCTGGCCGCGCCGAGGCCACCGCCGGCCAGAGCTTCGGGGCCGATCAGGCCCATCATCACGGTGTCGGTGAAGACCATCACCACGTGGGCCAGTTGGGCCGCGATCAGCGGTCCGGCCAGGCGCAGGATGGCCACCAGTTCATTGCGTATGCTCTGCGGCATGAGTAAGGCTCACTGTTTCGGAGAGCCGGCCAATCCCCTTGCCCGGCTTTGAATTCAGCAATTCTCCGAGCCTTGATGAATCGGCACAAAAGGAAAAAAATGATGCCATTCATGACTATTACTCATAGGTCGAGGCATATGTCGCGCCGTCTGCCCCCGCTTTACGCCCTGCGCGCCTTCGAGGCCGCCGCCCGCCATGCGTCCTTCACGCGCGCCGCCGAGGAGCTGGCCATCACCCAAAGCGCGGTGAGCCGGCACATCCGCACCCTGGAGGAACATTTCTCCTGTCGCCTGTTCGAGCGCCAGGGCCGCAACCTGCAGCTCACGGAGCCGGCACGCATGCTGCTGCCCGGTCTGCGCGACGGTTTCGATGCCCTGGAGCGCGCCTGCACGACGCTGCGGGTCGACGACGCCACGGTGCGCCTGAAGGCGCCGTCCACCCTGACCATGCGCTGGCTGCTGTCGCGCCTCAGCCGCTTCCGTCATCTCAACGCCGACATCGAGGTGCAGCTGACCAGCGCCTGGATGGATGTGGACAAGGTGGACTTCCAGCACGAGCCCTTCGATTGTGCGGTGCTGCTCAGTGATGGCCATTTCAGCCAGGACTGGGAGGTGACCCTGCTGTTCAGCGAATGGCTGATTCCGGTCTGTGAGCCCTCCCAGGCCGGCGAGCCCTGGAGCCTTCCGCGCCTGCAGGCGACCGAACTGTTGCACCCGACGCCGGACCGCCGCGATTGGCGCCGCTGGCTGCAGCGCATGGACCTCAGCGAGGAGGTGTCGCTCAAGGGCGGCCAGGTGTTCGACACCCTGGAGCTGGGCATAGTCGCTGCCGCGCGGGGTTATGGGGTGTCGATCGGGGATCTGGTGATGGTGACCGAGGACGTCACCCAGGGCCGCATCGGCCTGCCCTGGCCGACAGCGGTGGCCAGTGGCGACAGCTACTACCTGGTCTGGCCCCGCGCCCGCAGTGGCCAGGACCGCCTGCGCCGCTTGCGTGACTTCTTGCAGGCGGAGGTGGCGGCTATGCAATTACCAAAGGTGGAGCTGCTGGGCTAGGGCAACTGGCGCAGCCCATGTTCGAGGCTGGCGCTGGAAAGCTCGCCCATATGGCTGTGGTTCAGCCTGCCCTTGGCGTCGTAGAAGAGGGTGGTGGGCAGGCCGAACGACCCGGTGGCCTGGCCCAGGCGATTGCCGCTGTCGAGCAGGACTTCCCGGGGAGCCAGGCCTTGTTCGGCCAGATAGCGGGTCACTGCTTCGGCGTGCTCGCCCTGGTTCACCAGTAGGAAGCGCACATCGGGATTGGCTTTCTGCGCCGCTTGCAGCACCGGCATTTCGCGACGGCAAGGCGGGCACCAGGTGGCCCAGAGGTTGACCACCAGCGGGCGGCCATCCAGCGCACGCAGGTCCACCGGATTACCCTGCAAGTCCATCAAGCTCAGCTCCGGCAGCTGGCGACTGCGCTCCAGGGCTGAAACCAGCGCCAGGCCGCTCCCCCAGAGACTGCCGCCGACCAGCACGGCGATGGCCAATGACCGGCGCAGGTCAGGTTTGCGCCAGGCGAGCCCGGCACCGATCAGGGCGGCGCTGAGCAGGCCTGGCCAGAACAGGAAACCGCCGTCGCGGATATCCACAAGGCTCAGGGGCCGTGCCGCGTACTGTTCGAAGTACTGCCCGACGAACGCCAGCCGCGCCACCAGCAATCCGCCGATCAGCATGGCGAACAGCGCACCCTCGGGGTTGGCCTTGCGCCTGCGCCCGGCCAGCCAGCCTGCGAACAGCGCCGCGAAGAAGCCGAGGTAGAGCAGCCCATGCTGCATGGGAATGGCGAGGGGGCCGAGGTTGAAGCTGGTCATGCCGGACTCCGTGGGACGAGGCGGCGAGTATCGCAGCCCGGCGCCCATGGGGCAGCGCCAGGCTGTGGATAAATGTTTCGGGGAAGGAGCTGCCTCAGCGCACGACGTGGAGGAAGTGCAGGTGCTTCTCGTACTGGTCGAGCAGGTCGCCGATCACCTCGTCGCGGCTCCAGCCCATCACGTCGTAGTCCTGCCCGCCTTCGCGCAGGTAGACCTCGGCGCGGAAGTACTTGCGCGAGTCCTGGCTCTCCTCACCATCGCGGCTGACGAAGGCCGGTAGCGGCAGGGCCCGCGGGCGCACCTCGTAGCTGAAATCCACCTCGGCGCCGTGGCCGACGTTCAGCTTGCAACGACCATCCTCACCGTTCTGCACATCGACCGTGTAGCCCTGCTTGCGCAACTCCTCGGAAATTTCCTGGCAGGCAGGGCGCACCACTTCGTCGATGAAACGGGTGACATGGCTGCGGCGCGGGAACATCAGGATATTGCGCAGGCGCCGCTGCCAGCCGCCGTGCTGGCGCTGGGCCGGTCGCGAGAGGTTGAGCGCCTGGTAGCGGATGCCGCGTTTGGTGGCGTCCAGGCGCAGCGCCTTGAGCAGGCCCCAGGTGGCCGCCAACAGCACGACGGCGAACGGCAGGGCGCTGGCGATGGTCGCGGTCTGCAGGGCCTTGAGGCCATCGGCCAGCAGCAGCGCCATGGCCACGACGCCCATCAGGATCGACCAGAACAGGCGCTGCCAGAGCGGTGTCACCTCACGGCCACCGGAGGCCAGCATGTCCACCACCAGGGCGCCGGAGTCGGCGGAGGTGACGAAGAACACCACCACCATCAGCACCGCCACCAGCGACAGCAGGGAGGAAAAGGGGAACTGTTCGAGAAAGGCGAAGAGCGCGAGTGAGCTGTCCTGGGCCACGGTGTCCGCCAGGCTGTGGACACCTTCCTGCAGCACCATGTGGATGGCTGTGTCGCCGAAGACTGTCATCCACAGCAAGGTGAAACCGGCCGGGACGAACAGGACGCCGCAGACGAACTGGCGGATGGTGCGGCCCCGGGAAATACGCGCGATGAACAGGCCGACGAAGGGCGACCAGGACAGCCACCAGCCCCAGTAGAGCAGCGTCCAGCCGCCGATCCAGTCACTGGATTCGTAGGCGTAGAGGTTGAACGTCTTGCTGACGATCTCCGAGAGGTAGCCGCCGGTGTTCTGAATGAAGGTCTTGAGCAGGAACACGGTGGGCCCCAGGACCAGCACCACGGCCAGCAGGATCACCGCCAGCAGCAGGTTGAACTCGGAGAGGATCCGGATCCCCCGGTCCAGCCCGCTGGCCACCGACAGGGTCGCCAGGGCACAGGTGACGGCGATCAGCACCAGTTGCACGGGCACGCTGACCGGCAGGCCGAACAGGTGGTTGAGGCCGCTGTTGATCTGCAGCACGCCGTAGCCGAGGGAGGTGGCCACGCCGAACACGGTGCCGAGGATGGCGAAGATATCCACAGCGTGGCCGATGGGGCCATGGATGCGCTCGCCGATCAGCGGGTAGAGCGCCGAGCGCAGGGTCAGGGGCAGGTCGTGGCGGAAGCAGAAGAATGCCAGGATCAGCGCGACGATGGCGTAGATCGCCCAGGCGTGCAGGCCCCAGTGGAAGAAGGTCAGCTTCATGGCCTCCTTGGCCGCCGCCACCGTATTGGCATCGCCCACCGGCGGGTTGGCGTAGTGCATCAGCGGCTCGGCAACGCCGAAGAACATCAGGCCGATGCCCATGCCGGCGGAAAAGAGCATGGCGAACCAGGTGCCGTTGCGGTAGTCGGGCTGGCTGTGGTCAGGGCCGAGCTTGATGTCGCCGAAGCGGCTGATCGCAAGGAAGACCACGGTGATGAGGATCAGCGCCACCGTGAGGACGTAGAACCAGCTGGCGTTGGTGATGATCCAGCCCTGGATGTGGCCGAACAGTGATTGCGCCTGGTCACGGGCGAGGGTGCTGTAGAGCACCAGGGCGATGATGAGGATTGCGGAGCCGAAAAAGACCGGCGGATTGAGGGTGGATTGCGAAGACGAACGTGCCTCCATTGAGCTAGCTCTCCTTGTAATCGGATGGCCGCCAAGGGCGGAAGGCGCGGCATTCTAGCAGGATGAATAGAAAAAGTCTTTTAGGTGTGCCTTGATGATAGTTTTAAGCGTGTCACGACATTGGCTCCGGGCGGTACTGGAGCGCCTCTCCCAAGTGATGGCGGGAGATGTTTTCAACCTGCTCCAGATCGGCCAGGGTTCGTGCCACCTTGAGGATGCGGTGGGCCGCGCGCAGCGACAGGTTCAGGCGCTCGCAGGCGTCTTCCAGCCAGGCGCGGTCGTCGGCTGCGAGCAGGCAGTGCTGGCGCAGCCCCTTCAGGTCGAGGAAGGCATTGGCACAACCCTGGCGTCGGAGCTGCAGGCGCCGCGCCCGGCTGACGTCGGCGGCTGCCTCCGTGCTACCAGGACCGACACTGGTGGGCGGTTGCAATGCGGTGGCTTCGCGGGCGACGGTCAGGTGCAGGTCGATGCGGTCGAGCAAGGGGCCGGAAAGCTTGCTGCGATATCGCTGGATCTGCTCCGGGGTACAGCGGCAGCGGCCACCGGGATCACCAAGATATCCACAGGGGCAGGGGTTCATGGCCGCGACCAGCTGGAAGCGGGCGGGGAAACGCACCTTGTCATGGGCGCGGGCGATGACGATTTCACCGCTCTCCAGCGGCTCGCGCAGGACCTCCAGCACCTTGCGGTCGAATTCGGGGAGTTCGTCGAGGAACAGCACGCCCTGATGCGCCAGCGTGATCTCGCCGGGCTTGGGGCGGCTGCCACCACCTACCAGCGCTGCACCGGAGGCGCTGTGGTGGGGCTGTCGAAAAGGTCGTTGGGGCCACGCTTGCAGTGGCGCGTGGCTGGCGACCGAATGGATGGCGGCTACTTCCAGGGCTTCCTGTTCTTCCAGGGGCGGCAGCAGGCCGGGCAGGCGGCTGGCAAGCAGCGTCTTGCCGGTGCCGGGCGGGCCACAAAACAAGAGGTTGTGGGAGCCGGCGGCAGCGACCAGCAAGGCGCGTTTGGCGGCCACCTGGCCCTGGACGTCGGCGAGGTCGGGGTAGGGCGGACGTTCTTCCAGCAGGCCCAGGGCCTGATAGGGGGCGAGGGGCGTATGGCCGGCGAAGTGTGCGGTCAGCTCCAGCAGGTGCCCGGCCGCCAGGACCTTGAGGCCGCTGGCGAGGCTGGCCTCCTCGGCGTTCTCCCGGGGCACCACCAGGGTGCGGCCGGCTGCACGGGCGGCGAGTGCGGCGGGCAGTACGCCTTGTACGGGGCGCAGGGTGCCGGAAAGCGCCAGTTCGCCTAGGCATTCCACCTGTTCCAGGGCGTTGGCCGGCAGTTGGCCGCTGGCGGCGAGCACGCCAAGGGCGATGGCGAGGTCGAAGCGGCCACCGTCTTTGGGCAGGTCAGCTGGCGCGAGGTTGAGTGTGATGCGGCGGGGCGGGAAATCGAAGCCGCTGTTCAGGATCGCGCTGCGCACGCGGTCCTTGCTTTCCTTCACGGCAGTTTCCGGAAGCCCTACCAGGGCGAGGGACGGTAGGCCGTTGGCGAGGTGGGCTTCGACGGTCACGGCAGGGGCTTCGACGCCGACCTGTGCGCGACTGTGGACGATGGCCAGGGACATTGATCACTCCTTGATCGGTCCGCCGGGCCGGAGTGGTGTCACTCCGCCGTCGGCGGGTTCAGCTTGGCTTCCAGTTCCGCGACCTTGGCCTCCAGGGCTTCCAGGCGAGCGCGGGTACGGCCCAACACGACCATCTGGCTGTCGAACTCGTCGCGGCTCACCAGGTCGAGCTTGCCGAAGGCGCTCTGCAGCAGGACCTTGAACTGGGCCTCGACCTCGGCGCGGGGCAGCGGGCTGTCGCTGCTGAACAGGCGCGAGGCGGTGGAGGCGAGGGTATCGAGCAGGGCTTTGGGCGGCAGCATGGCGGGCATCCGAAAGTGAATGGGCGGAAGTCTACCACGCTGCTCCCGGGCGTCGGGCCGGCTAAGGCTGGCGCACAATTTTTGAGCAATGGCCTGGGGCGCTGCGCACTGCTTTGGTGCGATACAGGTGGTGAGTCGAGCCCATCTGACGGGCATTGGGCCAGTATCTTCTTGAAAAAAGGCACTTTCCTTGGAGCTGGCAAGAATTCTGCTTAAAGCAGAGCGACGCATGCACTGATGCAGTTCCGGTGCACCGGGCGAGGCGGGGGAGTGTTTCGCCAGAAGCGGTTGGTTGGTGTCGGAGTCCCGAGCCAGGGCGGGCCGACGCGTTACAAAAGCCAGACACTGCGCTTAGACTTGACCCGGGTTCGTGTTTTTCCTGGGGCAAGTCAACCAAACACGGGAGAGAGTTTCATGAAGCTAGTCACCGCCATCATCAAGCCTTTCAAGCTCGACGACGTGCGCGAGTCGTTGTCTGAGATCGGCGTGCAGGGCATCACTGTCACCGAGGTCAAGGGCTTCGGACGGCAAAAGGGTCACACCGAGCTGTACCGCGGAGCGGAATACGTTGTCGATTTTCTGCCGAAAGTGAAGATCGACGTGGCCATCGCTGACGACCAGCTGGACCGCGTGATCGAAGCCATCACCAAGGCTGCCAACACCGGCAAGATCGGTGACGGCAAGATTTTCGTAGTCAATCTGGAACAGGCCATCCGTATCCGTACCGGCGAAACCGGCACAGACGCGATCTAAGCCTCCGAACCCCAACGCCCCAGGAGAAAACAACATGACTCTGCGTAAAGCCGCAGGGCTAGGAGCCCTTTTGTCCCTCGTTACCCCCGGCCTGGCCATGGCCGCCGACGAGGTTGTGCTGAACAGTGGCGACACGGCGTGGATGATCGTCGCCACTGCCTTGGTGCTGTTCATGACCATTCCCGGCCTGGCGCTGTTCTATAGCGGCATGGTGCGCTCCAAGAACGTCCTCTCGGTGATGATGCAGTGCTTCGCCATCACTGGCCTGATCAGCATCCTCTGGGTGGTATACGGCTACAGCCTGGCCTTCGACACCACCGGCATGGAGCAGGGGGTGATCAACTTCAATTCCTTCGTGGGCGGCCTGTCCAAGGCTTTCCTCAGCGGCCTGAACACCAGCAGCCTGGTGTATGCGATTCCTGAGAGCGTGTTCATCACCTTCCAGATGACCTTCGCCATCATCACCCCGGCGCTGATCGTCGGTGCCTTCGCCGAGCGCATGAAATTCTCCGCCATGCTGATCTTCATGGCCGTCTGGTTCACCCTGGTTTATGCCCCGATCGCCCACATGGTGTGGAGCGGCAACGGTGGCCTGATGTGGGATTGGGGCGTGCTGGACTTCGCCGGCGGCACCGTAGTGCACATCAACGCCGGTGTCGCTGGCCTCGTGGCCTGCCTGGTGCTGGGCAAGCGCAAGGGCTACCCGACCACCCCGATGGCTCCGCACAACCTGGGCTACACCCTGATGGGCGCCGCCATGCTGTGGATCGGCTGGTTCGGCTTCAACGCCGGCTCTGCCGTGGCCGCCAACGGCACCGCCGGTATGGCCATGCTGGTCACCCAGATCGCCACCGCCGCTGCCGCCCTGGGCTGGATGTTCGCCGAGTGGCTGACCCACGGTAAGCCGAGCGCCCTGGGCATCGCTTCCGGCGTGGTCGCCGGCCTGGTTGCCATCACTCCGGCTGCCGGTACCGTCGGCCCGATGGGCGCCCTGATCATCGGCCTGGTTGCCGGCGTGATCTGCTACTTCTGCGCCACCAGCCTGAAGCGCAAGATGGGCTACGACGACTCCCTGGACGCCTTCGGCGTGCACGGCATCGGCGGCATCATCGGTGCCCTGTTGACCGGCGTGTTCGCGGCGCCTGCCCTGGGTGGTTTCGGCACGGTGGAAGACATCGGCGCCCAACTGCTCACCCAGTTCGAAGGCGTGGCCTTCACCGTGGTCTACACAGGCATCGTGACCTTCGTGATCCTGAAGGTGCTGGACGTGGTCATGGGGCTGCGCGTCAACGAAGAGGAAGAGACCGTCGGCCTCGACCTGGCTCAGCACAACGAGCGTGGCTACAACCTCTGATCCTCATGATTTCCCCGTTGGGCGGTTGCCGGTGGGGATGTCGGCGGGAATGCCAAAAAGGGCGCCGAAAGGCGCCCTTTGTTTTTTTTTCGGCCGCGCTAGAATGCCCGCCGTACGAGCCGGAACAGGTATTCGCGCATGTGGCAGCAGACCCTGATCACCTTGCGCCCGAGGCCGCGTGGCTTCCACCTGGTCACTGAGGAAATCCTCGCGGCCTTGCCGGAACTGCGGCGCTACCGCGTCGGTCTGTTGCACCTCTGGCTGCAGCACACGTCGGCGTCACTGACGGTGAACGAAAATGCCGACCCCGCGGTCCGCCGGGACTTCGAGCGATTCTTCAATCGACTGGTGCCCCAGGGTGAAAGCGGCTATGAACATGACTACGAAGGGCCGGACGATCTGCCCGCGCACTTCAAGGGCAGCCTGCTCGGCTGCCAGCTGAGTCTTCCCGTGCGGGACGGACAACTGGCAATGGGCACCTGGCAGGGTGTCTACCTGGGAGAGCACCGTGATCAAGGCGGTGAACGCCGGGTGTTGGCGACCTTGCAAGGCGAGGCGTCCTGAATTTTTTCTGGCAGCGTTAGTAAGCTGGCGCAGCTGGGCTATAACTAACCTGCTTTGGCAAGGCATGAGGTAGAACATGAGCGACGAAGAACTGGAACAAGACGAGCTGGAAGCGGCCGACGAGGAAGACGGCGAGGAGCTGGCTGCAGCCGATGATGGTGACAGCGACGACGATGGCGAGGCCCCTGCCCCCTCCGGGAAGAAGGCCAAGGCTGCGGTCGAAGTCGAGGAAATGCCCAGCATCGAAGCCAAGCAGAAAGAGCGCGATGCCCTGGCCAAGGCCATGGAAGATTTCCTGGCCCGTGGTGGCAAGGTGCAAGAGGTCGAACCCAACGTGGTTGCCGACCCGCCGAAGAAGCCGGACAGCAAGTACGGCAGCCGCCCCATCTGAGGTCGGCCCCCGTCGAAAGGCCCGCCATTGGCGGGCTTTTTCATGGGTGTGGGAAAAACGGCGTGACGAGCGGAACGAGGCCGACCTTGCCGGGTGCGCCGGCCATGAGTCGCAGCCTTGTGGGCGGAGTGGCTCCTACCCTCAGTGCCACCTGGCCCAGCGTGCCAGTACCTCGGGCAGCTCCCGCAGACTGGTGATTTCGGCATCGGGCAGCTGTTCGCCGCTCCATTCCTTGCCCAGCGGGTTGAACCAGATGGCGCGCAGGCCGGCTCGGCGAGCGCCTTCGATGTCATCCGCCGGATGGTCGCCGATGTGCACGGCTTCCCCGGCGCTGACGCCGCCGCGCTTCAGCGCTTCGAGGAAAGGCACCGGGTCGGGTTTGCCGATGCCCAGTTCCTCGGCGCAGAGGGCGAACTTGAAGTAGTCGGCCAGGCCCAGGCGGCGCACATCGGCGTTGCCATTGGTGATCACGCCCAGGCTGTAGCGGATCGCGAGGCGCTCCAGGGTGGGCACGGTATCGGGGAAGAAAGTGATGCGGTGGCGTGCCTGGAGCATGGCCTGGAAGGCACCTTCGGCCAGGTCGACGGCGTCGTCAGCGGAGTAGCCGACACCCTCCAGGGCGCGACGCAAGGTGCGGCGACGCAATTCGCTGAGGCGGTGCTTGAGACTCGGCTCCGCAGCGAGGATCTCGCCGCGAATGGCCCAGAGGTGTTCCACCGGCAGGGTGCCCAGCGCGGGGGTGTGTTCCATCAGCCAGTCGCGCATGGCGGTTTCGGCGCCTTCGATCACCGGCCGGTTGTCCCAGAGGGTGTCGTCCAGGTCGAAAGTGATCAGCTGGATACTCATTCGTCTGCTCCCCTTCGCTTCGCCCTTGGGTGGGCCTGGTCGTAGACCGAGGCAAGGTGCTGGAAGTCCAGGTGGGTGTAAATCTGGGTTGTGGAAATGTCGGCGTGGCCGAGCAGTTCCTGTACGGCTCGCAGGTCCTGGGATGACTCCAGCATATGACTGGCGAAGGAATGCCGCAGCATGTGCGGATGCAAATGCTGGCCCAGTTCACGAACGCCGGCCTCGCGTACTCGCAGCTGTACGGCGCGAGGCGTCAGGCGGCGGCCCTGTCGGCTGATGAATACCGCGCGGTCGCCCGGATTGGCTGCCGCGCGCAAGGGCAGCCACTCTTCCATGGCCTCGCGGGCCTTGCTGCCTACCGGCAGCTCGCGGGTCTTGTTGCCCTTGCCGCGCACCCGCACGAGGCCCGCAGAAAGGTCCAGGCCGTCGAGGTCCAGCCCCACCAGTTCGGAAAGGCGCAAGCCGGAGGAATAGAAGAGTTCCAGCATGGCCTGGTCGCGGCGGGCGATGAAATCGTCTTCCACGCCACCGTCCAGCAACTGCTGGGCTCGGTCGGCGTCGAGGGCGCGTGGCAGTCGGCGGGCGCCCTTGGGCGCGGCCAGGCCATTGGCCGGATCGTGACGGCAACGGCCTTCGCGGATCAGGTACTGGTAGAGGCCGCGTACGGCCGACAGCAGGCGCGCGAGGCTGCGGCTGGACAGGCCGTCCTGGTGCAGCCGGGCGACGAAGCTGCGCAGGCTGCGGACGTCCAGGTCGTTCCAATCGGCGATGCCGTACTTCTCGCACAGCGCGCGCACCTTGAGCAGGTCGCGGTGGTAGCCGTCCAGGGTATGGGCCGACACCTGGCGCTCGCTGCGCAGGTGACTCAGGTAGGCGTCCAGGTCGGCATTCATGGGACTTCCTTGGAATGCGCTGCGGCTTATCTCACCGAACGCAGGGGTGTCGCGAAGCGCGGCAGTACTCGGGCCAGGACTTCGGCGATGTAGCCGAGGAACAGGGTGCCGAGGGAGCTCTTGTAGTGCTGCGGGTCCGGGCTGCCGATGGCGAGTACGCCGTGCAAGCCCTGGTAGCTCAGGCTGACCACGCCCGCCGAGCCGACCTGGTCGCGCTCCTGCGCGCCGAACAGGAACTCCAGCTCATGGCCGCGCAGCACGCCACAGATGGTCTTGCCGCCGGCCAGCAGGCCGCCGATGCTCTGATGCGCTTCGGCGACAGTGACGCTACGCCCAACCGGCAGGGTGTTTTCGCTGAACAGAATGAGGCTGACGAAGGGCACCTGGAACTCGTGACGCAGGCTGTCTTCCACTGCGCCTACCACTTCTTCCAGGCTGGAGGCGTCGAGCAGGTCGAGCACCAGGCGACGGGTCTTGTCGAACAGCCGGTCGTTTTCCCGCGCTACGTCCATCAGCTGCGAAAGACGATGGCGCATCTCGATGTTGCGCTCGCGGAGCAGCTTCACCTGGCGTTCCACCAGGGACACGGCGTCGCCGGGCTGGTGGGGGATGCGCATCTCGGGAATCAGCTCTTCATGCTGGACGAAGAACTCCGGATGGAGGCGCAGGTAAGCGGCCACCGTCTCGGAGTCGAGGTGCTGCGGGGGTTCCTGGTGCTGGTCGGTCATAGGCGAACCTGTCCTTCGAATACGCGGACGGCGGGTCCGGTCATCATAACGGGCTGACCCGGGCCGGCCCACTCGATGGAGAGGCGGCCACCAGGCAGTTCGAGTTGTACCGGGGAGTCCATCCAACCCTGGCGGATCGCGGCGACTGCTGCGGCGCAGGCACCGGTGCCGCAGGCCTGGGTTTCCCCGGCGCCACGTTCCCAGACGCGCAGTTTCGCCTGCTTGCGGTCGACGATCTGCAGGAAGCCCACGTTTACCCGCTGGGGGAAGCGCGGATGGTGCTCCAGCTTCGGCCCGAGGCTGTGTACCGGGGCGCTGGCGACGTCATCAACGCGCAGCACGGCATGGGGGTTGCCCATGGAAATGGCTGCCAGCTCGACGGTCTGGCCGTCCACTTCCACCGGGTAGTTCAGGGCTTCGGCGTCGGCGACGAAGGGAATCTGCTGTGGGACCAGGCGTGGCGGTCCCATGTCCACGGTCACCTGACCATCCGGGCGGACATCCAGTTCGATGATGCCGCTCTTGGTTTCAACGCGGATGCGCTTCTTCACCGTCAGGCGCTTGTCGATGACGAAGCGGGCGAAGCAGCGCGCGCCGTTGCCGCACTGCTCCACTTCCGAACCATCGGAGTTGAAGATGCGGTAGCGGAAGTCGACGTCCGGGTTGGTCGGTGCTTCGACGATCAGCAGTTGGTCGAAACCGATACCCGTGTTGCGGTCGCCCCACTGCTTGGCGTGCTTGGGCTGAATATGGGCGTGCTGGCTGACCAGGTCGAGGACCATGAAGTCGTTGCCGAGGCCGTGCATCTTGGTGAAGCGCAATAGCATGGATGCGCCCTCACTGCGGCAGCAGGCTTTCGCCGGCGTAAAGGTCTTCGATCGTTTCGCGGCGGCGCACCTCGAAGGCTTGCTCGCCATCCACCAGCACCTCGGCGGCGCGGCCGCGGGTGTTGTAGTTGGAGCTCATCACGAAACCGTAGGCGCCGGCGGAGCGAATCGCCAGCAGGTCGCCCTCGGCGAGCACCAGATTGCGCTCGCGGGCGAGGAAGTCGCCTGTCTCGCAGATCGGGCCAACCAGGTCGTAGGTGCGCTCGGCGCCGCTGTGCGGTTGCACTGGCACCACGTCCATCCAGGCCTCGTAGAGCGCCGGACGGATCAGGTCATTCATGGCCGCGTCGATCACGGCGAAATCCTTTTGTTCTGTGTGCTTGAGGTATTCGACCTGGGTCAGCAGCACGCCGGCATTGGCGACGATGGAGCGACCGGGCTCGAACAGCAGCTCCAGGTTGCGCCCCTTGATTCGCTGGCGTACGGCCTGGATGTACTCGCCGGGAAGCGGCGGCTGCTCGTCGCGGTAGCGCACGCCAAGACCACCGCCGAGGTCCAGGTGGCGAATCTTGATGCCGCGCTCGTTCAGGCGGTCGATCAGGGCCAGCAGGCGGTCGAGGGCATCGAGGAAGGGCTCCAGGCTGGTGAGCTGGGAACCGATGTGGCAGTCGACACCGATCACGTCGAGGTTCGGCAGGCTGGCGGCCTGGACATAGACGGCTTCGGCTTCGTCTATGGAAATGCCGAACTTGTTTTCCTTCAGGCCGGTGGCGATGTACGGATGGGTGCCGGCATCCACGTCCGGGTTGACCCGCAGGGATACGGGCGCCTTCATCTCCATGGCCGCAGCCACGTTCTGCAGGCGCTCCAGCTCATTGCGCGACTCGACGTTGAAGCAGTGCACACCGGCTTCCAGGGCGCGGCGCATGTCGTCGCGGCTCTTGCCGACGCCGGAGAAAACGATGCGCGAGGCGTCGCCGCCTGCGGCCAGCACGCGCTCCAGCTCACCGCTGGAAACGATGTCGAAACCTGCACCCAGACGGGCCAGCAGGTTCAGCACGCCAAGGTTGGAATTGGCCTTGACCGCGTAGCAGACCATGCCCGCATTGCCGGCCAGGGCATCGGCATAAGCCTTGTAGCCGGCCTCGATGGCTGCGCGGGAATAGACATAGGTGGGCGTGCCGAAGCGAGCGGCGATATCGGACAGCGCTACGCCTTCCGCGAACAGCTCGCCGTCGCGGTACGTGAAAGCGTCCATGACTGCTCCCCCGATCAGCGGATGTACACGTCTTTCTGGTGTTCTTTCGCTGCTTTTTCGTCGTCAGGCATGTAGAGCGGGCCTTTCTGGCCGCAGCCGGCCAGCAGGCAGGCGACGGCGAGCAGCGCGACGAAGGGGGCGTGGAGTCGCTTCATGACGGAATCCTTGCAGAAAACGTGAATTGTTCCGGAGTATACCGACCCCCCGACGCCTTGCCTATTCAGTGAAATTCCCGTCCGGCGTGGCCTGCGGGCCTGTGCGGAGCTAGCATTGGCGGCTTGAAAAGGAGCTCTCATGGACAACGCCGCAACCCTCGCCGGCTCGGTCTCGGTCGCCTATCTGCAAGGCCTGGTGGAGCGCATCGAACAGTTCGGTGTGGCCCCTGCCGAGCTGCTTGGCCATGTCCAGCTGACTCCTGCGATTCTCACCCAGCGCGACCAGCGCATCGCTGCCAGTGCCTACCTCGAGCTGCTGGGCCATGCTGCGCGGTTGTCCGGCGATCCTTACCTAGGCCTGCACCTGGGCGAAGCGGTGCGCCCAGGCCACTACGGGGTGCTGGGTTTCCTGCTGATGAGTTGCGCGACCCTGGCCGACGCCCTGCATCGCCAGGCGCGCTATGCGGCGCTGGTGGGCAACCTGGGCCGCGTCGAACTGGCCGACGAGCCGCCCCGCGAAGGCCTGGAGCCCCAGGTGGCGCACAGTTGGGAATCCATGTTGCCGCAGCAACGTGCCCTGCTGGCGGAAGAAACCCTTTCCGGCTGGGTGACCTTCGGCCGCTGGATCACCGGGTTGGACATTCCGCCCACCGAGGTGCGCTTCCAGCATCCGGCGCCAGCGGACACCACGGAGTACCAGCGGATATTCCGTTGCCCGGTGCTGTTCGGTCAGACGGACAACGCGCTGGTCTTTCCCAAGCGCCTGCTGGCCACGCCCCTCGGTCAGGCCGATGCCGATGTCCGCCGGCTGTTCGACGACTACGCCGAGCGCCTGCTCGGCGAGCTGCGCCAGGGCCACAGCGTGCTGGACCGCGCCCGTGAACTGCTGGCCGCACAGCTGTCCGCCGAAGGGCCGGACCTGGAGCGCCTGGCCGAGGCTCTGGCGTTGAGCCCGCGTACCTTGCAGCGCCGCCTGCGCGAGGCCGGGTTATCCTTCAGCCAGTTGGTGGACGAGACGCGCCAGCAACTGGTGCTGCACTATTTGCGCGACCCCGCCCTTGAGTTGGCCGATATCGCCTTCCTGGTCGGATTCAGCGAGCCCGGCTCCCTGGGCCGCGCCTTTCGCCGCTGGACCGGACAGAGCCTGGGTGACTACCGTCGCCCTTCACCCCCATTAATGCCCTGAGGTAGACCCTGATGAGTTTGAGCGAAGCCCAGTTCCACGATCTGGTGGACGAAGTCCAGGAACGCGTGGAAGACGTGTTCGACGACAGCGACCTGGACCTGGACCTGGAAAACAGCGGCGGCGTCCTGACCGTGCGCTTCGAGAACGGCAGCCAGCTGATCTTCAGCCGCCAGGAGCCGCTGCGCCAGCTCTGGGTGGCGGCGCGTTCGGGGGGATTCCACTTCGACTACGACAAGGCCAGCGGTCGCTGGATCTGCGACAGCAGCGAAGAGCCCCTGGGCGAGCTGCTCAACCGCGTGACCCGCGAGCAGGCGGGCGAAGACATTGAGTTCGACGAACTCTGACAGCGCGCCTTCGGCACGCTACCCGTCGCCATGCATCCGACGCTGTTGTCTGGACGACAGCGACGTGTGCGTAGGTTGTGGCCGTACCCTGGCGGAAATCTGCGAGTGGAACGGGGCCAGCGACCAACGGCGCCGCGAAATCTGCGCTTCCGCCCAGCAAAGACGGCGGTCCGCGCCGGGCTGACCGGGCGGTCTTGCCAATTGCAGGCGGCCTGACGTACTGTCGGGCTTCCGGACAAGTTGCCCGGCCAGACAGAATCTGAAACCCCGCCTTCGGGCGGGGTTTTGCTTTTTTCGTAACCTGCAAAGGAGTCGCGCGTTCGCCATGAACACCCACCCGTCCATCACCATTACCCGTCTCGACCTGCAACGCCTGGAGCGCCTGCTCGACAGCCTGGAGGAGTTCGGCCCCGCCGCCGAGGCGCTGGAACGCGAGCTGGCTCGCGCCCAGGTGGTTGGCCACGAGGAGGTTCCGCCGGGCGTCGTCACCATGAATTCCCGCGTGCATTGCCGTGAGGAAAGCAGTGGCAAGGACTACCACCTGACCCTGGTCTACCCGGAAGACGCGGGTGGCGAAGGCAAGGTATCCATCCTCGCCCCGGTAGGCAGCGCACTGCTCGGGCTGTCCGTCGGCCAGCACATCGACTGGCCGGTGCCCGGCGGCAAGACCCTCAAGCTGACGCTGCTGGCCGTCGAGTACCAGCCCGAAGCAGCTGGCGAATACGCGCGCTGATTCAGCTTCTGCTGCGTTTTCGGGCTGAACTGTTGTAGGGGCGATTTCAATCGCCAAGCGGACCGCAGGTTCGCCCTCTGTGGTTCACATGGGGGCAGCTTCGCCGCCCTTGGCGAATAAATTCGCCCCCCACAAGCCCCATTTCTCCGGGCCCGGTTCGGGGCTGTAGGTTGGGCTGAGCTTTGCGAAGCCCAACGTTGCCAGTTGATTCCGGTCGTTGGGCTTCGTGGGCTCAGCCACAACCTACGACAGGACCTCGCCCTGCATTTAGCTTTCTCGCAATGCGCGGTTCAGCCTTTCTTCCAGTTCAACCTTGTAGCGCAGGTAGTGCACCGTCTGCGCCTGGCCCCTGCCCGGAACCCGCGACAGGTCGAGGTCGGTGATGTAGCAGGGGTAGCGTTCCGGTTCGCGGCGCTGGGCGAGGATATGCCGGGCCACGGCGGCGAACAGGCCGGCACCGTATTCCAGCTCGGAGAACTCCCGGTGGTTGCAGTAGAGGGTCACATGCACCTGTCCCTGCTCGGCCGGCTCGACGATGGCCTGCACGTCGTAGAACGGATGGCTGACCGCTGCTGACGGCGCTGCGCGGCGCTCCAGCTGGCGGCCTTGACGCACCACCTCGTAATAGAAGATTTCCGGTGTCGGCACGGCCATGGGGTTGTCCAGCGGCAGCAGGGCATTGCGCCGGTAGAGCAACGACTGCAGGAAACGGTGCAGCGGTGTCAGCAGGCTCTGTTCATCGCGGAATGGCAGGCGCTGGCGCCACAGGGCGTTGTGTTCGTCCAGCAGGCTGATTTCGGCGATCTCACCAACCTGGCGATAGAACACCTGGATGCAGTTCGGCCGGCCCAGGGGCAGGATGACCGCCAGGTCCTGATCCTCCAGCGCATGTCGGTCCAGCTGCAACGGGCTGTAGCCCGGCAGGTCGCGGCCGAGGTGTTCCACCAGGGCCGGCAGGTCGGTGAGGCTCGCGTGGCTGACCTGGCCCGGTTCCAGTTGCAGCACATGGAAGCGCTGCTGCACCTGCAGCAGGAAGCGCGGTACTCCGGCAGCACCGAGCAGCTCCTGGGCGTCGTCGAACAGCTCCTGCACCCGCTGGCCGATGGCCTGGGCACGGTTGCGGCAGAAGCAGCGCACCCGCAGGCCGGGCCGTTCGCCGCTGGCAGGCAGGCTGTTGAGGTAGTCACGCAGGCAGGCGAGCAGGGCATCCGGGCCGTCGTAGCGGCTGACCAGCATCTCGTTCCAGCTGTTCAGGATGACCTGATCGATGGTCACCACCAGATTCTCGCGCACCCCGGAGTAGCCCAGGGCGTCGGTACGTTCGGTGGTCATGTGGAGGTTCTTCTGGCTGTGCTGCTTCAGCGGGTCGACCCCGACATTCACCAGCAGCAGCACTTCCGACGGAACTCCCGCGCGCAACAGGGCGTTCTCATCCACCTGCCCCAGTGGCTGGGGGAACGTTTGCTGCAGGCTGGCCAGCAGGTTGGACAGCTCTTGTTCGGTCAGGTCGCTGGTGCCCGGATGCAGGGAAAGGCGGGTGCCGGCATCGATCACGCCGTTGCGGTGGCACCAGGCGAGCAGGGGAATCAGTTCGCGGCTGCGCTTGAGCGGCGCGAAGTCCCGCCACTCGAGGGTATTCAGGCTGCCGGAGAACAGCGCCCATTGGGTCTCGCCCCCGGCGTCCGGGCTGGGGCATTGCACCAGGGTCAGTGTGTCTTCGGCGATGTCCGGGGCGATCCCCGGGTTGATGAACTCGACCTTGCCCGCCTTGCGTTCGAAGGCGGCGTAGAGGCGCCGTCCGAGCACGCCCAGATCGCGACTGCTGAGGGTTCCGATGGCTTGTTCGTTGCGTGCGAACTGGGACAGGAAGCGATAGCTGTAGGTGAGTTCATTGACCAGCGCGCGACGCTCGGCCAGCACCTGGCGCACCTTCCATTGGCTACGGCTGTCCAGCATCGCCAGTTGTCGAGGCTGCCAGTGCCACTCGGCAGTCAGACGCTCCAGCAACAACCGCTGCCAGCTCTTGCTGCGGTTGCGCGGCGGCCGGCTGAGCTTCTTGTTCACCTTGAGGTAAAGGCAGCGGCGAATCAGTTCCAGCCGCTCGGTCTCGTTGCGCTCACGCAGGTACTCCTCCAGGCGGCGGTAAACCACCATGTAAGGGTCCAGCTCATCCAGGTCCAGGCGGTTGGCGTAGACCGCTTCCTTGAAGCGCAACGACAGGCAGGCCACTCGCGGGTGCTCGCTGGCGTAGACCTCGGTGAGCAGCAGCTTGAGTACGGACTTGTAGGGAGACTCGATGCCCTTGTACAGCTGCCACATGCTGGCGCCGATGAACTCGCCAGGGGGAATGTGCGCCAGGTGGCCAAGGTCGAGAACTTCCTCGGCACGGATGAAACGCTTGGACAGCAGCGTGCTGGTGTATTCGGCGTAGCGTGCTTCCTCGTACACCGGCACCAGCCACCAGAGCGGGGTGCGCCCGGCGAGCCAGATGGCGGTGCGATAGAACTCGTCCAGCAGCAGGTAATGCTGGGTGGTGCCGCAGTCGTCGGAGGTCAGCCGCGTTTCGCGGTCGCCCTGGGTGAAGCGCGCCGGGTCGATCAGGAAGAAGTGCGCCTCGGCACCCTGGCCGGCCGCCCACTCTTCCAGGGCCGTGCATTTGCGCTGCAGCTCGGCGATGGCGGCGGCATCCAGTTCCGGGGCGTGGCAGACCCAGATGTCCATGTCGCTCTGTTCGGCTTGGGCGATGGTGCCCAGGCTGCCCATCAGGAACAGGCCGTGGATGGGCGTCGGCTGCGGACCGCGTCGCGCCTTGTAGGCGAAGGAGCGGGTCAGCCGCTGGGCTTCGGCCAGCAGGTCGTCATCAGGCTCGAAGGCGGAGAGCCCGGCAGGTGTGGTGCCGGATACGTAGCCGGGAAGCAGCGGGTGATTGACGTGGAACAGCAACGGCAACAGCTTCAGGACCAGCTGCTGGCGGGTGGACAGGGCCTGCATGGCACGATCCAGGCGGCCGTCGTTGATTTTGAGGAAGCGGGCGCGCAGCTGCGCGAGGACCTTGCGGTCGATGCCGTCGTCGATGTCCGGGCGGATTTCCTGGGTGCGCGTCATGCTCTGTTCATGTCCCGATGCTGAAGGCTTGCCGGCGGCCTTTACCGCCGGCAAGCCTCCGCATTGTATCGCCCGTTATGTTGCCGACTTGAGCGGCGGCGTCAGGCGGGCTGGGGCACGAGGATGGTGCGCAGGGCCTGGACGTGTTCGGCTGCATCCAGTCCGAGGCTGGTCAGGTAGCCACCGTCGGGCTGGGTGATCAGGCCTTTCTGGTGCAATCGCATGACTGCGGCCTGTGCTTTGGGGTTGGCGTTGTTGTGAACCTTCAGGCCTTCCTGGGAGTTGTCCAGGTTGAACAGGGCCAGCAGTTCGAATTCCGCAATGAGTTCGGGGGTGAAGACCATGGTCGCTCCTAGTTCTTGTTGTACTGCAAAGGCCGGCGATGGCCGGCCGGAATCTGGAGTTTGTGGAGTGTAGGCGAGGTCAGGCCTGATCTTCGGGCAGGTCCGGCAGTGCCCGCAAGGCCCTTTCGTACCATTCGGTGTCAAAGGGGCGGTCCGCCGCGAGCATGGCGTCGATTTCGTGGGCCAGGACCAGGGCCATCAGCTGGAGGATTTCCTCGCGCTCATAACCCACCAGGGTCAGCTTGTTGAAGGTGGCGCGAGCGGCAGGCGGTTCGCCGGCCTCGATCTGGTTCTCGATGGCCTGGGTCAGGGTGGCCTCGGCGAAGGCCTCTTCACCGTCATCAATGTCGTCGGTCATGGCGATGTCCTGTCGTCGGGGGAAACCGGGCGGCGTGGGCTGCCGCCCGGAGAGCTGTCAGCGGGTGGCCAGCAGGTCCTTGCCACGCTGGACGGCAGCGCGGACCTGGTTCGGAGCGGTGCCACCGATGTGGTCACGGGCGTTGACCGAACCTTCCAGGGTCAGCACGGCGAAGACGTCGTCGCCGATCTGGTCGCTGAACTGGCGCAGTTCGACGAGGCTCATTTCGGCCAGGTCCTTGCCGGTGTCCACGCCGTACTTCACCGCGTGGCCGACGATCTCGTGGCAGTCACGGAAGGGCAGGCCCTTGCGCACCAGGTAGTCGGCGAGGTCGGTGGCGGTGGAGAAGCCGCGACGGGCCGCTTCGCGCATGATTTCGCGCTTGGGCTTGATCGCCGGAACCATGTCGGCGAAGGCGCGCAGGCTGTCGCGCAGGGTATCGGCGGCGTCGAACAGCGGTTCCTTGTCTTCCTGGTTGTCCTTGTTATAGGCCAGCGGCTGGCCCTTCATCAGGGTCAGCAGGCCGGTGAGGGCGCCGAACACCCGGCCGGACTTGCCGCGTACCAGCTCGGGCACGTCGGGGTTCTTCTTCTGCGGCATGATCGAGGAGCCGGTGCAGAAGCGGTCGGGCAGGTCGATGAACTGGAACTGGGCGCTGGTCCAGAGCACGAGCTCTTCGGAGAAGCGCGACAGGTGCATCATCGCCAGGGAGGCGGCGGCGCAGAATTCGATGGCGAAGTCACGGTCGGACACACCGTCCAGGGAGTTGCCGCCAACGGCGTCGAAGCCGAGCAGCTGGCAGGTGATCTCGCGCTGGATCGGGTAGGTGGTGCCGGCCAGGGCGGCCGAGCCCAGCGGCATGCGGTTGACCCGCTTGCGGCAGTCCACCAGGCGCTCGTGGTCGCGGCTGAGCATTTCGAACCAGGCCAGCAGGTGGTGGCCGAAGGTCACAGGTTGGGCGGTCTGCAGGTGGGTGAAGCCGGGCATGATGGTGTCGGCTTCCGCTTCGGCCAGACCCAGCAGGCCCTGCTGCAGGCGGGTGATTTCGCCGAGGATGGTGTCGATTTCGTCGCGCAGCCACAGGCGGATGTCGGTGGCGACCTGGTCGTTGCGCGAACGGCCGGTGTGCAGTTTCTTGCCGGTGACGCCGATGCGGTCGGTCAGACGCGCTTCGATGTTCATGTGCACGTCTTCCAGGTCCACGCGCCAGTCGAAGCTGCCGGCCTCGATCTCGCCCTGGATCTGCTTCAGGCCGTCGATGATGGCGTCGCGCTCGGCGTCGCTGAGCACGCCGACCTGTGCCAGCATGGTGGCATGGGCGATCGAGCCCATGATGTCGTGGCGGTACAGGCGCTTGTCGAAGTCTACGGACGCGGTGAAACGGGCGACGAAGGCGTCGACGGGCTCGCTGAAGCGGCCACCCCAGGACTGGTTGGTCTTGTCGGTGCTCATGGGTTCACTCGGTGCGGAAGGTGAAAGAAAGCCGATGGGCCGGAAAATACCGTCGATAATAACAGTGTTGCCGGAAAAACCGGCGCGGCCTGTCCGGTCGGGGGTTGGGCAGTTTGCCGCTGCCTTCACGGAATTTCCGTGGGTTTGATGGTTCAGTACAGGCTTTTGCCCGGCGACCCCGGCTGGTCGCTCGCCGGGCCATTGGGGATATGTCCGGGATGCCAAAGCGCCTGAAAAAGAAAGCGCGTTCCAAAACCGCCAACGACGATTTCTTCCTGCCGGAGTTGTGCCTGCCCGAGGCTTTGCTCGGACTGGTGCTGCTGGCCGAACTGCTGGTGTTGGTGCTGGTGCTGGCCGAGCCCATGCTGCCCAGTTTCAACTGGGTGCGCCTGGCTCTGACCTCCCTTTTCGTGCAGTGGATCGTCCTGCTCTCGGCGGCGGTGTTGTGCCAGCTCAGACCATTGCTGGCGCGCATGCGGGCGGCCCTGGCAGGAAGCCTGTGCTGCGCCCTGGTGGTGGGCCTGACCCTGGCCGGCACCGCGGTGGCCGACTACTTCGACCTCGGCGGACCGCTGCCGCGCAATGGCGAGGTCAACCTTTACCTGCGCCATGGACTGATCAGCCTGATCATGTCGGCGCTGCTGCTGCGCTACTTCTATCTGCAGAGCCAGTGGCGCAAGCAGCAGCAGGCCGAGCTCAAGGCACGCATCGAATCCCTGCAGGCGCGCATCCGCCCGCACTTCCTGTTCAACAGCCTGAACAGCATCGCGAGCCTGGTGGTGATCGATCCAGACAAGGCCGAGCAGGCCGTACTCGACCTCTCCGACATATTCCGTGCCAGCCTGGCCAAGCCCGGCACCCTGGTCGACTGGGGCGAGGAAGTGGAATTGGCGAAACGATATCTCTCGATCGAGCAATATCGTCTCGGAGACCGGCTACAGTTGGATTGGCAGGTGAATGAAGTACCGGACGATCTACCCATCCCCCAATTGACGCTGCAGCCGTTGCTGGAGAATGCCCTGATCCATGGCATCCAGCCGCGCATCGAAGGGGGGCTGGTAAAGATCGAAGCGGATTATCGCGATGGCATGTTCCGCCTCTGCGTGAGCAACCCTTACGAAGAGGTCCAGGGGCAGTCGCCATCGCGTGGAACCCAGCAGGCTCTACGCAATATCGACGCGCGCCTGACGGCACTTTTCGGGCCGCGGGCAAGTCTCAGCGTGGAGCGCCGTGACGGCCGCCACTTCACCTGTCTACGCTATCCTTGTGCGAGACTCACGCAGGAAGCCCGTGCGATATGAATGTCCTGATCGTCGACGATGAACCCCTAGCCCGCGAGCGCCTCAGCCGACTGGTCGGCGACCTCGAGGGGTACCGAGTACTGGAGCCTGCCGCCAGCAATGGCGAGGAGGCGCTCACCTTGATCGACAGCCTCAAGCCGGATGTCGTTCTGCTCGACATTCGAATGCCAGGCCTGGACGGGTTGCAGGTGGCCGCCAAGCTCTGTGAACGCGAAGCGCCGCCGGCGGTGATCTTCTGCACGGCACACGACGAATTCGCCCTGGAGGCCTTTCAGGTCAGTGCCGTGGGCTACCTGGTCAAACCCGTGCGCTCCGAGTCCCTGGCCGAGGCGCTGAAGAAGGCCGAGCGACCCAACCGTGTGCAACTCGCTGCGCTGACCCGCCCTGCTGCGGTCAGCGGGAGCGGTCCCCGAAGTCACATCAGCGCCCGGACCCGGAAAGGCATCGAGCTGATCCCCCTGGATCAGGTGATCTTCTTCATCGCCGACCACAAGTACGTGACCCTGCGTCATGAACATGGCGAGGTGCTGCTGGATGAGCCCCTCAAGGCGCTGGAAGACGAGTTCGGCGACCGTTTCGTGCGCATCCACCGCAACGCCCTGGTGGCCCGCGAGCGAATCGAGCGGCTGCAGCGCACTCCGTTGGGCCACTTCCAGCTCTACCTCAAGGGTATGAACGGGGAGGCCCTGACCGTCAGCCGCCGCCATGTGGCCGGTGTGCGGAAACTGATGAACAACCTGTAGCGGGCCGTCAGTCGGCTCGTTCCGTTTCGGCTGCGTTTCTTCGACAAACCGTGTCGCTGCGCGACATCCCCCCGCGCCCTGGCAATGCGCGGGCCTGTTATGATTCCGGGCATTACCGTTTCCGGAAATGATCATGTCCCGCGAGATCCGCATCGCCACCCGCAAGAGTGCCCTGGCCCTGTGGCAGGCCGAATTCGTCAAAGCCCGTCTTGAAGAAGCGCACCCTGGCATCAGGGTCAGCCTGGTGCCCATGGTGAGCAAGGGCGACAAGCTGCTCGACGCGCCGCTGGCGAAGATCGGCGGCAAGGGCCTGTTCGTGAAGGAGCTGGAAACCGCCCTGCTGGAGAACGAGGCCGACATCGCCGTGCACTCCATGAAGGACGTGCCCATGGACTTCCCCGAAGGTCTCGGCCTGTATTGCATCTGCGAGCGTGAAGACCCGCGCGACGCCTTCGTCTCCAATCGCTTCGACAGCCTCGACGCCCTGCCGGCCGGCAGCGTGGTCGGCACCTCCAGCCTGCGTCGCCAGGCCCAGCTCCTGGCCCGTCGGCCGGACCTGAAGATCCAGTTCCTGCGTGGCAACGTGAATACCCGTCTGGCCAAGCTGGATGCCGGTGAGTACGACGCCATCATCCTCGCCGCCGCCGGCCTGATCCGCCTGGGTTTCGAGGACCGCATCCGTTCCTCCATCAGCGTCGAGGACAGCCTGCCGGCCGGTGGCCAGGGTGCCGTGGGCATCGAGTGCCGCACCGCGGACAGCGAAATCCATGCCCTGCTGGCGCCCCTGCATCACCAGGCGACTGCCCTGCGCGTCACCGCCGAGCGCGCCCTGAACAAGCACCTGAATGGTGGTTGCCAGGTGCCCATCGCCTGCTACGCGATCCTCGAAGGCGACCAGCTCTGGCTGCGCGGCCTGGTCGGTGAGCCCAACGGCGGCAAGCTGCTGCGTGCCGAAGCCCGTGCCGCCTCCGCCGATGCCGAAGCGCTGGGCGTGAAGGTCGCCGATGAGCTGCTGGAACAGGGCGCCGGTGACATCCTCAAGGCCGTCTACGGCGAGGCCGGTCACCCGTGACGGGTTGGCGGTTGCTGCTGACGCGTCCCGCCGAGGAGTGCGAGGCCCTGGCCGCGACCCTGGCCGAGCAGCAGGTGTTCAGCAGCAGCCTGCCGTTGCTGGCCATCGAACCCATCGAGGAAACGCCCGAGCAGCGTGGCGTCATCCTTGAACTCGATCGCTACTGCGCGGTGGTGGTGGTCAGCAAGCCGGCGGCGCGTCTCGGCCTCGAGCTGCTTGATCGCTACTGGCCGCAACCGCCTGCCGATCAGCGCTGGTTCAGCGTTGGCGCGGCCACCGGTGCCCTGCTCGAAGCGTACGGCCTGCCGACGGCCTGGCCAGCGGACGGTGACGATAGCGAGGCCTTGCTGACGCTGCCGCAACTGGCCGAAGCGCTTTCCATACCCGACCCCAGGCTGCTGATCATGCGTGGCGAAGGTGGCCGAGAATTCCTCGCCGAGCGCTTGCGCGGCCAAGGCGTCGCGGTCGACTATCTGGAACTCTATCGGCGCTGCCTGCCGGACTACCCGGCCGGCACCCTGGCGCGCCGCGTTGAGTCGGAACGCCTGAATGGTCTGGTGGTCAGCAGTGGTCAGGGCCTGGAGAACCTCCAGCGCCTGGCGGGCGACGCCTGGTCCGAGTTGGCCCGCCTGACCCTGTTCGTACCCAGCCCGCGTGTGGCCGAGCAGGCCGCAGAGGCGGGCGTGAAGAATGTTGTGGATTGTCGTGGCGCCAGTGCCGCGGCCTTGCTGGCGGCGCTCAGGCAGTATCCGGCGCCGGCCCACTGATGCGAAGGATGGATACGTGAGCGAAGCAGAAGCCCCGAACCAAGAGCAACACACCGTAGCCGCCGAACCCGTAACCCCTGCCAGCGCCACGCCTGCTCCTCGGGGCAATGGCCTGGCGCTGTTCGCCCTGCTGCTGGGTGCCGCCGGCATCGCCGTGGGCAGCTGGGGTCTCTGGCAGGTGCGAACCCTGGATAGCCGCGACCAGCAACAACTGAGCATGGTCGAGGATGCCCGTGGCCAGACCCGCGCCCTGGCCCAGCGCGAACAGCAACTCACCCAACGCCTGGAAGAACTGCCCAGCGCTGCCGAGCTGGACGAGCGTCGCCGTCTGCTGGTGGACCTGCAGGGCGATCAGCAACAGCTGCGCCAGCGTTTGGAAACCATCCTGGGCGCCAGCCGCAAGGACTGGCGCCTGGCCGAGGCGGAGCACCTGCTGCGCCTGGCCAGCCTGCGGCTCTCCGCGCTGCAGGATATCCACAGTGCGAGCGCCCTGGTGCAGGCCGCCGATGACATCCTTCGCGAGCAGGACGATCCCGGCGCCTATGCCGCTCGCGAGCAGCTGGCGAAGAGCCTTGCCGCCCTGCGCAGCACCGAGCAGCCGGATCGTACCGGCCTGTTCCTCCAGCTCGGCGCGCTGCGTGAGCAGGCGGCCCAGCTCAACCCGCTGGTGCCGTCCTTCGAGGACAAAGGCGGTGTGCTGATGGACATGGCCGCCGAAGGCGACGGTGGCAGCGCCTGGGCCGAGTGGCTGGAGAAATTCTCGCACTACTTCCGCATCCAACTGGACGCCAGCCAGGACATCAAGCCGCTGTTGGCCGGGCAGAGCCTGTCCCAGGTCCGCCTCGCCCTGTCGCTGGCCCTGGAGCAGGCGCAATGGGGTGCGCTGCACGGGCAGACCCAGGTCTATCAGCAGTCCCTGCGTCAGGCCCGTGAGGTACTGAGCGGCCACTTCAACGAAGAGAATCCGGATAGCCGCGCGCTGCTCGCCCGCCTCGACGAACTTGCCGGTCAGCCGGTGGAGGTCCAGGCGCCTGATCTCGCACCGGCACTGAGCGCCCTGCAGGCCTACCTGCAGCGCACTCCGGGTGCGACTGCTGAGGAATCCGAGGCGCCGGCCGCCGCCGAGCCGGCCAAGGAGGCCGGCCAATGAAACGCCTGCTCAAGGTCCTGCTGATCCTCGCGGTAATCGGTGCCGCTGCCACCCTCATCGGCATGGCCGTCGCCCAGCACAAGGGCTACGTGCTCGTGGCCTACAAGGGTTTCCGTTACGAGTCCACCCTCTGGGCGACCCTGGCGCTGCTGGCGGCCCTCTGGCTGCTGTTCATCGTCCTGCGCTACCTGCTGCGGCTGGTGGCGGTGTCCGGCGGCGTGGTCAATCCCTGGTCGCGGCGCAATGCCCGGCGTCGCGCGCGGCTGGCCTCCGAACAGGGGCTGCTGGATCTCGCCGAAGGCCGCTGGGCTCGCGCGCTGCGCCACCTCAAACGCGCTGCCGAGGGTGATCCGCAGCCACTGATCTATTACCTGGGTGCGGCCCGTGCTGCGCAGAAGATCGGCCAGATCGAAGAGGCCGAGCAACTGTTGGAACGTGCGCTGGAGCGTCAGCCCCAGGCCGAGCTGGCTATCGCCCTGGCCCATGCCGAGTTGCAACTGGACCGTGGCGATTCGGTAGCCGCGCTGGAAACCCTCAAGGCCGTGCACGAGCGTCATCCGCGTCACCATCAGGTGCTGCGTCAATTGCTCCATGTGCATGAGGTGCGGGGTGACTGGGCAGCTCTGGTTGGCCTGCTGCCGACCTTGCGCAAGGAGAAGGCCCTGCTGGAGGGCCAACTGGCCGAGCTCGAGTTGCGTGTCTGGAGCGCCCGCTTGCATCAGGCCGGCGAAGAAGGGCTGAACGAAGGCGAAACCGCCCTGCAGCCCCTGACTCGCGCCTGGCAGCAGTTGTCGTCAGCCCAGCGCAATGAGCCTCGCCTGGTGCTGGCTTTTGCCGAACAACTGCGCCGTCTGGGTGCCGAGGAAGAAGCCGAGGAGTCCGTACGTGGCGCCATCAAGCGCGGCTACGATGAAGCCCTGGTGCGTTTCTACGGCCTGCTGCGTGGTCGCGACCCGGCCCGTCAGCTGCAGACGGCCGAGGGCTGGTTGAAGGAGCATGCCGGTGACAGTGCGCTGTTGCTCACCCTTGGCCGCCTGTGCCTGCGCAATCGCCTCTGGGGCAAGGCGCGGGAGTACTTCGAGAGCAGCCTGAGCTTCCGGCGTGACCCTGAAACCTGTGCCGAACTCGCCCGTCTGCTGGCGCAGATGGGGGAAGTGGAGCGCAGCAACCAGTTGTTCCAGGAAGGCCTCGGTTTGCTCGACCAGCGTCTGCCGGCCTTGCCCTTGCCGGCAGAGAAAATCGCCTGATGCAGAAAGGCCCGGGAAGTCCCGGGCCTTTTTCGTTGCGCCACTGCGGGGTCACTTCCCTACGTAGTCGATGCGGTAGACAGCCCCGGCATAGTCATCGCTCACCAGCAGCGCGCCGTCTGGCGTCACCAGCACGTCTGCCGGACGTCCCCAGACATCGCCATCTTCGAGCCAGCCCTCGGCGAACACGCTCTGGCGTTTCAGGCTGCCGTCCGGGTTGAGCTCGACCCGCTTGATCCGGTAGCCGATCTTCTCGCTGCGGTTCCACGAGCCGTGCTCGGCGATGAACAGGTTGTTGCGGTATTCCGCGGGGAATTGTTCACCGGTGTAGAAGCGCACTCCGAGCGGCGCCACGTGCGGCCCCAGCTTCGCCACGGGGGCGACGAACTCGCTGCAGGGACGCTGGGAGAATGTCGGGTCGGCTACATCGTCGGCATGGCAGTAGGGAAAGCCGAAATGCTGACCGACATTTTCCAGGCGATTCAGCTCGCAGTCGGGCACGTCGTCCCCCATCAGGTCGCGACCGTTGTCGGTGAACCAGAGCTCGCCTGTCTGCGGGTGCCAGTCGAATCCCACTGTATTGCGCACACCGCGCG
The DNA here is from genome assembly GCF_029871235.1 of Pseudomonas sp. BN411. GTDB lineage: Bacteria > Pseudomonadota > Gammaproteobacteria > Pseudomonadales > Pseudomonadaceae > Metapseudomonas. Next base: position 188,548 of record NZ_SSOM01000073.1, read on the forward strand.
CCACCAACTCCATGCCGCTGCCATCGGCGTTCATGCGGTGGATGGCGGCATAGATGTCGGGGTCTTCCGCGCAGGCGTTGCAAGGCGCTCCTGTCGGCACGTAAAGCTTGCCGTCGGGACCGAAGGCGATGAACTTCCAGCCATGATGGGTTTCCCGTGGCAGGTCGGTGTACACAACCTCTGGTTTGGGTGGCGAATCCAGCCGCGACTCTATGCCGCGCAGGCGCAGAATCCGACTGACCGCGGAGACGTAAAGGTCACCTCCTTTGTAGGCCACTCCAACCGGAAGCTGTAGGCCGCTGGCGACAGTGCGAACCTTGCCGCTGGCGGGGTCCAGCGCATAGACGGCACCTGCCGCGTTGCTGCCGACGAAGAGCGTGCCGCGCTCACCCCAGGTCATTTCCCGGGCATCGGGCACCTGGTCGCTTACCAGCGTGATGCGAAACCCCTCGGGCAACCGGATACGCTCCAGGGGCAACGCGGCGTTGGCTACTCCGGACAGCAGGAGCAGGGCAAGCATGAGTAGCCGACACATGGCGGTGTTCTCCGGATAGGCAACCTCATCCAGCCTAGTCGGTCGCCTTGAAAGCCCAAGGCGCTTTCCACTACCGTAACGCCCTTCCTGATAACCCAACGGAGCCGCCATGTCCCTGGCAAGCCCGCGTTCACTCTTCCTGTTCGCATTCCTCGGTTGCGTTGCCGTCATGGGCGGCGCGCTATACCTCGAACACGCCCTGGGTCTCGAACCCTGTCCGCTGTGCATCGTCCAGCGCGTCTTCATCATCGCCTTCGGCATCGTCTGCCTGATCGCGGCAATCCATGGCCCCGAGCGCACCGGGCGGCGTGTCTACGCCGTGCTGGCGTTGCTCTTCTCTGCAGGTGGCGCGGGTTTCGCCGGACGCCAGATCTGGTTGCAGAGCGTGCCGGCGGACCAGTTGCCCGCCTGCCTGCCGAGCTTCGACTACATGATCGAGGCGTGGCCCTTCCTGCAAATCGTCAAGACCATGCTCCATGGCACCGCCGACTGTGCGGCAGTGACCTGGACTCTCTTCGGCATGAGCATTCCCGAATGGAGCCTGCTGGCCTTCGCCGGCTGCATCCTGTTCTCGCTCTATCAGCTGCTGCGCCGCGCTTGAACCCTCAGGGCGCATGGCTTGCCATGCGCCCTGCCGCTGCACTTTCCCGCCGTTTTCCTGCCCTTCGTTCACTGCGCCAATTCGCCGCCTGGGCCAAACGGCTCCGGCCAGACGGGCCGTGGCCTGTCGTTTAAACGCTCGTATGAATTTATTCTTACCAGCGCCTTGATGGCACTGCCCGGCGGGCATAATCTGGCCCGCACGCGCCGCCGGAATATTGCCGTTTTGGTGGTGTCTTCCCAAGATCTTGCACCGGTCGACAAAAAACCGTCTCGGAGCGGACGTATAACGGCATTACCGAATTAGGGAAGTGAGGTCGTCACCATGCTCGAAAGTTGCCAGAACGCTCAGGAACGTTGGGGTGGCGTGCACCAGCTGATCGACCGCTGGCTGCAGGAGCGCCATGAGCTGGTCCGCGTATACAGCTCGCTGAGCGAAAAACCACAAGCCCCCAGCGCCAACGCAGAAGGGCTGCAAAGGTTCTGTGAGGTCCTGCTGGACTATGTTTCTGCAGGGCACTTCGAGGTCTACGAGCAATTGCTCAATGAGGCGAAAGCGTTTGGCGACCAACGCGGCCTCGACCTCGCCAAGCAAATCTATCCTCGCATCGAAGCCATCACCGAAGTCGCGCTGGCCTTCAACGACCGTTGCGACAATGGTGATTGCCGTGATCTCTGCCTGACTAGCGAATTGAAGAATCTCGGGCAGCTGCTTCACGAACGCTTCGAGCTGGAAGACTGCCTGATCGAAGTGCTGCACAACGCCCATCAGGGCCAGGCCTCGCAACCGGCCTGATCACTGTCCTGACGGCGCTGGAATCAGGGTATTGAGCCTCGCTGGAAACCTGATTCCAGAGCCATTGCGGCATTGTGTGGCTGTCGGTGCAAAGAGGGTTTTCCGACCTCGCGGGTCCAGGTCTGGATCGCACTCGTGAGACCTTGCACCGGCGATCAGTCGCAAGGCCCTGGCGGGCGGAATTGCGCGGCCTCTGGCGACTCGCGAAACAGGCGACTAGTATGGGCCAAATAACGCCCGCCAGGAGGCATACCATGTCGGCCAAGAAGAAGCCCGTAAGCACCCCGCTGCACCTGTTGCATCAGCTTTCCCACAGCCTGCTCGAACACCTCGAAAAAGCCTGCGCCCAAGCTTCGGTCGACGCTGAAAAGCTGCTGACCAAACTGGAGAAGCAGCGTGGCAAGAGCCAGGAAAAACTGCACGCCGCTCGTACCAAGCTGCAGGATTCCGCCAAGGCCGGCAAAGCCAAGGCGCAAGCCAAGGCCAAGGCCAACATCGGTGAACTCGAAGCGCTGCTCGAGACCCTGAAGAATCGTCAGGCCGAAACCCGTACCTACATCGCCCAGCTCAAGCGTGACTCCCAGGAGAGCCTGAAGCTCGCCCAGGGCGTGGGCAAAGTGCGTGAGGCCGCCAGCAAGGCGCTGACCTCCCGCGAAGCCAAGCCCGCTGTGGCCAAGGCTGCCGCGAAGCCGGCTGCGAAACCGGCTGCCAGAGCTGCGGCCAAGCCTGCCGCGAAACCGGCTGCCAAGCCTGTTGCCAAGGTTGCTGCAGCCAAGGCTGCCGCGAAGCCCGCTGCCAAGGTTGCTGCCAAGCCTGCCGCCAAAGTTGCAGCCAAGCCCGCCGCGAAGCCTGTTGCTAGATCCGCCGCTGCCAAGCCCGCTGCGAAACCGGCTGCCGCCAAACCTGCTGCTGCTGCGAAGCCCGCAGCCAAACCGGCTGCCAAGGTCGCCGCGAAGCCTGCTGCCAAAGCCGCAGCCAAGCCTGCTGCGAAGCCGGCTGCAAAATCCGCTGCTGCCAAGCCGGCTGCTAAACCGGCTGCCGCGAAACCCGCCGCTGCCGCCAAGCCTGCCGCGAAGCCCGCAGCCAAACCGGCTGCGAAACCAGCTGCGAAACCAGCTGCCAAGGCCGCCGCGAAGCCTGCTGCCAAACCTGCAGCCAAGCCAGCAGTAGCGGCCAAGCCTGCAGCTGCCGCCAAGCCCGCTGCGAAGAAACCGGCAGCCAAGCCGGCAGTGAAGAAGGCCGCTCCGGCCAAACCCGCTGCCGCGAAGCCCGCCGCTCCGGCTCCGGTCGCCAAGCCTGCCGCCGCTACCCCGGCTGCCGCTGTTGCTCCGGCCGTTCCTGCCGCCGCACCGGTCGCCAGCGTGGCTCCGGTCAGCAGCAATGGTGCCGCTCCGACTTCGCCGTCGAACTAAAGCGCCAGGGCCGCGGCGCGCAAAACATCGAGCGCGTCGCGGTCCGCTGCTTCCAGCACTGGGCAGCAGCCCAGCAGCCAGTTTTCCACCTGCTCCATCCCGCCTTCCGCCCAACCATCCGCGGCACTCTCCAGACGAGCCAGCAGCTTGCGTTCGGCTTCCAGTTCCAGCGCCTTGATCTGTTCCCGCAAACCGGCCAGCGCCGGGTCGTCCTGAGCCTGGGCGCGCCAGTTCTGACGTAGTGCGCGCAACGGCTTCACCACCCCTTCCTGCCACGGCTCGCAAACGCGCAGCAGAGTGTCCAAGCGCGAAGCGTCGAAGGCAGCGCCGCGTCGTCCCAGCCAGCAGGCCGTGAGCAACAGACAGACATCGCCACCGCCGTCCTGTAGATGCAGGCAGGCCTGCTCGACACCGGGTTCGGTGTACAGGCGCAGGGCGAAAGTCCACAGGTCTGAAGGCATGGTGCTCCTCGGGCGGCAGGGCGACGAAGCTGATAAACTCCGCCGCCATCATGATCCGACTGCAAAATCTCACTCTACAGCGTGGTCCGCAGCGCCTGCTAGAAGGCGCTGAACTGACCCTGCACGCCGGCCAGAAGGTCGGCCTAATCGGCGCCAACGGTGCCGGCAAATCCAGTCTGTTCGCTCTTTTGCGAGGCGAGCTTGGGCCCGATGCCGGCGATTGCCTGCTGCCCGCCGATTGGCGCATCGCCCACATGCGCCAGGAAGTGGACAACCTGGAACGCCTGGCCGTGGACTACGTGCTCGACGGTGACCAGCACCTGCGCCGGGTACAGCGCGAGCTGGCCGCTGCAGAAGCGGGCCACGACGGCACCGCCATCGCCCGCCTGCACATCGAACTGGACAGCGCCGATGGCTACACGGCCGACGCCCGTGCGCGCAAGCTGCTAGCCGGCCTCGGCTTCTCCCCGGAGCAGATGGACCGACGCGTCGGCGACTTCTCCGGCGGCTGGCGGATGCGCCTGAACCTTGCCCAGGCGCTGATGTGCCCCTCCGAGCTACTGCTGCTCGACGAGCCCACCAACCACCTCGACCTCGACGCCATCCTCTGGCTCGAAGAGTGGCTCAAGGGCTACCCGGGCACCTTGCTGCTGATTTCCCACGACCGTGATTTCCTCGATGCGGTCGTCGACAACGTCGCGCATCTCGAACTGCAAAAGCTGACGCTGTACCGCGGCGGCTACTCGGCCTTCGAACGCACTCGTGCGGAACGCCTGGCGCAGCAGCAACAGGCGTACGAGAAGCAGCAGGCGCAACGTGCGCACATGGAAAAGTACATCGCCCGCTTCAAGGCGCAGGCGACCAAGGCCCGTCAGGCGCAGAGCCGGATCAAGGCGCTGGAGCGCCTGGAAGAACTGGCGCCGGCCCATGTGGACTCACCGTTCGACTTCAGCTTCCGCGAGGCCGACAAGATTTCCAGCCCATTGCTGGACCTGTCCGAAGGCCGTCTCGGCTACGGCGACAAGACGGTGCTTCAGCAGGTCAAGCTGCAGCTCGCACCGGGTGCGCGCATCGGCTTGCTGGGCCCCAACGGCGCGGGCAAGTCGACCCTGATCAAGACCCTGTCCGGCGACCTCGATCCCCTCGGTGGCCGCCTCGCCCGTGGCGAGAATCTCGCCATCGGCTACTTCGCCCAGCATCAGCTCGATGCGCTCGATCCCAAGGCCAGCCCGCTGCTGCACCTGCAGCGCATGGCTCCCACCGAGCGCGAGCAGACCCTGCGCGACTTCCTCGGCGGCTTCGACTTCCGTGGTGATCGCTGCGACGAGGCGGTGACCAACTTCTCCGGCGGCGAGAAGGCGCGCTTGGCCCTGGCGTTGATCGCCTGGCAGAAGCCCAACCTGCTGCTGCTGGACGAACCGACCAACCACCTCGACCTGGAAATGCGCCTGGCCCTGACCATGGCCCTGCAAGACTTCGCCGGCGCCGTGCTGGTGGTGTCCCACGATCGCCACCTGCTCAAGAGCACCACGGACGAGTTCCTGCTCGTGGCCGATGGTCGCGTGCAGAGCTTCGACGGTGACCTCGACGACTATGCCCGCTGGCTGGTGGATTTCCGTGCGCGCCAGGCGCCTGTGTCCAGCGCACCGGTGAACCCGGACAAGACCGACAAGCGTGCCCAGCGTCAGGCGGCCGCAGCCCTGCGCCAGCAATTGGCTCCGCACAAGAAGGAAGCCGACAAGCTCGAGAAGGAGCTGGGCAAGGTCCACGAGCAACTGGCCGCCGTCGAGGAACGCTTGGGCGATTCCGCGCTTTACGATGCGGCGCGCAAGGACGAACTGCGTGACCTGCTGGCCGATCAGGCGCGCCTGAAAGGCCGCGAGGCCGAACTGGAAGAAGCCTGGCTCCTCGCCCTGGAAACCCTGGAGGAGCTGCAGCGGCAACTGGAGGCCGCGGACTGATGGATGACCTGCAACTCCTGATGGCCTGGAGCGAGCCGCTGATCCGCGCCGCCCAGGTGCTGCTGATCGTGCTGCTGGCCTGGCTGGTGCAGCGCATCGTCACCCGCGGCATCACCCGCCTCGGGACGCATTATCCACAACTGCCTCCGGAACTGATGCTGCCGCTGCGCGGCCTCTTGCGCTGGATGATCCTCGGCAGCGCCTTCATGCTGGTGCTGGAGCGCTTCGGTGTGTCGGCCGAGGTGCTCTGGACCGCCCTGACTGGTTTCGCCGCCGTGGCCGCGGTGGCGTTCTTCGCGATCTGGAGCGTGCTCTCCAACATGTTCTGCGCGGTGCTGATTTTCTCCCTCGGGCCGTTCCGCATGGGCGACAAGGTGGAAGTAGTGGAAAGCGCCGACAAGCCGGGCGTGAAGGGCAGGGTGGTCGCCATCAACCTGTTCTACACCACCCTCGAAGACCTCAGCGAAGACAACGCCGGCGCCATGGTGCAGGTGCCCAACAGCCTGTTCTTCCAGAAAGCGGTGCGCCGCTGGCGCTGACGGTACTGTGCAGTGCCCTGGCGAAGGGGTAGGCTCTGCGGCCTGCCCCTTTTTCGTTTTCGAGGTATCTGCCATGGCGCTCCAGACCTGGCTCGCTTTCCTGGTTGCCTGCTGGGTGATCAGCCTTTCACCGGGTGCCGGTGCCATTGCCTCCATGTCCTCCGGGCTGCAGTACGGTTTCCTGCGCGGCTACTGGAACGCCCTCGGCCTGCAGATCGGCCTGGCCCTGCAGATCGCCATCGTTGCCGCCGGTGTCGGTGCGATCCTCGCCACCTCCGCCCTGGCCTTCAGCCTGATCAAGTGGTTCGGCGTGGTCTACCTGGTCTATCTCGCAGTCAAGCAGTGGAAGGCTCTGCCCAGCGACATGGCCGACAACTCCGCCGAGCGTCCCATCGGCCGCCCGCTGACCCTGGTGTTGCGCGGCTTCCTGGTGAATTTCAGCAACCCCAAGGCGATCGTTTTCATGCTCGCCGTCCTGCCGCAGTTCATCGATCCCCACGCGCCGCTGGTGGAGCAATACCTGGTGATGGGCGTGACCATGATTACCGTCGACCTGATCGTCATGGCCGGCTACACCGGTCTCGCCGCCCGCGTCCTGCGCCTGCTGCGTACGCCGCGCCAGCAGCGCGTGATGAACCGCAGCTTCGCCGCCCTGTTCGTAGGTGCGGCAGCGCTGCTGGCCACCGTCCGCCGCGCACCGGTGTGATCCCGGAGCCGGCGCCGCCGGCTCTATTCCGTCGGAATTCTTCTTCCTCCGATCTGCTTCCAGCATTCATCAATTGACCTGAAGGCCAGTATTCATGAGGCCTTCAGGGATTCCTTGCGACAAACCGCCGCAATCCGGGTGGACATCCGGGGTTGAGCTGAATCGTTAGGACGGTAACAATTCGTTTCCCCATTCTCATTTGAGATTGACTCATGTTCCCCATTCCGAGATTGCTCAGCTGGCTCGTGATGCCGCTGATGCTGGTCTGCAGCTTCGGCCTGATGGCCGACCAGACCGAAGGCGCCGCCCAGGCCCTGCACCTGCTCAGTTACATCGGTGCCGACTACCCGGCCACCGTGGTCGATGGCAAGGTCATCGACGCCAGCGAATACCGCGAACAAATCGAATTCCTCGGCGCCCTGCAGGCGCTGATCGTTGCCCTGCCGGCCCGTGACGGGCAGAAGGAACTGGAGCAGGGCGTCGCCAGCCTGCACCAGGCCGTCGAAGGCAAGCAGGATGGCGCCAGCGTGGCCCGTCAGGCCCGCCAGTTGGCCACCCGGCTCGCGGCGACCTACGAGGTCAGCCAGGCCCCGCTCATCACGCCCGACCCCGCCCGTGGCGCGCCGCTCTATGCCCAGCATTGCAGCGTCTGCCATGGCGACACCGGCGCTGGCGATGGCCCGGCGGGCATGGGCCTGGAGCCGCCGCCGGCCAATCTGCGCGACCAGGCGCGGATGGACCGGATGAGCCTCTACGACCTCTACAACACCCTGGGCCTGGGCGTGGAAGGCACCGACATGCCGGCCTTCGCCGACCAACTGGACGACCGTCAGCGTTGGGACCTGGCCAGCTACATCGCCGGCTTCAGCGCCGACCCGTCGGTGAAGGGCGAGGCCATCTCCCTTGGTGAGCTGGCCGGCCGCACGCCGGAAGAAGTGGGTACCAGCCAGGGCACTGCTGTCCAGGCGCTGTTCCGTGCTCAGCGCGCCCAGCCGCCGATCCAGCAGCGCGGGCCCAAGGAGCTGATCGCCCATACCCGTTCCACCCTGGAGCAGAGCCTCAAGGCCTATCGCGACGGCGACGCCGATCAGGCCTATGACCTCTCGGTGGCGGCCTACCTGGAAGGTTTCGAGCTGGTGGAAAGCTCGCTCGACAACCTCGATGCCGTGCAGCGCAAGACCACCGAGCGTGCGCTGATGGCGTACCGGCAGGCCCTGCAGGATCGCCAGTCGGTCGGTCAGGTCGCGCAATTGCTGGAGCACGCCAAGGCCGAGCTGGAAAAGTCCGCCGAGCTCCTGGGCGGAGACGGCCTGAGTGGCTCGCTGAGCTTCATCTCCAGCCTGCTCATCCTGCTGCGTGAAGGTCTTGAAGCCATCCTCGTGCTGGCCGCGATCCTCGCCTTCCTGCGCAAGACCGGCCAGGAGAATGCGGTGCGCGGCGTACACCTCGGCTGGGGCCTGGCCATTGTGGCCGGCTTCGCCACCTGGGCTGTGGCGGCGTTCCTGATCGACGTCGGCGGTGCCCAGCGCGAGCTGATGGAAGGTTTCACCGCGCTGTTCGCTTGCGTGATGGTGCTCTGGCTCGGCGTGTGGATGCACGACCGCCGCCACGCTGCCGCCTGGCAGAGCTACATCAAGGAACACCTGCTGAGCAGCAGTGGCCGTTTCGGCTTTGCCACCCTCGCGTTCTTCTCGGTGTACCGCGAGCTGTTCGAAGTGATCCTCTTCTACGAAACCCTGTGGCTGCAGGCCGGTCCGGCTGGTCATGGCATGGTCATCGCCGGCGCGGTCACCGCTCTGGTGCTGTTGGTGGGGCTGGCCTGGGTGATCCTGCGCGGCTCGGCGAAGCTGCCGCTGGGCACTTTCTTCACCGCCAATGCCATCCTGCTCTGCGCCCTGTCGGTGGTGTTCGCCGGCCATGGTGTGGCGGCACTGCAGGAAGCTGGCGTACTGGGTACTCGTCCCGTGCCGTTCTTCGAGTTCGACTGGCTGGGCATCCATCCCGATGCCTACACGCTGTCGGCCCAGGGCCTGGCGCTGCTGGCCATCGCAGCGCTCTACGGGCGCAGCTGGTTGCGCGAGCGCAACGCGGCGCAAGCCTGAATGGAGGGCGAGGGGTGTAAACTCTTCGCCCTTTTTCCTATCTGCGGAAGCTATCCCATGCGCGTCTGGATCGATGCCGATGCCTGCCCCCGGGGGGCCAAGGACCTGGTGATCAAGTTCGCCCTGAAGCGCAAGTTCGAAGTGGTGCTGGTGGCCGGGCAGAGTCAGGTCAAGCCAGCCTTCGCCTGCGTGCGCCTGGTGGTGGTGCCCAGTGGCCCGGACGCGGCCGATGACTACCTGGTGGAGAATGCCGTGCCCGGCGAGCTGGTGATCTGCAGCGACGTACCGCTGGCCGATCGCCTGGTGAAGAAGGGCGTGGCGGCGCTCGACCCGCGCGGTCGCGAGTTCGACGAGCGCAACATGGGCGAGCGGCTGGCGGTGCGCAACCTGCTCACCGACCTGCGCGACCAGGGCCAGATGGGTGGTGGCCAAGCGGCCTATGGCGACCGGGAGCGACAGGCCTTCTCCAATTCCCTGGACCGGCTGCTGACGAAACTGAGCCGGGGCTAGCGCTCAGTGCCCTGATCCCTCTCCGGGCGGAGCAGCGCTGGCGTCTGAGCATGTCAGTGCACGGGGCTGGGAGGTGGCGTTGAGCTGGCCGGCGGTACCCAGCCGCAACTGGATGTCGGGCGGCCGTCTGCGCCCGGACGCTCAACCGCAGAGGTAGGTGCCGGTACCCACCGCCACCAGGGTGCCGTCGTCGGCGTGCAGTTCCGAACGCACCACGGCGACCTTGTTGCCCGAGCGCAGCAGCACGGCGGTGGCGGTGAAGTGCCGGCCCCGACCGGGGCGCAGGTAGTCGATGCGCAGATCGATGGTGCCGAGTTTGGACAGCCGCTCCATGCGCTCAGCTGTGGATAAGTGCTGGTGCCGCTCGAAGGCGCCGATCAGTGCCATGGCGCCGCCTACCACGTCGAGCAGGCTGGAAATCACGCCACCGTGGAGGATGCCGTGGACGAAGTTGCCGATCAGTTCGTCCTTCATCGGCAGGTGCATCACCACCTTTTCGGTGGTCATCTCTCCAAGTTGGATGCCGAGTACGCGATTGAAGGGAATGCGCTCGAAGAACCCGGCGACGGCCTGTTGCAGTTCCGGGGTGAGGATGAAGTCGGTCTGGCTCATGGCGCCTCCTGTGAGCATCGATGGCCCGACGCTGCCCTAGTTGCGGCAAAGGTGCCAAGGGGGACGGCGGGAGAGGCGGGCGGATTGGCCGGATCGACACGAAGCGGGCGGCTGGAGCCGCCCGCTCGGGGACATCAGTGGGCCAGTTCCAGCACCCGGTCCACCAGTTTGTAGATGCCGGCGGCGGCCTCGCTGATCGATTGCGCGAGCATGTAGGCCGGGGTGGTCACCAGCTTGCGCTTGTGGTCTTCCACGATTTCAGCGACCACGCAGTCGACATGCTGGGCGCCCATCTCGGCCAGGGCGGCGGCGGTGCCGGCATCGTTGCCGATGGTGCAGGTCACGCCTTCGCCGTAGATCTTCGCCGCCAGCGCCGGAGCGATGCAGATCAGCCCCACAGGCTTGCCGGCCTCGGCGAAGTCGCGGGCCGCGGCCAGCACGTCGGGCTGCACGATGCAGTTGGCGCCGCTGATGGCGAAGTCGGAGAGGTTCTTCGCCGCGCCGAATCCACCGGGAACGATCAGGGCGTCGAAGTCGGCGGCGGCCAGTTCACGCACATCCTTGATTTCGCCGCGGGCGATGCGCGCCGATTCCACCAGCACGTTGCGGCTTTCCGGCATCTCTTCGCCGGTGGTGTGGTTGATCACGTGGTGCTGCGCGATGTTCGGGGCGAAGCACTGGACCTTGGCGCCGCGCTGGTCCAGGCGCAGCAGGGTGATCACGCTCTCGTGGATCTCCGCGCCGTCGTAAACGCCACAGCCGGACAGGATCACGGCAACTTTCTTGGTCATGGACATCTCCAGGTCATTGGGCCGGTCCGAGGTTCTCGCGCAGGAACGCCAGTGCGCGTTGCTGGGCATCCTGGGCCGGGCCGGGTTGATAGGTATTCAGGTCGCTGCGCTGGTCGAAGACGTGATCGGCATTGCCGTACTGCACCAGCTGCAGGCGATCGCCAGCGAGCTGGTCGAGGGCCGAGAGGCATTGCTGGTGGTCGGTGACGTGGTCCTTGCCGCCAAGGAACATCAGCACCGGGGCGTTGTGTCCGAGGCCGTCGCGTAGGTGGGCGGGGAAGCCGCAGTAGGGGTAATAGGTGATCACGCCGCGCACGCCGGCCAGCGCGCCCTTGCCGGTGGCCGGGAATCCGTGGCCGGCGCTGCCGTCGTAGGAGAGCGCGTCGAGGATGGTCCAGCCGCCGTGGGAGTACCCGAGAAGTGCCAGCCTGTCGCTGTCGATGGCCGGATTGCGCCGAGCCAGCGCCAGGGCAGCGTAGACGTCGATGGCGCGTTCATTGCCCCACAGGCGTTTGCCGTCGCACACCGGCCGCCAGTCTTCGATGCCGCGCGCGGCATGGCTGTCGACGAACATCACGGCGTAACCGGCGGGCAGCAGCCAGCTTTTCACGTTGCGCATGAACAGCGCGCTCTGGCCGCTGCAGCCGTGGAACACCAGCACGGTGGGGAAGGGGCCGGTGCCCTCCGGGGTGAACAGGCTGAGGTGCGGCGCCAGGCGCTGTTCTGCCGCCGGCAGGTCGGCGGTCTGCGGCAGCAGCGCAGCACGATAGGGATAGAGTCCGAGCAAGGCCGCGCAGGCCAGGAGAAGCAGGGCGATCAGGGCGGGTTTCAGGAGTTTGCGCATGCTGTCGTCATATGCCGCTTGGGTTGGCACGCCATGCCGAGGGGGAAGGCTGGTTGCGAGAGTAGCATCCCGGGTACTGGACGAATGCCGCCAGCGCGGCGGCGTATCGGACAGACCCTGACGAGCAATCCTAGCAGGCCGGGGAATCGGGTCGCGAGCACCGCGCCAACCCCCTTCGCCGCCTGTGGGTCACCGGACAAGAACGACGACAAGGCTGCCCCATGAACTATGTCCTTTATGCCGTGCCTTTCTTCTTCCTGCTGATCGGTATCGAACTGATCGCCGACCGCCTGCGCGGAAGGAGCAGCTATCGCACCGCCGACGCCCTGAACAGCCTGAGCGCCGGCGTGCTGTCGACCACCAGCGGCTTGCTGACCAAGGTGGTGGGGCTGTTGACCTACACCTTCGCCTGGCAGCACCTGGCGCTTTTCGAGATGTCCGCCAGTAGCCTGTGGGTGTGGTTGCTGGCCTTCGTCTTCTATGACTTCTGTTACTACTGGAACCACCGCCTGGGCCATGAGCGCAACGTGCTCTGGGCCGCTCATTCCGTGCACCACCAGAGCGAGGAGTACAACCTCTCCACCGCCCTGCGCCAGACCAGCACGGGCTTTCTCTTCGGCTGGATCTTCTACCTGCCGATGGCCATCGCCGGCGTGCCGCCCCTGGTGTTCTTCACGGTGGGCGCGCTGAACCTGCTCTACCAGTTCTGGGTGCATACCCGCCATGTGCCCAAGCTCGGCTGGCTGGAGTGGATCTTCATCACCCCGTCCAACCATCGTGTCCACCATGCGCAGAACCCGGTGTACATGGATCGCAACTACGGTGGCGTGTTCATTCTCTGGGACCGCCTGTTCGGCACCTTCCAGGAGGAGCTGGACGAAGAGCCGGTGATCTTCGGCGTGACCACGCCGCTGGCCAGCTGGAACCCGCTCTGGGCCAACCTGCAGTTCTACGTGCAGCTCTGGCGCGACGCGGTACGCGCCGAATCCCGCTGGGACAAGCTGCGCATCTGGTTCATGCGCACCGGCTGGCGCCCGGCGGACGTGGCCGAGCGTTATCCACAGGCCAAGCCCGACCTGTCGCGCTTCATCAAGTTCGAGGTGCCCCTGGGCCGTGCGCAGAAGTGGTACGCCGGGCTGCAGTTCGCCCTCTACGTGGTGGCCGGCACCTGGCTGCTGGGCACTGGCGACAAGGCGTCGCTTACCGGACTCTGGCTGGCCTGGGCGTGGATGGCCTTCGGCCTCTACGCGATTGGTACCTGGCTGGAGAACCGCCCCTGGGCGCGCTGGCTGGAGCTGGCGCGGCTGGCGCTGAACTGGCCGGCGCTCTGGGCGGGCGCAGCGCTCGGGCTGTTGCCGATGGGGGCGATGGGGTGGGGACTGCTGGGGCTGTACAGCCTGGTCAGTCTGCTTGCGCTGTTCGGCCTGCCGCGCCGCGAGGCGGCGCTGGCCGTCTGATCAGGCTTTCCTGCCGTTGTTGCGCAGGCGGCGCCTCAGCCAGAGGAGGCCGCCGATGGCCAGCAGGCCGCCGAGGACCATCAGCTCGTAGCGCTTGAGGTTGCCGAGCATGCCTTCGAGCACGGCGCCGAAGTGGAAGGCGGCGAAGCCCAGGGCCAGGGCCCAGATCAGGGCGCCGATGCCGTTGAGGATCAGGTAGCGCAGCGGCGGATAGCCGGACAGGCCGATGGCCACCGGCATCACGGTGCGCAGACCGTAGACGAAGCGGAAACTCAGGACCCAGATGTCCGGGTGGCGGCGGATGTGCGCCAGTGCGCGGTCGCCCATGGCTTGCCAGCGCGGCTTGCGCGCAAGGATCTGACGGCCCTTGTGGCGGCCCAGGTAGTACCAGAGCTGGTCGCCGGCATAGCTGCCGAAGAACGCCGTGGCCACCACGGCGTTGATGTCCATGTAGCCCCGGAAGGCAAGAAAGCCGGCCAGGACCAGGATCGTCTCACCCTCGAAGAAGGTGCCGAGGAAGAGGGCGAAGTAGCCGAAATCCTGGAGAAATTGTTGCAGCATGGTTGGGGTGCGCAGCGAAATGAACGCGAAGCCTAACCGGGATGGCGCCCCGGGAAAAGCTCCGACCGGTGCCGAATGCCATCAGATTGACCGCGGACAATGCCCATCTACCTCCCCAGCGGTCGACGCGACCGCGGGTCGCTGTCCCGGATTGTTACCATTCGGTCATAATCGGCCCTTATATTTGTCACACTGCGTCCGTTCCGGGCCCTGGAGTCTGCTGTGAGCTTTACCCCCGCCAACCGCCTGTTCCCCGCAACCCGCCTGCGCCGCAACCGCCGTGACGATTTCTCCCGCCGCCTGGTGCGTGAAAACGTCCTGACCGTCGACGACCTGATCCTCCCGGTATTCGTGCTGGACGGTGAGAACCGCCGCGAAACCGTGTCCTCGATGCCTGGCGTCGAGCGCCTGTCCATCGACCTGCTGCTCAAGGAAGCCGAGGCCTGGGTCGAGCTGGGCATTCCGGCACTGGCGCTGTTCCCGGTGACTCCGCTGGAGAAGAAATCCCTCGACGGCGCCGAAGCGTGGAACCCCGACGGCATCGCCCAGCGCGCCATCCGCGCCCTGCGTGACCGCTTCCCGGAGCTGGGTGTGATCAGCGACGTGGCCCTGGACCCGTTCACCACCCACGGCCAGGACGGCATCCTCGACGAGAATGGTTACGTGCAGAACGACGTCACCGTCGATGCGCTGGTCAAGCAGGCGCTGTCCCACGCCGAAGCCGGCGCCCAGGTGGTGGCCCCCTCGGACATGATGGACGGCCGCATCCAGGCCATTCGCGAAGCCCTGGAACTCGCGGATTTCCCCAACGTGCGCATCATGGCCTACTCGGCCAAGTACGCCAGCGCCTACTACGGCCCCTTCCGTGATGCGGTCGGCTCCGCCGCCAACCTCGGCAAGGCCAACAAGGCCAGCTACCAGATGGACCCGGCCAACACCGACGAAGCCCTGCACGAGGTCGCGGCCGACCTGGCCGAAGGCGCCGACATGGTGATGGTCAAGCCGGGCATGCCTTACCTCGATATCGTTCGTCGGGTGAAGGATGAATTCCGCGTGCCGACCTTTGTCTATCAGGTCAGTGGTGAGTACGCCATGCACATGGCGGCGATCCAGAACGGCTGGTTGAGCGACGCAGTCATCCTCGAATCCCTGGTGGCCTTCAAACGCGCCGGCGCCGATGGCATCCTCACCTATTTCGCCGTACGCGCCGCAGAAATGCTCAAGACGGGAGCCTGATCTCCCCCCAGGAACTGCAGATGAACACTGAAGGACTCAACCCCAGCGCTTTGCTCGAACCCCTGACGGAGGCCACCGAAGTTCCGGTGGCTCCTCCGGCCCCCGAGGCCCCTGTCGTCGACGCGGTGCCTGCTGCCACGGCGCCCGTGCCGGCGCCGCTGGTGGTGCCGAGCCTGGATGACACCAGCCTGTACATCCATCGCGAACTGTCCCAGCTGCAGTTCAACATCCGCGTGCTGGAGCAGGCGCTGGATGAGTCCTATCCGTTGCTCGAACGCCTGAAGTTCCTGCTGATCTTCTCCAGCAACCTCGACGAGTTCTTCGAGATCCGCGTCGCGGGGCTGAAGAAGCAGATCACCTTTGCTCGCGAACAGGCCGGCGCCGACGGCCTGCTGCCGCATCAGGCGATGGCGCGCATCAGCGAAGTGGTGCACGAGCAGGTCACCCGCCAGTACAGCATCCTCAACGACATCCTGTTGCCGGAGCTGGCCAAGCATCAGGTCAACTTCATTCGCCGCCGCTACTGGACCGCCAAGCTGAAGGCCTGGGTGCGTCGTTATTTCCGCGACGAGATCGCGCCGATCATCACCCCCATCGGCCTGGACCCGACGCACCCGTTCCCGCTGCTGGTGAACAAGAGCCTGAACTTCATCGTCGAGCTGGAAGGCGTGGATGCCTTCGGCCGCGACTCCGGCCTGGCGATCATCCCCGCGCCGCGCCTGCTGCCGCGCGTCATCCGCGTGCCGGAAGACATCGGTGGACCGGGCGACAACTTCGTCTTCCTGTCCTCGATGATCCACGCCCATGCCGATGACCTGTTCCCCGGCATGAAGGTGAAAGGCTGCTACCAGTTCCGCCTGACCCGTAACGCCGACCTCTCGGTGGACACCGAAGACGTCGACGACCTGGCCCGCGCGCTGCGTGGCGAACTCTTCTCGCGCCGCTACGGCGACGCGGTGCGCCTGGAAGTGGCGGACACCTGCCCGAAGAACCTCTCGGACTACCTGCTCAAGCAGTTCAACCTGGGCGAGAGCGAGCTGTACCAGGTCAACGGCCCGGTGAACCTGACCCGTCTGTTCAGCATCACCGGTCTGGAAAGCCATCCGGAACTGCAGCACCCGACGTTCACGCCGGTCATCCCCAAGCTGCTGCAGAAGGCCGAAAACCTCTTCAGCGTCGTGGGCAAGCAGGACATCCTGTTGCTGCACCCCTTCGAATCCTTCACCCCGGTGGTGGACTTCCTGCGCCAGGCCGCCAAGGACCCGAACGTCCTGGCGATCAAGCAGACCCTCTACCGCGCCGGCGCCAACTCCGAGATCGTCGACTCCCTGGTGGAAGCGGCGCGCAACGGCAAGGAAGTCACCGCGGTGATCGAACTGCGTGCGCGTTTCGACGAGGAATCCAACCTGCAGCTGGCGAGCCGCCTGCAGCAGGCCGGCGCCGTGGTGATCTATGGCGTGGTGGGCTTCAAGACCCACGCCAAGATGATGCTGATCCTGCGTCGCGAGAACGGTGAGCTGCGCCGCTACGCCCACCTGGGCACCGGTAACTACCACGCCGGCAACGCGCGCCTGTACACCGACTACAGCATGCTCACCGCGGACGATGCGCTCTGCGAGGACCTGCACAAGCTGTTCAACCAGCTGATCGGCATGGGCAAGACGCTGCGCATGAAGAAGCTGCTGCACGCGCCTTTCACCCTGAAGAAGACACTGCTCGACATGATCGCCCGCGAAGCCCAGCACGCCAGCGAAGGCAAGCCGGCGCACATCATGGTCAAGGTCAACGCGCTGACCGATCCCAAGGTCATCCGCGCCTTGTACAAGGCCAGCCAGAGCGGCGTGCGTATCGACCTCGTGGTCCGTGGCATGTGCTGCCTGCGCCCGGGTATCCCCGGCGTGTCGCACAACATCCAGGTGCGCTCGATCATCGGCCGCTTCCTCGAACACAGCCGGATCTACTACTTCCTCAATGGCGGCGACGAGAAGATGTACCTCTCCAGCGCCGACTGGATGGAGCGCAACCTCGACATGCGTGTGGAGACCTGCTTCCCGGTGGAAGGCAAGAAGCTGCTGACCCGCGTGAAGAAGGAGCTCGAGGCCTACATCAGCGACAACACCCAGAGCTGGGTGCTGCAGCCGGATGGCCGTTACCTGCGCAACAGCCCGAGCGGCAACCAGAACTCGCGCAACGCCCAGGCGACCCTGCTGGACAAGCTGACCAACCCGCCAATCAGCGCACGCTGAACGCGGACATGAAAACGGGGCCTTCGGGCCCCGTTTCTTTTCGTGCTGTGGATAACTTGCCAGCGGCCCAGTGGAAAGCGTTTGCCTTCCACCGATTGCCGAGTACTCAGCTCACCTTCAGTTCGAAGTCGATGCGCTTCAGCCACTCGGCTTCCTGCTCGAAGTCCGCCTGGGTCAGCGGGTTGGCCTCTAGCCAGTCTTGCGGGAATTGGACCTGGAGTGTGTTGTCGGTTGCCGTGAGCTTCACTTCTGGCATGGCCGAGGTGCCGCGGATGTGGTGGAACAGGATGGCGAAGCGCAGGAGTACGCAAAGGCGAAGCAGCTTCACGCCTTCCTCGCCGAACTCGGCGAAGCGGTCCTTGGGGATGTTGCGGCGATGGCCACGCACCAGCAGCGCCAGCATCAGCTGGTCCTGGCGGGAGAAGCCGGCGAGGTCCGAGTGCTCGATCAGGTAGGCACCGTGCTTGTGATAGTGGTAGTGGGCGATGTCCATGCCGATTTCATGCACGCGCGCGCCCCACAGCAGCAGGTCTCGGTGCCAGTCATCTTCCAGCCCCCAGCTGTCGGCGACTTTCTCCAGGGCTGCCAATGCCTTGGCTTCGACCCGCGCGGCCTGCTCCAGGTCCACGTGGCAGCGCTCCATCAGTGCGCTCAGGGTGCGCTCGCGAACGTCCTCGTGGTGGTGGCGGCCCAGCAGGTCGTAGAGCACGCCTTCGCGCAGGGCGCCTTCGGAATGGGTCATGCGCGTGAGATCAAGGGCTTCGAAGATGGCTTCGGTGATCGCCAGGCCAGCCGGGAAAATCGGGCGGCGGTCCGGCTTGATGCCGTCCAGGTCGATTTTTTCCACGTCGCCGAGCTTGAACAGTTTGCGCTTGAGCCAGGCCAGGCCCTCCGGGTTGATCTCGCCATTGCCGAGCCCCGCGGCCTGGATTGCCAGGCCAACGGCGCGGATGGTGCCGGAGGCGCCGACGGCCTCCTGCCAGCCGAGGCGGCGCAGGCTGTACTCGATGCCCATCAGCTCCAGACGCGCGGCAGTGTAGGCCTGCGCATAGCGCGCCGGGGTGACCTTGCCGTCGCGGAAGTAGCGTTGGGTGTAGCTGACGCAACCCATCTGCAGGCTTTCTCGCAGTTGCGATTCGAAGCGCTGGCCGATGATGAATTCGGTACTGCCGCCACCGATGTCCGCCACCAGGCGGCGACCGGGTGTGTCCGGCAGGGTGTGGGAGACGCCCAGGTAGATCAGGCGCGCTTCTTCGCGACCGGAGATGACTTCCACCGGGTGTCCGAGGACTTCTTCGGCGCGGCGGATGAACTCGGCGCGGTTGTGCGCCTCGCGCAGGGCGTTGGTGCCGACGATGCGTACCGCGCCTTCCGGCAGGCCGGCGATCATCTGGGCAAAGCGGCGCAGGCATTCGAGGCCGCGCAGCATGGACTCTTCGCTGAGGTTGCGTTCTTCGTCCAGGCCGGCTGCCAGTTGGACCTTGTCGCCAAGCCGTTCCAAGATGCGGATCTCACCATGGTCGACCTTGGCTACCACCATGTGGAAGCTGTTCGATCCGAGGTCGATGGCGGCGATCAGGGACGGGATTTCGGCAGGCTTTTGCGGCATGGTTTCGGGTCTCGAGGCTGAACCGCGCAATCCTGCCACGGTTGTCCGGTCGAGCCAATGCGAATAGAGGTACGTTCGTACCAATGTGGCGCGAGTCTGGAGCAGTGGGATGGAGGCGGCTTTCTCTGGCGAATGACTGGCTGTCCACACTATAGGTGGGATATGACAGTCGCGCGTTGCCGGTTCCGATTGTCCGCCAGCCTGGCATCCTGACCGGTAGCCGGATTGACGCCGGTGGACGCATCCATCAGTTTTACCCGATGCCGCCATAGCAAAGCTCAATCACCACTGGCTTTCGGTCCCAGGAAAGCCGGGATATGATGGCTCCACTTTTTTGCTTCCGAACACGGAGAGATCCTTCCATGAGCGAATTCATCACCAACGTCTCTGATGCCAGCTTCGAGCAGGACGTGCTCAAGGCCGACGGCGCGGTGCTGGTCGACTACTGGGCCGAGTGGTGCGGTCCCTGCAAGATGATTGCTCCGGTCCTCGACGAAATCGCCAAGGACTACCAGGGCAAACTGAAAGTCTGCAAGCTGAACATCGACGAAAACCAGGACACTCCGCCGAAGTACGGCGTGCGTGGCATCCCGACCCTGATGCTGTTCAAGAACGGCAACGTCGAAGCCACCAAGGTAGGCGCCCTGTCCAAGTCCCAGCTGGCCGCCTTCCTCGACGCCAACATCTGATTCCGCGCGGCCTCCAGCGCCGCCGGAACAGTATCTGAAGCGTCCCGGAGAAGCCCCGCGAAATGCGGGGCTTTTTCATTGGACTGCACTAGACTCCCCGTTGCGCCGGTGTTACATTCGGACCGCTGCTCGTTCTTGCAGCCCTCCACGCCGTCGCCGACGCACT
Organism: Pseudomonas sp. BN411; assembly: GCF_029871235.1. Classification (GTDB taxonomy): domain Bacteria; phylum Pseudomonadota; class Gammaproteobacteria; order Pseudomonadales; family Pseudomonadaceae; genus Metapseudomonas. Next base: position 208,381 of record NZ_SSOM01000073.1, read on the forward strand.
CCTAATTCGAATAAGCACAGCGATCCTGTCGCCTTCTTTGCGGCGCGGCCTAAAAAGCTAAACGCTTTCCCTTCTCCTTTTTCTACCAACGTCATTCCTATGAATCTGACCGAACTCAAGCAAAAGCCGATTGGCGAACTTCTGGAAATGTCCGACGCCATGGGCCTGGAGAACATGGCCCGCTCGCGCAAGCAGGACATCATCTTCGCCCTGCTGAAGAAGCACGCGAAGAGCGGCGAGGAGATCTCCGGTGACGGCGTGCTGGAGATTCTCCAGGACGGCTTCGGCTTCCTGCGCTCCGCCGACTCTTCCTACCTGGCCGGCCCCGACGACATCTACGTCTCGCCCAGCCAGATCCGTCGCTTCAACCTGCGAACCGGCGACACCATAGTCGGCAAGATTCGTCCTCCGAAGGAAGGCGAGCGTTACTTCGCGTTGCTCAAGGTCGATTCCATCAACTTCGATCGCCCTGAGAACGCCAAGAACAAGATCCTGTTCGAGAACTTGACTCCCCTGTTCCCCAATGAGCGCCTGAAGATGGAAGCCGGCAACGGCTCCACCGAGGACATCACCGGCCGTGTGATCGACCTTTGCGCGCCGATCGGCAAGGGACAGCGCGGCCTGATCGTCGCCCCGCCGAAAGCGGGCAAGACCATCATGCTGCAGAACATCGCGGCCAACATCACCCGCAACAACCCCGAGTGCCACCTGATCGTCCTGCTGATCGACGAGCGTCCGGAAGAAGTGACCGAGATGCAGCGCACCGTGCGCGGCGAAGTGGTCGCCTCCACCTTCGACGAGCCGCCGACCCGCCACGTGCAGGTTGCCGAGATGGTGATCGAGAAGGCCAAGCGCCTGGTCGAGCACAAGAAGGATGTGGTCATCCTGCTGGACTCCATCACCCGCCTGGCCCGTGCCTACAACACCGTGATCCCGAGCTCCGGCAAGGTGCTCACCGGTGGTGTCGACGCCCACGCCCTGGAGAAGCCCAAGCGTTTCTTCGGTGCCGCCCGCAACATCGAGGAAGGCGGCTCGCTGACCATCCTCGCCACTGCGCTGGTCGAAACCGGCTCGAAGATGGATGAAGTCATCTACGAAGAGTTCAAGGGCACCGGCAACATGGAACTGCCGCTGGACCGCCGCATCGCCGAGAAGCGCGTGTTCCCGGCCATCAACATCAACAAGTCCGGTACCCGCCGCGAAGAGCTGCTGACTGCCGAAGACGAACTGCAGCGCATGTGGATCCTGCGCAAGCTGCTGCACCCGATGGACGAGATCGCCGCCATCGAGTTCCTGATCGACAAGCTGAAAGACACCAAGACCAACGACGAATTCTTCCTGTCGATGAAGCGCAAGTAAGTCTTGGATGTGCCGCAAAGGCCGGGGAAACCCGGCTTTTGCGTTTCTGCACTAGCCCTTTGTCCTTCTGAATAACCCAGTTCGGCGCTAAACTTTGCGCCCCGACCTGCACGCCCCAAGAGGCTCAAGCATGCAGTATCGCGATCTGCGCGAATTCATCAGCGGCCTGGAACAGCGTGGCGAGCTCAAACGCATCGCCACTCCGGTTTCGCCTGTGCTGGAAATGACCGAAATCTGCGACCGCACCCTGCGCAAGCAGGGGCCGGCGCTGCTTTTCGAAAAGCCCACCGGCTTCGATATCCCAGTGCTCGGTAACCTCTTTGGCACCCCCGGCCGCGTCGCCCTGGGAATGGGCGCCGAGGATGTCGGCGAGCTGCGTGAAATCGGCAAGCTGCTGGCCTTCCTCAAGGAGCCCGAGCCGCCCAAGGGCCTGAAAGACGCCTGGTCCAAGCTGCCGATCTTCAAGAAGGTCATCGCCATGGCACCCAAGGTGCTGAAGGATGGCCCTTGCCAGGAAGTGGTGGAGGAGGGCGATGACGTCGACCTCACCAGGCTGCCGGTGCAGACCTGCTGGCCGGGCGACGTCGCCCCGCTGATCACCTGGGGCCTGACCGTCACCCGTGGCCCGAACAAGGAGCGGCAGAACCTCGGTATCTATCGCCAGCAGGTGATCGGCCGCAACAAGGTCATCATGCGCTGGCTGAGCCATCGGGGCGGCGCGCTGGACTACCGCGAATGGTGCGCGAAGCACCCGGGCGAACCGTTCCCCGTGGCGGTGGCCCTGGGGGCCGATCCGGCGACCATCCTCGGCGCCGTGACCCCGGTACCGGACACCCTGTCCGAGTACGCCTTTGCCGGCCTGCTGCGGGACAACCGCACCGAACTGGTGAAGTGCATCGGCAGCGACCTGCAGGTGCCGGCCAGTGCCGAAATCGTCCTCGAAGGGGTGATCCACCCCGGCGAAATGGCTGACGAAGGTCCCTACGGCGACCACACCGGCTACTACAACGAGGTGGACAGCTTCCCGGTGTTCACCGTTGAGCGCATCACCCGCCGGCAAAAGCCGATCTACCACAGCACCTATACCGGCCGGCCGCCGGATGAGCCGGCCATCCTCGGCGTGGCGCTGAACGAAGTCTTCGTGCCCATACTGCAGAAGCAGTTCCCGGAGATCGTCGACTTCTACCTGCCGCCGGAAGGCTGCTCCTACCGGATGGCGGTGGTGACCATGAAGAAGCAGTACCCGGGCCACGCCAAGCGCGTAATGCTGGGTGTCTGGTCGTTCCTGCGACAGTTCATGTACACCAAGTTCGTCATAGTCACCGACGACGACGTCAATGCGCGGGACTGGAACGACGTGATCTGGGCCATCACCACGCGCATGGACCCCAAGCGCGACACGGTGATGATCGACAACACGCCGATCGACTACCTGGACTTCGCTTCGCCCATCTCCGGCCTCGGTTCGAAGATGGGCCTGGACGCCACTCACAAGTGGCCGGGCGAGACCAACCGCGAATGGGGTCGGGTGATCGTCCAGGACGAAGCGGTCAAGCGCCGCGTCGATGAGCTCTGGTCTTCTCTGGGAATCGATTGATGCGTGTCACCCTGCAACCTTCCGGCGCGGTCATCCAGACGGCTCCCAACGAGCGCATCCTGGATGCGGCGCGCCGGCTCGGCTACGAGTGCCCTCAGAGCTGCCGCAACGGGAACTGCCATGTTTGCGCGGCCCTGCTGGTGGAAGGGCGGGTACGCCAGAACGGTGCCGAGCTGAGCCAGGGTGAGTTGTTCACCTGCCTGGCCGAGCCCCTGGAAGACTGCGTGCTGCACTGGGATGGCGTGCTGGCCCCGGGCGAACTGCCGGTGCGGGACATGAGCTGCCAGGTCAGCGAATGCGTGGAAGTGGGTGGCGACGTCTGGCGCGTGCGCCTACGCGCGCCGGCCGGTAAACCGCCGCGCTATCACGCCGGGCAGTACCTGCTGATCGAACGTGACAGTGGTGAGTCTTCGGCGTTCTCCATGGCCTCGGCGCCGATTGCCGGGCGGGACATCGAACTCCACATCCTCGGACGTGAGAACAGCGCCAAGGCACTGCTCGCGCAACTCCAGCGCACCGGCATCGCCAGGGTGAAGATGCCCTTCGGCGATACCCACCTGGCGGAGCTGCCCGATGGCCCCCTGGTGCTGATCGCCGCCGGTACCGGCATGGGACAGATACACAGCCTGATCGAACACTGTCGCGCCACCGGCTTCAAACATCCGGTGCACCTGTACTGGGGCGTGCGCCAGCCGGACGACTTCTACGAACTGGCCCATTGGAAAGACTGGCAGGGCCTGGAAAACCTGTTCCTGCACAAGGTAGTCAGCGACCCCTGTGATTGGCAGGGTCGTCGTGGCCTGCTGCATGAAGCGGTGTGTGAGGACTTTCCTGACCTCAAGCAGTTGCACGTCTATGCCAGCGGTTCGCCGGCGATGGTGTACGCCACCCTCGATGCCCTGGTGGCGGCCGGGATGGATGCCCACCAGATGCGCGCCGACGTCTTCGCCTACGCCCCGCGAGGCTGATTCAACTGCCTGGCGTCGGAGCTGCGAATTCCTCCTGTAGCGCCGCACGGATCCAGCCTTCGAACCACTCCACATCGGCGCTCACCGGACCCGGGGGCAGCAGCAGCTGGTAACTCTCCAGCTGCACCTCCTCCGCCAGCGGGCGTACCAGGGTGCCGGCGGCCAACTGGTGCTTCACCAGTACCGCGTTGGCCAGGGCGATACCGTGGCCGGACTCGGCCATCGACAGGGCATGGTCATTGCTGACGTAGAGCACGTCCGAACTCACCCGCAGCGAGAGGCCGACGGTGGACAGCCAGAGATTCCACCATTCGCCGTCGTCCACATGGATCAGCTTGTGCTGTGCCAGCTCGCTGACGCTGTTCAGCGGGCCCTGTTCGGCCAGGTAGGACGGCGAGCACACCGGGAACACCGTCGGACGGATCAGCGTGCTGTGGCACTGTGAGTAGACACCCGGCAGACCGTAGACGATGCCCAGGTCGGCGCTCTTGCCGTCCACTTCGGTGAAGGTCGGGTTGGGTTCGACCGCCACCTTCATCCCCGGTCGCTGTTGGCGCAGGGATTCCAGGCGCGGCATCAGCCAGCGTTTGGCGAAGGCCGGCACCACCATGATCTTCAGCCAGCGCGCCGCGCCGCCGGGGGCGAGTTCGTGGCCGGCGTCGGCAATCTGCTGCAGGGCTGTGGATATCTTCGCGTAGTAACGCTGCCCGGCCGGAGTCAGGCTCACCCCGCGCGGGGTGCGTTCGAGCAGTTGGACGCCCAGCCAGTCCTCCAGCAGCCTCACGTGACGGCCGATGGCTGGCTGGGTGACGTGAAGGACCTTGGAGGCCGCGACATAGCTGCCCAGCCGGGCGGCAGCCTCGAAGGCGCGGACGGCATTGAGCGGTGGAAGACGCTGGATGGACATGGGTCTGGACCTCGGTGAGAGCTGTTAATTTTTTTAATATCGAATGTAAGAAAATTGAGCTTTTCGCTCAATCAGCTTTCTCCGAATATCCATCCCAGCAGCACCACAACAATCGGAGCCGGTAACACGGCCAGCGCTGCATCCGGCGTTTCTCTAGTCCTGCCAGAACAACTACAAGACCCCCCGCCCGCCAGTGGGGTAGGAACCGGAGGTTTCACATGAGTGCCCTGCATAGCCTGCAGACGGTAGCGGTTTCGATCCGCTCCGTGCGCAAGGTTTACGGCGATCCGGCCAGCGGTCCCGTCGCGCTGAAATGCGTCGATCTGGACATCCGCGACAACGAATTCTTCACCCTGCTCGGCCCCTCCGGCTGCGGCAAGACCACCCTCCTGCGCATGATCGCCGGCTTCGAGTTCCCCACCGCTGGGGAAATTCGCCTGTACGGCGAGAACATCGCTGACCGCCCGCCATTCGAGCGTCCGGTGAACACGGTGTTCCAGCACTATGCGCTGTTCCCGCACATGACCATCGCCGAGAACCTGGCCTTCGGCCTCGAATCCCACCCGATGGGCAAGCGCATGGGCAAGGCGGAGATCGCCGAGCGCGTCCGCGAGATGCTCGCCCTGGTACAGATGGAACGCTTCGCCCAGCGCAAGCCGACCCAGCTGTCTGGCGGCCAGCAGCAACGCGTTGCCCTGGCCCGCGCGCTGGCGCCGCACCCGAAGGTGCTGCTGCTCGACGAGCCGCTTTCGGCGCTCGACCTCAAGCTGCGCCAGGCCATGCGCGAGGAACTGAAGGCAATCCAGGCCAAGACCGGCATCACCTTCATCTTCGTCACCCACGACCAGGAAGAAGCCCTGACCATGTCCGACCGCATCGCCGTGCTCTCCGAGGGCGAGGTGCAGCAGGTCGGCCGTCCTGACGAAATCTACGAGCGCCCGCGTAACCGCTTCGTCGCCGACTTCATCGGCGAGACCAACTTCCTTCCCGCCCGCGTTGAGAACTTCATTGATGAGCGCGCGTACTACCGCATCGCCGGCGACCAACTGATCGAGGCCGGTAGTCGCGAGGGCCTGAGGGTCGGCGCCGAGGTCACCCTGTCGATCCGTCCGGAACGCCTGCAATTGGTGAGCGAAGACACGCCGACGGCGACGCCGTGCAGCATCGTCGCGCAGATCTACCTGGGTACCGACCTGCAATACCAGGTCAGCCTTGCCGACGGCACTCGCCTGACGGTCCGCGCGCCCAACAGCGCCGGCCAGCGTCAGCGCCTGGTGCCCGGGCAGCGTGCCGGGTTGCTGTTCGAGAAGGGCAGCGCCAGCGTCCTGGTGGACTGAGCGGGGGTGAGCATGAACGAGTTATCCACAACCGGCGGTTCGCTGGAGCGGCGCAAGGCGCTGCGCAGCTTCCTCGGCGTGTCGCCCGCGTTGGTTTCCATCGGGCTGTTCCTGATCGTGCCGATCTTCATCGTGGTCGCCTACTCGCTGATGCAGGCCAACCCCTACGGCGGGGTGAACCAGCAGTTCAGCATCGACGCCTACGTGTCATTGCTGTTCGAGCGCCAGTTGGACGACAGCCTGGCCTTTGCCGACTCCTACCTGGTGATCGCGCTGCGCTCCATCGGCATCGCCGCTGCGACCACGCTCATCACCCTGCTGGTGGGCTTCCCGGTGGCGGTCTGGTTGGCGATGCAGCCGGCGCACCGGCGCGGCCTGCTGATCTTCCTGATCACCGTGCCGTTCTGGGCCAATCTGCTGATCCGCACCTACGCCTGGATCCTGCTGCTGCGCGGCACTGGCGTGGTCAACGGCACCCTGATGAGCCTGGGCGTAATCCACCAGCCGCTGGACCTGCTGTACACCGACGGCGCTGTGCTGCTGGGCCTGGTCTACACCTACGCGCCCTTCGTGGTGCTGCCGATCTACTCGACCCTGGAGAAGATGGACATGCGCCTGCTCGAAGCCGCCCAGGACCTCTACGCCGGGCGCATCCGCACCCTGCGCAAGGTCGTCCTGCCCATCGCCCGGCCGGGCATCCTCGCCGGCGCCATCCTCACCTTCGTGCCTTGCCTGGGCGCGATGATCGCCCCCGAGCTGCTCGGCGGCGGCACCAAGATGATGCTCGGCAACCTGATCTTCCGGCAGTTCAGCGATGCGCGGAACTGGCCCTTCGGCGCGGCCCTGTCGCTGGTGCTGATGGCCGCGGTGATGCTGGTGCTGATGTTCTATGCGATGCGCGCCGAGCGCCTGCGCATCGCCCGGGGAGGTGAATGATGCTTTCGCTGCTGTTCAAGCGCCGTCTCGGCGTACAGGACTTCCCCGGCTTCGGCGGGCTGAGCTTCCTGTTCTACCTGTACCTCTACGCGCCCATCGTGGTCCTGGTGGTGCTGTCGTTCAACGCCAACCAGTCCGCCACCGTGTGGACCGGCTTCAGCCTCGACTGGTACCGCGCCGCCTTCGCCAACCAGGCGCTGCGCCAGGCCGCCGGCAACAGTCTGCTGATTGCCGTGTGCGCCAGTGTGATCGCCACCGCGATCGCCACCCTGGCCGCGCTCGGCACTTCGCGTGGGGCCAAGTTCAAGGGCATGCGCCTGTCCATGGGGGCGATCATGCTGCCGCTGGTGCTGCCGGAGATCGTGGTCGGCGTCGCTACCCTGGCGCTGTTCTCCACCCTCGGCCTGTCGCTGGGCTACGGCAACCTGATCATCGCCCACACGGTGTTCTGCATCCCGTTTGCCTACTTGCCGATCCGCGCCCGGCTGAACGACATGGACCTGTCCCTGGAACAGGCTGCCGCCGACCTTTACGCCGGCCCCTGGCGGACCTTCCGCAAGGTCACCCTGCCACTGCTGACACCGGGCATCGTCTCCGGGCTGATGCTGGCCTTCATCGTCTCGCTGGATAACTTCGTGATCTCGATGATGGTCTCCCAGGCCGGCACCACCACCTTGCCGATCTTCATCTTCGGCCTGCTGCGGATGGGCGTGACGCCCGACGTGAATGCGGTCTCGACCCTGATCCTCGGCGTTTCCGTGCTGTTCGTAACCCTGTCCTACCTGCTCGGCAAGAAAAAGGCCTGAGCCCACTCTCGGAGTTGAACATGAGCAAACTGATCGCTGCTGTAGGGGCCACGCTTTCGCTGGGCCTGGCCGCCGGTGCACAGGCCGCCGAACAACTGAACGTGGTGAGCTGGAGCGGCTACTTCTCGCCGCCGATCCTGGAGAAGTTCGAGAAGGAAACTGGCATCAAGGTGACCGTGGATTCCTATGACTCCAACGAGACCCTGCTGGCCAAGTTGAAACAGGGCGGCACCGGCTACGACGTGGCCATTCCCTCGCACCAGTTCGTGCCGATCCTGGTGCAGGAGAAACTGCTGGAGCGCTTCGATCCGGTCAATCAGCCGTACTACGCGAATATCGAAGACAACCTGAAGAAACCCACCTGGGACCCGGAAGGTGCCTACGCCGTGCCCTTCATCTGGGGCACCACCAGCGTGGTGCTCGACAGCGCCAAGTACAGCGGTCCGGCCGACAGCTACTCGGTGCTGTTCACTCCGCCCAAGGAGCTGCAGGGCAGGATCAACATGTTCGACTCCTCCAGCGAAGTGATCGACACCGCCAGCCTCTACCTGGGCATCCCGCTGTGCAGCGAGGACCCCAAGCAGATGCAACAGGTGCTGACCCTGCTGAAGAACCAGAAGGGCTTCGTGAAGACCTACAGCTCCAAGGCCGGCTCGATCCGCGAGAACCTGGCCTCGGGCGAAGTCGACATGTCGATGTTCTGGGGCGGCTCGTCGATGCGCGCGCGCGAAATGAAATCCAGCCTGAAGTACCTCTATCCGAAAGAGGGCGTGATGGCCTGGGTGGATAACCTGGTGATCCCGGCCGGGGCGAAGAACCCGGAGAACGCGAAGAAGTTCATCGCCTTCCTCAGCCAGCCTGAAAACGCGGCGATGACCCAGAACTTCCTCAAGCACCAGAGCCCGATCAAGGGCGTGGAACCCTTCCTCGACGCCAGCCTCAAGGATGCGCCCGAGCTGCACATCCCCGAGGGCACCAAGGTGGTGTTCAGCAAGACCTGCGGCGAAGGCGCGATCCGTCTGGCCGACCGGATCTGGACCAACCTGATGCGCTGATCCCGCCACGGGACCACGGCATAGCGATGTGCGTCTGCACCACCTCGGCGCAGCGGCATCGCTCGGCCTGAAGAACGCAACAAGCCCCGCCATCGCGCGGGGCCGCTGAACCCGACTAAACCTTCCCGCCTGCGGGAAGCCCTGATGAAAAAGGCCGCGCTCCATGAGCCAGTACAAGCACAACAACGAACTCGTCCAGCTCCAGGCCCATGAGCTGGCCGAACGCATCCGCCAGCGCCAGGTGTCCTGCCGCGAAGTCATGCAGGCTCATCTGGCGCAGATCGAGCGCTACAACCCGGCGGTCAACGCCATCATCAGCCTGCAGCCCGAAGGGCAACTGCTGGCCGAAGCCGACCAGCGCGACGCCGAACTGGCGCGCGGCGAGTACCGCGGCTGGATGCACGGCCTGCCGCATGCAGTGAAGGACCTGTCGCTGACCCGAGGCATTCGCACCACCCTCGGCTCGCCGCTGTTCCGCGACTACGTGCCCGAGCGCGACGGCATCATGGTCGAGCGCATCAAGGCTGCCGGCGCGATCATCATCGGCAAGACCAACACCCCCGAATTCGGCCTGGGTTCGCACAGCTACAACCCGATCTTCGGCACCACCGGCTGCGCCTATGCACCGGAGCGCACGGCCGGCGGCAGCAGTGGCGGTGCGGCGGCGGCGCTGGCCCTGCAGATGGTGCCGGTGGCCGACGGCAGCGACATGATGGGCTCACTGCGCAACCCGGCGGCCTACAACAACATCGTCGGCTTCCGTCCGTCCCAGGGCCGCGTGCCCTTCGACGACAGCGCTGACCTGTTCATCGACCAGCTCGGCTACGAAGGCCCCATGGGCCGCAGCGTGCGCGATGTGGCGCTGCTGCTGTCGGTGCAGGCCGGCTTCGATGCGCGTGCACCGCTGTCCATCGCTGAATCCGGCGAGCAGTTTGCCGGCAGCCTGGAACGCGACTTCAAGGGCGCGCGCCTGGGCTGGCTGGGCGACCTGGGCGGCCACCTGCCGATGGAGCGCGGGGTGCTGGAGTTGTGCCGCAAGTCCTTCACCGATTTCGAAGCCATCGGCTGCCAGGTCGAAGACTCCGCGCTGGGCTTCTCCGCTGAGCGCCTTTGGGACACCTGGCGCACCCTGCGCCACTGGATGGTCGCCGGCTCCCTGGGCGCGGCCTACGCCGATCCGGCCAAGCGCGAGCAGCTCAAGCCCGAGGCCATCTGGGAAGTGGAGAACGGCCTGAAACTCTCGGCCGTGGACGTGTTCCGCGCCTCCGCCGCACGCAGCGACTGGTACCGCGCCATCAGCAAGCTGTTCGAGCGCTACGACTACCTGCTGCTGCCCAGCGCCCAGGTGTTCCCGTTCGACAAGACCTGGGATTGGCCGAAAGAGATCGCTGGAAAGTCGATGGACACCTACCACCGCTGGATGGAAGTGGTGATCCCGGCCACCCTGTCCGGTTGCCCGGTGGCCAACGTGCCGGTGGGCTTCAATGAACAGGGTCTGCCCATGGGCTTGCAGATCATCGGCCGGCACCAGGCCGACATGGCCGTGCTGCAACTGGCCCACGCCTACGAGCAGGCCTCGCGCTGGTATCAGCGCTGCCCGCCGTCGCTACTCGTGCGGGACTGAACAATCGCCAGAAGGGGTGACGCATGAACACCAGCTTCTTCCAGGATCTTCTGCAAAGCATCACCGAGCGAGGCCGGCAATTGCTGGACTCACGCGAGCCGCCGCCGGGCAATGCTCAGGCGTTGGCCGAAGCCAGCCGCAAGCTGATTTCCAGTCACGGTGAAGCCTCGGGTGTGGCGCTGGCGCAGCAGGTGCTGTGCGCCTACCGCGACTGCCCGCAGGCGCAGCAGAAGGCCTTCTTCGACATTCTCCTCAAGGACTTCGCGCCGCCCCACGATGCACTGGCCGAAGCCTGCCAGCGCTATCTGGACGACCCGTCGGCGAGCAACATCACGGCGCTGTTCCAGGCCAGCGAGCCGCCGCGCCAGGAGCTGTTCCGCCGGCTCAACCAGGCGCCTGGCGGCACCGCCGAGCTGATCGCCATGCGTCGTCTGTTGCTGCAGGAACTCAAGGGCAGGCCCGACCTGGCGGCCGTGGATCACGACCTGCAGCACCTGCTGGCCTCCTGGTTCAACAGGGGCTTCCTGGTGCTGCGGCGGATCGACTGGTCGACCCCGGCGTCGATCCTGGAAAAGATCATCAAGTACGAAGCCGTCCACGCCATCAAGGACTGGGACGACCTGCGCAGCCGCCTGCAGCCGGCCGACCGCCGCTGCTTTGCATTCTTCCACCCGGCACTGGCCGACGAGCCGCTGATCTTCGTCGAGGTGGCGCTGACCCGCGCCATGCCCGGCGCGATTGCAGACATTCTTGAGCCTGGCTCCGAGGCGCAACCTGCGGAAGAACCGGACACCGCGGTGTTCTACTCCATCAGCAACTGCCAGGACGGCCTGCGCGGCATCTCCTTCGGCAATTTCCTGATCAAGCAGGTGGTGGAAGAGCTGGCGCGGGAAGTTCCCGGCCTGCGCCAGTACGTCACCCTGTCGCCGGTGCCCGGTTTCCGCCGCTGGCTCGATGGCCTGGGCGACGATGCGCAACTGGGCGCGGCCGCCGCCGACCTGCTCAAGGCGCTCAAGCCCGACGCACCACCACCGCCGCGCACTGAGCAGCCACTGCTGGCGCTGGCTGCCGAATACTTCCTGCACGCCAAGAATGGCGCCGGCCTGCCGCTGGACCCGGTGGCGCGCTTCCACCTCGGCAACGGCGCCCGCCTGGAACGCCTGAACTGGCGTGGCGATCTCTCCGCCAGTGGCCTGCGCCAGGCCGCCGGGCTGATGGTCAATTACCGCTACGAGCTGCGCCAGATCGAGAAGAACCACGAAGCCTACGCCAACCAGGGCGCAGTCACGGCCTCCCCTGAGGTCCGCAAGCTGGCCACCCTGTCGGCGAAAACAAAACGCTAGGACTCACCATGAACCAGAGCCTTTTCGCCGAAGTCGGCAAACACCTGCCCAGTGACCTTTCCAAGCCCTTCATCCGTACTTCGGACGGTGGCGGCTACAGCTATGCCGAGATGCTGCGCAGCACCTCGCAGTTCGCCCACGCGCTGGTCGAGCTTGGCGTGCAGCCGGGCGACCGCGTGGCCGTGCAGGTCGACAAGAGCCCCGAGACGGTGATGCTCTACCTCGCCGTACTGCGTGTGGGCGCGGTCTACCTGCCGCTCAATAGCGGCTACACGGGCGAGGAATTGCGCTACTTCCTCGATGATGCCGAGCCCTCGCTGTTCGTCTGTGCGCCGGCCTTCGAAGCGCAAGCCCGCGAACTTGCACAGGCCAGCGGCGTAGCCCGCGTGGCGACCCTGGGCGATGCCGGCGACGGCTCGCTGATGGACGCGGTGCAAGGCAAGCCGGGGCGCTTTGCCGACGTGCCGCGCGCCTCCACCGACCTCGCTGCGATCCTCTACACCTCCGGCACCACCGGGCGCTCCAAGGGCGCGATGATCAGTCACGGCAACCTGGTGTCCAACGCGCGCGCGCTGGTGGATTACTGGAAGATCAGCCCCTCCGACTGGCTGCTTCACGCGCTGCCGATCTTCCACATCCATGGCCTGTTCGTGGCCATCAACAGCCTGTTGATGGCCGGCGGATCGATGCTCTTCCTCGCCAAGTTCGACGCCGCGGAAATCCTTCGCCTGCTGCCGCAGGTGAACCTGCTGATGGGCGTGCCGACCTTCTACACCCGCCTGCTCGACCAGAGCGGCCTGACCCGCGAAGTGGTGGCGCACATGCGCCTGTTCATCTCCGGTTCCGCGCCGCTCACCGCCGAGACCCACAAGGCTTTCTTCGAGCGCACTGGCATGGCGATCCTGGAACGCTACGGCATGACCGAGACCGGCATGAATACTTCCAACCCGCTGGATGGCGAGCGTATTGCCGGCACCGTCGGCTTCCCGCTTCCAGGCGTCGAGCTGCGTATCACCGATCCGGGTGTCGCCGAGCCGACCCAGCTGCCGCAGGGCGAGCCGGGGATGATCGAGGTGCGCGGGCCGAACGTGTTCCAGGGCTATTGGCGCATGCCGGAGAAGACCGCCGAGGAACTGCGCGCCGACGGCTACTTCATGACCGGCGACATCGGCTTCATCGACGCCAAGGGCTACGTGCAGATCGTCGGGCGGAGCAAGGACATGATCATCAGCGGCGGCTACAACGTGTACCCGAAGGAGCTGGAGCAGATCCTCGACACCCTGCCGGGCGTGGCGGAATCGGCGGTGATCGGTGTACCGCACCCGGACTTCGGCGAAGGCGTCACCGCCGTGCTGGTGGCGAGCAAGGATCACACCCCGACCGAAGCGGAAATCCTTGCTGCACTCGATGGCAAGCTGGCGCGCTTCAAGCAGCCCAAGCGCGTGGTGGTCGTCGACGCCCTGCCACGCAATGTGATGGGCAAGGTGCAGAAGAACGTGCTGCGCGAGCAGTTCAAGGCGCTGTATTCCTGAGCCTCCGGCGTTGCAGGTTGTTCGCGAACCCCGGACTTGGAATCGCCCCGTCGTACAGGGTGACTCTGTCCCCTCACCCCAACCCTCTCCCGGAGGGAGAGGGTTGGGGTGAGGGGGGCCGCCAGCGCCAATGTCACCCATACAAAAGCCCCGCTCACGCGGGGCTTTTTTGTCTTCGTAGGAGCGGATGAAATCCGCTGCTACGAAAGCATCAGCGGACTTCGACCACCACCTTGCCCACTGCCTGGCGCGTGGCCAGGGCATTGATCGCATCGCTTGCGCGCTCCAGCGGGAAGGTCTGGGACACCAGCGGCTTGAGCTTGCCTTCGGCGTACCAGGCGAACAGCTGCTGGAAGTTGGCCAGGTTGTCCTGGGGCTGGCGTTGGGCGAAGGAGCCCCAGAACACGCCGACCACCGAAGCCCCCTTGAGCAGTGCGAGGTTCACCGGCAGTTCGGGAATGCGGCCGCTGGCGAAACCCACCACCAGCAGGCGGCCATTCCAGTTGATCGAGCGCACGGCCGCATCGAACAGGTCACCGCCCACCGGGTCGTAGATCACGTCGGCGCCCTGGCCACCGGTGAGTTCCTTGACGCGATCCTTGAGGTTTTCCTCGCTGTAGTTGATCAGCGCGTCGGCACCCGCGGCCTTCGCCACTTGCAGCTTTTCCGCGCTGCTGGCGGCGGCGATCACCCGGGCGCCCATGGCTTTGCCGATTTCCACTGCCGCCAGGCCGACGCCACCGGAAGCGCCGAGTACCAGCAGGGTTTCACCGGGCTGCAGGTTGGCGCGCTGCTTCAGGGCGTGCATCGAGGTGCCGTAGGTCATGCCGAAGGCGGCGGCGGAGTTGAAGTCGATGCCCTTGGGAATCGGCATCACGTTGTACGACGGTACCGCCACCTGCTCGGCGAAGCTGCCCCAGCCGGTCAGCGCCATCACCCGGTCGCCGGGCTTGAGGTGGCTGACCTTTTCGCCCACCGCCGCGACGACGCCAGCCGCTTCACCACCCGGGGAGAAGGGGAAGGGCGGCTTGAACTGGTACTTGCCTTCGATGATCAGGGTGTCGGGGAAGTTGACCGCGGCGGCATGCACATCGATCAGGATTTCATTTTTCTTGGGTTCGGGGCTGGCGACTTCCTCCAGCACCAGGGTGTCGGCGGGACCGAAGGCTTTGCACAGGACGGCTTTCATCGCGGAGCTCCTTGGCGTGGGGCGTTGGCCCCGGACTTGTGGCCTTGCAGTGTAGGTGGGGGGCTCGGGGGGTCAATCAGCATGGCTGGGCCTGATGGAGCTGCATAAACGGGGGTCTTGGGGGCGGCCGCGCCTGTGGCTATGCTAGGCGCCATTCGTGCTGAGGATGATCCCGGTGAAAAGACTGACTGCAATGCTGCTGGCCCTGACCCTCCCCTTGCTGGCGATGGCCGAGGAGGAGACCAAGGAAGGCGAGGCGCCCAAGGTTGCCTACATCGACCTGGTGCCGTCCCTGGTGGGCAACTACGGGCCGGGCCCGCGCCTGAAGTACTACAAGGCCGACATCTCTCTGCGGGTCACCGGCCCTGAAGCGGAGGAAAAGGTCACGCGCCATGAGCCGCTGATCCGCAATCAGCTGGTGATGCTGTTCTCCCAGCAGACCGACGAAACCCTGAACTCGTCCGATTCCAAGGAAAAGCTGCGCCAGGAAGCCCTCAAGCAGGTGCAGCAGGTTTTGCACAGCGAGGAAGGCGCCCCGCTGGTGGACGACCTGCTGTTCAACAACCTGATCATTCAGCCCTGAGCCTTCTCCCACAGGCAGGTGCGATTGCGTCCTTCGCGCTTGGCCCGGTAGAGCGCGGCGTCGCTGCGTGATACCAGGCTCTCGGGCTGGTCTTCGCGGGCCGGGTCGGAGATTGCGATGCCGATGCTCAGGGTCAGTCGCCCCTCCGGGCTGGCCGGGTGCTCGATGTCCAGTTCCGCCACCTGCACCATCACTCTGTCTGCCACATGCCGCGCGCCGTCTTCAGCGGTGTTGGCGAGGATGATGGCGAACTCCTCGCCGCCGTAACGGCAGGCCACGTCGCCCTCGCGTTGCAGGCTCTGCTGCAGGGCCTGGGCGACCCGGCGCAGGGCGTCGTCACCGGCCTGGTGGCCGAGCCGGTCGTTGAATGCCTTGAAGTGATCCACATCCAGCATCAGCAGTGCCAGCGGCGCGCCGAGACGGCGCAGGCGGCGCCATTCACCATTCAGCTGGCGGTCGAAATAGCGGCGGTTGTAAAGGCCCGTCAGGCCATCCTGCTGGGACAGCCGTTGCAGACGCGCTTCAAGTTCCAGGCGTTCGCGATTGTCGCGGGAGACGCCAATCAAGTAGTCGCGGCCGTTCAGGGTCACCAACTGGGCGCTGATCTCCGCCGCCTGGAGACTGTCGTCGGCGCGGCGCATCTCGCGCTGGAAGATGCCCGAGTCGCCATCCCGGCGGGCCTGGCGCACCAACTCCAGCCAGGTGTGAAAGCCAGGTAGCAGTTGCTCCGGGTCCTCCTTCAACAAGTGACGGAAGGCATCGGCGCTGTAGCCGAGGCTGGCGTGGGTGGCCCGGTTCATATGCAGGATCTCGCGGTTGGCGAGGTCGAAGATGAACAGGCCATCCTGGCTGAAGTCGGTCAGGTCGAGGACCAGTTGCAGGCGCTCGCGGCTTTCGTTCAGGTCCTGCTCGGCATGCTCGCGCTGGCTGACTTCATCATTCAGGCGCCGATAACCATCCTGCAGGGCGCTGGCACGGCGGGCGTTCTCAAGCGCCAGGGCCAGGGCGGCGACCAGCAGCAGGCTGGTGAGCAGGCTGGCACCGAGTGCCACTTGGGGCAGGGGCGAGCTGAGCTGTTCCACCAGTTTGCGGGTGGGTGAAAGCTGCAGGGCGAAGTTGCTGTTGTTGAGCAGGTGCAGCGGGACGCGCTGGCTGAGCGAGGTCAGGCTCTCCGGCTGATCCTGCTGGTAGATGGATTGGCCCGATTCCAGTAGCTGGACGCTGAAGTCGCGGTTATCGAGGCTGGCGAGGAGCGCGTCCATCAAAGGTTCGACGCGGAAAACGCCCTGGAGGAAACCGTCGAACGTGTGGTCGCTCTGTTCATCCTTGATGTAGAGCGGGGTGTAGAGCACGAAGCCGCGGCCACCCTGGATCAGGGGAAAACTGTTGGACAGTTGCGCCTCGCCACTGGCCTTGGCCTGCATGGCGAGGTTGAAGTTGGGATGGTTGCGGGTCAGGCGGAAGCCGATCGCCGCCTCGTTGCCCTTCTCGGGTAGGACCCAGCGCATGCGAAGGTCGGCGCCCATCCACTGGATGGACTGGTAGCCGGGGAAGTGCTCCATGGCGAAGTTGGCTTCCAGGGTCCATTCGTCACGCGGAATCCGGTCCTGATGGCTCCACAGCAGGGCCATGCGGCGCAGGCCCTCGACTTCGTCCACCAGGTTGTTTTCCAGTTCGGCGGCCAGAGCACGGGCCTGGTAGCCGACGCGGTCGCGGATGCGCTCCTGCTGGGCATTTTCCATCTGTTTCCAGAGCAGCAGGCTGGTACCGCACAGCGCCAGGAAGAGCAGGGCGAGTGTCGTTCGGACCAGCCAGGCGGGATGAGAATGCGACATGGGGGCGCCCCGGGGAATTCCCCTCCGTCATAGCACAGGGCCATGTTCGACTCAACGGAGGGCGAGTACCCCGGCCCATTCTTCTTCGGTTACCGGCATTACCGACAGGCGGCTGCCTTTCTGCACCAGCGGCATGCCGGACAACACCGCCTGCTGGCGTATCTGGCCAAGGGGGATGACCTGCGGAAATGCCTCGACGAACTCCACGTCCAGGGCGCTCCAGGGGTTCTTCTCCGGGCTGGCCTTGGGGTCGTGGTAGTGGCTTTGTGGATCCAGCGCAGTGGGGTCCGGATAGACCTCCCCGGCGATCCGCGCGATGCCGGCGATGCCCGGTTCCGGGCAGCTCGAGTGATAGAAGAAGAACAGTTCGCCCGGGCGCATGGCACGCATGAAGTTGCGCGCCTGGTAGTTGCGCACGCCGTCCCAGCGCGCCTTGCCCAGGCGCTGCAGGTCGTGGATGGAAAGTTCGTCGGGTTCGGATTTCATCAGCCAGAAAGGCATGAACTTTGCTCCTGTACGTTCGTCCTTAATTGGGGCTTCCCAGCTTGGAGTCTGGCCGACAGCCGGTTGGCGTCATAAATTGCGTGTTCGCTCACGTTGCCGGAAAATGCCGCGCTTTAAGCTGCTGCCGCCGTACGGTCAAAACCAAAACAACAATTCGCCATCGGTTATCGCGCGAAGTTTGCCTGCAAGGGGGAGGCAATCGATGAAACGCAAAAAGCCAGACATCCTCTGGGTATTGGTCATCATTTTTGGCCTGGGTGTGGTTACCACCGGTTACACGCAGAGTCTGTGGGAACGCCAGAGCAGCGCGCCCATCAATCTGACCCAACAGCCCTGATCCTACCCCGACCGGCACCGCAAGGATCGCGGTGCCGCCGTCAGCCTACTCAGTACCAGCCTCTGTCCGTCACGGTCGCCTGCAGGGCCACGTCCCAGCTGGCGAGCTCCAGCCTGTCCACTTTCTGGCATTCATGCGCCAGGCCCAGCAGGGTTGGTTTGCGCCATTGGCGCCGGCGCGCCAGGTAGGCCAGGCTGCGGTCGTAGAAACCGCCGCCCATTCCCAGACGTCCGCCGAATTCATCGAAGCCCACCAGGGGCATCATGACCAGATCCAGTGCCCAGACCTTGCGTTGCTGCGCCTGATTGGCGCGCGGTTCGAGGATACGGAAGCGATTCTTCTGCAGCCGTTCGCCCGGCAGCAGGCGCTGGAACACCATTTTTTCCCGTGGCCAGGCGTTGAGCACCGGCAGGTAGGCATTCTTGCCCCGGCGCTGGGCTTCGCGCAGCAGCGGGCGGGGGTCGATCTCGCCATTGGTGGGCAAATAGAGGGCGACATGCCGGGCGCGACGGAACAGCGGATCCTGCGCGAGCTGGCGGTACAGGGCCTTGGCGGCTTGCTTCTGCTGGAGGGGGGAGAGTGCGCGACGTGCCTGGCGGAGCAGGCGGCGCAGGCTCTGGCGGGAGTGGGATCCGGCGCAGATCATGAAGAAAATAGACTCCCCGGTCGTGCCGCTGTCGGGTTAGCCCTTGAACCCGAAAGTTCAAGGTGGAGGCTGCAGGAGGCGTTAAGGCTTTCCGTCAGGCGGACATGCACACCGGCCTCAACTTGCAACCCCCGTGGTTGCATTTATCGGCTCAGGGACATCACCGACTGGCCAACACACCAGGGAGCTGGCGGCGAGTATACCCCAAGAACCATTCAGGAAACTGCTGTGCGTCGGTCCGGCTGCGTCAAAAAACGTCAAGGAGCGTCACTTTGCCGCGGCCGGGCGATGCTCAGGCCTGCTGTGCGTCCGGATCGGCGGCCAGGGCGTGGTCGACGCGCTCCAGCAGGTCACGTACCCGCTCACGGGTGGACGTGGCTTCCTGGTCCAGGCGCTGCTGCTTGTGCAACAGGTCGTGGGTAATGTTCAGCGCAGCCATCACGGCGATGCGGTCGGCGCCGATGACTTTCCCGCTGGAACGAATCTCGCGCATCTTTCCGTCCAGGTAACGGGCGGCGCTTTCCAGGTTGGCGCGCTCGTCCGCAGGACAGGCGATGCAGTATTCCTTATCGAGGATTTGGACGGTGACGGTGTTGGACTGGGTCATGAATCCTGCTCCAGGGCTTTCAGGCGCGAAATCATCGCTTCGACCTTGAGCCGGGCCATTTCGTTCTTTTCGATCAGATGAGCGCGTTCTTCACGCCAGGCCTTCTCGCTGGCAAGCAGGAGCCGGTTCTGGGCCTTGAGCTGCTCGACACGCTGGATCAGCAATTCCAGCTTGGCCGTCAGTGCATGCAGTTCGGCGTCTTCCATGGGCTGTCTACTTGGTGAGGAGTGACCGGGACTATATAGGATCGACGCGAGGAAGGGTCAAACCCATAACTGCCGGTGCGAATTGTCGCAGGTACGCAGATAGGGCGTCGTGACCGGGCGGCCAATGCTGCCTTCAGGGCGCCAGGCTGCTAGGATACGAGGCCGTCATTCTAGTGATTGCGCCCTCTGGCGCCTAGCCACCCTTATGTCCAGTTCGAATTCTCCCTACAACGCTTTCGCCGCGCTTCTGACCACCTCCGGCCAGCCGGTTTCCCCAGCCGAACTGCATGGCATGCTGCTCGGCCGCAGCTGCGCCGGTGCCGGTTTCGAGCCCGAGCCCTGGCTGGTCGACGCCGAGGAACTGCTCGGCAGCGCTCCCCAGGACAGCCTGCGCCAGGCCCTGATCGGCCTGCAGGAAATGGTCAAGAGCGAGCTGACCGGCACCGAAATGGCCGTGGTCCTGCTGCTGCCCAGCGACGACGCGCCGCTGGCCGAGCGTGCCGCCGCCCTTGGCCAGTGGTGCCAGGGCTTCCTCGGCGGCTTCGGCCTGACCGCCCGCGAGGGCGCGCTATCCGGTGAGGCCGTGGAAGTGCTCCAGGATCTCGCCTCGATCGCCCAGGTGCAGAGCGCCCTGGAAGACTCCGACGATGGCGAGAGCGACTATATGGAAGTGATGGAGTACCTGCGCGTGGCGCCCCTGCTGCTCTTCGCCGAGTGTGCCAAGCCCGCCGCGCCAGCTGCCAAACCCTCGTTGCATTGACCCTTGTGGCGGGCACCCGCCCGCCCTGAAGGAGCGCGCATGACCCGTATCCCCAAGGCCGAATACGCCCGTCGCCGCAAGGCGCTGATGGCGCAGATGGAAGCCAACAGCATCGCCATCCTGCCCGCCGCGCCCGTGCATATTCGCAATCGCGACGTCGAGCACGTCTACCGCCAGGACAGCGACTTCCAGTACCTCAGCGGCTTCCCCGAGCCGGAAGCGGTGCTGGTGCTGATTCCCGGCCGCGAGCATGGCGAGTACGTGCTGTTCTGCCGCGAGCGCGATCCGGAGCGTGAACTCTGGGACGGCCTGCGCGCCGGCCAGGACGGCGCCATCCGTGACTTTGGTGCCGACGACGCGTTCCCCATTGGCGATATCGACGACATTCTGCCGGGCCTGATCGAAGGGCGCAGCCGCGTCTACTACTCCATCGGCACCAACACCGAGTTCGATCAGCACCTGATGGAGTGGGTCAATACCATCCGCTCCAAGGCCCGCCAGGGTGCCCAGCCGCCGAAGGAATTCGTCGCGCTCGATCACCTGCTGCACGACATGCGCCTGTACAAGTCGGCGGCGGAAGTGAAGGTCATGCGTGAGGCCGCCGAGGTGTCCGCCCGTGCCCACGTGCGCGCCATGCAGGCCTCCCGTGCAGGTCTGTACGAGTACCACCTGGAAGCCGAGCTGGAATATGAATTCCGCAAGGGCGGCGCGAAGATGCCGGCCTACGGCTCCATCGTCGCCGCCGGCAAGAACGCCTGCATCCTGCACTACCGCGAGAACGATGCGCCCCTGAAGGACGGCGACTTGGTGCTGATCGACGCCGCCTGCGAGCTCGACTGCTACGCCAGCGACATCACCCGCACCTTCCCGGTCAGCGGCCGCTTCAGCCCCGAGCAGAAGGCCATCTACGAGCTGGTGCTGAAATCCCAGGAAGCCGCCTTCCTTGAAATCGCCCCCGGCAAGCACTGGAACGAAGCCCATGAAGCCACCGTGCGGGTCATCACCGCCGGACTGGTGGAGCTGGGCCTGCTCAAGGGCGATGTCGATGAACTGATCGCCTCCGAAGCCTACAAGGCCTTCTATATGCACCGAGCCGGCCACTGGCTGGGCATGGATGTGCACGATGTCGGCGAATACAAGGTCGGCGGCGAGTGGCGCGTGCTGGAGCCCGGCATGTCGATGACCGTCGAGCCCGGCATCTATATCGGCGCCGACAACCAGGACGTGGCGAAGAAGTGGCGCGGCATTGGCGTGCGCATCGAGGACGACGTGGTGGTGACCAAGACCGGCTGCGAAATCCTCACCGGCGGCGTGCCCAAGACCGTGGACGAAATCGAGGCGCTGATGGCCGCTGCGCGCAGCCAGGCCGCCTGACATGCACCACAGCCAAGTCGCAATCATCGGCGGCGGACTGGTCGGTGCCAGCCTCGCCCTGGCGCTGCAGGAAGGCGCCCGGGCGCGGGGCTGGAAGATCGTCCTGATCGAACCATTCGCCCCCGGCAACAGCTTCCAGCCCAGTTACGATGCCCGTTCCTCCGCGCTGTCCTTTGGCAGCCGGCAGATCTACGAGCGCCATGGTCTCTGGCAGACCATCGCCCAGCGCGCTGAACCCATCCTGCAGATCCACGTCTCCGACCGCGGACGCTTCGGCGCCGCCCGCCTGGCCGCACTTGAAGAAGGCGTTCCGGCACTCGGCTACGTGGTCGAGAACGCGTGGCTTGGCCAATGCCTCTGGCAGGCCCTGGACGAGGACGTGGTGACCTGGCACTGCCCGGCCGAAGTGGTCGGCATGCAGGCCCTGGAGGGCGGATACCGCCTGACCCTGAACGACGAAACCCAGCTCGACTGCGACCTCGCCGTGCTCGCCGATGGCGGCCGTTCCGGCCTGCGCGAACAACTGGGCATCGGCGTGCGCCGCTCCCCTTACCAGCAGACCGCGCTGATCGCCAACGTCAGCCCGCTGGAAGCCCACCGTGGCCAGGCCTTCGAACGCTTCACCGATGACGGTCCGATGGCCCTGCTGCCGCTTCCGGAAAATCGCTGTGCGCTGATCTGGAGCCGCCCCGGTGACGACGCCGAGCGCCTGGCTCGACTGGACGAACGGCGCTTCCTCGATGAACTGCAGGCAACCTTCGGCTATCGCCTGGGAGCGTTCCAGCAGGTCGGCGCGCGCCACCTCTATCCGCTGGAACTGGTGGAAGCCGAAGAGCAGGTGCGCTCCAACCTCGTGGTGCTGGGCAACGCCGCCCACAGCCTGCACCCCATCGCCGGCCAGGGCTACAACCTGTCGCTGCGCGACGCCCAGGCCCTGGCCGAGGCGCTGCTGGCCAGCGACCAGACGCCGGGCGACTTCGCCACCCTGCAGGGCTACCTGCAGCGCCAGCGCCTGGACCAGAACCTCACGGTGGGCTTCTCCGATCAGGTGACCCGCCTCTTCTCCAACGCCGAGCCGCTGCTGGCCGCCGGACGCAACCTGGGCCTGCTCGGCCTCGACCTGCTGCCGCCGGCCAAACGCTGGTTCGCCCGCCAGGCCATGGGCCTGGGCACTCGCCCGGATTGACCGGGTGTGCCTCGAACGGACACACAGGGAGCCTCAAGGCCTGATATGGAATTGCGCGCGGATCTGATCATCGTGGGCGCCGGCATGGTCGGCAGTGCACTGGCCCTGGCGCTGAAGGACAGTGGCCTGGACATCCTGCTGATCGACGGCAGTCCGCTCAGCGTCAAGCCATTCGACCCGGCCGCGGCCTTCGAACCGCGCGTCAGCGCCCTGTCCGCCGCCAGTCAGCGCATCCTCCTGCGCCTGGGCGCCTGGCCGGGCGTGCTCGCGCGGCGCAGCAGCCCGTATTCCGAAATGCGTGTCTGGGACGGCTCCGGTACCGGGCAGATTCACTTCTCCGCCTCCAGCGTGCATGCCGAGGTGCTGGGCCACATCGTCGAGAACCGAGTGGTCCAGGACGCGCTGATGGAACCCCTGCACGACAGCGGTATCGGCCTGATGCCCGGTGCGCGCCTGGAACGCCTGCGCCGCTCCGGTGACGACTGGCTGCTGACCCTGGTGGACGGCCGCGAACTGCGCGCGCCCCTGGTAGTCGCCGCCGACGGTGCCAACTCTGCGGTGCGCCGCCTGGCCGGTTGCGCCACCCGCGAGTGGGATTACCTGCACCACGCCATCGTTACCAGCGTGCGCTGTGCCGAACCGCACCAGCGCACCGCCTGGCAGCGTTTCACCGATGACGGTCCGCTGGCCTTCCTGCCCCTGGAACGGGATGACGAGCACTGGTGCTCCATCGTCTGGTCGGTCACCCCGACCGAGGCCGAGCGCCTGATGGCCCTGGACGATGCCGCCTTCTGCAACGAACTCGGCCGGGCATTCGAATGGCGCCTGGGCGAAGTACTCGGCGCCGACCCGCGCCTGTGCATCCCGCTGCGCCAGCGCCATGCCAAGCGCTATGTGGAAGAGGGCCTGGCCCTGATCGGCGATGCCGCTCACACCATCCATCCGCTGGCAGGGCAGGGGGTCAACCTCGGCTTCCTCGATGCAGCGGTGCTGGCCGAAGTCCTGCTGCATGCCAATGGCCGTGGTGAGCGCCTGGCTGACGAGCGTGTGCTGGGCCGCTTCGAGCGTCGGCGCATGCCCCACAACCTGGCGATGATGGCGGCAATGGAAGGTTTCGAGCGGTTGTTCCAGGCCAATCCGCTGCCCCTGCGCTGGCTGCGCAACAGCGGCCTGAAATGGGTCGACGGCATGCCTGAGGCCAAGGCGCTTTTTGTGCGTCAGGCGCTGGGGCTTTCCGGGGACCTGCCGGATCTGGCACGCGCCTGAGCAAGCTCAATCCCGCTCCATGGCGGAGCGGGATACATGTCGAAACATTCCCCGGGAAAAATCTAGCTACAGCTCTCAACTGAGGTTGACTATCATTCAGCCTTTGTTGTCATCACAAGAGGCTTCTGCAATGCGGGTACGTAAGTCCCTTTTCGCGCTCCTGGCGCTGTCCGCCGCCGCTGTTTCGGCCCAGGCCGCCGATGAAGTGGTGGTCTACTCCTCGCGAATCGACGAGCTGATCAAGCCGGTGTTCGATGCTTACACCGCCAAGACCGGCGTGCAGATCAAGTTCATCACCGACAAGGAAGCTCCGCTGATGCAGCGGATCAAGGCCGAAGGGGAGAACGGCGTAGCCGACCTGCTACTCACCGTCGACGCCGGCAACCTGTGGCAAGCCGAACAGATGGGCATCCTGCAACCCTTCACCTCGCCGGTGATCGACAGCAATATCCCGCCCCAGTACCGCTCCGGCACCCACGCCTGGACTGGCCTCTCGCTGCGCGCGCGGACCATCGTCTACTCCACCGAGCGGGTGAAGCCGGAAGAGCTGTCCACTTACGAGGCGCTGGCCGACAAGAACTGGGAAGGCCGCCTCTGCCTGCGTACCGCGAAGAAGGTCTACAACCAGTCGCTGACCGCCACCCTGATCGAAACCCATGGTGCGGCCAAGACCGAGGAAATCCTCCAGGGCTGGGTGAACAACCTGGCCACCGACGTGTTCGCCGACGATAACGCCGTGATCCAGGCGGTGGATGCCGGCCAGTGCGACGTCGGCATCGTCAACACCTACTACTACGGCCGCCTGCACAAGGAAAACCCGGAGCTACGGGTGAAGATCTTCTGGCCGAACCAGGCTGACCGCGGTGTGCACGTCAACCTGTCGGGCGTCGGCCTGACCAAGCACGCGCCGCACCCCGAGGCCGCCAAGGCCCTGGTGGAGTGGATGACCACCGACGAGGCGCAGAGCCTGTTCGCCGGCATCAACCAGGAGTTCCCGGCCAACCCGAAGGTCAAGCCGTCGGATGAAGTCGCCGCCTGGGGCAGTTTCAAGGCCGACACCATCCCGGTGGAAGTGGCCGGCAAGCGCCAGGCCGAGGCCATCAAGATGATGGACCGCGTCGGCTGGAACTGATCCGCCGCACTGCCGCTATACTCGACGCCCCGGCCAGTCCGGGGCGTCCTGTTTCGATCCCCGAGAGGTTTGCGTGGCCCATCCCGCCCAGCGTCGCTGGTATCCCATCAGCTTTGCCGTCGCCTTCCTGGTTCTGCTGCCCCTGAGCGTTCTGCTGCTGTCCTGGGGGGAAGTGGATGGGGAAATCTGGTCCCACCTCTGGGAAACCCAGATGCCGCGCCTGCTGGGCAATACCCTGGTGCTGGTCACCGGCGTGTCGGTTGGCGTGACCGTGATTGGCGTCAGCCTGGCCTGGCTTACCAGCCTCTGCGAATTCCCCGGCCGGCGCTGGCTGGATTGGGCGCTCATGCTGCCCTTCGCCGTGCCGGCCTATGTGCTGGCCTTTGTGTTCATTGGCCTGTTCGATTTCTCCGGCCCGGTGCAGACCCTGCTCCGCGAGTGGTTCGGCAGCGGCTTGCGGTTGCCGCGAGTGCGCTCGACAGGCGGGGTGATCACGGTGCTGGTGCTGGTTTTCTATCCCTACGTCTACCTGCTGGCCCGCGCCGCCTTCCTGGCTCAGGGCAAGGGGCTGATGGAAGCCGCCCGGGTTCTCGGACAATCGCCCTGGCAGGCGTTCTGGCGGGTCGCCCTGCCCATGGCGCGACCGGCCATTGGCGCCGGCCTGGCCTTGGCGGTCATGGAAACCCTGGCGGACTTCGGCGCCGTGGCGGTGTTCAACTTCGACACCTTCACCACCGCCATCTACAAGACCTGGTACGGCTTCTTCAGCCTCTCCAGCGCCGCCCAGCTGGCCAGCCTGCTGCTGCTTGGCGTCTGCCTGGTGCTCTATGGCGAGCGCCGCGCCCGTGGCGCCAGCCGCCCGGCCAGCGAGCGGCCCCGCGGCAAGGCGCTTTACCACTTGCACGGGATCAAGGCCCTGGCGGCGACCTTCTGGTGCTCCCTGGTGTTCGCCTGTGCCTTTGTCATCCCAATGCTGCAGTTGCTGGTGTGGTTCTGGCAGCGTGGCCGCTTCGACCTCGACGAGCGCTATGCCGGCTTGATCCTGCACACCCTCTACCTCGGCGGCATGGCTGCGCTGCTCACCGTCTGTGTGGCGCTGCTGCTGGCCTTCTCCCGCCGCCTGGCGCCGGCCCGGCCGGTGCGCGCCGCAGTCGGCCTGGCCAATCTCGGCTATGCGCTGCCGGGTTCGGTGCTGGCGGTGTCTCTCATGCTTGCCTTCAGCTACCTCGATAAGCATCTGGTGATCCCGCTGTCCGGCTGGCTCGGCGGTGCCGGCAAGCCGCTGCTGCTGGGCAGCCTCGGCGCGCTGCTGCTGGCCTACCTGGTGCGCTTCATGGCGGTGGCCTACGGCCCGCTGGAGAACGGTCTGGCGCGCATCCGCCCGTCGCTGCCGGAGGCTTCCCGCAGCCTTGGTGTCGGCGGCCCGGCGCTGTTCTTCCGCGTCTACCTGCCGCTGCTGGTGCCGGGCACCCTGAGCGCCGCGCTGTTGGTGTTCGTCGACGTCCTCAAGGAAATGCCCGCCACCCTGCTGATGCGTCCCTTCGGCTGGGACACCCTGGCCGTGCGCATCTTCGAAATGACCAGCGAAGGGGAATGGGCCCGCGCCGCATTGCCCGCCCTGACTCTGGTGCTGGTCGGCCTGCTGCCGGTGATCGGCTTGATACGCCGTTCGGCACGACGGATCGGCCACTGAACGCGGTGGGACAAGGGTCGGCCAGTCCGGAGCGGGCAGGACGCGATGGCAATTTGCTAATACGCGACCACACTTTTTGCTGACTGCCAGCCGGAGTGTCCAGTGCCCGACCTTGCGGCTACAATGCGCGCCATTCGTTGCGGCCCCCCAGCTGCGGCAGCGGATGATCCCGCGCCCAAGGCCCGCCGCATCCTCGCCAAGCCCGGAAGGAGAAACCCATGGGACAGCGCACTCCATTGCACGACCAGCACCTGGCGCTGGGAGCCAAGATGGTCGATTTCGGCGGCTGGGACATGCCGCTGCACTACGGCTCCCAGGTTGAGGAGCATCACCAGGTGCGTCGCGATTGCGGCGTCTTCGATGTCTCCCACATGACGGTGGTGGACGTGTCCGGTGCCCAGGCCAAGGCTTGGCTCCAGTACCTGCTGGCCAACGATGTCGAGCGCCTGCAAACCTCCGGCAAGGCTCTCTACAGTGCCATGCTCAATGAGCAGGGCGGGGTGATCGACGACCTGATCGTCTACCTCACCGGCTTCGGCTATCGCCTGGTGGTCAACGCCGCCACCCGCGACAAGGACCTGGCCTGGATGCAGGCCAGCAGCCAGGGTTTCGACGTCAAGCTCGACGAACGTGCTGACCTCGCCGTGCTGGCCATCCAGGGCCCCAGCGCCCGCACCAAGGTGGCCGAGCTGGTGAGCACCGAGCGCGCGGCGCTGATCCACGAACTGAAACCTTTCCAGGGCCTGCCTGAAGGCGACTGGTTCGTCGCCCGCACCGGTTACACCGGCGAAGACGGCCTGGAAATCATGCTCCCCGCCGATCAGGCCGCCAGCTTCTTCAACGAACTGGTGGGCGCCGGCATCGCCCCCATTGGCCTCGGTGCCCGCGACACCCTGCGCCTGGAGGCCGGCATGAACCTCTACGGCCAGGACATGAGCGAAGAGGCCTCTCCGCTGGTGTCCAACATGGCCTGGACCGTTGCCTGGGAACCCGAATCCCGTGACTTCATCGGCCGTCAGGCCCTCGAAGCAGAACGCGCCGCCGGCGTGGCCAGCAAGCTGGTCGGCCTGGTGCTGGAAGAGCGCGGTGTGCTGCGTGCCCACCAGGTGGTACGGGTAGAGGGCGTGGGCGAGGGCGAGATCACCAGCGGCAGCTTCTCCCCGACCCTGAACAAATCCATCGCCATGGCGCGGCTGCCGATGGCCGCCGGCGAGCGTGCCGAAGTGGAAATCCGCGGCAAGTGGTTCCCGGTACGCATCGTGCGACCGAACTTCGTGCGCAATGGCAAAGCCTTGATCTAAATTTGCAGGCGGGCCATCCGCCACAGTCTCTGAGGAATTCGACATGAGCAACATCCCCGCTGAACTGCGTTACGCCCCCAGCCACGAGTGGGCCCGTCTGGAAGCCGATGGCAGCGTTACCGTGGGCATCACCGACCATGCCCAGGAAGCCCTGGGCGACGTGGTATTCGTCGAGCTGCCGGAAGTCGGCAAGACCCTGGCCGCTGGTCAGGAAGCTGGCGTGGTGGAATCGGTGAAGGCCGCTTCCGACATCTACGCGCCGATCGGCGGTGAAGTGATCGCCGTGAACGAAGGCGTCAGCGATGCCCCCGAGAGCGTCAACAGCGATCCGTACGGCTCCTGGTTCTTCAAGCTCAAGCCGAGCAACGTCGCCGAGCTGGACAAACTGCTCGATGCCGCCGCCTACAAGGCAGCCGCCGACGCCGATAGCTGATTCACCCGCTATCCTTCAAAAAGCCTCGCTAGTCGAGGCTTTTTGTTTTTTGATGCGGCCAAACGAGGTTCTGTCCCATGTCCCAGATGCCCTCGCTGTCCCAGCTCCAACAGCCCGATGCCTTCCTCCGTCGCCATCTGGGGCCGGACGAAGCGGAGCAGCGGGCCATGCTTGAGGCCATGGGCCTCGACAGCCTCGATGAGCTGATCGTGCAGACGGTGCCGCCGGCGATCCGCCTCAATCGGCCCCTCGATCTGCCTCCGGCGCTGGACGAACAACAGGCCCTGGCCAAGCTGCGTGGCTATGCCGACCAGAACCAGCTGTGGACCAGCCTGATCGGCATGGGCTACTACGGCACCATCACTCCCACGGTTATCTTGCGCAACGTGCTGGAAAACCCCGGCTGGTACACCGCCTACACCCCCTATCAGCCGGAAATTGCCCAGGGCCGGCTGGAGGCGCTGCTGAACTTCCAGCAACTGACCATCGACCTCACTGGTCTCGACCTCGCCAGTGCGTCCCTGCTCGATGAAGCCACCGCCGCCGCCGAAGCCATGGCGCTCGCCAAGCGCGTGGCGAAGTCGAAGAGCAACCTGTTCTTCGTCGACGAGGACTGCCACCCGCAGACCATTTCCGTGGTGCAGACCCGCGCCCAGGCCTTTGGCTTCGACCTGGTGGTGGACCATGTGGATAACCTGGCGCAGCACCAGGTATTCGGCGCGCTGCTGCAGTACCCGGATACCCATGGCGAGATCCGCGACCTGCGCCCGCTCATCGCGCACCTGCATGGCCAGCAGGCGCTGGCCTGCGTCGGTGCCGACCTGCTCAGCTTGCTGGTGCTCACCCCGCCCGGCGAGCTGGGGGCGGACGTGGTATTCGGCTCGGCCCAGCGCTTCGGCGTACCCATGGGCTACGGCGGCCCACACGCGGCCTTCTTCGCCACCCGTGACGACTTCAAGCGCGCCATGCCCGGGCGGATCATCGGCGTCTCCAAGGACGCCCGCGGCAACGTCGCCCTGCGCATGGCGCTGCAGACCCGCGAGCAGCACATCCGCCGCGAGAAGGCCAACTCGAACATCTGCACGGCCCAGGTGCTGCTGGCCAATATCGCCAGCTGCTACGCCGTCTACCACGGCCCCGAGGGGCTGAAACGCATCGCCCAGTGGGTCCACCGGCTGACCGCGATCCTTGCCGAAGGCCTGGCGCGCCGGGGCGTCCAGCGCGACAACCAGTACTACTTCGATACCCTGACCCTGGATGTCGGCGGCAGCCAGACGGCGATCATCGAGTCGGCCAAGGCCGCGCGCGTCAACCTGCGCATCCTCGGTCGCGGCAAGCTGGGGGTCAGCCTCGACGAAACCTGCACGGCGGAAACCGTGAATCAGCTGTTCAGCATCTTCCTCGGCGCCGACCACGGCCTGTCCGTTGACGAGCTGGACCAGGCGGTACTGGTTCCCGGGATTCCGGCGGAGCTGTCGCGCAGCAGCGGTTATCTCGATCACCCGGTGTTCAACGCCCACCACAGCGAAACCGAGATGCTGCGCTACCTCAAACAGCTGGAGAACAAGGACCTGGCGCTGAACCAGGCGATGATCCCGCTGGGCTCCTGCACCATGAAGCTCAACGCCACCAGCGAGATGATCCCCATCACCTGGCCGGAGTTCGCCAACCTGCACCCCTTCGCGCCCCGCGCGCAGGCCCTCGGCTACAGACTGATGATCGACGAGCTGGAAGCCTGGTTATGCGCCATCACCGGATTCGACGCCATCTGCATGCAGCCCAACTCCGGCGCCCAGGGCGAGTACGCCGGGTTGCTCGCCATCCGCCGCTACCACGAGAGCCGCGGCGAGGGGCATCGCAACATCTGCCTGATTCCCGCCTCGGCCCACGGCACCAACCCGGCCTCGGCGCAGATGGCGAGCATGCGGGTGGTGATCGTCGAGTGCGACCAGGAAGGCAACGTCGACCTGGAAGACCTCAAGCGCAAGGCCGAGGACGCCGGTGGCCAGCTGTCCTGCCTGATGGCCACCTATCCCTCGACCCACGGTGTGTACGAAGAGGGCATCCGCGAGATCTGCGAGGTTATCCACAGCCACGGCGGCCAGGTGTACATGGATGGCGCCAACCTCAACGCCCAGGTGGGCTTGGCGCGTCCGGCGGATATCGGCGCCGACGTCTCGCACATGAACCTGCACAAGACCTTCTGCATTCCCCACGGCGGCGGCGGGCCGGGCATGGGGCCGATCGGCGTGCGCGCGCACCTGGCGCCCTTCGTCGCCAACCACCCGGTGATCGAGCTGAAGGGGCCGAACCCGGAGAATGGCGCGGTCAGCGCGGCGCCCTGGGGGAGCGCGAGCATCCTGCCGATCAGCTGGATGTACATCGCCATGATGGGGCCGGAACTGGCCGATGCCACCGAAGTGGCGATCCTCAATGCGAACTACCTGGCCCGGCAGCTCGGCGACGCCTACCCGGTGCTCTACAGCGGGCGCAACGGCCGGGTGGCCCATGAATGCATCCTCGACCTGCGGCCGCTCAAGGCGGAAACCGGGATCACCGAGGAGGATGTGGCCAAGCGCTTGATGGACTACGGCTTCCATGCACCGACCATGAGCTTCCCGGTGCCGGGCACCCTGATGGTCGAGCCCACGGAAAGCGAAAACAAACACGAGCTGGACCGTTTCATCGAGGCGATGCTGAGCATTCGCGCGGAGATCGCCAAGGTACAGGCGGGCGACTGGCCGGCCGAGGACAACCCGCTCAAGCGTGCGCCCCACACCCTGGCTGATGTCATCGGCCACTGGGAGCGGCCCTACAGCATCGAGGAAGCCGTCACCCCGACCGGCCACACCCGCGCCCACAAGTACTGGCCGACGGTGAACCGGGTGGACAATGTCTTCGGCGACCGCAACCTGTTCTGCGCTTGCGTGCCGATCGAGGACTATCGGGAG
This sequence comes from Pseudomonas sp. BN411, assembly GCF_029871235.1. Classification (GTDB taxonomy): domain Bacteria; phylum Pseudomonadota; class Gammaproteobacteria; order Pseudomonadales; family Pseudomonadaceae; genus Metapseudomonas. Next base: position 239,848 of record NZ_SSOM01000073.1, read on the forward strand.
TAGGGGGTAGGAGCGAGCTTGCTCGCGAAACACCACCATTCGCCAGCAAGCTGGCTCCTACATCTGGGCCTTGCCTATCCCTGTGGGAGCGAGCTTGCTCGCGAAAGACCCGCGCGAAGCTTCACTCCTCGGTGGTGAGGATCGCGTTGGCCAGTTCGGCGTCGCTGGCTTTGAGGTCGGGGTGTTCGCTGCGAATGCGCTGCAGTGCGGCCTCCAGGTAAGGGCCGCGGATTTCCCCGCCGCTGGCGACGTAGCTGCTGGCGTCGTCGCGGGCCGCGACTATCAGCTTGTCGTCCTTGAAGGTGAGGTAGGTGGAAGCGGTCGTGGCGCCGGACGAAATGATGTCTCGCCAGAAATCGCTGTCTGCCATGGCTGAACCGAAAGGCACGGCGATCAGGGCGAAGGCGGCTGCATAGAGGCGGGTGCGCATAGGCTGTTACTCCGTTCTCGGGTGGGCCTGAAACATCAGATTCGGCCGCCAGTGACGTAGTTCAACCTCGCTGCCCACCGGTCACGGGGACGGGTAGGGTACGCCGCGCGCACCAGCGTCAGGCGGCGCAAGGATCGTTCCCAGGGACGAGCTCCGACTACTCCCGCCTCAGCGCCGGGTCGTCCGGGTTCTGCTGCTCCAGTTCCGCCAGCAGCGCCTGGACCTTCTGGATCTGCCCGGCTTCGCGCCAGTAGTTGATCAGTGCCAGGCGCGCCTCGCGGTTGGCGGCGTCGTGTTCCAGCAGTTCCTCCAGTCGATGGCAGGCCGTCTCCAACTGGCCGCTGTCGTGCAGGGCCACGGCGTAGACGTAGTCGTACTGGCTGTTCTGCGGCTCCAGGCGGACGGCTTCGGCAAAGGCCTTGAGCGCCGCCGGCAGATCGCCCTTGCGCACCAGCATCAGCCCGTTGGCGTGCTGCAGCAGGGCGGACTGGGGATGTTCCTTGAGACCCCGGTCGAGCAGGGCTCGGCCTTCCTCCCAACGGAAGTTGCCATCCAGCCATTGCACCAGGGCGACCAGGGCTGGCAGGAATTCCGGATCACGCTGCAGCGCTGTGCGCAGGCGCGACTCCACGGCGTCGCTGCGCCCGTTGGCTTGATAGAGCATTGCCAGGTTGAGGTTGGCCTCGGCGCGCTCCTGCAGGTTGAGTTGCACGGCCTCGTATTCGGCGATGGCCTTGTCCCAGGCTTTCTCGTAATTGCCTAGGCCTGTGACGCGCAGCCCCAGCAGCTCATAGGCGGCGGTGATGCGTACGCCACGCACCGGGTCGGTGAGCAGCGGTGCCAGCAGATTGCGGCGCTGCTCCGGCGGCACCAGGGCCGCAACCGCACGGATCGCCGCCAGGCGCACTTGCGGTGCGGGGTGGGTCAAGTCCCGTGCGGCGGCCTTGAGCGCCCGTTCGCTGGGATAGGTCGGCAGCTCCGCCAGCAGGGTGGCGCGGCGAATGGCCGGCAGCTCGCGGACTTCCAGTTGCTGGTAGAGCGCCCGAGAGGCGCCCGGACGGCCATTGCGAATCAGCCACAGGCTTTCGTCATAGCGGGGCCCGTCGGCCTTGGCTTCGCCGTACCAGAGGCGGAACTGCTCGGCGACCGTGTCACCCGGCTTGTCGCGGTGGCAGCCGAGGCAGGCATCCGAGGTACCCAGGCGCAGGGCGCGCGGCGGGTTGGGCAGGGTGAAGCCGTGGTCGTGGCGATAGTCGTTGACCATGAACAGCTTGCCCGGCATGTGGCAATCCACGCATTGCGAGCCGGCCCGTCCCTGGGCGTGATGGTGATGCTCGGGGCTGTCGTAGTTCTTCGCCTTCAGCCCCTTGCCGTCGATCCCCGCGACGCCGGTCTTGCCCGCCGGGTTGTGGCACTGCAGGCAGAGGCCGTTGCCCGTCACCTTGAGCGCCGTGCTGTGAGGGTTGTGGCAGGTGCTGCAACGCAGGCCCTTGGCAAACATCCGGCTCTGGGCGAAGGATCCGTACTCGAACACCTCGTCCTTGATCTTGCCGTCCAGTTCGTAGAGTTCACGGGTCAGCGCGCTGGGCAGGTAGTCGTCCATCAGGCGGCTTTCCTGGTGGTAGCCGTCGTCCAGCGGTGCGCGGCGCGAATGGCAGCGGGCGCAAGTTTCCACGGCCTTGATCTTGTTGGTTCGGCCAAGGTCGATGGCGAAGCCGGCGTTCGCCGCATCGAGCTTCTTCGCCGCCCAGTCGAGATGGCGGGAGGCCGGGCCATGGCAGGCCTGGCAGCCGACGCCCAGGCTGTTCCACTGGCTGGAGAAGCGATCAGCGACCGGGTCGTAGTTACGTTTGAAGCCCGTGGTGTGGCATTCCACGCACATGAAGTTGGCGTTCTGCTGTGGGCGGCTCCAGTGCAGGGGATTCCGGAAGTCCGCGCCCTGTCCGGGGTAGAGGTGGAACCAGGCGCGCTTGTCCACGTCCCAGGCCACGCCAAGGGCTTGCAGGCGTCCGCCCGGAACCTCGATCAGGTACTGCTGCAGCGGCGCAACGCCAAAGGCGTAGGCAACGCGGAAATCGGCTGGGTTACCGTCGGCGCCGGGGGTGTTGACCCAGAAGCCGCCGTCCTTGCGAAAGAAGCGGGTCGTCTCGCCTTCGCCCTGGAAGGTGATGTCATTGAAGTCGCCCAGCACGCTGGCGTCGGTGGCTTCCTGCATCGCCAGTTGGTGGTGGCTGCCCCGCCAGTCGTTCGCCTGCTGGGCATGGCAACCGGCGCACTGGCCTTCGTCCACCATGCTCGCGGACTGGATACCAGCTTGGGATGGGAGCTTGCCCGGCAGGGCACCGCTGCCGCCCTTGAGGTACAGCCAGACACCCAGTCCGATCAACAGCAGCAGGGCTGCCAGGACCGGATAGACAGGGCGCCGGACAGACTTGGGTGGGGCGATCTTGTGGTGCTTCGACATGCAGACATCCGCTGTACAGGCAAGCGTGCTTCACGGGCGTGCAGGTTCGATGAATGCCCCGGAGGCCGTCAAGGCTGCATGTCGATCCCGCTCAGCGATAGCGGACGCAGGTGCTGGGTGGCTGACATTTCGATACGCCCTTCGCGATCGCCAGGTTCGGCCTTGCAAGCCTAGCTGGCGATCAGCGGCGCGGGATGATCAGACGGGTTCAACCTTGAGTAGCACGCCGTCCTGGCCGACGACACGCACCTGGCTACCGGCGGGCAGGTCTGGTCCGGACACCAGCCAGACGGAGTCGCCGGCGCGGATCTTGCCGCGACCGCCGCTGATGGCTTCATGCAAGGCGAATTCGCGGCCCACGAACTCATAGCCGCGCCGGTTCAGGCCGGGTTGGTCGGAGACTTTCGCGGCGCTGCGCTGGCGACGCCACCAGAGCACGGCGGTGAGGATGGAGAGGATGCCGAACAGCAGGAACTGGACGGCCCAGTGCAGCTCCGGGGCGATGAAGGTGATGACCCCGACGCCGGCCGCAGCCACGCCGATCCACAGCAGGTAGCCGCCGGCGCCGAAGACTTCGAGGATCAGCAGCAGGGTACCGAGGGCCAACCAGTCCCAGTAGGTCAGGTGCTGGAGGTAGTTCCACATCATTTCAGCCCTTCTTGCCGTCGAAGGTGGCGCGGACGATTTCGCCGATGCCGCCCACGGCGCCGATCACCTGGCTGGCTTCCAGCGGCATCAGCACCACCTTGCTGTTGTTGGCGCTGGCCAACTTGCCCAGTGCCTCCACGTATTTCTGTGCGACGAAGTAGTTCACCGCCTGCACGTTGCCGTTGGCGATGGCTTCGGACACCACGCGGGTCGCCTCGGCTTCGGCCTGGGCGGCACGCTCGCGGGCCTCGGCTTCAAGGAAGGCGGCGGTACGCTCGCCTTCGGCCTTGAGGATCTGCGCCTGCTTCTCACCCTCGGCAGTGAGGATTTCCGCCTGGCGCCGGCCTTCGGCTTCGAGGACCTGGGCGCGCTTCAGGCGCTCGGCTTTCATCTGGCTCGCCATGGCTTCCACCAGGTCGGCCGGCGGCGTGATGTCCTTGATCTCGATACGGGTGACCTTGATGCCCCAGGGCGCGGTGGCTTCATCCACGGTGCGCAGCAGGCGCTCGTTGATCGCATCGCGCTGGCTGAGCATGGCGTCCAGCTCCATGGAGCCGAGCACGGTGCGGATGTTGGTCATCACCAGGTTGCGGATGGCGTGCTCCAGGTCGTTGACCTCGTAGGCCGCCTGGGCGGTGTTGATCACCTGGAAGAAGCACACGGCGTCGATGGTGACGATGGCGTTGTCGGCGCTGATGGCTTCCTGCGGGGGAATGTCCAGCACGCTTTCCATGACGTTGATCTTGCGGCCGATGCGGTCCATGACCGGCACGATGATGTTGAGGCCCGGTTTGAGCGTGTTGGTGTAGCGGCCGAAGCGCTCTACCGTCCACTCGAAGCCTTGCGGCACGACCTTGAAGCCCATGAAGACGATGGCGATCGCCAGGGCGACGAAGAGGATGACGACACTGCCGATTTCCATGGGATGTGCTCCTTTTGCTGGCTGTATCTCGGTGACTGGGGCCCCTCCGCCCCAGCCGCCAAGCATTTCATTTCTGCTCGCTTTGTGGCGTGACCCGCAGCACTTCTTCGATGGTCGTCAGGCCCGAGGCGACCTTTTGCGCGCCGGACAGGCGCAGGCTACGCATGCCTTCCTTGAAGGCTGCGCGGCGCAGGGCGATGAGATCGGTATCGGCGGTGATCAGCGGTTTGATGCCGTCGGACAGCAGCATGATCTCGTAGACCCCGGCGCGACCGCGGTAGCCGGTGTCGCGGCATTCGAGGCAGCCGACGGCATGGTGGGCGCCGGTGGGCAGCGGTGCGCTCCAGGGTTTGGTCAGGCCGGCCCAGTCGTCCTCGCGAAGCTCCATCGGCGCCTTGCAGTGCGGGCACAGGGTGCGCACCAGGCGCTGGGCCATGACCCCGAGCAGGGTGGCGCGCAGCAGGTAGTAGGGCACGCCCAGTTCCAACAGGCGGGTGATGGCGCTGGGGGCGTCGTTGGTGTGCAGGGTGGAGAGCACCAGGTGGCCGGTCAGCGCGGCCTGGATGGCCATTTCGGCGGTTTCCAGGTCGCGGATCTCGCCGACCATGATGATGTCCGGGTCCTGGCGCATCAGCGCGCGCACGCCGCTGGCGAAGGTCAGGTCGATGTTGTGCTGCACCTGCATCTGGTTGAAGGCGCCCTCGATCATCTCGATGGGGTCTTCGATGGTGCAGACGTTCACCTCGCTGGTGGCCAGCTGCTTGAGCGTGGTGTAGAGCGTGGTGGTCTTGCCCGAGCCGGTGGGGCCGGTGACCAGGATGATGCCGTTGGGCTGGTTGGTCATGCTCTGCCAGCGGCGCAGGTCGTCCTGGGAGAAGCCGAGCTGGTCGAAACTCTTCAGCAGCACTTCGGGGTCGAAGATCCGCATCACCATCTTCTCGCCAAAGGCGGTGGGCAGCGTCGACAGGCGCAGTTCCACCTCGCCGCCGTCCGGGGTCTTGGTCTTGACCCGGCCGTCCTGGGGTTTGCGCTTTTCCGCCACGTTCATGCGGCCGAGGCTCTTCAGGCGGCTGACCACCGCCATCGTCACCTGCGGCGGGAATTGATAGACGGTGTGCAGTACGCCGTCGATACGGAAGCGCACGGTGCCCTGCTCGCGACGCGGTTCGATGTGGATATCACTGGCGCGTTGCTGGTAGGCGTACTGGAACAGCCAGTCGACGATGTTGACGATGTGCGCGTCGTTGGCGTCCGGCTCCTGCTCGTTGGAGCCGAGCTTGAGCAACTGCTCGAAGTTGCCGACGCCGCTGATCTTCTGGTCCACCGCACTGGCGCCGCTGACGGACTTGGCCAGGCGATAGAACTCCAGGGTGAACTTCTGGATGTCCCCCGGGTTGGCCACCACACGCTTGATCGGGCGCTTGAGCACGTGGGTAAGGTTGCTTTCCCAGCTCTGCACGAAGGGCTGGGCGCTGGCGATGGTCACCGCCTCGCTATCGACAGCCACGGCGAGGATCTTGTGGCGTTGGGCGAAGGCGTAGGACATCAACGGGGTGATGGCGGCAACGTCGATCTTCAGCGGGTCGATGCGCAGGTAGGGCTGGCCGGCAAGTTCGGCCAGCCAGTGGCTGAGGGTTTCCAGGTCCAGCTTCTTGCCGGGACGCTTGAGGTCGTCCACCTGCTGGCTGGCAAGAAACTCCAGGGGATGCTGCTGGTTGTTCACCGCGCTACGGCGAATGGCCAGGCAGTGTTCGGCCTGGTCCTGGCTCAGGCGGCCCTGGGCCACCAGTTCGCGCATCAGGTCGTTGAGGTCCAGCCAACGATCCTGGGCGGGTGAGGCAAAGGCGGACATGCATGCTCCTCGGTCACGCTGCTCAGTCTGGAAGAGTAGTCAATCGCTCTTCTCACGGGACGGCAAGCATGCCCGAATCGCAGGTTTTCGACTAAGTGCTGGATCAAGGAACGGCAGCGTGCTCCAGCTCCACCGAGAACACGCTGACCAGCGAGCGCATCTTCTGCGCAATGACTTCGGCCCGGTGTGGGGTCAGCCCCGGCTGGCGCAGTTGCACCAGCAGGTTGTCGCCGAGCCGGTTCACTTCCAGCCAGTGCGGCACCAGCTGCAGCTGGGAGAAGAAGGCGAGCAGGCGACCGAGGATGTCCGCTTCCGCCTCGGCGATGATGGCGAACTGCATCTCGCGGGCCTGAAACTGGGTGGCGCGCGGGTGCCAGTGGTCTTCGCGGGTGGCGGGAGCGGTCTGCAGGCTGAGCATGGGGGATTCCTCGGTTTGGACGCCGATAGTTTTCCAGCCTGGAGCGGGATTTTTCTGCCTGAATTGCGCTGATGGGCAGATTCTTTGGATAGACTTTCCTGAAATCGATCAGAGTCGGGAATTTTTATGTCCGTCACCCTGGATAGCTACGACAAGCGCATCCTCGACCTGCTGCAGGAGGATGCGAGCCTGTCCACCGCCGAGATCGCCGAACGGGTGGGACTGTCCCAATCGCCCTGCTGGCGGCGTATCCAGCGCCTGAAGGACGAGGGTGTGATCCGCCGTCAGGTCACCCTGCTGGACCGGCGCAAGGTGGGCCTCAATGCGCAGATCTTCGCCCAGGTGAAACTCAACGCCCACGGCCGCTCCAACCTCACCGAGTTCGCCGAGGCCATGCGCCAGTTTCCCGAGGTGCTGGAGTGCCATGTGCTGATGGGGGCGGTGGATTTCATGCTGCGCATCGTCACCCGCGACATCGAGGCCTACGAGCGCTTCTTCTTCGAGAAGCTGTCGCTGGTGCCGGGGATACAGGAGGTGAACTCCATCGTCGCGCTGTCGGAGATCAAGTCCACGACCAGCCTGCATATCGAGTAGCGCGTCTGTAGGGGCGATTTCAATCGCCAAGGGCAGTGCAGCTGCCCCAAGAAATTGTAGGAGCTAGCTTGCTAGCGAAAAGGAGCCATTCGCTGGCAAGCCAGCTCCTACGGGCAATGCAGTCACCTGCAAATTCGCCCCTACACGAGAGCCTCAGGAGGCCTTGGCTCCTTCGCCAGCTTCCCGGCCTGGTGCGGCGGCGTGAGGCCCATGGACAGGTAGATGCTGGTCAGCCCGTCCACGCCCATCTCCGCCGGACGTACCCACTCCACCGGCACGTAGATCAGGCCGCCGCCCACTGGAATGGGCGCGGTGGGGACGAGGATGGCGCAGTAGGGGCGGCCGTCCAGTTCGAAGGTTTCCGGATTCGGGCGCAAGGCCAGCACCGCAGCGCCGTTGCCGCCGAACAGGCACCACACCGGGCTCATGGCGGCGATGTCGGCGTTCTGGCTGCGGTCCAGCAGGCCGACGAAGCGATCTGCCAGCCCGTACAGGCTGCCGATCAGCGGCGCGCGGCGCAGGGTCATGTCCAGCAGCCAGACCAGCGGCCGGCGCAGGCCGAGCTGCACCGCCAGGCCCAGGGGATACAGGCTGCCCAGCAGCACCAGGGTGCCGACCAGATACGCCAGCACCGGGTTACTCGCAAAGGGCTGGCCGAGGGCGCCGAGGAGCTGGCCGATCACCGTGGATGGCCCCACCAGCCGGTTCAGCAGGCTTACCAGCCAGGCCAGCAGGGCCAGGGTCAGTACCAGTGGCAACAGGGCCAGCAGGCCGGTCAGCCAGGTGGTGACCACGGAGCGGAAGCTTTGCTTGAGCATGGTGGGGCCTCTACCGCCTTAGCGGGTCAGCGCCTTCCAGCTGCGCAGGCTGATCAGGGCTTGAGCCTGCTCGCTGCGGGCTGCCAGTACTTCCGCGTCCAGCGGCTGGGCGGCCAGTTCGGCGAACTTGGACAGCTCACCGTAGGCGCGGTCGACTTCCGGCACTTCCAGCACCTGGCGCGCCAGACGCAGCCAGACCAGCAGGCGCTCGATGCGCGGCAGCTGCTCGGACAGGTCCTCGGGCTGGCGCTTGTAGCGATCCAGCTTGAGGGCTTCGCCTTCTTCGCTTAGCAGGCGCGGCAGCCAGTTGCCCAGCACGGCCTTGCCCTGGCGATTGCCACGCTCATTGCGTTCGACGGTCCAGGCGCGGCTCAGCAGCCAGCGGGAAGCATTGAGGGAGAACAGGCCCCAGCGGGTGCCGGCGAGTTCTTCGGCGAACTGCTGTGGTGCGGCGTGGCGTACGGTTTCGTCCAGTTCACCGGCCTGCACGCGCGGGCGCCAGTCGTTGAGCAGGGCGTCCAGGACCTCGCGCAGGTCATGGCTGCTGGCGCGTGGGGCGGCCTGGCCGAGGCTGCCGATCAGGGCGCGCAGGTCGATGAGTTGCTGCAGCCAGTCCACCAGCAGCTTCCAGTGTCCGTTGAAGCGGTATTGCTCGGCCAGGCGCTGGCTGCTGCCCAGCAGGTGCCAGGCGAGGGCGGCGAAGGCGTCGTCCAGCGGCAGTTCGGCCGACAGGGCCGGCACCGGCAGGCTGAGGTGGTAGCTGTTGGCGTCATGGAGGCGATAGCCGCGCTCGGCCTTGCTGATGTCGCAGGGCATCAGCGGCAGATCGGCGGCGAGCTCGGCGGCCAGTTCCAGCAGGGCTTCAGGTTCGCCCTGGCGCAGTTCCAGTTCCAGTTCGCAGATGTCTTCTTCCAGCTTGCCGGCGATTACCTTGCCCTGGTCCAGGGCGGCCTCGATCACCACTTTGGCCTTGCCGCGGCCCCAGGCGATCTCGGCGCGGTCACGGTGGAAGTCGGTGGTGAAGATGGGCTTGAGCTGCTTCTTGTCCAGTTCGGCGAGGCTGGCGGGCCAGCAGTCGTCGGTGAGTTTCTTCGGGTCCAGCTTGGCCTTGTCCAGGTACCAGTCCCACTCATTGCGCTCGGACAGCCCGGCCACGCTCTGGCCACGGGTCTTGAGGGTCTGGATGAACTGCTCGCCGTCGCGGCGCAGGCGCAGGGCCACGCGGGCCTGGGCCAGATCGCGGTCGGGCGTGTCGAAGTACTGGTTGAAGAGTTCGCGGCGTTCCCAGCCGGACTTGTTGCGCTTCTTCAGCAGCGGGTGGTCGCGCAGGGCTTCCAGGGTCTCGCGGCTGGCGCGAAGCTTGATTTCGGTCTCTTTGTTCATCGCCGGGGTCTTCGGACGCAGCCAGGGGGTGGCTGCCAAGGCGGTGAAGTTTACAGGACGGGCGGACCCCGTGCCGCAGCGGTTTCACCCTGTGCAACCTTGGGCCTATGATGATCGCTCGTCCGTGGAGGCCCCCCGATGTCCGTTCCAGACCTGAAATCCCAGTTCGCCGCGCTGATTGCCACCCCCTCGGTGAGCTGTACCCAGCCCAGTTGGGACCAGTCGAACCAGGCAGTGATCGAATTGCTGGCCGCCTGGCTTGGTGATCTCGGTTTCCGTTGCGAGATCCAGCAGGTCTCGCCGGGCAAGGCCAACTTGCTGGCGACCTACGGCACGGGCCCCGGCGGCCTGGTGCTGGCCGGCCATAGCGACACGGTGCCTTTCGACGCCGCCCTGTGGAAAACCGACCCGCTCAAGCTGAGTGAAGTCAGCAACCGCTGGTACGGCCTGGGCAGCTGCGACATGAAGGGCTTCTTCCCCCTGGTCATCGAGGCCGTGCGTGGCCTGCTGGACCAGCGGTTCCAGCAGCCGCTGATCATCCTCGCCACCTGTGACGAGGAAAGCTCCATGGCCGGTGCCCGCGCGCTGGCGGAGGCCGGCAGGCCCCTGGGTCGCGCGGCGGTGATTGGCGAGCCGACGGGGCTGAAGCCCATCCGCCTGCATAAGGGGGTGATGATGGAGCGCATCGACATCCTCGGGCAGAGCGGCCACTCCTCGGACCCCAGCCTGGGCCACAGCGCCCTGGAAGCCATGCATGCGGTGATGAGCGACCTGATCGCCTTGCGTGGCGAATGGCAGCAGGAATTCCGCAATCCGCAGTTCACTGTGCCCCAGCCCACGCTGAACCTCGGCTGCATCCACGGTGGCGACAACCCCAACCGCATCTGCGGCCAGTGCAGCCTGGAATTCGACCTGCGCCCGCTGCCGGGAATGAACCCGGACACCCTGCGTGCGGTGATCCGCCAGCGCCTGCGTCCGGTGGCCGAGCACTACCAGGTGAAGATCGACTTCAAGCCGCTGTTCCCGGCAGTGCCGCCCTTCGAGCAGTCGCCGGAAAGTGATCTGGTGCGCCTGGCCGAACGTCTTACCGGCCATACCGCGCAGTCGGTGGCCTTCGGCACCGAAGCACCGTATCTTCAGCAGCTCGGTTGCGAGACCGTGGTGCTCGGCCCCGGCGACATCGCCTGCGCCCACCAGCCGGACGAGCATCTCGAACTGTCACGGATCGAGCCTACCGTTGCGCTATTGCGCCAGCTCATCCAGCATTACTGCCTTCAATCCGCCACCAAGTCCTGACCAGGAGGGTTTCCGTTGATGCTCATGCGACGACGATAACGCGCCGCCTCACTTTCATTCCCGGACAAGCCGGGGATCGCACTCGTCAATTCGCTCTACGACAGGCTCACGGAACCATGCCCGACTACGTCAACTGGCTGCGCCACGCTACCCCATACATCAACTCCCACCGGGACTGCACCTTCGTGGTGATGCTGCCCGGCGAGGGCGTTGCTCACCCGAACTTCGGCAATATCGTCCACGACCTGGTGCTGCTGCACAGCATGGGCGTGCGCCTGGTGCTGGTGCACGGCTCGCGCCCGCAGATCGAGGCGCGCCTGGCCGCGCGCGGCCTGACCCCGCACTTCCACCGCGACCTGCGGATCACCGACGGCCCTACGCTGGAATGCGTGATCGATGCCGTGGGTCAGCTGCGCATTGCCATCGAGGCACGTCTGTCCATGGATATCGCCGCCTCGCCCATGCAGGGTTCGCGGCTGCGGGTGAGCACCGGCAACTTCGTCACCGCACGCCCGATCGGCGTCGTTGACGGCATCGACTACCACCACACCGGCGAAGTGCGCCGGGTGGACCGCAAGGGCATCGGCCGCCTGCTGGACGAGCGCACCATCGTGCTGTTGTCGCCGCTCGGCTACTCGCCCACCGGGGAAATCTTCAACCTCGCCTGCGAGGACGTGGCCACCCGCGTCGCCATCGACCTGGGGGCAGACAAGCTGATCCTGTTCGGCGCCGAGCGCGGCCTGATCGATGAATCCGGCAAGTTGGTGCGCGAGCTGCGTCCACAGCAGGTACCGCCGCACCTGGCGCGCCTCGGCAACAATTACCAGGCCGAGCTGCTCGACGCCGCTGCCCAGGCCTGCCGCGCGGGGGTCAAGCGCAGCCACATGGTCAGCTATGCCGAGGACGGTTCGCTGCTCACCGAGCTGTTCACCCGCGATGGCGGCGGCACCCTGGTTGACCAGGAACAGTTCGAATCCCTGCGCGAAGCCACCATCGATGATGTCGGCGGCCTGATCGACCTGATCACCCCGCTGGAGGACCAGGGCATTCTGGTGCGCCGTTCGCGGGAGGTGCTGGAGCGGGAGATCGAGCAGTTCACCATCGTCGAGCGCGATGGCCTGATCATCGCCTGCGCGGCGCTCTATCCCATCGCCGACTCCGACTCCGGCGAGCTGGCCTGCCTGGCGGTGAATCCGGAATACCGCCACGGCGGTCGTGGCGATGAGCTGTTGGAGCGCATCGAGGAGCGCGCCCGCGCCCTGGGCCTGAAGACCCTCTACGTCCTCACCACCCGCACCGCCCACTGGTTCCGCGAGCGCGGCTTCCAGCCCAGCGGCGTTGAGCGCCTGCCGGTCGCGCGGGCGTCGCTGTACAACTTCCAGCGCAATTCGCAGGTCTTCGAGAAGGCGCTCTGAACCCCGAGCTCCTCGCCCCATCGGGCGAGGACTTCTTTTCTGTGGGGGCGATTTCAATCGCTGAGCAGGTCGTAGACCTGCACTTGGAAGTTGCAGGAGGCAGCGGAGCTGCCCTTAGCGAATGAAATCGCCCCCACAAGTTTTCCCCAGCGCGATCAATTGCTGATCAGGCCCAGGATGCTCGCCTGGTAGGCGGCGACGAAGGTGTCGAAATCCACTTCCGGCTCGGCTTCCAGGCGCGCCTGTTCGTCCAGAGACTGGCGGGCCATGTTCTCGAAGCGGTCCTGGTCCTCGGCGTCGAGCGGCTGGCTGCGGAAGTAGTCGGCATGCTGGCGGCTCTGGCGCAGGGAGAACTGGCTGAAGCTTTCGCCGCGCTCGCGCATTTCGGCCAGCACCCGCGCCGACGGGGTCAGCTCCGGGTTGGCGACCTTGGCACGCTGGGCGGCCAGCGCCTCGGCGTGTTCCTGGCCACCCTGGGCGGCGTCCAGCAGCTCGGCGGTGCGGGCGATGCGGTCGAGCAGCTCATTGGCCCATTCGGTCAGGCTGGTGGTATGGCCGTGGCGCTGCAGTTGCAGGCCGGGACGGCGTCCTTCCTTGACCACGCGCTGGAAGTTGTCGGTGGCGCTGCGGCATTCCTCGCCGGCCATCGGCGGGCTGTCCTGCAGGGCGCAGAACAGCAGGAAGGCATCGAGGAAGCGCGCTTCGGTGAGGTCGATGCCCAGCGGCAGGAAGGGGTTGATGTCGAGGCAACGCACTTCCACGTACTGCACGCCACGGGCCATCAGCGCCTGGATCGGGCGTTCGCCGGTGTAGGTGACACGCTTGGGGCGGATCGACGAGTAGTACTCGTTCTCGATCTGGATGACGTTGGTGTTCAGCTGCACCCATTCGCCGTCCTGCTTGGTGCCGATCTCGGCGTAGGGCGGGTAGGGCGTGGACACCGCCTGGCGCAGGCTTCCGAGGTAGCTGTCGAGGCTGTTGTAGCAGGGGGTGAGGCCGGCCTGGGCGTTGTTCTGGTAGCCCAGGTCGCTCATCCGCAGGCTGGTGGCGTAGGGCAGGTACAGGGTGTCGGCGTCCAGGCTGTCGAGGTCATGCGGACGGCCGCGCAGGAAGCTCTTGTCCAGTGCCGGGGCGGCACCGAACAGGTACATCAGCAGCCAGCTGTAGCGGCGGAAGTTGCGAATCATCGCGATGTAGCGCGCGGACTGGTACTCGCGGTCGCTCTGCGGGTCGCCTTCGGCCTGCTTGAGCAGCGGCCAGAGCGCGTCGGGCAGGGAATAGTTGTAGTGGATGCCGGCAATGCACTGCATGGTCTTGCCGTAACGCACGGCCAGGCCCTTGCGGTAGACGTACTTCAGGCGGCCGATGGGCGAGGTGCCGTAGCGGGCGATCGGGATGTCTTCTTCCGACGGCAGCCGGCAAGGCATGGACGGGCTCCAGAGCAGTTCGTCGCCGAGCTTGTCCACGGTGAAGCGATGGATCTTCTCCAGGTCCGCCAGGGTCTGCGCCGGATCGGCCTCGGCCGGAGTGATGAACTCCAGCAGCGATTCGGAATAGTCCGTGGTGATCTGCGCATGGGTCAGGGCCGAGCCCAGGGCAGGGGAGTGTGGCGTCAGCGCCAGTTGGCCATTGCCGTCGACCCGCAGGCATTCACGCTCGATGCCGTGCAGGCACTGGGTGAGCAGGGGCAGGTTGGCGCGCTCGCCGAGCAAGGCCAGGCGGCGGGAAAGAAGATCGCTCAATTTGGAATCCTTCACGCGTCGGTCGCCCCAATATGGGGGTGGACCTAGCTGTCTACAAGAGGCGGACTTGGCCGCCGGCCGAAATACTTTTCCAGCCGGCGGTTCGCGTTGTCGCTTCGTCCAGAATAGAGCCTTGCCACCACCCCGCGGTTACAGCTGAGCGAAGGTGCCTTGTCCCTTGGCGACCAGCTTGTCGCCCTGCAGCACGTCGGCCTCCACCACCAGCGTGCGTTTGCCGGCATGCAGCACCCGCGCCTTGCAGATCACCTCGCCCTCCGCCACCGGGCGGATGTAGTTGATCTTGCATTCCAGCGTGGCGCTGCGCCGGTCGAAGCCGTGGGTGCTGGTACAGGCCAGCCCCATGGTGATGTCCAGCAGCGAAAAAATCGCCCCGCCATGCATGACCTGGCCACGGTTGCGCAGGTGCTCGTCCATGACCAGGCGCGCCTCGGCAATGCCATCGCCGAGGCTCAGCGGCTCGATACCCAGCAGCTTGCTGTAGGCGCTGGTGGTTTGCTGGTCGGTGAAGTCCATCGTCACTTCTTCTTGATCTGCTTGGCGTTGGCGAACAGCGAGGCCATGGCGCCGGTCGCCGGCGGAGCGCTGTTGCGCGGGGCGCTCTGCTGCTGGCGCGGCTGGCCGCCCTGGCGACCGCCGCCGCGCGGACCTTCGACCTTCTCGCCAGGGGTGTCGCTCATGCGCATGGACAGGCCGACGCGGTTACGCGGGATGTCCACTTCCATGACCTTCACGCGGACGATGTCGCCGGCCTTGACCACTTCGTACGGGTCCTTGACGAACTTCTCCGACAGCGCGGAGATGTGCACCAGGCCGTCCTGGTGGACGCCGATGTCGACGAAGGCGCCGAAGTTGGTGACGTTGGTCACCACGCCTTCCAGCGTCATGCCGGGTTTGAGGTCCTTCAGGCTCTCGACGCCTTCCTGGAACTCGGCGGTCTTGAACTCGGGACGCGGGTCGCGGCCGGGCTTGTCCAGTTCCTTGAGGATGTCGGTGACGGTGGGCAGGCCGAAGGTCTCGTCGGTGAACTTGGCCGGGTCCAGGCGCTTGAGGAAGCCGGAGTCGCCGACCAGCGAGCGGATGTCGCGGCCGGTATCGGCGGCGATGCGCTGCACCAGCGGATAGGTTTCCGGGTGCACGGCGGAGGCGTCCAGCGGGTTGTCGCCGTTCATCACGCGGAGGAAGCCGGCGGCCTGCTCGAAGGTCTTTTCGCCCAGGCGGCTGACTTTCTTCAGCTCGTCGCGGGTCTTGAAGGCGCCGTTGGCGTCACGGTAGCTGACGATGTTCTGCGCCAGGGTGGCGTTGAGGCCGGAGATGCGGGCCAGCAGGGCTGCGGAGGCGGTGTTCACGTCCACGCCCACGGCGTTCACGCAGTCCTCGACCACGGCGTCCAGGCTGCGCGCCAGCTGAAGCTGGGACACGTCGTGCTGGTACTGGCCGACGCCGATGGATTTCGGGTCGATCTTCACCAGCTCGGCCAGCGGGTCCTGCAGGCGGCGGGCGATGGACACAGCGCCACGCAGGGAAACGTCCAGGTCCGGGAACTCCTTCGCCGCCAGCTCGGAAGCGGAGTACACCGATGCGCCGGCCTCGCTGACCATGATCTTGGTCATCTTCAGGGCCGGGTATTTCTTGATCAGCTCGATGGCCAGCTTGTCCGTCTCGCGGCTGGCGGTGCCGTTGCCGATGGCGATCAGGTCGACGCTGTGCTTGGCGCAGAGCTTGCCGAGGATGGCCAGGGTCTCGTCCCACTTGTTGTGCGGCACGTGGGGGTAGACGGTGGCGGTGTCCAGCAGCTTGCCGGTGGCATCGACCACGGCGACCTTGCAGCCGGTGCGCAGGCCCGGGTCGAGGCCCAGGGTGGCGCGCGGGCCGGCCGGCGCGGCCAGCAGCAGGTCGTGCAGGTTGCGGGCGAAGACGTTGATGGCTTCGCCTTCGGCGGCTTCGCGCAGCTCGCCCAGCAGGTCGGTTTCCAGGTGGGTGTAGAGCTTGACCTTCCAGGTCCAGCGCACCACTTCGGACAGCCACTTGTCGGCGGCGCGGCCCTGGTTGGCGATGCCGAAGCGCTCTCCGATCATCACTTCGCACGGATGCATGGTGCCCGGCAGCTCTTCGCCGACCTTCAGGGCGATGCTCAGCACGCCTTCGTTGCGGCCACGGAAGATCGCCAGGGCACGGTGCGAGGGCACGCCCTTGAGGTTTTCGTCGTGTTCGAAGTAGTCGCTGAACTTGGCGCCTTCCTGTTCCTTGCCGGCAACCAGGCGGGCGCTGAGGGTGGCGCCGTCCTTGAGGAAGCCGCGCAGGCTGGCCAGCAGGGTGGCGTCTTCGGCGAAGCGCTCCATGAGGATGTACTTGGCGCCTTCGAGCACGGCCTTGATGTCGGCAAAGCCCTTTTCAGCGTCGATGAAACGCTCGGCTTCGGCTTCCGGAGCCAGGGACGGATCGTTGAACAGCGCGTCGGCCAGTTCGCCGAGACCGGCCTCCAGGGCGATCTGGCCCTTGGTGCGGCGCTTCTGCTTATAGGGCAGGTAGAGGTCTTCGAGGCGGGTCTTGGTGTCGGCGAGCTTGATCTCGCGTTCCAGTTCCGGCGTCAGTTTGCCCTGCTCGGTGATGCTGGCGAGGATCGCGCCGCGGCGATCTTCCATTTCGCGCAGGTAGCGCAGGCGTTCTTCCAGGGTACGCAGCTGGGTATCGTCGAGGCTGCCGGTGACTTCTTTCCGGTAACGGGCGATGAAGGGGACGGTAGATCCCTCGTCCAGCAGTTCCACGGCGGCGGCGACCTGTTGCGGGCGCACGCCCAGTTCTTCAGCGATGCGGTTGTTGATATCCATTGAAAACACCTGCATGGGCGGTAGCCCGGGTCGGGTCACGGCGGCTACCGCAGAAAAACAGACCGGCGAGCCAGGGCTCGCCGGTGATGAAAGGCGCCGCATTATAAACACCCAGTTTCGAAGGGTAGGAAACCGTTCGGGGAAAAATCTGCTAACAATGGGCAAGCCGCTACGCGCTGCCGGCAGGCGATAATGCGCGGCTTGCACAACAGGAGAAAACATGAGCAGCAACCCGACCGCTGAAGGCGAAAAGATCCTCATAGTCGATGACGACGCCCGTCTGCGGCGCCTTCTCGAGCGCTTCCTCGACGAGCAGGGCTTTCGCGTGCGCGCCGTGGAGAACGTCGAGCAGATGGATCGCCTGCTGGCTCGCGAACTCTTCAACCTGGTGGTGCTGGACCTGATGCTCCCCGGCGAGGACGGCCTGTCGGCCTGCCGCCGCCTGCGCGCGTCCAACAACCAGGTGCCGATCATCATGCTCACCGCCAAGGGCGACGAGACCAGCCGTATCCAGGGCCTGGAACTGGGCGCTGACGACTACCTGGCCAAGCCCTTCAACCCCCGCGAGCTGCTGGCGCGGATCAAGGCCGTGCTGCGCCGCCAGGCACCGCAGGTACCGGGCGCCCCGGCCAGCGAGGACGAGAGTGTCAGCTTCGGTGAGTACGAGCTGTCCCTGGCCACCCGCGAGCTGAAGAAAGGCGACGACGTGCAGATGCTCACCACCGGTGAGTTCGCCGTACTCAAGGCGCTGGTCCAGCACGCCCGCGAGCCGCTGACCCGCGACAAACTGATGAACCTGGCCCGTGGCCGCGAGTGGGACGCCCTGGAGCGCTCCATCGACGTGCAGATTTCCCGTCTGCGCCGGCTGATCGAACCGGACCCTTCCAAGCCGCGCTATATCCAGACCGTCTGGGGCGTGGGCTACGTGTTCGTACCCGATGGCAACAAGTGAACGTGCGGCGGGGGTTCCCGCCGCCGGGCAACCCAGGGTGGTGATGCGCACCCCCTACTGGTTCCCACAGAGCTTCTTCTCCCGCACCCTTTGGCTGGTGCTCATCGTCGTCCTGTTTTCCAAGGCGCTGACCCTGGTCTACCTGATGATGAACGAGGACGTGCTGGTGGACCGCCAGTACAGCCACGGCGCCGCGTTGACCCTGCGTGCCTACTGGGCGGCGAGTGAAGAAGAGCGTCACGACCTGGCCAAGGCTGCCGGGCTCAAGCGCGTCACCCGCGACGCCGTGCCCGCCAGTGAACAGCACTGGCCCTACAGCGAAATCTTCCAGCGCCAGATGCAGGCCGAGCTCGGCCCCGGCACCGAAGTGCGTCTGCGCGCCCAGAGCCCGCCGGCGCTCTGGGTCCACGCCCCGGAGCTGGGCCCGGACTGGGTGCGCATCCCGCTTTATCCACACCCCCTGCGCGGCCAGCGTATCTGGAGCGTGCTCGGCTGGTTCCTCGGCATCGGCCTGCTCTCCACCGCCGCCGCCTGGATCTTCGTGCGCCAGCTCAACGCGCCGCTCAAGCGCCTGGTCTTCGCCGCCCGCCAGGTCGGCCAGGGCCGCAGCGTGCGTCTGCCGGTGAGCGACACGCCGAGTGAGATGGCCGAGGTGTACCGCGCCTTCAACCAGATGGCCGAAGACGTCGAACGTGGCGCCCGCGAGCGCGAGCTGATGCTGGCGGGCGTTTCCCATGACCTGCGCACGCCGCTGACGCGCCTGCGCCTGTCCCTGGAACTGATGTGTAACGACTCCGAGCTGACCGAAGACATGGTCCGCGACATCGAGGACATGGACGCCATCCTCGACCAGTTCCTCGCCTTCATCCGTGATGGCCGCGACGAGCGGGTGGAAGAGCTGGACCTGGGCGAGTTGGTGCGCGAAGTGGTCGCGCCCTACAACCAGCAGGACGAACAGGTGCGCCTGTGCCTGGAACCGCTACCGCTGTTCCCGTTACGGCGGGTATCGATCAAGCGCCTGCTGGTGAACCTGATCGAGAACGCGCTGCGATATGGCGGCAATGGTGTCGAGGTTGCAGCCTTCCTCGCGGGCGACAACGCTGCGCCCTACGTGGTGCTGAGCGTGCTGGACCGGGGCCAGGGCATCGATCCGTCGGAGCTGCAGGACATCTTCAACCCCTTCATCCGTGGTGACCGCGCCCGTGGCGGCAAGGGCACTGGCCTGGGGCTCGCCATCGTGAAACGCATCGCCGCGCAGCACGGCGGCAGCGTCGAACTGCGCAATCGCTCCGGTGGTGGCCTTGAAGCCAGGGTCTGCCTGCCGTTGGGGCTCATGCTCCCCCGCGACGCTGTGTAGGTTCCTACGAAAAAGGGCCTGCGCTTTGGCCATGCGTCGTTGAAATCGGCTCGGCCTGCTCATTGACAGTCGTCAACTCCGCGGCCTCGCCGATTTCCGCCTAGCCTGACCATCGCTCGGCGCGTTTTCATACGGAACGGGATTCCGCGAGCGCCCTATTGGGCGCTTCGTTTCCTGAAATACCTTCGGTCCCGGATTCGGACCTGCCATCGGCAGTGCTGTCACGACGCCAGTCGTTCGGCGTACGCTAGCCCGGCGCTGGGCTATCCTCAGCTTGCGCACCGACATGAGGTCAGTATGCCAGCTGCTTCTTTCCGACTACCCCAATGGACCTGGTGGTTGCCTCTGCCGCTGCTGCATCTGGCCACTTGGGTTTCCCTTGGTACCCAGGCTTCCAGTGGACTGGCCGTCTGGTACCTGCCCTTTGCCCTCGGCCTGGTGTTCTGCCTGTGGTGGGGCGCGCGGGTGCTGCCTGCCATCTATTTCAACGCGCTGCTCAGCGTGCCCCTGTGGGACCTCAGTTGGTACTGGGCGCCGCTCTACGCCGTGCCGGAAACACTCAGCGTCGCCGTGGGCTGGTGGGCGCTCAAGCGTGCCGGTTGCCACGCTGACCTGCGCGACTTCCCTGAATTGCTGCGTTTCATGCTCTACGGCGTGCTGCTGCCGGTGAGCCTGCTGGTCTACGGCGAGCAGGCGGCGCTGATGCTGAGCCATAGCACGGCACGCGAGAGCTGGGGCAACTCCGCCCTGCTGGTCTGGCCCGGAGCGTGCCTGACCACTCTGGCTGTCAGCCTGCCGCTGCTGACCTACCTCACGCCGCTGTTCAGCCGCCGTGGCTGGGTGCCGGAGCCGGTGGAGGCGTTGCCGGAGACCCTGCACCGCCTGCCGCCCTGGCCATTGCTGCTGGTGCTGGCGCTACTCATTCCCTGGCTGCTGACCGTCGTGCCGCTGATCCTCACCCTGCCGCCCATCGGTTTGATGATGCTCGGATTGGGGCTGGTCTGGGGCTTTCCCGGTGCCCTCTGCGGTGCCGGCCTCACTGCCCTGACCGTGCTCGCCCTGCCGGCGCTGCGCCAGTTCGATGGTGCTGCGCGCCTGGCCGAGCCGCAGTCGGGCGTCGAACTCTATTTCAGTGTGCTGCTGCTGATGATGTCCGCCCTGCTGGTCGGGCGTAGCCTGAGCGACCTGCGTCTGGCGTTGGCTCGCCGCGACGAGATGCAGAAGGAACTGGCCATGAGCAACCTGGCGCTACAGGCCAGCCCCCTGGGGGTGACCATCGTCGACGCGCGCCAGGCCGACCAGCCGCTGATCTACTGCAACCCGGCCTTCGAACAGATGAGCGGCTATTCGCGAGACGAGGCCCTGGGCAATCACTGGCGCTTCCTGCTCCATCACGACCGCAACCAGTCCGAGCTGCCGCGTCTGCAGGATGCGTTGCAGCGCGGCGAACAGTGCCAGCTGGTGCTACGCAACTACCGCAAGGACGGCAGCCTGTTCTGGAACGAGATCACCGTGGCGCCCATGCGCGACGCCTTGGGCATCAGCCATTTCGTCGCCCTGCAGCACGACGTCAGCGGCCGCGAAATGCTCTCCGAAGAACTGGATACCCGCCGTGACGAGTTGCTGCGCCAGACGCACCTGCTGAACCAGACCGAAGCCATTGCCGACATCGGCAGCTGGGTGCTGGAGATCGCCACCCTGAAGATGGCCTGGAGCGAGGGCAGCTTCCGCATCTATGAACTGGACCCGAGTGCTGGCGCTCCCAGCCTCGGGCAGATGCTCAGCTACTTCGACCCGGCCAGCCGCTCGCTGCTGGAAGACACCCTGGAGCAGTGCCTGCGCAGCGCCGAGCCCTTCGACGTGGAGCTGCGCATCCAGGCCGCTCGCGGTACTCCGCGCTGGCTACGGATCAAGGGGTTGGCCGAGCACGATGGCGATCAGGTGATCCGCATCTACGGCGCCATGCTCGACCTGACCAGCCAGAAGCGCGCCGAGCGCCTGCAGCACGAGCGCGACAAGCACCTGCACCTGTTCTTCGAGGCGCCGTTGATCGGCATGGCGCTGTGCACCCCGGACCAGCGCTGGGAAGAGGTCAACTACAAGCTCTGCAGCATTCTCGGCCGCTCCCGCGAACAGCTGCGCGGCGTCGACTGGATGAGCATGACGGTGGCCGAGGACCGCGCTGCCGAGGAAGCACTGCTGGAGGAGGTGCGCAAGGGCGAGCGCGATGGCTACGAACTCGACAAGCGCTTCATGAAAGGCTCCGGTGGCACGGTGCACGCGCGGGTCAACGTGCGCGGTGTACGTGACCTGGACGGCCAGCTCTATGCCTTGCTGGCGCTGGTAGAAGACATCAGCGCCCGGCACGAGGCCGAGGCGCGCTACCGGACCCTGGTGGAGCACGCGCCGGAAGCCATCCTGGTGTTCGATCCACAGCACGGCATCGTCGAAGCCAACGAGAACGCCGCGCGCCTGTTCGGCATGTCCCGCGAGCTGCTGCACGGCCACATGCCCACCAGCTTCAGCCCACCGCTGCAGGCCGATGGCCGCTCGTCGCGGGAGCTGGGCAATGCCTATACCCGCGCCGCGCTCAAGGGCGACACGCCCACTTTCGACTGGCTGATGCGCGACGTGAACGGCCGCGTGCGTCCGTGCGAGGTGCGCCTGGTGCGCCTGCCCGGCGAGGGCCGGCCGCTGATCCGCCTGAGCATCACCGATATCTCCGAGCGCCAGCGCTACCAGCGCGAGATCGAGCGCCTGGCCTACAGCGACGAGCTCACCGGCCTGCCCAATCGCCGCTTGCTGCTCGACCGCCTGCAACACGCCATGGCCCGTGAGCAGCGCGAGGGCCGCTACGGGGCGTTGCTGTTCATCGACCTGGACCACTTCAAGACGGTCAACGACAGCCTTGGCCACCCAGTGGGCGATGCCCTGCTGCGGGAGGTCACGGCACGTCTGGCCGGTTGCCTGCGCAATGAAGACACCCTGGCGCGACTTGGCGGCGACGAGTTCGTGGTGCTGTTGGAAGCCCTGGCTGACAACCCGGAACAGGCCGGCAAGCTGGCCGCCGAGGTGGGCGACAAACTGCTGCAGAGCCTGCACGGCAGTTACACCATCGGCGAACACGAACTGGTGGTCAGCGCCAGCATCGGTATCGCCCTGCATCCCTTCATCGAGCAGGTCGCCGCCGACGTCCTCAAGCAGGCGGACACCGCCATGTATCGGGCCAAGCAGTCCGGGCGCAACGCCCTGCATTTCTTCGCGCCGGAAATGCAGGCGGCCATCGACCAGCGCCTGCAGCTGCAGAGCGAGCTGCGCCAGGCCATCGACCGCGGCCAGCTCAGCCTGGAGTTTCAACCGCAACTGGCCCTGGCCGATGGTCGTGTACTGGGTGCCGAGGCGCTGATGCGCTGGCATCACCCCACACGCGGTGAAGTGCCGCCAGCGCAGTTCATCCCGTTGGCCGAAGAAACCGGCCTGATCCTCGAACTCTCAGACTGGATGCTGGAGCGCGCCTGCACCTGCCTCGCCACCTGGCAGACCGACCTGCCGTGGCTGGTGCTGGCCATCAACGTCAGCCCCCGCGAGCTGCGCAAACCCGGCTTCGTCGAACGCATCAACAGCGCCCTCAAGCGCCATGGCGTTCCGCCCGGCCGGCTGGAGCTGGAAATCACCGAAGGCAGCCTGCTGGAAGAGGTGGAACAGTGCATTTCCGCCATGCAAGCGCTCAAGTCGCTGGGCGTGCGTTTTGCCATCGACGATTTCGGCACGGGCTATTCATCCCTGGCTTACCTCAAGCGCCTGCCGCTGGACAGGCTGAAGATCGACCGCAGCTTCGTCGATGGCCTGGCCGTCGACGCGAGCGACCTGGCCCTGGTGGAAACCATATTGGCCATCGGCCGCAATCTCGGCCTGGAATGCATTGCCGAAGGCATCGAGAGCGAAGAACAACTGTCCATGCTGCGCCAGCGCGGCTGCGAGCTGGGCCAGGGCTATTTCTTCAGCCGGCCGCTGGACGAGGGAGACTTCCGCAGCTGGATTCGCGAGCGGGAAGGTCGGCAGGCGGTGGTGCAGAGCCTGTAAGGCGCATGAATCTGCCCCATGTGGGGGCGAATTCATTCGCGAAGCGGACCGCAGGTCCGCCTGCTGACTCGCATGGGGCCAGCTTCGCTGGCCACTGCGATTGAAATCGCCCCACAGCGCGGGGCGCTTACCCCTTGCCTTTGGTCCTGGTCGAATTGGGGCAGGCGTTCTTCTCCAGGTACTGGATGATGATTCCAGCCACATCGTGCCCAGTGGTGGTCTCGATGCCTTCCAGGCCGGGGGAGGAATTCACCTCCATCACCAGCGGGCCGTGATTGGAGCGCAGGATGTCCACGCCCGCCACCGACAGGCCCATGACCTTGGCGGCGCGGATCGCAGTCATGCGCTCTTCCGGGGTGATCTTGATCAGGCTGGCGCTGCCGCCGCGATGCAGGTTGGAGCGGAATTCACCCGGCTTGGCCTGGCGCTTCATCGCCGCGATCACCTTGTCGCCCACCACGAAGCAGCGGATATCGGCGCCGCCGGCCTCGCGGATGTATTCCTGCACCATGATGTTCTGCTTCAGGCCCATGAAGGCCTCGATCACCGATTCGGCGGCCTTCTCCGTTTCGCACAGCACCACGCCTATGCCCTGGGTGCCTTCCAGCACCTTGATCACCAGCGGCGCGCCGTTGACCATGCGGATCAGGTCGGGGATGTCGTCGGGGGAGTGGGCGAAGCCGGTCACCGGCAGGCCGATGCCCTTGCGCGAGAGCAGCTGCAGCGAGCGCAACTTGTCCCGCGAGCGGGTGATGGCCACCGATTCGTTGAGCGGGAATACCCCCATCATCTCGAACTGGCGCAGCACGGCGCAGCCATAGAAGGTGACCGAGGCGCCGATCCGCGGGATCACCGCGTCGAAGCCCTCCAGCGGCTGGCCGCGGTAGTGGATCTGCGGCTTGTGGCTGGCGATGTTCATATAGGCGCGCAGGGTGTCGATGACCACCATCTCATGGCCGCGCTGCTGGCCGGCCTCGACGAGGCGGCGAGTCGAATACAGGCGCGGATTGCGCGATAACACGGCGATTTTCATTGGGCACCCGGAAGGGAAAGAGTCGGTTTTTCCTGAACGTAGGTGAGTGCCGGGTTGACCACCAGTTGCGCCTGGACCAGGGCCTTGGAGCCCAGCAGAACGCGGTAACGCATGGTCTTGCGGCAGGCCAGGGTGAACTCGATAGGCCAGATCCGGTCACCCAGCGCGAGCAGGGTGCGAATGACATAACGGGTCTGTGCCTGGCCGTTGGAGCTTTTTATGGTCTTCACCGAAACCACTTGCGCTTCGCAACGATGTCGCCGCTGCACCAGGGTGCCGAGGTGCGCGGTGAACCGGACCCACTGCTTGCCTTTCTTTTCAAAGGGGATGATGTCGCTGGCGTGCAGGGTGGAGGTGCTGGCGCCGGTATCGATCTTTGCGCGCAGGCCGACCATGCCGAGTTCTGGCAGGGCGATCCATTCGCGGAGTCCGATCACGGAGAGATGGTCGAAAGTCTTCAATGCAGGCTTTCCGGTAAAGTTGGCGCATTCTAGTGGGCCGATGTGACAACTGCATCTGGCCCTGGCTGAGCTTAGACCGGGCTGGCGAATGGGGCAGCCCGTGCAGGATGGAAACGAGTCATGCGTGCGAAAGAGAAAGACGACAAAGACGACGACAAGGTTCGCCTCGACAAGTGGCTGTGGGCCGCGCGCTTCTACAAGACCCGCGCCCTGGCCAAGGAAGCCATCGAGGGAGGCAAGGTCCACCATCACGGCGATCGCTGCAAGCCGTCGAAGGAGCCCCGGGTCGGGGACGAATATGTGATCCGCACCGGTTTCGATGAACGCACTGTCGTCGTCCGCGCACTGTCGGTGGTCCGGCGTGGTGCCCCCGAGGCGCAGACCCTCTACGAGGAAACTGCCGAAAGCCTGGCCAAGCGCGAAGAGGCCGCCGCCATGCGCAAGGCCGGTGCCCTGGGTATCCAGACCGATGGCCGGCCGACCAAGAAACAGCGCCGGCAGATTCATTTCCTGCGCGGCGGTCACGAATAGGGTCACAGCGAAGACCGGCCCCTGCCGCCGGGTTTTCGATCGATAGAAAACGCCCGCATCGGTGATAGACAACCGGCCCTTGGTCAGCCAGCGGATTTGCGCATAAAATCGCCAGCCTTTCGGCCAAATTGGCCCAAATGCAGCGAGTCCGGCATGACCGATTTCACCCAACGTTTTCTGTTCGACGACACCGATGTGCGCGGAGAACTGGTCTCCCTCGGCGAGAGCTACGCCCACGTCCTGGCCAAGCATCCCTACCCGGAACCGGTTGCCCAACTGCTCGGTGAGATGCTCGCCGCCGCTTCCCTGCTGGTCGGCACCCTGAAGTTCGATGGCATGCTGGTGTTGCAGGCGCGTTCCTCCGGCGCGGTTCCGCTGCTGATGGTGGAATGCTCCAGCGACCGCGAAGTGCGTGGCATCGCCCGTTATCACGCGAGCCAGGTCAGCCCGTCCGCCGGCCTGGCCGAGCTGATGCCCGAAGGTTCGCTGACCCTGACCGTGGACCCGAAGCAGGGCCAGCGCTACCAGGGCATCGTCGCCCTCGAAGGCGCCACCCTGGCCGAGTGCCTGTCCAGCTACTTCGACAATTCCCAGCAGTTACCCACCCGTTTCTGGCTCAACGCCGACGGTCGCAATGCCCGTGGCATGCTGCTCCAGGCCCTGCCGGCGGACCGCCTGAAGGATACCGAGGCCCGCGAGGCCAACTGGCAGCACCTGACCACCCTGGCCGACACCCTGACCGCCGAGGAGCTTCTCGGTCTGGACAACGAAACCGTGCTGCACCGCCTCTATCATGAAGAAGCGGTACGCCTGTTCGATCCGCAGGTCATCCATTTCCGCTGCAGCTGCTCGCGTCAGCGTTCGGCCAACGCACTGGTCAGCCTGGGCAAGGACGATGCTGAAGCCCTGCTGCTGGAAAGCGGCGGCACCGTGGTGATCGATTGCCAGTTCTGCAATCAGCGCTACTCGTTCGACGCGGCGGACATCGCCCAGTTGTTCGCCGGTGGCGGCAGCGCCGCACCGTCGGAAACGCGCCACTGAATATGTAGTGTGCCCATCGGGTCGCTGCGTGACCGGGGTGCGATTATCGGTCAGGAATATGCCCGGCTGACAGGAGGTTTCTACCCAAAGCGGGCTTTTCTGGCATAATCGCGCGCACTTTTTTCGCTGTAGGGGGTCGCAGTACCCACTACAAATCGCTTGGAGGACTCGGCTTTTCGCCGACGGGGAACCACATGACGCAAGCCAATAACGCCGTGTACACCGATATCAGCGCCGCGCAACTGGTCGAAGAGGCCATCCGCCGTGGTGAGGGTGAACTGGCCGCCAACGGTTCGTTGGTAGTGAAAACCGGCCACCGCACCGGTCGTTCTCCGGCAGATCGTTTCATCGTTCAAGAGCCGAGCACCGATGCCAAGATCGCCTGGGGCAACATCAACCGTCCCTTCCCGGCGGACAAATTCGATGCACTGTGGGCTCGCGTTGAAGCTTATGTGACCGAACGTGAGCGTTTCGTCTCCCATGTGCACGTTGGCGCCGATCCTGAGCACTACCTGGCCGTCAAAATGACCACCGAGACCGCCTGGCACAACCTGTTCGGCCGTTGCCTGTTCATCAATCCGGAACAGTACAACCCGCAGTCCCGCCAGGAGTGGCAGATCCTCAACGCCCCGAACTTCGTCTGCGAACCGGAGCGTGACGGCACCAACTCCGATGGTTGCGTGATCCTCAACTTCGCCGCCAAGAAAGTCCTGATCGCCGGCATGCGCTACGCCGGTGAAATGAAGAAGGCCATGTTCTCCGTGCAGAACTTCCTGCTGCCGGAAAAAGACGTGCTGCCGATGCACTGCGCCGCCAACGTTGGCGAAGAAGGCGACACCACCCTGTTCTTCGGCCTGTCCGGCACCGGCAAGACCACCCTGTCCGCCGACCCGAGCCGTTACCTGATCGGTGACGACGAGCACGGCTGGGGCGTGGGCACCGTGTTCAACGTCGAAGGCGGTTGCTACGCCAAGTGCATCGATCTGTCCGAGAAGAACGAGCCGGTAATCTGGAAAGCCATCCAGTTCGGCGCCGTGCTGGAAAACGTGGTGCTGAACCCGGAAACCCGCCTGCCCGACTACAGCGATGACAGCCTGACCCAGAACACCCGTGCCGCCTACCCGCTGCACCTGGTGGAGAAGCGCGTCGAGGCCAACCGTGCCGGCGAGCCGAACGCAGTGATCTTCCTGACCTGCGACCTGACCGGCGTGCTGCCGCCCGTTTCCATCCTGAACAACGAGCAGGCTGCCTACCACTTCCTGTCCGGCTACACCGCGCTGGTCGGTTCCACCGAAATGGGTTCCGGCGGCGGCATCAAGTCCACCTTCTCCACCTGCTTCGGCGCACCGTTCTTCCCGCGCCCGGCTGGCGAGTACGCTGAGCTGCTGATCAAGCGCATCCAGGGCTTCGGCTCCAAGGTGTACCTGGTCAACACCGGCTGGACCGGTGGTGGCTACGGCGTTGGCAAGCGCTTCAACATCCCGACTACCCGCGGTGTGATCGCTGCCATCCAGAGCGGTGCCCTGATCGGTGCCGAGACCGAGCACCTGGACACCATCAACCTGGACGTGCCGAAAGCCGTACCGGGCGTCGACACCAACCTGCTCAACCCGCGCAACACCTGGGCTGACAAGGCTGCCTACGACGAAGCTGCCAAGGTCCTGGCTGCGCAGTTCGTCGAGAACTTCAAGAAGTTCGACGTTTCCGACGCCATCAAAAACGCCGGCCCGCAGCTCTAAGCTGCACCGCGTCCTTGTGAAGAAGCCGCCTCCGGGCGGCTTTTTCATTGTTGGCGGTCGAGTAGGATGGCGTAGAGCGAAGCGAAACCCATCAGGGGCCTGCGCCATTGGTACTCCTTCCAACCTCCGACGGTGGGTCGATGAAGCGTGACCCACCCTACGTCTACACCGAGCCGTAACATTCGCCCCGGAGTTCCGGAATCGTCCCACCCAATTGGCGCACCGAGGCGGTGTGCTGCGGGTCCATGATCAATGCCCCCGTCAAAGGAGTGATCCCCATGCCCGCAACCAGCCTCGCCAAGGTCTTCGGTTACGACCATTTCCGCCCCGGCCAGGAAGCCGCCATCTCCGCCGTACTGGCGGGCCGTTCGGCCGCCGCCATCTTTCCCACCGGTTCCGGCAAGTCGCTGTGCTACCAATTGCCGGCCCTGCACCTGCCGCACCTGACCCTGGTGGTGTCGCCACTGCTAGCGCTGATGCAGGACCAACTGGCCTTCCTGCACCGTCACGGCATCGCCGCAGCCAGCATCGACTCGGCGCAGAGCCGCGAAGAGGCGGCCGAGGTCATGGCGCGGGCGCGCGCCGGTGAGCTGAAGATCCTGATGATTTCCGTCGAGCGCCTGAAGAACGAGCGCTTCCGTGGATTCATCCAGCAGGTGCCGATCTCGCTGCTGGTGGTGGATGAGGCCCACTGCATTTCCGAGTGGGGCCACAATTTCCGACCCGACTACCTCAAGCTGCCCGAGTACCAGCGCCAGTTCGGCATCCCCCAGGTGCTGCTGCTGACCGCCACGGCGACGCCGACGGTGATCGCCGATATACAGCGCAAGTTCGCCATCGCCGATGCCGATGTCATCACCACCGGCTTCTACCGTCCCAACCTCAACCTGTTGGTGGAGCCGGTGGCCGGTGCGCGCAAGCTGGACCGGCTGGCGAGCTGGCTGGGCGATCGCGCGGGGCAGCCGGCCATCGTCTACGTCACCCTGCAGAAAACCGCTGAAGACGTGGCCGGGTGGCTGACCGAGCGCGGCGTCGCCGCGAGCGCCTATCACGCTGGCATGGCCCATGAGGAGCGTGAGGCGCTGCAGCGCCGGTTCATGGCCGGGCAGGTCAATGTGATGGTCGCCACCATCGCTTTCGGCATGGGCATCGACAAGAGCGACATCCGCCAGGTGGTGCACTACGACCTGCCCAAGTCGGTGGAAAACTACAGCCAGGAGATTGGCCGCGCCGGGCGTGACGGCCAGCCTTCGGACTGCCTGGTACTGGCCAACCGCGACAGCCTCAACGTGCTGGAGAACTTCGTCTATGGCGATACGCCGGAGCTGTCTGGCATCCGCCTGGTGCTGGCGGAGCTGAAGGCGGCAGGGCAGGGTGGGGACCGCTGGGAGCTGATGCTCGGCGCGCTCTCGGACCAGAGCAACATTCGCCAGCTGCCGCTGAAAACCCTGCTGGTGCAGCTGGAACTGCGCGGCATCATCGCGCCGCTCTATGCGTACTTCGCCGATTACCGCTTCAAGCATCTGTTGGCGCCTGAAGCCCTGGTGGAGCAGTTCGACGGTGAGCGTCGCCAGTTCGTCGAAGCGCTGCTGCGCACCTCCACCCGAGCACGCACTTGGTGCACCGTGGATTTCGACCGTCTCTATCGCGAGTACAACGCCGAGCGCAGCCGCGTGGTGAAGGCTCTGGATTACTTCCAGGAGCGCGGCTGGATCGAGTTGGAAAGCAAGCAGATGACCGAGGTCTACGCCCTGCAGAAACCCGACTTCGAGCCGGAAGCCCTGGCCGTCGAACTGCACCGTTACTTCCGCCAGCAGGAAGACAGCGAAATCGCACGCATCCAGGCGATGCTGCAGCTGTTCTCCAGCGACAGTTGCCTCAGTGCGCGGCTTGCCCGCTATTTCGGCGACCACGAGGTCCCCGAGCGCTGCGGCCACTGCTCGGTATGCCAGGGCCGCGTGGCGCGCCTGCCGGAGCCGCCAGCCCTGGCGCCCCTGACGGAGCGGAGCTTCAGCGCCCTGTGTGGCGGCTTCAGCCAGCGCTACCAGGAATTGCGCGGCGAGCCGCCCAGCGCCGAATGCCTGACCCGACTGCTCTGCGGCATCAGTGCACCGCTCTTCACCCGGCTCAAGGCGCGCAACCTGCCGGGCTTCGCTGCGTTGGAGGCCTATCCCTACGCCGAGGTGCGCAATTGGGTGAGCCAACAGCGGGACTTGTAGGGGCGAATTCATTCGCCAAGCAGGCTGAAGGCCTGCCCTTCGGCATTGCGGGACCGCTTCGCGGTCCTTGGCGAATGAATTCGCCCCTACAGGTAAAGCCGTGCCTCTCATAGGAAGGTCGGGCCATACGGATTTTTTGATCGATACCATCGTTAATCAGTGTTGGAAGCAGGCCTTGCGGCTGCTTAGGATGGCGCCACTTTCAATCTCGCCTCTCCCAAGGATTCCTACATGCGCATTGACGACGCCATCCGCAGCCGCCGGGCCATCAAGAACTACGACACCAGCTTCAGCATGAGCCGCGAGGACAAGGACGCCCTGCTGGAGCTGGCCCTGCTCGCCCCCACTGCCTTCAACCTGCAGCACGTGCGTCTGGTGGAAGTCAGCGACCCGGCCCTGCGTCAGCGCATTCGCGATGTGGCCTGGGACCAGGCGCAGGTGACCGAAGCCTCGATGCTGGTGATCGTGTGCGCCCGTCTCGACGCCTGGGAGCGGGATTCCGCCCGTGTCTGGGCCGAAGCTCCGCAGCCGGTGCAGGAGTTCATGGCTGGTGCCATCGACACCTACTACCGTGGCAAACCGCAGGTGCAGCGCGATGAAGTGATGCGCAGCTGCGGCCTCGTGGCCCAGACCCTGATGCTCGCCGCGCGTGGCAAGGGCCTGGACAGCTGCCCCATGGACGGCTTCGATTTCGACGCCGTGGCCGACCTGATCCGTCTGCCGGAGAATCATGCAATCGGCTTGATGGTCGCCGTGGGCAAGCAGACCGCACCGGCCCGTCCGCGCATCGGCAAGCTGGCCTTCGACGAAGCGGTGATCCGCGACCAGTTCTGACGACCCCCGCTCCCACAGGCTCCACCGTAGGATGGGTGGAGCGGAGCGATACCCATCATCCCGGTGGGCTGAAGCCCACCCTACTCATCCACCTCATATCCGGCCGATGCCCATCAAAAGCTCGATCAGCCATTGCAGGGCTTCATCCTCTTCGCGCTGGGCCACGCTCACCAGATCGAGGTGGAAAGGGCCGACGGCGAAGGGCAGGGGATGCACCTGCAGGGGCAGCAGGCTGGCGAAGTGATGGGCCAATCGCGCCGGCAGCACCACGCTGAGGTCGGTGCTGGCGACGATATGGGCCGCCTGCAGGTAGTTAGGTGTGGTGTAGACGATGTCCCGCGCCAGCCCCTGTTCCCCCAGCCACTGATCGACCATGCCTTTGGTCTGGCCACCGTGTACCCAGAGGTGGCGTAGCCTGAGAAAGCCGGCGAGGTCGGGCGCCTCCTGCAATTGAGGATGGTCGCGGCGGGCCACCAGGCGCAGCGTTTCGCTCATCCAGCGGCGGCTGGCGAAGCGCGAGGGAATGCTTTCGAAGCGGCCCAGCACCAGGTCCAGTTCTCCGTGGTCCAGTGCGGCGGCGGGCAGGCTCGGAGAGAGGTGGCGGATGGCGATCTTCACCCCCGGCGCTTCCTCGGCCAACTGCTGCAGCAAGCGTGGCATGCAGATCAGTTCCACGTAGTCCGTCACGGCGATGGTGAAGCGCTGGCGGCTGCGTGTCGGGTCGAAGCCTTCACCGATCACCAGGCTCTGCTCGATCTGCTTGAGCGCGGCACGGATCGGCGTCTCCAGCGCCAGCGCCCGTGGCGTCGGCTGCATCGCCCGGCCGACGCGCACCAGCAGCGGGTCGCCGAGCAGCTCGCGCAGACGGTTCAGCGCATTGCTCACCGCCGGCTGGCTGAGGGCCAGGCGCTCCGCCGCGCGGGAGACGTTGCGCTCGCGCAGCAGGGCGTCCAGCACCCGCAGGAGATTGAGATCGAAATTGGAGATATTCACCAGGGGAATGCCATTCATCACAAGACTAAATTTCAAAAATAGTACCGGCTTCCTTAAGGTGATTGGCGTTTTCGTGATCACGCGGCGACCGAGGTTTGTAGGAGCGAGCTTGCTCGCGAACCATGCAGCACATTCGCCAGCAAGCTGGCTCCTACGACGGGCCGCGTCCGTTATCGCCTACTAGAACAAGAGGACATCTCAGTGACCCCTAGCGCATCCAACATCCAGCGGGCCGCCGTGATCGGCGCGGGCACCATGGGCCGAGGTATCGTCATGAGCCTGGCCAGTGCCGGCCTTGAGGTCCGCTGGCTGGACAACAACCCGCAGATGCTCGAACAGGCGCAGGGCGTGGTCGCCGAGACCTATGCCCACAGCGTGCGCCAGGGCCGCATCAGCGAGGCCCAGGCCGCCGAGCGCGTCGCCCGCATCCAGCCGGTGGGCGGCTACGACGAGCTGGCCGATGTCGATCTGGTGATCGAGGCCGTCTTCGAGAACCTCGAACTCAAGCAATCCATCTTCCGCGAGCTGGATGCCCGTCTGAAGCCGACGGCCATCCTCGCCAGCAACACCTCCGCCCTGGATATCGACGCCATCGCCGCCGTGACCGGGCGCCCGGAGCAGGTCCTCGGCCTGCACTTCTTCAGCCCGGCGCACATCATGAAGCTGCTGGAGATCGTCCGTGGCGCACACACGGCACCCGTGGTGCTGGACGCCACCCTGGAACTGGGCCGGCGTATGGGCAAGGTTTGCGTGGTGGCCGGCAACTGCAAGGGTTTCATCGGCAATCGCATGCTCCATACCTACGTGCGCGAGGCGCGCATGATGCTGCTGGAAGGCGCGTTCCCTCATCAGGTGGACAGTGCGCTGCAGGGCTTCGGCTTCGCCATGGGCCCGTTCCGCATGTACGACGTGGTCGGTATCGACCTGGAATGGCGCGCCCGTGAACTGGCGGGCAAGGGCCAGGACGACCCGGCGGTGCAGGTGGACAATCGCCTCTGCGGCCTTGGCCGCTTCGGCCAGAAGTCGCGCATGGGCTACTACCGCTACGCCGAAGGCAGCCGCCAGGCCGAGCACGACCCGGAAGTGGACGCCCTGGTGCTGCAGGTGTCAGAGCAGCTCGGCTTCGAGCGTCGCAATGTCGGCCCCGAGGAAATCCTCGAGCGTTGCCTGCTGGCCCTGGTCAACGAAGGGGCGAAGATCCTCGAAGAAGGCATCGCAGCCTCCAGTACCGACATCGACACCGTTTACCTCAATGGCTACGGCTTTCCGGCCGACAAGGGCGGGCCGATGGCCTGGGCCGACAGCCAGGGGCTGCCGGCTATCCGCGCGCGCCTGGAAGCGCTGGCCGAGCGCTTCGGCAGCCACTGGCAGCCGGCCGCACTGATCCGTCGCCTGGCCGAGTCCGGCCACCACTTCGCCGATTTACAACAGGAGGCCTGACATGGCTTACAAGGCACCCCTGCGCGACATGCGCTTCGTGCTCCACGAACTCTTCGACGTTTCCGGCCACTGCGAACTGCTGGCCAACGGCCTGGACCGCGAGCTGATCGACGGCGTGCTGGAAGAGGGCGCGCGCTACGCGGCCGAAGTGGTCTCGCCGCTCAACCGCAACAGCGACGAAGAAGGCGTGACCCTGGCGCAGGGCGAGGTGACCACGCCCAAGGGCTTCCGCGAGGCTTATCGGCAGTACTGCGACAACGGCTGGGCGAGCATGACCGGCCCGCAGGAGTTCGGCGGCCAGGGTTTCCCGCAGATGGTCGCGTGCAACTTCCACGAGATGCTGATGGGCGCCAGCCTGTCGTTCCGTGTGTATTCCGGCCTCACCGAAGGTGCCGTGCTGGCGCTGTACAAGCACGGCAGCGATGCCCTCAGGCAGGCCTATCTGGAGAACCTGGTGAGCGGACAGTGGGCCGGAACCATGTGCCTCACCGAACCCCAGGCCGGTACCGACCTCGCTTTGCTGCGCACCCGTGCCGAGCCCCAGGCCGACGGCAGTTTCAAGGTCAGCGGCAGCAAGATCTTCATCAGCGGCGGCGAGCAGGACCTGTCCGAGAACATCGTCCACCTGGTGCTGGCGCGCCTGCCGGATGCGCCGGCCGGGGTCAAGGGCATCAGCCTGCTGCTGGTGCCCAAGTTCATCGCCAACCCCGATGGCACGCCGGGAACGAAGAATGCCGTTTCCTGCGGCGCCATCGAACACAAGATGGGGATCAAGGGCGCCGCCACCTGCGTGATGAACTTCGACGGCGCCACCGGCTGGCTGATCGGTGAAGCCAACCAGGGCCTGGCGTGCATGTTCACCATGATGAATGACGCGCGCTTCCAGGTCGGCCTGCAAGGGCTCGGCATCGGCGAGCAGGCTTTCCAGGGCGCCCTGGCCTATGCCCGCGAGCGCCTGCAATCCCGCGCGCTCAGCGGCCCGGCTGCGCCGGAAAAACCGGCTGACCCGATCATCCACCATCCCGATGTGCGACGGATGCTGCTGACCCAGAAGACCCTGGTGGAAGGCAGCCGCATGCTGGCCGCTTACTGCGCGCGCCAGCTGGACCTGGAGCACGGCCATCCGGATGCAGCCCAACGCAAGGCCGCCAGCCGTCGCGCGGCGTTGCTGATCCCCATCGTCAAGGCCTTCCTCACCGACATGGGCCAGGAAGTGGCCAGCCTCGGTGTGCAGGTCTACGGCGGTCATGGCTTCATTCGCGAGTGGGGCATGGAGCAGTTGATGCGCGACAGCCGCATCACCCAGATCTACGAAGGCACCAACGGCATCCAGGCGCTGGACCTGATTCGCCGCAAGCTGATGGGCGACGGCGGTGCCGAACTGGCCGCCCTGCAGGACGAGTTCTCCGCCCTGGCCGATGCCCAGGCTGCGCGCACCGAACTGGCCGAGCTGGCCGGTGCTGTGCTGGCGCGCCTGCAGGAGTGGCGTGGCCTGACCGCGACCCTGCTGGACCGGGTGCGGGAGAACCCCGAGGAAATCGGTGCCGCCTCGGTGGACTTCCTGCAGTACTCGGCCTATGTCCTATTGGCGGGTTTCTGGTTGCAGGCGGCGGCGCGTGCCCAGGACGCCCTGGAAGCGGGCACCTCGGAGGCGGACTTCTACCAGGCCAAGCTGCACAGCGCGCGCTTCTACCTGCGTCGCGTGCTGCCCCGTGCCAGCAGCCACCGCGAGGCCCTGCTGGGCGGCGCGGATTGCCTGATGGCGCTGCCCGAGGCGCATTTCGCCTTCTGACCAGGCGAGCCGGCGCACCGTGTGAATGCGGTGCGCCCCCACAACAACAACGGAGGACGCCCCGATGCAGCCCTTCAGCTTTGCCACTACCGCGCAGATCCTCTGCGAATCCGGCTCGGCCGCACGTCTTGCCGACCTCTGCCGCGAGCGCGGCGCCCAGCGCGTTCTGCTGGTGACCGATCCGGGCATCACGCGGCTTGGCTTGCTGGACGATATCCTCCTCGGATTTGCCCTCGATGGCCTCAGCGTTGCGGTCTACGACCAGGTCCAGGCCGATCCGCCCGAGGCGGTGGTGCTGGAAGCCGTGGAGCTGGGGAAAGTCCTAGGCGCCCAGCTGGTGGTGGGATTCGGCGGCGGCAGCTCGATGGACGTGGCCAAGCTGGTGGCGTTGTTGGCGCACCCGGACTGCCAGCAGGGGCTGGCGGACATCTACGGCGTGGGCAACGCGCGCGGCCAGCGTCTGCCGCTGCTGCAGGTGCCGACCACGGCTGGCACCGGTTCCGAGGTGACGCCCATAGCCATCGTCACCACCGGCGAGACCACCAAGATGGGCGTCGTGTCGCCGCTGCTGCTGCCCGACCTCGCCCTGCTGGACGCCGACCTGACCCTCGGCCTGCCGGCGGCGGTCACGGCAGCGACTGGCATCGACGCCATGGTCCATGCCATCGAGTCCTACACCAGCAAACTGAAGAAGAATCCGCTGTCCGACGTGCTGGGTCGCGAGGCCCTGCGCCTGCTGGCCGGCAACCTCGACGCGGTGGTCCAGGACGGCCGCAACCGCGAAGCGCGCCAGGCCATGCTGCTGGGGGCATGCCTCGCCGGCCAGGCGTTCGCCAATGCCCCGGTGGCGGCCGTGCATGCACTGGCCTATCCGCTGGGCGGGCACTTCCATATTCCCCATGGTCTGTCCAACGCCCTGGTGCTGCCCCACGTGCTCCGCTTCAACGCCGAAGTGGCGGCACCGCTCTACGCAGAGCTGGCGCCGCTGGTGCTCGGCAGCAAACTCAAACAGGGCAGCGAGATGCAGCTCACCGAGCAGTTGATCCTCGAGCTCGCCGCTTTCAGTGAACGCAGCGGATTGCCCACTCGATTGCGCGATGCCGGTGTGCCCGAGGCTATGCTGCCGCGCCTGGCCAGCGATGCCATGTTGCAACAGCGGCTGCTGGTGAATAATCCGCGCGAGGTCAGCGAAGCGCAGGCCCTGGCCATCTACCAAGCCGCCTACTGAACCTCCGGTAGGAGCCAGCTTGCTGGCGAATGCAGCCGTTCGCGAGCAAGCTCGCTCCTACATGAACCGATCCAACCGAACCCAGGAACCCCATGAGCCAACCCCAGCACCTGCGCGGCGACTATCGCCACTTCCAGCCCATCACCACCCGCTGGCACGACAACGACATCTACGGCCATGTGAACAACGTGGTCTATTACGGCTACTTCGACAGCGCGGTGAACACCTACCTGATCGAACAGGGTGGGCTGGATATCCACGACGGCGGCGTGGTGGGTTTCGTGGTCAGTTCGTCCTGCGACTACTTCGCCTCCATCGCCTTCCCCGACCGCATCGAGGTCGGCCTGCGTGTTGGCAAGCTGGGCAACAGTTCGGTGCAATACGAACTGGCGATCTTCAAGCAGGGCGAGAGTGAGGCCTGTGCGGCCGGACGCTTCGTGCATGTCTTCGTTGATCGCGAAAGCAACCGGCCAGTGCCGATTCCCGAGACGCTGCGTGCGGCATTGGCAGAGTTGGTGATCGCAACCTGACCGACTGCTTTGCCTGTGGGGGCGAATGAATTCGCCCCCACAAACACAGATCCCCGCTGTCTTTCAGTCCGTTGACAACTTTCACCCAGTCGACCTGAAACAGCCGAAATGGCGACATGTGTCGGCCCGGCCATCTGTCCTCTCTACACATCCATAGTGTGAATCCGCACAATGCGCGCCAAACCCGAAACGTCCCGACCGGCTGCGAGGTGAACACCACGCGGCAGGGTTCTTTCTTTTTGCTTGATCTGCAGCATGGAGGACGGGGCGTCATCGGAGTCCAATTGCCATTCCCGGGCCGGCTCCTCGTGCGGCCCGACGTTCTGCGGTACCTGCCATGACTCATGCAAACGGCTCCATCCTGCAACGCTTGAAAGGCACCAGCCTGGTGACCCGAATCATCCTCGGCCTGATCGCAGGCATCGCCCTCGCCCTGATCGCCCCTTCGTCCGCCAGTGCCGTCGGCTTGCTCGGCAAGCTCTTCGTCATGGCCCTGAAGGCCGTGGCGCCGGTACTGGTGTTCGTCCTGGTGATCGCCGCCATCGCCAACCACAAACCGGGTGAGCGCACCCATATCAAGCCGATCCTCTTCCTCTACCTGATCGGCACGTTCGCCGCCGCAGTGGTGGCAGTGCTGGCTTCCAGCGTTTTCCCGTCGACCATCGCCCTGACTACCGGCGCCAATGACCTGGCCCCGCCCGGCAACATCTCCGAGGTCCTGCTGGGTCTGCTGGGCAGCGCCGTAGCCAACCCGGTGACCGCGCTGATGGAAGCCAACTTCATCGGCATCCTGGTCTGGGCGGTTGGCTTGGGTATCGCGATCCGCCAGGGCAGCGAAACCACCCGCAACGTGTTCAGCGACCTGTCCCATGGCGTGTCGCTGATCGTCCGTGTGGTGATCAGCTTCGCTCCGCTGGGCATCTTCGGCCTGGTCGCCTCGACCCTCGCGGAAAACGGCATCGGCGTGCTCGCCGACTACGCCCACCTGCTGGCGGTGCTGCTGGGCTGCATGCTCTTCGTGGCCTTCGTGGTGAACCCGCTGATCGTGTTCTGGAAGATTCGCCGCAATCCCTATCCGCTGGTGCTGACCTGCCTGCGCGAAAGCGGTATCACCGCCTTCTTCACCCGCAGCTCTGCCGCCAACATCCCGGTGAACCTGCAGCTGTCGGAAAAGCTCGGTCTGCACGAGGACACCTACTCGGTCTCCATTCCCCTTGGCGCCACCATCAACATGGCTGGCGCGGCCATTACCATCACCGTGCTGACCCTGGCAGCGGTGAAGACCCTGGGCATCGCCGTGGACATTCCCACCGCCATCCTGCTCAGCGTGGTGGCGTCCATTTGCGCCTGTGGCGCTTCCGGTGTGGCCGGTGGTTCCCTGCTGCTGATCCCGCTGGCGTGCAGCCTGTTCGGCATCCCCAGCGAAGTGGCGATGCAGGTGGTCGCCGTCGGTTTCATCATCGGTATCCTTCAGGACGCTGCCGAAACCGCGCTCAACTCGTCCACCGACGTTCTCTTCACCGCCGCCGCCTGCATGGCCAACGGCGACGTGGATGAGGCGCGCGCCGAACAGATCGGCTGAGACACACCAGCGCCCGGCTGGTAAAGGAACACCTTCAGGGGCGCTGACTGCACGCGAGTCAGCGTCCCTGCCCGTTCGTCAGCGTAGCCTGAGTGCGGTGATGGCAATCTAATGTCTGCGATCTAGTCTCCAGAGGCTGTGGGCCCCCGGTCCCTTCCGTCAATTCGCAGATGGAGATTGTCATGCCTACCTTTGTTTATGGAGAGAACGTCGTAAACACCACCACCACTGGCAATCAGAACGAGTCTGACGTCGTGGCGCTGACGGACGGCGGTTATGTGGTGGTGTGGAAGGGGGCTGGAACGGGCGACGCCGACGGTATTTTCACCCAGCGCTATGACGCCAGGGGCGTCCCGGTAGGTGTGGAAACCCGCGTCAACACTGTCGTGACCGGCGTGCAAAATAATCCCTCCGTGGTTGCGCTGCTCAACGGCGGCTATGTGGTGACCTGGATCACTGAGGCCGCCGGCAGCGACGCCGAGATTTTCATGCAGCGCTATGACGCCGCAGGCGTCAAGTTGGGAGTCGAAACCAGGGTCAACAGCACAACGTTGAACTGGCAATACAATCCCGAAATCACTGCATTGACCGACGGCGGCTTCGTGGTTGTCTGGGCATCGGATGGTCAGGACGGCAGCATCGGCACAAGTTGCCTGCAGCGCTACGACGCCAATGGCGTGAAGGTCGGAGCAGAGGTTGTGGTCAATACGACCACTGCCGGTCCACAGGACTACCCCACAATCTCGGGTCTTGCCGATGGTGGGTACCTGGTGGTGTGGGAAGGGACTGGAAGCGGTGACTCATATGGGATCTTTGCGCAGCGCTTCAACGCCAGCGGTGCCAAGGTGGGCGTGGAAACCCGTATCAACACCGATGTGCTCGACAGTCAAAGCGAACCCGCCATAGCACCGCTGGCCAATGGTGGCTATGTCGTCACATGGGAGACCATCCAGGACAGTACGGACGGCACGACGGACACCTATGTCCAGCTCTTCAACTCCGCGGGTACCAAGGTGGGTACGCAGGTGCGGGTTAACACCACTACCGTCGGTTCCCAGGGCGAGCCTGAAATCACCGCGCTGTTCGACGGCGGATATCTGTTGGTCTGGTGCGGAAGTGGTGGCGGTGACGAGACGGGGATTTTCGCCCAGCGCTTCAATGCCAGCGGAGCCAAGGTCGGCCTGGAAGTCAGGATAAATACCAACACCGCCAACATTCAGGAGTTTCCGCACGTCACTCTGCTGGTTGATGGCAGCTATGTGATCAGCTGGGATTCCTACGACGCCGCTGGTTTGGTCGGCGATGTCCATTCCCAGCGTTTTGATGCCAACGGTAACCGGCTGACAGGCCTGACCGGAGATGCGGCAGCCAATGTCCTGACTTGGGCAGGACCGGGCGCCGCGATCATCGAAGGGTTCGCGGGGAACGACCAACTGACCGGCGCGGCCATGAACGATCACCTCGTTGGCGGAGCGGGCGACGATGTGCTCAATGGCGGGATTGGGTTTGACCGCATGCTCGGGGGCGATGGCTCCGATATCTATTACGTCGACAGCGTGTTCGATATCGTCAACGAAACCAACGCGGTGGCGGCGACTGGTGGCACCGACACGGTTTACAGCTCCCTGGGTGCCTACACCCTGGGGGCCAATGTGGAGAACTTGCGCCTGCTGGCGGCAGGTGCGGCGAACGGTACCGGCAACGCGCTCGCCAACACGCTGTTCGCCGGTGCGGGCAACAATATTCTGGATGGCGGGGCCGGCGCCGACACCGCGTCCTACCTCTATGCGACGGCGGCGGTCACTGCCAGCCTGGCGGTGACGACTGCCCAGGCAACGGGGGGCTCGGGCAGCGACACGCTGCTGAATGTCGAGAACCTGACGGGCAGCAACTTCAACGACACCCTGACGGGTAACGCCGGAGCCAACACCCTCAACGGTGGTCTCGGCGTTGATGTGCTGATCGGCGGCGATGGCTCCGATATCTACTTCGTCGACAATGCGGGCGATGTCGTCAGCGAGACCAACGCGGTGGCCGCGACCGGTGGCACCGACACGGTTTACAGCTCACTGGGGGCCTACACCCTGGGTGCCAACGTGGAGCATTTGCGGCTGCTGGCGGCGGGTGCGGCGAACGGCACCGGCAACGCGCTCGCCAACACGCTGTTTGCGGGGGCGGGCAACAACGTCCTGGATGGCGGGGCCGGCGCCGACACCGCGTCCTACCTCTATGCGACAGCGGCGGTCACCGCCGGCCTGGCGGTGACGACTGCCCAGGCAACCGGGGGCTCGGGCAGCGACACACTGTTGAATGTCGAGAACCTGACGGGCAGCAACTTCAACGACACCCTGACCGGTAACGCTGGGGCGAACACCCTCGACGGTGGTCTCGGCAACGATGTGCTGATCGGTGGCGATGGCTCCGATATCTACTTCGTCAACGCAGCAGGGGATGTCGTCAGCGAGACCAACGCGGTGGCCGCGACCGGCGGCACCGACACGGTTTACAGCTCTCTGGGTGCCTACACGCTGGGTGCCAACGTGGAGAATTTGCGCCTGCTGGCGGCAGGTGCCGCCAACGGCACCGGCAATGCGCTCGCCAACACGCTGTTCGCCGGTGCGGGCAACAACGTCCTGGATGGTGGTGCCGGTGTCGACACCGCGTCCTACCTCTATGCGACAGCGGCGGTCACCGCCAGCCTGGCGGTGACGATCGCCCAGGCGACCGGCGGTTCGGGCAGTGACACGCTGCTGAATGTCGAGAGCCTGACGGGCAGCAACTTCAACGACATCCTCACCGGCAATGCTGCGGCCAACGTCCTCAACGGTGGTTTGGGTGTGGATCAGTTGGCCGGTGGCGCAGGGGCGGACCTATTCGACTTCAATGCCCTTGGCGAGATGGGGGTGGGTGCGCTGCGCGATGTGGTGAAGGACTTCAAGACTGTAGAGGGCGACAAGCTCGATCTGTCCACCCTGGATGCGAATGCGGCCACCGTTGCCAATGAGGCGTTCAGTTTTATTGGTGCAAGCGCATTCAGCGCCAATGCAACAGGCCAAGTGCGTTTTGCCAATGGGGTTCTTTTTGGAAGCACTGACGCGGACGCAGTTGCCGAGTTCGAAATTTCCTTGCTTGGCGTAGCATCGTTCGCCAGCACCGATCTGATTGCCTGACTTCGGCCTGTAACGAAAAAGCCCGGCAAATGCCGGGCTTTTTCATGGGCGCATCGATCAGTGGCGATGCTTGCCGTGCTTGTGGTGGTGACCGTCGTGATCGTCCTTGGTCAGCTCAGTGGCGATGGCACCACCCGCTGCGCCACCCAGGCCAGCGCCGATGGCGGAGCCAGTGGAGCCGCCCAGTGCGCGACCGGCTACCGAGCCACCCGCTGCGCCCAGACCACCGCCGATAGCGGCTTCGGTCTTGCGGCCGCTCTTGGCGGTCATGGCGCCACCCGCTGCGCCACCAAGGCCGGCGCCAATGGCCGCGCCAGTGCTGCCGCCAACAGCGTTGCCAACAACGTTGCCAAGGACGCCGCCGAGGCCGCCACCGATGGCATTGTTGGTGGTTTCGCCGGCCACTACGGCCTGAGTGGCCAGAAGGCTGAGGGCGAGGGCGGTTACTGCTTTACGCATCGTGCTTTGTCTCCATTGCAAATGGGGGAGTCCATGGTCCCTCGGCTTGTGCAAGGGGGCCCATGACGCAGGTCAGATTATGGGGGCGGGAAGAGGCCGGCTGTCGCTCGACCAGGCCTCAGGTCCAGAAAAAGCCCGCTGGACGCGGGCTTTTTTGTTGATTGTGAGGATCAGTCGTCCCAATCACCGTGGTGGCGGTGCTTGTGCTTGCGATGGCCCCAGGCGTGTCCACGACC
This sequence comes from Pseudomonas sp. BN411, assembly GCF_029871235.1. GTDB lineage: Bacteria > Pseudomonadota > Gammaproteobacteria > Pseudomonadales > Pseudomonadaceae > Metapseudomonas. Next base: position 282,359 of record NZ_SSOM01000073.1, read on the forward strand.
AGGGTGGTCGCGGTAAGCGCGACGATAGTGGCGATGGTCGTCATCGTAGTCGTCATCGTCGTAGCGGTTACGGTCACCGAACTCGTTGCCGAGGGCACCGCCGGCGCCGCCGCCGAGAGCTGCGCCGATCAGGCCGCCAGTGGTGCCGCCCATTTGCCGGCCGACAACTTGACCACCCGCCGCGCCCAGGCCACCGCCGATGGCAGCTTCGGTACGGTTACGTTTCGGGGCTGCTACTGCACCGCCCGCGGCACCACCTACGCCGGCGCCAATTGCTGCGCCAGTGCTGCCGCCAACAGCGTTGCCGACAACGGACCCCACAACCCCGCCCAGCGCGCCGCCAATACCGGCATCGGTATTGCCGCCTGCAAAGGCGCTGCCGCTGGCCAGGCCAAGAGACAGAAGAAGGATCGAGGTGTACTTCATGGTGAGGATCGCCTCAGTGGTTTTGGTGAGGCGATATTTACTGTAGGAATTTTCTTAAGCAAGTATCTGGCGACGAAAAGCAGCAACTTTTCTTGTTTTTTTAATTGTCTGATTTTTCGGCAGAACTTTTTTCGGTTCGGGCTGTCAGAGACTTGTTCCCGCCCGCCTTTTCCTTGGTTTTCAGCCCTTTTTGATACTGGCAAATTGCCAAGAAGCTATAAAGTTCCGTCGTGACTTTATATAGGCATCGAATCCGTATTTCAAATTGTTTCTGGCGAATACAAGTTCGCGAAACAAACTTCTCTTAGTTCAATTAAAGAATGATTTCAGCCGCAGCATTGTGTGCTTGTGTTGTCGCGCCCTGGGCCGGCCAGCGCCAGCCCAGGGGTGGCCACTTCAGAGGATGCGGCCGTTATCGCGAGAGGCTTCGAGGCGGATGGCCACGAACTTGGACGTGGGGGTGTAGCTGCCGTCGCCGTAGCTTTCCAGGGGCACCAGCGGGTTGGTTTCCGGGTAGTAGGCGGCAGCCTGGCCGGTGGGGATGTCGAAGGCCAGCAGGCTGAAGCCGGAGACCCGCCGCTCCACACCGTCGTCCCAGAGCGTCACCAAGTCCACCTTCTGCCCCGGTTCGAAGCCCAGCCGGCGGATATCGGCCTCATTGGCGAAGACCACCTCACGCTGACCCCGCACGCCGCGATAGCGATCGTCCAGGCCGTAGATGGTGGTGTTGTACTGGTCGTGTGAGCGCAGGGTCTGGAGGATCAGGTGCGGCGTCTTGCCGGTGCTGCGGACCTTCTCGTGGAGCAGGTCCTCTGGCAGCGGATTGGCGGCGAAGTTGGCGCGTCCGCTCTGTGTGCTCCATTGCCGGGCGTTCGCCGTGTTGCCCAGGTAGAACCCCCCGGGATGCTGCACGCGACGGTTGAAGTCCTCGAATCCTGGAATGGTCTCGGCAATCAGGTCGCGGATACGGTCGTAGTTGGCGATCAGCGCATCCCAGTCCACCGGCTGGTTGCCCAGGGTGGCCTTGGCGATACCGGCGACGATGGCCGGCTCCGAGCGCATCTCGCGGGACGAAGGCTCCAGCTGGCCATAGGACGCGTGGATCATGCTGAAGGAGTCTTCCACCGTCACCGCCTGCGGGCCTTCGAGCTGGTGATCGATGTCAGTACGGCCCAGGCACGGCAGGATCAACGCTTCCTGGCCAACAGTGAGGTGGCTGCGGTTGAGCTTGGTGCTGATCTGCACCGTCAGCTCGCAATTGCGCAATGCGGCGTGGGTGCGATGGCTGTCCGGGGTGGCCTGGGCGAAGTTACCGCCAAGGCCGATGAAGACCTTCGCCTCGCCACTCTGCATCGCGTTGATCGCTTCCACCGTGTTGTGGCCATTCTCCCGCGGCACCTTGAAACCAAAACGCTTTTCCAGCGCATCCAGCAGAGCCGCCGGCGGGCGGTCGTTGATGCCCATGGTGCGGTCGCCCTGCACATTGCTGTGACCGCGCACCGGGCAGAGGCCGGCACCAGGGCGGCCGATGTTGCCGCGCAACAGTTGCAGGTTGACGATTTCCTGGATGGTCGGAACCGAATGGCGGTGCTGGGTGATACCCATGGCCCAGCAGATGATCACGTTCCCGGCATCGCGGTAGATGCGCGCGGAGGTCTCGATTTCCTCCAGGGTCAGGCCCGACTGCTGCTCGATCTGCGTCCAGGGTGTGGCGTCCACTTCAGCCAGGTAGGCATCCACACCGTCGGTATGTTCGGCGATGAAGGCGTGGTCGAACACAGGTGCCTCGCCCTTTGCCTGGGCTTCGCGCTCCCACTGCAGCAGGAACTTGGCGATGCCGCGAACGGCGGCCATGTCGCCACCCAAGGCCGGGCGGAAGAAGGCGGTGTTCAGCGGGCGCGAGCCGTTGCTGAGCATCTCCAGGGCATGCTGCGGGTGCTGGAATCGCTCCAGGCCGCGTTCCTTGAGCGGGTTGTAGCAGACCACCTGGGCGCCGCGTTTCACCGCTTCGCGCAGCGGTTCGAGCATGCGCGGGTGATTGGTTCCGGGGTTCTGGCCGAATACGAAGATGGCGTCGGCATGCTCGAAATCGTGGAAGGTCACGCTGCCCTTGCCCACGCCGACACTCTCGATGAGGGCGACGCCGCTGGCCTCGTGGCACATGTTCGAGCAGTCGGGGAAGTTGTTGGTGCCGAAGGCGCGGACGAACAGCTGGTACAGGTACGCCGCCTCATTGCTGGCGCGGCCGGAGGTGTAGAACTCGGCCTGGTGCGGGCTTTCAAGGTTGCGCAGGTGGCGGGCCACCAGGGCGAAGGCGTGCTCCCAGCTGACCGGGACGTAGTGGTCGGTCTGGCGGTCGTAGCGCATGGGTTGGGTCAGGCGGCCCTGGTATTCGAGCCAGTAGTCGCTCTGCTCGCGCAGCTGGCTGACGCTGTGGCGGGCGAAGAAGGCGGCATCCACCCGACGCTTGGTGGCTTCCCAGTTGACCGCCTTGGCGCCGTTCTCGCAGAACTTGACGCGGCCGTCCTCGGGGGAGTCGCCCCAGGCGCAGCCGGGGCAGTCGAAACCGCCGTTCTGGTTGGTCTTGAGCAGGGCGCGGAGGTTCTTGAACGGCTGTTTGCTGTCCAGCCAGAAGCGGGTAACGCTTTTCAGCGCACCCCAACCGGCCGCTGCGCCCTTGTAGGGTTTGTAGCGGGGGTTTACGGGTTGCAGGCTCATTCGATGTCGGCTTTCGCTTGCGGCGCCGGGCTGTAGACCCGGGGGGCGCTGTGATGGGGCAAATGGATAAGGTTGAGGTGGTGCCGGCGTGCCCATTCCACGGTCAGGGTGGTGGGGGCGGACAGGCTGACCAGGGTGGACAGGTCCGCACGCACCGCTTTGTGGATGAGTTCCAGGCTGCAGCGGCTGGTGACCACGGCGAAACCCGCGCGTGGGTCCAGGCCTTGTCGCAGCAGGGCGCCGATCAGTTTGTCCAGGGCGTTGTGACGGCCGATGTCTTCGCGGCACAGGCGCAGCGCGCCATCGGCATCGACGAACAGCGCGGCGTGAAGCGCGCCGCTACGCCGGGCCAGTTCCTGGGCCTCGTTGATGCGCTGGCGCAGGTCGACGAAGTGCTCGGCCGGCGGCAGGGGCGCAGGGACCAGGGAGCGCAGTTCGGGCAGCGCCTGCTCCAGTGCTTCCACGCCACAGAGGCCGCAGCCGGTGGTGCCGGCCAGGTTGCGGCGCTGCTCCTTGAGCGACCAGAAAGCGCGATTGCCGATATCCACCTCGGCGTGCAGGGCGATGCCTTCGCCTTCGATCTGGATGTCATAGATGTCGTCGATGGATTGCACCACGGCGCTGCTCAGGCTGAAGCCGGCAACGAAGTCTTCCAGGGCGCTGGGGGAAACCATCATGACGGCATAGCTGATGCCGTTATAGGAAATCGCCAGGGCGCACTCTTCAGCCAGGGCGGCGTCTTCCACGCGCGCTTCGCCATCCAGCTCGGCGTACTGATAGCCGGTCGGTTCGGTCGGGTTATCCACAGCGGTGAGATGGCGCTTGGCGTCTGGGCTCGGCATGGTTCTGCCCCTGCGACGGTTTGACTCAGCCATCCTAGGCCCGTCTGGCACGGGCGTCTAATCGCTATTCCCGATTCCTTGATCGAGCGCGTTTATCAAGAGCTGCGGCCGGGTTCCAGCAAGGCCCGGGCTTCGGAGAAGCAGGCATCGGCGAGCGCCGAGCGGGGGGCTCCGCGGCGAAGAATCAGGCCCAGCGGCGCCAGGGTACGGGCGTCCTCTATGGGCGTCAGCGCCAGGTGCTCGGTGAAGTCGTCGAGACCGCTGTCCAGCGGCATGATGGCGCAGCACAGACCGGCACTGACGGCCTGCAGCAACTGGTGCACGGCATCGGTCTCCAGCCGTGGCTGGGGCGACAGGCCTCGGCTGCGAAAGCCGTGGTCGATGGATTGGCGGAAGTGCATGCCGCCGGAGAGCAGCCCGAGGGGCAGGTCTACCAGGCTTTCCCAGGGCAGCGCCGGCACATCGAAGCTGAAGTGGCGGCGGTCGTGCAGCAGGCCCATCCGCGTCTGCGCCAGTTCCAGGCTTTCGAAGTGCTCGCGATCCAGGCGGTCGAGATAGGACAGGCCCAGGTCCAACTGGTTGCGCGCCAGGCCTTCGAGGATTTGTTCGGAACTCATCGAGAACAACTGGAAGCGCAGGCTCGGGTGAGGGCCGGAAAAGGCCTCCACCAGGCGCATGGGGTCGAAGCCGGCGAGCGGCACCACGCCCAGGCGCAAGGTGCCGACCAGTTGGCCGCGACAGGCCGCCGCCTCGGCGTAGAGACCGTCGTGGGCCGCCAGCAGGCTGCGCGCCCAGGCCAGCACTCGCAGGCCGGCGTCGGTGAACCCCTCGAAGCGCTGCCCACGGACCACCAATTCCAGTCCCAGCTCTTCCTCCAGGCTGCGCAGGCGCATGGAAAGTGTCGGCTGGGTGACATGGCAGCGCGCGGCGGCCTGCCCGAAGTGGCGGGTTTCCTCCAGTGCGATGAGGAACTTGAGTTGCTTGATGTCCATGCCGGCTCCTCTGCGGGAAAGGTCAGAGCCCCTGGATCAGGGTGCGATAGCTCTCCACCGCGGCGAATTCTTCGGTGTCTTTCGGGCCCTTGCGGCTGTCCGGCTCGCGCACGGCCAGTAGTTGCGCAATGCCATAGCGCCGTGCGCTGCGCAGGATCGGCAGGCTGTCATCGATGAACAGGCTGCGCGCCGCGTCGAAGCCGAAGTCCTGCTGCAGGGCGTGCCAGAACTGCTGGTCTTCCTTGGGATAGCCGTAATCGTGGGAGCTGATCAGGCGGTCGAACCAGGGCGCCAGGTGCACTCGTTCCATCTTCAGTGACAGCGAGTCGCGGTGGGCGTTGGTGATCAGCGCCACGCGCTTGCCTGAGCGGCGCAGGGCAGCGAGGAACAGGTCGGCATCCGGGCGCAGGGCGATCAGGTGCGCCACCTCGCGCTTGAGGTCGCGGATCGACAGGCGCAGTTCGCGGCTCCAGAAGTCCGTGCAGTACCAGTTCAACTGGCCGGCGTTGTCGCGGAACAGCGGCAGCAGTTCGGCCTCGGCCAGTTCGCGGCTGATGCCGTGGTGCTCGGCATAGCGCTGCGGCAGGTACTCCAGCCAGAAGTGGTTGTCGAAGTGAAGGTCGAGCAGGGTGCCATCCATGTCGAGCAGGACGGTGTCGATCTCGTTCCAGGGCAATGGCTGCATGGTCGGCATCGGTGGTTGCGGTGGGCTGTCGTCATTGCGTTGCTGGCCGTCGCTGGCGTGCAATCTCCAGCACGGACAAAGCGCAAAGGCGGGGTATGATAACCCGCCGGTCATGCCAAGGAGTCCGTTATGCGTCAGAAGCCCACGGTGCTCGCTCGCGAAATCGTCGCCAGCAGCCGTCTGTTCCGTGTCGAAGAGCTGCAGTTGCGCTTCGCCAATGGCGTCGAGCGCACTTACGAACGCCTGGTGGGCAAGGGCTCGGGCTACGGCGCCGTGATGGTGGTGGCCATGGCCGATGCCGAACACGTGCTGCTGGTGGAGGAGTACTGCGCCGGTACGGACGACTACCAGCTGTCCCTGCCCAAGGGCCTGATCGAACCGGGCGAGGACGTGCTCGCCGCCGCCAACCGCGAGCTCAAGGAAGAAGCCGGGTTCGGTGCGCGCAAGCTGGAGCACCTCACAGAGTTGTCCCTGTCGCCGGGTTACATGAGCCAGAAGATCCAGGTGGTCCTGGCCCGCGACCTCTACGAAGAAAGCCTTCCCGGCGATGAACCGGAACCGCTGCGGGTCGACCGCATCAGCCTGCGCGAATTGTCCAGCCTCGCCCAGCACCAGCAATTCAGCGAAGGGCGGGCCCTGGCCGCGCTCTACCTGACCCGAGACCTACTGACTCAACGTGGGGAGTACCAACCGTGAGCCATCCTCTGCTTCCCGCCGTGATCGAACTGGTACGCCAGGCCGGCGAGGCCATCCTGCCGTTCTGGCGCGGCGACCTGATCGTGACCGAGAAGGATGACGCTTCCCCCGTGACGGCAGCTGATCTCGCCGCTCACAAAGTGCTGGATGCGGGGCTGGCAGCACTGGATGGTGGCATTCCGGTCCTGTCCGAAGAGGCGGCGAACATTCCCCTGGCCGAACGCGCCGCCTGGCAGCGCTGGTGGCTGGTGGACCCGCTGGATGGCACCAAGGAATTCATCTCCGGCAGCGACGAGTTCACCGTCAATGTGGCGCTGGTGGAAGGTGGCCGGGTGGTGTTCGGCGTGGTCGGTATGCCGGTGACCGGACGCTGCTATTACGGCGGCGCCGGCCTTGGCGCCTGGAGTCAGGACGAGGACTTCGAGGCCGACGAAATCACTGTACGCGTTGCGCCGGACGAAGCCTTCACCGTCGTCGCCAGCAAGCGTCATTCGAGTCCGGCGCAGGAGCGTCTGCTGGCCGGGCTGTGTGAACGCTTCGGGGATCTGCAACTGGCCAGCATCGGCAGCTCGCTGAAGTTCTGCCTGCTGGCCGAAGGGTCTGCGGATTGCTATCCGCGTCTCGCGCCCACTTCCCAGTGGGACACCGCTGCCGCTCAGGGCGTACTCGAAGGTGCGGGTGGCGAGGTGCTGGACCTTGCCGGCGAGCCCCTTACCTATGAGGCTCGCGAGAACTTCCTCAATCCATCCTTCCTGGCGCTGCCGGTAGCCGCCGAATGGCGCGCGGAGCTGATCCAGCTGGCGCGCGCGCTGGACTGAGAACGCCGGAAACAAAAAAAGGGCCCTGAGGGGCCCTTTTTTGTGGCTGTCGTTTCACTCGTAGGATGGCGTAGAGCGAAGCGAAACCCATCACCGCGATCGATGGGTTTCGCAGGCTCTACCCATCCTACGGTTATCCACAGAAATCGCCTCAGTCGAGCATATCGGTGAAGCGCTGGTCCTTCTTGTAGCGCAGGGTCTGGGCGAAGCCGGGCACCTGGATACCTTCGGGGCTCAGCTCGATCTGCTGCTCGTCGATCAGGTCGTTGCCGAAGTTGTAGATGATGTCGAGCTCGCCCTGGCGGGCGCGGCGATCATATTCCTCGGCGTTGGCGCGGGTCTTTTCGCGCTTGGCGCAGTAGGCGGCGAAGGCGGCCTCGCCGTAGCGCTTTTTCAGCATCTTCTCGGCCTGGCGCGGGGAGATGACCACGCCTGTGGCGTTGTTGCCGCCGAAGCCCTTGGAGTTGATGAAGCAGACATCCAGCGGATGGTCGCCCAGGACGCGGTCGCGGGTCTCGATGGACAGGTGCTCGCGGTGGACGTCGTCGGCCACCCGGTCGATGGTCTTGATGCCCGGCAGGATGCCGTACTTGAAGGTCCCCAGGGCGGCGATCACCTGGTCGCCGCTGGCGGTTGCCAGGGAGTGACCGACGTAGGCCTTGACCGCTGCGATGGGCCACTGCTCGATGCCGAACGCACCGGCAACGCGGTTCAGCAGCTCGGACTCGGTGACGCGGTTGGCCGGGGTGCTGGAGCCGTGGGCGTGGACGAAGCTGCGCTCGCGCACGCCATCCGCGCCGATCAGCTGGGCGGCGGCGGCCACGGCCTTGGCCAGGGTCAGGTAGTTGCCCGGGCCGGGAGCGGAGATGGATTTCTTGAAGCCGTCGGCGTTGATGAACACATCGGTCACCGCACCGTGGATATCGGCGCCCAGTTCCAGGGCCAGTGCGTCGTCCATCAGCACCACGTACTGGCTGGATTCAGCCAGGGTGAAGCCGCAGTTTTCGCCGAAGGGGCGGCTGGCGCGCTGGAAGTCCACATCTTCGCGACCGCCAATCTGGCGCAGGCCTTCCTCCGTGGCCAGGGCGCCCATGGCACCGTAGCCATCGATGCATTCCTGGTTGATCGGCGCCTCGGCGTTGCCCACCAGGGCCACACGGGCTTGGCCGGAGGTGATGAGCTCGATGCCCTTCTGCAGGTTGTAGAGGAAGGTGGCGCAGGCGCCAGTGACGCTACCGGTGGTGCCGACGCTGCCCAGCACGTAGGCGTTGATGAAGTCGGCGGGCATGGTGTTCAGGCCAAGCGGGCACTGCTTGGCGGTGACGCGGCCGCCCTTGAGGCGCGACTGCATCATGCCGCCGAAGCCGTACTCGTCCAGCTGGCTCATGATGCTGCCAGAGAACACGGCGATTTCGTCGGGTTGCACGCGGTCGACGATGTCCTTCCACGGCAGGCCGATGGAGCGGATGGCGTCGGTAGCGGCGACCACCGACATCTGCAGGCCGCGCGGGTGGAAGCGGGAGTTGTACAGCTCGCCCGGCTCGAAGCCGGTGGGCAGCTGGCCGGCGGACTTCACCGGCAGCTCGCGGTAGCTGTCCACCTTGAAGTCGGACGCGCCCGTCAGGGTCACGCGCACTTCACCGTTGTCCAGGGTTTCCACGTCCCAGTTGGCCGGCAGCGGCTCGGGGAGTTGCTTGCGCGAGGTGATGAAGCTGAGAGCCTCGCCATCGGCGGCCGAAACGCTGAGGTTCTTGTGCCAGTGGGCGGCGTCCACATCCAGATGCTGCTTGCCGATGCGGCGCACCAGGGTGGATTCGAGAATTTCAGCGGCGTAGCGCTTCTCGATCTCGGCCAGGGTCAGGACCTTGCCGTCGGCATCGAGGTACTGGCCGTCGGTGACCGATACCAGCTTCGTCATCACGGCGAGGCCGGCCAGGGTCTCCTGGCGCGACTGGGCGTCCAGGGTTTCGATCACGATGCGGCGGAAACCGTGGTGGAACGAGCTTCGTCCAGCCGCGTTGTAGCCACCAAAACCCACAATCACTGGAAGTCGGGACATCTCTCGGAAACTCCTCAAAAAGACCATCTCATGCCGGCGAGGTGGCTTGCCCACGGGGCGCCGCGTGTAGGGGGCGGCAATTTGCGGGGTCAAGCGTCACGGGCCAGGTGGCATGAGCCAGGTGGCAGCTCGAATAAATGGGATGTCTACCTGACGCGGGGTGTGACTATCAAGTCACTCCTTTGGTCATTCGGCGGGAGATTGGGAGCTATGCGGAGGGGGAGGGAAGCAACCTTGTGGGGGCGATTTCAATCGCTGAGCAGACCGCAGGCCTGCTTTCCGGGATATCCGAGGGCAGCTGCGCTGCCCTTTGCGAATGAATTCGCCCCCACAGGGGAGGGTGCCTAGCGATCAACGGTACTCGATGCCGGCTTTCTTGGTGCTGACGCGGGTACCAGACTTGCCTTCGGTGATGGCCACGATGTTCTCCAGGGAGCCGATCACCGCGTCCTTGCCAGTGAGGCGGGCGAACTCCATGGCGGCCTGGACTTTCGGACCCATGGAGCCAGCGGCGAAGCCGAGGCGTTCCAGTTCATCCGGATGGGCCTGGGCGATGGCCTTCTGGGTCGGTTTGCCCCAGTCGATGTAGGCCGCGTCCACGTCAGTGGCGATGACCAGCACGTCGGCACTGAGCTCCTGGGCCAGCAGCGCGGAGCAGAGGTCCTTGTCGATCACCGCTTCGACGCCGGAGAGCTTCTTGCCCGATTCGTCGTACATGGTCGGGATACCGCCACCGCCAGCGCAGATGACGATGGTGCCTTTCTCCAGCAGCCATTTGACCGGGCGGATCTCGAAGATGCGCTTCGGACGCGGGCTGGCGACCACGCGGCGGAACTTGTCGCCGTCGGGCGCGATGCTCCAGCCCTTCTCCTTGGCCAGGGCTTCCGCCTCTTCCTTGGAGTAGACCGGGCCGATGGGTTTGGTTGGGTTCTGGAAAGCCGGGTCTTTGGCGTCGACTTCGACCTGGGTGAGGATGGTGGCGAACGGTACTTCGAACGGCAGCAGGTTGCCCATTTCCTGTTCGATCATGTACCCGATCATGCCTTCGGTCTCGGCGCCGAGAACGTCCAGCGGGTAGGGCGCGACCTTGTCGTAAGAAGCGCCCTGCAATGCCAGCAGGCCGACTTGCGGGCCGTTACCGTGGGCGATCACCAGCTCGTTGCCGGGCGCAACCTTGGCGATCTGCTCGGCGGCGATCTTGACGTTGGCGCGCTGGTTGTCGGCAGTCATGGGCTCGCCACGACGCAGCAGGGCGTTGCCGCCCAATGCGACGACGATTCGCATATTCATTTCCTCCTGAAAGTGGAAACGCGTCCCGGACCGGCGACGCTGTCGCGGTCCGGGGGCGGCCCGGCATTACATGTCGGCGAGGGTCGAAACGAGGATCGCCTTGATGGTGTGCATGCGGTTTTCCGCTTGCTCGAAGGCGATGTTGTACGGGGACTCGAAGACGTCTTCGGTGACCTCGATGCCGTTCTTCAGATTCGGGTACTTGGCAGCGATGTCCTTGCCGACCTTGGTTTCGCTGTTGTGGAAGGCCGGCAGGCAGTGCATGAACTTCACGCGCGGGTTACCGGCGGCCTTCATCATGTCCATGTTGACCTGGTAGGGCAGCAGTTCCTGGATGCGTTCGCCCCAGGCTTCCACCGGCTCGCCCATGGATACCCAGACGTCGGTATGGATGAAGTCCACGCCCTTGACCGCTGCTTTCGGGTCTTCGGTGATGGTGAGGCGGGCGCCGCTTTCTTCAGCGAATTTCTTGCAGGCGGCGACGTGTTCGTCGGTCGGCCACAGTTCCTTGGGAGCGGCGATGCGCACGTCCATGCCGAGCTTGGCGCCGATCAGCAGCAGCGAGTTACCCATGTTGTTGCGGGCGTCGCCCAGGTAGGCGTAGCTGATTTCGTGCAGGGGCTTGTCGCTGTGCTCACGCATGGTCAGCACGTCGGCGAGCATCTGGGTCGGGTGGTATTCGTCGGTCAGGCCGTTGAACACCGGCACGCCAGCGTACTTGGCGAGTTCTTCGACGATTTCCTGCTTGAAGCCACGGTACTCGATGGCGTCGTACATGCGGCCGAGTACGCGAGCGGTGTCCTTCATGGACTCCTTGTGGCCGATCTGCGAGGAGTTCGGGTCGATGTAGGTGACATTGGCGCCTTGGTCATAGGCGGCGACTTCGAAGGCGCAACGGGTACGGGTCGAGGTTTTCTCGAAGATCAGCGCGATGTTGTTGCCCTTGAGGTGCTGTTGCTCGGTACCGGTGTACTTGGCGCGCTTCAGGTCGCGGGACAGATCAAGCAGGTAACGCAGCTCGCGGGTGCTGTGGTGCATGAGGCTGAGCAGGTTACGGTTGTGCATGTTGAAAGCCATGATTCTTTCTCCTTGTGGGTAACTTGAAACCAGGCTCCGTCAGAACAGCTTTTGGCTGGCGGGGCGGGCGGCTCCGGGTTGGGAGCCGCCGGGGGCAGAAACTTAGTAGTCGATAGGGTCGCGCAGGATCGGGCAGGTCATGCAGTGGCCGCCGCCACGGCCGCGACCCAGTTCGCTGGCGCTGATGGTGACCACTTCGACACCGGCCTTGCGCAGCAGGGTGTTGGTGTAGGTGTTGCGGTCGTAGCCGACCACCACACCGGGCTCCAGGCAGACCACGTTGTTGCCGTCGTCCCACTGCTCGCGCTCGGCCTCGAAGGCGTCGCCGCCGGTTTGCACCACGCGCAGTTTCTTCAGATTGAGGGACTCGGCCACCACCGAGATGAAGTCCTTGTCTTCGCGGCGGATGTCGATGCCGTACGGGCGGCTTTCATCCGGGCGCAGGACGAAGGGCACGATTTCCTTGACCACTTCGGGGAAGACGGTGACCAGGTCGCGGTCGCAGAAGGTGAACACGGTGTCCAGGTGCATGGCGGCACGGGACTTGGGCAGGCCGGCGACGACGATCTTCTGCGCCGCACCCTTGCTGAACAGCGCCTGGGCCAACTGGCCGATGGCCTGGCGGGAAGTCCGCTCGCCCATGCCGATCAGTACCACGCCGTTGCCGATAGGCATCACGTCGCCGCCCTCGAGGGTGGACGCCGCATGGTCCTTGTCAGGATCGCCGTACCAGACCTCGAACTCGGCCTCGGTGAAGGTCGGGTGGAACTTGTAGATGGCGGAGGTCAGCAGGGTTTCCTGGCGACGGGCCGGCCAGTACATCGGGTTGAGGGTCACGCCCCCATAAATCCAGCAGGTGGTGTCACGGGTGAACTGGGTGTTGGGTAGCGGCGGGAGGATGAAGCTGGAGTGGCCCAGATAGTCGCGATACATCTTGATCGCGCTGACGCCTTCGCTTTCCGGCAGGTCGGAGCCGGCGACGCCGCCGATGAGGAATTCGGCGATCTTGCGCGGTTCGAGGCCTTCGATCCAGGAGCGCACTTCATTGACCAGGCCAACGCCGACCTGGTCGTTGGTGAGCTTGCGATCAAGGATCCACTTCAGGGCTTCCTTGTTCTGCACGATGTCGGTGAGCAGGTTGTGCATTTCCAGCACATCGATACCGCGCTCACGCATCTTGGTGACGAAGTCGAAGTGGTCGCGCTTGGCCTGGTTAACCCAGATCACGTCATCGAACAGCAGCTCGTCGCAGTTGTTGGGGGTCAGGCGCATATGTGCGAGCCCCGGCGAGCAGACCATTACCTTATGAAGTTTGCCGGCTTCCGAATGAACGCCGAGTTTTACTTTGGACATGGCAGGTCTCCTTACGGGTTACAGGGTCAGGAAGCCGTCGTAGAGGCCATAGGCCGCTACGAGCGCGCCGATTACCACGGCGGCGAAGATCAGCTTCTCGACATTGGTGAATACCGGTTGGCCAACTTCCCGTTTGGCCTTGGCGAAGAGAATCACGCCCGGGGCGTAGAGCAGGGCGGAGAGCAGCAGGTACTTCACGCCACCGGCGTACAGCAGCCAGACGGCGTAGACCAGGGCGATCAGGGCGATGACTAGGTCCTTGCTGCGGTCCTTGGCATCCTGCTCGTAGGTTTCACCGCGCAGGGGCAGCAGCACTGCGTAGGCGGCGGACCAGAGGTAGGGCACCAGGATCATGGAAGTCGCCAGGTAGATCAGCGACAGGTAGGTGCTCGCGCTGAACAGCGTGATGATCAGGAACACCTGCACCATGGCGTTGGTCAGCCACAGGGCGTTGGCCGGTACCTGGTTGGCGTTCTCCTTGCGGATGAAGGCCGGCATGGTGTGGTCCTTGGCTGCGGCGAAGAGGATCTCGGCGCAGAGCAGAACCCAGGAGAGCAGGGCACCGACCAGGGAGATGACCAGGCCGACGCTGATCAGCACCGCGCCCCAGTGGCCGACCACGTGCTCCAGCACCGCCGCCATGGACGGGTTCTGCAGCTTGGCCAGTTCCGGCTGGGTCATGATGCCGAGGGACAGTACGTTCACCAGCACCAGGATCAGCAGCACGATGACGAAGCCAAGGACGGTGGCCTTGCCGACGTCGCTGCGCTTCTCGGCGCGGGCGGAGAAGATGCTTGCGCCCTCGATGCCGATGAACACCCAGACGGTGACCAGCATCATGTTGCGCACCTGGTTCATCACACTGCCCAGCTCGACGTTCTTCGAACCCCAGATGTCGGCGGTGAAGATGTCCAGCTTGAAGGCGAACAGGCAGATGAGGATGAACAGGACCAGCGGCACGACCTTGGCAACAGTGGTCACCATGTTGATGAAGGTCGCTTCCTTGATTCCGCGCAGGACCAGGAAGTGCACGCCCCAGAGGATGATGGAAGCACCGATGATGGCCGCCAGCGTGTTGCCTTCACCGAAGATCGGGAAGAAGTAACCCAGGGTGCTGAACAGCAGTACGAAGTAGCCGACGTTGCCCAGCCAGGCACTGATCCAGTAGCCCCAGGCCGAGGAGAAACCCATGTAGTCGCCGAACCCGGCCTTGGCGTAGGCGTACACCCCGCCGTCGAGGTTCGGCTTGCGATTGGCCAGGGTCTGGAAGACGAACGCCAGGGTGAGCATGCCCACCGCGGTGATACCCCAGCCGATAAGAATGGCGCCCACATCGGCACTGGCCGCCATGTTCTGTGGCAGCGAGAAAATGCCCCCGCCCACCATCGAGCCGACTACGAGTGCAACTAACGCACCAAGTCGAAGTTTGTCGGAAGATTCTGACATTGTGCACCTCCATCCGGAGTAGGAACTGTGCTTATTGAGCGCTTGGTCTTGTGACTGCGTTCTGATCCAGATCAATAGCTAGCTAATGAGTCATTCGGACAATTTCCTTACTGTCGAAGAGGGAGGGATTACTGCAGATCGCCGCCCGAAGCGAGCAAGATAGAAGGGTTCGGCAAGCCATCCGGGCTGCGCCTAATACAAACTAGTCGGTTTTTCCGGGCCTTCAAGTTGCAGCTTCGTCGCTTCACTTCCTAGGGCTTATCACCATATTCCCTGTAGGAAATTACAGATGGATGTCGCTTCCTTTAGCGATAAATGAGGAGTTTTTAAGTAGGAAAAGTCTTAAGAAAGGGTAGGAAATATCATGTTCAAGCCAGGGCAAATTGCTATCAATCGACCACCGTCGGGGCGAAGTCCGGGGTATGAACTGGCACTCGACTATGAAATTGAAAAGCGCGAACAGGGCCAGTACGTGAACTTCGAACTGCACGGGCAAATCGCTGGAAAACCAGTGCACGAACGCTTTTCTCTTCACCGTGACGTGGCCTACAACTTTCTCCACAGTGCCGGCCTGCGCTTGCGGAAATACGGTGTCATGCAGGGGCTGGCGCGCACGCCCGAGCTGCACGTCGATTTCGAGAAGGCCTATGCCGACCTGCGGCAGAGGCTGGGCATTGCACCCGGCCATCCGGTCGATCTGGACCGCTTCCTCCAGGAACGCCCCTAGGCGGAACAGGCGCTGACGACCCACGCTCCGGACCCGCCAACAAGCGGGGAAGCAGGCAAGAAAAAGCCCGGCGCTTGGCCGGGCTTCGGTCACCCGGCGGGTAGCTGGGTGGTGCCTCCGGGGCTGGGCCCGATGGCGATCATGGGAAGACCCCTTGGCCGGCTTGTGGCCCGCCTGGGGAGAGGCGTGGCGCTCACGAGCCTTGCCTCCTGACCCTGCACGAAGCAGGGATTGACGCTAATAGGGCAAGCCTTGTGCCACTGCGGTGAAACCGCTCTGGCCCGGGCGTTCCCATATTTTCCGTTGCCTTGCTGAGCGGATTCTTGCCGATCACTCCTGCTCATCTGCGGGATTTCCGCCACTGAAGCTGAGGTTGTGTTTGCGCAGCTTGTCCGAGAGTGTCTTGCGTGGCAGGCCGAGCGCTTCAGCCACGCTGCGCAGCGAGCTGTGGGGGCGGGTCAATTCGGCGGCAATCAGCGCGCGCTCGAAGGCTTCCACGTGCTCGCTGAGGCCGCCCTCCACCTTCGGCAGGTCCAACGGTGTGTTGTCCAGGGCCAGATCCAGGCCCAGGGCGAAGCGTTCGGCAGCGTTCTGCAGTTCGCGGACATTGCCTGGCCAGCCATGGGTCAGCAGCAGGGCGCGCTGGCTGCTGTCGAGGCTGCGCGGTGCCATGCCGTGCCGGCTGCTGGCCGCGTCGGTGAAATGCTGGAACAGCGTCAACGCGTCTTCACCGCGCTCGCGCAGCGGCGGAATGCGCAGGCTGGCGACGTTCAGACGGTAATAGAGGTCGGCGCGGAAACGGCCCTGGTCGGCGGCGTGGCGCAGGTCTTCCTTGGTGGCGGCGATCACGCGGATATCCAGGGGGATCAGCTGGTTGGCGCCGAGCCGTTCCACCACGCGCTCCTGCAACAAGCGCAGCAATTTGACCTGTACGTCCAGGCTCATGCTCTCGATTTCGTCGAGGAACACGGTGCCGCCATTGGCGAACTCGAACTTGCCGATGCGGCGCTTCTGCGCGCCGGTGAAGGCACCCTGCTCGTGGCCGAACAGCTCGCTCTCCACCACCGATTCGGCCAGGGCGCCCGCATTGATGGCGACGAAGGGACCGTCACGGCGTGCCGACAGGTCGTGCAGAGCGCGCGCTACCACCTCCTTGCCGGCCCCGGTTTCACCGAGGATGAGTACGTCGGCATTGGTGGCGGCCAGGGCGCCGATCTGCCCGCGCAGGCGCTGCATGGCAGGCGACTGGCCTACCAGGCGCCCACTGAGTTGTTGGCGGTCGGACAGGGCGAGGCGCAGGCTGCGATTCTCCAGCACCAGGCGGCGCAGATCGAGCGCGCGACGCACGCTGTCCAGCAACTGGTCGCTGGGAAAGGGCTTTTCCAGGAAGTCGTAGGCGCCGGCGCGCATGGCCTGCACGGCCAGTGGCACGTCGCCGTGGCCGGTGATCAGCAGCACCGGCAGGTCAGGGTCGCGCTCGCGCAGCTGGCGCAGCAGCTCCAGGCCGTCGATTCCGGGCATGCGAATGTCGGTGACCACTACGCCCGGCCAGTCTTTTTCAATCTTCTCGGCCACGCCTTGGGCGTCCCCCAGGGCCAGCACCTTGAGGCCGGCCAGGTCGAGGGTCTGGCTAAGGGCCTGGCGCAGGTGCGGATCGTCGTCGATCAGCAACACCTGGGTACGGGCATCAAGGGCGTTGGTCATGCAGAGAGGTCCTCGGGAGGCTGTGGGATGACGCCGGGGGCAGCATTGCGCAGGCGGAGGGTGAGCAGCGCGCCGCCCTCGGGGTGGTTGGCGAGCAGCAGCTCGCCACCGAGGGCGCGCATCAGGCTATCGCAGATGGCCAGGCCCAGGCCAAGGCCTTGGGCGCTGGTCTTGGTGGTGAAGAAGGGCTCGCGGGCATGGCGCAAGGCATCTTCGGAGAAGCCGGGGCCGTTGTCGCGCAGGTGCAGGTCGACGCCGTCTGCGGTGGTTTCGGCACTCAGCCAGATGCGGCGTGGCTGGGGCTTTTCCTTCAGGGCATCGAGGGCGTTGGCGAGCAGGTTGCCGAGCACCTGGCGCAGGCGGGTTTCACCGGCCTGGACCCAGAGCGGCGCGTCCGGCAGGTCGCGGATCAGTTCGACGTCCATGGCCCGCCGGCGCTGGGCCACCAGGGCCAGGGCGTCATCCAGGGCCGGCTGCAGGGCGACGCTTTCCGGTGCGTGGCGGTCGCGGCGGGCGAAGGCGCGCAGGTGGGCGATGATCGAGGCCATGCGGCTCGTCAGCTCGCTGATCTGGCGCAGGTTGCCGCGGGCGTCGTCGAAGCGCTCGTGGTCCAGCAGCACGCCGGCGTTGTCGGCATAGCTGCGGATCGCCGCCAGGGGCTGGTTCAGCTCGTGGCTGATGCTTGCGGACATGGTGCCCAGGGCAGAGAGCTTGCTGGCCTGGACCAGTTCGTCCTGGGCGCGTACGAGCTCCTGCTGGGCCTGCTCGCGTTCCAGCACTTCGTCCTTCAGCAGGCTGTTCAGGGACTCGAGGTCCTGGGTGCGTTCCAGTACGCGCATTTCCAGTTCGCGACGGGCGCGGGCGTCGAGGGCGATGCGGTCGAGATAGTGACGGCGGCGCTGCATCATCAAGCCGAGCAGCAGCAACAGAGTCAGCAGGGTGGCGCCGCCGATGGCGACGGTGGTGGTCACCTGGCGGTCCACCAACTGGCGGGGCGCGAGAATGCTGGCGGTCAGGCCCGTTTCACTGAGTTCGCGGCTCTGGATCATCCAGTCGTTCTGGTCGAGGGTGAGCGGCGACGGCGATTGCGTCGGATAGGGCTGGTTGGCGGCGATGGCGGCACGCTCGGCATTGTCCAGCTGCCGGGTGGCGTGGAAGCGCCAATCGCTGCGCGAGGAGATGATCACCACGCCATTGGCGTCGGTCACCATGAGCTGTTCCGGGGTCTTGCCCCAGAGCGTCTCGGCGTCGTCAAGGTCCACCTTCACCACCAGGATGCCGACGATCTGCCCCTCGTCCCTCACCGGACTTGCGAAGAAGTAACCGCGCTTGCGCGAGGTGGTGCCCAGGCCGAAGAAGCGCCCCTGCTTGCCGGACAGAGCCTCGCGGAAGTACGGACGGAAGGTGAAGTTGCGGCCGACGAAGCTGTCGGGCTGGTCCCAGTTCGACGATGTCAGGGTGAGGCCGGCGGGGCTCATCAGATAGATCACGTCGGCCCCGGTGTTCTTGCGGACTTCCGCCAGTACGCGATTGGCCTCGGCCTGCAGGGCCGTGCTGTCGGGAGAGGCCAGCAGCTCACGCAGTGGTGGCAGGTTGGCGAGGATGGGTGGCAGCACCTCGTAACGGTGCAGGGTGCCCAGCAGGTTGGCGACGTAGAGGTCGAGGGTCTGGCGGTTCTGCTCGGCCAGGGACTCGCTGTAGTAGCGCTCGCTGAAGTGGTGCAGCGGCCAGAGTAGCGGCGCCAGCAACAGCGCCAGCAGCACCAGGCTGCGCCAGCGTGGGCGGTGGGGAGTGGGGATGGCTGTCATGCGATCACTGTGCGCCGGTCGATGAGGCGCATTATGGCATCGCCCCCGAACTCGGTGGCAGGAATGGCGGCGGGGCGGGAGGAGGGGCGCGATGCCCGCTCCTCCGCAGGGGCTTAGCGCGGTTGCCGGAGGCACTCCGCCAGGGCGCTGCGCCAGTCAGTCGGGCTGACCTGCCAGTCCTGCGCCAGCTTGCGACCGTCCAGGCGGGAGTTCAGCGGGCGCTTGGCCGGCGTCGGGTATTCGCTGGACGGAATGGGCACCAGACGCGCGCACGGCTTGCCGGCGGCTTTCAGCTGCTCGCCGATGGCGCTGGCAAAGCCGAACCAGGACGTTTCGCCCTGATTGGTCAGGTGATAGACCCCCCAGCGGCGCTTGCCTGCCTGCCACTGCTCGATGAGTTCGAGCGTGGCCTGCGCGATGCTGCCGGCCCAGGTCGGCGCGCCAATCTGGTCATCCACCACGCGCAGCTCCTCGCGCTCCTGCAGCAGGCGCTGCATGGTGAGCAGGAAGTTGCGTCCGTGCAGGGAATAGACCCAGCTGGTCCGAAGGATCAGGTACTGCCCGCCGACGGCCTGGATCGCCTGTTCGCCGGCGAGCTTGCTGCTGCCGTAGACGCCCAGAGGATTGGTCGGGTCGTCCTCGCTGTAGGCGCTGGCCTTGGCGCCGTCATAGACGTAGTCGGTGGAGTAGTGGATCAGCGGAATGCCGAGAGCCGCCGCTTCCTCGGCGAGCACGCCAGGAGCCGTTGCGTTGATGGCGAAGGCCGCGTCCTGGTCATTCTCGGCCTGGTCCACCGCTGTATAGGCGGCGGCGTTGATCAGCAGGTCGGGAGACAGGGCGCGCACTTGCTGGCGAATCCGATCAGGGTCGGCCAGATCGAGCTGATCACGACCCAGGGCGATCACGTCCGCCTTGCCAGCAAGGGCGAGCTGAAGCTCCCGCGCTACTTGGCCGCTATTGCCGGTGATGAGGATCTTCATGCGAACAGGTCTGCGTCTTTGAAGTTGACGCCGGCCTTGTCCTTGGCAGAAAGCTGCGGCGCCTCGGCCAGCGGCCAGTCGATGGCGAGATCAGGATCATCCCAACGAATGCAACGCTCGTGCTCGGGGGCGTAGTAGTCGGTGGTCTTGTAGAGGAACTCGGCGTATTCGCTCAGCACCAGGAAGCCGTGGGCGAAGCCTTCCGGTACCCACAGTTGGCGTTTGTTTTCGGCCGAGAGAATGATGCCGGCCCAATTGCCGAACGTGGCCGAGCTGCGGCGCAAGTCCACCACGACATCGAAGACTTCACCCTGGGTGACGCGTACCAGTTTGCCTTGGGGTTGCCGTACCTGATAGTGCAGGCCACGCAGGACGCCGCGCTGGGAGCGCGAGTGGTTGTCTTGTACGAAATCGCGGTGCACGCCAGTTGCCTCGGCAAAGGTGCGGGCGTTGAAGCTTTCGAAGAAGAAACCGCGCTCGTCGCCGAAGACCTTGGGCTCCAGTACCAGAACATCGGTCAATTGAGTCTCAACGATTTTCACTCATGCTCCCCAGCCAGTTTGAGCAGGTACTGTCCGTAACCAGTCTTTCCGAAGGCGTTCGCTCGCTCAAGCAGCTTGGCTTTGGTGATCCAGCCGTTCTGGAAGGCGATTTCTTCCAGACAGGCAACCTTCAAACCCTGGCGATGCTCGATGGTCTGCACGTACTGGGAGGCTTCCAGCAGGCTGTCGTGAGTGCCAGTGTCCAGCCAGGCGAAACCGCGACCAAAGCGTTCGACCCGCAGGTCGCCACGCTGCAGGTAGGCGTTGTTGACGTCGGTGATCTCCAGCTCGCCGCGTGCAGATGGCTTCACTGCCTTGGCGATGCTGATCACGTCGTTGTCATAGAAGTAAAGACCAGTTACTGCGTAGCTGGACTTGGGCTTGGCCGGCTTTTCCTCGATGGAAACCGCCCGGCCCTGGTCGTCGAACTCCACCACGCCGAAGCGTTCGGGGTCCTTCACCCAATAGCCGAAAACGGTGGCGCCACTTGGCAACTGGGCAGCGCGTTTGAGCTTCTCGGTGAAATGCTGGCCATGGAATATGTTGTCGCCCAGGATCAGGCAAACGGAGTCGGTGCCGATGAAGTCCTCACCAATCAGGAAAGCCTGGGCCAGTCCATCTGGGGAGGGCTGCACTGCATAGCTGAACTGAACGCCGAACTGGGTGCCGTCACCCAGCAGATTGCGGTACTGGGGCAGATCCTGGGGGGTGGAAATGATCAGGATCTCGCGAATGCCGGCGAGCATCAGCACCGAGATCGGGTAATAGATCATCGGTTTGTCGTAGATCGGCAGCAGCTGCTTGGACACGCCCAGGGTGATGGGGTGGAGGCGGGTGCCGGAACCGCCGGCGAGAATGATTCCCTTCATATTGTTGCTCCAAGTCTTTCACGTTGATAGCTGCCGTCTTGTACCCGGCGGCACCAATCCAGGTTGTCCAGGTACCACTGCACGGT
Source organism: Pseudomonas sp. BN411 (assembly GCF_029871235.1). Taxonomy (GTDB): domain Bacteria; phylum Pseudomonadota; class Gammaproteobacteria; order Pseudomonadales; family Pseudomonadaceae; genus Metapseudomonas. The sequence continues at coordinate 303,477 of NZ_SSOM01000073.1, forward strand.
CTTGCGCAGGCCGGTTTCGAAGGTTTCCCGTGGTGTCCAGCCGAGATCGCGCTCGATCTTGCCGGCATCGATTGCGTAGCGCAGGTCGTGGCCCGGGCGGTCCTTGACGAAGGTGATCAGGTCCTCAAAGCGGCTGACGCCAGCGGGTTTCTGCGGTGCCAGCTCTTCCAGCAGGGCGCAGATCGAGCGGACCACGTCGAGGTTCTTCTGCTCGTTGTGCCCACCGATGTTGTAGGTCTCGCCGACTTCGCCGCGAGTAACCACTTCGACCAGCGCGCGTGCATGGTCCTCGACGAACAGCCAGTCGCGAATCTGCTGACCATTGCCGTAGACCGGTAGCGGCTTCCCTTCCAGGGCGTTGAGGAGCATCAGCGGGATCAGCTTCTCGGGGAAGTGATAGGGGCCGTAGTTGTTCGAGCAGTTGGTCAGTACCACCGGCAGCCCGTAGGTGCGGTGCCAGGCGCGGACCAGATGGTCGGATGCGGCTTTGCTGGCAGAGTAGGGCGAGCTCGGAGCGTAGGGCGTGGTCTCTGTGAAGAGGTCGTCCACGCCATGCAGGTCGCCATATACCTCGTCGGTGGAAATATGGTGGAAGCGGAACGCGGCCTTGCGTTCAGCATCGAGACCCAGCCAGTAGGCTCGTACGCTTTCCAGCAGGCTGTAGGTGCCGACGATGTTGGTCTGGATGAAGTCTGCCGGACCGTCGATGGAACGATCGACGTGGGATTCCGCGGCCAGGTGCATCACTGCGTCGGGCTGGAATCGGGCCAGCGCTTCGCCGACGGCTTGGCTATCGGCAATATCCGCCTGGAGAAATTGGTAACGCGGATTGTCCGAGACGGAGGCCAGCGACTCGAGATTGCCGGCGTAGGTGAGCTTGTCGAGATTCAGCACCTCGTGCTGGGTTTCGGTCAGCAGGTGGCGAATGAGAGCTGAGCCAATGAAGCCGGCTCCGCCGGTGACAAAAAGGTGCATAACTCAATCCTGACGATTTGGTTGGCGCACAGATTGTTGGCAGTGACTGCCCGATGCAAGCGTTTGAAGACTGTCATGGCCAGGATTGCGGGGGGATCCTGGCGATCGGACGCCATACAAGGCAGTCCGATGGAATGGCGCCAATATTCTTCAGAGCTGGCGTCGTCCTGTCGCGCGTGGCTGGAGATGTGAGCATTTCAGCCGACCCCTGAAAGACAAAAGCCCCGCATTGCTGCGGGGCTTTTAAGTTCATGGTGCCGGCACCAGGAATCGAACCCGGGACCTACTGATTACAAGTCAGTTGCTCTACCAGCTGAGCTATACCGGCTAGGAAGGGCCGTCATTATAGCGATTGGATGTGGCGAGTAAACCTCTTCGATGCTTGTCGGTGCAGGTTCTGGTATCAGCGTGGTGGAGCTTATGCACAAAGGTGCTTCGTCCTGGTCCCTTCGTTCTGAGAATTTGTGCGCTGAGTCTCAGCATTCCGCAACCTCCTGTATTCCTTGGATTTTCATCGTTCGAGCAAAAATTGAGCAGACTCCGCGTGGTGCGCACGGCAAGGCTTTCCGGGCGTTTTCCCAGATTTCATCAACAAAGTTATCCACAGGTTTTGTGGGTAAGTTCAGCGCTCGGCCAGGAGCAGGATGTTGCGTGGTGTGAGCTGGGGCGGGCAGAAGCTGCCGAGTGTCACCTGGTAGCCGTGTTCTTCGAGGAACAGCGCGCGGTCGAGTAGTAGCCAGAGTTCCATGGGGCGGCGGAACAGGCTGCGGGGGAGTTCCAGGTTGCGCACCACGGCGAGGCGTTGCCAGCCCGCTGCTTCCAGTGCCTGCCAGTCGTGATCCACTGGGGTGGGCAGCCCCTTCAGGGCGCAGAGATCGCGGCAGTACTCCGGGAATGGCTTGTCCAGCCAACTGGTGGCGAGGGAAGGGGTGGGCAGGTACTGATCCTTGCCGGTCAGCTCTCTTTGCAGGAGGTCGAAAGCCAATCGTCGCGCCATGGATTGGTCGCGCTGGCGGCGAACGCGGGCGCCGGCAGTGACGGTCTCGCTGAGTGGTAGTCGCAGATCGACCCGGCCGAGGCGCAGCGCGGAGCTTCTGGCTGTTGCGGAGAGCGGTTGGTAGTCCGGTGTCTGGATGCGGTTGTAGCAGCAGGGCGCCACCGCCAGTTGGCGGCAGCCGGCGGCGCTGGCCAGTTGCATCAGGCGCACGTGGAGATCGCCACAGGCGTGCAGGGCTACCGCTGTGTGTTCGGTTGTGAGGTGGAGTCCGGCGTCATCCGCCAGGGCGTCCTGCTCGCGATGCTGGGCTGCGAGCCCCAGGCGCTGGCTGAGTTGCTGGCCGCTGGCGACAAGTTGCGGGTCGAGTTCAATGCAGGTCAGTGGCGTGCCGTCGTGGGCCAGGCGGCGTCCCAGATGCCCCTTTCCGGAGCACCAGTCCAGCCAGTGACCGGGCGCCTGGCGAAAACCGAGGCGGCTGGCGAAGGCGTCGATCTGCTGCCACTTGCGTCCGGGAACATCCACGGTGAATGCGTTGGGCATTGTCTCGGAGCGCGTGGCAGGCAGTTCGCCAATCTCGCTGAGTCTGGCCGACTGTGCGGCAAGCTGTGGATAAGGCGCCGGGGCCTGCAGTCGTTCCGGCTGATTGTGTATGGCGTCCGCCTCCGCCAGGCTGCGGTCGCGCAGCCATGCCGCCAACTCGGGGTGCTCGCGCTCCCAGGGGAGTTCCAGTTCGGTAAAGGGTATCGGGCGCCAGATGTCCTGGTGCACGCGCAGGAAATCGTCCAGGGCGGCGAAGCGTTCCCGCAGGAGCGGGCCTTGGAGGGGCGCGGGGCTGGTCATGTGGCGAGGCGGTGGGAATCAGGGGCGGCGATTATAGCGCCGCCACCTCCGCTCCTCATCCGGGGACGAGGAGCGGTCGAGGGCTCAGCGACCCTGCAAGGCGTCTACCCGCAGCTTGTGTTCCAGCAGGCGGAAGGCCCGAACCAGTACGTAGGCGATCAGCAGATAGAACAGGCCGGCGGCGAAGAAGATCTCCACCGGCAGGTAGGTGCGGGCGATGATCGTGCGTGCCATGCCGGTGAGTTCCAGCAGGGTGACGGTACTGGCCAGTGCGCTGGCCTTGATCATCAGGATCACTTCGTTGCTGTAGGCCGGCAGGCCGATGCGCGCCGCACGCGGCAGGATGATGTAGACCAGTGCCTGGAAGCGCGACATGCCCAGGGCCCGCGCCGCTTCGATCTCGCCCGGCGGAACGGCCTGGATGGCCCCGCGCAGGATCTCGGCGATATAGGCCGCGGTGTGCATGGTCATGGTGATCACGGCGCACCAGAACGGGTCGCGCAGATAGGGCCAGAGCGGACCTTTGCGCACCGCGTCGAACTGCGCCAGGCCGTAGTAGACCAGGAACAGTTGCACCAGCAGTGGTGTACCACGGAAGAAGAAGATGTAGCCGTAGGGCAGGGCGCGTACGTACCAGTGGCGCGATGCGCGGGCGATGCCCATGGGGAGCGCCAGGATCAGGCCGGCGACCACCGCGATGGCCACCAGCTCCATGGTGAGGATGGCGCCCTGGGCCAGTTGCGGCAGGTATTTGACGATGACTTCCCAGTTCATGCTGCGCTCCGCTTGAAGCCGCGGCCTGCGCGCTTCTCAAGCCAATGCATGCCGATCATCGCGAGGATGGTCAGGCCCAGGTAGATGAAGGCGGCCACCATGTAGAAGGTGAAGGGCTCCTTGCTGGCGGTCACGGCGATTTGCGAGCGGCGCATGATTTCCTCGAGGCCGATCACGGAAACCAGTGCCGTGTCCTTCATCAGGATCATGAACAGGTTGCCGAGGCCCGGCAGGGCGATGCGCCACATCTGCGGTAGGATCACCCGCCAGAGGATGCGTCCGCTGGACAGGCCAAGGGCCATGCCCGCTTCGCGGTGCCCCTTGGGGATGGCCAGGATGGCGCCGCGGAATACCTCGGTGGCATAGGAGCCGAAGCACAGGCCGAGGGCGATGGTGCCCGCGGCGAAGGCGTTCAGTTCCAGCTCCGGGTAGCCAAGCGACTCGCCCAGGCTGCGCATCAGGTTGACCGTGCCGAAGTAGATCAGCAGAACCCAGAGAAGCTCGGGAACGCCACGCACGATGGTGGAATAGGTGCCACCCAGCCACTGCAGCGGCTTGATGGAAGAAGTCCTGGCCAGGGCGCCGAGCAGACCGAGCACCAGACCCAACACCAGCGCGGACAGCGCCAGCTTGATGGTCATGAGGGTGCCCGCGGCCAGGGCCGGGCCGAATCCGTGAAGGTCTAGGGTCATGGGAATTCAAGCGCCGGTGCCGCGCAGGGGCGGCACCGGACGGGCAGGTCAGTAGATGCTGAAGGGGAAGTACTTGTCGTTGATCTTCTTGTAGGTGCCGTCGGCAACGATTTCCTTCAGCGCGGCGTTCAGCTTCTCGCGCAGCGGGTCACCCTTGCGCACGGCAATGGCGATCTTGTCGTTGTCGAACACCGGGTCGCCCTTGAACTCGAAGTCCTTGCCGGCGTCGCTCTTCAGCCATTCCCAGTTCACGAACTTGTCGGCCAGTACGCCGTCGAGGCGGCCGGAGGCCAGGTCGAGGTAGGCGTTTTCCTGGGTGTCGTAGAGCTTGATGTCGACAACGTCTTTCATGTTGTCTTCCAGCCAGGTGCCGGCGATGGTCGCGCGCTGGGCGCCGATGACCTTGCCTTTCAGGCTGCCCTTGTCGATCTTGAAGTCGCTGCTTTTCGGAGCGATGTACTGCAGCTTGTTGGTGTAGTAGGGGTCGGTGAAATCGACGGCCTGCTTGCGCTCTTCAGTGATGGACATGGAGGCGGCGAGGAAGTCGAACTTCTTGGCGTTCAGGGCGGGGATGATGCCGTCCCAGTCGGAGGTCACCACTTCACACTCGACCTTCATCTTGGCGCAGAGAGCCTGGCCGATTTCCACGTCGAAGCCGCCGGCCTGGCCGCTGGCGTCGATCAGGTTGAAGGGGGGGTAGGCGCCTTCGGTGCCGATCTTCAGTTTGTCGGCGGCAATGGCGTTGGTGCCGAAAGCGAGTGTGGCGGCCGCGGCCAGCAGAATCTTCTTGTAGTTCTTCATTGCGCTCTTGCTCCGTGTTTTAGCGATTGCTGGACATGAATTGTTTACAGCGCGCCGACTGCGGGTTGTCAAATACCTGCGCTGGCGGTCCCTGTTCTTCTACAAGGCCCTGGTGAAGGAAAACCACTTCGCTGGAGACGTTCCGGGCGAAGTTCATTTCATGGGTGACCAGCAGCATGGTGCGGCCTTCCTCGGCCAGCGCGCGGATCACGTTAAGCACTTCTTGTACCATCTCAGGGTCCAGCGCCGAGGTGGGCTCGTCGAACAGGATCACCTTCGGCTGCATGGCCAGGGTACGGGCGATGGCTGCACGCTGTTGCTGGCCGCCGGAAAGCTGGGTCGGATAGACGTGGCGCTTGTCGGCGATGCCGACCTTGGCCAGCAGGGCCTCGGCGATTTCGGTGGCTTCGGCCTTGCTCTGGCCGAGCACGCGGCGTGGCGCTTCGATGATGTTGTCGAGCACCGTCATGTGCGGCCAGAGGTTGAAGTTCTGGAATACGAAGCCGATCTCGCTGCGCATGCGATTGATCTGCTTGTTGTCGGCGGCAACCAGTTCACCGGTGCGGCTCTGCTTGAGCTTGAGCTCCTCGCCGGCGACCAGGATCTGGCCCTCGTGCGGGTTCTCCAGCAGGTTGATGCAGCGCAGGAAGGTGGACTTGCCGGAGCCAGACGACCCCAGGATGGAGATCACGTCACCGTCATTGGCGGTGAGGGAGATGCCCTTGAGCACTTCTAGATCGCCGTAGCGTTTGTGCAGATTACGGATTTCAAGCGCTGGCGTGGCTTGGGCCATGGGGGGTCCTCTTATTGTTCGGGGGCACTCTGGCGGTGGGGCGGCCTTCCTGGCGAGGGCCAACCTAGCATAGCCCCTTGCCAGGCGAAAGCCGGCGGAGAGCCCTGAAATGGCTCTTCGGGCGCGGTTGTCGCATCGCTGCAGTTGCTTGTCGCGGTAGCTAAAAAGCCCCGGTGGCGGGCTGGAACTCCCAAATGGCGCGGCTTTGCACCTCTTTTAGGATTTTCTTCTTTGGAATCAATCATTTACTTCGCATGCAGGTGCTGACCTTCCTTTAGCAGCGCAATAAATTCGGAAGCGGGCAGCGGCCGGGCGAAGTAGTAGCCCTGGCCGAAATCGCAGTCCAGGGACTTGAGGATCTGCAGGTGCTGCTCCGTCTCGACTCCCTCCGCGACTGCCTCGAGACCCAGGTTGCGCGCCAGGCTGAGGATGGTCTGGACGATCTGCAGGCCTTCCGGGCATTGGTCGAGTTGGGTCACGAAGGAGCGGTCGACTTTCAGCACGTCCAGGCGGAAGCGATGCAGGTAGCTGAGGGAGGAGTAGCCGGTGCCGAAGTCATCGATGCTGATGCGTACGCCCAGGTCATGCAGCTGCTGGAGCACCGCGATGGTTCGTTCGGAGTCGGCCATGGAGACGCTCTCGGTGATCTCCAGGCGTACGCAAGTCGGCGGGATACCTGTTTCGACGATGATGGCGCCCACCTGTGAAACCAGGTCGTGCTGGGCGAACTGCCGGGCGGAAAGATTGATGCTCACCGTCAGCGGGTTGGGGCAGGGAAATTCCTCGTGCCAACACGCCATGCTGCGGCAGGCTTCGCGTAGCACCCACAGGCCGAGCGGCAGGATCAGGCCGGTGTCCTCGGCGACCTGGATGAAGTCGCCCGGGTAGACCAGCTCACCACTCGGTTTCTGCCAGCGCACCAGGGCCTCGACGCCAGCGAGCCGCCCGCTGGCCAGATGCACGATCGGTTGGTAGTGGAGTACGAACTCGCCATTCTGCAGCGCATTGCGCAGCCGGGTTTCCAGGTTCAGGCGACCCACGGCCAGCTCATGCATGCTGTGGTCGAACAGCTCGAAGCGGTGCTTGCCGAGGGTCTTGGCGCGGTACATGGCGAGGTCCGCGTGGCGCAGGATTTCTTCGGCAGACTCATATCCCAGATCGCTCGAGGCGATGCCGATGCTGGCGCTGATGTAGAGCTGCTCGCCATTGACCAGGAAGGGAGGTTCCAGGGCATTCAGCAGTCGCTCGGCGACGCACGCTGGCGCTTCGGAGTTGCCGATGCAATCCAGCAGGATGGTGAACTCATCGCCGCCCATGCGAGCCAGGGTGTCGGTCTGGCGCAGGCAACTGCCAAGGCGGGTGGCGACCTGGACGATCAACAAATCCCCTGCCAGGTGGCCGAGGCTGTCATTGACCAGCTTGAAACGGTCGAGATCGATGAACAGCACCGCGAAGGCTGCCTCGCGATGCCGATTGCAGCGGGCGACGGCTCGGGACAGGCGGTCGGCGAAGAGCGCGCGGTTGGGCAGGCCGGTGAGCGGGTCGTGGAAGGCGTCGACCAGTTGCTCTTCCGCGCGCTTGCGCTCCACTACCCGGCCCATCTGCACACCGATCTGCGCCATCAGGTGCAGCAGCTTGTCGTCGGGCTCCAGCACGTTGCCGGCGAAGAACTCCAGCGCTCCCACTACTTCGCTGCCCACTAGCACCGGAAAGGCGGCGGCGGCCCTGAGCCCCGCCTGCTCGGCAGCGTCGACGCGGCAGAATTCCGGAGTCTGGCTGATGTCGGAAATCCAGGCCGGGGCGCCGCTGGAAAGCACGCGGCCGGGCAGGCCGAAGCCCGGTGAGAACTCCATGGCCTCGGTCACCTGTCGAAAGTCGCGGAAGCGCTGCTCGTCGGCGTAATGCCAGATGCTGGCCGAGCGCAGTTGTACCTCGCCATCGACGTGGTCCGTCAGGTAGGCATGGCCAATCAGCCAGCCGGTGTACTGGCAGACGCTGGATACCGTGAAGCTCAGGCCGTCGGCCACCGATGCCGCGCCGTTGGCAGCGTCGGCGATGGATTCCAGCAGTTGCAGCTGCTGCTGCTTTTCATAGAGCTCGCGCAGGCCGCGCTCGGCGATCTGTTCCGCTTCCAGGCGCGCCTGGTGTTCGCGCTGCAGGCGTCGACGCAGCTTGTCGGCTTCCGGGTTGCGCGGTCCGCCATCCATGTTCAGTCAGCCCTGGCTTTTGCCGTGGAAGGTGATACGGCAACGGCATTCCGCATCTCCCTTGTGCATGCAGGACAGGTGGTCGACTCCCAGGGATTCGCCAAAGTGCACCGCGGCGCCCTCGATGAACCCGTGGGCGAGGGCGCAGAGGCGGCGTGGGGAGCGGTAGGTCATCATCAGCGCGCCGTCGGGTTCGTCGCGGAAACCGAAGGTCGGGACATCCGCGCCCGGATAAATCATGCGGACTTCGGGATGGATGATCTGATTGACGCTGAGGATGAATGAGCGCGTCGAGTCGTGGGTGTCGAAATAGGCCGGGTAGCGGATGGCCAGGGAGGGCATTGCTTCACGGCCGAACCAGCGCAGCACCTCGAAGGGTGGCATGTCGAGCAATTCGGAGGCCGCTGCCGTCAGGCGGAAGATGAACTCGTCGGGATAACTGCCGAGAGCCGTGTAAACGCCGTCGAGGCCGGTGCGTTCCAGCAGGGCGTCCCAGGAATCTTCTCCCTGGTGTCGGGTAACTACTTCTTCGAGCAGATTGAAGACGATTCCCTTCATGCCATCCCCCCGGGTTTCCTCCGGCCAGACCCTCTTCGGGGTCGCCTTGAGGCGCTTCGCAGTGAGGTTAGCAGTGCTGTGGGTATCGTGCCCGGTGGGGAAATGAAGGGCCGGAAAACAAAAAGCCCCAGCGCATGGCTGGGGCTTTTTGACGGTATTTTGGTGCCCAGGGACGGAATCGAACCGCCGACACGGGGATTTTCAATCCCCTGCTCTACCGACTGAGCTACCTGGGCAACGGGGCGCTATTAAACGGATTTGCCGGCACCTCGTCAACACCCTTTCGAAAAAATATTTAGTTTTTTCGGGCGCTTACGCGCTAGGGGGGACATAACCCTCGGCCTGGGCGTACTCCTCACCCGAAAGGAACTTGTCCATTTCGGCCTGGAGGAACTTGCGGTCCTCGCCATTCATCATGTTCAGGCGACGTTCGTTGATCAGCATGGTCTGGTGGGCCTGCCACTCATCCCAGGCCTTCTTCGACACGTTGTTGAAGATGTCCTCGCCCTTGGCGCCCGGATACGGCGGACGCTCCAGGCCCGGCAGTTCCTCTTTGTACTTGCGGCACATCACGGTGCGGGTCATCGCGGTTCTCCTGCATTCAATACGTCGGCCGCGCGCTTGAGCAGCTTCTTCACCGGGGCGGCGAGGCCCAGGCGCGGCGGGGTGGCGAGGTTATACCAGAGCCAGTCGCCCTCGGCCACGACGGGGGCGCTGCCTTCGACGGCCACCAGCCAGGGCTCGATGGCCAGCTGGAAGTGGCTGAAGGTGTGGGTCAGCCCGGGCAGTTCGCGACGTTCGCCCAGGTGCAGCGAATGCTGGCTGGCCAGCGGGGCGAGGGCGTCAAGGTCGTCCAGCTCCGGCAGGCTCCAGAGACCGCCCCAGAGGCCACTCGAAGGGCGGCGATAGAGCAGGATGGCGCCGTCGCGGCTGGCCAGTAGCGGCATCAGGGTGCGCTTCTGCGGCAGCGCCTTGCGCGGCTTCGAGACGGGATAGGCGGTTTCCCGGCCCAGTGCGTGTGCGCGGCAGCCGCTCTGCAACGGGCACAGTAGGCAACTGGGCTTGCTGCGGGTGCAGAGAGTGGCGCCGAGATCCATCATCGCCTGGGTGTAGTTGTTCACCCGGACCTGAGGGGTGAAGCGCTCGGCTACTTCCCAGAGCTGCTTCGCTACCTTCGGCTCGCCCGGGTAACCCTCCTGGGCGACGTAGCGGGCCAGTACGCGCTTGACGTTGCCATCGAGGATGGGCGCGCGCAGTCCCATGGACAGGCTGGCGATTGCGCCGGCGGTGGAGCGTCCGATGCCCGGCAGCTCCGCCAACTTATCCACATCGCGGGGGAATTCGCCGCCGAACTCGGCGACGACTTTCTTCGCGGTCTTCTGCAGGTTGCGGGCGCGGGTGTAGTAGCCGAGGCCGGTCCAGAGGTGCAGCACCTCGTCTTCCGGTGCCGAGGCCAGGGCCTGCACGGTGGGTAGGGCGTCCATGAAGCGGTCGAAGTAACCCAGGACGGTGCTGACCTGGGTCTGCTGCAGCATGATTTCGGACACCCAGACGCGATAGGGGGTGATGCCCTGCTGCCAGGGCAGATCCTTGCGGCCGTGGCTGTCGTACCAGTCGAGTACGGCGCCGGAGAACTGCTCAGGGGTCATCGTTTGAACAGCCCCTTCAGCGCGTCCTTGAGTTCCGGGCTGACCTTGTCGCCGAGCTTTTCCTCGATCTTTTCATTGAGCTTGTCGCCGGCCAGCTTGGCGGCCACCTTGCCCATGCCGTCCTTGTCCAGGCGGCAGGCCTTGGCCCCCAGTTCCAGCGGGCCGCGGCAACGCAGCGGCCACTCGAGGCCGACGTAGCGCTCGTTGACCTGGCAGGCCGGGTCCGGCATCGCGCTCTTGTCGCCTTCGATGACCACGCCAATGCGGTAGTCCATGCCGAGCACACGAAGGTCGACGGCGCCATCACCCTTGACGCTGAGGCCGGGAATGCTGGCGCGCATGTCGGGGTTGGTGGCTACGCCGTTATTGAAGGTGAGCGAGCCCTTGAGCTCCTGGAACGGTGTTTCGCTGCCGCCGCGGGTGCTGGAGAGCGACTTGCGATTGAGGGTGGCGATGCCCTGGCAGAGCTGCTGTTCGAGGTTGGCGTCGAGCAGCGCACCATCGTTGAGGGCGAAGCTGGCGGTGCCGTTGAGACCATCCACCCAGGCCTTCTGGCTGTTGCCGCTGCTGGTGACGTCGGCGGTCATGTCCAGCAGGCCGCGCACCGGAGGCTTCTGCTCCTGGGCCTGGAGGAGTTTTTCCACCGGCACGTTGTTGATGCGTTTGTGTGCCTTGAGCAGCGGTACCGCCGGGCGAGCGTCGATCTGTGCGTTGGCCTGGAAAGTGCCGCCGAACAGTCCGCCGCGCAGGTCTTCCAGGGTCAGCAGGCCAGCCTTGCCATTGGCCTTGAGGCTGACGTCATCCATGGGCAGCTTGTCGACGGTGAGCTGGCCGAAGTCCAGGGTGGCTTCCAGGTCGACCTTGCGCAGCTGGTCCACCGGCAGCACTGGGGTTTCGCTCCAGTCCGCCTGGGTCGGCGCGTTGGGCAACGGCGTGGTGGTCTGGGCAGCGGCGGCCACGGCAGGCTTCACTTCGGCCTGGCGGGCGGTCTGGGCTTCCTGCTTGGCCTTGGACTTGGGCGGCAGGTAGCGGTCGAGGTCGAGTTTGTCGCCCTTGAGTTGCACCCGCACGGCCTTCTTGGCGAAGTCGGCCACGGCCAGGCGGCCGCTGAAGGTGCCGTCGTCGAGCTTGAGGTTCAGGCCTTCGAAGGCGAGGCTGTTGGTGCTGCCATTGAGCTTGGTGACCAGCTCGAACTTCTGCAGGGCGGTGGCGTCGCTCATGGGCGGCAGCTCGACGCCGACGCTGGTGAGGAATTCGCGCAGGTTGAGCGGGGCGATGGACAGGCCGCCTTCCAGGCGTGCGTCCTTGTCGAGGTTGTGCACTTTCAGTTCACCGAGCGCGCGCAGCTGGTTGCCGGAGAGCTTCAGGCTGTTCCATTCGGCGACGTTGGCGGCCAGGTCGGCCAGCAATTGGCCCTGGGCGTTGAAGGTCAGTGTCTTGCCCTTCAGGGGCTCACCCGAGGCTTCGCCGTTCAGCTTGAGGTCTTCCAGCTGGTAGCGCTTGAGGGCGCGCTCGAAGCGCAGGTTGGCGGTGAGGTCGGTCTTGGCGCGCAGTACCGGCTGGTTGGTGCCGAAGAAGGCGCTGAGCTTGAGCGGAATGCTGGCGCCTTCGCGGATGGCGCCGGTGGTCAGCTCGATGCCCTCGGCGGAAAACTGCTTGCCGCTCTTGGCATCGGTGTAATCGATACGGGCATTGCGCACGGTAAGGCTGTCGATATCCAGCTTGATCGGGCGTGCCGGTTCGTCGGCGGCGGGCGCCTGCTTGGCCTCTGCGGCCGGGGCTGGCGTCGTCGGCGTGCCGGTCTGGGCGGTTTCCGGGGCCTTGGCTGGGCGGCCGATGTCTTCCCAGTTGCCGTGGCCCTTGTCGTCGCGCTGCAGGTCGAGGTTGAGGCCTTCGACGCGGATGTCGCTCATCTGCACTTCACGGCGCAGCAGCGGCAGGACGCGGACCGAAAGGCCGATCATGTCGAGGTTGGCGAAGGGTTTTGCCGGGGTGGCGGCGCTGGCCAGGGTTGCCTGGTGCAGTTCGAGGCCGAGCCAGGGGAACAGGCTCCAGCCGATATCGCCGTTGAGGGTCAGTTCGAGGTTGGCCTTGTCACGGGCCAGTTGCTGAATCTCGTCCTTGTAATCGTTCGGGTCGAACAGGTGGGTCAGGGCAAAGCCCGCCGCCACGATGATCAGCAACAGCCCGAGGAAGATGAGGCCCAGGATTTTGCCGAAGGCTTTCATTGGCCAGTCCTTGTGGTGGATCGCGTGAATTGAAGGTGCCGAGTATAGCGCCGGGCCATTACGGATGGAGGGCAGCGGCGCGGGGTTCGTCCCCTTGTCAGGGACTTTGGATGGTGATTTCCGCTGTCGGTTCAGCGCACGGAATCACCGATGGATCAGAGGCTTTCCAGCGGCAGGTGCAGGCGCGCGGCAAAGGCCTGGCTTTCCAGGTGGTCCTTCGGCGCGGCCAGGTGCAGCGGCTTGCCCGCATCCCGCGCCAGGCGGGCCACTTCTTCCACCAGGCGGCGGCCCACGCCACGATGACGGGTCACCTTGCGCACGCAGAGGTGGGACAGCTGCCAGTGCTGCTCGCCGCGTACCACCAGGGCCGCGCCCAGCAGGCGATCGTTGAATCGTCCCGCCACCAGCAGCCCGTCGGCCAGGCCGCGCTCCACCAGTTCCGCCGCATCTGCGTAGGGCGGCAGCAGCCAATCCGGGGCATCGGCGTAGATCTTCGCCAAGTCGCCGCGATCCTGCTCGGAGGGGCTGTTCAGGGTCTCGACGATCACGGGCATGGCGGCTCCTGGAGGAGATTGCGGGTAGGGCCGGGCAGTGTAATCCCCGCCGACCGCCGTCGGTAGCGGCGCCAAGGGCCTGCGGCCTATAATGGCGCTCTTTTTCGTGAGCCTTTTGTGGAGCTGGTGATGGCCGAACGCACGGCATCCGTCGAACGCAATACCCTGGAAACCCAGATCAAGGTCTCGATCAACCTGGATGGTACTGGCAAGGCACGCTTCGATATCGGCGTGCCTTTCCTCGAGCACATGCTCGACCAGATCGCCCGCCACGGCCTGATCGACCTGGACATCGAGTGCAAGGGCGATCTGCATATCGACGATCACCACACTGTGGAAGACGTCGGTATCACCCTCGGCCAGGCCTTCACCCAGGCCATCGGCGACAAGAAGGGCATCGTCCGTTACGGCCATTCCTACGTGCCGCTGGATGAAGCCCTGTCCCGCGTGGTCATCGACTTCTCCGGCCGCCCCGGCCTGCAGATGCACGTGCCGTTCACCCGCGCGGTGGTTGGCGGCTTCGACGTCGACCTGTTCCAGGAATTCTTCCAGGGCTTCGTCAACCACGCCCTGGTGAGCCTGCACATCGACAACCTGCGTGGCCACAACACCCACCACCAGATCGAAACCGTGTTCAAGGCCTTCGGCCGCGCTCTGCGCATGGCCGTTGAGCGTGATCCGCGCATGGCTGGCCAGATGCCCTCCACCAAGGGCGTTCTCTGATGCAGACGGTTGCAGTCATCGATTACGGCATGGGCAACCTGCACTCGGTTGCCAAGGCCCTTGAACACGTTGGCGCCGGCCGCGTCCTGGTCAGCAGTGACGCCAATGTGATCCGTGAAGCCGACCGGGTGGTGTTTCCCGGCGTCGGCGCGATCCGCGATTGCATGGCCGAGATCCGCCGCCTGGGCTTCGACAGTCTGGTGCGCGAAGTCAGCCAGGACCGCCCGTTCCTCGGCATCTGTGTCGGCATGCAGGCACTGCTGGAACGCAGCGAAGAGAACGACGGCGTTGATTGCATCGGCCTGTTCCCCGGCCAGGTGCGCTTCTTTGGCAAGAACCTGGTGGAAGATGGCGAGCACCTGAAGGTGCCGCACATGGGCTGGAACGAGGTGGAGCAGGGCGTCGCCCATCCGCTCTGGCACAACATTCCCGACCGCGCGCGCTTCTACTTTGTGCACAGCTACTACATTGAGGCCGGCAATCCGCAGCAGGTGGTGGGCCGCGGTCACTACGGCAAGGACTTCGCCGCTGCGCTGGCCGAGGGTTCGCGCTTCGCTGTGCAGTTCCACCCGGAAAAGAGCCACACCCACGGCCTGCAGCTGCTGCAGAACTTCGCCGCCTGGGACGGGCGCTGGTAAGCCCATGAGCCGCGCGAAGAAGGCTCCGAGTTTGCAGCTCGACGCCGCCCAGACCCAGGACGCGGTGCTGGCGATCAAGCGTTTCATGGCGGATCGCTTCGAGCTGGAGCTGGGTTCCTTCGAGGCCGAGGAAGTGCTCGACTTCTTCGCCCGGGAATTCGCGCCGCATTTCTACAACAAGGCGATCTTCGATGTGCAGGCGCACCTGAAAGACAGGTTCGAAAGCATCGAGAGCGACTTGTGGGCGCTCGAGAAAGACTGAGCGCCGAGCCGAATCCACTGACTTCTTACAGGTTGAACCGATGCTGATTATCCCCGCTATCGATCTGAAGGACGGCGCCTGCGTGCGTCTGCGCCAAGGCCGCATGGAAGACTCCACCGTGTTCTCCGACGACCCGGTGAGCATGGCCGCCAAGTGGGTGGAAGGTGGTTGCCGCCGCCTGCACCTGGTGGACCTCAACGGTGCCTTCGAGGGTAAGCCGGTGAACGGTGAAGTGGTCACCGCCATCGCCAAGCGCTACCCGAACCTGCCGATCCAGATCGGCGGCGGCATCCGCTCCCTGGAAACCATCGAGCACTACGTCAAGGCCGGCGTCAGCTACGTGATCATCGGCACCAAGGCGGTGAAGGAGCCCGAGTTCGTCACCGAGGCCTGCAAGGCCTTCCCGGGCAAGGTCATCGTTGGCCTGGATGCCAAGGACGGATTCGTCGCCACCGACGGCTGGGCCGAAGTGAGCAGCGTGCAGGCCGTTGACCTGGCCCGCCGCTTCGAGGCCGACGGCGTGTCCGCCATCGTCTACACCGACATCGCCAAGGACGGGATGATGCAGGGCTGCAACGTCGAAGCTACCGCCGCCCTGGCAGCCGCCAGCCGCATTCCAGTGATCGCTTCCGGTGGTATCCACAACCTCGGTGACATCGAGAAGCTGCTGGCCGCCAAGGCCCCCGGCATCATCGGCGCCATCACCGGCCGCGCCATCTACGAAGGCACCCTGGACGTCGCCGAGGCCCAGGCCTTCTGCGATAGCTACAAGGGTTAATCGACGGCTCACGGTGCGCGCGGCGCACCCTACGGGACACTGTTATGGCTCTCGCAAAACGCATCATCCCCTGCCTCGACGTGGACAACGGCCGCGTGGTCAAGGGCGTCAAGTTCGAGAACATCCGCGACGCTGGCGACCCGGTGGAAATCGCGCGTCGCTACGATGAGCAGGGCGCCGACGAGATCACCTTCCTCGACATCACCGCCAGCGTCGACGGCCGCGACACCACCCTGCACACCGTGGAACGCATGGCCAGCCAGGTGTTCATCCCGCTGACCGTGGGTGGCGGCGTGCGCACCGTGCAGGACATCCGCAACCTGCTCAATGCTGGTGCCGACAAGGTGTCGATCAACACCGCAGCAGTGTTCACGCCGGAGTTCGTCGGCGAAGCCGCGGCGCGTTTCGGCTCCCAGTGCATCGTCGTCGCCATCGACGCCAAGAAAGTGTCCGGCCCCGGGGAAACACCGCGCTGGGAAATTTTCACCCACGGTGGGCGCAAACCCACCGGCCTCGATGCCGTGGACTGGGCGAAGAAGATGGAAGACCTGGGTGCCGGTGAGATTCTGCTCACCAGCATGGACCAGGACGGCGTGAAGAGCGGCTACGACCTCGGCGTCACCCGCGCCATCAGCGAAACCGTCGGAATTCCGGTGATCGCCTCCGGTGGCGTCGGCAATCTCGAGCATCTGGCGGCCGGCATCCTCGAAGGCAAGGCCGACGCCGTTCTCGCAGCGAGCATCTTCCACTTCGGCGAATACACCGTGCCTGAGGCCAAGGCCTATCTCGCCAGCCGCGGAATCCTCGTGCGCTGAGCACGAATCTTGCCTAGCATTCGCCCAGGCTGCACACGTGACGGACTTCGCAGCCTGGGCTGCTGATGCCCGAGCCTCGCTCCCGCGAGGTTAAGCTCAGCGCATTTCCCATCTCTCCTGGAAGGTTAATCGCCTATGTCGAAACGCCTGCTGCTGGCGTTGGCCGGTACCCTGATGGTGCTTGCCGGTGCCGCCCGCGCCGAAGTGGATGAGAACTACAGCGTTGTTCTCCTGACCGAAAACTTCCCGCCCTACAACATGTCGATCAATGGGAAGAACTTTGCCCAGGAAGACAACATCGACGGTATCGCCGTCGACATCGTGCGCGAGATGTTCAAGCGCGCCGGGGTCAAGTACAGCCTGACCCTGCGCTTCCCCTGGGATCGCATCTACAAGCTGGCGCTGGAAAAGCCGGGCTATGGCGTCTTCGTCACCGCTCGTTTGCCCGAGCGCGAACAGTCCTTCAAGTGGGTTGGCCCGATCGGTCCGGATGACTGGATCATGCTGGCCCGCGCCGACAGCCAGATCGCCCTCGGCAGCCTGGAAGACGCGCGCAAGTACAAGGTCGGTGCCTACAAGGGCGACGCGATCGCCGAGTACCTTGCCCAGCAGAAGCTCGAGCCCGTCACCGCCCTGCGCGACCAGGAGAACGCGAAGAAGCTGGAGAAGGGCCAGATCGACCTTTGGGCCACCGGCGACCCCGCCGGCCGTTACCTGGCCAAGCAGGAAGGCGTGGGCGGCCTGAAGACCGTGCTGCGCTTCAACCAGGCCGAGCTGTTCCTGGCGCTGAACAAAGAGGTCCCCGACGAAGTGGTGAAGAAACTGCAGGGCGCGCTGGACCAGATGCGCTCCGAGGGCTTCGTCGACGAGATCCTCAACAGCTACCTGTAACGGGTAGCGCATTGAAAGTAGTTAAAGACTCCAGCGACCGGCCACAAGCCGGTCGCTTGCCAAGGAAGGCAGGACGGGTCGAGTCGTACGTCCGTGGGTGGGGAGCCCACGCAAGGAAGCCGCTTAGCCACAACCACAAATCAAGCGAGCGGTATGACAATGCAGAAGTTGATCCAACGCGCCCTGACCCTGGGCCTGATGTTCCTCGCCTTCACGGCGCGTGCCGAATTGCCGGCGGACTACAAGGTGGTGTTGCTCACCGAGAACTTCCCGCCGTTCAACATGGCGGTGGACGACAAGAACTTCGCCCGTGACGACGGAATCGACGGCATCAGCACCGATATCGTCCGCGAGATGTTCAAGCGTGCCGGCATCAACTACAGCCTGACCCTGCGTTTCCCCTGGGACCGCCTCTATCGCCTCACCCTCGACAAGCCCAGCTACGGCCTGTTCTCCACCACCTTCACCGCCGAGCGCCAACCGCTGTTCAAGTGGGTCGGCCCCATCGCCAAGACCGAGTGGGTGCTGCTCGCCGCGCCGGGCAACAACCTGAGCGTCAAGGACCTGAAGAGCGCGTCCCAGTACCGCATCGGCGCCTACAAGAACGACGCCGTGAGCCAGCACCTGGAAAGCCAGGGCATGGCGCCGCAGAACGCCCTGCGTGACCAGGAGAACGTGAAGAAGCTGCTCAAGGGCCAGATCGACCTCTGGGCCACCACCGATCCGGTGGGCCGCTACCTGGCCAAGCAGGAAGGCGTGACCGGCCTGCAGACCGTGCTGCGTTTCAACAGCGCCGAGCTCTACCTGGCCTTCAACAAGGACACGCCGGACGAGGTCATCGAGCGTCTGCAGAAGGCCCTCGACCAGATGCGCAGCGATGGGTACGTCGACGAGATCACCCAGAACTACCTGTAACAGCGCTACAGGTTCGCCTTTCCTTGTGGGGGCGAATTCATTTGCGATGCTTTTCTGTAGGGGCGATTTCAATCGCCAAGGGCAGGGCAGCTGCCCCATGAGGGCTTGCAGGGCAGACCTGCGGCCTGCTTGGCGAATGAATTCGCCCCTACAGGCATCTTTGGCGACTCAGCGGTAAATCCCCGCCTTGCCATGGGCCGCCATGGCCCGGTTACCGCGCAAGGCGATCAGCATTTCCACATCGATCAGCTCGAAGCCTTGCTGCTTCAGGCGCGGGAGCTCGCGTTCGAGCAGCTCCAGGGTCGCCGGGTGCGGGTGGCCGATCATCAGTGCCGAGCCCTGCTTGCGGGCGAGCTTGAGGGCAGCGTCGAACTGGGCGGCTACGGCCGACGGGCTCTGGTCGTCGTCAAGGAAGATGTCCCGCGAGAGGCTGGCCAGCCCGGCTTTCTGCGCTTCAGCGGCGGCGACGGTGGAAGCACTGGTGCGGCTGTCGATGAAGAAACGGTGATCCTGCTGCAGGCGCTGCATCAGCCAGGCCATGGCCGGGCGCTGCTCGGTCATGCGGCTGCCCATGTGGTTGTTCAGGCCACGCGCGTAGGGCACCTGGTGCAGGGCGGCGTCGAGGCGCCTTTCAAGCTCGGCGGTGGCTAGCCCGGGGTGCCAGGCGTAGGGGCCGTTGGCCGGGTCCATGGGCAGATGCAACATCACCGTCTTGCCGGCGGCGTGGGCGGCTTCGGCCAGTTCGCGGGAGTGCGGGGTATCCGGAAGGATGGACAGCGCCACCGGGCCGGGGAGGGCGAGGACACGGCGATCGCGGGCGGGATTCTGGCCCAGGTCGTCGATCACCAGGGCCAGGCGGGCCGGTGGCGCGGCCCAGGCGCTGGCTGCCGTCGCGCTCAGGCAGAGCGCCAGCAGCCAGGCCTTCCAGCTCATTCTCAGTTCTCGCGGGTGACGTTCAGGCCTTTCAGCAGGTTGAGGGCCTGGCCCAGCTGGAAGTCGTCATCCTGCGGGCGCGGTTCTGCGGACTTCTTGCTCGCGCTCGGACGGTCGGCGCCGCCGTTGCCGTTGCCGAGGTGACCGGCGAGGTCGGCTTCCTTGAAGGTTTCGCCGTCCTGCTCACGAGTGACCTTGGCGCGCGCCACCTCGATGTCCGGAACGATGCCCTGGGCCTGGATCGAACGGCCATTGGGGGTGTAGTAGAGCGCGGTGGTCAGCTTCAGGGCGCGGTCGTTGTTCAGCGGCAGCACGGTCTGCACGGAACCCTTGCCGAAGCTGTCGGTGCCCATCAGCACGCCGCGCTTGTGATCCTGCAGGGCGCCAGCGACGATCTCGGCCGCCGAAGCGCTGCCGCCGTTGATCAGCACCACCAGCGGCACGCCTTCACTGGCATCGGCCGGGTCGGCGGAGAAGCGCAGCTCGGAATTGGCGATGCGGCCCTTGGTGTAGACGATCAGACCCTTCTTCAGGAAGTGGTCGGAAACCTCCACCGCCGACTGCAGCACGCCGCCGGGGTTGTTGCGCAGGTCGAGTACCAGGCCGGAGAGGCGACCGTTGTTGTCCTTGCGCAGCTTGGCCAGGGCCTTGCCGACTTCTTCGCCGGTGTTGACCTGGAACTGGGTGATGCGCACGTAGCCATAGCCCTTCTCGAGGATCTGGCTCTTCACGCTCTTGACCTTGATCGCCGCGCGAACCAGTTCGACGTCGAACGGCTGGCCGCCGTCGCGCACCAGGGTCAGGGTGATCTTGCTGCCGGCCTTGCCGCGCATCTTGTCCACTGCATCCATCAGCGAAATGCCCTTGGTGGGCTGGCCGTCGATCTTGACGATCAGGTCGCCGGGCTGGATGCCGGCCTTGGAGGCCGGAGTGTCGTCGATGGGGGAAACCACCTTGATGAAGCCGTCTTCGGCACCGACCTCGATGCCGAGGCCACCGAACTCGCCGCTGGTGCTTTCCTGCAGCTCCTGGAAGTCTTCCGGCTCCAGGTAGGCGGAGTGCGGGTCGAGGTTGCTGAGCATGCCCTTGATGGCGTTTTCCAGCAGGGTCTTGTCGTCGACCGGCTCGACGTAGGCGGATTTGATGCGATCCAGCACCTCGGCGAAGGTACGCAGCTCATCCAGCGGCAGCGGCGCCTTGCCGCTCACCGCCGTAGCGGGGAGGGTTGCCGGCTCCTCGGCGGCCAGCAACTGCGGGGCGCCGCTGAGCAGCGCCAGTGCCATGGCCAGGGAAGTGAGGCGGGACAGATGCGGCATGCGAACTAACTCCTGCTAGATGAGGTGGCGCCTATCCTTGCGCGCGGCACCATTGTGCCGGGTCGGTGGGTCGGCCCTGCTGGCGAATGGCGAAGTACAGTGCGGGCGTGTCCTGCCCGCCGCTGTTGCCGACGGTGGCGATGGATTCGCCTGCTTTCACGATATCGCCGGCATTTTTCAAAAGGCGCTGATTGTGCCCATAAAGGCTCAGAAAGCCGTTGCCATGGTCGAGAATGACCAGAAGCCCGGCGCCGCGCAACCAGTCAGCGAAAACCACGCGGCCACCATGCACGGCGCGGACGGAGCTGCCTTCGGCGGCGCCGATCAGCACGCCATCCCATTTGGCGCGGGAGTCGCCGCCACGGGCCGAGCCGAAGCGAGCCACCACGCGACCGTCCACCGGCCAGGGCAGCTGGCCACGGGCCTTGGCGAAGGGGCCGCCGAAATTGCCGCCGGCGCTGGACACCATCGGGCCATTGGCGGGCCGCGCGGGGCTGCCGGCCGGGAGTTCGCGCAGCTGCCGCTGCTGCTCGGCGAGGGCACGCTTGCGGGCTTCCTCGGCTTCCCGGGCCTCGCGCTCCTGGCGCGCCAGGGTTTCTTCGATGGTCTTCAGCACCTTGCCCAGTTCGGCCTGCTCCTGCTGGCGGGCCTTGAGCTTCTTGTCGCGGTCGCTGAAGTCCTGATTGAGCTTGGCCAGGGCCTGCTGGCGCTCCTTGCGCGCAGTCGCCAACTGCTCGCGGCGGCCTTCCAGGGCAGCCTTCTGCTCGTTGAGCTGGTCCTGCTGGGCAGTGATTTCCTGCTCGACGTTGGCCAGCTGGCGCAGGGTCTCGTTGAACGCGGTGAGCTGCTCCAGGCGGGCCTGGCTCAGGTAATCGTAGTAGGTGAGGGTGCGGGCGAATTTCTCGGGGTGCTGCTGGTTGAGCAGCAACTTGACGTATTCCTGCTGCCCGCTCTGATAGGCGGCGCGAGCCTGGATGCCAATCAGGCGTTGCTGTTCAGCGCGTGCGTCCTGGAGTTTTTTTTTCTCCCCATCCAGGCGCTGGATCTCGCCTTCGCTGTTCTTGAGCTCCTGCTGCAGGTCCTTGACCTGTTCCTCAAGGTTGCCCATCTCGGTTTCGGTCTTCTTCAGATCGGACTGAACACCGGACTTCTCCTGCTGCAGTTGCTTCAGGAGTTTCTTCAACTCGCCAACGTCCTTGGCGGCCTGGTCCAGCTGCTGCTGGGTTTCGGCGCGCTGGTCGGCCATGACCGGGGTCATCAGGCTGGCGAGGATAACGAGGGCGAGGGTGCGAAACATGGGGCGTGGGGCACCAGGGGGGGAGGACCGGCCTAGTATGCCCGTGGTGCCGGGCAAAAAAAACGCCCGGAACCAGGGGTTCGGGGCGTTTCCTGATGAGGCGCGCAGATTTTCCGCGCTCGGGCCGCGCCGTGGCGGCGGCCCGGGTCGATCATTGCAGCTCGACGATGGTCTTGCCGGTCATCTCGGCCGGTACCGGCAGGCCCATCAGGGTCAGCAGCGTCGGGGCCACGTCGGCCAGCACGCCGCCTTCGCGGATCTTCGCCGGGCGCTTGCCTACATAGATGAAGGGCACCGGCTCGCAGGTGTGGGCGGTATGCGCCTGGCCGGTCATTTCGTCTTCCATCTGCTCGACGTTGCCGTGGTCGGCGGTGATCAACGCTTCGCCGCCCACCTTGTCCAGGGCTTCGACGATGCGGCCAACGCAGCCGTCCAGGCACTCCACGGCCTTGACCGCGGCGTCGAATACGCCGGTGTGGCCGACCATGTCGCCGTTGGCGTAGTTCACCACGATCACGTCGTAGCGCTGGTTCTCGATGGCGTCGACGATCTTGTCGGTCACCTCGGGGGCGCTCATTTCCGGCTGCAGGTCATAGGTGGCGACCTTGGGCGACGGGATCAGGATGCGTTCTTCGCCTTCGAAGGGCTCTTCGCGGCCGCCGGAGAAGAAGAAGGTCACGTGGGCGTACTTCTCGGTCTCGGCGATGCGCAGCTGGGTCTTGCCGTTCTTGGCCAGGTATTCGCCCAGCACGTTGTCCAGGGATTCGGGCTTGAAGGCGCTGGGGGCGGGGATGCTTGCCGCGTACTGGGTCAGCATCACGTAGCCGGCGAGCTTCAGCTCGCGCTGGCGCGGGAATTCCTTGAAGCCCGGCTCGACGAAGGCACGCGACAGCTCGCGAGCGCGGTCGGCGCGGAAGTTCATGAAGATCACGGCGTCGCCATCTTCCACCTTCACGGCATCGCCGATACGGGTGGCCTTGACGAACTCGTCGCTCTCGCCGCGCTCGTAGGCGGCAGCCAGGCCTTCGACGGCGGTGGCGGCGGTGAATTCGGCCTTGCCTTCGGTGATCAGGTTATAGGCAGCTTCCACGCGGTCCCAGCGGTTGTCGCGGTCCATGGCGAAGTAGCGGCCGATCAGGCTGGCGACGCGGCCCTTGCCGAGGCGGGCAAAGGCTTCGTCCAGCAGCTTGATGGAGGGCTCGGCGCTCTTCGGCGGGGTGTCGCGGCCGTCGAGGAAGGCGTGCAGGTAGATCTTCTCGGCGCCGCGCTGGGCGGCCAGTTCAGCCATGGCGACCAGGTGGTCCTGGTGGCTGTGCACGCCGCCGTCGGAGAGCAGGCCCATGAAGTGCACGGCCTTGCCGGCGGCCACGGCCTTGTCCACGGCGGTGGTGATTTCCGGGTTGGTGAAGAAATCACCGTCGCGGATCGCCTTGGTCACGCGGGTGAAGTCCTGGTACACCACGCGACCTGCACCCAGGTTCATGTGGCCGACTTCGGAGTTGCCCATCTGGCCGTCCGGCAGGCCGACGTCCATGCCGCTGCCCGAAATCAGGCCGTGGGGCTGGGTGGCGCGCAGGCGGTCGTAGACCGGGGTGCTGGCGGCGTAGATGGCGTTGTATTCGGGGCTGTCACTGTGACCGAAACCGTCCAGGATGATCAGGACCAGGGGTTTGGGCGTGGCTGTCATAGTGTCCGACTCGTCTGCGGCAATGGGTGGAAAGTTGCGGGCAAGGCCCCGGAAAAAAGACGCGGCATTCTACGGTCTGGTTCCGTCGGCGTCACCGCTGGACGGGGTTTGGCCGACCTGTGGGGCTGTGTATACTGGCCGGCATTTTACCGTCCCGGAAGCCGACGATGCTCGCTAAGCTGATTGAATTTGCCACTAACCACTATGTACTGAGTGGATCGTTCGTGGTGCTGCTGGCCCTGCTGCTGGCCCATGAACTGCGCCGTAGTGGCCGCGCCATTTCCACCCGCGAGCTGACCACCATGGTCAACGGCGGTCAGGCCGTGATCCTGGACGTGCGCGCCACCAAGGACTTTTCCGGCGGCCATATCGTCGACGCCCTGAACATCCCCTACGAGAAGCTCGCCAGCCGCATCGCCGAGCTGGAGAAGCACAAAGACAAGGCCATCATCGTGGTCGACTCCATGGGCCAGCATGCCGGCACCGTCTGCCGTGACCTGCAGAAAGCCGGCTTCAACGCGCTCAAGCTGTCCGGTGGCATCGGCACCTGGCGTGGCGACAACCTGCCGCTGGTGAAGTGAGATGGCCGAAATCGTCGTCTATTCGAGCGCCTGGTGCCCCTACTGCATCCGTGCCAAGCACCTGCTGGACAGCAAGGGTGTGCGCTACGAAGAAATCAGCGTCGATGGCAACCCCGCAATTCGCGCCGAGATGACCCGCAAGGCCGGGCGCACCTCGGTGCCGCAGATCTGGATCGGCCAGACCCACGTGGGCGGCTGTGACGACCTGTACGCTCTGGAACGCGCCGGCAAGCTCGACGCGCTGCTCCAGGCCAGCCCGCAAACGGAAACGCACTAGAACAAGGCAGAACCATGACCGAACAAGCAAGCAACGGCGAAAACCAGAATCCCCAGTTCTCCCTGCAGCGCATCTACGTGCGCGACCTGTCCTTCGAAGCGCCGAAGAGCCCGGAGATCTTCCGTCAGGAGTGGGCCCCGAGCGTTTCCCTGGACCTGAACACCCGCCAGAAGCAGTTGGACGGCGACTTCCACGAAGTAGTGCTGACCCTGTCCGTGACCGTGAAAAACGGTGAAGAAACCGCTTTCATCGCTGAAGTGCAGCAGGCCGGTATCTTCCTGATCAAGGGCCTGGACGCGGCTTCCATGAGCCACACCCTGGGTGCCTTCTGCCCGAACATCCTGTTCCCCTACGCCCGCGAAACCCTGGACAGCCTGGTTGTCCGTGGCTCCTTCCCGGCGCTGATGCTCTCCCCGGTCAACTTCGACGCCCTGTACGCCCAGGAACTGGCGCGTCTGCAGGCTGCCGGCGAAGCCCAGGCCTGATTTTCAGGCTCGACGAAAAAGCGCCCTTCGGGGCGCTTTTTTGTTGGGGTGGAAAAAGATGGGGGTATCTGTGGGGGCGAATTCATTCGCTAAGGGACGCGAAGCGACCCCTGTGGCGTTAAAGGCAGCCCTGCGGGCTGTATAGCGAATGAATTCGCCCCCACAGAAAAGCAGCACCCGATTCAGTCCAGGCTGAAATCATGCTGCCGCCAGGCCTCGTACACCGCCACGGCCACGGTGTTGGAGAGGTTCAGGCTGCGGCAGTTGGGGCGCATCGGCAGGCGCAGGCGCTGCTCAGGCGGCAGGCTCTCGCGCACTTCCTGGGGCAGGCCACGGCTTTCCGGGCCGAAGAGGAAGGCATCGCCCTTCTCGAAGGCCACTTCATGGAACAGCTTGGTGCCCTTGGTGGTGAAGGCGAAGACCCGAGGATGGCCCAGGGCTTCCAGGCAGCTTTCCAGGTCGCTGTAGCGCTTGAGGGTGGCGTATTCGTGGTAGTCCAGGCCGGCCCGTCGCAAACGCTTGTCGTCCAGTTCGAATCCGAGGGGTTCGATGAGATGAAGGTGGCAGCCAGAATTGGCGCACAGCCTGATAATGTTGCCGGTATTCGGCGGAATTTCCGGTTGAAACAGGATGACGTGAAACATGGGTGGCCCCGAGCCCGAAGACGGGCGGCATTCTACTCCCGATGATGATCCGCGACCGAGCCTGTGGCCGCGCTTTTTGTTCTCCCTTGCGCTGTTCGGCCTGCTGGTGGGAATGATGCTTGGCCGCCTGACGACACCCGAGCCCGTGCATCTGGAGCAGATCGAGGTGCGGCAGGACGGCCTCGCGCTCTGGTTCGACCAGGAACCCGAGGTGCGCGCTGAAGAGCTGGAGGGTGCCTACGCGCTGATGCTCGGCGCGGACGGGCAGTCCGCCCGGGGGCAATTGACCCTCGGCACTGCACCTGTGAGCTGGAAGGTGTTGCGCTCGACCCACGGTGTAATGGTGCGGTTCGTTGCGGCGCGGCCCCTGCACGGTGAATGGCACGGCGCCGCGGCGGATGGGCGCTGGCGGCTGGAAGTCAGCCTACGCGCCGAATAAGAAAGGGGATTCCCCGGCCTGCCTGTACCAAGGCCCCCTGAAGGGTGGTCGTCCGCCGTGACGGATGACGCGGTTCTGCACTGGGCCCTGGTCGAGCCCGGCGGCTGGAAGCCAGCGCGCCTGTGGATAAAAGAGGGGATTCCCCGGCCTGCCTGTACCAAGGCCCCCTGAAGGGTGGTCGCCCGCCGTGGCGGATGACGCGGTTCTGCATGGGCCCCTCGTGGAGCCCGGCGGCTGGAAGCCAGCACGCCTGTGAATAAAAGAGGGGATCCCCGGCCTGCCTGTACCAAGGCCCCCTGAAACCTGGTCGCCCGTGGGCGACGCTGTCCTGCATGCGGCTCTTCTGGAGCCGTGGCGGCTGGAGGTCAGCCTGCCTGTCATAAGAGCGGGGATTCCCTGGCCTGCCTGTACCAGGGCCCCCGAAACCACTGTTATCTGGACTATTGCAGAGGCCGTGCCAATTTTTCCCAGGGCACCGGGTCAGGTTCCTTCGATCGCCTGGAGGCCGCGTGGGCTGTGGCTTTGAAGGAGAACGCGCGTTGTTGGAGAGGGCGCTGGCGGCAGGATTTCAGCGTTGCGAGTGCCTGGGGGCGGAGCACTTTTTTGAGGCGTCAGCGTGATTCCGGCACCAGGGATGGTCCTTTTGCGGAGGGACCGAGCGCCTGACAAATGGAAGAAGGCCCCGCCGGGACTTCGGAGGAACCAGATGATTCACACGGCAAAGGTGTAGAGGGAACGCGAGCGCACCGGCGATAGCCGCCGGTGTGCTGGATGAATCACGAGTCGTGGGGGTGAAAACGGGAAGGGCGGGGCATTGCACCCCGCCCCCAGGCATCAGGCATCAGCCATCAGGCTTCGTCGCCGTCGTCCTCGTCGCCGCCATCCACCTTCATGCCCAGTTCCTTGATCTTCCGGGTCAGGGTGTTGCGGCCCCAGCCCAGCAGCACGGCTGCATCCCGGCGGCGGCCGGCGGTGTGCTTGAGGGCGGTTTCGATCATGATCCGCTCGAAGGCCGGTACGGCGGTGTCGAGCAGCCCCGACTGGCCGCGGGCCAGCGACTGGTCGGCCCACTGGCGAAGGGCCTGTTCCCAGTTGGTCACCGGCGCGGCGTCCTGGGGCTGGGTGAGCAGCTCCGGCGGCAGGTCGTCGACGTGTACCTCACGCCCGGAGGCCATCACCGTGATCCAGCGGCAGGTGTTTTCCAGCTGGCGCACGTTGCCCGGCCAGGGCAAGTGCTTGAGGTAGTCCTCGGTCTCGCCTTTCAGCAGCTTGGGCTCTACCGCCAGTTCCTGGGCGGCGCGGGCGAGGAAATGCCGGGCCAGTGTCGGCACGTCTTCGCGGCGGTCGGCCAGGCGCGGGATGTGGATGCGAATGACATTGAGGCGGTGGAACAGGTCTTCGCGGAACTTGCCGGCCTGCACCAGGTTTTCCAGGTTCTGGTGGGTGGCGGCGATGATGCGTACGTCCACCTTCACCGGCGTGTGGCCGCCGACACGGTAGAACTCGCCATCGGCCAGTACCCGCAGCAGGCGGGTCTGGGTGTCCGCCGGCATGTCGCCGATCTCGTCGAGGAACAGGGTGCCGCCGTCCGCCTGCTCGAAGCGGCCGCGACGCTGGTTGGCCGCGCCGGTGAAGGCACCTTTCTCATGGCCGAACAGCTCTGACTCCATCAGGTCCTTCGGGATCGCCGCCATGTTCAGGGCGATGAACGGGGACGCGGCACGCGGGCTGTGGCGGTGCAGTGCGTGGGCGACCAGTTCCTTGCCGGTACCGGATTCGCCGTTGATCAGCACGGTGATGTTGGAGTGGCTGAGGCGGCCGATGGCGCGGAAGACCTCCTGCATGGCCGGCGCTTCGCCGATGATCTCGGGGGTGCGTGCCTGGCTTGCCGGGGCTTCCAGGCCTTGTTGCTCCTGGGCGTGCTGGTAGGCGCGCTTGACCAGGGAGACCGCCTCGTCGACGTCGAAGGGCTTGGGCAGGTACTCGAAGGCACCGCCCTGGTAGGAGGCGACTGCGCTGTCCAGGTCGGAGTGGGCGGTCATGATGATCACCGGCAGGCGCGGGTGCAGGTCGCGGATCTGCGCCAGCAGGTCGAGGCCACTGGCGCCCGGCATGCGGATGTCCGAGATGATCACGTCCGGCTGCTGCCGGGTCAGACGCCCGAGCAGGCTGTCGGCACTCTCGAAGCTCTGCGTGTTCATGCCTACCTGCTGCAGGGCCTTTTCCAGGACCCAGCGGATGGAACGGTCGTCGTCGACAATCCAGACGGTTTCACTACGGCTCATGACGAAGAGGCTCCTTGTTCCAGCGGCAGGAAGATCGAGAAGACGGTATGGCCGGGATGGCTCTCGCACTCGATCAGGCCCTGATGCTGACTGATGATGTTCTGGGCGATGGCCAGCCCCAGCCCGGTACCGTCCGGACGGCCGCTGACCATGGGATAGAAGATGGTTTCCTGGAGCTCGGCCGGGATGCCCGGGCCGTTGTCGATGATTTCCACCTTGGTCACCAGGCGATGGCGCGTATGCCCGATGGTGAATTGGCGCAGGGTGCGCGTGCGCAGGGTGATGCGACCCAGGCGCAGGTCGTTCTGCCCGGCAAGGGCCTGCATGGCGTTGCGCACGATATTGAGCACCGCCTGGATCATCTGCTCCTTGTCGATGAACAGGTCAGGGATGCTCGGGTCGTAGTCGCGCACCAGATTGAGGCCACCCTGGCTTTCCGCGTCCACCAGGCTGCAGACCCGCTCCAGCACTTCGTGGACGTTGGTCATGGCCAGCGACGGCAGCTTGTTCGAGCCGAGCATGCGGTCCACCAGGTTCCGCAGGCGGTCAGCCTCTTCGATGATGACGTTGGTGTAGTCCTTCAGGGACTCTTCCGGCAGTTCGCGGGAGAGCAGTTGGGCGGCACCGCGGATGCCGCCCAGGGGGTTCTTGATCTCGTGGGCCAGGCCGCGCACCAGCAGCTTGGTGGTTTCCTGCTTGGACAGCTGCGCCTCTTCCTTGGTGATCCGCAGCAGGCGGTCACGGGGATGGACCTCCAGCAGCAGCAGGGTTTCGCCGCGGTTGGGGATGGGCGTCACCGCGTAGTCGACGGTCAGCGTCTGCCCGGACAGCGAGGTCAGCATGGCTTCGCGCTTGGTGAAGGGGTGCGCCTGCTCCACCGCCTGGCGCAGGGAGGCGAGGGCCTCGGGCGATTCGGTGAACAGCTCGCTGATGAACTGGCCATGGCTGCGCTGGCCACTGACGGCCAGGAGCATTTCCGCCGCCGGGTTCATGTACTCGAGCCGCAGGTCGGCATTGAGCAGGATCACCGCAGTGGTCAGGTTGTCGAGCAACAGTCGGTGCAGGGCGTCGTTGATGGTCATGGCTTCGGCGCTCGTGGCGATGACAAGAAAATGCAAGAAGCAAACCAAAGCCCTGAAAAGGCGCGGGAAAACAGGGTTTCCGCTGGCCGAGGGCGCTTTTCAGAGCAGATAGTTCGGCGCAGGACGAACCAAAATGGGGAGAGTATAGAAAGCGGTGCAGTGACTTGCACCGAAATGGTGCGTATTGAGCGGATGGTCGGGCCGGCGGAGCGGAATGTCATCCCGCTCTGCCGGCCGTCGGGGAGGAATCAGATGAACGGCAGGATGGCGATGTCGTCGTCATCCTCGTCCTTGGGTTTGTCCTTCAGCGGGCATTCGGGGCGCACGCCGTAGTCGTCCTTCTTGCACGGGCGGGCCAGGCGTTTCTGCGACAGCGACATGCGCACGATATGCACCGGCTGGCCCGGAGTGCGCTCTACCACGCGGCCCTGCTCGTCGACGATTTCCACTGCCAACTGATGGGTGCCGCGATCCAGGTTTTCCAGCGGGAACACCGGGCTGCGTCCCGGTACGCCTACGGGCTGGCCGTCCAGCAGCAGTCGATAGTTGTGGTTGCCGCGCAGGCCGGGTTCGCTCATGGCGCTGACGATCAGGTTGCCTTCGCCGTCGCGGATGGTGGCGTCGGGCTCGGGCACCAGAATGCGCAGCACCTGGTAGCCCTGCTCGCGGGGAATGGGTTTGGGATAGAGCGGCGGTGGCTGGATATCCTTCGGCGCGTCCATCTCGTTGGGCGCCGGGGCGATCTCCAGGCGCTTGGCGTTGCCCGGTTTGGGCTGGTCGGTGAAGACGCGGTTACCTTCTTCATCAATGTAGGTGTAGACCTCGGCCAGCACGGGCTGGCCAAGGAGCAGGAGGGCGAGGAGCAGGAAACGGATCATCGGTCAGTTGCTGGGCCGTGGCGTGGGGGGTGGTGGGCGCAGCGCCGGGCTGCTGGTGTTGACCCGCTGGATGGTAAAGGTAACGGGTGCGCTGCTCTGCACCACAGTGGTGCCGGCAAGGACATCGACCACCAGGCTGTGCTCGCCACGGTCGGCGTTCACTACCTGCAGGCGCGGCACGTTGGCCGGTTGGCCGTAAGGCTCGCCGTCCAGGCGCAGGCGCAGGCTGTGGCCGGGCTGCAGGCGCGGCTCCAGGCGCACGCCGACACTGAAAGTGCCGTTGTTGGCGCGCATGGCTTCCTCGTCGGGGATGCCGGTCAGCTCCACGATCTGGTAGGACGCCACTTGTTCGGCGTTGGCCTCCGTGTTGGCCGGCTGGCTCGGCGGCTGCGCCTGGATAGCGTTGGTCGGCGGCAGCTCCACCGTTTCGCTGGCGGTGCCATCCGGGGGTTGGTTGGTGAACACCGTGTTGCCGTTAGCGTCGGTGTACTTGTAGATCTGTGCGGTGGCCGGCAGGGCGGCGGCAAGCAGCAGGCAACTGATGATGAGGCGCATGAGGGCGGTCTCCGGAAACCCATGCCAAGCCTTGCACCCGGATGGCGGGCTGGCAAGTGAGGCATTGTGCGACAGCGTCGGTATGGCCGGTGTGCGGTGCAACACGTTGGGACATTTCGGCAGGTTTCGGCCGCTCGAATCTCGCTGGAGCGAACCCTCGGGAGCGCGCGCTGTCACTGTTGCCGCTGCTGACTGCGAAGCCGGCCGTCCCGCGTGAGTGGGTGGTAAGCCAGCTTTTGTATGATGCGATTCGCTTTCATCGTTTTTGGGTGCTCCTCCCGTGCCAATTCCATCCTTGCCCGCCATCCGTTTCCTGTTCCCGCTGCTGCTCTGCCTGCTGGTCGGCCTGGCCGTTCCTGCTCAGGGGCAGGCAGCGCTGCCCAACCCGCTGGCGACCACCTCCTCAAGCGGTGCCCAGGTCAGCGATGCCCAGCTCGAACAGTCGCTCAACCAGGTGATCCGAACCCTTGAGAACGACCAGCAGCGCGCCGACCTGCTGAAGAAGCTGAAGCAATTGCGCGATGTCACCGGCAAGGAGAAGGAAAGCGAAGGCGGAGTGATCGGCCTGATCGGCGATACCCTGGGCAGCCTGGAAAAGCAGTTCCAGGGCGATAACAGCCCCCTGGTGATCTGGAGCAACCAGTTCCGCTTGGCCCGCGCCGAAGTGGTAGAGCGCCTGCCCGGCTGGCGCGACTGGCCGGGGATCGTGTTCAACTTCGGCGTGGTCATCCTGCTCTGGGCCTGCCTGGCCAGCGCGCTGCTCTGGCTGGGCCGGCGCATGCGTGACCGGTTCGGCCTGTCGGCGGAGTTGCCGCAGCATCCCAAGACCCGCGACCTGGTGCTGTTCGCCCTGCGCAAGCTGGGGCCCTGGCTGATCGCCTTCTTCATCACGCTCTACCTGTCGTTCGTGCTGCCCAGCTCCCTGAGCAAGACCCTGGCGATGGTGATGGCCTACGTGCTGGTCTGCGGCACCCTGTTCTCCGCCCTCTGCGTGATCTGCCTGTCGTTGCTCAGCGGCCCGCACCGAATCCGTGCGCTGGATATCCTGCGGCGCCAGGCGTTTCGTCCCTTGTGGCTGATCGGCAGCCTGGCGGCCCTGGGCGAGGCGGCGCATGATCCGCGACTGGTGGCGGGGCTGGGTGAGCACACGGCGCTTTGCCTGAGCACCCTGGCCAATGCGATCGCGGCGGTGTTCACCGCGCTGTTCGTCCTGCGTTTCCGTCGCCCCATTGCCCACCTGATCCGCAACCAGCCGCTGGAGCGCCGCCTGAAGCGCCGTGGGCTGCACGAACTGGTGGAGCTGGTTGGTTCCCTGTGGTTCGTGCCGGTGCTGCTGCTGGTGGGAACCTCGCTTTTCGCCACCTTCGTGTCCGCCGCCGACAGCAGCGTCGCCCTGCGTCGCGCCCTGGTCTGCGCAATGCTGGCAGTGGTGGCTATGACGGTGATCGGCCTGCTCAGCCGGCGTTCCGGCCGTGGCGGCGAGGGGCATCGACGCAGTGCTCCCTACGTCGAGCAACTGCAGAAGTTCGGCCTCACCCTGGTGCACCTGTTCGTGGTGCTGTTCTTCGTCGAGGTGGGGCTGCGGGTCTGGGGCATGTCGCTGATCCGCTACGCCGAAGGCGAGGGCTCGGAAATCAGCATGAAGATGGTCAGCTTCGGCACCACCCTGTTGGTGGCCTGGCTGATCTGGATCCTCTCCGATACCGCGGTGCAGCACAGCCTCGGCGTCAGCGGCAAGAGCCGGGCGAACACCCGGGCGCTGACCATGCTGCCGCTGATCCGCAACGTGCTGTTCGTGACCATCGCGGTGATCGCGCTGATCGTCGCCCTGGCCAACATGGGCATGAACGTCACGCCGCTGCTGGCCGGCGCGGGGGTCATCGGCCTGGCGATCGGTTTTGGTGCACAGTCCCTGGTGGCGGACCTGATCACCGGCCTGTTCATCATCATCGAGGACTCGCTGTCCATCGACGACTACGTGGATGTGGGCGGCCACCTGGGCACGGTGGAGGGGTTGACCATCCGTACGGTGCGCCTGCGCGACCTGGACGGCGTGGTGCACACCATTCCCTTCAGCGAGATCAAGAGCATCAAGAACTACTCTCGGCAGTTCGGCTACGCCATGTTCCGCTGGCCGGTGCCGGCGAGCATGCCGATCGACGACGCGGTGGCGCTGGTGCACGAAGTGGCCAAGGAACTGCGCAGCGACCCGGAAGTGCGCCGCAGCCTGTGGTCGCCCCTGGAGTTGCAGGGGGTGGAAAGCTTCGATAACGGCCAGGCGATCCTGCGTTTCCGCTTCAAGACCGCACCGATCAAGCAGTGGGAAGTGCAGCGGGCGTTCAACCTGCGCCTGCGCAGACGCCTCGACCAGACCGGCCTGGAACTGGCGATGCCGCGCCTGAACGTCCAGCTCAGCCGGATGCGCCAGCCAAGGGCCGAACCGCCGGAAGGGCAGGGTGTGCCGGTGGATGGGGGGATCTAGCTGGGACGGTGGACTGCTGGTTGTGGGGGCGAATTCATTCGCTATGGGCTGCGCAGCAGCCCCCTGCAGTATTCAGGGGCAGACCTGCGGTCTGTTTAGCGATTGAAATCGCCCCCACAGGAAGAGCAGCCCTTGTTACCGGCCCGGCAATAAAAAAGGCCTCCCGAAGGAGGCCTTAATGTTGACGCTATTTATAGGTATTCGTGGATCAGACGCTGTAGTACAGGTCGTATTCCAGCGGGTGCACGAAGGTGCGCACCTTGATTTCTTCTTCGCTCTTCAGCTCGATGTAGGCATCGATGAAGTCGTCGGAGAACACGCCGCCCTTGGTCAGGAACGCGCGGCCCTTGTCCAGCTCTTCCAGGGCTTCTTTCAGGCTGCCGCAAACCTGCGGGATTTCCTTCGCCTCTTCCGGCGGCAGGTCATACAGGTTCTTGTCGGCGGCATCGCCGGGGTGAATCTTGTTCTGGATACCGTCCAGACCGGCCATCAGCAGAGCTGCGAAGCACAGGTACGGGTTGGCAGCCGGGTCCGGGAAGCGCGCTTCGATACGGCGGGCTTTCGGGCTGTTCACGTACGGGATACGGATGGAAGCGGAACGGTTGCGAGCGGAGTAGGCCAGCATTACCGGAGCTTCGAAGCCGGGAACCAGACGCTTGTAGGAGTTGGTAGCCGGGTTGGTGAAGCCGTTCAGGGCCTTACCGTGCTTGATGATGCCGCCGATGAAGTACAGGGCGGTGTCGGACAGGCCGGCATAGCCTTCGCCAGCGAAGGTGTTCTTGCCATCTTTGGAGATGGACATGTGAACGTGCATGCCCGAGCCGTTGTCGCCGTACAGCGGCTTCGGCATGAAGGTCACGGTCTTGCCGTAAGCGTCGGCAACGTTGTGCACGCAGTACTTCAGGGTCTGAACTTCGTCAGCCTTGGCAACGAGGGTGTTGAACTTCACACCGATCTCGTTCTGGCCGGCGGTGGCCACTTCGTGGTGGTGAACTTCTACCACCAGGCCCATTTCTTCCAGGGCGTTGCACATGGCGGTACGGATTTCGTGGTCGTGGTCGACCGGCGGTACCGGGAAGTAGCCGCCCTTCACGCCCGGACGGTGGCCCTTGTTGCCGCCTTCGATGTCGGCGTCGGTGTTCCAGGAAGCCTGCTCGGAGAAGATCTTGAACATGGAACCGGAGATGTCGGACTTGAACTTCACTTCGTCGAAGATGAAGAACTCCGGCTCCGGACCAACGAATACGGTGTCACCGATACCGGTGGTCTTCAGGTATTCCTCGGCGCGACGGGCGATGGCGCGCGGGTCGCGATCGTAGCCTTGCATGGTGCTCGGCTCGATGATGTCGCAGACCAGGATAATGGTCGGCTCTTCGGTGAACGGGTCCAGAACGGCAGTGCTGTCGTCCGGCAGCAGGATCATGTCGGAAGCTTCGATGCCTTTCCAACCTTCGATGGAGGAGCCGTCGAACATCTTGCCGTGTTCGAAGAAATCGTCATCGGCGTCACGGGCCGGCATGGTCACGTGCTGCTGCTTGCCTTTGGTATCGGTGAAGCGCAGATCAATCCACTTCACGTCGTGTTCTTTAATCAGTTGAAGCGACTTCGACATGTTGTCCTCCGGATGGAAAGGGGGGGCGGGGAACCGTTAACCCCTCAAAGAATTCGTAGTGAAGCCGGGGCGGGATAGTCCGCCAGGGCGACCTGCCTCACAAGGGAGCAATTAGCGTGCCAGTGCCCCGTTATGGGCAGAAGCCCTAAAACTCGCGCCTGGCGGGGGCTTGGCCCTGAATGCGAGCGTTTTTGCGCACCTTTTTTGTGCTCATCGTGGTGCATGTGATCCATTTTGGTGCGTTGCAGGCTTTGCTGAAGGAAATTGGTCAAAGCTTGAACAATTTCCGCTATAATCCGCGCCCCTCTTTTTCGGCCGCCGTTGCAGGCGCTGTTTTCATGAAACTCATCGTCAAAGTCTTCCCGGAAATCACCATCAAGAGCCGGCCGGTGCGCAAGCATTTCATCCGTCAGCTCTCGAAGAACATCCGCGCGGTCCTGAAAGACCTGGACCCGGAGCTCGAGGTGACCGGTGTCTGGGACAACCTTGAAGTCCAGACTCGCCAGACCGAGCCGAAGCTCCTGCGCGAAATGATCGAGCGGCTGACCTGCGTCCCCGGTATCACCCACTTCCTCGAAGTGCACGAGTACCCGCTGGGCGACTTCGACGACGTGCTGGAAAAGTGCAAGCTGCACTACGCCGACCAGATCCCAGGCAAGATCTTCGCCGTGCGCTGCAAGCGCGCGGGCAAGCATGAATTCACCTCCATGGAGCTGGAGCGCCACGTCGGCAGCCGCCTGCGCCAGGAGTGCAACGCCGCCGGCATTTCCCTGAAGAACCCGGAAGTGGAAGTACGGATGGAAGTGCGCGACCAGCGCCTGTTCGTCATCCACCACCAGCACGACGGCATCGGCGGTTACCCGCTGGGCTCCCTGGAGCAGACCCTGGTGCTGATGTCCGGTGGCTTCGACTCCACCGTCGCCGCCTACCAGATGATGCGCCGCGGCCTGATGACCCACTTCTGCTTCTTCAACCTCGGCGGCCGCGCCCACGAACTGGGCGTGATGGAAGTGGCCCACTACCTGTGGGAGAAGTTCGGCCGTTCCCAGCGCGTGCTGTTCATCAGCGTGCCCTTCGAGGAAGTGGTCGGTGAAATCCTCAGCAAGGTCGACAACAGCCAGATGGGCGTGGTGCTCAAGCGCATGATGCTGCGCGCCTCCACCCACATGGCGCGCCGCCTGAGCCTGGATGCGCTGGTTACCGGCGAAGCCATTTCCCAGGTGTCCAGCCAGACCCTGCCCAACCTCTCGGTGATCGATTCGGCCACCGACATGCTGGTGCTGCGTCCGCTGATCGCCAGCCACAAACAGGACATCATCGACACCGCCACCCGTATCGGCACCGCCGAGTTCGCCAAGCACATGCCCGAGTACTGCGGCGTGATCTCGGTGAACCCGACCACCAAGGCCAAGATCGGTCGCATCGAACATGAGGAAGAGCAGTTCGACATGGCCATCCTCGATCGTGCCCTGGAGCGCGCGCGCCTGGTGCCCATCGACCGCGTGATCGACGAGCTGGGCCAGGACGTGGCCGTGGAAGAAGTGCGTGAAGCCCTGCCGGGCCAGATCGTCATCGACATCCGCCATCCCGATGCCCAGGAAGACGACCCGCTGGAACTGCCGGGCATCGAGGTACAGGCCCTGCCGTTCTACGCGGTCAACAACCGTTTCAAGGAACTGGACGCCAACCGCCAGTACCTCCTGTATTGCGACAAGGGCGTGATGAGCCGCTTGCACGCTCACCACCTGCTCAGCGAGGGACACGCCAATGTGCGCGTTTATCGCCCGGCCTAAACAGCCCGGGCTGTTCGGCGGCAGCATCCGCCACCGCCCTCCCGATTGCCGGCCCTGAGTCGCAGTTCATTCATATGCGCCGCCTAGACTTCGCGGCAAACCGAATCCTCTGATCGAGATACAAACGTGATCGAAAAACTCCGCAATATCGCCATCATCGCCCACGTCGACCATGGCAAGACCACCCTGGTAGACAAGCTCCTGAAACTGTCCGGCACCCTCGACCGCAAAGAAGCGGAAAGCGAGCGCGTAATGGACTCCAACGACCAGGAAAAAGAGCGCGGCATTACCATTCTGGCGAAGAACACCGCCATCAAATGGAACGGCTTCAACATCAACATCGTGGACACCCCCGGCCACGCCGACTTCGGCGGTGAGGTAGAGCGCGTGATGTCCATGGTGGACTCCGTACTGCTGGTGGTGGACGCCCAGGACGGCCCCATGCCGCAGACCCGCTTCGTGACCCAGAAGGCTTTCAAGGCCGGTCTGCGTCCGATCGTCGTCGTCAACAAGATCGACCGTCCGGGCGCGCGCCCTGACTGGGTCATCGACCAGATCTTCGACCTGTTCGACAACCTCGGTGCCACCGACGAGCAGCTGGACTTCCCGATCGTCTACGCCAGCGCCCTGAACGGCATCGCTGGTCTCGACCACGAGAAGATGGACGACAACATGGATGCCCTGTTCCAGGCCATCATCGACCACGTGCCGGTACCGGACGTAGACGTCGACGGTCCGTTCCAGATGCAGATCTCCCAGCTGGACTACAACAGCTTCCTCGGCGTAATCGGAATCGGCCGTATCGCCCGTGGCCGTGTCAAGGCCAACACCCAGGTAGTTGCTGTCAGCGACGACGGTACCCGCCGCAACGGCCGTATCCTCAAGATCATGGGCCACTCCGGCCTGCAGCGCGTAGAAGTTGCCGATGCTGAAGCCGGCGACATCGTCTGCGTGAGCGGCATGGAAGAGCTGTTCATCTCCGACACCCTGTGCGACCCGCAGAACGTCGAAGCGCGTCCGCCGCTGACCGTTGACCAGCCGACCGTGAGCATGACCTTCCAGGTCAACGACTCGCCGTTCGCCGGCAAGGAAGGCAAGTTCGTCACCAGCCGCAACATCAAGGACCGTCTGGAGAAGGAACTGCTGCACAACGTGGCCCTGCGCGTTGAAGCGGGCGAATCTGCCGAGAAGTTCAAGGTCTCCGGCCGTGGTGAGCTGCACCTGTCCGTACTGATCGAAACCATGCGCCGCGAAGGCTTCGAGATGGCCGTTGGCCGTCCGGAAGTGGTGATCATCGAGAAGGACGGCGAGAAGCAGGAGCCGTACGAGAACGTCACCATCGACATCGAAGAGCAGCACCAGGGCTCCGTGATGGAGCAGATGGGCCTGCGCAAGGGCGATCTGACCAACATGATCCCCGACGGCAAGGGCCGCGTGCGCCTGGAATACACCATCCCGGCGCGCGGCCTGATCGGCTTCCGTAACAACTTCCTGACCCTGACCTCGGGTACCGGCATCCTGACCTCGACCTTCAGCCACTACGGCGCGATCAAGGCCGGTGAAGTCAGCAACCGTCAGAACGGCGTACTGGTCTCCATGGCCACCGGCACCGCCCTGACCTACTCGCTGGAAACCCTGCAAAGCCGCGGCAAGCTGTTCCTCGGCCCAGGCGACGAAATCTACGAAGGCCAGCTGGCCGGCATCAACAGCCGTGACAACGACCTGGTGATCAACCCCACCAAGG
The DNA here is from genome assembly GCF_029871235.1 of Pseudomonas sp. BN411. GTDB lineage: Bacteria > Pseudomonadota > Gammaproteobacteria > Pseudomonadales > Pseudomonadaceae > Metapseudomonas. Next base: position 341,657 of record NZ_SSOM01000073.1, read on the forward strand.
GCAAGAAGCTCGACAACATGCGCGCTTCCGGCAAGGACGAAGTCATCGCCCTGGTTCCGCCAATCCGCTTCACCCTGGAGCAGGCGCTGGAATTCATCGCGGATGACGAACTGGTGGAAGTGACGCCGAAGTCCATCCGTCTGCGCAAGAAAATGCTGAACGAGAACGACCGCAAGCGCTACGAGCGTACCAAGGTCTGATCTCCGATCAGTGAATGAAAAAGCCCCCGCCGGAGTGATTCGGCGGGGGTTTTCTTTTTGGGCACTATCCCTCCGGTCCGTCTGCCTATACGGCCGCTCCTCGCTTCGTCTTCCGCTCGGGACCTTTCCCCTGGCCCTATCAGACTGGGCCCTCTAGGCCAGCCTCCGTCGAGTTGCTCTCATGGACGCCCGTTCCGCAGGGGTGATGAAAGGAGAGTGGCGATGGCGTTGCAGACCGGACAGCATTTGGACGAGTGGCTGGAATTCGCAAAGGGCCTGGTAGCGGAGAGCAGGAAGCTACTGGCGTCCCGCAGCGACTGGCGCTCGCGGTTCAAGCTGGACCGTACCTTGGTCACGCAGTTGGACCTTGATATCGAGCGACGGCTCGTCGAGCGCATCCTGCAGCGCTACCCGGACCATGGCGTGCTGGGCGAGGAGTTCGGCGCCCGAGCCCGGGACGCGGAGTGGCTGTGGGTGCTGGACCCCATTGATGGCACCGCCTCCTTCATGGCCGGCATGCCGGTCTACGGCACGCTGATCGCGCTCCTGCACCAGGGCGTACCGGTGCTGGGCGTGATCGACCAGCCGGCCACCGACGAGTGTTGGATCGGCTGCCAGGGGCGGCCCACGCAACTGTTCAACCGCGACGGTCGGCACCAGTGCCGCACCCGCGCCTGCGCCGACCTGGCCCAGGCATTCGTCTCGGTCAGCAGCCCCGACTTCTTCCAGCCGGACGAGCAGCCGGTATTGCAGGGCTTCCGCCAGCGCAGCGGCTGGCGTGTCTACGGCGGCGCCTGTCGCAGCTATGGCCTGCTGGCCTCCGGGCGCACGGACCTAGCGCTGGACGCCGGCCTCAAGCTGTACGACTACGCCGCTATGCGCCCAATCGTCGAGGGTGCCGGCGGCATGATCAGCGATTGGGAGGGGCGGCCGATCACGCTGGACAGCGACAGCCGGGTGCTGGCGGCGGGTGACCCGGCCCGTCATCGCGAGGCGCTGGAGCTGATTCAGCAACTGGCCTGAAGCGGGGTACGCGCAGCGCGGCCAGAGCTGGTCGCTGCCAATAACAAGAGGGCCGCAACGGCGCCGACATGGGAGAGCACACATGTCCTTGAACAGATGGTTGGGCTGGCTCCGCGCCATGCCGGAAGCCCCGGTGGAGAAGAGTCGGGAGGAGATCGACGCCGCCTATCGCCATTGGCGTATCCACATCATGCTGGGCCTTTATGCCGGTTACGCCGTGTTCTACTTCACCCGCCGCAGCTTCAACTCCATCATGCCCGCGATGCTGGACGACCTCGGCTGGGAGCGGGCCGCCGGAGGGGCCATCCTGTCGATGTTCTACATCGTCTACGGCGCATCGCGCTTCATCTCCGGGATGCTGAGCGACCTCGCCAACCCGCGTTACTTCATGGGCCTGGGCCTGATCATCACCGGCGTCATCAACATCCTCTTCGGCTTCAGCAGCAGCTTGCTGGCCTTCACCGCGCTGTGGACGCTGAACGCCTTCTTCCAGGGCTGGGGCTGGCCGCCGTGCGCCAAGCTGATGACCGTTTGGTATTCACGCAACGAGCGTGGCTTCTGGTGGGCGGTCTGCAACACCTCGCACAACGTTGGCGGCGCACTGATACCGCTTCTGGCCGCGACATTGGCGATGAGCGTCGGTTGGCGCTACGGGATGATCGTGCCGGGCATGATCGGCATCGCCGTCGGCCTCTTCCTGTGCTGCCGCCTGCGCGACCGACCAGCCTCGATGGGGCTGCCGACGGTCGGTACCTGGCGGCGGGATGAACTGGAACTGGAGCAGGAACAGAGCAGCGCCAGGCTTCCGATGTGGCCGATCCTGCAGCGCTATGTGTTTGGCAACCGTTTCATCTGGCTGCTGGCGGCGTCCTACCTGTTCGTCTATGTGGTCCGCATCGGCATCAACGACTGGGGCAACAAGTACCTGCAGGAGCAGCACGGGTACGACCTGCTCACCGCGAACTCGGCGATCTTCTGCCTGGAGGTGGGCGGCTTCCTCGGCACCCTCGTCGCCGGCTGGGGCTCGGACCGCTTCTTCAGGGGCGACCGGGTGCCGATGAACATCCTCTTCACCCTGGGCATCCTGCTTTCGGTGGCGCTGCTCTGGGCGCTACGCATTGATCACTACCTGCTGATCGCCGGCAGCTTCTTCCTTCTCGGCTTCTTTATTTTCGGGCCGCAGATGCTGATCGGCATGGCGGCGGCGGAAGCTGCGCACAAGGAATCCGCCGGCGCCGCCACCGGTTTCGTCGGCGTGTTCGGCTATCTGGGCGCAGCGCTGTCCGGCTACCCGCTGGCCAAGGTGACCGATACCTGGGGCTGGGACGGCTTCTTCCTGGCGCTGTCCGTCACCACCTTGCTTTCCGCCATGCTGCTGCTGCCACTGCTGGGGCCGCGCAAGCGGTCGGGCCTGATGAGCGGGAGGACCTGAGCAGGTGCTGGTCGGTGTGTATCCTCAACTATCACCGTAGGCCAAGAGCAGTCTTTGTTTTTCTAATCAATCAGTTAGAGCGAAGTAAGTGTTCAAGCCTGCCTCCTTTTCCCACCTGCGCAAGAAAATGCTGAACGAGAACGACCGTAAGCGCTACGAGCGCAGCAAGCTCTGACCTTCGGTCAGTGAATGAAAAGCCCCCGCCGGAGTGATTCGGCGGGGGCTTTTTCTTTGTCGCCCAGCTAGCCAAGCGGCACATCAGTCCTGGACGAATTTTCCTTCACACAGGCAATAGCGAAATTTCCACTGCACGCTAAGTTGCCATCCTGCATACCCTCATACGGATGACTGTTTCCATTCGCATCGGTTTGAACCCAATCGATTGCGAAGGACTGCCCGTTGCTCTTTTCTCGATTCACCGCCCCCGTTTTGCTGCTGGTGACTTGCACGCCGTTGGCTGTACTGGCGGAAGTCTCGCCCGGCGACCGCGACCTGATCCGTGAGCGGCAGGAGCGCCTGCTGCAGGAACAGCAGAAGCGCCTGGAAGAACTCCAGCAACTACCCGGTAGGTCCTTCGAAAGCGCTCCGGAGCAGGTAGTGGAGGAGGGGCACTGCTTCGAGATCCGCCAGATCGATATCCAGGGCGCAATGCTTCTGACGCAAGGCAGGCGAGATGAACTGCTGGCCCCCTTCATCGGCCACTGCCTCGGTGTCCCCCAGCTCAACGAACTGCTCAAGCTCATCACCGGCCACTACCTGGATCGGGGCTACGTCACCACCCGCGCCTATCTGCCGCAGCAGGATCTCTCCACTGGCAGGCTCACGATCATCGTCATCGAGGGCAAGCTGGAAGGCCTCGACAGCTCCGAACTCGCCAGCGACCGCGAGCTGGCCATGGCTTTCCCCGGCCGCACCAGTGAGGTGCTCAATCTTCGTGAACTGGAGCAACTGGTCGACCATCTGAACCGCCTGCCATCCCGCCAGGCGCAGCTGGAACTGGTACCCGGCGAACAGGTCGGTGGCAGCCGTATGCACCTCAAGGGCACTCGCAGCAAGGCCTGGCGAGCCTCGGCCACGCGCAACAACGATGGCGACATCAGCACTGGCGAGCAGCAGATGGGGCTCGGGCTGGACTGGGATAGCCCGCTGGGCCTGGCCGACCAGCTCAGCCTGCGTGCCAACAGCGATGCGGTCAGCGACCAGTGGCGGCACTCCGACAACCAGAGCCTCTACTACAGCCTGCCCTGGGGCTGGTGGACCTTCAGCTACAACTACAGCCAGAGCTACTACCGCACCCGCAACGACAGCTCCGGATTCGCCTTTGCCCTGGATGGCGACAGCAAGACCCATCAGTTGCGCGCCGAGCGCGTCCTGCACCGCGACAACGTGAGCAAGACGGCTTTCAACCTTGGCCTCAGCCATCTGCGCACCCGCAACTACATCGACAACGCCCTGGTGGACGTTTCCAGCACCCGCCTCACCGAAGGCCAGCTGGGCTTCAACCATGGCCGCCGCATAGGTACCGCCTTCGTCAACCTGGATGCCGGCCTGCAGCGCGGCAGCGGCGCGCTGGACGCTCAGGGATCGGGCGATCCCCATGGCAGCGAGCCGGTGGCTCGTTACACCAAGTACAGCCTCACCCTCAGCTACCTGCAGCCCTTCCAGTTCTGGGACGAGAACTTCAGCTTCGACAGCCTCGTATACGGGCAGCGCAGCGAAGACGTGCTGTTCGGCCCGCAGCGCATCAGCCTCGGCGGCCTCAGCTCGGTACGCGGGTTCAAAGACCAGTCCCTGTCCGGGGACAGCGGCGGCTATTGGCGCAATCAGTTGCGTTGGCGTCGAGCGATCAGCTGGGAGCCGCTGCAGCCGTGGTTCCAGGAGTACGGCGCGGCACTGGCCTATGACTTGGGCGTGATCCATGGCAATCGGCACAACCCACAGGCGCATGGGCGCATGAGTGGCGACGCCATCGAGCTGAACTTGCGCGGGCAGTACCTCGCCGCTTCGGTGACGTTCGCCCGTTCGTTGGAGCGCCCCGACCTGATCGAACACCGCGAGAGCCCGATCTACTTCCGCGTCGACGCCTTCTTCTAGCGGGTCGACTTACCAGACATTTCGCCCCGCTCCCGGACCTTTCCGAGCGGGCGTTGATTTAGCGTTTCGCGGTCATGTAGCGGCCGCCTGAGAGGAAATACATGGACGTTCGCAGCCCCCTCAACCAATGCATCGCCCTGGCCCTGGCCGGCATCCTCTTTCTCAACCCGATCGTCGTTGCCGCTGCCGAATTGGCGGTGGACGCCTCCGCCGGAGGCAACACGCAACTGGGCCAGGCCGGCAATGGCGTGCCGGTGATCAACATTGCTACCCCCAACGGCAGCGGGCTGTCCCACAACAAATTCCGCGAGTACAACGTCGGCCAGCAGGGCCTGATTCTCAACAATGCCACCAACAAGACCCAGGCGACCCAACTGGGCGGCCTGATCATCGGCAACCCCAATCTCCAAGGCCGCGCCGCCAGCACCATTCTCAACGAAGTCACCGGTGGCAACCGAAGCCGCCTAGCCGGCTATACCGAAATCGCTGGCCAGTCGGCACGGGTCATAGTCGCTAACCCCCACGGCATCACCTGTAACGGCTGCGGTTTCATTAACACCCCGCGCGCCACTCTGAGCACCGGTAATCCCGTGATCGAATCAGGACGGCTCGATCGCTTCGAGGTGGACGGTGGTGACATTGCCATCGAAGGCGCTGGCCTCAACGCCAGCAATATCGGCGAGTTCGAACTCATCACCCGCAGCGCCAAACTCAACGCCGAACTCCACGCGCAAAAACTGAGCATCGTGGCCGGCCGTAACGACGTGCAGGCCGACAGTCTGGCCGCCACCGCGCGTGCCGACGACGGCAGCGCCAAGCCGGAACTGGCCATCGACAGCTCCGCCTTGGGCGGGATGTACGCCGGCGCTATTCGTCTGGTGGGTACCGAGGCGGGCGTTGGCGTGAAGCTGGCGGGCGACATGGCCGCCAGTGGCGGTGATATCCAGATCGACGCCAACGGCAAGTTGATCCTGGCCCAGGCAGCGGCCAGCGGCGATCTGCGAGTGAATGCGCAAAGTGCCGAACTCATCGGTAAGACCTACGCCGGCGGCACCGCGACCCTGGTCACTCAAGGTGACCTGGGTAACCACCAGAGCCTCGCTGCTCGCAACGATGTCCGCCTTTCCACTGGCGGCCAGCTTAGCAACCGGGGCGTTATCGAGGCCGGAGTCAACCCGGACACCAGCCGCAATGCCACCGGCGACCTGTATGCCTCGGCAAATGACTTGCGCAACAGCGGCAGCCTGGTGGCCAGTCGCAACCTCGAAGCCAACGTCAGCCAGGTGCTGGGCAACCAGGGCGGTACCCTCAGCGCCCAGGGCAATGCCCGCGTCTCTGCCGACAAGCTGGACAACCGCCGGGGCCGGATGTTGACCGAGGGCGACCTGGCGCTCAGCGCTGTCGAACTGGACAACCAGGGCGGGCTGGTGAATGGCGCCAGCCAGGCGCAGGTTCAGGTGGGCCACCTGGACAACCGGGGTGGTGAGCTGTCCAGCCAGACCAGCGTCAAGCTGCAGGCCGGCAGCATCGACAACCGCAGCGGCAAAGTCATCGGCGAACAGACGCTGCAATTGGAAGTCAGTGGAGCGGTGAACAACCAGGGCGGCAGCCTTGGCGCCAACCAGCAACTGCAGGTCAAGGCCACCAGCCTCGATAACAGCCAGCAAGGCGATGTCAGCAGCCAGGGCGGCCTCGATGTGCAGGTGGCGGGCAAACTCGACAACCATGGCCAGGGCCGGATTGGCGCCAATGGCGCCGCCAGGGTTCAGGCGGGCTCCCTGGACAATCGCGGCGGTCAGTTCACCAGTGGCTCGACCCTCGATCTGCAAGCCGGTCTTGTGGATAACGGCGATGCAGGCCGGATCGCCAGCAATGGCAAGCTGACGGCCAGCGTCGCGGGACTGGACCAGCAGGGTGGAGGCAAGCTGTACAGCAACTCCGAACTCGACCTAGACCTCAATGGCGGCACCTTGAGCAACAGCGGCGGCCTGCTCAACGCGCCGGGCCAGTTGTTGCTGAAGAACCTGGGTGATGTCAGCAACCAGGGCGGCGAAATCTCTAGCCAGCAAGCCTTCACGCTAGCTGCGCGCAGCCTCGACAACAGCAGCGGCAAGCTACTGAGCGCCCAGTCCCTGATCCTGCGCATCGACCAGACACTTAAGAATCTCAGCGGCCTGATTTCCGCCGCTGCGCTCGATGTTCGCAGCGCCTCCCTGGACAACGGCGACGGTCTGCTGACCGGTACCGGCGACCTGCTATTGAGGGTCGGCAGCCAAGTCGGCAACCGTAGTGGTGAAATCTCCAGCGGTGGTGTCACCCGTCTGGAAGCCGCCAGTCTGGATAACCAGGGCGGCGACCTGTTGGGCGACAACGGCCTGGTGGTGTCCCTGAGCGGGGTCTTGGATAACCAGGGAGGCACGCTCGGCGCTGGGCGCGACCTCGAACTGCAGGCCGCAAGCGTCGACAACCGCCGGGGCACCCTTGTGGCGGATGGAGCACTGAACGCTCGTGTCAGTGGCCAGCTCGACAACCAGGAGCAAGGCAATCTGCTCGCCAAGGGCCCGTTGGCGATCCAGGCTGATCGTCTGGATAACCGAGCTGGTCAGGTCAGTGGCCAGGGCCCGGTCGCGATTGACGCAAACCAACTGGACAATGGTAGTGGCAGGCTCGCGGCCAATGATCCGCTGGTACTCCGGGCGAACCAGCTGGACAACCGCCAGCAAGGAACGATCAGCAGCAAGGCCGACCTTACCTATCAGGGCCAACGTCTGGACAATCAGAGTGGCCGCATCACTGCCGCCGGCCCTCTGTCTATTGAGGTCGAGGAGGTACAGAACGCCCAGGGCCGTATCGCCAGCCAGGGCGACCTGAGCGCGACGCTCGGGACCCTGGCGCAGCAGGCGGGTGAACTGGTCGCCCAGGGATCGCTTCACCTTCAGGCTCGCAGCCTGGACAACCGCCAGGGCGGCCTCGTGGGCAGCACAAAAGCGCTGACACTCGAGGTTGGTGATATCGACAACCGTGGTGGCGAGCTGTCCAGCCAGGCTGACGTCAGCCTGGCTGGACAGCGCCTCGAAAACAGCGGCGGCAAGCTGTTGGCTGGCAACCAGCTGGCCCTCGTCGTGGATCGCCTGGTCAACCAGGCCAAGGGCCTGATCTTCGGCCGTCACGCTATCACCCTCGACGCCCACGGCCTGGACAACAGCGGCGGGATCTTGGCCAGCGGCACGTCGCTGGCCATCGCGCTAACGCCCCAGTCGGGTGGGGTAGAGGGCGAGCTGATCAATCGCCAGGGCCTGATCAGCAGCGAGGGCGCTCTGGCGCTCCAGGCCAGCCGGATCGACAACCAGGGAGGCGCGCTCTCAAGCGCAGCTGACCTCGGGCTGGTCAGCGCTGGCCAACTGGACAACAAGCGCGGTTCCATCGTCAGCGACGGCAACCTCGCTGTGGCCAGCGCCAGCCTCGACAACAGCGAGGCGGGAGTCCTCAGCGCCAAGGGCAACGCACATGTAGATACCGGGGCGCTGAACAACCGCCAGGGCGGCAAGCTTACCACCGCCGGCGCCCTGGACCTGGACGCCGGCCAGGTTGACAACAGCGCCAATGGCCGCATTGCTGGTGGCCAGAGCCTGACCGCCAAGGTCACCGGTCTGGACCAGCATGACGGCGGCGAGCTGTTCAGCAAGGCCGACCTCAGTCTCGACCTGCAACAGGGGCTGTTGAACAACAGCGGCGGCGGCCTGATCAACAGCTCCGGCCGGCTCCTGCTGCAGAACCTGGGGCAGGTCATCAACCAAGGCGGTGAAATCTCCAGCCAACAGGGCTTCACCCTGGCTGCAGGCCAATTGGATAACGCCGGCGGCAAGCTGCTCAGCAACCAGGCGCTGGTGCTGCGCATCGCCCAGACCCTGGATAACGTCAAAGGAACGGTCTCCGCCAAGGGGCTGGATCTGCGTGCGGGCAGCCTGGACAACCGCGAAGGGCTGCTCAGCAGCCGTGACCTGTCCACGCTCGTGGTGACCGGCCACTTCGACAACCAGCATGGAGCCGTGTCGGCCAGCGGCCAGCTCGACCTGACTGCCAGCACACTGGACAACCGTGTTGGCGAAATCGCCGGCAAGGCGGATGTTCAGGCGAGCATCGGGACCCTCGACCAGCGCGGCGGGTTGCTGATCGCTCAGGGTGCTTTGTCCCTGAAGGGGCAGCGCCTCGACAACAGCGACAACGGCCTGGTCGGTGCCATGCAGGGCCTGTCCCTCACCATCGATGAAATCGACAACCGTGGTGGCGAGATATCCAGCCAGGAGGCGTTCCAGATCTTCGGCGAGCAGCTCGATAACAGCGATGAAGGCCGGCTGCTGGCCGGGACCCGCCTGGGCGTTGCCGTCGAGCATGTGATCAACCACGCCAAAGGCCTGATTTCTGGCAAGACCGGAGTGGACCTGACAGGTCGCAGTCTGGACAACAGCGGCGGCCGCCTGCTCAGCCAGCAGGCGGTGGCCATCGACCTCGGTGAAGTGCTGACCAACCAGCAAGGCCTGATCAACAGCGAAGCTCGTCTCGACCTTGCTGCCGGAAGCCTCGAAAACAGCGGTGGCAGTGTTTCCAGCGCGGGGGCCATGGACATCCTCAGTCGTGGTGCGCTGAGCAACGACGGCGGCCAACTGCTGACGGACAGCACGCTGACGCTGGCCAGCGAAAGCCTGAGCAATCTTCAGGGCGTACTGTCCGCCAAGGGCCAGGCCCAGCTCACCACCGGCCGTCTCGACAACAGCCAGGGGCAACTGACCAGCGCCGATGCACTGGACCTGGCCACGGGTGAACTCATCAACCACGGCGGCCGCATCGGAAGCCAGCAGGTTCTCACCGTTAGCGCCAGCGGCCTGGCTCAACAGGGCGGCCAACTGTTCAGTAATGCCAGCCTCAGTCTCGACCTCCAGGGCGGTGACCTGGACAACCGCCAGGGCCTGATCAACGCCCCCGGCCAGTTGCGGCTAGAGAACCTCCGCAAGGTGGACAATCAGGGCGGCGAAATTTCCAGTCAGCAGAGCTTCATGCTGGCCGCGCGCAGCCTCGACAACACCAGCGGCAAGCTGCTCGGCGCTCGGGCGCTGACCCTGCGCGTTGACCAGGCACTGGCCAACCTCAAGGGCCTGATTGCCGCCGCCCGTCTCGATGTCGCGGCCGCCAGCCTGGCCAACGCCGATGGCACCCTGACCAGCCGCAGCGATACCCGGGTAAATATCAGCGACGCCCTGGCCAACGACCAGCAGGGCCTGATCAACGCCGCCCAGCAGCTCACCGTGAATGCCGGCAGCCTGGATAACCGTGGCGGCAGCCTGTTGGCCGGCAGCGCCCTCAACCTACGTGCCCAATCCATCGATAACCGCGACAACGGCCTGATCAACAGCCAGGGCGATCTCGGCCTTCAGAGCGGGACACTGGATTCCAGCCAGGGTGGCGAGGTCTCCGCCAAGGGCGCCCTGAGCCTACTCCTTGACCGGATGATCCAGCGCCAGGGCCGCCTAATCGGCGACTCCGGCCTGACCCTCGACGTCAACGGCGGTGACCTGGACAACCAGGGCGGTCTGATCCTCGCCCAGGGCCCGCTCAACCTCCAGCGCCTGCGCGATCTGGCCAACCAGGGCGGCGAAATCAGCAGCAGCGAGAGTTTCGTCCTTGCCCTGCGCGACTTCGACAACAGTGGAGGCAGGCTCATCAGCAGCGGTCAGCTTGGCCTTAGCGGCTCGCAGCTGCGCAATCAGGGCGGCCTGATCTCCGGTTGGCAGGGCCTCAGCGTCAGCGGCCAGAACCTCGACAACCGCAACGTCGGCACTCTCTCCAGCCGCGACGGTAATCTGTCCGTTACCCTGAGCGGTGCCCTGCAGAACAGGGGCGAAGGTGCATTAGTCAGCCAGGGCAGTCTGGCCCTCAAGGCCGCCAGCCTGGACAACAGCAACAAGGGCATTCTCTCCAGCGGTGGCGACCAACAGCTCGATGTCGCCACATTGCTGGACAACAGCGCGGGCGGGCAGATCGATAGCGGCGCGAAATTGACCCTGAAGGCCACCAGCCTGGACAACGCCGCCGGTACTCTGCAGGCGCAACAGGCGCTCACCCTGAACGCCGCCACTCTGAACAATAGTGCCGGCAATATCGCCGGCAACGCCGCGCTCACCCTCAACCTTCTCGGCGTCTTCGCCAACGCTAACGGCAAGCTGGCCAGTGTGGGCCCGTTGCTGTTGCAGGGGGCCACCCAGGTCGACAACCAGAACGGCCAGATCGTCAGCCAGGGCCTGCTGACCCTGCTCACCGGTGGTTTGGACAACAGCAATCGCGGCACCGTCGCGGCCAATGACGCCCTGCTGCTGACAGCGACCGGCGCGGTGCAGAACAACAACGACGGCCTCATCTACAGCCGCGATGCTGGTGTGCGCATCCAGTCTGCCAGCATCGACAACGGCCTGGGCACCGTGCAGGCCAATGGCGATCTGGAGACTATCAGCGGCGCCTTCTCCAACCTCGGCGGACGGGCCATCAGCCAGGTCGGCAACCTGGATATCAACGCCGACACCTTGGACAACCGTGGCGGCACCCTCGCTAGCTTGCAGGGCTGGGCAAAGGCCCGCCTGGGTGGCTGGCTCAACAACAGTCTTCACGCTGACAAGGGCGGTGTACTCCAGGGGCAATCCCTGGAGCTTACGGCCGCCTCGGTGGCCAACCAGGGCGGGCATCTTTCGGCCCGCTCCGGCAACGCCCTGCTGAGCGTCGCCAGCCTGGACAACAGCCAGGGCGTGCTCTTTGCCAAGCAGATGCTCAAGGTCAACGGCAACAACCTGACCAACGCCGGGCAGATCGCCGCCGGCACGGTGGACTTCAGCCTGGCCGGGGCGTTGAACAACCAGGCTGGCATCATCGAAAGCGACAGCATTCTGACCTTGGCCGCTGCCTCCCTGGATAACCGCAGTGGTCAGCTGCGCGCCTTAGGCACAGATGGCCGCACCCAACTGACCGTGCAAGGCATGCTGGACAACCGCAACGGCACCCTGGAAACCGCTAACCTCGAGTTCGGCCTGGCGGCGGGCAGCCTGCAGAACGTCGGCGGTACCTTGCTGCACGTCGGCAGTGGCGCCTTCGACATCGCCTTGCCCCACGTCGCCAATGCCGGCGGCAGCATTGTCACCAACGGCGGCCTCACCCTCGCCGCCGACAGTTGGACCAACAGCTCCATCATCCAGGCCGGCCGCCTGACGGTGAACGTCGGCCAGTTCCATCAGACCGCCAGCGGCCAATTGCTGGCCAGCAACACCTTCGTCGGCAGCGGCGGAAACTGGAGCAACGATGGCCTGATCGCCAGCGATGGCGCACTCAGTCTCAACCTCAACGGTTCCTACAGCGGCAGTGGGCGGGTCACCAGCCTCGGCGAACTGAGCATGAGCGCCACCCAGTTGATCCTGCCCACGGCCGGACGCATCACCAGCGGTGGCAGCACCAACGTTTCGGTGAGCGGCCTGTTCAGCAACAGCGGCGTAATGACCTCGGCCAGCGACCTGATGGTTAACGCCGGACAGTTGAACAACTACGGCACCCTGGGCAGCACGGAGCAACTGCGCCTGACGACGCCGACCCTGCTCAACGAGAACGGCTTGATCTTCAGCGGTGGCGACATGGCGCTGCGGGTGGGCAGCTTCACCAACCGCTATGCGGATGTGTACAGCCTCGGCTCGCTGGATATTGCCGCGAACGACGAAGGCGCGCTCAGCTCGTTGTTGGAGAACATCTCCGCAACCCTGGAAAGCGTCGGCGATATGAGTCTGGCGGCGGCTAGCATCATCAACCGTAAGGACTTTTTCTCCGTATCCGAGCGACTGGTTGCCGGCTCCATTACCTTCCACTGCTACGACTGCAAGGGGAGGCACTACGACTTCGATTACTTCGTCAACGAAGAAATCGAGCGCACGGTAACGGCGGACTCGGCTGCTTCGGCCATTGCGGCAGGCAACAACCTCAACGTCTCTTCCAGCACCTTCAACAACCAACACAGCCTGGTATCGGCTGCGGGCAACCTCACGATCAGCACTGATGTCTTCAATAACGAAGGCGCTGCAACGGAGAGCATCATCCGCTCCCGCACATTCCGCAAAACCGACGATACCGAGCCTTCTTCGGTGTTCTACGGATTTATCAATGGTCAGTTGGCGGAATACAACAAGTACAACTCGAGATTCGTCCATCAGTACACGAAGAAGATTGGAGTCCGGGAGCCAGTCGAGATCATCTTGGGTACCGGGGATCAGGTAACCAGTAAACCCAATCCATACTTCAATCCCAGTTTTGAGCACGGAATACCGGACCGCTTCTACAGCTACATCCTGGCCAGTTCTTCCGAGACCACTATCAATAGTGGTGTCGCGGCGAACGCCATCGTCCAGGCTGGCGGCAACGTGTACATCAATGCGTCCAGCAGCCTGGGGAATGGCGTCAGTCGCAGCAATGTCGCCCATGCGGGCGGCATCAACAGGACCTCCGACACCTCCGTGGCTTCCGGCACGGGCGGCACAGCGATTCGTATCAATGCCCAGTTGCCACCGGATCTGGCCCAGCAGCAGGTCAACCCCCTGACCCTCCCTGGTTTCCGCATACCCAGTGAGCCAAATGGCCTGTTCCGCCTGAGCGGCATCTCCGCCAGTGACGTCGATGCGACTCAGGCCGACCAGGGCCCGAAGAGCTGGAATATGACAGGTGGCAGCATCGACTTCGCCCAGCGTGAGCGCGACCTGACTGGTACCCTCGCGCGCGAGGCCCAGATCGATGAGCGGGGGCCGGCAAGCATCGCTATTGGCCAGTTGGGGCTGGGCGACCGTCAGCTCATCGACAGCACCCGCATTGGGGCCATCCGCGTAGAGACAGATGGTGCGTCCACTGGCGCTGCAGCTCCCGAGCGGACCGGCGTAACCGGCAATCCTTCCCAAGGCGATGCCATCGCGAGCGTGCCGGGCGGCGCCAGCAATCCGCCCGCCCAGACGGTCGATCACGTCCAGGGATTACCGGCCACCAATGGCCAATCCAAGTCGCACAAATACCTGATCGAAACCAACCCGGAACTCACCAACCTCAGGCAGTTCCTCAGCTCCGACTACATGCTCGGCAACCTCGGCTATGACCCGGACCATACACAGAAGCGCCTGGGCGATGGCCTCTATGAGCAGCGCCTGGTTCGTGAGGCCATTGCCGCCCGTACCGGCCAGCGCTTCCTCGACGGCCTGACCAGCGACGAGGCAATGTTCCGCTACCTGATGGACAACGCCATCGCCAGCAAGCAGCAACTGGGCCTCAGCGTCGGCGTAAGCCTGTCCGCCGCCCAGGTAGCAGCGCTGACCCACGACATCGTCTGGATGGAAGTGCACGTGGTGAACGGCGAAAAGGTCCTGGTGCCGGTGCTCTACCTGGCCCAGGCCGATGGTCGCCTGGCACCCAGCGGTGCGCTGATCCAGGGCAAGGACGTGGCAATGATTTCCGGTGGCGAGCTCAGCAACCAGGGCACCCTGCGCGCAAGCAACAACCTCAGCGCCACCGGCGGCAATATCGCCAACAGCGGTCTGATAGAAGCAGGTAACCGCCTTGACCTGCTGGCCACCGACAGTATCCGTAACGCCCAGGGCGGCATCATCGCTGGGCGCGATGTCAGTGCCATCGCCCTCACTGGCGACATCATCAACGAACGTAGCCAGGGCTCGTTGAGGAATGTCGGCCCCACCACACGCCAGGACAGCGTCATGGATAACGCTGCCCGAATCGAAGCTGGCAACAATCTCAGCCTCTCGGCGGGTCGCGATCTCGTCAACATCGGCAGTGTGCTGAGTGCTGGTGGTAATGCCAGCCTGAGTGCGGGGCGAGATCTTCTCATCGCCTCCGCCACCGAAGTGGACACCGCCGAAGGTCGCGCCAAGAAATCGCGCTGGACTGAAATCGACATCACTCAGCATGCCAGCGAGTTGCAGGTAGATGGCGATCTCGAAATCGAGGCCGGGCGCGATCTCGCAGTCATTGCCAGTCGTCTCGGCGCGGGGGGAGATATCGATCTGGCAGCCGGGCGTGATCTAGATATCGGTTCGGCAGCCAACGAGAGCCACTACGAATACCACTACAAGGGCGGTGGCAAGAAGCTCGATATCCAGAAGGACCAGGTCCGCCAGCAGGGCAGCGAAATCACCGCCGGTGGCGACCTGAGCGTCATCAGCGGCAACGATCTGAGCATCACCGCGAGCCGCCTTGAGGCAGGTGATGAAGCCTACCTCTACGCGGGCAACGATCTCAGCCTGCTGGCCGCAGAAGACAGCGACTACTCGCTGTACGACATGAAGAAAAAGGGCAGCTTCGGCAGCAAGAAGACCCAGCGCGATGAAGTCACCGATGTGCGCAACGTCGGCAGTAGCATCATTGCTGGCGGCGACCTCACGTTGGTCAGCGAAGGCGGCCAGCGTTACCAGAAGGCCACGCTGGACTCCGGCGCTGACCTGACCCTGGACAGCGGTGGCGAGATTGCCTTCGAAGCGGTCAAGGACCTGCACCAGGAAAGCCACGAGAAGAGCAAGGGCGACCTGGCCTGGGTCAGCGCCAAGGGCAAGGGCACCACCGACGAAACGGTGCGCCAGAGCGAACTCGTCGCGCAGGGCGAAATCGCCATCAAGGCGGTGGACGGCCTTAAGCTCGATCTCAAGCACATCGACCAGAAGACTGTTAGTCAGACCATCGACGCGATGGTGCAGGCCGACTCAAGCCTCGCTTGGATCAAGGAGATGGAGCAGCGGGGGGATGTGGATTGGCAGCGAGTGAAGGAGATCCATGACTCGTTCAAGTACAGCCACTCCGGGTTGGGAGCGGGAGCGCAGTTGGCGATTGCGATCCTCGTGACCTACCTGACCTGGGGTGCGGCTAGCGCGGCTGTGGGCACCTCGGCAGGCGCGACAGCGGGTTCAGGCACCGCCATGGCCGCCGCAGGCACCAACGCCTTGGGCGTCAGCGTGGCCGCCGGCTGGGGCAATGTCGCGGCGACCAGTGTCATCACCTCGGTCGCCACTACCGGTGCCACCAGCGCGATCAACAACAAGGGCGACCCGGGCGCGGCACTGAAAGACACCCTCAGCCACGACAGCCTGAAGAACTATGTGGTGGCAGGCGTAAGCGGTGGGGTTGCCGATGGCGGCATTGGCCTTGAAATAGCCGTCAACTCCGCCATGAAGACCGTGCTTCAGGGCGGCAAATTCAAGGACAACCTGACCCAGGCTGCCATCGACTTGGCGGCCAATGCGCTGACTGCAGCGATTTACGTCAAGGTGGGCGACGGCCTGCTAGGCACGGGGCTGCCCACTAAAGTGGCCGTGCACGCCCTTGTCGGCGGCCTAATCGGCGAAGCGGCGGGAGGCGATTTCAGGACCGCCGCTCTGGCGGCCGGTGCTAACGAGGCCTTGATCGATACCTTCGGCAAAGACCTCTTCCCCGGCGAGGCCCATGAGCGCGTGCTGGCCATGACCTCGCAGTTGATTGGCATCACTGTGGCCGCAGCGGCGGGAGGGGATGAAAAGGCTCAGGAGAAAGCGGGGTGGGTGGCGCAACAGGCGACCGTCAATAACTACCTCAAGCACGAGGAAGTTGGGGAGCTTGCCAAGGAACTAACTGGGTGCCGAGCCGCAGTGGACCCTTCTGCCTGCCGTAGCCAAGTCAAGGACAAGTACCAAGAGCTGAGTGATGCCAAGACCGGTGTAGGGCTGTACGGCTGCAAGGAAGGCGGCGAAGCCGCCTGCAATGCCCAGCTCAAGGAGGTCAAAGACGGTTCTACTACATTTGACAGTGTGCTCGGCCTACTGGCCTTGACCGATGACGAGCGCGCCATCGTCGGGCACTTCCAGGACATCAACCATGCTGATGAGCGTGTGGCCTACGATCCTTGGAAGCAGACGTTCTGGCAGGAGTCTGGAGCTGCGGGAGGCATCCTTCTTAGCGGGGCGGCTGCTCTAGCTGCAGCCAAGGAAGCCGCTGCGGCGAAGGAATTGGCTCTCGGCGTCCAAAAAGCGCCAGCATTAGATTTCGGGCGAATTGAGGATACCTTTTCGGCCATCAAGCCAGGACCATTAGCAAATAATATTGCTGAAACTTTTTCTGGCGGACGGTATTCCGTCATAAGCCTTGAGAAGGATACCGTTCTTTACCGTGCAGGTACTGCTGATAAACCTCTTGGTCAGTTCTTTAGTAGTGAACCGCCGCTTGGTATTGTGCAGACGCGGATTGACAAGGCAGTTCTGCCGGAGTGGTCGGGTGGAGCCAAGTCTTCTATTGATACAAGCTTTGCTATAGAAATACCGGCCGGAACCAAAGTATATATTGGTGAGGTCGGTGTTCAAGGCGGATTCTATGTTGGTGGTACGCAGCAAATCGTAGTTCAGAAGCCTTGGCTGATTGAAGGAGTTAAAGTGATTAATTCGAGTCCGTTAAAATGAAGGGATTCAATAATATTGATTGTGATCTAGAGCGATTAATTGAGTTGCTTCGTTTGGGGGGGGAGGATGATTGGGCTGTGGCTCTTGAGGAAGTTAGGTTGGATTTTCATTGTGACGTGAAATTTGCTTCGTCAAGATTGTTGTCCATGTTTGGAGGAATGGGGTCTCTGAATGATATTGTTCTTTATAGTGATGGGCAGCCACTGATTGCAGAAAATAATGAATTGGATTTGCTGAGAGCTAAGATTTATGAGGTTTGTAAAGGCTAAGCGAAAAGGGGAGGTGCGAAAATGAGGGGGATTTATATTTCCTACTCTAATTTCTTAGGGCGGGAGAGCAAGTTCCAGGTCCTCATGGCGGGATAAACCATGTCCAGCGTGGGGCGGATCGAAAAGGGGACAGATTTATTTTTCCTACTCTAATCCCTTGGAAATAGAAAATACGTTCTAGGTCTTCATGGAGGGAGTAGCCATGCCCAGGTTGGGGCGGGTTCTGTTGCCAAACTACCCGCATCACATTGTGCAGCGCGGGCACAACCGACAAGTCGTGTTTGCCGAGGACGCTGATTTCGAGCGCTACCTGGCTGATCTACGCGAGTTGGAGGATGCCTTCGGGGTGAAGGTCTATGCATTCTGCCTGATGACCAATCATGTGCACCTGCTGCTGGCTCCAGATGATTCACTCGGTGGACTAAGCCAGTTAATGAAGACCTTGGCCGCCAGCACCACGCGCTATCGCAATCGCTTGGAAGGTCGCTCCGGAACTGTGTGGGAAAGCCGCTACAAGTCGAGCATCATGCAGTCCGATAGTTATCTGTTGGCCTGCAGTCGATATATCGAACTGAATCCTGTGTGGGCATGCATGGTGGCGGACGCTGGGTATCATCCCTGGTCCCGCTATCCGAGCTCACCAAGGTCTGATCTCCAATCAGTGAATGAAAAAAGCTCCCGCCGGAATGATTCGGCGGGAGCTTTTTACTTTCGGCGCCCTGTCCCCTATTCCCGGGACAACCTCGCAAATGCGATCTCAGGGAACGGCATTCAGCAGCTGGGAGTTTTCGCTGAGTATTTTCAGCGTTTCCTGATGTCGGGGGCTCTAGCCTCGGCCTTACCATTGCGGCCTCGTCGAATACGCCTCTCAGGTGTGCAAAAGCCTTTCTGGAAAGTCGTCCTGAAGGACCAATGGAATACCCGCGAAACATGACCGCCCTGCTTGAGGGGCCATATTGCGCACGCCCACGAATTCTGATCAATCACTGGCGGAAGATGGGTCGAATGAGCCATCTCGCCATCACAAGGAGACAACCCGTGCAGGATTTGACGGTAGTGATTCTGGCTGCGGAGAGCGGCCATAAGCGTGAACGCTGGGAACTGGCCGAGACGCCCAAGCAACTGATCGAAGTGCGTGGCGAGACGCTGTTGGGCCGTACGCTGCGCCTGTTGGGGGAGGGGGGGATCGAACCCGCTTGGCTGATTACTACCAGCGCTGCCTTTGCTGGGTTTCCCGCTACCAGCTGGTGCCCAATGCACTGCGAAACCAAGGCGCACAGCCTGCTGGCGGGTCTATCCCTCTGGCAGGACGGTGACCTTCTGGTGCTGTACAGCGATGTTTATTACACAAAGGCTGCTTTCGAAACCATTCTGCGCGGCACTGGCACTCGCTTCTTTGGCCGCGAAGGGCGCAGCGCCTTCACCTTCAAGAACTACGGCGAGCTGTTCGCCATTCGTATTGCCTGCAAGGACAAACACCGTGCGAGCCAGGCGCTTGAGGCGCTCATTTCGCATCATGCGCTGACTGGCAACGAGAGTTTCTGGGGTTTCTACAGGCTGATGGCCGGCTTGCCGCTTGCAGATTGCAAGGCTTTCGAGCGCAAGTACTTCGTCCAGCTGCATGACGAAACCGATGACGTGGACTTTGCCAGTGAAGTACCGAGGTTGCAGGAGGCGATCGAAAAACCGATTCGCTGGCGGGCTCGATACCTGGTACGGCGTCTCAGCCTGCTGAACAAGCAGCGAAGGGATCGCTCGCGCCAGTCCGCTGTTGTGCGCAGACAGCGCCAAAGGCCTAATTGAATTATCGTTCTTTCCGGCAGCCGGCATAAATGCGGGGAGAAAAAGGGGGGCAGATTTATTTTTCTTACTTTAAAGCTGTCTTGGTGATTAGGATTAGAGTGGTTTAATAAGTCTGTCCTCTTTCTTTCGTCCCCTTTCTTTCTACTCTGTTAATTGGCCTGACGGGTGCAATAGTTTTACTTTTAACAACAAAGATTCATAAGGATGTGAAGGTGGGAAGAGCAGTTGTGCTAGCGCTTTTAACAGCAGTGTTGTCAGGTTGCGGGGGAATCTCCTCTGTTCCGTACCAGGATCCGCTCAGTGCAGAGGGAACGGCGCGCATTCGGGTCATCACCAATTCGTCTGTATTTGGTGACAGCATTGTCGGAAGCTGTGCACCCACGCCGCGCCACAAGTTCGCCGAAGCGGGGCGTTTTCATAACGGGGTAACCCCTAATCCTAGCTATCCGCAATACCCGGCAACTCCTTCTACTCTGGGCATGCCCAAAAGCTATGAGCCCGAGATGGTTCAGTACATTGGCGCTGTACGCATGGCCGAGGGCCTGTACACCAAGGTGGTGACAGAGCACCGGGTAAGAGCCGATGTACCCTTCCAGCTTGCCTCCTTGGGTGCAGCTGTTGGCAGCTATGGCAGTACCTATAGCGTTTGTAAGGCGGGGGCAAAGGTCTACAAGCTGGAGCCCGGCAAGGACTACCAGGCAATCGTAGGTGTCGGGCGCATTCCATCAGGTTCGAAGCCGGAGCCGCTGAGCTGCTTCCTTGGGTTGTTTGAGTTACTTCCAGTACCCGATACCGAAATGGCAATTCCGTTGTCGATGAAGTCAACTCCTGCACCTGAAAAGCTGTGCGATAGCTGATAAGAAAAAAAGCAAAAAAAAGGAAAAAAGAGGGCAGATTTACTTTGCTTACTCTAAATCTGTCCTGGTGAGCAGGATTAGAGTGGTTTTAT
The DNA here is from genome assembly GCF_029871235.1 of Pseudomonas sp. BN411. Lineage (GTDB taxonomy): Bacteria > Pseudomonadota > Gammaproteobacteria > Pseudomonadales > Pseudomonadaceae > Metapseudomonas. Next base: position 361,924 of record NZ_SSOM01000073.1, read on the forward strand.
AAAGCTGTCCCTTTTTTTGTGGTAGAGGTGTTCATGTCGGCAAGAATACTTGCGATTAGTTTCGCTCTGTTGATTTCTGGATGCAGCACTGGTCCATATCTTCATCCTGAGGCGGTGACCGGCGCTCTCCGTTCAGCTAATCGAACCTGTCCTGGTGCTCTTGAGGCCAGATGGTATGGCGTCAAGGATCCTGCGCCTTTTTCGGGAGTGGTGGCTGCGGTTATTCACGCAAAACTACCAGGCACGCCGGAATGGGACCCTGCTACGGAATCCATTATCAGTGCAGTTGATACAAAGTTGGTAATTAAATTCTGGCTATATCCGAACAGGGCTAAGCCTTTTTGGGCCTTAAGCACAGAAGCCAAGGGAAAGGCCAGGAAAGCGTACGATGAACAGCAAAGGGCCGCCGAGGGCCCTGCGGTTATCAGTGTATCTTCGCCCTACATTGTACTTGTGTCGAGTTATGGGGAACGGAGAAAAATTCAGATTAATATACAGGGCAGTTTCGATGCGAATAGCCAGGAGAATAAGGCTATTTCTGTGTCTCTATCGAATGGGAAGATTGATAATTTTTTGGTGATTTTTCCTGAATTTTTTGTGAATGGGGAGGGATTCAATATTTCTCCCGTGAATTTTAGAATTAAGGAGGATACATATGTTCCAGTAATGAATTGCTGATGGCGGGTAAGGTAGCAAGCGGAAAGGGGGCAGATTCATTTTTCCTACTCCAAACCATTGAATAGAGAACACGTTCTTTTAGGTCTGCATGGAGGGAGAAGGCATGCCCAGGGTAGGGCGAGTTCTGTTGCCAAACTACCCGCATCACATTGTCCAGCGGGGCAACTACCGGTCTGTGGCCGAGAACGAACGGGTCACCGGCAGACGCATCGAGCAGAGAAATTAGGGCAGACCGAAATCAGAGTAAAAAGATAGATTTGTCCCTTGCTTTTGCGTTTTTTCGTCCATGCCTTACGCGGAATGATGGGTATCGCTTCGCTCAACCCATCCTACGGTCATGGGCTCGCCCTGCCTCCGTCAGTCAGTGCGTGGATTCCTTGCTCTGTCTTGCCGTTAAGATTGCGGGGTTGTCGACCTGAGCTGTGGCGGGAGACAAAGCGATGAGCTTGCCATGTGTTGTCTGGGCGGATCTTCGCACCAACAGGGCAGCGTCCAGTCCGATCGGGGCGCTGGAAGAGCAGTTTCAAATCAGGCGCGTGGTTGAACGGGCCGCGATACCGCTGAATATCGATCAGGGCACGCCGCTGCTGTCCTGCTTCGAATACGACTATCCCGACGTGCCGTCCCTGCAGGCCTTGCGCTCCACCAAGCAGGCCTACCCGTCCCTGCCCATCCTGATGCTCACCCTCCAGCACTCCGAGGCACTGGCCGTGTGGGCATTTCGCACCAGGGTCTGGGACTTCCTGGTCCAGCCGGTGACCGCCGAACAGTTGAGCCAGCGAATCTCCGCGCTCTTGCCCGTCCTGCCGACGCGCGGGCAGGAGCGTCGGGAGATTGCGATGCCGGTGCCGTTCATCCCGCGGGAAAGCCGCATCAGCGCGCCGGGGCTGTCGATGCAGTCGGTGCAACTGGCCGCGAACTACGTGGAGCACCACTACTCGGAGACGTTGCGGCTGCGGGACGTCGCTGGTTCCTGCCAGATGGACGTCTACACATTCAGCCGAACCTTCAAGCGTGCCTTCGGCCTGACCTTCCGCGAATACCTGTGCCGATTCCGCCTGGAGCGCTCGCGGGAGCTGCTGGCCAACCCTCGGGCGACGGTGTCGGAGGTTGCCTGCGCGGTCGGCATGTCGAACGCCTCGCACTTCACCCGGACCTTCCACCAGCGCATGGGCATCACGCCTACGGAATATCGCCGCGATGCCACGCCGCAGAACACGCACAAGTCACTGCAATAGCTGCACAACGGCACAGCCTGTCCGCCGATAGACTGAAAAACTGGTTCACCAATCGCGAACCCGGACTTCCGCCTCTGGCGGAGAGGGCAGGAGCCAGAGTCGTGTGTAAATCGGCCGCTCTACTGAGGGAGTCCCAAGCACAACCCAGCAAGATGTCTTAGGCACGCATTGGGCGAGGGCCGCGGGCGTTTCGCGGCGAACAGTCAGGAAGAAAGACTTCGCCCCCTCTCCTTGTTCAGGAGGCAAGCCATGTTCACTCATTGGTTGAAGGTCTACTCCGTTCCTTTTGCGATCAGCATCGTCGGCGCAGGGATGTACTCCACCCCGGCACACGCCGGTATCTGTGAGCTGGCCGACGCCGGCAGGGACACCGGCTGGTCGATCACCTTCGACGATGCCCAGGTCAGCAATTGCGTATTCACCGGCAATCCCGGGGATGGGCGCAACAAGGGCACGCTGAGCCTGACGCTGAAGTTTGTCGACCGTAATCCCATCGCCGTCCATTTCGTCCAGGAGGCGGCCGCAGCCGAGGACAGTTTCGGCCTCCGTATCACCTGGAACCTGACGCTGGATAACCAGTTCCAGCTGCTGAGAGGCATCAGGGGGCGGGCGTTCGATGAAAACCAGGTGCTGGACGATGACGACAACGAATTCGTCGCGGACATACACCCTGGCTTCGCGCACTTCCATCAGGATGGCACCTTCAATGCCGGACCGTTCGTAGGGGCGCCGGACTGCGATTGCGAATCCGATCGTGATTTCAGGGTCAGGGGGCCTGAACCAGGAGCCTTTGCTCCCGGTACGACCGGTACGGTTTCCGGCCTAGGCGTCCACCAGATCGAGGAAACAGGGCAGCAGAGGGATTTCACGGTCGAGGTCGAACCCCTGCGAGCGGAGGTCGCGCCTAACGCAAATCAGTGACGGGGCCTGTCAACGTCCACAGAGCCGTCGCTTGAGGCGGCTCTGTTTGGCAGGAGCGCGGTTCACCCCTGAACGCCTCACGTTGATCGATTAATTGACGAACTTTTCACGACTTCGCAGTCATATTCCTCGCTTTGCGACCGGATCGACTGGTCGGGGCTGAACCAGGCGGGTGTTTATGACGATTGGAGTGAAAAGCGCCGAGGATCGGCGATTCGACTGGGCCGGACTAGGCTGGCTCTTTCTCTTCTTCTGGTATTTCTCGGGTGTCACCCAGTTCCTTATCCAGGTAACCGGCACCAGCGGATTCAGCGGATTCCGCCAGGCGTTCCTGCTGAGCGGCCTGTGGCTGATCCCGGTACTGCTCTTCCCGGCGCGCACGCGGACCATCGCTGCTGTCCTGGGCGGGCTGCTCTGGCTCGCCTCCTTGCCGGCCTTCGGTTATTTCCTGGTGTATGGCCAGGAGTTTTCCCAGAGCGTCATCTTCATCATGTTCGAATCGAACGTGGCGGAAGGCTCCGAGTACCTGACTCAGTACTTCGCCTGGTGGATGATTCCAGCCTTCCTCGGCTACGCGCTGGGCGCCGTGCTGCTGTGGACGCGCCTGCGCCCGGTCCATCTGCCGCGTGGCAAGGCGATGCTCGCGAGCTTGGCGCTGCTGGCGGCGCTGGTGGGGTATCCGGCGATGAAGCAGGGGCTGGGCAACGAGACCTTCGAGGCGGCCCGCGACAGCTTCGAAAAACGCATGGAACCGGCCGTGCCCTGGCAATTGCTGGTGGGCTACCGCCAGTACCGCCAGCAGTTGGCCGACATGCATGACCTGCTGAAAGGCAACGCCCGCATCGCGCCGCTGGCCAACTTCAAGGATGCCAACGCCGGCCTGCCGGCCACCCTGGTGCTGGTGATCGGGGAATCCACCAACCGCCAGCGCATGAGCCTCTACGGCTACCCGCGCCAGACCACGCCGAACCTCGACCGTATCCGCGACCAGCTGGATGTCTTCGACAACGTCATCACCCCACGCCCCTACACCATCGAGGCGCTGCAGCAGGTGCTGACCTTCGCCGACGAGCAGAACCCCGATCTCTACCTGAGCAAGCCGTCGCTGCTGAACATGATGAAGCAGGCCGGCTACAAGACCTACTGGATCACCAACCAGCAGACCCTTACCAAGCGCAACACGATGCTCACCAACTTCTCCAAGCAGGCGGATGAGCAGTTCTACCTGAACAACAACCGCAACCAGAACGCGCGCCAGTACGACGACGATGTGCTGCCACCGTTCGAGAAGGTGCTGGCCGACTCGGCGCCGCGCAAGTTCATCGTGGTCCACCTGCTGGGCACCCACATGAGCTACCAGTACCGCTACCCGCAGGAATACGACCGCTTCACCGGCCGCCAGGGCGTGCCGGCCAACGTCACCGACGACCAGTTGCCCACCTACAACAGCTACGACAACGCCGTGCTGTTCAACGACCATGTGGTGTCGAGCCTGATCGAGAAGTTCTCCGGCAGCCGCGACAACGGCTTCCTGCTCTACCTTTCCGACCATGGCGAAGCGGTGTTCGACCCGGAGCATCCCGACGTGCTGGGGCGTAATGAGGCAGCGCCGACCGCGCCCATGTACACCATCCCCTTCATGCTCTGGCGTTCGCCCCAGTGGCACACCGAGCACCCGCAGGAGCTGGGCGCCAGCCTCGACCGGCCCTACAGCAGCTCCAGTTTCATCCACACCTGGGCGGACCTGGCCGGGCTCAGCTTCGATGACTTCGACCCCAGCCGCAGCCTGGTCAACGCCGCCTTCCAGCCGCGCCCGCTGCTGATCGGCAACCCTTACGAGCCCAAATCGCTGATCGATTTCAGCCTGATCAAGCCCAAGACCAAGGCGTCTGACATGGAAGTGGTCAGTGGCGAACGAGAAGCTGCTGGCAGAAAGGGGCCGCCGGGTTGACCGGCGGGGCGATTTTGTCTGTAGTTCGCCTTCGCCGAATTGCGGCATCAACGCCCCCCACTGCAAGGACACACCATGGCCGGAGCCAGCCTGCTGACCCTGATCGACGACATCGCGACGCTGCTCGATGACGTCTCGGTAATGACCAAAGTCGCCGCGAAAAAGACCGCGGGCGTACTGGGCGATGACCTGGCGCTGAACGCCCAGCAGGTCAGCGGCGTCCGAGCCGAGCGTGAACTGCCTGTGGTATGGGCGGTGGCCAAGGGCTCGCTGGTGAACAAGGCGATCCTGGTGCCGGCGGCCCTGCTGATCAGCGCGCTCGCGCCCTGGGCGGTGATCCCGTTGCTGATGCTGGGCGGTGCCTTCCTCTGCTTCGAAGGCTTCGAGAAGCTGGCGCACAAGTGGCTGCACAACCACGAAGAGGATGAGCAGGCCCACGCGGCCCTGGCCGAGGCCGTGACCAATCCGGACGTGGATCTGGTGGCCATGGAGAAGGACAAGATCAAGGGCGCCATCCGCACTGACTTCATCCTCTCTGCCGAGATCATCGTCATCACCCTGGGCACCGTGTCCGATGCGGTGTTCGGCAAGCAGGTGGCGGTGCTCGTGGGCATCGCGCTGATCATGACCGTGGGCGTGTACGGGCTGGTGGCGGGCATCGTGAAGCTGGACGACCTCGGCTTCTATCTGGTGCGCCGGGCCAGTTCGACGGCCCAAGCCATCGGCCGCGGCATCCTTGCCGCCGCGCCCTGGATGATGAAAGGTCTGTCGGTGCTGGGCACCGCCGCCATGTTCCTGGTGGGCGGCAGCATCATCCTTCACGGCATTCCCGCCGCTCACCACCTGCTGGAGCCGGTATTGGCCGCTGCTGGTGGTCTCTCCTGGCTGGTGCAGATCCTGATCGACGGCGTGGCGGGCATTGTGTCCGGTGCGCTGGTGCTGGCCGGGGTGAGCCTGGTGAAGAAGGTATTGGGCGCCGTCAGGGGCTGATCGATTGCCCCGAAGCGGGTTCCCGGTGCGCGCGGCGCACCCTACAGGGTGGTGATTCGCCGCTCGGAGGTTGGTTGGGGCTGCTGCGCAGCCCTTTGCGATTGAAATCGCCCCCACAGGGAAAGCGCGGCGGCTAGATTCCGTGCGGACTGCTCCCTCTCTCTTCGGGAGAGGGTTGGGGTGAGGGCGAGTCGCTGCTCGGAGGTTGGTTGGGGCTGCTGCGCAGCCCTTTGCGATTGAAATCGCCCCCACAGGGAAA
>NZ_SSOM01000073.1:368010-596478 GCF_029871235.1 Pseudomonas sp. BN411
AGGTTGGTTGGGGCTGCTGCGCAGCCCTTTGCGATTGAAATCGCCCCCACAGGGAAAGCGCAGTGGCTAGATTCCTCGCGGACTGCTCCCTCTCTCTTCGGGAGAGGGTTGGGGTGAGGGCGAGTCGCCGCTCGGGGGTTGGTTGGTGCTGCTGCGCAGCCCTTTGCGATTGAAATCGCCCCCACAGGGAAAGCGCAGCGGCTAGATTCCGTGCGGACTGCTCCCTCTCCCTTCGGGAGAGGGGGCGTCAGTCTTTGGGCTTGAACGCGCAGTAGCCTGGGCGCGGACCGATGCGCGGGTGGTTGCGGCAGGTTTCCGGGCGCTTGTCGTAGACGGTGCACAGACGGCTCTTGCGGTCGAGGAAGTAGCAGTCGTTGTTGCCCATGCGCGTGAGGGTGAAGATGCCGGACTTCTGGTTGAAGCGCTCTACCACGCCTTCCTTCATCAGCCGTTTGGCGATGTTCTTCGGCGGCTCGCCACGCTCGAACTCGGCCACCAGTTCCAGGCGGATCAGGTCACTCAGGCGCGTTTCGACCGGCATGGTGCAGCAACTGGAAACGCAGGCGTGGCACATGGTTTTTTCGTATTTGATCCAGGTGTCCGTCCGGTCGAGGTCGGCACCGACGATCATCATGGTCTTCATGGTCGGCGAGCAGGCTAGGGGAGAAGGGCGGGCATCATAGCGATGTTGGTGAAAAAGTGAACAGTTTCCCGTCGGGGAACATGAAATTTCCCTTTGTCTCTGCGGATTTGTGCCGGTGTTGTGCTGAGCTGTAGGAATCTTCTGTGTCTGTGAGTCAGAACTGAGACGTCTCTTATTGGGGACGATGCCGGTTCTCTTGTAGCTTCTAGCTGATACCGGTCGCGAGGAATGCGGCCAACCTGCCCAACCATCTGAGTAATCGCTGCATGCAATGGATTTTCATGCTGATTGGCCTGGCCTTCGGGGCCGGGATAGATGAAAGCGTCACGGGTGCCCTGCTCGGCGGCTTGATGGGCCTGGGGCTGGGGCAGGCCATTCGCCTCCAGTGGCTGATGCGGGAGAACGCCGAGCTGCGCAAGTCGCTGGCCAGCTTCGCCGCCCGCTTCGACAAAGGCACCCAGGCCATTCATGAGCGTCTGCTCAAGGTGGAGCAGGGCGGGGCGCAGCCAGCTGAGGCGGCGCCTCCCGTTGCCGAGCCGGTGGCGCCAGCGGCGCAGGCCGCGCCTGAACGGGTGCCTGACGACAGCGATCTGGTCTGGGAGCTGCCGGCTGACGTGCTGGAACAACCCACCGCTGCGGCCGAACCGGCCCCCGAGCCTGCTCCTGCCGCCGCTGCTGCTGACGCCTGGGGCCAGGAAGCGCGCCCCGGGGCACCACGCCGGACGCCACCGATTCCCCCCAAGCCTCGCGAGCCCTCCCTGCTCGAACGGGGCTTTGCCGCCGCCCGCAACTGGCTGTTCGGTGGCAATACCGTGCTGCGCATCGGCGTTGTGCTGCTGTTCCTCGGCTTGGCCTTCCTGCTGCGCTACGCCACCGAAGGCATGGTGGTGCCGGTGGAGCTGCGTTACGCCGGGGTGGCGCTGGCCGCCATCGCGTTGCTGGGGCTCGGCTGGTGGCTACGCCGGCGTAATCCCAATTACGGCCTGATGCTTCAGGGTGCCGGGATCGCCGTGCTCTACCTGACGGTATTCGCGGCCATGCGCCTACACCCGTTGCTGGACCCGAAGATGGCCTTCGGCCTGCTGGTGGCGGTCACCCTGTTTTCCGCGATCCTCGCGGTGGCGCAGGACGCCCTGGGGCTTGCCGCCGCTGCGGCGCTGGGTGGCTTTGCCGCGCCCATCCTCACCTCCAGCGGCAGCGGCGACCATGTGGCGCTGTTCAGCTACTTCGCGCTACTCAATGCGGGCATCTTTGCCATCGCCTGGTTCAAGGCCTGGCGCCTGCTCAACCTGATCGGCTTCGTCGGCACCTTCGGCATTGGCTTCGCCTGGGGCCTGCGTTCCTACCGGCCGGAGCTCTTTGCCAGCACCGAGCCCTTCCTGGTGCTGTTCTTCCTGATGTACGTGGGTATCGGCCTGCTCTTTGCCCGGCGCAAGCTGGCCGAGGCGGCGGATGCGCCAGAGGAGCGTGGCGAGCTGCTGCGCTGGTCGGCGCGCCAGGCTGACACGGTGGACGGCACCGTGCTGTTCGGTCCGCCGATCATCGGTTTCGGCCTGCAGGTGGCGCTGATCCGCCATATCGAGTTCGGCACCGCCTTCAGTGCCCTCGCCCTCGGCCTGTTCTACATCGTCCTGGCGCGCATTCTGGCGGGCCGCACCGCTGGCCGCGCATTGCTGCTGGTGGAAACCTGCCTGGCGCTGGGCGTGGTGTTCGGCAGTCTGGCGATTCCCCTGGGGTTGGACGCCCGCTGGACTTCCGCCGCCTGGGCGGTGGAAGGCGCCGGCATCTACTGGCTCGGCTTGCGCCAGGGCCGGCCGCTGGCGCGGGCGTTCGCCTTGCTGCTGCAGTTTGGCGCGGCGGTGGCCTTCCTCGGTGGGCTGCGTGCGGGCAGCTACACGCTGCTGGATGGCTCACCCCTGGGCGCGTTGATGCTGGGTGCGGCGCTGCTGTTCGTGTTCTGGCAACTGCGCCGGGCGCCTGTCGACGCGGCTACGGGGCTGGAGCAGCGCAGTGCGCCGGTGTTCGCCTGTGCGGGGCTGGCGTTCCTCTACCTGATGGCGCCGCTTTGCTTTGCAGCCGAAGGCACGGCCATCGCCTGGGCGCTGGCGGGGCTGGCGACGATCTTCGTCGGGCTTCGCCTGCTCTCCCGCGCTTTCCTGTTCAGCGCCTTCGCGGTGCAACTGCTTGGCGGCGCCATCTTCCTGCTTGATCTGGACGGTTCCGGCCTTGGCAGCGGTGCCGTGCCGGGGTGGCGCGGATTGATGGTGGCTTCGCTCATCGGCCTGGCGCTGATCGCCGGGATGCTGTTGGCCGCCCGTCACCCGCTGGCGCGTGCGGATGTGCGGCTGCTGCGGAGCCTGTCGCTGGTACTGCTGGCGGGGCTGGCCTTCGTCAACCTGGCGGTGCTGTTCGTGCTGCCCTGGCGTACCGCTGGCGCGGTGTGGGCGGGTAGCGGTCTGTTGATCCTCTGGCTCAGCCTGTATCTGCAACAGCGCGCGGCGTTCTGGTTTGGCCTGTTCCTGCAGCTATTGGCCGGTTTCAGCTTCCTCGCGGTGAGTCCGCTGTTGCTGGGTGAGCTGAGTGGTGAAGGCCTGCGCCCGCTGGCCCATGCCGGTTTCTGGACGCCGGCGGTGCTGGCGCTGGCAGCCTTCGTTGGTGCCTGGCGCCTGCAACGGGCGGCTCGGGCGGAGGCGGCCATGGGTGGCCTCAGCCTCGCGCACCTGGCGCAGCTGCTGCTGGCCTGGAGCGCCGGCTGGTGGGCCCTGGCCTGGCTGGCGGAGATCGGCCGCTTCGCCGCGCCCGAACTGCAGGTGCCGCTGGCCCTGTTGCTGGCGTCCGCGAGCGCCTTCTTCACGACTTGGCTGGCCGGCCGCGAGCAATGGCGTGCCCTGGCGCTGCTGTGCCTGGTGGTGGCGCCGGCGGGTGTGGCGGCGCTGGCGGTGGCCTGGGAACCGCAGTACCACCCGGCGGCGAGCTTTGGCTGGGCGGGCTGGGGCGCGCTGTTCGTCGTGCACCTGCTGGCGCTGCGCAGGCTGGATGGACTCCTGCCCAGCGGGGCGCGCAGCGCTTCCCATGTGCTGGGGTGCTGGTTGCTGCTCGGCGTGCTGGCGCTGGAACTCCGCTACCTGCTGATGCTGTTGTCCGAGCAGTACAACGCCTGGCGGTGGCTGGGCTGGGCGCTGCTGCCGAGTGCCTGGCTGCTGCTGGTGGCCTTGCGTCCGCGCCTGCCCTGGCCGGTGGCGGCCTATCCACGGGAGTACCGCCTGTGGGCCTCGCTACCGCTGGCACTGCTGATGCTGGCCTGGTTCTGGATCGCCAACGCCTGGAGCGATGGCGCTGCAGAGCCGCTGCCCTATTTGCCGCTGCTCAATCCGCTGGAATTGGGCCTGCTGTTCGCGCTGCTGGGCGCCTACCTCTGGGTGCGTGACTGCCTGCCCCGGTTCGGCTTGCCTGACTTGCCGGCCTGGCTGATCCAGGGCGTGGCGGGCGTGTCGCTGTTCGCCCTGGCCACGGCGGCGGTATTCCGTTGCGCGCATCACTGGGGCGGTGTGCCTTACCAACTGGAGGCGCAGCTGGACTCCATGCTGGTGCAGGCCGGGCTGTCCATCGTCTGGACCAGCATCGCCCTCGGCCTGATGGTGGTCGGTCATCTGCGCGCCTGGCGCCAGCTCTGGCTGGTGGGTGCGGTGCTGATCGCGCTGGTGGTGGCCAAGCTGTTCTTCGTCGAACTGGGCAACCGCGGTGGCCTGGAGCGCATCGTGTCTTTCATCGGCGTCGGCGTCCTGCTGCTGGTCGTCGGCTACTTCGCGCCCCTGCCGCCCAGGCGCGCGGAACCTGAACAGGAGCGGGTCAACGCATGATCGATTTGTCTTCCCTGCGCCGCCCCGGACTGGCCCTGTTGGCTGGCCTGGGGTTGCTTTGCCAGCCGCTGCTCGCCGCCGAGCAACCCGAGGATTTCACCACCCGCGTCGAACTGCGCGTGGAAGGCCAGGGGCCCTGGTATCGCTTGGAGATGCCCATGGCCCTGCATTTCGCCGCGCGCCATGCCGACCTGCGCGACCTGCGGGTGTTCAACGCCGAGGGTGAGGCCCTGGCCTACGCCCTGACCCGCAGCAGCGCCAGTGAACGTCGCGCCCGTCATGAGCATCCATTGCGCTGGTTCCCCCTGCACGGCTCCACCGAGAGTGCGGCGGGGTTGCCCAGTGTGCGAATTGAGCGCAGCACCACGGGGACGGTGGTGCAGGTGGTGCCGGAGAGCCCGGCTTCGGCTGGCGAGCAATTGCGCGGCTGGCTGTTGGACGCCAGCGGCGTACAGGCGCCCCTGGAGAAGCTCAGCCTGGACTGGAACGGTGGTGGCGAAGGCTTCCAGCGTTTCAGCATCGAGGCCAGCGATGACCTGCAGCATTGGGAGTCCTGGGGCGATGGCCAGGTGGCCCGGCTGTCCTTTGCCGATCAACGCATCGACCAGCGCGAAGTGACCCTGCCGGGACGCCCGGCGCGCTATCTGCGCCTGCTCTGGCAGAGCCCGCGGCAAGCCCCAGAACTGACCGCCGTGAAGGTGGTGAGCGCCAGTCGCGAGAGCCTGCCGGCGTCGATGGCCTGGTCGGCACCGCTGGAGCCGGTCAGCAGCAAGGATGGCCAGTACCTCTGGGACCTGCCCCTGGGGCTGCCCATCGAGCGTCTGCGCATTGCCGTGGAGCGGCCAGGAAGCCTGCTGCCGATACAGGTGGAGGCGCGTCGTGACGGCGCGCCGCAATGGCAGCCGCTGGCGTCGGGCCTGCTCTACCGCCTGCCCCAGGACGGCAAGGAAGTGGCCCAGGAGGAACTGGACCTGCCGGGCTGGATGGCGGTCAAGCAGCTGCGCCTGACGGTGGACCAGCGTGCCGGCGGCTTCGGCCAGCAGGTGCCGCGCCTGGAGGTGGGTATGCATGCCACCCAGGTGGTGTTCCTCGCCCGTGGCAACCCGCCGTTCACCCTGGCGCTGGGCAATGCCGAAGCCAGCCGCACGGAGCTGCCCCTGGCCACGCTGGTGCCGGGCTTCGACGCTTCCAGCCTGGAGAAGATGGGCCGCGCCGAGGCGGTGGCGATACCGGCGCAGGTCGGCGAACACCCGGCGGAACGGCAGACTGCCGAGCAGATCGTCTGGAAGCGCGTCGGCCTCTGGGCCGTGCTGCTGTTGGGCGTCGGCCTGCTGGGCGTCATGGCGTTCAGCCTGCTGCGCCGGCCAGCCACCCGTTCCTGATGAGTGACGCGGCTTGCAGGCGGCAGTGCTGGCGTTTTGATGTATCTTTGTCCTGTCATTCCACGGGCCGCAGCAGACGGCCCTTTTTCAGGTCAGGACGGCCAGTGACCAGCCTCAAGCAGTCCCATTCGCACCCCGTATTGTCGCTTGCCAAGCTCCCCGGAGCCCGGCGATGAACGCCTGCCTGTCCGGTGGCTGGAGCTTCAGCTGGCCGGTGGCGCTGACCCTCGCGGTCGGCATCGGGGTGATCCTGATGGCGCGTTGGGTGAGCCGCCAGCGCCACTTTCCTGGCCGAGAGAGCTTCATCGTCCTGCATGCCGGCATCTGCTGGTGGCTCGCCGCAGCGGGGCTGGAGCTTGCCGCACAAGGGCCGCAGTGCAAGGTGTTCTGGGCCAGCATGGCCTGGCCGGGGATCATCGGCGTGCCGACCTTCTGGGCGGTGTTCCTCTGGCAGTTCGTCAACAGCATCCGTGAGCCCCTGACGCTGCGCGGCTTCCTGCTGCTGGGCATCGGCCCGCTGGTCGCCTCGGCCATGGCCCTGAGCAACCCCTGGCACCAGCTGTTCTACGGCCCCGGTACCCTGCCGATGGACGACAGTCCGGGCGCGGCCATTCGTTATGACCACGGCCCGCTGTTCGATGCTGTGGCCATCTATGTCTACGTCTTCATGATCTTCTGCCTGGCCGTGGTGACCCGCGCCGCCCTGGCCAGCCACGGCCTGCACCGGCGGCACTACCTGGCGTTCGTGCTGGTCACCTGCGTGCCCTGGGGCGCCAACCTGAGCTATGTAGTCTTCGGCTGGACCCTGTTCGGCTTCGATCCCACGCCATTCAGCTTCGCCTTCACCCTGGTGGCCTTTGCCTGCCTGATCCTCGGTGTGCGCCTGTTCGACCTGCTGCCGGTCGCGCGCCACCTGCTGCTGGAGGAACTGCCCGATCCGGTGCTGGTGGTCGACCCGCAGCGCCGGGTGATCGACGCCAACCCCGCCGCCCTGGAACTCGCCGGGCAGTCTGCGTCCTGGCAGGGCACGGTCCTGTCCAAGTGGCCGGTCTACGGCCTGGAACTGGAGGCGATGCTGGCGGCGGGGGAGCGGGAGATGCTGCTGATCCCGGCCAGCTCCTCGCGCTATTTCGAGGTGCGCTCCCGCGATATCGAGCGGGTGACCCGGAGCGGTACCTTCATCCTCGGACAGATGCTCTACCTGCGTGACATCACCGAGCGCCATTGCAGCGAACTCAAGCTGGCCGAGGCGCTGGCCACCAGCGAGGAGCGCCTGCGCACCATCACCCGCCTGCACGAACAGTTGCAGGAGCAGGCCCTGCGCGACCCGCTGACCGGCCTCTACAACCGCCGCCACCTGGGCGAATTGTTCGCCCGCGAACTGACCCGCAGCCAGCGCGAGCGCACACCTATTTCCCTGGCGCTGATCGATCTCGACCACTTCAAGCAGCTCAATGACCGCCACGGCCACCTGGTGGGCGACGACGTGCTGCGCGCCGTGGCCATCCACCTGACCAGCAACCTGCGTGGCAGTGATGCGGTGTTCCGTATCGGCGGCGAAGAATTCCTCCTGTTGCTGCCCGGTGCCGCCGGCGATGAGGCATTCGTCCGTCTGCAGGCGCTTTGCCAGGCGCTGGCTGGCCAGCCGCTGCCCACCCGCGAGGGGCTGCTGTCGGTGACCCTCTCCGCCGGTCTGGCCGTCTGGCCGGCCCAGGGGCAGACGCTGGAGGAGCTGATGCAGGTCGCAGACGCCGCGCTGTACGACGCCAAGCGCAACGGCCGGAACCAGGTGCAGCGACTGGCTGCATCGGGTGCCGACTGACGGATGAACCAGTGGCCGACACCAGCGTCAGATAAATTCGCAGCCCCTGTCAGGCTGACATTACCGCCATTTCAGCGCCTTCTATCCCGCTGAGAGGCATTGAGAAACGACTCGCGCTAAACTGCGCGCATTTTTCCACCCTCCGGAGCCATTTCATGTCCCGCGTTACCCTGAGTCGCTACCTGATCGAGCAGACCCGAAGCCACAACACTCCTGCCGATCTGCGCTTCCTCATCGAGGTCGTCGCGCGCGCCTGCAAGGAAATCAGCCATGCGGTGTCCAAGGGCGCGCTGGGCGGCGTGCTCGGCAGCATGGGCACCGAAAACGTGCAGGGCGAAGTGCAGAAGAAGCTGGACGTGATGTCCAACGAGATCCTGCTGGAAGCCAACGAGTGGGGCGGCCACCTGGCCGGCATGGCGTCCGAGGAAATGGACAACGCCTACCAGATCCCCGGCAAGTACCCCAAGGGTGCCTACCTGCTGGTATTCGACCCGCTGGACGGATCCTCCAACATCGACGTCAACGTGTCGGTGGGCACCATCTTCTCGGTACTGCGTTGCCCTGAGCAGCACCTCTCGCAGAACGATGCGCTCAACGAGCAGGCCTTCCTGCAGCCGGGCACCAAGCAGGTTGCCGCCGGCTACGCCATCTATGGTCCGCAGACCATGCTGCTGCTGACCCTGGGCGACGGCGTGAAGGGCTTCACCCTGGATCGCGAGCTGGGTTCCTTCGTGCTCACCCACGACAACATCCGTGTGCCGGAAACCACCGCCGAGTTCGCCATCAACATGTCCAACCAGCGTCATTGGGAAGCCCCGGTGAAGCGCTACGTCAGCGAAATGCTGGCCGGCAAGGAAGGCGCCCTGGGCAAGAACTACAACATGCGCTGGATCGCCTCCATGGTGGCCGACGTGCACCGCATCCTGACCCGCGGCGGCATCTTCATGTACCCCTGGGATGCCCGTGAGCCGGAGAAGCCCGGCAAGCTGCGCCTGATGTACGAAGCCAACCCGATGTCCTTCATCATCGAGCAGGCCGGCGGCGCCTCCACCGATGGCCGTCAGCGCATCCTCGACATTCAGCCCAACTCCCTGCACCAGCGCGTGCCGGTCTTCCTGGGTTCCAAGGAAGAAGTCGCCCGCGTCACCGGTTACCACCAGGAGTAACCCATGCAGCCCTGGCAGCCGCTGCTCGACTGGTGGTTCGGACCTGAGGCCTCCGCCAGTCAGACCGCCGCGGCGCGCCACGGGCTGTGGTTCGGCAAGAAGGACCATCAGGATGCCGAAGCCCGCGAGTGCTTTGGCGGCCTGGTGGAACAGGCCCTGGAAGGCGGTCTCGCCGACTGGGCCGAACAGCCGGATGGCTGGCTGGCGCTGGTCGTGCTGCTGGACCAGCTGCCCCGCATGATCTTCCGCAACGACCCCCGCGGCTTCGCCGGCGACGCCCGCGCCCAGGCGCTGGTGGCTGACGGCCTGGCTCGCGGCCTGGACCGGCATCTCAGCCCGATTCGCCAGGTGTTCATCTACCTGGTGCTGGAACACGCCGAAAACCTGGCCAGCCAGGAGCGCGCGCTCTACCGCTACCGCCTGTTGCTGGACAGCGCAGACGCCGTCGAGCGATCGCTGTTCGAGAACTTCCTCGATTTCTCCGAGCGCCATCGGGTGGTCATTGCCCGCTTCGGTCGCTTTCCCCATCGCAACGCCGTTCTCGGCCGTCCTTCCAGCGACGAAGAAAGCACTTTCCTGCGGGAACCCGGTTCGCGCTTCTAGAATCGAATGGAACAATCTTGCGACCGGCTCAGACAGGCCGGTCGCGTTCTATCCGCCAAGGAGTGCTTCATGTCCCTTCGTACCCTCGCTGTCCTGTCCTGCTGCCTGGTGCTGGCCGCCTGTAACAAGCTCAACCAGGAGAACTATTCCAAGCTCAAGTCCGGCATGACCAAGGCCGAGGTGGAGCAACTGCTCGGCAGCCCGACCGAGTGCTCCGGCGCCGTCGGCTTCACCAGCTGTACCTGGGGCGACGAGAAGGCCTTCGTCAGCGTGCAGTACGCCGGCGAGAAGGTGCTGATGTTCTCTGGAAAGGGGCTCAAGTGAAGCGTGCAGCCGCGCTGTTGGCGGCCCTGCTGCTGGCCGGCTGCGCCAGCCATGGCGAGGGCCCGGTTCCGCCGCGCACGGTGGAGACGGTGGACCTCATGCGCTACCAGGGCACCTGGTACGAACTGGCGCGGCTGCCGATGTTCTTCCAGCGCGGCTGCGCCCAGTCCGAAGCCCATTACAACCTGCGGGACGACGGCAGCCTGGGCGTGCTGAACCGTTGCCGCACGCTGGATGGCGAGTGGAAGGAAGTCAGTGGCAACGCCGTGCCCCAGGTGGCCGGCCACACCGACAAGCTCTGGGTGCGCTTCGACAACTGGTTCTCCCGGCTCCTGCCGGGCGTCGCCAAAGGCGAGTACTGGGTGCTCTACGTGGACGACGACTACCGCACCGCCGTGGTGGGCAATCCGGATCGCAAGTATCTCTGGCTGCTGTCGCGCACGCCGGTGGTGTCGGAGAAGACCCGCGAGCAACTGCTGGAAGTGGCGGAAGAGCAGGGGTATGACACCGACCTGCTGATCTGGCGCACGCCGGACAGCGCCCTCAACGATTCGGCGCATCACCCGTAGGTTGGTGCCAAGCGCAGCGCGGCCCAACATCGTTTCGCACGATGGTGTTGGGCTTCGCGTAGCTCAGCCGCAACCTACGGAAGTTGGCGCCCGGCGTTAGCGCAGGACTTCTCGCAACACTCCGGCAAAGGCCTTCGCAGTCTCCGCTTCGGCCGCATGCCGGCCATCGCGCACCACCCACTTCCCGCCGACCATCACGTCGCGTACCTGACGGTCGCCGCCGGCGAACAGCCAGCGGTTGAGCAGGGCATCGCCCTCTGCCGTGGCGAGGTAGGGGTCGTTGCCATCCAGCACCAGCCAGTCGGCGCGCTTGCCGACTTCCAGGGCGCCCACGGGCTGACCGAGGGCCTGGGCGCCGCCGGCCAGGGCCGCATCGAACAGGGTACGGCCGACCTGCGGCTGGTCGGCGCGATAGAGGCGGTTGCGGCGCTGGTCGCGCAGGCGCTGGCCGTATTCCAGCCAGCGCAGTTCTTCCACCACGCTCACCGAGACATGGCTGTCGGAGCCGATGCCCAGGCGGCCGCCCCGGGCGAGGAAGTCCACCGCCGGGAAGATACCGTCGCCGAGGTTGGCTTCGGTGGTCAGGCACAGCCCGGCCACGGCACCGCTGGACGCCATGGCGACCACTTCGTCCTGCTCGGCGTGGGTGGCGTGGACCAGGCACCAGCGCTCATCCACCGGGGCATTCTCGTAAAGCCACTGCAACGGCCGGCGGCCGCTCCAGGCGAGGCAGTCGTCCACTTCCTTCTGTTGTTCGGCGATGTGGATATGAATGGGACGCGAGCCCTGTTCCGCCGCCAGAACCGCATTGATCTGTTCAGGCGTCACCGCGCGCAGCGAGTGGAAGCACAGGCCCAGTTGCTGGTTCGGCCGGCGGGCAATTTCCGCGTGCAGGCGTTCCTGCAGGGCCAGGTAGCTTTCGGTGCTGTTGATGAAGCGGCGCTGCCCATCATTCGGTGACTGTCCGCCAAAGCCGGCGTGGCTATAGAGCACAGGCAGTAGGGTCAGGCCGATGCCGGCGTCGCGGGCGGCCTGGCTGACTCGCAGGGAGAGTTCGGCCGGGTCGGCGTAACGGCGACCGTCGGCATCGTGGTGCACGTAGTG
This sequence comes from Pseudomonas sp. BN411, assembly GCF_029871235.1. Taxonomy (GTDB): domain Bacteria; phylum Pseudomonadota; class Gammaproteobacteria; order Pseudomonadales; family Pseudomonadaceae; genus Metapseudomonas. The sequence continues at coordinate 379,484 of NZ_SSOM01000073.1, forward strand.
GAATTCGGCGACGCTGGTGTAGCCCGCCTTGAGCATCTCGATATAGAGCTGCCGGGCGATGACTTCCACCTGTTCCGGATCGAGCCGGCCCACCAGCCGGTACATCAGGTCGCGCCAGGTCCAGAAGCTGTCATTGGGGTTGCCCGCAACCTCGGCCAGCCCGGCCATGGCGCGCTGGAAGGCGTGGGAGTGCAGGTTCGGCATGCCCGCCAAAACCGGGCCTTGCAGACGTTCGGCACCTGCCGCATCGGCATCGGCCAGCACCTTTTCGATCAGGCCGTCGGAAGAAACTTCGAAGCGGACATTGCGAGCCCAGCCTTGCGGCAGCAGGGCGCGTTCTGCGAAGAAAGCGGACATGGTGAGGCACCGAGGGGTGGGTTGTTTTATTTGTATATACATATACAGACGTTTGTGGGTGACGTAAACTCACGTCAGTCGCGCACTTGTCTGGAATTGTCGAATCCGGTACATGCCGGAGGCGGGCAGCCGGTTCGGGGCTACGCCTGTTTGCCATCCAGGGTCTTGCCTCTTCGCCGACAAGGAGTTTCCCGTGCCCAGTTCGCCCAATGCACCGTCTTCGCTGGCCGCCCAGATAGGGGAGGCACCTGCGCCCCTGTATGCGCGCGTCAAACAGATGATCAGCCAGCAGATCCAGAGCGGCGCATGGCCGCCGCATTATCGGGTGCCTTCCGAGAGCGAGCTGGTCAACGAGCTGGGGTTCAGCCGCATGACCATCAATCGCGCCCTGCGCGAGCTGACCGCCGAAGGCTTCCTGGTGCGCATGCAGGGCGTCGGCACCTTCGTCGCCGAACCCAAGGGCCAGTCGGCCCTGTTCGAAGTGCACAACATCGCCGAAGAGATCGCAGCCCGTGGTCATCGCCATCACTGCGTGGTGGTCAGCCTGGTCGACGAAGTGGCGGGCCCGGAGCGGGCGCTGGCGCTCGACCTGCGCGAAGGACAACGCGTATTCCACTCGCGCATCGTGCACTTCGAGAACGATGTGCCGGTGCAGATCGAAGATCGCTTCGTGAATCCAGCGGTCGCCCCCGATTACCTGAAGCAGGACTTCACTAGCCAGACGCCGTACGCCTACCTGTCCAGCGTAGCGCCGCTGACCGAGGGGGAGCATGTGGTCGAGGCCATCCTGGCCGACGTTGAGGAGTGCAAGCTGCTGCAGATCGAGCGCGGTGAGCCCTGCCTGCTGATTCGCCGTCGCACCTGGTCCGGGCGCAATACCGTGACCAGCGCGCGCCTGCTCTACCCCGGTTCCCGCTACCGCCTCGAAGGACGTTTCGGTTCATGACCCAATCCCGCCTGCTGCGTGCCGCCGACTACCCTCGTATGCCGTGGAAGAACGGCGCGGGTTCCACCCTGGAAATCGCCCGCGACGCGGGTGATGGACTCGACGGCTTCGGCTGGCGGTTGTCCATCGCCGATGTCGGCGAGTCCGGCGGCTTCTCCGCTTTCACTGGCTATCAGCGGGTGATCACCGTTCTGGAAGGCGCCGGTATGCGCCTGGAAGTGGATGGCCAACGCTCCCGCGACCTCACCAGCCTGGACGCCTTCGCCTTCGATGGCGGCAGCACGGTGCAGTGCGAGCTGATCGACGGGCCGATCCGCGATTTCAACCTCATCTACTCGCCCAAGCGTTACTCCGCTCGTCTGCAGTGGCTGCGGGCGGACGGCGGGATAAAGCTGTTTTCTTCTGCCAGCACCGTGCTGCTGTTCGCCGCCGAAGCAGGAACGAGCCTGGCGATCGATGGCCAGGCATCCGAGGTGCTCGGCCGCCATGACTGCCTGCATATCGAAGCATCCGGCGCGCTGGCCGAGCTGAAGCTGGATGGCAAGGGCGCCTGCTGCCTGATCGAGCTGACGCCGCGCTAAGGCACACGGCCGATTCATTTGTAGGGGCGAATTCATTCGCCAAGCAGGCCGCAGGCCTGCCGTAGGTTGGGCAGAGGAACGAAGCCCAACGTGCGGGGTGACCGTGAGCGTTGGGCTTCGCATAGCTCAGCCGCAACCTACAAAAGCCAGGTAGGGACCTGAGTTTGTTGTAGGGTCCGGGCACGACCGCGCCACAGGGTCTAAACCTAATCCTGTCGCCCGTCACGCCTACCGGAGCCTTCCATGCCCCGCCACAGCGTTCTCGCTGCCATCGTCCTGTCCCTGGTCCTGCCGGCTTCGCTGGAAGCCGAAGCCGCCGAATGCCCTTATCCCAAGCCCGTGGTGCTGGCCGGGCTGAACTGGGAAAGCGGCATGTTCGCCACCGAAGTACTGCGGGTGCTGCTGGAGAAGGGTTACGGCTGCAAGACCGACGTGCTGCCCGGTAACACCCTGACCATGGAAAACGCGCTGCGGCAGAACGATATCCAGGTAATCGCCGAGCAGTGGGCCGGGCGCAGCGAGCTGTGGCGCAAGGCCGAAGCGGCCGGTGAAGTCTTCGCCGTCGGCGAGCCGGTGAAGGGCGCCACCGAGGGCTGGTGGGTGCCGGAATACCTGGTGAAAGGGGAGGGCGCGCCCGCTGCCGGACTGCGCTCGGTCAGCGACCTGCCGCGCTTCAAGGCGCTGTTCAAGGACCCTGAATCCCCCGGCAAGGGCCGTTTCTACAATTGCCCCACCGGCTGGACCTGCGAAGGGGTCAACAGCCAGAAGCTCAAGGCCTATGGCCTGGAAGACAGCTACGTGAACTTCCGCACCGGCACCGGCCCGGCGCTGGATGCGGCCATCAGCTCGGCGATCCGCCAGCAGCAGCCGATTCTCTTCTACTACTGGTCGCCGACCCCGCTGATGGGGCGTTACAAGCTGGTGCAGCTGGAGGAGCCTCCCTTCGACCAGAAGGCCTGGGAAACCCTGATCGACCCCAACAACCCGAAGCCCATCGGTACCCGTTCGTTGCCGGCGAAGATTTCCATCGGTGTTTCCCGCGACCTGCGCGAGAAGGCGCCGGCGTTGGTTCAGGCGTTCTCGAAGGTGGAAATCCCGCTGCCGCTGTTCAACGGCATCCTCGCGCGGATGTCCGAGGAGCACGCTGATGCGGGTCCCGTGGCAGATGCCTTCTTCCGTGAGCACCGGGAAATCTGGTCGACCTGGGTGCCTGCGGATGTCGCCCAGCATCTCGATGCTTCCCTGAAGTGACTGTTACCTAAGGCCCCACTTCGGCGCACGCCCGCTTCGAAAGCGGGCATTTCTCGTGTGCGGTAACAGCGTTCGTCTCTCCCCTCTGCTTTACTTGTCTATACATCTTCATGGTGGAAGCCCTTGTTCCACGGGGCTTTTCCCTGCCTTTGCCAATTACCCATGAGGATTTGGCCTCTTGCTTGCATATGCTTGTATGTACAAGTTTATATGTGTGCAGATGTGCGCTGCTTTTCCCGCGCAGTCAGGCAGTAACGCTGCCCGCCGCTACCACCCTACGAGGAGCCAGGCATGACCAAATTCCGTGACACCGAAATCCGCGCCCCGCGTGGCAACAAGCTGAACGCCAAGAGCTGGCTGACCGAAGCGCCGCTGCGCATGCTGATGAACAACCTCGACCCCGAGGTGGCGGAGAATCCGAAGGAACTGGTGGTCTACGGCGGCATCGGTCGCGCGGCGCGCAACTGGGAGTGCTACGACAAGATCGTCGAGACCCTGAAAGAGCTGAACGAAGACGAAACCCTGCTGGTGCAGTCCGGCAAGCCGGTCGGCGTGTTCAAGACCCACGCCAACGCCCCGCGCGTGCTGATCGCCAACTCCAACCTGGTGCCGCATTGGGCCACCTGGGAACACTTCAACGAGCTGGACGCCAAGGGCCTGGCCATGTACGGCCAGATGACCGCCGGCAGCTGGATCTACATCGGCAGCCAGGGCATCGTCCAGGGCACCTATGAAACCTTCGTCGAGGCAGGCCGCCAGCACTACAACGGCAACCTGACCGGCAAGTGGGTCCTGACCGCGGGCCTCGGCGGCATGGGCGGCGCCCAGCCCCTGGCCGCGACCCTGGCCGGCGCCTGCTCGCTGAACATCGAATGCCAGCAGACCAGCATCGACTTCCGTCTGCGCAGCCGCTATGTCGACGAGCAGGCCACCGACCTGGACGACGCCCTGGCGCGCATTGCCAAGTACACCCGCGAGGGCAAGGCGATCTCCATCGCCCTGCTGGGCAACGCTGCTGAAATCCTGCCGGAGCTGGTGCGCCGTGGCGTACGCCCGGACATGGTCACTGACCAGACCAGCGCCCACGACCCGCTGAACGGTTACCTGCCGATCGGCTGGACCTGGGAGCAGTACCGCGACCGCGCTCAGACCGAACCGGCTGCAGTGGTCAAGGCCGCGAAGCAGTCCATGGCTGTGCATGTACAGGCCATGCTGGACTTCCAGAAGGCCGGCGTCCCGACCTTCGACTACGGCAACAACATCCGCCAGATGGCCAAGGAAGAGGGCGTGGCCAACGCTTTCGACTTCCCCGGCTTCGTTCCGGCCTACATCCGCCCGCTGTTCTGTCGCGGCATCGGCCCGTTCCGTTGGGCTGCCCTGTCCGGTGATCCGCAGGACATCTACAAGACCGACGCCAAGGTCAAGGAACTGATCCCGGACGACGCCCACCTGCACCGCTGGCTGGACATGGCCCGCGAGCGCATCAGCTTCCAGGGCCTGCCGGCACGTATCTGCTGGGTTGGTCTGGGCCTGCGCGCCAAGCTCGGCCTGGCTTTCAACGAAATGGTCCGCAGCGGCGAACTGTCCGCCCCGATCGTCATCGGTCGCGACCACCTGGACTCCGGCTCGGTATCCAGCCCGAACCGCGAAACCGAAGCCATGCAGGACGGTTCCGATGCCGTTTCCGACTGGCCGCTGCTCAACGCCCTGCTGAACACCGCCAGCGGTGCCACCTGGGTGTCGCTGCACCACGGCGGCGGTGTGGGCATGGGCTTCTCCCAGCACTCGGGCATGGTGATCGTCTGCGACGGCACCGACGAAGCCGCCGCGCGCATCGCCCGCGTGCTGACCAACGACCCTGGCACCGGCGTGATGCGTCATGCCGATGCCGGTTACCAGATCGCCATAGACTGCGCTCGTGAGCAGGGCCTGAACCTGCCGATGATTGGCAAAGGAGCCTGAGTGTGAATTCGCTGAACCTCAAACCCGGAACCCTGACCCTGGCGCAACTGCGCCAGGCCTTCCACGCCCCCGTGCGCGTGGCCCTGGATGCCAGCGCCGGTGCGGCCATCGATGCCAGCGTCGCCTGCGTCGAGAACATCATTGCCGAAGGCCGCACCGCTTACGGCATCAACACCGGTTTCGGCCTGCTGGCTTCGACCCGCATCGCCCCGGCCGACCTGGAAAAGCTGCAGCGTTCGCTGGTGCTGTCCCACGCCGCCGGTGTCGGCGAAGCGCTGGATGACGCCATGGTGCGTCTGATCATGCTGCTGAAGGTGAACAGCCTGGCCCGCGGCTTCTCCGGCATTCGCCGCAAGGTGATCGACGCCCTGGTGGCGCTGATCAACGCCGAGGTCTATCCGCACATCCCGCTGAAGGGCTCGGTGGGCGCCTCCGGCGACCTGGCACCGCTCGCGCACATGTCCCTGCTGCTGCTGGGCGAGAGCAAGGCCCGTCACAAGGGCCAGTGGCTGCCGGCCACCGAGGCCCTGGCGATTGCCGGCCTGGAGCCGCTGACCCTGGCCGCGAAGGAGGGCCTGGCCCTGCTCAACGGCACCCAGGTTTCCACCGCCTACGCCCTGCGCGGCCTGTTCGAGGCCGAGGACCTGTTCGCCGGCGCCACCGTCTGCGGCGGCCTCAGCGTCGAAGCCATGCTCGGCTCCCGCTCGCCCTTCGACGCGCGCATCCATCTGGCCCGTGGCCAGCGCGGCCAGATCGATGTCGCCGCTGCCTACCGCGACCTGCTCACCGCCAGCAGCGAGATCGCCCGTTCCCACGAGAAGTGCGACAAGGTGCAGGACCCGTACTCCCTGCGCTGCCAGCCGCAAGTCATGGGTGCCTGCCTGACCCAGTTGCGCCAGGCTGCCGAGGTGCTGGAGATCGAATCCAACGCGGTATCCGACAACCCGCTGGTGTTCGCCGAAGAGGGCGATGTGATCTCCGGCGGCAACTTCCACGCCGAGCCGGTGGCCATGGCTGCTGACAACCTGGCGCTGGCCATCGCGGAGATCGGCTCGCTGTCCGAGCGCCGTATCTCGCTGATGATGGACATGCACATGTCCCAGCTGCCGCCCTTCCTGGTGGAGAACGGCGGGGTCAACTCCGGCTTCATGATCGCCCAGGTCACCGCCGCCGCCCTGGCCAGCGACAACAAGGCCCTGGCCCATCCGGCCAGCGTCGACAGCCTGCCCACCTCGGCCAACCAGGAAGACCACGTGTCCATGGCGCCGAACGCCGGCAAGCGCCTCTGGGCCATGGCAGACAACGTGCGCGGCATCCTCGCCATCGAATGGCTGGGCGCCTGCCAGGGCCTGGACTTCCGTGAGGGCCTGAAGAGCTCGCCGAAGCTGGAAGAAGCCCGTGGCCTGCTGCGCGCCAAGGTTCCCTACTACCAGGAAGACCGCTTCTTCGCGCCGGACATCGAGACCGCCAGCGACCTGCTCGCCAGCGGCTGCCTGAACGCACTCGTACCGGTGGGCCTGCTGCCCAGCTTCTGACGCAATCCGGCCGCCCCTGGGGAGGGGCGGCCGTCACCCAGTGCACGACAAGAACAATGAGGAGTGCAGAGGAATGACGACACAACCCGGACTGCAGCGCGGACTCAGTGCGCGGCACATCCGTTTCATGGCCCTCGGGTCGGCTATCGGCACCGGTCTGTTCTACGGTTCCGCATCGGCCATCAAGATGGCCGGGCCGGCGGTTCTGCTGGCCTACCTGATCGCCGGTGCGGCGGTCTACATGGTGATGCGCGCGCTGGGCGAGATGGCCGTGCACAACCCGGTGGCCGGGTCCTTCGGCCAGTACTCAAGCAGCTACATCGGCCCGCTGGCTGGCTTCATCACTGGCTGGACCTACGCGTTCGAGATGATCATCGTCTGCCTCGCGGACGTGACGGCGTTCGGCATCTACATGGGCTTCTGGTTCCCTGACGTGCCGCGCTGGATCTGGGTCCTGTCCATCATCTTCTTCATCGGCGCGCTGAACCTGTGCAGCGTGAAGGTGTTCGGCGAACTGGAATTCTGGCTGTCCCTGCTCAAGGTCAGCGCCATCGTGGCGATGATCCTGGCTGGCCTCGGCATCATGTTCTTCGGCTTCGGCCTGGCAGAGGGAGCCGCCGCTACCGGCGTGCACAACCTGTGGGAACACGGTGGCTTCATGCCCAACGGCATCAGCGGCCTGATCGCCTCTTTCGCCGTGGTGGTGTTCGCCTTCGGCGGCATCGAGATCATCGGCGTCACCGCCGGCGAGGCCAAGGACCCGCAGCGCGTGCTGCCCCGCGCGATCAACGCCGTGCCCATGCGCATCCTGCTGTTCTACGTGCTGACCCTGTTCGTGCTGATGTCGATCTTCCCCTGGCCGCAGATTGGCAGCCAGGGCAGCCCCTTCGTGCAGATCTTCGACAGCCTGGGCATCAGCTCCGCGGCCGCCATCCTCAACGTCGTGGTCATTTCCGCAGCCGTTTCCGCCATCAACAGCGACGTGTTCGGTGCCGGCCGCATGCTCTACGGCATGGCCCGCCAGGGTCAGGCGCCGGCGGGTTTCGCGAAGGTCTCCCGCCATGGCGTGCCCTGGTTGACCGTGGTGGTGATGGGCGCCTCGCTGCTGATTGGCGTGGTGCTGAACTACCTGATCCCGGAGAACGTGTTCCTGCTGATCGCCTCCATCGCCACCTTCGCCACTGTCTGGGTCTGGCTGATGATCCTGCTGGCCCAGGTCGGCATGCGTCGCGGCATGAGCGCGAAGGAAGTGGCCGAACTGAAATTCCCGGTGCCCCTGTGGCCCGCCGCTCCGGCCGCAGCCATCGGCTTCATGCTGTTCGTTTTCGCGGTGCTCGGTTATTTCCCGGACACCCAGGCGGCCCTCTGGGTCGGTATGGTCTGGATTGCTCTGCTGGTGATCGCCTACTGGTTGTGGGTACGGCCGAGACACATGGAAGGGCGGGTTTCTGCTGTGCCCGCGGCAGGTCTGGATGACTGATGTGCGTTGCGTGTAACACCCCACGGCGGCCGGTAGAGGCCGCCGGTGGAGAACAAGAAAAGCGCCAGTCACTGGCAGCGACCGCCGGCCAGTGCCGGTGGTCGCCCCCGATTGAACTGCCCTAATCCTCTTACCAAGTTTCAGGAGCGTCGGAACATGCAATTCAAGAAGCGAGTGTTGAGCCTCATGTGTGCGGCGGGTCTGCTGGCTGGAGCGGCTTCCGCCCAGGCGGCGGGCTGGTGCGAATCCGGCAAGCCGGTGAAGTTCGCCGGACTCAACTGGGAAAGCGGCATGCTGCTCACCGACGTGCTGCAACTGGTGCTGAAGAACGGTTACGGCTGCGAGACCGACAGCCTGCCGGGCAACTCCATCACCATGGAACAAGCCCTTGGCAATAACGATATCCAGATATTCGCCGAGGAATGGATCGGCCGTAGCGACGCCTGGAACAAGGCCGCCACCGCCGGCAAGGTGGTGGGCGTGGGCGCACCGATCGTCGGCGCCACCGAAGGCTGGTACGTGCCGCGTTATGTGATCGAGGGCGACGCCAAGCGTGGCATCGAGGCCAAGGCGCCGCAGCTCAAGGCCATCGCCGACCTCGGCCAGTACGCCGAACTGTTCCGCGATCCGGAGGAGCCGGGCAAGGGCCGCTTCTACAACTGCCCGGCTGGCTGGACCTGCGAGCTGGACAACTCCGAAATGCTGAAGAGCTACGGCCTGGAAGAGAAGTTCACCAACTTCCGCCCGGGCACCGGCCCGGCCCTGGATGCGGCCGTGTTGTCGAGCTATCGCCGTGGCGAGCCTATCCTTTTCTATTACTGGTCGCCGACGCCGCTGATGGGTCAGGCGGACCTGGTCAAGCTGGAGGAGAAGCCCGGCGTGGACAAGAGCGTGACCATCCAGGTCGGCCTGTCCAAGACCTTCCATGACGAGGCCCCGGAACTGGTGGCCGTGCTGGAGAAGGTCAACCTGCCGATCGACCTGCTGAACCAGAACCTGGCGAAGATGGCCAAAGAGAAGATGGATTCGGCGGACCTGGCCAAGGTCTTCCTCAAGGAACACCCGGAAGTGTGGCGCGCCTGGGTTAGCGAAGACGCGGCGAAGAAGATCGAAGCCGCCCTCTGAGGCCGGGGCCTTCCCCCATTCCTGGCCCCTCCTCCTCGGGGAGGAGAGGGCCCACCACCTGACCGGAGCGAGCCATGTTCCCTGAACGCTTCACCTTTTCCATCGCCGACTGGGTCAACGGCTGGGTCGACAGCCTGGTGACCAACTACGGCGACGTGTTCCGCCACATCTCCGACACCCTGCTCTACGCCATCGTCTACCTCGAAGGCCTGCTGCGTGCCACGCCCTGGTGGCTGGTGCTGATCGTGGTCGCCGGGATTGCCTGGCATGCCACCCGGCGCATCCTGCCGACGGTGGTGATCACCGGCCTGTTGTTCCTGGTGGGCGCCGTCGGCCTCTGGGACAAGCTGATGCAGACCGTCGCGCTGATGCTGGTGGCCACCTTCATCTCGGTGCTGATCGGCATTCCGCTGGGCATTCTCGCGGCCCGCAGCAATCGTCTGCGCGCGGTGCTGATGCCGCTGCTGGACATCATGCAGACCATGCCCAGCTTCGTGTACCTGATCCCGGTGCTGATGCTCTTCGGCCTGGGCAAGGTGCCGGCCATCTTCGCCACCGTGATCTACGCCGCGCCGCCGCTGATCCGCCTGACCGACCTCGGCATCCGCCAGGTTGACGGCGAGGTGATGGAAGCCATCAACGCCTTCGGCGCCAACCGCTGGCAGCAGCTGTTCGGCGTGCAGTTGCCGCTGGCCATGCCGAGCATCATGGCCGGCATCAACCAGACCACCATGATGGCCCTGTCGATGGTGGTGATCGCGTCCATGATCGGCGCCCGTGGCCTCGGTGAGGACGTCCTGGTGGGCATCCAGACTCTCAACGTCGGCAAGGGCCTCGAAGCGGGCCTGGCCATCGTCATCCTGGCCGTGGTCTTCGACCGCATCACCCAGGCTTACGGCCGTTCGCGGCACGCAGCCAGCAAATGAGTGGCGAGAACATGAGCAAGATCGTCGTCAAGAACGTATTCAAGATCTTCGGCCAGCGCGCCGACGAAGCCCTGGCGCTGATCCAGCAGGGCAAGAGCAAAGCGGACGTGCTGTCCAACACCGGCTGCGTGGTCGGGGTCAACGACCTGTCGCTGTCCATCGGCGCCGGCGAGATCTTCGTGATCATGGGCCTGTCCGGTTCCGGCAAGTCCACCCTGGTGCGTCACTTCAACCGCCTGATCGACCCCACCAGCGGGCAGATCCTGGTCGATGGCGAAGACATCCTGCGCTACGACATGGAGCAGCTGCGCGAATTCCGTCGCAAGAAGATCAGCATGGTGTTCCAGAGCTTCGGCCTGCTGCCGCACAAGACGGTGATCGACAACGTCGCCTACGGCCTCAAGGTGCGCGGCGAGACTAAAGAGTACTGCCTGGAACGTGCCCAGCACTGGATCACCACCGTGGGCCTGAAGGGCTACGAGAAGTCCTACCCGCACCAGCTCTCCGGCGGCATGCGCCAGCGCGTTGGCCTGGCCCGGGCGCTGGCCTCGGACACCGACATCATCCTCATGGACGAAGCCTTCAGCGCCCTCGACCCGCTGATTCGTGCCGACATGCAGGAACAGCTGCTGGAGCTGCAGAAGACCCTGCAGAAAACCATCGTGTTCATCACCCATGATCTCGACGAGGCCGTGCGCATCGGCAACCGCATCGCCATCCTCAAGGACGGCCAACTGATCCAGGTCGGCACGCCGAAAGAGATCCTCCACCAGCCGGCCGACGACTATGTCGATCGCTTCGTCCAGCGCCGCGTGGCCAATCTGTAAGGAACAGCTGAATGTCGTTACCTGAGAAAGTCCTGCTGGGCGATTCGCCGTTGAACTGGCGCCAGGTGGTGGCCGTGGCTCGCCACGGCGCGCGCCTGGAGCTGACGCCGTCGGCCTGGGCGCGCATCGACAACGCCCGGGGCATCGTCGAGCGGATCGTCGAGCGGGGCGAGCGCGCCTACGGGATCAGCACCGGTCTTGGCGCACTCAGTGAAGTCGTGCTGACCGCTGAGCAGTTCGCCACGCTGTCGCGCAACACCCTGCTCAGCCATGCCTGCGGCGTTGGTCCGGTGCTGGCCGACGAGCAGACCCGCGCCATCATCTGCTGTGCTATCGCCAATTACAGCCACGGCCGCTCCGGCGTGCAGCGGCAGGTGGTGGAAGCACTGCTGGCGCTGCTGGAGCGCGGCATCACCCCACAGGTGCCGTCCCAAGGGTCGGTGGGCTACCTCACTCACATGGCCCACGTCGGCATCGCCCTGCTCGGCGTTGGCGAAGTGAGCTATCGCGGTCGGGTGGTATCCGCCGCCGAAGCGCTGGCCGCCGAAGGCCTCCAGCCAGTGAAACTGGGCGCTAAGGACGGGCTCTGCCTGGTCAACGGCCTGCCCTGCATGACCGGCCTGACTTGCCTGGCCCTGGACGACGCGGAACGCCTGATGCGCTGGGCCGACGTGATCGGCGCCATGAGTTTCGAAGCCCTGCGCGGACAGATCGCCGCCTTCGATCCGGACATCATCGCCCTCAAGCCGTACCCCGGCGTGCAGGCGGTGGGCGCCAACCTGCTGGCCCTGCTGGCCGGTAGTGAAGTGGTCGCCGAAAGTCGCGGCATCCGCACGCAGGACGCGCTCAGCATTCGCTCCATTCCCCAGGTGCACGGTGCCTGCCGTGATCAGCTGGCCCATGCCGCGAAGCAGGTGGATACCGAACTGGCGTCGGCCAACGACAACCCCCTGCTGCTGGGGACCCCGGACAGTTACAAGGTCGTCTCCCAGGCCAACCCCCACGGCGAATCGGTCGCCATGGCGGCGGACCTGCTGGCGATTGCGGTGGCCGAGCTTGGCGGCATTGCCGAACGCCGCCTGGATCGCCTCGTCAACCCGCTGGTCAGTGGCCTGCCGGCGTTCCTGGTAGGCCAGCCCGGGGTCAATTCGGGGATGATGATCGCCCAGTACGTCGCCGCTGCCCTGGTCGGGGAAAACCGTCAGCTGGCGCAGCCGGCCGTTGTGGATAACTTCGTCACCTCCGGATTGCAGGAAGACCACCTGAGTCTCGGCACCAATGCCGCCCTCAAGCTGGGCAAGGCGGTGGAGAACTGCCGCCGAATCCTTGCCATCGAATATCTGTTTGCCGCCCAGGCTTTCGAGTTCCACAAGCCGAGGGGCTTCGGTGCTGGCACAACGGCTGCGTGGGAAACCCTGCGCGAGCACGTGCCGGCTTATGACCAGGACCGCTGGCTGGCACCGGATATCGCCCGTGCCGCCGACCTGCTGCGTGACGGTGCTGCGCTGGAAGGGATTTCCGTTCGCACCGGAGGCCTGCAATGAAACACCTCTGGCACAACTGCCACGCCGCTACGATGCAAGGCGGCAAGTACTCGATCATCGAAGACGCGGTGCTGCTGACCTACGCCGGGCGCATCGAGTGGATCGGCCCACGTGCCGAACTGCCGTCGATCCCCTATGACGTGGAAGTCGACCTCAATGGCGCCTGGGTCACTCCGGGGCTGATCGACTGCCATACCCACCTGGTGTTCGGTGGCGACCGCAGCCGCGAGTTCGAGCAGCGCCTGGAAGGCGTCAGCTACGCCGAGATCGCTGCCCAGGGCGGCGGTATCGCCAGCACCGTCCGCGCTACCCGTGAAGCCAGTGAGGACGAGCTGCTGGAGAGCGCCACCCGCCGCGCCCGCCAGTTGCTGCGTGACGGCGTGACCACCCTGGAGGTGAAATCCGGCTACGGCCTGGACCTGGCCAGCGAGCGCAAGATGTTGCGGGTCGCGCGGCGCCTGGGCGAGACCCTGCCGATCACCGTACGCGCCACCTGCCTGGCGGCTCACGCCCTGCCGCCGGAGTACGCCGGCCGCGCCGATGATTACATCGACCACATCTGCCGCGAGATGCTGCCGGCCCTGGCCAATGAGGGCCTGGTGGACGCGGTGGACGCCTTCTGCGAGCACCTGGCGTTTTCCCCGGCCCAGGTGGAGCGGGTGTTCAAGGCGGCCCGCGAACTGGCCCTGCCGGTGAAGCTGCATGCCGAGCAGCTGTCTTCCCTGCATGGCTCCAGCCTGGCAGCACGCTATCAGGCGCTGTCGGCGGACCACCTGGAATACATGACCGAGGACGATGCCATCGCCATGGCCGCCTCGGGCACCGTCGCCGTGCTGCTGCCCGGCGCCTTCTTCCTGCTGCGGGAAACCCAGCTGCCGCCCATCGATGCCCTGCGCAAGCACGGCGTGGCAATGGCGGTGTCGACCGATCTCAACCCTGGCACTTCGCCCGCGCTTTCCTTGCGGATGATGCTGAACATGGCCTGCACCTCCTTCCGCCTGACCCCGGAAGAAGCGCTGGCCGGCGCCACCCTGCATGCTGCCAAGGCCCTCGGCCTGGCCGGCAGCCACGGCAGCCTGGAGGCGGGCAAGGTGGCCGACTTCATCGCCTGGGACATCCAGCGCCCGGCAGAACTCGCATACTGGCTGGGTGGCGACCTGCCCAAGCGGGTGATTCGACACGGACAGGAGATCGACTGTGGATAACGTTCTCTCATTCAGCCGCGGCAACGTGCCGCTGCTGATCAGCATGCCGCATCCCGGCACCCTGCTGACCCCGGCGGTGGAAGCCGGAATGGTGGAAGCCGGCTGGGACCTCACCGATACCGACTGGCACATCCCGCGCCTTTACGATTTCGCCGGCGAACTGGGGGCGAGCACCCTGGCGGCGCAGTACTCGCGCTATGTCATCGACCTCAACCGCCCGGCCGACGACAAGCCGCTCTATGCCACCGCCACCACCGGCCTGTACCCGTCGACCCTGTTCGATGGCGACCCCCTCTACCACGAAGGCGAGGAGCCCTCGTCGGCGGAGCGGGCGCGCTACCTGGCGGACATCTGGACGCCCTATCACCAGACCATCAGCGATGAGCTGGCGCGGATGAAGGCCGAGTTCGGCTACGCCATGCTGTTCGACGCCCACTCCATCCGTTCCTTCGTCCCGCGTCTGTTCGATGGCCGCTTGCCGGACTTCAACCTCGGCACCAACGCCGGCGCCAGTTGCGATCCGGGCCTGGCCGATGCCCTGGTGGCAGTTTGCGCCGAGGCGGAGGACTACAGCCACGTGCTCAATGGCCGCTTCAAGGGCGGCCACATCACCCGTCACTACGGCCAGCCGGACCAGCACATCCATGCCGTCCAGCTGGAGCTGGCGCAATGCACCTACATGGATGAGCAGGTGCCCTTCGACTATCGCGAAGACCTCGCGGTGCCGACCCAGGCCGTGCTGAATCGCTTGCTGCAGGCGATGTTGGAGTGGGGTCAGCAGCGCTACGGCCGCTGATCACCCTGACAGGCAACAGCGAGTGCCGCCGTTGCTTCAAAGGGCGCGGAGGAAGTCCAGCATCAGCGCGCTGACCTCCTCCGGCCGCTCCTGTTGAAGCCAGTGCCCGGCGCCATTGAGCAGGTGGCACTCCCGCAGTCCGGGCAGCGTTTTCGGAAACGCGGCGATCAACTGGGGAATCACCGGGAAACCGAGCACCGAGTCCCGGCTTCCGGCCATGAACATCGACGGCTGGCGGATGATGCTGCCGCGCCACGGCGCCATGAGTTCGCTGGAGAGGCGCATGGTCCGGTACCAGTTCAGCCCGCCGCGAAAACCGCTGCGCCGGAATGCCTGCACGTAGTAGTCGAGGTCGTCCTCCGTGAGCCAGGCCGGTAGCACGTCGGGCTCTTTCATGTGCCCGAGGAAGCCCTGGCCGGGCTGCAGGCGACCGAATGCCGGCAGGCCCTGCCAATCACCGGAACCGCAGTAGAGCAATCGGCGGAAGGTTGCGCTGATATCCCGCTCCAGTTCGGCTTCCGCCACGCCGGGGGCCTGAAAGTACTGCATGTAGTAATCCTGGATGCCCCGGCCTTCCAGCACCTTGAGGATGTCCGTCGGGTCGGGCGGCGCGAAGGGCACGCTCATGCCGATCACCGCGCGAAACAGGTCCGGCCGCAGCAGGGCGGCGGCCCAGGCCACCATGGCCCCCCAGTCGTGCCCCACGATGACCGCCTGGCGCTCTCCCAGCACCCGTATGAGGTCCACCATGTCCCCGACCACGTGCAGCCTGGAATAGGCCTCCACGGCTTGCGGGGCGTCAGTTTCGCCGTAGCCGCGCATGTCCGGGGCGACCGCCCTGAAGCCGGCCGCCGCAAGGGAGTCGAGCTGGTGCCGCCAGGCGTACCACAGCTCCGGAAACCCGTGGCAGAGCAGCACCACTGGCCCATCGCCCTGTATCGCGACGCGCATGCGGATGCCGTTGACGGTAAGGGTTTCCAGCGTCGGGGCGCCCATGTCCAGGTCTTCTGCTCAGGCGAGCAGCGCCATCAGCCGGGGCAGGTTCACCGCTGCCTGCTGCCTGGCGAGGGTCAGTTCGTGGAGCAGGGCATGGCGCTCGCTGTCGTCGGGCCGGACATCGCGTACCACCGTGGTCATCAGGAACAGGCGGGAGCTGAACAACCACTGGGTCAGGGCCTGGTCTTCGCGCCAGCGCTGGAAGTTGCCCAGGTAGACGTCCCAGATCCTGAGCCAGTCCTCTGGAACCCGTGGCACCGGGACCGGCTGGCAGCAGGCGTTCTTCGCCGCGTCGTCGGCCAGGTGGCATTCGACGTAGGCGATCAGGGCGGCTGAAAACACCGGCTGGTTGTTGCTGACGAAGGTCAGGTTGATCCTGTTTCCGTCGAACACCTGTGCCACCTTCCATCCGGCCAGGGCGCTGGCGCTACAGTCGATGAACAGGGCTCCCATGGGCACCTCCACGCTGCCGCCCTCCAGCATGACCTTACCCGGCTCGATCGCCTCGACATGGCCCATCCGTACCTTGTGTTCGATACCGCGCAGGGCGCTTAGCTCGCTTCGGGTGACTGTGGCGCCGCGATAGGCCCGCGGCGTGACGGAGAGGTCGATACGCAGCAGCTGGCCCGACTGTTCAAGCCGGTCGAACAGGTCTGCGAGCGAGGTGGCGGCGCCAAGGGCCGAGTACTGCGCGGTGACACCGTGGACGCTCTGCTCGAAGTACTCGAGGCCGGGTTGCAGGGTGGCGCGATCCACCAGCCAGGGATCGCTGGGCATGATCCAGTGGATCGAACCCGGCGACACGCCGTTCTGCAGCAGCCACAGGCAGGTATCGATGCCGGTCTTGCCGGAGCCGACCACCACATAGGCGGGATGTGGCTGGCGGATCTGGGGCAGCTCGTTGGGCGGTACGCAGGTTACCCCGGTGGCCACCCGGTATTTCGGTGGATGTGTGGAGGGCACCTGGGTCTGGGCGTGTGTGGCGTCGACCAGTTTCCGCCGTACCTGCACCCGGTACTCCGTGCCGCCAAGCAGGGAAACGAAACGATGATCCGCTGCGCGATCCCCGACGTAGTCGCACATGGGGAAGTAGCGCACGCGCCCCGACGGCAGGAACCGCTGATTCATCACCTGCTCGTAGTAGCTGAGGATTTCCGTACCAGAGGCCAGTTCGTAGAGGTTCTCCCCCAGCGCGGAGCTGTCTTTCTTGCCACTGCCCAACTCACGGGAATTCACGCCGTAGCAGGCCGAGGGCTGGTGAAGCCGGACGAAGGGGTAGGCGTCGTTCCAGTGGCCGCCGGGCTGGGCGTGGCGGTCCACCATCAGCACGGTGGCGTCGGATTCGCTGAGCAGCGTGTCGACGAAGGCCATCGCCGCAGCGCCGGCGCCGATCACCAGATAGTCGGTTTCCAACAGGTCCGGGTGCATGGCGACTGTCCTCGCGAATGTGGAAGCCCCCACCCCCCCAAGGCTAGTCCCGTGAGCCCGGAACTCCAGATCAAGAGCTGATTGCGACGATAGCCAAGGGCTCTAGCGCTGCAGGCCGAGATGGCGGATCACCACGACCTCGGCGGCGACCCGCTCCCAGACATCATCCAGCAGCTCGGCCGGGTAGAAGGGCAGGGCGGCCAGCTCGTCGCGGCTGATCCAGGCCAGTTCCTTGATGTCGAACTCGTCGCCTCCCAGGCCGCTCAGATTGGCCAGGCTGAGTTCGCCGCGCCAGGCGTCGATCCGGTAGAACAGCTCCATGTGGAAGCGGCCCATGGCCGGCTCGGCGAATTCGCGGACGTAGACCAACGGGCCGACGTCCACCTCCAGCCCCGTCTCCTCCATGAACTCGCGGCGCACGGTGTCACGGGTGCATTCGTCCTTGACCGATTCGAAGCCGCCGCCCGGCGGTATCCAGTAGGTGTCGTCGCCCACTTCGTGCCTGACCAGCAGGATGCGGCCATCACGCACCAGCAGGCCGGCGGCGCGGATGCGGTGGGTAAGTGGCGCGCTCATTGCCAGTCCAGCCGGGCGAGTTTCCACTCGCCGTCGTCGAGCCACCATTCCAGCTTCACCCCATAGTGCCGGGCGCTGTCGGGAATCAGCCCCTCGGCGCCAGTGAGGGCGACCTGGGCGTCGGTATAGCCTTTTTCGCGGTAGGTCGGGTCCAGGCTGTTGGCCTTGCCGAGGGCGATCACGCTGACATTCTTGTGGCGCATGAACAGCAGGGTCATGGTGCGTTTGGCCCAGTCACGGTCGTTCTGCTGCTGGGCGATGAACTGCGGGTGCAACTGCTCCAGCACCGCGGCGGTTTTCTTCGATTCGAGGTTGTCCTGCAGTTGTTGCACTGCTGCATCCAGCTCCGCGGCCGGGTCGCTCCGGCCACAACCGGCTAGGATTGCCAGTACGCAGAGCGTCGGCAGAGCGATCTTCCTGAGTAGCATGCTGAACTCCTTTTTCCTCGTTATGATGCCCGGCAGATTAGAAGGCCGGACTCGTCCAGGGGTCGACCTTACGCACAGTTTCGGGAGCCCAGAATGCAGACTTTGTATCCGGAGATAAAACCCTACGCCCGGCACGAGCTGGCGGTGGATGCGCCGCACGTGCTCTATGTGGATGAAAGTGGTACGCCGGAAGGCTTGCCGGTGGTGTTCATCCACGGTGGCCCGGGGGCCGGCTGCGACGCCATGAGCCGGCGCTTCTTCGATCCGAACCTGTATCGCATCGTCACCTTCGACCAGCGTGGCTGTGGCCGCTCCACACCCCACGCGAGCCTGGAAAAGAACACCACCTGGGACCTGGTGGCCGACCTTGAGCGCATCCGCCAGCACCTGGGGATCGACAAGTGGGTGCTGTTTGGCGGTTCCTGGGGCTCCACCCTGTCCCTGGCGTATGCCCAGGCGCATCCGGAACGCGTGCACGGCCTGATCCTGCGCGGCATCTTCCTGTGCCGGCCGGAGGACTTCCACTGGTTCTACCAGGAAGGCTGCAGCCGGATGTTCCCGGACTACTGGGAAGACTACCTGGCACCGATTCCGGCCGAGGAACACGGCGACCTGATGCAGGCCTTCTACAAGCGTCTGACCGGCCCTGACCAGATCGCCCAGATGCACGCGGCCAAGGCCTGGTCTACCTGGGAAGGCCGCACCGCCACCCTGCGTCCGAGCGCGCCCGTGGTGGAGCGCTTCAGCGAGCCGATGCGCGCCCTGTCCATCGCCCGCATCGAGTGCCACTACTTCGTCAACAACGCCTTCCTCGAGCCTAACCAACTGCTCCGCGACATGCCGCGCATCGCCCACCTGCCGGGTGTGATCGTGCATGGCCGCTATGACGCCATCTGCCCCTTGGACAACGCCTGGGCCCTGCATAAGACCTGGCCGAACAGCGAACTGCAGATCGTCCGCGATGCTGGCCACGCGGCCGCCGAGGCCGGCATCACCGACGCCCTGGTGCGCGCGACCAACCAGATGGCCCGCCGCCTGCTGGAGCTGCCGCCCGAGGAAGACGCCTGATGAAGGCACTGCTGCAACGGGTCAGTGCCGCCCGCGTTGAAGTGGAAAGTGAGGTGGTTGGCGCCATTGACCAGGGCCTGCTGGTGCTGGTGGGCGTCGAGCCCCAGGACACCGAGGCCAGCGCCGACAAACTGCTGCACAAACTGGTCAACTACCGCGTATTCGCCGATGCCGAGGGCAAGATGAACCTGTCCCTCGGCGCCGTTGGCGGCGGCCTGTTGCTGGTCTCCCAGTTCACGCTGGCCGCCGATACCAAGAGCGGCCTGCGCCCGAGTTTCTCTACCGCAGCATCTCCGGCGCGCGGTGAGGAGCTGTTCGACTACCTCGTGGCACAGGCCCGCCTCAAGCATCCGCAGGTGGCCACCGGCCGCTTCGGCGCCAACATGCAGGTGCACCTGATCAACGACGGTCCGGTCACTTTCCTGCTCGAAAGCTGAGCTGGCCCGATATCTGCTTCTTGCGACTCGCCATCCACGGAGATGCGGTTTAGCATGCGCGCCATGCCCCGTCGTTCGTGGGCTGGACAACAACAACGATCTGCCCCGTTGGCAGGCTCTTGAAACGCTACCTGCGTTGCCGAGGCGTCGCCTTGACTGCGTCGTTAACGTTTTTCAACGAGCCGCCCCATTAGGAGAAGGAATGAAAAAGTTTCTCGCGTCTTTGCTGTTCGCCGCCAGCGCCCTGACCGGTCTGGCCCACGCTGGCATGGTCGATGATGCAGTCAAGCGCGGCACCCTGCGCGTCGGCATGGACCCGACCTACATGCCCTTCGAAATGACCAACAAGCGTGGTGAGATCATCGGCTTCGAAGTCGACCTGCTCAAGGCCATGGCCAAGGCCATGGGCGTCAAGCTGGAACTGGTATCCACGAGCTACGACGGCATCATCCCGGCCCTGCTGACCGACAAGTTCGACATGATCGGCTCCGGCATGACCCTGACCCAGGAGCGCAACCTGCGCATCAACTTCTCCGAGCCCTTCATCGTGGTCGGCCAGACCCTGCTGATCCGCAAGGAGCTGCAAGGTGAGATCAAGTCCTACAAGGACCTGAACGATGGCAAATTCCGCATCACCTCCAAGATCGGCACCACCGGCGAAATGGTCGCCAAGAAGCTGATCTCCAAGGCCCAGTACCACGGCTTCGACAACGAGCAGGAAGCGGTGATGGACGTGGTCAACGGCAAGGCCGACGCCTTCATCTACGACGCCCCGTACAACGTGGTGGCCGTGAACAAGGCCGGTGCCGGCAAGCTGGTGTTCCTGGAAGAGCCCTTCACCTTCGAACCCCTGGCCTTCGGCCTGAAGAAGGGCGACTACGACAGCCTGAACTGGGTCAACAACTGGATGCATCAGGTCCGCAACGACGGCACCTACGAGCGTATCCACGCCAAGTGGTTCAAGAAGACCGACTGGCTTAAAGAGATGGAATAAGCCCGCACCGGCCTCAGGGCCAGTGTTGGTTGCGACAGGCCCGGCCCACAAGGCCGGGCCTGCCTTTTGTTCCCCGCCATGAGCGAGATTTACCTTGACTAGAAAACATCGCCGTAACTGGCCCTGGCACATCCTGACCGGTCTGATCCTGGTCGTGATTGGCTGGGGACTCTGGTACTCCACCTCACTGATTTCCTACGAATGGCGCTGGAATCGCGTGCCTCAGTACTTCGCCTACCAGGCGGAGGAAAGCCAGCGCGCTGCCGATTACAGCACCGTCAGCGCCATCGCCGACGCCGGCGACAACGCCCGCGTGACCCTGACCGCCGAGGGCGGTGAGGAGCAGGTGCTGGAAGTGGCCCGTGACAGCCTGCAGGTGAGCCAGGGCGATGACGTTTCCGAAGGCGACCAGATCGGCGTGACCCGCCATTGGACCGCCGGCCCGCTGCTCTGGGGCCTCTGGACCACCCTGTGGATATCCGTGGTGTCCGGCGCTTTCGGCCTGCTGATCGGCCTGTTTACCGGCCTCTGCCGCCTGTCGGACAACCCCACGCTGCGCGACCTGTCCACCGTTTACGTCGAACTGGTGCGCGGTACTCCGCTGCTGGTGCAGATCTTCATCTTCTACTTCTTCATCGGCACCGTGCTGAACCTTTCCCGCGAGTTCGCCGGGGTGGCGGCGCTGGCGTTGTTCACCGGCGCCTACGTCGGCGAAATCGTCCGTGCCGGCGTGCAGTCCATCGCCCGTGGCCAGAACGAGGCGGCGCGCTCGCTGGGCCTGAACGCGGGCCAGTCCATGCGCCACGTGATCCTGCCGCAGGCGTTCAAGCGCGTGCTGCCGCCGCTGGCCGGGCAGTTCATCAGCCTGGTCAAGGACACCTCGCTGGTGTCGGTCATCGCCATCACCGAACTGACCAAGAGCGGCCGCGAGGCGATCACGACCTCCTTCTCCACCTTCGAGATCTGGTTCTGCGTCGCTGCGCTGTACCTCGTCATCAACCTGCCGCTGTCGCAAATCGCCAGCCGTCTGGAGCGGAGGCTCGGGAAAAGTGATTGAAGTCCGAAACCTGGTGAAAGTCTTCGATGCTCGCGGCCAAGAGGTGCGGGCTGTGGATAACGTCACCACGCAGGTGAAGCGTGGCGAAGTAGTGGTGGTGATTGGCCCGTCGGGCTCCGGCAAGTCCACCTTCCTGCGCTGCCTCAACGGCTTGGAGGAGCTGGATTCCGGTTCGGTGAGCATCGACGGCGTCGACCTCGCCAATCCGAAGACCGACGTGAACGCCTACCGCCGCGAAGTGGGCATGGTGTTCCAGCACTTCAACCTGTTCCCGCACATGACCGTGCTGGAGAACCTCTGCCTGGCGCAGAAGGTCGTCCGCAAGCGCGGCAAGGCCGAGCGCGAGGCCAAGGCCCAGGCGCTGCTGGCCAAGGTCGGCATCGCGCAGAAGGCCAACGAGTACCCCTCGCGCCTGTCCGGCGGCCAGCAGCAACGCGTGGCCATCGCCCGCGCCCTATGCATGGAGCCCAAGGTGATGCTGTTCGACGAGCCGACTTCGGCGCTGGACCCGGAGATGGTCGGCGAAGTGCTGGACGTGATGAAGCAGCTCGCCCAGGAAGGCATGACCATGGTCTGCGTGACCCACGAAATGGGCTTCGCCCGCGAAGTAGCCGACCGGGTGCTGTTCTTCGACCACGGCAAGCTACTGGAAGACGCACCACCCGCGCAGTTCTTCGACAAGCCCCAGGACCCGCGCGCGCAGAGCTTCCTGCGGCAGGTGCTGTAAAGCTCGGAGTAGGGTGGATCACGCTTCACCGATCCACCAACGGCGCCCCACCCTGGCGCGCAATTCTGCGGATTGGCACGGACATGCGCCCCTCTCCCTTCAGGGAGAGGGGCCGGGGAGAGGGAGGCGGTGCAATCGTCCCTGCAGGCACGTGACGAAGGTGGGGTTTGAGTTACCCCTCCGGGAAGAGAAAATGAAGGCCGGTTCGGACTATCCGACCGGCCTTTTTTGATGGGTATCGCTTCGCTCCACCCATCCTACGGATCTGATCAGGCAGGCGGAGCTGGCCTTTTGTAGGTTGTGGCTGAGCGGAGCGAAGCCCAACAAAGCCAAGCTCGGCGTCCGCAATGTTGGGCTTCGTGACCTCAGCCACAACCTACGGCCTTCCCGAGCCCCATAACGGGCTCAGTGCAGCGGCTTCGCCGGCTGCAGTTCGTTCTCTTCCAGCCAGTCCTGGGCCAGTTCGCGCAGCCGGGCGGCTTCGAACTGGTGCCAGGCCTCCAGCAGTACCGGGTACTCCATCAGCACATGGCGGAAGCTGCGGGCGGGTTTGCGGCCCGTCAGGGCCTGTTCCAGGGCGGAATAGGCGTGGGGGTGGACCACTTCATGGAGGAACTCCTGCATCAGCCGCAGCTCGTCGCCCTGGCCCAGCGGCTCCACCAGCAGGAAGCGCTCCGGCTCTTCCCGCAGCAGGGTTTCCAGTTCGGGGTCGGCGTCTTCTTCGGGAATCAGCAGGACCTTGCCGCTAAGCAGGTCGAGGTAGTGATCGAGACCCTCGGTATTGAGGGCGAAGGCGATTTGGTCGAGGTCGATGGTCAACGGGCGCATGGCGGACACTCGAAGGCAGGAAACATGACCGGATCCTACCTCCAAGCCCGGGGAATTGTCAGATACGGAAGCGGCTGACGGTCGCCTGCAGTTCGTTGCCCAGGCGCGCCAGTTCGCTACTGGAAGCGGCCGTCTCCTCGCTGGCGGACGCGGTCTGCTCGGAAATATCGCGCACGTTGACCACGCTGCGGTTGATTTCGTCGGCAACGGCGCCCTGCTGCTCTGCGGCCGCCGCGATCTGCTGGTTCATCGCCTGGATGGTGGAAACCGCCTGGGCGATTGCGCTGAGCCGCCTTCCGGCGCGGCGGGTCAGTTCGACGGTGCTGTCGGTCAGGCTGCGGCTGGTGTCCATCAGACTCGCGGCGTGCTGGGTGCCGCTCTGCAGGCCGTCGATCAGCTCCTCGATTTCCTTGGTGGACTGCTGCGTGCGCTGCGCCAGGCCGCGCACTTCGTCGGCCACCACGGCAAAGCCGCGTCCGGCTTCGCCCGCGCGGGCGGCCTCGATGGCGGCGTTAAGGGCCAGCAGGTTGGTCTGCTCGGCCACCGACTTGATCACATCGAGCACGCTGCCGATCTTCTCGCTCTCCTGCTTGAGGCGGTCGACGGCGTCGTTGGAACGGCCTACCTCGGCCGCCAGTTTATCCATCTGGGCGACGGCATCGTTGACCGCGGTCTCGCCTTCCTTCGCCTGGCGATCGGCCGCGCTGGCCGCTTCGGAGGCCTGTTCGGCATTACGCGCGACTTCCTGCACGGTGGCAGCCATCTCATTCATGGCGGTGGCAACCTGGTCGGTTTCCACCTTCTGGTTGTTGACCCCGGCGCTGGTCTGCCCGGTGACTGCCGAGAGCTGTTCGGCCGCGCTGGCGATCTGGACGACGCCGTCGCGGATCTGGCCGATCAGCTGGCGCAGGTTCAGGGTCATGCGCTGCATGCTGCCCTGCAATTGGCCGAGTTCGTCGTTGCGGTCCGCGTGCAGGTCTTCGCTGAGGTCGCCGGCGGCAATGCGTTCTGCGGCGCCCAGGGTGCGCTGCAGGGGACGGACGATCTGCCGGGTGATGACCAGGGCAGCGCCGATGCCGATGAGCAGCGCCAGGAGCAGGGCCGTCAGCAGCAGGCTGCGGGTGGTGCCGGTTTCGTGATTGCGCTTGTCGGTTTGCCGTTCGACCAGCGAGCTGCTGACCTGCATGAGCTTTTCGCCCAGGCCACGCATGGTTTCCAGGTGGGCGCCAGTGCTGTCGGTGGCGCTGCGGAATTCGACTATCGCTGCCCGGTAGGCCTTCAGGGAAACGCTGACCTTGCCCAGGTCTGCGTCGTCGCTGCCAATGGTTTCGCCGAGCTTGGCCACCGCCGAGAGCGCGCCGTCCACCGCCGTCAGGGCGGCTTCTTCGAGGTTCGGGTCGCTGCTGAAGGTATAACCGCGCACCTGGAAACGGGCCTGCTGCACGGACAGACGAAGCTGGACGAGGGTGCGGTACTGCGCGAGGCGGCCGCTGTCGTCGAGGGTGATGTCGTCGAGGATGCGTCGCTCGATCTGGTCGATCACCGCCACCGCCTGGTCAGCGCTCGTGCCCAGCTTGGCGCGGGCCGCTTCACGGGCCTGATAGGCCTGTACGAGCTGCGCAAAGGCGTTCTGGTAGTTGCGGGTGGCGCTGCCCTGCTCGGCGACGAGAGCGCGGTCCTGGGGGTCTAGAAGGACGCTGGAGAGGTGACTGCCAAGGTCTTCCAGTGCCTTGAGGCTGTCGTTCACCGCCGCGGCGACGGCCGGGTCCTGCTTGATCTGGAACTGCATGCGATTGATGCGCAGGTCCTTGGTCAGTTCGCTCAAGCTCGCGCTCTCGCTCAACTTTTCACCGCGTTCGATGGTGCTGCTGAGGGCGAGCCAGCCGGTAAGGGTGATCAGGACGGTCAGCAGTAGGACCAGGCCGAAGCCTGTGGCGAGCTTGAGGTTGACGCTGATGTTGCTGAACCAGCGGAACATGCGGAGCACTCCTTTGCGAGCATGGCGGGCGAGAGGCCGCCTGGAATACTCCTGCTATCGGCAGGGAAACCGCGCGCTTGAAGTCGCTTCGTCGTCTCAGAAAAGCCGGGCGAGCAGGGCGGTGACCGCCGTTTCCACACGCAGGATGCGTTCGCCGAGTTGCACGGGCTGCAGGCCGGCTTCGTGCAGCTTCTCCACTTCGTAGGGAATCCAGCCGCCTTCCGGGCCGATGGCCAGGGTGATGGGCTCGTTCACTGCGCGTGGGCAGGGCGGGTAGTTGCCGGGGTGGCCCACCAGCCCCAGGGTGCCCGCGGCGAGCTGCGGCAGGCGGTCCTCGACGAAAGGCTTGAAGCGCTTTTCGATGACCACTTCGGGCAGGACGGTATCCCGCGCCTGTTCAAGGCCCAGGATCAGTTGCTCGCGAATGGCCGCAGGTTCGAGGAAGGGGGTCTGCCAGAAGCTCTTCTCCACGCGGTAGCTGTTCAACAGCACCAGGCGCGGCACGCCCATGGCGGCGACCGTCTGGAACACGCGGCGGAGCATTTTCGGCCGTGGCAGGGCCAGCAGCAGGGTGAGGGGCAGCTTGGCTGGCGGTGGCTGGTCGAAGCTCACTTCCAGCTCGGCGCAGGCAGTTTCGAGGCTGAGCAGGCGTCCCTGGCCCATCTGGCCGCCGAGGCGGCCGACCCGCAGGCTGTCGCCTTCCTCGGCACGATGGACTTCATGCAGGTGCTTGAGGCGCCGGCCTTCCAGGCGCACGCGGTCCGCCGCGACGAAGTCGCCGTCTTCGAGAAGGAGCAGGTTCACGGGCGGGTGGCGGGCGGTTGGTCGCCGGGCTCTTCGGTGTCGTCTTCCGGATGGTCGCCGCGCTTGCGGATCAGGCCGCCGAAGAACACGCCGACCTCGAACAGCAGCCACATGGGCACGGCCAGCAGAGTCTGGGAGAAGATGTCCGGCGGAGTCAGGACCATGCCCACCACGAAGCAACCGATGACCACGTAGGGACGGATGCGCTTGAGGTAGGCAACGTCGACCACGCCGATCCAGATCAGCAGCACCACTGCCACGGGGATTTCGAAGGCGACGCCGAAGGCGAAGAACAGCGTCATCACGAAATCGAGGTAGCTGGTGATGTCGGTCATCATCGACACACCTTCAGGCGTCACGCTGGCGAAGAAGTGGAAGATCAGCGGGAACACCAGGAAGTAGGCGAAGGCCATGCCGCCGTAGAACAGCACGATGCTCGACACCAGCAGCGGCAGGGCGATGCGTTTTTCGTGCTTGTACAGGCCGGGGGCGATGAAGCCCCAGACCTGGTGCAGGATCACCGGCATGGCGAGGAACAGCGCCACCACCATGGTCAGCTTGAACGGGGTGAGGAAGGGCGAGGCCACGTCGGTGGCGATCATGGTCGCGCCTTCCGGCAGGTACTGGCGCAGGGGCGCCGAGACCAGGGTGTAGATCTTCTGCGCGAAGTAGAACAGGCCGGCGAAGATCAGGAAGATCGCCGCTACGCAGCGCAACAGGCGTGTACGCAGTTCGGTGAGGTGCGAGACCAGGGGCATTTCCTGGTCTTGTTCCGGCTTCTGGTCGCTCATGGGGTGCGGGACGGCTGTTGCGGTTCGACGGGGGCCTGGGGCGCAGCCGGCGCTGTCGGGGTGGTCGCCGTGGAGGCGGACGACTGGGCGGGCGCGGGTTGGGCGGTTGGGTTCTGAGTGGGCGCGCTGGTCGCGGGAGCTTGTGCCGGCGCTACGGGAGCAGCGGGAGCCGCCGGACTGGCGGGTGTCTGGCTCGCGGGCGCGGCGGCCGGTGCAGCGCTTTCAGATTCGGAATCGGACAGCAGGGATTCGACCGTCGGAGGCACGATGCTCTCCTTGATCTGCTTCTCCAGCGCCATGATGTGTTCGTTATGCAGCTGGCGACGGATTTCGTCGGCGCCGATCTCGCGCTCGACCTCGGTCTTGATCGCATTGAAGCTGCGCTTGAGACGGCCGATCCAGAGGCCGGCGGTGCGCGCCGCGCCAGGCAGCCGTTCAGGCCCGAGCACCAGGAGGGCGATCAGGCCGATCAGCAGCAGTTCACCGAAGCTGATACCGAACATGGGGCATCAGTCCTTGCGGGTCACCGGGTCCTGCACTTGCTGCGCCTGGCCGTCGATGGTGTGCGGCTGGTTCAGCGGGGTGCCGGATTGCTGGGCGGTGGTCTGCTCGGGGGCCTTGTCGGCTTCCTCGGTGTTCATGGCCTTGCGGAAGCCCTTGATGGCTTCGCCAACGTCGGAGCCGAGGTTCTTCAGGCGCTTGGTGCCGAAGACCAGCACGACGACGATGAGAATGACCAGCCAGTGTTTCCAGTCGAAGATGCCCATGGTGTGTTCCTCTTGATTGTCTTTGTCAGGCGGATGGCTGGCGGGCGGCCTTTTCGGCGTGCCCGGACAGGCCAAAGCGACGGTCCAGTTCATCGAGTACGGCCTGGGGGTGCTGGCCGAGGGCGGCGAGCATGACCAGGCTGTGGAACCAGAGGTCGGCGGTTTCGTAGATCAGGTCGCTGGCATCGCCGCTGGTGGCGGCATCCTTGGCGGCGAGTATGGTTTCCACCGCCTCTTCCCCGACCTTCTCCAGAATCTTGTTCAGGCCCTTGTGGTACAGGCTGGCGACGTAGGAGCTGTCGGGCGCGGAGTTCTTGCGCTCTTCGAGTACCTCGGCCAGGCGGGCGAGAGTATCACTCATGGCTGTGTCCTGCGGCGTAGATGGCATGCGGGTCCTTGAGCACGGGGTCGACGGTCTTCCAGCCGCCATCCTCGTAGACGCGGTAGAAGCAGCTTTCGCGCCCAGTATGGCAGGCGATGCCGCCCAGCTGTTCGACCAGCAGGATGACGACGTCGGCGTCACAGTCCAGGCGCAGCTCGTGGAGTTGCTGTACATGGCCGGATTCCTCGCCCTTGCGCCAGAGCTTGGCACGGGAGCGTGACCAGTAGATGGCGCGGTTTTCGGCGACGGTAAGGGCAAGGGCTTCGCGGTTCATCCAGGCCATCATCAGTACGCGGCCTGTCTTGTGGTCCTGGGCGATCGCCGGCACCAGGCCTTCGGCGTTCCAGTGAATCTCTTCCAGCCAGTCTTTCATCGTGTCATCCACAACTGGGCCGGCCCCACAGGACCGGCGCTCGAATCGAAATAGTGTGCCAGTGCCGCTCCGGGCTGGCTATCGGCGCAGCACCAGATATAGACCGCCGGCCAGCATCAGCCAGCTCGGCCAGGTTTCGGCGGTGGGCGCCAGGCCCTGGGTTGCGGCGCCGGCGACCAGCAGCGCGCCGAGCAGGCGTGCCGGCCACTGGACGCTTACCGGCTGCTCGGTCTTCTGCGGTGCGCTGGTGGGCTTGGCCAGACGCTCCAGGGTGTCACGGGCGATCTGCGACAGGTGTGGCACCTGCTCGGCCTGTTGCTGCAGGTTACGCAGCAGTTGCAGGGGGCTGACGCGCTCGCGCATCCAGCGTTCGAGGAACGGCTGGGCAGTGGTCCAGAGGTCCAGGTCCGGGTAGAGCTGGCGGCCCAGGCCTTCGATGTTCAGCAGGGTCTTTTGCAACAGCACGAGCTGCGGCTGGACTTCCATGTTGAAGCGGCGGGCGGTCTGGAACAGGCGCAGCAGCAACTGGCCGAAGGAGATGTCTTTCAGCGGCTTCTCGAAGATGGGTTCGCAGACGGTACGAATGGCCGCTTCGAAGTCGTTGACCCTGGTTTCTGCCGGCACCCAGCCGGAGTCGATGTGCAGCTGGGCCACGCGGCGGTAGTCGCGCTTGAAGAAGGCGATCAGGTTGCGGGCGAGGTAATCCTGGTCCTCGGGGGTGAGGCTGCCGATGATCCCGCAGTCGATGGCAATGTACTGCGGGTTCCAGGGCTGGCGGGTGGCCACGAAGATGTTGCCGGGGTGCATGTCGGCGTGGAAGAAGCTGTCGCGGAACACCTGGGTGAAGAAGATTTCCACGCCGCGCTCGGCCAGCAGCTTCATGTCGGTACGCTGGTCGGCAAGGGTGGTCATGTCAGTCACCGGGATGCCGTAGATACGTTCCATCACCAGTACCTTGGGGCGGCACCAGTCCCAGTAGACCTGGGGCACGTAGAGCAGTGGCGAGTCGTCGAAGTTGCGTCGCAACTGGCTGGAGTTGGCCGCCTCGCGCAGCAGGTCGAGCTCGTCGTAGATGGTCTTCTCGTAGTCGTCCACCACCTCCACCGGGCGCAAGCGGCGGGCGTCGGCGGACACGCGTTCGGCCAGGCGGGCGAGGAGGAACAGCCAGGCGAGGTCCTGGCGGATGATCGGCCGCAGGTTCGGGCGGATCACTTTCACCACCACTTCTTCGCCGCTTTTCAGCTGGGCGGCGTGGACCTGGGCCACCGAGGCCGAGGCCAGTGGCTCGACGTCGAAGCGGGCGAACACCTCGCTGACCTTGGCCCCCAGTTGTTCCTCGATACGCGCGACGGCCTTTTCCGGCGCGAACGGCGGTACCTGGTCTTGCAGGCGGGCCAGTTCGTCGGCGATGTCGGGCGGCATCAGGTCGCGGCGAGTGGACAGCAACTGGCCGAACTTGATGAAGATCGGACCGAGGTCTTCCAACGCCAGGCGCAGGCGCGCACCACGGGATAGCGGCAGTTCCTTGCGTGGCAGCCAGCGCCAGGGCAGGGCGTAGCTCAGCGTGCGCAGCCACCAGGGCAGCGGCAGTTCGAGCAGCAGGTCATCGAGTCGGTAGCGGATGACGACCTGCTGGATGCGCAGCAGGCGGCGGGCGGCGAGCAGCTTCATGCGTTGGGCTTGGTTCTCTGGTTCAGGCGCTCGACGCGGGCATCGAGGCGGTCGAGGGCGAGCTTGAGGCGGTCCAGTTCGGCGAAGCGTGCGTCGGCTTCGCGGCGGCCCACCAGTGTGCGCGACTCTTCGGCCAGGTAGTCGGCGAGGTTCTGCCGCAGGTTGTCCAGCCCCTGTCCGGCCCAGCTGGCGCGGCTCCTCAGGTGGCCGGCGAGCAATTGCGTGCCGACCGGGCCGAGCCAGCGAGACAGCTCGTATTCCCAGTCCAGTTCGAGGTCCTGGAGGATGGCTGCCAGTTCGAGCAGCACGGCGCTGTCGCCTTCCAGGGTGACTTCGGGGCTGTGCAGGACGGCGGTCTTTTCCCGCGTGGTGGCCAGCTTCAGCAGGCTGCTGGCGGGCGCCCGCAGGCGGCAATCGGCGGGAGCGGACCAATGGGCGGAGAGCTTCAGGCCATCGCCGCCGGGGAGCAGGAAGAGGGTCAGCGCCGGGCTCTGGCAATCGACCTCGATGACGCTGCCTTCCAGTGCGGACATGCGCGGCAACGCGGTGCTGTCCAGGGCGAGCACCCTGTTCAGGCCGAGCTCGATACCGGCCAGCAGCGCCTGGGTCAGCATCAGGGCTTGATGCCGCGATGCAGGGCGACGATGCCGCCGGTCATGTTGTGGTAGGTGACGCGTTCGAAGCCGGCTTCGGACATCATCGCCTTGAGGGTCTCCTGGTCCGGGTGCATGCGGATCGACTCGGCCAGGTAGCGGTAGCTTTCGGCGTCGTTGGTGATCAGCTTGCCCATCAGCGGCAGGAGGCTGAAGGAGTAGGCGTCATAAGCCTTGGACAGCAGGCCGCTGGTGGGTTTGGAGAACTCCAGCACCAGCAGGCGACCGCCCGGCTTGAGCACCCGCAGCATGGAACGAATGGCTTCGTCCTTGTGGGTGACGTTGCGCAGGCCGAAGGCGATGGTGACCACGTCGAAGTGATTGTCGGGGAAGGGCAGCTTCTCGGCATTGGCCTGGACGAAGCTGACGTTTCCGGCCACGCCACTGTCCAGCAGCTTGTCGCGGCCCACCTTGAGCATCGAGGCGTTGATGTCGGCCAGCACCACTTCGCCGGTCACGCCCACCAGGCGCGAGAACTGACGGGTGAGGTCGCCGGTACCGCCAGCGATGTCCAGCACACGGTTGCCCGGACGCACGCCGGACAGCTCGATGGTGAAGCGCTTCCACAGGCGGTGGACGCCACCGGACATCAGGTCGTTCATCAGGTCGTACTTGGCCGCAACCGAGTGGAATACCTCGGCGACCTTGTCTGCCTTCTGGCTTTCGGGGACCTGCTGGTAACCGAAGTGAGTCGTGGGTTCGGCGTCGTTGCCTTTGCGCGGGTCGTTCATGTCAATGCCACCGGAATTGAATGGCGGCCATTCTAATGCCGGCGCCCGGCTTTGTCTTGGCGACCGGGTGTTGCAGGGGCGGCCAGGGCGCGTGGTGGCTGGTATAGTCGCGCGACCAAAGGTCGCAGTACAGGAAACCCCAATGTCCCGCATCCATGTCGAACGTCCCCATGCCCTCGGTCTTGAGGCCGTCCGGGAGAAAGCCGAGAAGCTGGCACAGCGCCTGGCGCGTGAGTACGACGTGCGTTACCAGTGGCGCGGCGACACCCTGGAATTCAAGCGCAGCGGTGCCGACGGTTCGATCGAGGTGAGTGACGCCAGGGTGCGTGTCGAGGTCAAGCTGGGCCTGCTGCTCTCGACCATGAGCGGCAGTATCAAGCGCGAAATCGAGAGGGCGCTGGACGAGTACCTGGCCTGAGCCAGCCTGCTCCAGAGGGCCGCTTCGCGGCCCTTCGCAAATGAATTCGTTCCCACGGGTACCGTGCCCGAAACAGTCCGCGGCGCGGCTAGTATGCGGTTTCTAATTTTCCTCGCTACCTTGCGCATAAGTCCTCAAAAAGGACGAGTCATCTACCTTTCAGCGTGAGGTGCACCATGGCCAAAGTAGCCGTCAAAAAGAAAGTCGAGAAAGCCGAAAGCAAGTCCACCGTCATTGCCGACGTGAAGCTCTATGCCCGCAAGATCTGGCTGGCTGGCCTGGGTGCCTACGCCAAGGCTGGCGCCGAGGGCGTCGATTACTTCAAGGAGCTGGTGAAGGCCGGCGAAGGCGTCGAGAAGCAGGGCAAGAAGCTGGTGGACGAGCAGGTCGAAGCCGCCAACAGCCAGTTCGACAGCGTCAAGAACCGCGTTACCGGCGTGAAGGAAAAGGTCGAGGTTCAGTTCGACAAGATCGAGACGGCTTTCGACAACCGTGTAGCCAGCGCTCTCAATCGCATCGGTATTCCCTCGCGGCAGGACGTTGAGGCACTCTCTGCTAAGCTTGATGAGCTGAGCGCGTTGCTCGAGCACGTCGCGCGAACCAAATAAGGAGAGCAGGATGGCTGGCAAGAAGAAAACCGATAAAGACACCAACTCCTGGATCGGCGAGATCGAGAAATACTCGCGCCAGATCTGGCTGGCTGGCTTGGGGGCCTACTCGAAGATCAGCAACGACGGCTCCAAGCTGTTCGATACGCTGGTCAAGGATGGAGAGAAGGCCGAGAAGCAGGCCAAGACCGAGGTGGACAAGCAGGTAGACGCGGTCAAGTCGACTGTTGGCTCCCGCGTGGGCACGGCCAAGTCCAAGGTCGAAGAGGTCAAGGGCAAGGCGATCGGTAAGTGGAGCGAGCTGGAAGAGGCTTTCGACAAGCGTCTGAACAGCGCCATTTCCCGTCTCGGCGTGCCCAGCCGCACTGAAGTGAAAGACCTGCAAGGCAAGGTGGATTCCCTGACCAAGCAGCTCGAGAAACTCACCGGTGTGTCGGCCAAGTCGGTCAAACCT
The DNA here is from genome assembly GCF_029871235.1 of Pseudomonas sp. BN411. GTDB lineage: Bacteria > Pseudomonadota > Gammaproteobacteria > Pseudomonadales > Pseudomonadaceae > Metapseudomonas. The sequence goes on from NZ_SSOM01000073.1 coordinate 412,188, forward strand.
GCAGCCAAGCCTGCCGCAAAACCGGCAGCCAAGGCCGCCGCTAAGCCCGCTGCCAAGCCTGCTGCCAAGGTCGCCGCCGCCAAGCCGGCTGCCAAAGCTGCTGCTGCGAAGCCGGCGGCCAAGGCTGCTGCGAAACCGGCTGCCAAACCGGCCGCCGCTGCTGCCAAACCTGCAGCCAAAGCCGCCGCCAAACCGGCTGCCAAGCCTGCAGCCGCGAAACCGGCCGCAGCCGCCAAGCCCGCCGCAGCGAAGCCCGCTACCAAGCCGGCCGCCGCGGCCAAGCCTGCTGCAGCCAAGCCCGCCGCCGCGAAGAAGCCGGCAGTGAAGAAGCCCGCCGCGCCCAAGGCTGCCAAGCCAGCAGCACCGGCTCCGGTCGCCCCGGCAGCGCCTGCAGCATCGGCCGCTCCGGCACCCAGCGTGGCACCGGCTCCGGCAGCACCGGCTACTCCGGCAAGCCCGCCGGCCAGCCAGTCCTGATTGGTATCGGTATGACGAAAACGCCCGGCTTGTCCGGGCGTTTTCGTTTCAGGCGTCCAGATAACGTCTGGCGAGGCTTTCGGCGGCGTGTCGGGAGCCGGGTCGAAGGTGCGGGGCCACCAGCATCATCACCTGGTAGACCACGAGGCGAATCTCGCCGCCGCTTCCCAGTACCCGCTGGTAGTCGAGGGAGAACAGCAGGGTCAGGGTGATCTGCTCCACCAGCTGGCCGAGGGACTCGGTATCGCTGACCAGTTGCTCTTCGGCTTTCAGCCGGGCCAGCAGGGCAGCCAGGGTCCGCTTGAGGTGGTTCAGCCAGTTGCGCATTCCCTTCGCCAGCTTCGGCAGGCGGCCAGCCAGGTTGGAGAGGTCCTGGAAGAGGAAGCGGTAACGCGACAGCCGCTCGACGATCAGGTGCAGGAACAGCCAGTAATCCTCGGCATCCAGTTGCGCGTCGGCCGGTGGGTCGAGCAGCGGCGCCAGTTCCTCCTGGAAACGCTCGAACAGCGCCATCACCAGGGGTTCCTTGCCGTGGAAGTGGTAGTAGAGGTTGCCGGGGCTGATGCCCAGCTCGGTGGCGATTTCCAGAGTGGTGACGTTGGGTTCGCCGTTGCGATTGAACAGCTCAAGGGCGCATTCGAGGATGCGGTCGCGGGTCTTCATCCAGGGTACTGCCAGCCTTTCCGTAAAGAGGTGAAGGGCCGGCCGGGCGATCGCCGGGCCGGCCGCCGGGGTGTCAGCGCACGTGCACGTAGGTGCCGGGAGCGGCTTCCATCGCGGGGTAATCCTGGTTGCCCAGGGCCGTGATGGTTTCCCGCTGCTCGCCGGAGCGCTCTTGGATCCAGCCCAGCCATTGCGCCCACCAGCTGCCCTGTACGTGCCTGGCGTCGTAGTACCAGGCGCGTGGGTCGGAGGTGAGCTTGCCGTTCTCGTAGTAGTTCGCCTTGGGATTGCCCGGCGGATTGAGAATGCTCTGGATATGGCCGCTGTTGGACAGCACGAAACGGCTGTCGCCGCCCAGCAGCAGGGCGGAGCGGTAGACGGCGTCCCAGGGGGTGATGTGGTCGTTGATGCCGGCCACGCTGAAGCTGTCCACCGTGACCTTCTGCAGGTCGATGGGCGTACCGCAGATTTCCAGGGCGCCGCCGCGGGTCAGCGGGTTGTGCTTGAAGAAGTCCAGCATGTCGCCGTGCAGCGCGGCGGGCAGGCGGGTGTTGTCGTTGTTCCAGTAGAGGATGTCGAAGGCCGGGGGTTCTCGGCCCAGCAGGTAGTTGTTGACGAAGTAGTTCCACACCAGGTCGTTCGGGCGCATCCAGGCGAAGACCTTGGCCATGTCCTTGCCGTCGAGCACGCCGGCCTGGTACGAGCGGCGCTTGGCGGCTTCGAGGGTCTGCTCATCGGCAAAGAGCGCGGCCGGGCTGTCCACCTGGCTGTCCAGCAGACTGACCAGGTAGGTGGCGCTGGTGACCTTGCGCAGCTGCCGACGCGACTGCAGGTGGCCCTGCAGGGCGGCGATGGTGAGGCCGCCGGCGCAGGCTCCAACCAGGTTGACCTCCTTGCTGCCGGTGATGGCGCGGCAGGCTTCGAAGGCTTCTTCCAGGGCCTGTACATAGGTGGAGAGGCCCCATTCGCGATGACGCGCATCGGGGTTGCGCCAGCTCACCATGAACACCTGCAGGCCGTTCTTCAGGGCGTACTGGACAAAGCTCTTATCCGGCGCGAGGTCGAAGATGTAGTACTTGTTGATCTGCGGCGGCACCACCAGCAATGGGCGCAGGTACTGCTTCTCGCTCATCGGCTTGTACTGGATCAGCTCCAGCAGCTCGTTGCGGAAGACCACGGCGCCGGGGGTGTTGGCGAGGTTACGGCCGATCTCGAAGGCGTGCTTGCTGACCTGGCTGGGCATGCCGTCGTTGTGCAGCAGGTCATCCACCAGATTGCCGAGGCCTTTCACCAGGCTGAGGCCGCCGGTGTTGAACAGCTCCTTCACCGCCTGTGGGTTGAGCAGGCTGTTGGTGGGGGAGAGGGCGTCGCTCAACTGGGCCAGGACGAAGCGGGCCCGGGCGCGGTCGTCGTCGCTGAGATCGCTTTCGTCGATCCAGGTGCTGAGCTGTTTCTGCCAGGCCAGATAGACCTGCAGGCCGCGGCGGTAGAAGGGGTTGTGCTGCCAGGACGGGTCGGCGAAACGGCTGTCCTGTGGGTTGGGCTGGTGCAGGGTATCGCCGAGCAGCGCGCGGCCGACCTGGCCGCCGAAGGCGAGCATGTGTCGCGCACTGTGCACCGGATGCCGCAGTCCTTGCAGCGCCAGGTTGCGTACCGTGGAAAACAGATCTTTGCCGCGAAGCCCCACGATGGCGTTCTGCGCATTCATGAAGGCGGCGGGTACCGGCAAGGTGCCCGGGATTTGTTTTTCTCGCATGGGGCAACGCTCCGTATTCGGTCCGTGGTTCAGGAGGACTACAGCAAGGCTTGTACCACCAGGAGCCCGAAGGGCATTCCAGACTATCTCCAGCAAAATTCAAGTTGATGACAGCGCGCACCGGTCTGGTTCGCGTGTCATGCGGCCGCCCCACAAAGGAGCGGCAGGTTCTCAGCTACTGCGCAGCGGCACGGCCTGGGGGTGGATCACCGCGCGCTGACGCTCCTCGGCGAGGAACTTCATGATGATCGGCGCCACCGTTTCGGCACGGGTCACGAGGAACAGGTGACCGTCGTCGATCACGTGGAGTTCCGCATTGGGGATGCGCCAGGCGAGCAGGCGCATGTTCACCAGCGGGATGATCGGATCGTCGTCGCCGGCCAGCACCAGGGTCGGCTGGCGGATGCGATGCAGCCAGTGGATGCTGGTCCAGCCGAGCCCCGCGAACAGTTGCCAGTAGTAGCCCATCTTGCCGGAGGAACGCACCTTGCTGGCGTGGGCCATGGCCAGGCCCGGATCGCGACGGAAGGCGCCGCCGTAGATGTCCGGGGCGATATGCACGCCGTAGGACGGCTGGATGTAGCGCCGCGGACTGGCCATGCGCCAGAGCACCTTGGGCTTGCCAGGCACCATGACGGCACCGGCCGAGGTGGCGGCGAGGATCAGTTTCTTGCAGCGCTCCGGGTAGTCATGGGCGAACTGCTGGGCCAGGGCGCCGCCCCAGGACACGCCAATGGCGCTGACCTGGCCGTAGTCCAGGTAATCCAGCATGCGCGCGGCGAGCTTGGCCAGGCCGGAGAAGCGGTAAGGCACGTTGGGGGTGGACGAGCCGCCGACGCCGGGCACGTCGAAGGCGATCACTTCCAGGTCCGGGTCCAGGGCCTGGACGAAGGGGAATACCAGTTCGAGGTTGGCGCCGATGCCGTTGAAGATCAGCAGCGGCGTCATGTGCGACTGACCGGGGCGGACGGCGGTCCGGATGGTCTGGCCATCCAGCTCGATGGTTCGGAATACGAAAGGTAGCGGCATGCGCGGAGCCCTATTGAAGATAAAACCGGGAGCAGCCGCCAGCGGCTGCTCCCGAAATCGCCAGGCAGTGCCTGGTTGGCACCGCCGGCAATTGCCGGCGGCGCGCAGGGCACATCCCGGTGCCATGGGCAGTGGTGCGCAGGGCGCAGTCTTTCATCGCTCGTGCACGTAGGTGCCGGGCGAGGCTTCACCGGCCGGGAAGGCCTTGTTGCCCAGGGTGAAGTTGGCTTTCTTGGCCTTGCCAGAGCGATCGGCAATCCATTGCTGCCAGTGCAGCCACCAGGAGTCGGCGTGCTTGGTGGCGTTATCCAGCCAGGCTTTCGGATCCTCCGGCATTTCACTGCTGGTGGAGAATCGCGCCTTGGGGTTGCCCGGCGGGTTGAGGATGCTCTGGATGTGGCCGCTGTTGGACAGCACGAACTCGCACTTGCCGCCCAGCAGCCGCGCCGAGCGGTAGCAGGCTTCCCAGGGGGTGATGTGGTCGGTGGTGCCGGCCACGCAGTAGAAGTCGCAGGTGACCTGCTTGAGGTCGATGGGGGTGCCGCAGACTTCCAGCGCGTTGGGGCGGGTCAGCGGGTTGGTCTTGAACATTTCCACCAGCTCGCCGTGCAGCGCGGCAGGTAGGCGTGTGGTGTCGTTGTTCCAGTAGAGGATGTCGAAGGCCGGCGGCTCATTGCCCAGCAGGTAGTTGTTGACCCAGTAGTTCCAGATCAGGTCGTTGGGGCGCATCCAGGCGAACACCTTGGCCATGTCCTTGCCCTCCAGCACACCGGCCTGGTACGAGCGGCGCTTGGCGGCTTCGAGGGTCTGCTCGTCGGCGAACAGGGCGACCTGGGTGTCGAGGTTGAAGTCCAGCACGCTGACCATCTGGGTGAAGGCGTTGACCTTGTTCTCGCCGATCGCCTGGTAATGGCCGAGCAGGGCGACGGTGGTGATGCCGCCGGAGCACGCGCCGAGGATGTTGAGGTCCTTGGCGCCGGTGATCTTCAGGATGACGTCGATGGTTTCCTTGAGGGCATCGATGTAGGTGGACAGGCCCCACTCGCGTTGCGCCTTGGTCGGGTTGCGCCAGCTGACGATGAAGGTTTGCAGGCCGTTGCGCAGGCAGAAGCGCGCCAGGCTCTTTTCCGGCGACAGGTCGAATACGTAGAACTTGTTGATCTGCGGCGGCACCACCAGCAGCGGGCGCTCGTGCACGCTTTCGGTGATGGGCTTGAACTGGATCAGCTCCAGTACGTCATTGCGATAGACCACCGCGCCTTCGGTGGTGGCGAGGTTCTGGCCGACCTCGAAGGCGTCCATGTTCACCTGGCTCGGCATGCCGCCGTTGTTCACCAGGTCCTTGGCCAGATGAGAAAGGCCGTCCAGCAGGCTCTTGCCGCCGGTTTCGAAGAAGCGCTTCACCGCAGCCGGGTTGGCCATGCTGTTGGTGGGCGCCATGGCCTCGGTCATCAGGTTGATGACGAAATGACCGCGGCTGGTGTCCTGTTCGGAGAGATTGCTGTGCGCGATCCACTGGTGCAGTTCCTTGCGCCAGGCGAGGTAGGTCTGCAGGTAACGCTTGTACAGCGGGTTCTGGCTCCAGGCCGGGTCACTGAAACGGCGGTCATCGGCTTCAGGTTGCAGGCCGGATTGGCCGAGCACCACGTTCTTCAGTTCCAGGCCGAAATGAGCGACGTGCTTTGCACTGTGGAAAGGTTGCTTGATGGCTTGCAACAGCACCATCCGCGCTGAAGACAGCAGATCCTTGCCACGGATACCTATCACCGGATTGAGGTTCAAGGTGTTGTCCGAGGCTTGGCGCTGCAGGTCTTCATTGTTCTTGTTGCTCATCTACGACGCTCCATTGTCCTGAGTCGAACAGCGCCCTGGCGAAGCAGTGCGCTGACACGCTCGGGTTACCGGGAAGGCGAAGCGAACTTCGCGTATTTCTCTGTATCTGGCGATGCCAAATGCATGGAACTTGCCAGAAATTGGTTACCTGAGTTTGTCAGTTTGCGCAAGCTGACCACTGAGAGGGCGCTGCCCCGCGAGTATGTCGCGAGCCATTAGAAAATGCGCCCTAACCTTGGGCGGTATGCGCGGGGATGGAGCGCGGCCTGCACCGCGTCAGAGCATGATTTTCACCACCGATTCGTCGGGGTCGCGGGAACGGCCTGCGGCTGCGAGCTCCTGCAGGTAGTCGTTCCACAGCTCTTCCTGACGGGTGGCGAGTTGGTAGAGGTAGTCCCAGGTGAAGAGGCCGCTGTCGTGGCCGTCGTCGAAGGTCAGTTTCAGGGCGTAGTTGCCGGCCGGTTCCAGCCTGGTCAGGCCGACGTTCAGCTTGCCGTGCTGGAGGATGGGCTTGCCGTGGCCCTGCACCTCTGCTGAAGGCGAGTGCACGCGCAGGAACTCGGCGGAGAGGGTGTAGCTTTCCTGCGGGCCGTATTTCAGGGTCAGAGTCCTGGAGGCCTTGTGTAGTTCAATACCGCTGGGGATGCGCATTTCGGGGTCTCCAAACGGATACAGCCGGCAATTGCCGGCTGTATCCAGTGTGCGCCTGTCAGAGGATGTAGCGCGACAGGTCTTCGTCCTGGGCCAGTTCACCGAGGTGGCCGTTCACGTACGCGGCATCGATGTGGATCGGTGTCTCGTCATGTTGCGCTGCGAGATCGCCGGCGCTGAAGGAAACCTCTTCCAGCAGGCGCTCGATCAGCGTGTGCAGGCGACGGGCACCGATGTTCTCGGTCTTCTCGTTGACCTGCCAGGCGATTTCGGCCAGGCGCTTGATGCCATCCTGGGCGAACTCGATGTTCAGGCCTTCGGTCTTCAGCAGTGCGCTGTACTGCTCGGTCAGCGAGGCGTGGGGCTCGGTCAGGATGCGCTCGAAGTCTTCCGGCGACAGGGCCTTCAGCTCGACGCGGATCGGCAGGCGGCCCTGCAGTTCCGGCACCAGGTCGCTGGGCTTGGACAGGTGGAAGGCACCAGAGGCGATGAACAGGATGTGGTCGGTCTTGACCATGCCCAGCTTGGTGTTCACGGTGCAGCCTTCGATCAGCGGCAGCAGGTCGCGCTGCACGCCTTCGCGGGAGACATCGGCGCCGCCGACGTTGCCGCGCTTGGCCACTTTGTCGATCTCGTCGATGAAGACGATGCCGTTCTGTTCCACAGCTTCCAGCGCAGCGGCTTTCAGGTCTTCCTCGTTGACCAGGCGCGCGGCTTCTTCGTCGCGTACCAGCTTCATGGCTTCCTTGACCTTCAGCTTGCGGGACTTGCGCTTGCCCTTGCCGAGGTTGGAGAAGAGGTTCTGCAGCTGGTTGGTCATCTCCTCCATGCCGGGCGGGGCCATGATTTCCACGCCAGCCGGGGATTCGGCTACTTCGATGTCGATTTCCTTGTCGTCCAGCTGGCCTTCGCGCAGGCGCTTGCGGAACAGCTGACGGGTATTGGAGTCCTCGCGCGGCGCCTCATCGCCGAAGCCGGTACGGGCTGGAGGCAGCAGAGCGTCAAGGATGCGCTCCTCGGCGGCGTCTTCGGCGCGGTAGCGCACGCGGTGCATTTCCTGCTCGCGCATCATCTTCACGGCGGCGTCGGCCAGGTCGCGGATGATGGATTCGACGTCTCGGCCGACGTAGCCCACTTCAGTGAACTTGGTGGCTTCGACCTTGATGAAGGGCGCGTTGGCGAGCTTCGCCAGGCGACGGGCGATTTCGGTCTTGCCGACACCGGTCGGGCCGATCATCAGGATGTTCTTCGGCGTCACCTCGGCGCGCAGTTCGGCCGGCAGTTGCATGCGGCGCCAGCGGTTGCGCAGGGCGATGGCGACGGCGCGCTTGGCGTCGTCCTGGCCAACGATGTGGCGGTTGAGTTCGTGGACGATTTCGCGGGGCGTCATGGACATGAATGTTGCTCCAATGCGGGACGGCGGCCTTACTCGGCGCTGTCCAGCTCCTCGATGGTCAGGTTCTGGTTGGTGAACACGCAGATGGAGCCGGCGATGTTCAGGGCGGTCTCGGCCACTTCACGGGCGGACAGCTCGGTGTGTTGCAGCAGCGCCAGGGCGGCGGCCTGGGCAAAACCGCCGCCGGAGCCCATGGCGATCAGGCCGTGCTCGGGTTCGACCACGTCACCGTTGCCGGTGATGATCAGCGAGGCATCCTTGTTGGCCACGGCGAGCATGGCTTCCAGGCGGCTCAGGGAGCGGTCGGTACGCCAGTCCTTGGCCAGTTCGACGGCGGCGCGGACGAGATGGCCCTGGTGCTTTTCCAGCTGCCCTTCGAAGCGTTCGAACAGGGTGAAGGCGTCGGCGGTGGCACCGGCGAAGCCGGCCAGGACCTGGCCGTGGTAGAGGCGACGGACCTTGCGGGCGTTGCTCTTCATGACGGTGTTGCCGAGGGAAACCTGGCCGTCGCCGCCCATGACGACTTTGCCGTTGCGGCGGACTGAAACGATGGTGGTCAAGGGGAGAGTCTCCACGCAGCGGGGCGGAAATGCCCGAATGGAAACTCAGATGGGGGGCCTTGCCCAGCTTTTCAACCGGGCAAGGACGATTGGCAGTCTGTTGAAAAAACTACCTGCGCTGTCGATGCGTCGTTAAAAACAGGCTCAAAATGCTCATTTACAGCTCGTAAACTCCGCTTTTTCGTCTGTTTTTGCCTCGCCTCGACTGCCTCGCCAACGTTTTTCAATCAGCTGCCTCAGCTCAACGGCTTTGGCGCTGCTGTAACAGCAGGTTGCTGAAGCCGCTACCGGCCAGTTGCTTCTGCGCCGAGGCGAGTTGCTCGCGGTTGGCGAAGGGGCCGACCAGCACGCGATACCAGGTTTCCTCGCGGACGGTGCCGGATTCCACCTGGACGTTCTGTCCGAGCAGGATGATCTGCGCACGCACCCGGTCGGCATCGTCGCGTTTGCGGAACGAACCGGCCTGGAGGAAGAACTGATTGGTAACCGGCGCCTTGGCCACTACCGGCGGCGCGGGCGGCGGGGTTTCGCCGTTGAGGGCGGCCTGGGCGCGTGCAGCGTCGATCTTGGCGGCTTCTTCCGGGGTGACCGGTTTCTGCGCAGGCGGCGTGGCCGGCGTCTCCTTGGGCACCGCTTCCGGCGGCACTATCACTTCCGATTCCGGCAGCAGGGTGTAGAAGTCGTACTTCGGCTTCGCCGGTTCCTGGGCTGGAGGTGTCGCCGGCTTGGCCTGGACCTTGCCGGCATCACCGCTGGCCTTGCCGCCGGCGGTACCGTTCGCGGCCTGCTCGGGCTTGGTCCGGCGCACTTCGTCGCGGCCGGGCTCGAGCTGGTTGAGGAACACCACGAAGCCACCGATGACCAGTCCGATGGCCAACCAGACCCAGCCGGGCACCGGTTTCTTGGCCGGCGCCTGGTAGCGGCTGGCCCCGCGCTTGGGTGCAGGTTTTTTCTTCGCCATAGTCCGTTACATACGTTCCAGGGTTTGCAGGCCGAGCAGCTCCAGGCCTTGCTTGAGGGTGCGGCCGGTCAGCGCGGCGAGGCGCAGGCGGCTCTGCTGGGTGGCCTGGTCCTCGGCAGCGAGGATCGGGCAGTTCTCGTAGAAGCTGGAGAACAGGCCGGCCAGATCATAGAGGTAGGCGCAGAGGATGTGCGGAACGCCCTTCTCGGCCACATTGCCCAGGGTGTCGGCGAACTGCGCCAGCTTGGCGGCCAGGGCCTGCTCCTGCTCGGCAGCAAGGATGATCTGGCCGTCGATCTCGGAGAAGTCCTTGCCCAGCTTGCGGAACACGCTGGCCACGCGGGTGTAGGCGTAGAGCAGGTAGGGCGCGGTGTTGCCTTCGAAGCTCAGCATCAGCTCGAAGTTGAAGCTGTAGTCGCTGGTGCGGTGCTTGGACAGGTCCGCGTACTTCACCGCACCGATGCCCACGGCGCGGGCGATCTGGCGCAGTTCGGCCTCATCCAGCTCGGGGTTCTTGCCCTTCACCAGGCCGTAGGCGCGCTGTTCGGCTTCGTCCAGCAGGTCGATCAGCTTCACGGTGCCGCCGTCGCGGGTCTTGAAGGGCTTGCCGTCGGCGCCGTTCATGGTGCCGAAGCCCATGTGTTCCATTTCGAAGCTCGGCGGCACGAAGCCGGCCAGGCGCGCGGCGGCGAACACCATCTGGAAGTGCAGGGCCTGGCGCTGGTCGACGAAGTACAGCGCGCGATCAGCCTTGAGCACGTTGGCGCGGTAGCGGGTGGCGGCCAGGTCGGTGGTGGCGTAGAGGTAACCGCCACCGGCCTTCTGCACGATCAGCGGCAGGGGGTTGCCTTCGGCGTTCTTGAACTCATCCATGAACACGCACAGGGCGCCGTCGCTTTCGGTGAGCAGGCCCTTGGCGCGCAGGTCGGTGATGACGTTGGCCAGGTCGTCGTTGTAGGCGCTTTCGCCCTTCACGTCGGCCATGGTGAGCTTCACGCCCAGACGGTCGTACACGGCCTGGCAGTGGCTCAGGGAAATGTCGTTGAAGCGGGTCCACAGTTTCAGGCAGTCGGGGTCGCCCGCCTGCAGCTTGACCACCAGCTCGCGGGCGCGGTCGGCGAACTCGGAAGATTCGTCGAAGCGCTTCTTCGCGGCGCGGTAGAAGGATTCCAGGTCGGACAGTTCGGCGTCGCTGCCTACCGGCTGTTCCTGCATATAGGCCAGCAGCATGCCGAACTGGGTGCCCCAGTCGCCCACGTGGTTCTGGCGGATCACGGTGTCGCCGAGGAACTCCAGTACGCGGGCCACGCCGTCACCGATGATGGTGGAACGCAGGTGGCCGACGTGCATTTCCTTGGCCAGGTTCGGTGCCGACAGGTCGATGACCACGCGCTGTTGCGGGCCATTCTTGCGCACACCGAGCTGAGCGTCGGCCAGCGCGGCTTCCAGGCGCTGGGCCAGGGCCTGGGTGTTTTGGAAGAAGTTGAGGAAGCCGGGGCCGGCGATTTCCACCTTGGCCACCTGCTCGTCCTGGGGCAGGGCGGCAATGAGCTTCTCGGCCAGGTCGCGCGGTTTCATGCCGGCGGGTTTGGCCAGCATCATGGCGATGTTGCTGGCGAAGTCGCCGTGGCTCTTGTCCTTGGTGTTTTCCACCTGGATGGCCGGGCTGAGGCCCTCGGGCAGCACGCCCTCGCTGGTGAGACGGGTCAGGGCTTGCTGGATCAGCTGGCGAATGGTGTCTTTCATCTTCTGCTCTTCCGGCCGCCCTGGGGAGGGCTGGCGCTGGTTGAAAACTGTGCATTATCGGCGGGCTGCGGCTGCAGCTTCAAGTTTTAAGCGGCGAGCTGCAAGGGACTTTCTGTGATATCGGCTGGGCGGCTCTGGTCAGAATAGGTCGATTGGATCGACATCCAGCGACCAGCGCACCGCGCGCCCCCCGGGCAACTGCTCCAGCGCCTGGCTCCAGGGCGTCAGCAGGCGGTGCAGGGGTGCGCGGGCGTTGGCCTGCAATAGAAGCTGCGCTCGATAGCGACCGGCGCGGCGTTCCATGGGGGCGGGGACCGGTCCCAGCAACTCGACGCCGTTGACGCCCATTTCGGCTAGCTGCTGTTCGGCTTCGGTACAGGCGCTGTCGAGGAAGTCTTCCGCCTGCCCCGGCTTGTGCGCTTCCGCACGCAGCAGGGCCAGGTGCGCGAAGGGCGGCAGGCCGGCGGCGCGCCGCTCGGAAAGGGCCTGATCGGCAAAGGCGAAGTAGCCCTGCTCGGTGAGCTGCACCAGCAGAGGATGCTCGGCCAGGTGGGTCTGGATGATCACTTTGCCCGGCTCCTCGGCCCGCCCGGCCCGGCCCGCGACCTGGACGATGAGCTGGGCCATGCGCTCGCTGGCGCGGAAGTCGGCGGAGAACAGGCCGCCGTCGGCATCGAGGATGGCCACCAGGGTCACGCGGGGGAAGTGGTGCCCCTTGGCGAGCATCTGGGTGCCGACCAGGATGCAGGGTTCGCCGCGCTGGATGGTGGCGAACAGCTTGTCCATGGCGTCCTTGCGTGAGGTGCTGTCGCGGTCGATACGCAGGACCTGCGTCTTCGGAAACAGGATCGCCAGGCGTTCTTCGGCGCGCTCGGTGCCGGCACCCACTGGCCGCAGGTCGACCCGGCTGCAGTCTGGGCAGCAGGCTGGCTGGCGCTGGGTGTGGCCGCAATGGTGGCAGCGCAGCTCGTTGAAGCGCTGGTGCAGGGTCATGCGCGCGTCGCAGCGCGGGCACTGGCTGATCCAGCCGCAGTCATGGCACAGCAGGGTCGGCGCGAAGCCGCGGCGGTTGAGGAAAACCAGCACCTGTTGGCCCGCCGCCAGGGTCTGGGCGATGGCCTGTTGCAGCGGCATGGAGATGCCGGAGTCCAGCGGCAGGCTTTTCACATCCAGGCGCAGGAAGCGCGGTTGCTTGGCGCCGCCGGCGCGCTGGGTCAGGCGTAGCAGGCCGTAGCGGCCGGCGTGGGCATTCTGCAGGCTTTCCAGCGAGGGTGTGGCCGAGCCCAGCAGGATCGGGATGTTCTCCTGGCGGGCGCGTACCAGGGCCAGGTCGCGGGCGTGGTAGCGCAGGCCTTCCTGCTGCTTATAAGAAGCGTCGTGTTCCTCGTCGATGATGATCAGCCCCGGATTCTTCAGCGGCGTGAAGAGCGCCGAGCGGGTGCCGATGACGATGTCGGCCTCGCCATCACGGGCGGCCAACCAGGCGTCCAGGCGATCGCGGTCGTTCACCGCCGAGTGGAGCAGGGCGATCCGCGCATTGAAGCGGCGGGAGAAGCGCTCCAGGGTCTGCGGACCGAGGTTGATCTCGGGGATCAGTACCAGAGCCTGTTTGCCGGCTTCGAGGGTCTGGCGGATCAGCTGCAGATAGACCTCGGTCTTGCCGCTGCCGGTGACTCCGGCCAGGAGCAGGGCATTGAAGCTGCCGAAGGAGGCATGCACCGCGTCGAAGGCGGCACGCTGCTCGGGGTTGAGTGGCAGTTCCGGCTGGGCCAGTAATGGGCCGTGGCGGTCGCTGGGGGCGTGGCGGCGTACTTCGACGCGGGCCAGGCCCTTTTCCAGGAGGATGTCGAGGCTGTCCTTGTTCAGTTGCAGTTGGCTGAGCAACTGGTGCGCCACGCCGTGGGGATGCTGCGCCAGGGTGGCCAGGGCCTGGCGCTGGCGCGGTGCGCGGGCCAGGCGCGGGTCGTCGAGGCTGGCGCCGGGGGCGGCATGCCAGAATCGCTCCTGCCGGGCCTCCGCCGGCTCTCCCTGGCGCAGCAGCACCGGAAGGGCCCAGCTCAGGGTGTCACCGAGGCTGTGCTGGTAGTACTGGGCGGTCCACAGGCAGAGTTTGAATAGCGACGGCGGTAGTGGCGGGCGGCTATCCAGCAGTTCCAGTGCCGGTTTGAGCTTGTCCGCAGGCACTTCGCTCTTGTCCGTCACTTCCACCAGTACGCCGATGATCTCCCGTCGGCCGAACGGCACACGCAGGCGAACCCCCGGCTGCAGGGCGGCGTGAGGCACACCGGCAGGCGCCCGGTAGTCGAACAGGCGGCGCAGCGGCGAGGGCAGCGCGAGGCGTAGAATGGGGGCGTCAGGCAAGCGCGGATCCTGTCGGAAAAGGCGCGATCTTAGCATGGCGCAGCGCGACAGCCGGCGCGGCCGGCAGGTTGCAACGCACACTCACTCTGGTATCATCCGCCGCCTGTTTCCGTGCGGTACTCGACATAGGGTCGGGTGGCGGCACGCCAGACCTGAGGATCAAGCAATGAAACCGGAAATCCATCCCGAGTACGTAGCGATCGAAGCTACCTGCAGCTGCGGCAACGTCATCAAGACCCGCTCCACCCTCGGCAAGAACATCAGCCTCGACGTATGCTCCGAGTGCCACCCGTTCTACACCGGCAAGCAAAAGGTCCTGGACACCGGCGGCCGTATCGATCGCTTCAAGCAGCGTTTCGGCGTGTTCGGCGCCAAGTAAGAGCCGACACAGCCCGGGAAGGCCTGATGGCCAAGTCCCCGCTGACGAGAAAGGCGCCTCTGACAGGCGCCTTTTTCTTTTTCTGGCTTCTGAGTTTCTCTCTTCAAGCCGCCTGCCCGCTTCCGGGCAATCTTCCTACCTTCAAAGTCCGAAAAGTCGTCGATGGCGACACCTTGCGTCTGGTCGATGGGCGAAGCGTCCGTCTGATTGGTCTGAACGCGCCTGAGTTGGCTCGCAAGGGGCGGTCGGATGAACCCTACGCCGTAGCGGCGCACCGACGTCTTGCCGAGCTGGTGAAAGCCAGTGGCGGGCGCGTTGGGCTGCGTCTCGGTCGCGAGCCGAAAGACCGCTACGGCCGCACCCTGGCTCACCTTTACGACAGCCGCGGGCGCAACCTCGAAGAGCGCTTGCTCGCTGAAGGGCTGGCGTTTCACGTTGCCATTGCGCCCAACGCCGCGCTCAGCGGATGCCATGCTGCTGCGGAGCGGGAAGCGCGTCGCGCTGGGCGGGGGCTTTGGCGCCGGCCGCCATTGCAGTCGCCGTGGCAGCTGCGCCGGGGTGGCTTTGCCCTCGTACAGGGGCGTGTTGCCAGGGTCGAACGCAACCGTGGCGGGGTCTGGCTACAGTTGGACGGGCCCCTGGTTTTGCGTGTCGAGTTGAAGCAACTTCGCCAGTTCGATGCCGCCGGGTTGCAGCGTCTGGAGGGGCGACGAATAGAAGCGCGAGGCTGGGTAATTGACCGTGCACGCAGGGGCGGCGTAAATACGAAGAATCCCCGCTGGATGCTCCCCCTTACCCACAATGGAATGCTTGAGGTGATTCGATGAGATCTCCTGCGCTCGTCTTGGCGCTGCTGTTCGGCTCTTCCCTGCTAGCCGGTTGCGCGGTGAACCCCGCGACCGGCAGGACCAACTTCGTGATGATGAGCGAGCGGCAGGAGCTGGATCTGGGTCGCCAGTACAACCAGGAAATCGCCAAGCAGAACCCGCGCTATGCGGACGAGAAGCTGCAGGCCTATGTGCAGGAAGTCGGGCAGCGCGTCGCCAGCCACAGCCACCGCAGCAATATTGCCTACCACTTCACTGTGGTCGACTCGCCAGACATCAACGCCTTCGCCCTTCCGGGGGGCTACATCTATATCCATCGCGGCCTGCTGTCTTACCTGAATTCGGAAGCGGAACTCGCTGCGGTGCTGGGACACGAGGTGGGTCACGTCACCGCACGGCACAGCGTGCAGCAGCAGAGTCAGTCCACTGCGTGGAACATCCTGGGGCAGGCGGTCGCCATCGGCACGGGCGTTGGCGCAGCAGGCGACCTGACCAACGTACTGGGCACTGCCTTCGTTCGTGGTTATGGGCGTGACATGGAGCTGGAGGCGGACGGTCTGGGTGCCCAGTACCTGGCGCGCAGCGGCTATGACCCGCAGGCCATGATCGAAGTCGTGAAAGTGCTGAAAAACCAGGAAGAATTCGCCCGCGACCAGGCTCGTCGCAAGGGGCAGACGGAGGCGCCGTCGGGCTACCACGGCGTCTTCGATACCCACCCGGATAACGACACGCGGCTGCAGCAGGTGGTCGGCCCGGCGAAGGCGCTGGCTGGCGGCAATCAGGTAGTGAACCGGGAAGTCTTCCTCAAGCATCTGGAAGGGCTGCCCTTCGGTGACTCGGCTGAAACCGGGGTGCGCCGGGGTCAGGACTTCTACCACGCTGGACTGGATTTCACCCTGCACTTCCCCGATGGCTGGGGAATGGTCAATCGCCCTGATGCAGTGATTACCCACAGCGCCAACCAACAAGCCTTCATCGCCATGACCCTGGATGGGCGCAAGCCGAGCGTGGCTCCGGCGGACTATCTGCGGCAGAAGGCGGGTGGCCAGAGGCTTTCCATGGAAGAGCCGCTGCAACTGGCCGGGCTGCAGGGCGCCACTGCGGTGCTGCCGGGCAAGCCGGCGCGCCGCGTGGCGGCCATCTACAAGGGCGACAAGGCTTATCTATTCGTCGGCGCGATTCGCAATGGGGCATCCCTGGAGAGCGAGGATGACAAGTTCCTCTCGGTGATCCGTAGCTTCCGTCCGATGAAGAAGGAGGAACTGGCCTTGGCCCAGCCGTTGCGTCTGCACCTGATCCAGGCGAAGCCCGGCCAGACGGCCGCCAGCCTGGCCCGGGAGAGCAAATTGCCGGGTACGCAAGCGGATCTGGAAAATCGTATCCGATTGTTGAATAATTTGTATCCAATCGGCGAGCCAAAGCCCGGAGATTGGCTAAAAGTCGTACGTTAGAGGGGTTGACGCCGGGTGACTGAACGGTCTTGTTAGCCCCATGTATCTTGCGTATGCTCGCCCGTCACGTCTGTCACAAGCAAAAAGCGGAAATGCCAAAATGTCTGATCTGAAAACGGCCGCTCTCGAATACCATGCCCAGCCCCGCCCCGGGAAACTCAGCGTCGAGCTGACCAAGCCGACCGCCACCGCCCGCGACCTGTCGCTGGCCTACAGCCCGGGCGTCGCCGAGCCGGTGCGCGAAATCGCGCGTGATCCGGAACTGGCCTTCAAGTACACCGGCAAGGGCAACCTGGTAGCGGTTATTTCCGACGGCACCGCGATCCTCGGCCTGGGCAACCTCGGCCCGCTGGCTTCCAAGCCGGTAATGGAAGGCAAGGGCGTGCTGTTCAAGCGTTTCGCCGGCATCGACGTATTCGACATCGAAGTGGACGCTGAAAGCCCGCAGGCCTTCATCGACACCGTCAAGCGCATTTCCATCACCTTCGGCGGTATCAACCTCGAAGACATCAAGGCACCCGAGTGCTTCGAGATCGAGCGCACCCTGATCGAACAGTGCGACATCCCGGTCTTCCACGATGACCAGCATGGCACCGCTATCGTGACTGCCGCCGGCATGCTCAACGCCCTGGAAATCGCTGGCAAATCCCTGGCCGAAGCCAAGATCGTCTGCCTCGGCGCCGGCGCTGCTGCCATTTCCTGCATGAAGCTGCTGGTGAGCATGGGCGCCAAGGTCGAGAACATCTTCATGATCGACCGCAAGGGCGTGATCCATGCCGGTCGTGACGACTTGAACCAGTACAAGGCTGTGTTCGCGCACGAGACTGACAAGCGCACCCTGTCCGAGGCCCTCGACGGCGCGGACGTGTTCGTAGGCCTGTCCGGTGCCAACCTGCTGAGCCCGGAAGACCTCAATCGCATGGCGCCCAACCCGATTGTGTTCGCCTGCTCCAACCCGGATCCGGAAATCAAGCCGGAACTGGCGCACGAGACCCGCAGCGACGTGATCATGGCCACCGGTCGTTCCGACTACCCGAACCAGGTCAACAACGTGCTCGGCTTCCCCTTCATCTTCCGCGGTGCCCTGGACGTACGCGCCACCCGCATCAACGAAGAAATGAAGATCGCCGCTGCCCTGGCCCTGCGCGACCTGGCTAAGCTGCCGGTACCGAAGGACGTCTGCGACGCCTACGGTGTGGCTTCCCTGGAATTCGGCCGTGAGTACATCATTCCGAAGCCCATGGACAAGCGCCTGATCACCGTCGTATCCGATGCCGTGGCCAAGGCCGCCATCGAATCCGGCGTGGCTACCCTGCCGTATCCGAAGCACTATCCGCTGAAGTCGGTGGACGAAGTGTTCAACGGCTAAGCCGAGACGCAATGACAAAGCCCCGCAATCGCGGGGCTTTTTCATTTTGGGCGTCTGTTCCTCAGAACAGGTCGATGGGGGCGGCCTCGTCGGCCGGCAGCGGGCTGCCGGGAATGGCCAGGCCTGGCTCCAGCTCGCTCATGGGCGGAGGCGTGTCTTCGCTCTTGAACAGCTCGAAGAAGGCGTCTGGTGTTCCCGGGCTGGCGGCGCGGCCACTGAGCGGGTCGATACGCAGTGTCAGCAGTCCGGCAGGCTCCGGCTGGACGTGAGCGGGCTTGTCCTTGAGCGCGGCGCCCATGTAGTTCATCCAGATGGGGAGCGCGACAGTGCCGCCGTACTCGTGGCGACCCAGGCTTTCCGGCTGGTCGAAGCCGACCCAGACAGTGGTGACGTAGTCGGCGTTGTAGCCGGAGAACCAGCTGTCCTTCGACTCGTTGGTGGTACCGGTCTTGCCGGCGATGTCGCTGCGTCCCATGGACAGTGCCCGGCGACCAGTGCCGCGCTTGATCACGTCCTGCAGCATGCTGTTGAGGATGTAGGTCGTGCGCGGATCGACGATGCGTTCGGCGACCGCTGGCGTCTGGCTCTGGGGTGCCGAGGCGTCGGTGGAGGCGAGCAGGGTGTCCGGTGCTCCACTGCTTTGCGCGACTTCGTTGGACTGCGCCTCGGTTGCCGGAACCCGTGGCGGATTGGCGACGAATAGGGTTTTTCCGTCGCGGCTTTCGATGCGCTCGATCAGGTAGGGCTGAACCTTGTAGCCGCCGTTGGCGAAGGTGCTCCAGCCGCCGGCGATTTCCAGCGGAGTGAGGTTGGCGGTGCCGAGTGCCAGGGACAAGTTGCGCGGCAGGTCGTCCTTGTTGAAGCCGAAGCGGCTGACGTAATTCAGTGCGTAGTCGATGCCGATGGCCTGCAGCACGCGAATCGACACCAGGTTGCGCGACTTGTACAGGGCTTCACGCAGGCGGATCGGGCCAAGGAAAGTGTTGTTGTCGTTCTTCGGGCGCCAGGCTTCTTCCATGCCGGCTTCCTGGAAGACGATTGGGGCGTCGTTCACCAGGCTGGCGGCGGTGAAGCCGTTATCCAGGGCGGCGGCATAGAGGAAGGGCTTGAAGCTGGACCCCGGTTGGCGCTTGGCCTGGGCCGCGCGGTTGTAATTGCTTTGCTCGAATGAGAAGCCGCCTACCAATGCGCGAATGGCGCCATCCTGCGGGTCCAGGGAGACCAGGGCGCTCTGGGCGGCCGGCAATTGGACGAAGCGCAGGCTGCCGTCGGCCTGGCGCTGCACGCGGACCAAGTCACCGACCTGACTCACGCCGGCTGGCTGCTGCGGGCGTGGGCCCAGGCTGTTGGTGTTCAGGAACGGGCGGGCCCATTTCATGCTGTCCCAGCTAACCGCCTCTTCCTGGCCGCTGCGGGTCAGGACCAGGATGCCGCTCTTTTCGACCTGGGTGACGATGGCCGGCTCCAGGCCGCCAAGGGATTTCTGCTTGGCCAGTTCCTGCAGCCAGGTTTCCTTCGTCATGCCGGGCAAGCGGGTTTCCGGGCCGCGATAGCCGTGGCGCTGGTCGTACTCGATCAGGCCCTCGCGCAGCGAGGTATTGGCTGCCTGCTGGAGATCGCTGGGTACTGTCGTGGTGACGCGGAAACCTTCGGTGTAGGCGTCGCTGCCATAGCGGCCGACCATTTCGGCGCGGGCCATCTCGGCGATGTAGGGGGCAGCCAGTTCCGGGGTGGGGACGTGGTAGCTGGCATCGATCGGTTCGTTGATCGCTTGCTGGTAGCGGGTCTGATCGATTCGGCCCAGCTTGAACATGCGGCCGAGAATCCAGTCGCGCCGCTCTTTGCTGCGAGTCGGGTTGACCAGCGGATTGAAGCGAGACGGAGCCTTGGGCAGGCCGGCAATCATGGCCATTTGGGCCAGACTGATTTCACGAATCGACTTGCCGTAATAGACCTGCGCGGCGGCCTCGATACCGTATGCGCGGTTACCGAGGTAGATCTTGTTCACATAAAGTTCAAGAATTTCGTCTTTGCTGAGTTCCCGCTCTATTTGCAGTGCCAGCAATATTTCATTGATCTTGCGGGAGAAACTTCTTTCGCTGGTGAGGAAGTAGTTTTTCGCCACCTGCATGGTGATGGTGCTACCGCCTGTCTGGATGTGGCCGGTCTTCAATAATTGCGTGGCAGCGCGCATCAGGCTGGTGAGGTCGACGCCATAATGGTTGGCGAAATTGTCGTCCTCGGCGGCCAGTAGGGCCTGGATGAAATCCGGCGGAATGTCGGCGAAACGGACCGGAGAGCGGCGCATTTCGCCGAATTCTGCGATTAGTTTGCCATCGCTGCTGTAGACGCGCAGCGGGATCTGGAGCTGGATTCGACGCAGCGAGTCGACCGATGGAAGGCTGGGGCTAAGATAGAGGTAGGCGCCGCTGAAACTGAGCAGCAGGCCACAGAAGACGGCAACGAAAGACCACCAGAATAACTTCAGCAGGCGCATCAAGGCTTGTGGATTTCCAGGCAAAAGAATGAGTTAAGCGGAAGGTAATCATAAAAGGCAAAAGCCGATCACATTATAAGCGTTTTTTTTCCGGGGGAGCCATTTGCGCTTCTGTCAAGACTGCTATTTAATGTGGAAAAACATAAATCGTCCGTAAGTCTCGGACGCTGATAGGAAATCGGTCGTGCTAGGGCTCTTCAATAAGAAAGCGAATTCGCTGTTGGGGATCGACATCAGCTCGACCTCAGTCAAGCTCCTTGAATTGAGTCGCTCGGGAAGCCGCTTCAAAGTGGAGTCCTACGCCGTCGAGCCGCTCCCGCCAAACGCGGTTGTCGAAAAGAACATCGCGGAGCTGGAGGGCGTCGGGCAGGCACTTTCCCGAGTAGTCAGCAAGGCGCGCACCGGCGTCAAGGTTGCGGCAGTGGCCGTGGCCGGTTCGGCCGTGATCACCAAGACCATCGAAATGGAAGCGGGACTCTCCGAAGACGATCTGGAGAACCAGCTGAAGATCGAGGCCGACCAGTACATTCCATATCCGTTGGAAGAAGTTGCCATCGACTTCGAGGTGCAGGGTGCGTCGGCACGTAACCCGGAGCGGGTCGATGTACTGCTCGCGGCCTGCCGAAAGGAGAACGTCGAGGTGCGCGAGGCCGCACTCGCCCTGGCAGGACTTTCCGCCAAGGTGGTTGACGTCGAGGCCTACGCCCTGGAACGCGCCTATTCGCTGCTTTCGGCTCAGTTGGGCGATGCTCATGACGAACTGACCGTCGCCGTCGTCGACATCGGTGCCACCATGACGACCCTCAGCGTGCTGCACAACGGTCGCACCATCTATACCCGCGAACAGCTCTTCGGTGGCCGTCAGCTGACCGAGGAGATCCAGCGTCGCTATGGCCTTTCCGTTGAAGAAGCTGGTCTCGCCAAGAAGCAGGGCGGTCTTCCGGATGACTACGACAGCGAGGTTCTGCAACCGTTCAAGGATGCTGTCGTCCAGCAGGTTTCCCGCTCGCTGCAGTTCTTCTTCGCTGCCGGCCAGTTCAATGATGTGGACTACATCCTCCTGGCGGGCGGCACGGCTTCGATCCCGGATCTCGATCGCTTGATCCAGCAGAAGATCGGTACACCGACCCTGGTTGCCAATCCCTTTGCCGACATGGCGCTGAGCAGCAAGGTCAATGCTGGTGCGCTGGCTAGCGATGCGCCTGCCTTGATGATTGCTTGTGGCTTGGCGATGAGGAGTTTCGACTGATGGCGCGCATCAACCTACTCCCCTGGCGCGAGCAACTTCGCGAGGAGCGCAAGCAGCGCTTCCTGGTGGCAATGGGCGCCGTTCTGGCCTTGGGCGCCGGCGCGGTGTTCCTGGGTGACCAGTACTTGAATAGCGCCATCGAGAACCAGCAGGCGCGCAATGACTTCGTTCGCAAGGAAATCGCTGTCCTGGATGCCAGGATCAAGGAAATCAGCGAGCTGAAAACGCGTCGTCAACAGCTTCTCGAACGCATGAAGATCATCCAGGACCTGCAGGGCAATCGGCCGATCATTGGGCGTGTATTTGATCAACTGGTGCGTACGCTGCCGGATGGCGTCTTCTTCACCGGCGTGAAAATGACTGGCAAGAGCATCGCTATCGTCGGTGCCGCCGAGTCGAACAACCGGGTTTCCAACCTCATGCGCAACCTGGATGCCTCGGAGTGGCTGGTATCGCCCAACCTCACCGAGGTCAAGGCGGTGACCGCAGGGGCCGTCGATCAGGCCAACGTCTTCCAGCTGACCGTGCAGCAGACCCAGCCGGGTTCCGACGAGCAGAACGGCAAGAACGCTGCCGCCACTAAAGGAGCCGCGAAATGAGTTTCTCCGACTCCCTTGAAAGCCTACGCAAGATTGACCTTGCTGACCTGGACGTCAACAACCTCGGTTCCTGGCCCATTGCGGTCAAGGTGATTGCCTGCATCCTGCTGCTGATTCTCGTGCTGGTGCTGGGCTACAACTTCCACCTCAAGGACCTCGAGCTCCAGTGGGACTCGAAGCGCGCCGAAGAGGTGACGCTGAAGGAGCAGTTCGCCGCGAAGGCGTTCCAGGCTGCAAACCTGGAAGCCTACAAGGAGCAGATGAAGGAGATGGAAACCTCCTTCGGTGCATTGCTGCGCCAACTGCCCAGCGATACCGAAGTGCCGGGACTGCTGGAAGACATTACCCGTACCGGTCTGGGCAGTGGCCTCGAGTTCGAAGAAATCAAGCTGCTGCCTGAAGTGGTGCAGCAGTTCTATATCGAGCTGCCGATCCAGATTTCGGTGGTGGGCGGCTATCACGATCTGGCCACCTTCGTCAGTGGCGTCGCCAGCCTGCCGCGAATCGTGACTTTGCATGATTTCGAGATCAAGCCGCTGTCCAGCGAGAGCGGTTCCAAGCTGCGTATGTCGATCCTGGCCAAGACCTACCGTTACAACGACAAGGGGCTGCAGAAATGAGTAGTCCTCGCGCCCGTCTGGCGCTCTGTGCCCTGATGCTGGCCGGCCTTTCCGGCTGCGGTGTCGGCAACGACTTCGGCGATCTGCAAGCCTACATGGACGAAGTTCGCGCCCGCCCCAAGGGCTCCATCGAGCCCTTGCCGAAATTCCAGCCCTATGAGGCGTTCACCTATAGCGCTGCCGCCCTGCGCAGCCCCTTCCAGCCACCGATCAAGATCGATCTGGCAAAGCAGCAGAAGGGTTCGAAGGACATTCACCCGGACGAAACCCGGGTCAAACAGTTCCTCGAAGGCTTCAATATCGAGTCCTTCGAGATGGTGGGCACCTTGTCCAACGGCTCGGGGACCTTTGCCTTGGTCAGTGGTGCTGGAGGGGTGCACCGGGTCAAGGTTGGGGATTATCTGGGACGTAACCATGGTCGTGTCGTCGGGATCGACGAAGCCAAGGTCGACGTGATCGAGATCGTCCCGGACGGGGAGGGCGGATGGCTGGAGCGTCCGCGGAGTCTCGCGCTCAGGGAGCGCTCTTGAGGGCGAGGTTAACCACCGATGAAGAATAATTACCGGTCTGCACAACGGAACCAGATGATGAAAAGCTCGCTATCGCGCCTTGGTATCACGCTATTGGCCGCCCTGATGTCACCTGCGCTGCTGGCGGCGAACCTGCAGGGGCTGGATGTTGCGGCCCTGCCGGGCGACAGGGTCGAACTCAAATTGGCCTTTGACGAGCCGGTGGTAGCTCCTCGCGGCTATACCATCGAGCAGCCAGCTCGCATTGCCCTGGACCTGCCGGGCGTGTCCAACAAGCTGGGTTCAAAGAATCGGGAGTTGGGCGTGGGCAATGCCCGCAGCGTGACCGTGGTAGAAGCCAAGGACCGCACTCGCCTGATCATCAACTTGTCCACGCTCGTGCCCTACAGCACTCGCGTGGATGGCCGAAACCTCTATGTGCTGGTTGGGGATTCCGCTTCGGCTCCGGCAGCTCCGCGTCCTGTTGCTGCTGCCCCGGCGCCCGCCCCGGCCGCCGCGTCCCTGGCCGCCTCGCAGCCGGTCAAGAGTTACGCCCGTGCCGGAAGGGCCATCGAGAATATCGACTTCCAGCGTGGCGATCAGGGTGAGGGCAATGTAGTGATCACCCTGTCCGATCCCAGTGTCAGCCCGGACATTCAGGAGCAGGGCGGCAAGATCCGTTTGGCCTTCCCCAAGACCCAGCTGCCCGAGCCGTTGCGCGTTCGCCTGGACGTGAAGGACTTCGCTACTCCCGTACAGTTCGTCAGCGCCGCCGGTTCCGGCAACGACGCCAGCATCAGCATCGAGCCCACCGGCTATTACGACTATCTGGCCTATCAGACCGACAACAAGCTGACCGTCAGCATCAAGCCGCTGACCCAGGAAGATGTGGAGAAGCGCAAGACTGAGCGCTTTGCCTATTCCGGCGAGAAGCTGTCGTTGAACTTCCAGGACATCGATGTGCGTTCGGTGCTGCAACTGATCGCTGACTTCACCGACCTCAACCTGGTGGCCTCGGATACCGTGCAAGGCAACATCACTCTGCGCCTGCAGAACGTGCCCTGGGATCAGGCGCTGGATCTGGTGCTGAAGACCAAGGGTCTGGACAAGCGCAAAGTGGGCAACGTCCTGCTGGTTGCGCCGGCTGACGAGATCGCCGCCCGCGAACGCCAGGAACTGGAATCGCAGAAGCAGATCGCCGAACTGGCGCCTCTGCGTCGTGAGCTGATCCAGGTGAACTACGCCAAGGCTGCCGACATCGCCAAGCTGTTCCAGTCCGTCACCAGTGGCGATCCCGCTGCTGCAGGTGCCGACGAGCGCGGCTCCATCACGGTAGACGACCGTACCAACAGCATCATCGCCTATCAGACCGAGGAAAAGCTGGAGGAGCTGCGTCGTATCGTTACTCAGCTGGATATCCCGGTTCGCCAGGTAATGATCGAGGCCCGCATCGTCGAAGCCAACGTTGATTACGACAAGGCTCTGGGCGTGAACTGGCGTGGTGCCAGCATCGGCGACAACAACTTCGTCATCGGTGGCGGCGGCGCTGGTCGTCCGGCTGCCGGACAGGCGGGTAACGTCAACCTGGCCAATGCTCCCTTCGTCGATCTCGGCGCCGACAACGCGACGTCCAGTATTGGTATCGGCTTCATCACCGACAACACCATCCTCGACCTCGAGCTGTCGGCGATGGAGAAGACCGGTAACGGCGAAATCGTATCGCAGCCGAAGGTGGTCACCTCCGACAAGGAAACCGCGAAGATCCTCAAGGGTCAGGAAGTGCCCTACCAGGAAGCCAGCTCCAGCGGCGCCACCAGTACGTCCTTCAAGGAAGCGGCCCTGTCCCTGGAAGTCACTCCGCAGATCACGCCGGACAACCGCATCATCATGGAGGTGAAGGTCACCAAGGACGCACCGGACTTCGCCAACGCCCTGAACGGTGTACCGCCGATCAACAAGAACGAGGTAAACGCCAAGGTACTGGTCAATGATGGTGAAACCATCGTGATAGGTGGGGTATTCTCCAACACCCAAACCAAGGCGGTGGACAAGGTGCCCTTCCTCGGCGACCTGCCCTACCTCGGCCGCATGTTCCGTCGCGACGTGGTTCAGGACAAGAAATCCGAGCTCCTGGTATTCCTCACTCCCCGCATCATGAACAACCAGGCCATTGCGGTGAGTCGCTGATATCGGTGCGTAATTTGATTCTGATCGGCCCGATGGGAGCTGGGAAAAGCACCATCGGGCGTTTGCTTGCCAAAGAACTGCGTCTTCCCTTCAAGGACTCCGATAAGGAAATCGAACAGCGCACCGGCGCGGATATCCCCTGGATATTCGATGTCGAGGGCGAGCAGGGCTTCCGTGATCGCGAACAAGCGATGATCGAGGAACTCTGCGGCCATGATGGCGTTGTCCTGGCGACCGGTGGTGGCGCGGTTCTGCGTCCGGCCAATCGTCAGGCCCTGCGTGGCGGTGGTCGTGTCGTCTATTTGCACACCTCAGTGGAGCAGCAGATCGAGCGCACCTCGCGAGACCGCAATCGGCCGCTGTTGCGTTCTGCTGATCCAGGCAAGGTCCTGCGCGACCTGATGGCCATTCGCGATCCGCTCTATCGGGAGATCGCCGACATCATCATCGAAACCGATGAACGGCCGCCGCGCATGGTGGTTCAAGAAATACTGGCGCGCCTCCAGGCACTTCCGCCCCGTTAAAGCGCGGGCGGAACTGCGCTATCCTTTAGCCCTTTTTATAACGGGGGCCCCATGCGGACACTTCAGGTCGATCTTGGCGAGCGTAGCTATCCCATCCATATAGGTTCTGGCCTGCTGTCGCGGCCAGAGCTCTTCACGCCACATATCGCCGGTAAGCAGGTGGCCATCGTCACCAACGAGACTGTGGCCCCCCTCTATCTCGAAACGCTGACCCGGACACTGCAGGGCTACTCGGTTCTGCCGGTGGTGCTGCCTGATGGCGAGGCCCATAAGAACTGGGAAACCCTGCAGCTGATCTTCGACGCCCTGCTGGGTGCTCGCCACGATCGCCGCACCACCGTCATCGCCCTAGGGGGCGGAGTGATTGGTGACATGGCGGGCTTCGCCGCGGCCTGTTACCAGCGTGGCGTGGACTTCATCCAGGTGCCTACCACCCTGTTGTCCCAGGTGGATTCTTCGGTGGGTGGCAAGACCGGGATCAATCACCCGCTGGGCAAGAACATGGTGGGTGCCTTCTACCAGCCCAAGGCGGTGATCATCGATACCGATAGCCTGCGTACTCTGCCAGAGCGCGAGCTTTCCGCCGGCCTTGCGGAAGTGATCAAGTACGGCCTGATTTGCGACGAGCCCTTCCTGCCCTGGCTGGCTGAAAAGATGCCGGCCATGCGCGGCCTTGATGCCGGAGCCCTGACCGAGGCCATCGAGCGCTCTTGCGCGGCCAAGGCGCGAGTTGTTGGGGTGGATGAGCGCGAATCCGGCCTGCGCGCCATCCTCAATCTAGGCCACACCTTCGGCCACGCCATCGAGACCCAAATGGGTTACGGCGCCTGGCTGCACGGCGAGGCGGTATCGGCAGGTACCGTCATGGCCCTCGAAATGTCCAGCCGGCTTGGCTGGATTTCAACCGACGAGCGCGACGCGGCGATTCGTCTGCTGCGCAGCGCCGGCTTGCCGGTCGTACCCCCGGCGGACATGACGCCGGAACATTTCCTCCAGCACATGGCCGTAGACAAGAAGGTGCTCGACGGTCAATTGCGTCTGGTGCTGTTGCGCCGGATTGGCGAGGCCGTCGTGACTGCCGACTATCCGCGCGACGTGCTGGAGGCCACCCTGGCCGCTGACTATCGCGCCCTGGCCGACCAGCTTGGAGAGTAAGGAATTCCCATGAGCAGCCTGCACGCCGACGAGGCCTACCTCGGCCATTACCAGTTCACCCATGATCCGTTCGCGGCGCGGGTGCCTGGCTTCAAGTTCTTCCCGGCCCAGCGCAAACCCGTGCTGGGTCAGCTTCACCATCTCGCCCGCTACAGCCAGCTGATGCTGGTGGTGAGCGGTCCCCACGGCAGCGGCAAGACGCTGCTGCGCCAGGCGCTGGTGGCCAGCACCAACAAGCAGGCCGTGCAGAGCCTGGTGGTGTCGGCGCGTAATTCGGCTGAAGCTGGTGGCTTGCTGCGCCAGATCGCCCAGGGGCTGAACATCGCCCAGGCCGATGTGCGTTCCATCCTGGCCCAAGTCGCTCAACTGGCCCTGACCGGCCAGGAGGTTTACCTGCTGGTTGATGATGCCGAAGAGCTGGACGATGCCGCCCTCGACATTCTGCTGGCCCTGGCCGAGGGCAATGTCGAGGCGCGAACCCATGTCTTTCTGTTTGGTGAGGATTCCCTGCTCGCACGCCTTGATGCGCTCGCCGAGGGTGAAGAGCGTTTCCACGTCATCGAGCTTCAGCCCTATAGCCAGGAAGAAACCCGCGAGTACCTTGGTCAGCGTCTCGAAGGCGCCGGTCGTGGCGTCGAGCTGCTGAGTGATGAGCAGGTGGACGAGATTCATCTGCAGTCCGGCGGCTGGCCGGGTGCGATCAACCAGGTCGCGCGCGATCTCATGATCGAAGCCATGCTTGCCGAGCGCGGAGCGTCGCGGAAATCCGCCGGCGGCTTCAATCTGCCGAAGAAACACCTGTTGGCCCTGGCTGTGGTCGGGGTGGGCGTGATCGCCGCCTGGATGATGCAGGGGCGCAATGAAGGCGGCGTCGAGCAGGCTCCCGCTACTGCCCAGCTGCCGTTAGACCAGGCGCCAGCCGGTCAGGCTGTCAGCCAGGATGATTCGGGGGCTCCAGCCGTCGAGTTCGCGGGCTCCTCGCAGCCGCTACCGTTGCCGTTGGTGGGCGAGGCCCAGCCGGTGATTCGCGAGCCGCTGGCCCAGGCTGCTGGCCAGGGCGAGCCGGAGGATGGGCCAGCACCCGCAGAGGCCGCCAACGTGCCGCCTACTGTGACCACCATCGCGCCGCCCCAGGGGGCGACCGCCAGTCCGGCGCCTGTCACGCCGGTGGAGCCCATCGTGCCGGCACAACCGCTTTCCAATCCGGCCCAACCCATTGCGGCCGCGCCCGCTGCTCCGGCAGCACAGGCTGCTGCACCCAAGCCGGCTGCACCAGCCGCGACCCCTGCTGCGGCAATGGTTCCAGCCCCGGCGTCCAAGCCGGCTCCCGCTCCTGCCCAGGTCGCGGCCAAGCCTGCCGAGAAGCCGGCGCCGACAACTGCGTCGGTCGCCCCGACTGGCGCTGCAGGCAATGGCTGGTATCGTAGCCAGACTGCCAGCCACTTCGCCCTGCAGGTGCTTGGCACCAGTTCGGAGGGCAGCGCCAAGTCCTTCGTGCAGCAAAATGGCGGGCAGTACCGCTACTTCAAGAAGCAGCACCAGGGCAAGGTGCTCTACGTCGTGACCTACGGCAGCTTCCCCAGTCGGACTGCGGCCCAGGCGGCAATCAAGTCCCTGCCGGCCAAGGTCCAGGCTGGCAAACCCTGGCCCAAGACCTTCGCCAGTATCCAGCAGGAAATGGCTCGCTAGTTTTCTGCGAGCCTGATCCCCCGCCTTATGACCAGGTGGTCGCTAGCACGACCTCCTGGTTCATTCATTCATTTTTGCGACATCGACTTTCACTAGTTGGCCGCTAAGATTTGTGGTCGACCAATGGGCTATGTACAATGACCTCCCTTTGCCCTACGCAAAAGCTGGCGTCAAGTCCGGCGCGTATGGTAAGGAGTTGAATTACAAAGCAATTCTGCCTTTTTCTGAAGGCAACCCTGGTGAGAGTTCCCCTATGAAAGCAGGTCTGTACCATCCTGATGAATTCAAGGATAACTGCGGTTTCGGCTTGATCGCCCATATGCAGGGCGAGGCGAGCCACCATCTTCTTAAAACCGCCATTGAAGCCCTGACCTGCATGACCCACCGCGGCGGCATCAATGCCGACGGCAAGACCGGCGACGGTTGTGGTCTGTTGATCCAGAAGCCTGACCTTTTCCTGCGCGCCATCGCCAAGGAAACCTTCTCGGTCGAACTGCCTGCCCAGTACGCGGTCGGCATGGTCTTTTTCAACCAGGACTCGGTTCGCGCCGAAGCCGCTCGCGAAAACATGAATCGCGAGATCCTCGCTGCCGGCCTGCAACTGATCGGCTGGCGCAAGGTGCCGGTAGACACCAGCGTCCTCGGCCGCCTGGCCCTGGAGCGCCTGCCACAGATCGAGCAGGTGTTCGTCGGTGGTGAAGGCCTGGGCGACCAGGAAATGGCAGTCAAGCTGTTCAGTGCCCGTCGCCGTTCCTCCGTGGCCAATGCCGCGGACGCCGACCACTACATCTGCAGCTTGTCCCACAAGACCATCATCTACAAAGGCCTGATGATGCCGGCCGACCTGCAGCAGTTCTACCCGGACCTGGGTGACGAGCGCCTGCAGACCGCCATTTGCGTGTTCCACCAGCGCTTCTCCACCAACACCCTGCCGAAGTGGCCGCTGGCGCAGCCCTTCCGCTTCCTCGCCCACAACGGCGAGATCAACACCATCACCGGCAACCGCAACTGGGCGGTGGCTCGTCGCACCAAGTTCGCCAACGAGCAGCTGCCCGATATCGATGAGCTCGGCCCGCTGGTCAACCGCGTCGGTTCCGACTCCTCCAGCATGGACAACATGCTCGAGCTGATGGTCACCGGCGGCATCGACCTGTTCCGTGGCGTGCGCATGATCATCCCGCCGGCCTGGCAGAACATGGAAACCATGGATGCCGACCTGCGCGCCTTCTACGAATACAACTCCATGCACATGGAGCCCTGGGACGGCCCCGCCGGCGTCGTGCTCACCGACGGCCGCTATGCCGTCTGCCTGCTCGACCGCAACGGCCTGCGCCCGGCCCGCTGGGTCACCACCAAGAACGGCTACATCACCCTCGCGTCGGAAATCGGCGTATGGGACTACAAGCCGGAAGACGTACTCGCCAAGGGCCGCGTCGGTCCCGGGCAGATCCTCGCGGTGGATACCGAGACCGGCCAGATCCTCAACACCAACGACATCGACAGCCGCCTGAAGTCGCGCCACCCGTACAAGCAGTGGCTGCGCCAGAGCGCCGTGCGCATCCAGGCCAAGCTGGACGACGACCACGGTGTGGCCAGCTACGACAGCGACCAGCTCAAGCAGTACATGAAGATGTTCCAGGTCACCTTCGAGGAGCGTGACCAGGTGCTGCGTCCGCTGGCCGAACAGGGCCAGGAAGCCGTTGGTTCCATGGGCGACGACACCCCCATGGCCGTGCTGTCCCAGCGCGTACGTTCGCCGTTCGACTACTTCCGCCAGCAGTTCGCGCAGGTCACCAACCCGCCGATCGACCCGCTGCGTGAAGCGATCGTCATGTCCCTGGAGATCTGCCTCGGTGCCGAGCGCAACATCTTCAGCGAGTCGCCGGACCACGCCACTCGCGTGATCCTCAGCAGCCCGGTGATCTCCCCGGCCAAGTGGCGCGCCCTGATGTCCCTGGACCGCCCGGGCTTCGAGCGTCACATCATCGACCTGAACTACGACGAGAGCCTCGGCCTCGAAGCGGCTGTGCGCAACATGGCCGACCAGGCCGAAGAAGCCGTACGTTCCGGCAAGGTGCTGCTGGTCCTGACCGACCGCCACATCGCCCCCGGCAAGCTGCCGACCCACGCCTCTCTGGCCGTCGGCGCCGTACACCACCGCCTGGTGGAGAAGGGCCTGCGTTGCGACTGCAACATCCTGGTCGAAACCGCCACCGCCCGAGATCCGCACCACTTCGCCGTACTGGTGGGCTTCGGCGCTTCCGCCGTGTACCCGTTCCTCGCCTATGAAGTGCTGGCGGACCTGATCCGCACCGGCGAAGTGCTGGGCGACCTGCACGAAGTCTTCAAGCACTACCGCAAGGGCATCTCCAAGGGGCTGCTGAAGATCCTGTCGAAGATGGGCATCTCCACCATCGCGTCCTACCGCGGTGCGCAGCTGTTCGAAGCTGTCGGCCTGTCCGAGGAAGTGGTCGACCTCAGCTTCCGTGGCGTCGCCAGCCGCATCAAGGGTGCGCGCTTCGTCGACATCGAGTCCGAGCAGAAGCTGCTGTCCAATGAAGCCTGGAACAACCGCAAGGCCATCCAGCAAGGCGGCCTGCTGAAGTTCGTCTACGGCGGCGAGTACCACGCCTACAACCCGGACGTGGTGAACACCCTGCAAGCTGCCGTGCAGCAGGGCAACTACGAGAAGTTCAAGGAATACACCGCGCTGGTGGACAACCGCCCGGTGTCGATGCTGCGCGACCTGCTCAAGGTCAAGACTGCCGACCAGCCGCTGCCGCTGGACGAAATCGAGCCGCTGGAGTCCATCTTCAAGCGCTTCGATGCCGCCGGTATCTCCCTGGGCGCGCTTTCTCCCGAGGCCCACGAGGCCCTGGCAGAAGCCATGAACCGCCTGGGCGGCCGCTCCAACTCCGGTGAGGGTGGTGAAGACCCGGCGCGCTACGGCACGGTCAAGAGCTCCAAGATCAAGCAGGTGGCTACCGGCCGCTTTGGTGTGACCCCGGAATACCTGGTCAACGCCGAAGTGCTGCAGATCAAGGTTGCCCAGGGCGCCAAGCCCGGTGAGGGTGGCCAACTGCCTGGTGGCAAGGTCAACGGCCTGATCGCCCGCCTGCGTTATGCAGTGCCCGGCGTGACCCTGATTTCGCCGCCGCCGCACCACGACATCTACTCCATCGAAGACCTGGCCCAGCTGATCTATGACCTCAAGCAGGTCAACCCGCAGGCCCTGGTCTCGGTGAAGCTGGTGGCTGAAGCCGGCGTCGGCACCATCGCCGCTGGCGTGGCCAAGGCCTATGCCGACCTGATCACCATCTCCGGCTACGACGGCGGCACCGGCGCATCCCCGTTGACCTCCATCAAGTATGCTGGCAGCCCGTGGGAACTGGGCCTGGCTGAAACCCACCAGACCCTGCGCGGCAACGACCTGCGCGGCAAGGTGCGTGTACAGACCGACGGCGGCCTGAAAACCGGCCTCGACGTGATCAAGGCGGCCATCCTCGGCGCCGAAAGCTTCGGCTTCGGTACCGCACCGATGATCGCCCTGGGCTGCAAATACCTGCGTATCTGCCACCTGAACAACTGCGCCACCGGCGTCGCCACCCAGAACGACAAGCTGCGCAAGGACCACTTCATCGGCACCGTTGAAATGGTGATGAATTTCTTCACCTACATCGCCGAAGAAACCCGCGAGTGGCTGGCCAAGCTGGGCGTGCGCAGCCTGAGCGAGCTGATCGGTCGCACCGACCTGCTGGAAATGCTGCCAGGCGACACCGAGAAGCAGGGCTTCCTGGATCTCAGCCCGCTGCTCGGCAGCGACCACGTATCGGCCGACAAGCCGCAGTTCTGCGAAGTTGAGAAGAACCCGCCCTTCGACCCGGGCCTGCTGGCCGAGAAGATGTGGGGCATCGCCAAGTCTGCCGTCGAAGGCAAGACCGGCGGCGTCTACGACCTGGAAATCTGCAACTGCGACCGTTCCATCGGCGCGCGCATTTCCGGTGAAATCGCCCGTCGTCACGGCAACCAGGGCATGAAAGACGCCCCGGTGACCTTCCGCTTCCGTGGCACCGCAGGTCAGAGCTTCGGCGTGTGGAACGCCGGCGGCCTGAACCTTTACCTCGAAGGCGATGCCAACGACTATGTGGGCAAGGGCATGACTGGCGGCAAGGTGGTAATCACCCCGCCGAAAGGTAGCCCGTTCAAGAGCCAGGAGTCGGCCATCGTCGGCAACACCTGTCTCTACGGCGCCACTGGCGGCAAGCTGTTCGCCGCAGGTACCGCAGGCGAGCGCTTCGCGGTGCGTAACTCCGGCGCCCACGCCGTGGTGGAAGGTACCGGCGATCACTGCTGCGAATACATGACCGGCGGTTTCGTCTGCGTTCTCGGCAAGACCGGCTACAACTTCGGTTCCGGCATGACTGGCGGCTTCGCCTACGTGCTGGACCAGGACAACAGCTTCGTCGACCGGGTCAACCACGAACTGGTGGAAATCCAGCGCATCAGCAACGAGTCCATGGAGGCCTACCGTAGCCACCTGCACAGCGTGCTGGTCGAGTACGTGAAGGAAACTTCCAGCGACTGGGGCGCTCACCTGCTCGAGAACCTGGACGATTACCTGCGCAAGTTCTGGCTGGTCAAGCCGAAGGCCGCGAGCCTGGCTTCGCTGCTCTCCAGCACCCGTGCCAACCCGCAATAACAACAGCGCCTGAAGTGGTTTGATGAGGTTTTTTTAATGACTGAACGTCTGAACAACGACTTCCAGTTCATCGAGGTCGGGCGCAAGGATCCGAAGAAGAAACTGCTGCGCCAGCGCAAGAAGGAATTCGTCGAGATCCATGACCTGTTCAAGCCGCAGCAAGCGGCTGACCAGGCTCACCGCTGCCTTGGCTGCGGCAACCCGTATTGCGAGTGGAAGTGCCCGGTGCACAACTTCATTCCGAACTGGCTGAAGCTGGTATCGGAAGGCAACATCCTGGCCGCCGCCGAGCTGTCGCACCAGACCAACACCCTGCCGGAAGTCTGCGGCCGCGTGTGCCCGCAGGACCGCCTCTGCGAAGGCGCCTGCACCCTGAACGACGGCTTCGGTGCCGTGACCATCGGCTCGGTGGAGAAGTACATCACCGATACCGCCTTCGCCATGGGCTGGCGCCCGGACATGTCCAAGGTCAAGCCCACCGGCAAGCGCGTCGCCGTGATCGGTGCCGGCCCGGCGGGCCTGGGCTGCGCTGACGTGCTGGTGCGCAATGGCGTGGCCCCGGTGGTCTTCGACAAGAACCCGGAAATCGGCGGTCTGCTGACCTTCGGTATCCCCGAGTTCAAGCTCGAGAAGCATGTACTGAGCCGTCGCCGTGAAGTCTTCACCGGCATGGGCGTCGAGTTCCGCCTGAATACCGAAGTGGGCAAGGACGTGACCATGGAACAGCTGCTCGAGGAATTCGATGCAGTCTTCATGGGCATGGGTACCTACACCTACATGAAGGGCGGCTTCCCGGGCGAAGACCTGCCGGGCGTGCACGACGCGCTCGACTTCCTGATCGCCAACGTCAACCGCAACCTCGGCTTCGAGAAGTCCCCTGAGGACTTCGTCGACATGAAGGGCAAGCGCGTGGTGGTCCTGGGTGGTGGTGACACCGCGATGGACTGCAACCGCACCTCCATTCGCCAGGGCGCCAAGGCCGTGACCTGTGCCTACCGCCGTGACGAAGAGAACATGCCGGGTTCGCGCAAAGAGGTGAAGAACGCCAAGGAAGAGGGCGTGAAGTTCCTCTTCAACCGCCAGCCCATCGCCATCGTCGGCGAAGACAAGGTGGAAGGCGTGAAGGTGGTCGAGACCCGTCTCGGCGAGCCGGATGCCCGTGGCCGTCGCAGTCCTGAGCCGATCCCGGGTTCCGAGGAGATCATCCCGGCCGAAGCCGTGCTGATCGCCTTCGGTTTCCGCCCGAGCCCGGCTCCCTGGTTCGAGCAGTTCGAGATCAACATCGACAACCAGGGCCGTGTGGTGGCGCCCGCCCAGGCGCAGTTCAAGCACCAGACCAGCAACCCGAAGATCTTCGCCGGTGGCGACATGGTCCGTGGTTCCGACCTGGTGGTGACTGCGATCTTCGAAGGCCGGACGGCTGCCGAAGGCATCCTGGACTACCTGGGCGTCTAAGCGCTTAAAGCTCCAGGGGCGCAGCGACCAAATGTCGCGATGGACAAAAGGCACGGCACCCGCCGTGCCTTTTGCATTGGGCTCTGCGAAAATG
This sequence comes from Pseudomonas sp. BN411, assembly GCF_029871235.1. Taxonomy (GTDB): domain Bacteria; phylum Pseudomonadota; class Gammaproteobacteria; order Pseudomonadales; family Pseudomonadaceae; genus Metapseudomonas. Next base: position 446,924 of record NZ_SSOM01000073.1, read on the forward strand.
CCCGCACTTTTTTGCTGGAATCCTGCCATGACCGCTCTGAAGAACGACCGTTTCCTTCGCGCGCTGCTGAAGCAGCCAGTCGACGTCACCCCTGTCTGGATGATGCGCCAGGCCGGTCGCTACCTGCCGGAGTACCGCGCGACCCGCGCCAAGGCCGGTGACTTCATGAGCCTGTGCATGAACCCCGAGCTGGCCTGCGAAGTGACCCTGCAGCCGCTGGATCGCTACCCGCAACTGGACGCCGCGATCCTCTTCTCCGACATCCTCACCATCCCCGACGCCATGGGCCAGGGCCTGTTCTTCGAGGCCGGCGAAGGTCCGCGCTTCAAGAAAGTGGTGAACAACCAGGCCGATATCGACGCCCTGCCGATTCCCGACGCGGAGAAGGACCTGGGTTACGTGATGGATGCCGTGCGCACCATTCGTCGCGAGCTGAACGGCCGCGTGCCGCTGATCGGCTTCTCCGGCAGTCCCTGGACCCTGGCCACCTACATGGTCGAGGGCGGCTCCAGCCGTGACTTCCGCAAGTCCAAGGCGATGCTCTACGACAACCCGCAGGCCATGCACGCCCTGCTGGACAAGCTGGCCCAGTCGGTGACCGCCTACCTCAATGGCCAGATCATGGCCGGCGCCCAGGCGGTGCAGATCTTCGACTCCTGGGGCGGCGCGCTGTCCGCGGCGGCCTACCAGGAATTCTCCCTGGCCTACATGAAGAAGATCGTCGACGGCCTGATCCGCGAGCACGACGGTCGTCGTGTGCCGGTGATCCTTTTCACCAAGGGTGGTGGCCTCTGGCTGGAATCCATGGCCGATACCGGCGCCGAAGCCCTGGGCCTGGACTGGACCTGCGACATCGGCAGCGCCCGTGCCCGCGTAGGTAGCAAGGTGGCCCTGCAGGGCAACATGGACCCCTCCGTGCTCTACGCGAACCCGGCTGCCATCCGCGCCGAGGTGGGCCGCATCCTCGCGGCGTACGGCAATGGCACGGGCCACGTCTTCAACCTCGGCCACGGCATCACCCCGGAAGTCGACCCGGCCCACGCCGGTGCCTTCTTCGAGGCGGTGCACGAGCTCTCGGCGCAGTACCACGCCTGAGTCGCCTCCCGAAAATGAAAAAGCCCGGTGATGCCGGGCTTTTTCATGCCTGAAGCGGGATCAGGCTCGTCGGTATCGCTCGCGATTGGCATGTCCTGCGCATAGAATCCAGCGGTACCCAAAGGCACCAGGAGGGAAGTTCATGCGGCGCGTGGTTTTCAATCAGAAGGGCGGAGTGGGCAAATCCAGCATTGCCTGCAACCTGGCGGCGGTGAGCGCTTCGCAGGGGTATCGCACCCTGCTGATCGATCTGGATGCCCAGGCCAACTCCACGCATTACCTCACCGGCCTGACGGGCGAGGATATTCCGATGGGGATCGCCGATTTCTTCAAGCAGACCCTGTCGGCTACCGCCTTCCGCAAGGGCAAGGTGGATATCTACGAAACCCCCTACGACAACCTGCACGTGGTGACCGCCACGGCCGAGCTGGCCGACCTGCAGCCCAAGCTGGAGGCCAAGCACAAGATCAACAAGCTGCGCAAACTGCTGGAGGATCTGAGCGAGGACTACGACCGCATCTATCTGGATACGCCGCCAGCTCTGAACTTCTATACGGTTTCTGCACTGATCGCTGCCGATCGCTGCCTGATTCCCTTCGACTGCGACAGCTTCTCGCGCAATGCGCTCTACGGTCTGCTGGCGGAGATCGAAGAGCTGAAGGAAGACCACAACGAAGGCCTGGAAGTGGAAGGCATCGTGGTCAACCAATTCCAGCCGCGGGCGTCGTTACCGCAGCAGCTGCTGGATGAGTTGGTGGAAGAAGGGCTGCCGGTGCTGCCGGTGAACCTGATGATGTCGGTGAAGATGCGCGAGTCGCACCAGGCCTGCAAACCGCTGATCTACCTCGAGCCCCGGCACAAGCTGACCCAGCAATTCGTCGAGCTGCACGATCTGCTGGAAAGCTGAAGGTAACGATTACGCTGAAGTCCCCATTCGCCCCGGCTTGCCGGGGCGAATGCGTTATTTGACCAGCAAAAGGTCGCAGGGCGGGGCTTGCAGGTATCGCAAGGCGAGGCTGCCCAGCAGGGCCTGAGATATCAGGCTGCGACCATGACTGCCAAGGGCCAGCAATTGTGGACGTTGCTCGGCGACGGCCTCATCCAATGCCCGGGGCAGGGCGCCGCGGCGTATCACTTCCAGCTCCACGGTCGGGATCTTGCCGGCAAGGCCTGACAGTTCGTCTTCCAGCAGTTTCCCCAGCAATTCCCGCTGCGTGGCGAGGAAGTCGGTCGAATTGCCGCTCTTCGACAGCAGTCGACTGCCCAGCTCCATTACGTTGAGGGCGACCAGGCGGGCATCCTGAGGTAACAGGGTGCAGGCATTGCGCAAGGCGTCGCAGGCGCAGAGGGAGAAGTCCAGCGCCACGGCAGCCTTCTGATAGGGCTTGTCCGCCTGCTCGCCCATCACCAGCAGCAACGGGGCGCTCAGGTGGCGGGCAACCCGCTCCAGGGTGGTGCCGATGAACAGTTCCGGTGCGTTGTGATGGTGCCGACCGATCACCAGCAGATCGGCCTGGCTGTCGCCCATCTCTTCGAGGATCTGTTGCGCCGGGCGGCCCTTGCGCAGGAGCAACTGGCAATCTTCCACACCCTGTCGGGCCAGATGCTCGCTGAAGTATTGCTGGGCGGCATCGCGCAGGTTGCTCTGGACGGCGTTGGGGAGGTGGTCTTCGAGGACATGCAGGACGGAGAGGCGTGCGTCGTGCTGGCGGGCGAGCTGGATGGCGCGATGCAATGCGATGTCAGCCTCGCGGCTGAGGTCATGGGCTACCAGGATGTGCTTGAACATGGTGTGGACCTCCTCTGGAGGCCACACTCTGCGGCCTTTCGTCGCGCGGCAGATTGATCCAGCGCAAGGCCGCTCAATGTGCCCGCATCTGGTACAACCCGCGGCTTTCAGCGACCACTTCTCCGTCGGCATCCAATAGCTGGAGCTCTAGCCAGTACTCGGACTTGCCGCTGGCTTCGGCTTCGTTCTGGATGCGCGTGATCTCCGCCTGGTCGATACGTGCATCCACCGTGATGTCGCCCTTGGCCGGCCGGCGGAAGCGCAGGTTCATCTCCTTCACGATGGGATAGAAGCGACGGGCGTCGAAGCTGGTGAGAAAAAGCGCGCCGCCGGGCATCTCGGCCAGCGTGAAGATCGCCCCGGCATACAGGGTGCCGATGTGGTTCTGGTTACCTTGCAGCGGCATGCGCAGGCGCACGTGTCCCGGCTCCAGGATCTCGGCCTGCAGGCCGCTGCGTTTGACGAAGGCGATATGTTCTTCGGTGAGCTGGCGAACCAGCTCAGGGGGCATGGACATGGCGGGCTCCAGCGTTGTGGTTTCCAGAGCCTAGCCGGCGCGGCGAGCTCGGCAATGACCGGGATGGCCAGCGCGATTGACCGAAGCGATCAGATGCCCTGGGAGCTGAGCCAACTGATCAATTGCGGCAGCGGCAGGGCACCGCTCTGGCGGGCGACTTCCTTGCCGTCCTTGAACAGGATCAGCGTCGGGATGGAGCGGATGCCCAGTTGCCCCGCCAGGTTGCGATTGGCTTCGCTGTCCAGCTTGCCCAGGCGGCAGCGACCCTGGAGCTGTCCGGCGGCCTGCTGGTAGATGGGCGCGAAGGATTTGCAGGGGCCGCACCAGTCCGCCCAGACGTCCACCAGAAGGGGGAGGTCGCCTCGAAGTTGCTTGGCGAAGTCGGCTTCATTCAAGTCGAAGGGTGCTGCAGGAAGCACAGCGCTCTTGCAGTGGCCACAGCGCGGAGAGTCGCCCAGGCGGGCAGCGGGGATACGGTTCAGCCCGGCGCAGTGGGCGCAGGGAATGAGCAGGGGATCGGTCATGGTCGGCTCCAGATCGGGACTGACCCTGATCTGGAGCCGGAACCGGCATAAATCAAGTCCCGGGCGTTAGCCGCGGGAGGCCTCCAGGGCCTGGGCCAGGTCGGCGAGGATGTCGTCGATGTGCTCGATACCGATGGACAGGCGCACCATGTCGCGGCTCACCCCCGCCCGTGCCAGTTCCTCCTCGTTGAGCTGGCGGTGAGTGGTGGAGGCCGGGTGGCAGGCCAGGGACTTGGCGTCGCCGATGTTCACCAGGCGAACCACCAATTTCAGGGCATCGATGAAGCGCGTACCGGCTTCGATGCCGCCGAGGATGCCGAAGCTGAGGATGGAGGCCGGCTTGCCGCCGGTGTAGCGCTGCGCCAGGGCATGTTCGGGGTGATCCGGCAGGCCGGCGTATTTCACCCAGGCCACCTGCGGGTGCGCTTGCAGGAAACGGGCGACTTCGAGCGCGTTGCCGGTGTGACGCTCCATGCGCAGGGCCAGGGTCTCCAGGCCCTGGAGGATCAGGAACGCGTTGAACGGCGAGAGCGCCGCGCCCATGTTGCGCAGGGGCACAACGCGGCAGCGCCCGATGAAGGCGGCGGGACCGAAGGCTTCGGTGTAGGTGACGCCGTGGTAGGACGGGTCGGGGGTATTGAGTAGCGGAAAGCGGTCCTTGTGCTGGGCCCAGGGGAACTGGCCGGAGTCGACAACGATGCCGCCAATGCTGGTGCCGTGGCCACCGATGTACTTGGTCAGCGAATGCACCACGATGTCCGCACCGTGCTCGAAGGGACGGCAGAGGATGGGCGTGGCTACGGTGTTGTCGACGATCAGCGGCACGCCGTGGCGGTGGGCCGCCTCGGCCAGGGCCGCGAGGTCGACGATGTTGCCCGCCGGGTTGCCGATGGACTCGCAGAACACCGCCTTGGTGCGTTCGTCGATAAGCGCTTCCAGGGCGGCAATGTCGTCATGGGCGGCGAAGCGTACCTGGATGCCTGAGCGCGGCAGTGTGTGGGCGAAGAGGTTGTAGGTGCCGCCATAGAGCTTGGCCACCGAGACGATATTGTCGCCGGCTTCGGCCAGCGTCTGGATGGCATAGGTGATGGCCGCCATGCCCGAGGCGACCGCCAGGGCGCCAACGCCGCCTTCCAGTGCCGCCACACGTTTTTCCAGCACGTCGTTGGTGGGGTTCATGATGCGGCTGTAGATGTTGCCGGCCACCTTGAGGTCGAACAGGTCCGCCCCGTGCTGGGTGTCATCGAAGGCGTAGGAGGTGGTCTGGTAGATCGGCACGGCCACGGCCTTGGTGGTTGGGTCGGGGCTGTAGCCGGCGTGGACGGCGAGGGTTTCCGGTTTCATGCAGTTGCGTTCCTTCGGCAGTTGGAGGCACGCAGCATGTGAAAACACACCGGCCCCGGTCAATCCGTCGAAAGGACTGACAGGGGCCGGGGCTAGAACCTTTGCTTCTGTACTTAGATCGTCGTCGCGAGATCAGGCCAGCGACTTGTAGATGTTGAAGGCGCTGATCAGGGTGATCAGGCAGCCGACGATGATCAATAGGGTGCGCGGCGACAGCTTCTTGCACAGCAGGGCGGCAAGGGGCGCCGCGAAGAGGCCACCGAATACCAGGCCGGCAACCATCTTCCAGGTGTCCGGGGCGCCGGCCAGGAGGATGAAGGAGGTGGCGCTGGAGATGGTCAGGAAGAACTCCGCGAAGTTCACCGAACCGATGGTGGTGCGCGGATCGGTACCGGAGCCGATCAGGCTGCTGGTGACCACCGGCCCCCAGCCACCACCGCCTGCCGCATCGACGAAGCCACCGAACAGCGCCAGCTTGGCTACGTGCTTCGGTGCCTTGCGCTTGGCGATGTGACGATAGGCCTTGCTCAGGATGTACAGGCCCATCAGCAGCAGGTAGGCGGAAATGAAGGGCTTGAGTGCCGCGCCGTCGAACTGGGTGATCAGCACTGCACCCAGTACGGCGCCGATGATGCCCGGCAGCAAGAGGCGCAGGAACAGGGACTTGTTGACGTTGCCCAGCTTCACATGGGAGATGCCGGACAGGCCGGTGGTGAAGACTTCGGCGATGTGTACGCTGGCGCTGGCCGCGGCGGGAGAGGCGCCGGTGGTGAGCAGGAAGGTGGTGGCGGTGATGCCATAGGCCATGCCCAGGGCGCCGTCGATGACCTGGGCGAAGAAGCCTACCGCGACCGCGCTCCAGAAGCCCTTGCTGGTCAGTGCGTTCTCGATGATTTCGAGGCCGCTGTTGCCGCCGTTATCGAAGAACAGGCGCCAGGCGAGGAAGCTGAGCAAGCCGACCAGAATGAGGATCGCCGCCCACATCGCAGCCCGCAGAACCGGGTGGTCGTCAGGATGGGAAACGAAATCTTCGACTGGCGGGATCCCCAGCGCTTCGTGTTCGGTGTTGATCGAACTCTGGCTGAGGTCGAGGTCGCGAATCTTCATGCGGGCACAGCGCCTGACAGTGGGTGGTAGAACAGGCTGGAATAAGCAGGGGGCCGAAGATAATTCGCTTTTCTTAGAGAGTCTAAGAAGATTTGTGCAGGTTTATATTCCATTTCGTGCGTACGGGCCTTTGCAGTCGGCTGGCGTTCACTCGACGTGGCTGTACCTCCCAGTTGCCTTGTAACTGTATTCCCGACCTGCGGTGGGCCTGGACTAGGCTGGTGTTTTCCATTTCACGGAGAGGGTTGTCATGCGCATGCTGGGTGTACTGGGTGGGATGAGCTGGGAGTCGACCGTAACCTATTACCAGTTGCTCAATCGCGGCGTGCGCGATCGCCTGGGCGGGCTGCACTCCGCGCCGTTATTGCTGCATTCGGTGGACTTCGCGCCGATCGCTGCCCAGCAGAAGGCCGGCGAATGGGAGGCTGCGGGCCAGGTGCTGGCCGAGGCTGCCAGGGGGCTCGAGAGTGCCGGTGCCACGGCACTGCTGCTGGCGACCAACACCATGCACAAGGTGGCGGCGGCCATCGAGCAGGCTGTGGATATCCCGCTCCTGCACATTGGCGATGCCGTCGGCCAGGCGCTGCAGGGGCAAGGGGTCGAGCGCGCGGCGCTGCTCGGTACCCGCTTCACCATGCAGGAGGCCTTCTATCGCGAGCGCCTGGGCCAGCGCTACGGCATTGAAGTGCTGGTGCCGGATGCCCAGGCCATCAGCGAAATCGACCGGGTCATCTTCCAGGAACTGTGCGTCGGCCAGTTCCTGCCCGATGCCCGCGCCTTCTACCTCGACCAGCTGGCGCAGCTAAAGGCGCAGGGTGCGCAGGCGGCGGTACTTGGTTGCACCGAGATCGGGCTGCTGCTGGAAGGCTGCGAATCGCCGCTACCGCTGGTGGACAGCGGCGAGCGGCATGTTGCGATGGGCCTGGACTGGATGCTGGGCAGTTAGCCTTACTTCGTAGGAGCCAGCTTGCTGGCGAAGAAACCGCTGTTCGCTAGCAAGCTAGCTCCTACAGGGATGGCGGCTCAGGACGAGCAGCTGATTTCCAGATGCTTGCCCCATTCCGGCGGGCGCTCGGCATAGCGTTCCATGCCGGGCTGCTCGTCGAAGGGGCGGGACAGCACGGCGTGGAGCTGGCGCACCTCTGAGTAATCGCCTTGCTGGGCAGTCTCGATGGCGCGTTGGGCCAGGTAGTTGCGCAGGACATACCGGGGGTTCACGGCGTGCATGCGTGCGCGGCGCGCCTGCTGGTCGTCGCCATCCAGCGCTGCGCGGGCCTGGTAGTCGGCCGCCCATGCATCGAAGCCGGCCAGGTCGACGAAATCTTCCCGCAGTTTGCGCAGTGCCTGTTCCGGTGCTTCATCGCCCAGGCGGCGGAAGAACTGGCTGTAGTCCACGGCGCTGCCCTGCATCAGTTGCAGCAGACGCTGCACCAGCGCCTCGTCGACATCTCCGGCGGAGGTGAAGCCCAGTCGCCGGCGCATCAGGTCCAGGTAGTGGGCCTGGTAGAGCGGCAGGAAGAGGTTGAGGGTCTCGCGCAATTGCTCCACTTCGACGAAGGGCGTCAGCGCCTGGGCCAGGGCCGCCAGGTTCCAGTGGGCGATGGGCACCTGGTTGCTGAAGCTGTAGCGGCCACCGTCGTCGGAGTGGTTGCAGATGTGATTGGCGTCGAAGTCGTCGAGGAACGCGTAGGGGCCGTAGTCGAAGGTGATGCCCAGGATCGACATGTTGTCGGTGTTCATCACGCCGTGGCAGAAGCCGTAGGCCTGCCAGAGGGCGATCAGCTCGGCATTGCGTTCCAGGACCTCGCGGAAGAAGGCCGACCAGGGCTGCTCCTGTTCCAGGCACTGCGGGAAATGGCATTCCATGACGTGCCGGCCGAGGGCTTCGAGCTGCTCGTGCTGGCGCGTGTAATAGAAGTATTCGAAGTGGCCGAAGCGCACGTGGCTCGGCGACAGGCGCAGCAACATGGCGCCGGTCTCGCGGGTTTCCCGGTACACCGGACTCGAAGAGCCGGTCACGCACAACGCGCGGCTGGTGGGGATACCCAGGGCATTCAGGTATTCGCTGGCGAGGAATTCGCGAATCGAGCTGCGCAGCACCGCGCGGCCATCGCCCATGCGTGAGTAGGGCGTCTGCCCGGCGCCCTTGAGGTGCAGGTCCCAGTGCTCGCCGGCATCGTTGAGCACCTCGCCCAGCAGCAGGCCGCGGCCGTCACCCAGGCGCGGGTTGTACACACCGAACTGGTGCCCGGAATAGACCATCGCCCGTGGCTCTGCCTCGGACCAGAGCTTGTGTCCGGAGAACAGCTCGGCGAAGACCTGGGTCTCCGCCTCGGCCGGGTCGAGGTCGAGCAGCGCCATGGCTGCCGGGCTGGCCACCACCAGGCGCGGCTCGGCGATGGGCTCTGGCAACACCTCGGTGGAGAACGCATCACCCAGGCGGGCGAAGCGGTTGTCGAACTGCAATTCGTCGAGTGTCTTCATGGCTTCAGCTTGTCATGCCGCCAGTGCGTTCGGAAGAACCTGGGTGGCGTGGCTCATCGGGACTCCGGAACCGGCACCTTGTCCTTGACCGGTATCGATACGGCTTCGACTTCGTCCTCGGCGTGCTTCTCGATCTTGCGGGTAAGGGTAACGTCCATCTTCGGCGTGCTGGAGGTGTTGATATCGTGCTCCTTGAACAACTGGTCGATGCGCCGGTTCAGTTCGTCGGTCGCCAGGCCGCGGTCGCCCAGTTCGCGCACGTAGATCTTCAGCTCATGCTCCAGGGCGCTGGCGCCGTAGGTCTTCAGCTGTACGGTGGGTGCCGGGTCGCGCAGCACGCGCGAGTTTTCCATGGTGGCCTGCAAGAGCAGCTTGCGCACCAGTTCCAGGTCGAGATCGGAGCTGCGGTTGACGTTGTACACCAGCACGATGCGGGTGACGGTGTCGGTCAGGGTCCAGTTGATCAACTGGCTGGTGAGGAAGGTCTGGTTCGGTACGATCACTTCCTTGCGGTCGCTGTCGGTGATGTGCGTAGCGCGGATGCGGATGCGGTTTACCGTGCCGGTGACGGTGCCGATGGTCACCAGGTCGCCGATGCGCACCGGGCGCTCGAACAGCAGGATCAGGCCGGAAATGAAGTTGGCGAAGATCGCCTGCATGCCGAAGCCGATACCTACCGAGAGCGCGGCCACCAGCCATTGCAGCTTGTCCCAGCTGACCCCGAGGGTGGACAGCGCGCTGACGAAACCGATGCCGGCAATGGCGTACGACAGCAGGGTGGTGGTGGCGTAGGCGCTGCCCTGGGCCAGCTTGAGCCGCGACAGCACCAGCACTTCCAGCAGGCCCGGCAGGTTTCGCGCGAGTGCCGTGGTGATGCCGGCGATGATCAGCGCACCGAGCACATCCAGCATGCTGATGGGGACCAGGGTGGTCGCGTCGCCGGTACCCGTGGAGTACTGGTAGAGGGTCACTTGGTCGAGGTAGGCGAACACGCTGATCAGGTCAGCCCAGACCAGGTACAGGCACGCGAGGAACACACCCAGCAGGGCGAGGCGGATCAGGCGCAGCGACTGCTGGTTGACCTTCTCGATGTCGAGTGCAGGCTCTTCCACCACCACTTCCTCGCCCTCGGCATTCTCCTTGGTCTGTGCCTGGCGTTTGGCGAGCACCCGCTGGTAGGCCAGGCGCCGTGCGGCCACGGCCAAGCCGCGGACGAAGGTGGCTTCCACCACTAGCAGCAGGATCAGCAAGTAGAGCGTGGTGATCAGGCGGTCGGTGAGCTTGAGGGAGGTGTAGTAATAGCCGAAGCCCACCGCCACGATCAGCGCCAGGGGCAGCAGGGTGAAGGCGACGCCGATCAGCAGGCGGAACGGCGAGGTCTGCTCGCGCATCGGTTCGGCCAGCAGCAGGTTGCTCAGCACGAGGGTCATCAGGACATAGCAGCTCAGCACCACGATTACGCCGATGATGTCGTCGGCCAGCGCGGCGGGCTGGTGCTCGGCCACGGTGACGATGGCCACCAGCGCCATGACCACGCCGCCGAGGCGGCGGATCTGGCCACGCAGGAAGGCGACCTGCGGGCGATCCCAGTGGAAGTGCAATTCGGCGATGCCGCCCGGGGCGAGGATGCGATAGAGGGTGTAGAACACCATCCAGGCCTGGGCCATCTCCATCAGGGCTGCACCGAGCGTGGCGTTCTGGCCGCGTGCATCGATCTGCAGGGCAAGGCCGCAAAGCATCAGGAACAGGCTGACGGGCAGGGCCAGCAACACGGTGAGGAACAGGGCCACGGGCGTGTGCACCTGGCTGTCACGCTTGAAGTGGCCGACGTCCTGGTTGATCTCGTTGAGCCTGGTGTAGATGTAGCGGCGCTTCCACAGCAGACCGCCGATCAACAGCAGCAGCGGCAGGAACAGCCAGGGTCGGTTCGCAAGGCCTTCGCCCAGTTCGCGGACGCCCGCCCCCCAGGGCATTTCGGCCAGTTGGCGCTCCAGCATGTGCGGGGCGGACCTCAGCCAGTTGAAGTCCAGCGGCTTGTTGCTGGGAATCCAGAACATCTGCTCGTCGAGGGTGTTGCGCAGGGTCCGGGAAGTTTCCTGCAACTGCTTCTGGTTGAGCTGCAGGGTGATGGATTCGTTGAGCAGGTTGTTCAGTTCACGGCTCAGGCGATCGAGCAGTTCGCTGCGGGTGCTGATCAGGTCCGTAAGCGTGGTGCGCAGTTCCGGGGTGACCTGCTCCGGTGGCTGGTCGGCAAGCAGGCCCTCGACGTAGGCATCAGGATTGCCCAGTTTGTCGCGCTGCTGGTTCAACTCGAACTGGTAGAGGCGGATGTCGGCGATTTCGTCGGCCAGGTTCTTGTCCAGATGCAGTTGCGGCAGCGCCTGCTTCTGTTGGTAGAGGATCTTGGCCAGCAGCAGGCTGCCCTTGAGCACGCTGATCTGCTCCTCCAGGGCCTGGTCGGCCTGGCTGAGGCTATCCAGCTGCTGGCGGGTCTGCAGGTTCTGCCCGGTCAGTTCGTTGAGGCGGTCGGTGGAACGCAGCAGGTAGTCGGACATCTTCAGGTTGATGGCGCTTTCCTTCGCCACCAGGCTGTCCGGCGTGGTCTGATCGGCGTCGCGGGAGAGTTCGGCGACTGTCTGTTCCGAGCTTTCCCGACGCATCTCGTTGATCAGCGACTGCAGGTCCAGGGTTTCCTGCTCCAGGCGGCGGATGCGCTCCACGAGCAGGTCGCGGCGACTGTTGCCGAGGTCTTGCAGCAGGCTGTTGCCGGCCAGTTCCTCGCGGCGCAACTCGGTCTGGGCGGCGAGGGCGGTCTGCTCGGCGGTGAGCAGGGCACGCTGCTCTTCGCTGATGGCCTTGCCGCTGTCCTTGCCGGTCTTGAGGATGGCGTTGATCTGCTGGATGCGGGTCTGGTTGGCGCTGATCTCGGCCTGGGCCCGCTCCGGACGGGTCTGGGAGGTGATGATCAGGCTGTTGGCGTCGGCCAGCGACTTCTGGCGCTCGGCCAGTTCGTTGCTGCGCTCATCCAGCAGCTTTTCCAATTGCGTGAGTTCGGATTTGCCGTAGCGCTCCTTCACCGGTACCGGCGGGCTGGTCTTCAGCCGTGCCAGTTCTCGCTGGGCTTCGCCGACCAGGCGCGGCGCATCGCTCAGCTGGCGCTTGAGCGCGGCGAGGCTCTTCTCGCTTTCCTGCTGGTTGGCGACGAAGGTCTGGGTCTGTTCGTCGATCGGCGGCTTGGCCTGGGCCTCGCCTTCGGCGGGCTTGCTATCGGCTGGAGCGGCGGCCGGCTTGGGAACGCCGATGCCGGTGGCAGGGGCGGCCTGCAGGTAGGCCGGGGTCAGGCAGAGGCCCAGCAGGGTGGCGGCAATAAAGGTGCGCAAGGAAGCAATCATCGCGATCGGGCAGCTCGGGTTCAAATGCGGCTAATGATATGCCACGGCGGCCTTTGCGGGGCTGCCGGGCACGAGCGGTTGTGATCCGGGTTCGCGCATTGGCGAACCCCTGGTTTCCATGGCGGGGGCCTGAAGGGCCGGGAGGGCCGTCGTAGACGGGTTTCCCTAGAGGAACAACCCCGGGCGGCCCTGACCTTCGGGGAATTTGACGCCCACCTTGCGCACCTTGTTCCCCTCCATCAGAGCAACGGTCCAGGTCAGGCCGTTCCACTCCACCTGGTCGCCCACTACCGGTTCGCCACCGATTTCGTGGGCAATGAAGCGGCCGAGGGGCTGATGGCCGTCCTGCTCGCCGAGCTTCAGGCCATAGAGCGACGCCACGGCGGACAGCTGGGCATCGCCTTCCAGCACGAAATCGCCGAAGAAGCGCAGGTCCAGACCGCGTTGCGGTGCCTGGCTGAACAGTTTGCCCAGGGCCGGGAGGTCATGTTCATGGCCGACCACGCAGAGGATGTCGCCGGCTTCCAGGGTGGTACTGCCCGAGGGGTGCAGCAATTCCCGGCCACGGAACAGTGCCGCGATACGGGTTCCTTCCGGCATCTTCAGCTCGCGCAGGGCGGCGCCGATGCACCACTTTTCGGCGCCCAGGCGGTAAACGAACAGCTCCCACTCGCTGGTGGGGTGCACTTCCAGGCCTGCGCGGGAGATGGGAGCGGGCTCGGGCGGTACGGTGACGCGCAGCAACTTCGCGGCCCAGGGCAGGCTGGTGCCTTGCAGCACCAGGGACACCAGCACGATGAAGAAGGCCACGTTGAAGAACAGCTGGGCGTTGGGCAGTCCGGCCATCAGCGGGAATACCGCGAGAATGATGGGCACCGCGCCGCGTAGGCCGACCCAGGCGATGAAGGCCTTTTCGCGGTCATGGAAGGCGCGGAATGGCGCGAGGCCAAGGAAGATCGACAGCGGTCGGGCAATCACGATCATCCACAGCGCCAGGCCCAGGGCCGGGAGGATGATCGGGAAGAGCTCATGGGGCGTCACCAGCAGGCCCAGCACCAGGAACATGCCGATCTGCGCCAGCCAAGTCAGGCCGTCGAGCATGTGCAGGATGCCGTGGCGGGAACGGATGGGTCGATTGCCGAGGAACAGGCCGAACAGATAGACGGCGAGGATGCCGCTGCCGTGCACGGCGTTGGTCAGGGCGAATATCAGCAGGCCGCCGGCCACCACCAGCAGGGGGTACAGGCCGTTGGCCAGGGTCAGGCGGTTGATCAGTTGCAGCATCAGCCAGCCGCCGGCGAAGCCCATCAGGGTGCCGACGCCGAACTGCTGGATGATGTGGACGACGAAGCTCCAGCTGAAGCCGGACTGGCCGGTAGCGAGCATCTCGATCAGGGTTACCGTGAGGAACACGGCCATGGGGTCGTTGCTGCCCGACTCGATTTCCAGGGTGGCACTGACCCGTTCGTTGAGACCGCGTCCGCCGAGCAGGCTGAACACCGCCGCCGCGTCGGTGGACCCGACGATGGCGCCGATCAACAAGCCTTCCAGGGTGCTCAGGTTGAACAGCCAGGCGGCTGCTACGCCGGTCAGCCCAGCGGTGACCAGCACCCCGATGGTGGCCAGGGACAACGACGGCCAGAGCGCCACGCGGAAGGTCGCCGCGCGGGTACGCATGCCGCCGTCGAGCAGGATGATCGCCAGCGCCAGGTTGCCCACCAGGTAGGCTTGGGAATAGTTGTTGAAGACGATACCGCCGGGGCCATCGCTGCCGGCGAGCATGCCGACGACGAGGAAGACCACCAGGATGGGGACACCGAAGCGCGATCCGAAGGCACTGACCAGGATGCTCATGCCTACCAGCACCGCGCCGATCAGGAACAGGCTATTGACGGTGGCGGCATCCACTGGCGGCTCCTTGCATTAGGGGGGATGGACTACGGGACATGCAGGGGGCGCATGCCGAGGAATTCTAACCTGCCGGTGGCAAGGCTCTGCAAGATTTCATGCAGGGTTCTTGCCAGCATCGGGAAGCCGTTGGGCAGGCGAGCTGGTTGGAGGTTCCGGAGCGGGGGGAAATGCGGATGAAGAAGCGACTGATGGCGTTCAGGGCGCTGTTATCGGACACCATAAAAAAGCCCCGCATGTGCGCGGGGCGTGAAGAACCCTCGAAAAGGGCTAGAACCAGTTGTCCTGCATGGCCAGGCAGGTGTCGTCGCGGGCTTCCAGCAGTGCCAGATCGTGGTGGCAGCCGGGCACTTCCCAGGTGAGGAAGTAGCGCGCGGCCTGCAGCTTGCCGCGATAGAAGTCGGCGTCGGCAGCGTTTCCACGGGCCAGGCCCTGTTCCGCGCGGATCGCCTGTTCCAGCCAGCGCCAGCCAATCACGGTATGGCCGAAGACCTTCAGGTACAGCGCCGAGTTGGCCAGCGCCTCGTTGACCTTGCCCTGCATCAGGTCACCGAGCAGGGCCAGGGTGACATTGGAAAGTCGTGCAGCCAGGTGTTCCAACGGCTGGCGCAGGGCGTTCAGTGACTCGTACGCCGCGGCGCGCTCGCAGCATTCATTGATCAGACGGGTCAGTTGCTTGAGGCCTGCCCCCTTGTTCTGCGTGAGCTTGCGGCCCAGCAGGTCGAGCGACTGGATGCCGTGGGTGCCTTCGTGGATCGGGTTCAGGCGGTTGTCGCGGTAGTACTGCTCCACCGGGTATTCACGGGTGTAGCCGTGGCCGCCGAGGATCTGGATCGCCAGTTCGTTGGCCTTGAGGCAGAACTCCGAGGGCCAGGATTTGACGATCGGGGTGAGCAGGTCGAGCAGTTCGTGGGCCTGCTGGCGCTGCTCCTCGGTGGCCAGCGTCTGGGTGTCATCGAACAGACGCGCGGAGTAGAGGCCGAGGTCGAAGGCGCCTTCCACGTAGGCCTTCTGGGTCAGCAGCATGCGGCGTACGTCGGCGTGCTGGATGATCGACACCTGGGGCGCGGTCGGGTCCTTGCCGTCTGGCAGGCGGCCTTGGGGCCGCTCGCGGGCGTACTCCAGGGAATAGAGGTAGCCGGCGTAGCCGAGCATCACCGCGCCCATGCCGACGCCGATGCGCGCCTCGTTCATCATCTGGAACATGTAGGACAGGCCGGCGTGGGGCTTGCCTACCAGGTAGCCGACGCAGTCGCCGTTATCGCCGAAGTTCAGCGCGGTAGAGGTGGTGCCGCGATAGCCCATCTTGTGGAACAGGCCAGCCAGGATCACGTCATTGCGTTTGCCGAGGGAGCCATCGTCGTTGACCAGGAACTTGGGCACGATGAACAGCGAAATACCCTTCACCCCGGGCGGTGCGTCCGGCAGCTTGGCCAGCACCATGTGCACGATGTTTTCCGACAGCGGGTGGTCGCCGCCGGAGATGAAGATCTTGTTGCCCTTGATGCGGTAGGTGCCGTCGGCGGCCGGTTCGGCGCGGGTGCGGATATCCGACAGGGACGAGCCAGCGTGGGGTTCGGTGAGGGCCATGGTGCCGAAGAAGTGGCCGTCGATCATCGGCTGCAGGAAGCGCTGCTTCTGTTCCTCGCTGCCGAAGCTCTCGATCAGGTTGGCCGCGCCCATGGTGAGGAAGGGGTAGGCCGAGCTGCCGACGTTGGCGGACTGGAAGTGCGCGAAGCAGGCCTGGGACAGCAGCGTCGGCAGCTGCATGCCGCCTTGTTCGAAGCTGCGAGTGGCATTGAGGAAACCGGCTTCGAGGAAAGCGTCGACAGCTGGCTTCACTTCCGGGATCAGGGTGGCGGCGCCATCCACGTACTCCGGTTCCTCCTCGTCGCCCTTGCGATTATGCGGGGCGAAGAACTTCTCGGCGATGCTGCGGGCGGTGCCCAGGGCGGCGTCGAAGGTTTCGCGGTTGTGCTCGGCGAAACGCTCGCGCTGGGTCAGGGCTTCGGCGTCCAGCACTTCGTAGAGCTCGAAGGCAAGGTTGCGGGAACTGAGCAGGGTCTCGGACATGATGGCTCTCCGGTAGGATCAGCCGAGTCTAGATCGGTGAATTAAGGGTGCCTAGCAACATCCATGAGCGTGATAAAGCCGGTGAAGCCGTGGTGAACCCGGGACTGGTAGAATGCGCGCCTTGCGAGGACTCCCCATGAACTACCGCCATGCCTTCCACGCCGGCAACCATGCCGACGTGCTCAAACACTTCACCCTGGCCCGCCTGATCGCACTGCTGTCGCGCAAGGAGGCCCCGTTCTCCTACCTGGACAGCCATGCCGGCGTCGGCCTCTACGACCTCCTGGGTGACCAGGCCAGTCGCACCGACGAATGGCGCGAAGGCATCGGCCGCCTATGGGATCTGCCCGACCTGCCAGCGCCCATGGCGGACTACCTGAAGGTCATCCGCGAGCTGAACCCGGACGGCAGCCTGCGCTACTACCCCGGTTCGCCTGAGCTGGCCCGGCGCCTGACGCGTCCGCAGGACCGGCTGCAGCTGAACGAAAAGCACCCAGAAGATGGCCAGCTGCTGAAAGACAACATGGCCGGTGATCGCCGCGTGGCCGTGCACCTGGGCGAGGGCTGGCACATCGCGCGGGCGCTGCTGCCGGTGGCGGAAAAGCGCGCGCTGATGCTGATCGACCCGCCGTTCGAGAAGGCCGACGAACTGGAGCGCTGCGTCACTTCCCTGGGCGAAGCCATTGGCCGCATGCGCCAGACGGTGGTCGTCATCTGGTATCCGATCAAGGACCAGCGTCAGCTCCGGCGCTTCTACCAGGGGTTGCAGGCCAGCGGTGCACCCAAACTGCTGCGCGTGGAACTGCGGGTGCATGCGGCTGACACTGCCGACTCCGGCTTGAACGGTTCCGGGCTGGTCATCGCCAACCCGCCGTGGGGCATCGAGGACGAGCTGCGCCAGACCCTGCCCTGGCTCTCCGAGCACCTGGCGCAGAGCAAGGGCGGCTGGCAGCTGGATTGGCTGATCGAAGAGTGAAGGGAACAGGCCGCAGGTGATATCAGCTGCGGCCTGGCTGCGGTTCGATGTAGTAGGTCAGTTGCCGGCGTGGGCTGAGGTACTCCAGGACCTCCAGCGGCAATTGCGCCGGACGCAGGCTGCGGGCGATGGACAGGCGCGGTTCCTGCTCCAGGTCCAGGATCAGCGCCTCCTGCTTGGGAATGGCAGGATCGTGAAGGATCAGCGTCGGTTTCAGCGGTTGGGCAGGGTTCACGCCCAGCACCAGGGCGTATCGTTCATCTTCCAGCTGTACCAGGCTGCCCGGCGGATAGACGCCCATGGCGCGAATGAAGGCTTTCAGCGCCACCTCGTCGAAGCGTTGGCGCTGCTGCTTGAACATCAGCGCCAGGGCCTCGTGGGGACTCAGGGCCGTGCGTGGGTCGAACGGGTTGCACAGGTTGTCGAACTGGTTGGCGATGGCCACCAACTTGCTCAGGCGGCCGATGCCCGCTTCCTTCAGGCCGCGCGGGTAGCCGCTGCCATCGCAGTGTTCGTGGTGCTCGTGGATGATCCGCAGCACTTCGTCATCAAGCATCAGTCGCTGGCCCATCTTCAGGCCGAAGTCGGTATGCAGTTGCAGGAACTGCTGTTCGGGCTTGGTCAGCGGCTCGCTTTTGAGCAGCACCTTGCTCGGGACTTCCATCTTGCCGATGTCATGCAGCAGCGCGCCGAGCCCCAGGCTGTGGCAGGCCTCGGTATCCAGCCCGAGCTGACGGCCCAGCAGCAGGGACAGCACGGTGACGTTCAGGGCGTGGAAGTAGCTGTCCTCGGCGGCCTTGCCGGTGATGCTGTGGAGGACTGCGCCCGGCTGGCCCAGCAGGGTTTCCACCATTTCGCCGACGATGGCGCCGGCCTGTTTCACGGCTTCCTCCGGCCGGCTGCGCAAGGTCTGGTTGAGTGTCTTGACCTGCAGGCTGGCCTGGATGAAACGCCGGTCCACTTCAGCTACGCGCTGGCGTAGCAGGCGGAGCTTCTCGGTTCGGGCTTCGCGTGCGCGGGCCTCCGGATCTTCCACGACCGGCGGCGGTGGCGCCTCGGGAGCGGTGAGGGGCAGGGGCTCGCAATCGCTGCGGGCCGGGTCATAGCGCAGCCGCTGGAGCCCCAGGGCCTTGAGTGCCCGAACCTGCGCTTCGTCCTTGATCTTGAAGTTGCTGAAGGTGAAGTCGTGCTCCCACCAGCCCAACTCCAATTGGATATAGAGGCCGATGCAGAGTTGTTCGGGTTGGATGTAATGGGGACGGGGCGGCATACCGAGTGACTGGAGGCTACTGGCCAGTGGAGTCTAATCCTTCGGCAACCGCCCTGCCTGCCCTTCTTCAGGCGGGTAGACACACTCCGGTGCCGCCCAGGCCGCAATAGCCGCCAGGGTTCTTCGCCAGGTATTGCTGGTGATAGGCCTCGGCGTAATAGAAGGCAGGCGCTTCGCCGATTTCCGTGGTGATGGCGCCGAAGCCGGACTTTTCCAGCTCGGCCTGGAAAAGCGCCTGGCTGGCACGGGCGGCGGCCAGTTGGGCCTCGTCGTAGCAGTAGATGGCAGAGCGGTATTGGGTGCCGACGTCATTGCCCTGGCGCATGCCCTGGGTCGGGTTGTGGGCTTCCCAGAACACTTTCAACAATTCGTCGAAACTGGTTTCCCGTGGGTCGAACACCACCAGCACCATTTCGGTGTGCCCGGTCAGGCCGGAGCAGACTTCGTCATAGGTGGGGTTCGGGGTGAAGCCGCCGGCGTAACCCACAGCGGTGGTCCAGACACCCGGCTGTTGCCAGAAGCGCCGCTCGGCACCCCAGAAGCAGCCGAGGCCGAACTGGGCCACTTGCAGGCCGGTGGGGAAAGGGCCTTGCAGCGGGCGGCCGTTGACGTAATGGCTGTCGGGCACTGGCATCGGCGTTTCGCGGCCGGGCAGCGCTTGGGCGGCGCTGGGCAGCTCGAGTTTGTGGGCGAGTATTTGCGAACGCAGGACCATCAGCCATCTCCTCGGGAATGCAATGAATCCCGATGTTACCCCGATTGCGCGGTGGTTTTTCAACGGCTGATCAGACGCCTTTGCGGCAAGGGTAGCGGCCGAGGTTCTCGAACAGGTGCTTGCCGGAAATCGGCTTGTCGAAGAGGTAGCCCTGGCCGACATCGCAGTGCTGGCGACGCAGGAAGCCGAGCTGGGCCGCGGTTTCGATGCCTTCGGCGACGACCTTGAGCTTGAGCTTGTGGGCCATGGCGATCACCGCCGAGGTGATCTCCTTGTCGTCCTGGTTCTCGGGAATGTCCTTGATGAAGCTGCGATCGATCTTGATCACGTCGATGGGGAATTTCTTCAGGTAGCTCAGCGATGAGTAGCCGGTACCGAAATCGTCCATCGCCAGGGTCAGGCCCAGGCTCTTCAGGTGATTGAGTTGGTGACGGGTCTCGTCGGTGGCTTCCAGCAGCAGGCCTTCGGTGAGTTCCAGCTCCAGGCGCTTGGGCGGTAGCTGTTCTTCGTTGAGGATGGCGGCGATGGAGCCCACGAGGTCAGGGTCGCTGAACTGCTTGGGCGACAGGTTGATCGCCACTTGCAGATCCCCGAGGCCGGCGGCGGTGAGGCGCTTGCTCATCCGGCAGGCTTCGCGGATCACCCATTTGCCGATGGGAATGATCATGCCGGTTTCTTCCGCCACGCTGATGAACTGGTCCGGGCTGATCATGCCCTTCTCCGGGTGATGCCAGCGAAGCAGGGCTTCCATGCCGAGCAACTGGCCGCTCTTGAGGCACAGCTTGGGCTGGTAGAAGACTTCCAGCTCGTTCTGGGCCAGGGCGCGGCGCAGGTTGTTCTCGACGAACAGCTTGTAGCTGGCTTCGGCGTTCAGCGCCTCGGTGAACAATTGGAGCTGGTGCTTACCGTTGGCCTTGGCCTTGTGCAGCGCCAGGCCCGCGTGCTTCATCAGGGTCTGTGGATCGCGCCCGTGCAGCGGTGCGCAGGCGAGGCCCAGGGAGCCGGTGACGCTGATCAGCTGGTTGTCGACGAACAGCGGCTTGTCCAGGGTCTGCAGGACCTGGGCGGCGATCTTCTGGCCGCTTTCCAGGTCGGCGCCGTCGAGCAGCACGGCGAATTCGTTGCTGGCGAAGCGCGCCAGGACGCCATTGGGGGACAGGCTGTTGCGCAGGCGCCGCGCCAGGCTGACCAGCAGCTTGTCGCCGGTCTGGTGGCCGAGGCTGTCATTGATCCGCTTGAAGTTGTCGATGTCCACCAGCAGCAGGCATAGCGGCGTGTCGCGATCGCTGTGGAAGCGCTCTTCGACGGTGCGGATGAAATAGGGGCGGTTGCCGAGGCCGGTGAGGTTGTCGGTGTAGGCCAGCTTCTCGATTCGCTGCTGCGCCAGCTTGCTCTGGGTGACGTCTTCGTAGATGCCGATGTAGTGAGTGAGCTCGCCGTGCTCGCCGAACACCTTGGAAATCGACAGCTGGCCCCAGTAAGGCTCGAGGTTCTTGCGTCGGCTGCGGAACTCGCCCTGCCAGCTGTTGCAGGCCGCCAGCCCCGAGCTGGTATCGAACAGCAGCTCGCTGAGGTTCTCCAGTGCCGGCAGGTCTGACAGGCGTCGGCCATGTACTTCATCGGCGCTGTATTGGGTGATGGCGGTGAAGCTCGGGTTGACGTATTCCACCAGGCCGTCACGGTCTACCAGCAGGAAGGCGCTTGCGCTCTGCTCCACAGCTCGCTGGAACAGATGAAGGGCGTTGGTGGCGTGGCGTCGCTGCTGGTTCACCAGGACCTGGGCGAACTGGTCGGCCAGCTCGCCGGCGAAGGCGATCTCATCGGCCTGCCAGACGCGGGATGTGCCGATGTGTTCCAGGCAGAGCACGCCGACCACTTCGCCACCGACGCGGATGCTGGCGTCGAGCAGGGCGGTGATGCCCTCGGGCTTGAGGTATTCCCGGGTCAGCTCGCTGGTGCGGGGGTCGTTCTGGGCATTGTGGGCGTCGATGGCGCGGCCGCTGTGCAGGGCCTCCAGGTAGCGCGGGAACGGGCTCATATCCATGCTGCCCGGGTGCTCGTGGTGGTCCTCATTGCGGCGGAACAGGCTGACCGCCGCCAGTTGGCTGCCCTCGAGCATCCAGATGCTGGCGCGCGCCACATCATAGGCTTCGCAGGCCGCCTGGGTGATGAGTCGCGCCGCTTCCTCCGCCGGTTTGCTGGAGGTGTAGCGGTGGCGCGCCAGGCGCACGATCAGGCTCTGTTGGGCGCGAGAGCGGATCAGGTGCTGCAGATGGTCGTCCTTGGAGCGCTGGAAGAGTTCCAGTGAAGTGCGCAGTTGGCTGTTTTGCGCCTCCAGGTCGAGGTTCTTCAGCCGTTCCTTTTGTTCGGCGGGTTCGTTCACCACCAGCAAGAAGCCGCGCAGCAACTGCCGTCCGTGTTGCTGGAAGGCTTCTCCGATTTCCTGCAGGCACAGCGGGCCATCAGGGGCGTGCAAGGTGTACTGGATGGAGTAGTGCGGATGCCGGGCCAACTGCAGTTGCACGTCGTCGTGTAGCCGATAGCGGCTTTCCGGTTCCATCAGGCTGGCGTAGGGCGCGTCGATCAGGGCGCAGAGTTCGCTCGCCGGCAGGCCCAGGGCGCGTTCGCAGGTCGGATCGAGGAAAAGCATCGCCCAGCTGGCTTCATTGAGCCGCTCGAAACGCATCAGGCCCAGCCTCGACGGGACGGGCAACTGCGTCACTATCTCGGCCACCGTACGGCTGGCGGCATCGGGATGGCTCTTCATCGGGCGCTGGGCTTCCACTTCTCTGACCGGGAGAGGATCCGGCCTACATCACCAAAGCATCGGGCAAGGGTGCATCATGATGATGGCACTGGCAAGCGCGCCGCGTGGTGCATTTCGTGAGCGGATGAGGGGCAGCAGGAACTGTGCGTGAGTGCACAGTCGCCTTGTGGGCCTGGGCTGTCGAACGGTCAAAAAAAACCCCGCCTCAGGGGGGCGGGGTTGAGGTACGAGCGTGGCGTGCTCGCGAATTTGAAACGAGTTACAGCAGCATGGTGCGGATGTCCGCCAGCACATCACCGAGACGCTTGGTGAAGCGCGCGGCGGCGGCGCCGTTGATCACGCGGTGATCGTAGGACAGCGACAGCGGCAGCATCAGGCGCGGCTGGAAGGCCTTGCCGTCCCACACCGGCTGCATGGCGGCCTTGGACACGCCAAGGATCGCCACTTCGGGCGCGTTGACGATCGGCGTGAAGCCGGTGCCGCCAATGTGGCCGAGGCTGGAGATGGTGAAGCAGGCGCCTTGCATGTCGTCCGCCGAAAGCTTCTTGGTCCGGGCTTTTTCAGCCAGGGCGGCGGCTTCGGCAGCCAGTTGCAGCAGGCTCTTCTGGTCGACGTTCTTGATCACCGGCACCAGCAGGCCGTCCGGGGTGTCCACGGCAAAGCCGATGTGCACGTACTTCTTGCGGATCAGCGCCTTGCCACTGGGGGCCAGGGAGCTGTTGAAGTCCGGCAGTTCCTTGAGCAGGTAGGCGCAGGCCTTGAGCAGCAGCGGCAGGACGGTTAACTTGACGCCGGCCTTCTCCGCCACGGCCTTCTGGGCTACGCGGAAGGCTTCCAGTTCGGTGATGTCGGCCGAATCGAACTGGGTCACGTGCGGGACGTTGAGCCAACTGCGATGCAGGTTCGCGGCGCCGACCTGCATCAGGCGGGTCATTGCCACTTCTTCGATTTCACCGAACTTGCTGAAGTCCACGACCGGGATCGGCGGGATGCCGGCACCACCGGTGGCGCCGGCGGCAGCCGCTGCCGGAGCTTCCTTGGCTTTCTGCATCATCGCCTTGACGTGAGCTTGCACGTCTTCCTTCAGCACGCGGCCGTGCGGGCCGGTGGCCGGAACGTCAGACAGCTCGACGCCGAACTCGCGGGCCAACTGGCGAACCGCCGGGCCTGCGTGGACCTTGGCGCCGCTGGAGCGGGCCGGTACACCGGTGGTGTTCGCAGCAGCGGCGGACAGCGAGGCGATGGCGCTGACTTCGGCAGCAGCGACCGGATGGGCGCCCTCGGGTACGCGGTGTACCGACGGCGCAGCGGCGGCCGGAGCCGGAGCTGCTGCCGGGGCGGCGCCCGCAACCTTGAGCTTGAGGATCAGGTCACCGGTGCCGACTTCCGAGTCCAGCTTGACCTCGACGCTTTCCACCACGCCGGCAGCCGGCGAGGGGATTTCCATGCTGGCCTTGTCGGATTCCAGGGTGATCAAGGACTGGTCGGCGGCTACGGTGTCACCGGCCTTGACCAGCACTTCGATGACCTTGACCTTGCCGTCGGTGCCGATGTCCGGCACGAAGACGTCCTGCACGCTGGAACCGGTGGCTACCGGAGCGGGGGCCGCAGCCGGAGTGGCAGCAGGCGCCGGTGCAGCGGCCTGTGCCGGGGCAGCAGCAGGAGCAGCGCCAGCAACACGCAGCTTGAGAATCAGGTCGCCGGTGCCAACGTCGGCATCCAGTTTGACCTCCACGCTCTCCACCACGCCGGCGGCGGGGGAGGGGATCTCCATGCTGGCCTTGTCGGACTCCAGGGTGATCAGGGACTGGTCGGCGGCTACGGTGTCACCGGCCTTGACCAGCACTTCGATGACCTTGACCTTGCCGTCGGTGCCGATGTCCGGCACGAAGACGTCCTGCACGCTGGAACCGGTGGCCGCCGGAGCAGCAGCCGGGGCCGGCGCAGCGGCGGGTTGCGCTTCGGCCTTGGGTGCGGGAGCTGCAGCCGGTGCGGGCGCCGCGGCGGCGGCACCCTCGACTTCCAGTTCCAGCAGCTCGTCGCCTTCCTTCAGGCGATCGCCCAGCTTGACCTTCAGGCTCTTGATCACGCCGGCCTTGGGGGCCGGGATTTCCATGCTGGCCTTATCGGATTCCAGGGTCAGCAGGCTCTGATCGGCTTCGATGCGGTCGCCAACTTTGACGAACAGCTCGATCACTTCACCTTCGCCGCTGCCGATGTCGGGTACGCGAATCAGTTCACTCACAATGCGTCTCCTCAGCAGTCCAGCGGGTTGCGTTTTTCGGGATCGATGCCGAACTTGGCGATGGCTTCCGCCACGACCTTGGGCTCGATCTCGCCGCGGTCCGCCAGCGCTTCCAGGGCTGCCAGGACTACCCAGTTACGGTCCACTTCGAAGAAGTGGCGCAGCTTCTTGCGGCTGTCGCTGCGGCCGAAGCCGTCGGTGCCGAGGACCTTGTATTCCTTGCTCGGGACCCACTGGCGGATCTGGTCGGCGAACAGCTTCATGTAGTCGGTGGAGGCCACGACCGGGCCCTTGCGGCCGGTCAGGCACTGCTCGACGTAGGTCTGCTTCGGCTTCTGCTCCGGGTGCAGGCGGTTTTGACGCTCGATCGCCAGACCGTCGCGGCGCAGTTCGTTGAAGCTGGTGACGCTCCAGACGTCGGCGCCGACGTTGAACTGCTCACGGAGAATCTTCGCCGCTTCGATGACTTCGCGCAGGATGGTGCCCGAACCCAGCAGCTGCACGTGGTGTGCGGCTTCCTTCTTGTCCTCTTCGAGGAGGTACATGCCCTTGATGATGCCTTCCTCGGCGCCTGCCGGCAGGGCGGGCTGGGTGTAGGCCTCGTTCATCACGGTGATGTAGTAGAAGATGTTCTGCTGTTCTTCGGTCATCTGGCGGATGCCTTCACGCACGATCACCGCCAGCTCGTAGCCGAAGGTGGGGTCGTAAGTGCGGCAGTTCGGGATGGTGGCCGCCATGATGTGGCTGTGACCGTCCTCGTGTTGCAGGCCTTCGCCGTTGAGGGTGGTACGGCCGGCGGTGCCGCCGATCAGGAAACCACGGGCGCGGCTGTCGCCGGCGGCCCAGGCCAGGTCACCGATACGCTGGAAGCCGAACATCGAATAGAAGATGTAGAACGGCAGCATCGGCTGGTTGTGGTTGCTGTAGGCGGTACCCGCAGCGATGAAGGAGGACATGGCGCCCGCTTCGTTGATGCCTTCCTCGAGGATCTGACCCTTCTTGTCCTCGCGGTAGAACATCACCTGGTCCTTGTCGACCGGCTCGTAGAGCTGGCCCACGGACGAGTAGATGCCGAGCTGGCGGAACATGCCTTCCATACCAAAGGTACGGGCTTCGTCCGGGATGATCGGGACGATGCGGTGGCCGAGTTCCTTGTCCTTGACCAACTGCGCCAGGATGCGCACGAAGGCCATGGTGGTGGAAATTTCACGATCGCCCGAACCGTCCAGGATCGCCTTGAGGGTTTCCAGCGGCGGGGTCGGGATGCTGAAGCTGTTGACGCGGCGCTGCGGCACGTAGCCACCCAGGGCGGCGCGGCGCTCGTGCAGGTACTTGTACTCGGCGCTGCCTTCCTGCGGACGGAAGAACGGCAGCTTTTCCAGGTCGGCGTCGTTGACCGGGATGTCGAAGCGGTCGCGGAACTGCTTCAGGCTCTCGACGTCGACCTTCTTGGTGTTGTGGGCGGTGTTCTTCGCTTCGCCCGCACCGGTGCCGTAACCCTTGATGGTCTTGGCCAGGATGACGGTAGGCTGGCCCTTGTGGTTGACCGCCTGGTGGTAGGCCGCATAGACCTTGTAGGGGTCGTGGCCGCCACGATTGAGCTTCCAGATCTCGTCGTCGGAAAGGTCTTTGACCATTTCCTTGAGTTCCGGGGTGTTGAAGAAGTTCTCACGGACGTACGCGCCGTCCTTGGCCTTGTAGTTCTGGTACTCGCCGTCGACGACTTCGTCCATGCGGCGCTGCAGGGAGCCGTCGGTGTCCTTGGCGAACAGCGGGTCCCAGAAACGGCCCCAGACGACCTTGTTGACGTTCCACTGGGCGCCGCGGAAGACGCCTTCCAGTTCCTGGATGATCTTGCCGTTGCCGCGAACCGGGCCGTCGAGGCGCTGCAGGTTGCAGTTGATGACGAAGATCAGGTTGTCCAGCTTCTCGCGGCCGGCCAGGGAAATGGCACCGAGGGATTCCGGCTCGTCGCACTCGCCGTCACCCATGAAGCACCAGACCTTCTGTTTGCCGGCGGGGATGAAGCCGCGGCTTTCCAGGTACTTCATGAAGCGCGCCTGGTAGATCGCCTGGATCGGGCCGAGGCCCATGGACACGGTGGGGAACTGCCAGAAGTCCGGCATCAGCCAGGGGTGCGGATAGGAGGACAGGCCCTTGCCGTCCACTTCCTGGCGGAAGTTGACCATCTGATCTTCGGTGATGCGGCCTTCCATGAAGGCGCGGGCGTAGATGCCGGGGGAGGCGTGGCCCTGATAGAAGATCAGATCGCCGCCGTGTTCTTCGGTGGGAGCCTGGAAGAAGTAGTTGAAGCCGATGTCGTAAAGAGTTGCCGAGGAAGCGAAGCTGGAAATGTGACCGCCCAGATCCGGGTCGTTCAGGTTGGTGCGCATCACCATGGCCAGCGCGTTCCAGCGAACCATGGAGCGGATGCGGCGTTCCATGAACAGGTCGCCGGGCATGCGGGCTTCGTGGGTGACCGGAATCGAGTTGCGGTACGGAGTGGTGATGGCGTAGGGCAGTTGGGTGCCGCTGCGGGTGGCCAGCTCACCCATGCGGGTCAGCAGGTAATGCGCGCGGTCTTCGCCTTCTTTGTCGAGTACGGACTCCAGGGAATCCAGCCATTCCTGGGTTTCGACGGGATCGAGGTCTTGCATGGCTTGCTCCAGGGCGGAAAGGCTTCCAGAATCGGATGCCAGTGGTCACGGCCGGCCTTGTGGGGCGGTCGCGGCGAAATTCTTGTTACCGGGGGTAGAACCGGGCTCGTGTAGTTTTACTACAAATCGACGAAGGTTTCAGCACTCTGGATACAATCTTTCGTAGTAAAACTACAGACTGCGCGGCGCAGTCGGCTGAAAGCCCCGAGTTAGAGCTGTTCCGCCACCGCTGCGCCAGCTACGGGTCCAGCCTCGGCCCGCAGCCCAGAAAGGATAGACCATGAGCCTGCCGTCGCTGGCCGCCTTGCCGGCCAACCTTAAGCCCAGCGCCGATCGGGCGCTGTCTGCCTTCCGCACTGCCCTCTCCGAACAGACCCAGGACTTCGCCGGCTGGTCCGACGAACGGCAGCAGGCGTTCGGTCGTGTCACCGCCGCCAGTGATTTCGTCGCAGAGCAAGCCCAGCGTGATCCGGCGATGCTGCTGGCGCTGGCCGCTTCCGGCGAGCTGGAACGACCGCTGGCGCCCGGCGAGCTACGTGCCCAGATTGCGCAGTTGCTGGACGGCTGCACGGAGGAGGACGATCTCGGCCGACGCCTGCGCCGCTATCGAAACCGCCAGCAAGTGCGAATCATCTGGCGCGACCTGACTCGGCAGGCCGACCTCGCGGAAACCTGTCGCGACCTTTCCGATCTGGCCGACGCCTGCATCGACCTCGCCTACGAGTGGCTCTATAGCCGCCATTGCGCCCAGTTCGGCACACCCATCGGCCATCGTTCCGGCCAGCCCCAGCATCTAGTAGTGCTGGGCATGGGCAAGCTGGGCGCCCATGAATTGAACCTGTCCTCGGACATCGACCTGATCTTCGGCTACCCCGAGGGCGGTGAGACCGAAGGCGCCAAGCGTGCCCTGGACAATCAGGAGTTCTTCACCCGCCTTGGCCAGCGGCTGATCAAGGCACTGGATGTCATTACCGTGGACGGCTTCGTCTTCCGCGTGGACATGCGCCTGCGTCCTTACGGTTCTTCAGGGCCGCTGGTGTTCAGCTTCAACGCCCTGGAGCAGTACTACCAGGACCAGGGCCGCGACTGGGAACGCTACGCCATGATCAAGGCGCGGGTGGTGGGCGGCGACCAGGCCGCCGGCGCCCAGCTTCTGCAGATGCTTCGCCCGTTCGTCTATCGCCGCTACCTGGACTTTTCCGCCATCGAAGCGCTGCGCTCGATGAAGCAGCTGATCCAGCAGGAAGTGCGGCGCAAGGGCATGACCGAGAACGTCAAGCTCGGCTCCGGTGGCATTCGCGAGGTGGAGTTCATCGCCCAGGCCTTCCAGCTGATTCACGGTGGACGTGACCTCAGCCTGCAGCAGCGCCCTCTGCTTACCGTGCTGAATACCCTCGAAGGTCAGGGCTACCTGCCGCCGCCCGTGGTGGCGGAATTGAAAGAAGGCTACGAATTCCTCCGCTACACCGAGCACGCCCTGCAGGCCATCGCTGACCGCCAGACCCAGATGCTGCCGGACAACGACCTGGATCGCGCCCGCGTGGCCTTCATCATGGGCTTTGATGACTGGGCGACCTTCCTCGAGCGCCTGATGTACTGGCGCGGGCGCGTCGAGTGGCACTTCCGGCAGGTGATCGCCGACCCGGATGAAGAAGAAGGAAGCGATGGCGAAGGCTGCATCGGTGGTGAATGGCTGCCGCTCTGGGAAGAGGCGCTGGACGAGGAGTCCGCCTGCCGCCAGCTCGGGGAAGCCGGTTTCGTCGAGCCGGCCGCCGCCTGGCGCCGCCTCACCGACCTGCGCAATGGCCCCCAGGTGCGCGCCATGCAGCGTCTCGGCCGTGAGCGGCTGGATGCCTTCATCCCGCGGCTGCTGAACCTCACCGTTGAACACCGTAACCCCGACCTGGTGCTGGAGCGGGTCCTGCCCATGGTGGAAAAGGTGGCGCGTCGCTCTGCTTACCTGGTGCTGCTGACCGAGAACCCCGGAGCCTTGCAGCGCCTCATCGAGCTTTGCGCTGCCAGTCCCTGGATCGCCGAGCAGATCACCCGTTTCCCGCTGCTGCTGGACGAACTGCTCAATGAAGGTCGTCTCTATCGTCCTCCGCTGGCGCCGGAGCTGGCGGCCGAGTTGCGCGAGCGCCTGACGCGTATCCCCGAGGACGATCTGGAGCAACAGATGGAGGCTCTGCGCCATTTCAAGCTGGCTCACAGCCTTCGCGTAGCCGCCTCGGAAATCGCCGGCACCTTGCCCCTGATGAAAGTGAGCGACTACCTGACCTGGCTGGCCGAAGCCATCCTCGACCAGGTGCTGGCGCTGTCCTGGCGCCAGACCGTGGCCAAGTACGGCACGCCGAAGCGCGCTGATGGCAGTCTGTGCGACCCGGATTTCGTCATCGTCGGCTACGGCAAGGTGGGCGGCTTGGAGTTCGGTCATGGTTCGGACCTGGACCTGGTGTTCGTCCACGATGGCGATCCGCAGGCCGAAACCGATGGCGCCAAGCCCATCGATGGCGCGCAGTTCTTCACTCGCCTCGGGCAGCGCATTATTCACTTGCTGACCACCCAGACCACGTCCGGCGCCCTGTACGAGGTGGACATGCGCCTGCGGCCGTCCGGCGCGGCGGGGCTGCTGGTCAGCTCCCTGGGGGCATTCCAGCGCTATCAGGAGAGCGAGGCCTGGACCTGGGAGCACCAGGCGCTGGTGCGTGCGCGAGTCCTGGTGGGATCACCGCGGGTCACCACCGCCTTCGAGCAGGTGCGCCTGGCGGTACTTGGACGCGAGCGCGACCTGCCCAAGCTGCGGGCCGAGGTGAGCGAGATGCGCGCCAAGATGCGCGGTAACCTCGGCACCCGTGAAACCGCTGCCGGCACCGCTGCGAATGCCTTCGAGGCCGCGGCGGCCTTCGATCTGAAGCAGGATGCGGGCGGTATCGTCGATATCGAATTTATGGTGCAATATGCGGCCCTGGCCTGGTCACGACAGCACCCTGAGCTGGTGCGTTACACCGATAACATCCGGATTCTGGATGGCCTGGAGCAGGCGAAACTGCTGTCCGGCGACGAAGTGCGCCTGCTGCAGGAAGCCTACAAAGCCTATCGTTCAGCGGCTCACCGCCAGGCCCTGCAGAAGCAGCCCGGTGTGGTGAGTGGGGACCAGTTCCACGCGGAGCGCCAAGGCGTGATGCGGATCTGGCGCGAGTTGGGCCTGAACTGACTCGACTGGCTGAACCAATCGAATTCTTGAGGAGCTGGCAATATGTCGATGGCCGATCGTGATGGCGTGATCTGGTATGACGGCGAACTGGTGCCGTGGCGCGAAGCAACCACCCACGTCCTGACCCACACCCTGCATTACGGCATGGGCGTGTTCGAAGGCGTGCGCGCCTACAACACCCCGGACGGCACCGCCATCTTCCGCCTGCAGGCCCACACCGACCGTCTGTTCGACTCGGCTCACATCTTCAACATGGAGATTCCCTTCTCCAAGGAAGAGATCAACGAAGCCCAGCGCGCCGCCGTCCGTGAAAACGGCCTGGAAAGCGCCTACCTGCGCCCGATGGTGTTCTTCGGTAGCGAAGGCATGGGCCTGCGCGCCACCGGCCTGAAGGTCCATGTGATCGTCGCCGCCTGGCACTGGGGCGCGTACATGGGCGAAGAGGCGCTGGTCAACGGCATCAAGGTGCGCACCAGCTCCTACACCCGTCACCACGTCAACATTTCCATGACCCGCGCCAAGGCCAACGGCAACTACATCAACTCGATGCTGGCCCTGCAGGAAGCCATCTCCGGCGGCGCTGACGAAGCCATGCTGCTGGACCCGGAAGGCTACGTGGCCGAGGGCTCGGGCGAGAACATCTTCCTGGTCAAGGACGGCGTGGTCTACACCCCGGAAGTGACCTCCTGCCTGAACGGCATCACCCGTAGCACCATCCTGACCCTGGCCGGCGAGCTGGGCATCAAGGTGGTGGAAAAGCGCATCACCCGCGACGAGGTGTACATCGCCGACGAGGCCTTCTTCACCGGTACCGCCGCTGAAGTCACCCCGATCCGCGAAGTGGACGGCCGCAAGATCGGTATCGGCCGTCGTGGCCCGGTGACCGAGAAGCTGCAGAAAGCCTACTTCGACCTGGTGACCGGCAAGACTTCCGCTCACGCCGAGTGGCGTACCCTGGTCAAGTAAACCGACTGAGCTGAACGCGGCAAGCCGCAAGCTGCAAGTGGTACCCACTGCTTGGAGCTTGCGGCTTGTCGCTTGAGGCTTGAAGCTGCCTTTTATGAAGATTCTGATCGTAGGACCCTCCTGGGTCGGCGACATGGTGATGGCGCAGACACTCTTCCAGTGCCTGAAGACCCGCCATCCCGACTGCGAGATCGACGTGCTGGCCCCCGAGTGGAGCCGGCCCATCCTTGAGCGCATGCCCGAAGTGCGCCAGGCGCTGAGTTTCCCCATCGGCCACGGCGTGCTGGATATCGCGACCCGGCGCAAGATCGGCAAGTCCCTGGTGGGGCAGTACGATCAGGCGATCCTCCTGCCCAACTCACTGAAGTCGGCGCTGGTGCCCTGGTTTGCCGATATTCCCAAGCGCACCGGCTGGAAAGGCGAGATGCGCTACGGCCTGCTGAACGACATCCGCGTCCTCGACAAACAGCGCTACCCGCTGATGATCGAGCGCTTCATGGCCCTGGCCTTCGAGCCCGATGCGGAACTGCCCAAGCCCTATCCGCGACCATCGCTGCGGATCGAGCCGGCCAGCCGTGATGCGGCCCTGGCCAAGTTCGGCCTGGGCCTCGACCGCCCCGTGCTGGTGCTCTGCCCCGGGGCGGAGTTCGGTGAGGCCAAGCGCTGGCCCGCCGAGCACTATGCCAAGGTCGCCGAGCTGAAAATTCGCGCTGGCTGGCAGGTCTGGCTGTTCGGTTCGAAGAACGACCATCCCGGCGGCGAAGACATCCGCATGCGGCTGATTCCCGGTCTGCGCGAGGAAGCGGTGAACCTGGCCGGCGAAACCAGCCTGGCCGAAGCCATCGACCTGATGTCCTGCGCCAGTGCCGTGGTGTCCAACGACTCCGGGCTGATGCACGTGGCCGCCGCGCTGGGTCGTCCGCTGGTCGCCGTCTATGGCTCGACCTCGCCGCAGTTCACCCCGCCGCTGGCCGAGCAGGTGGAAATCGTCCGCCTTGGCCTGGAATGCAGCCCCTGCTTCGAGCGCACCTGTCGCTTCGGCCACTACAACTGCCTGCGCGAGCTCAAGCCGCGTCCGGTGGTTGAAGCCCTGGACCGCCTGGTGCCGGACCCGCTCGAACTGGTGGAGAGTCGCTGAGTGCGGGTACTGCTGATCAAGACTTCTTCTCTGGGCGATGTCATTCATACCCTGCCGGCGCTGACCGATGCGGCGCGGGCGATTCCCGGAATCCAGTTCGACTGGGTGGTCGAGGAAGGATTCGCCGAGATTCCCGCCTGGCACCCGGCTGTGGCCCACGTTATCCCGGTGGCGATCCGCCGCTGGCGCAAGAACCTCTGGCAGACCCTTCGCAGCGGTGAGTGGCGTCGCTTCAAGCGCCGCCTGCGTGAAGCCCGCTACGACCTGGTGATCGACGCCCAGGGCCTGCTGAAAAGCGCCCTGCTGACGCGTTACACCAAGGCGCCGGTGGTCGGCCTGGATCGCGATTCCGCCCGCGAGCCGCTGGCCAGCCGTTTCTACGACCGTCGCTATCCGGTGGCGTGGGGGCAGCACGCCGTCGAGCGTGTGCGCCAGCTGTTCGCCCAGGCGCTGGACTATCCGCTGCCGGAAGGCGTGGGCAACTACGGCCTCAACCGTGCGCAACTGGCCGATGCACCGGGCGGCGCGCCCTATCTGCTGTTCCTCCATGGCACCACCTGGGACACCAAGCACTGGCCGGAAAAGTACTGGCGCGAACTCGCCGAGCGGGCCTGCGACCACGGCTGGCACGTGCGCCTGCCCTGGGGGAATCCGACGGAGAAGGCGCGCGCCGAACGTATCGCCGAAGGCTTGGAAAAGGCCGCGGTGCTCCCCAAATTATCTTTGGCGGGAATGGCCAAGGTGGTCGCCGGTGCGCGTGCCTGCGTGGCGGTGGACACCGGCCTTGGCCACTTGGCAGCTGCGCTGGACGTGCCGACCCTTTCGCTCTACGGCCCGACCAATCCGGGCTTCACGGGGGCCTACGGGCGGTCGCAGATCCATCTGGGTAGCGACTTCCCCTGTGCGCCGTGCCTGAAGAAGACCTGCGCCTACAAGCCGACGGCGGAGGATCTCCGCCTGTTCGACCTGGAGCGCGAACAGCCGCTCTGTTTCACCCGGCTGAATCCGCAGCGCGTGGCGACCCAACTGGAAGCCCTGCTGCTGACCGAGGACATCCACTGATGCAACTGGCATTCGTGCTCTACAAGTACTTCCCCTTCGGCGGCCTGCAGCGCGATTTCATGCGAATCGCCCTGGAGTGCCAGCGCCGTGGGCATGCCATTCGCGTCTACACCATGATCTGGGAAGGCGACGTCCCGGAAGGTTTCGAAGTGCTGATCGCGCCGGTCAAGGCGCTGTTCAACCACAAGCGCAACGAGAAATTCACTGCCTGGGTCGAGGCAGACCTGGCGCGCCGTCCGGTGGACCGGGTGATCGGCTTCAACAAGATGCCGGGCCTGGATGTCTACTACGCCGCCGACCCCTGCTTCGAAGACAAGGCGCAGACCCTGCGCAACGGTCTCTATCGCCGCTGGGGCCGCTACAAGCACTTCTCCGACTACGAGCGCGCGGTGTTTGCGCCCGAGTCGAAGACTGAAGTGCTGATGATTTCCGAGGTGCAGCAGCCGTTGTTCGTCAAGCACTACGCGACTCCGGCCAAGCGCTTCCATCTGCTGCCGCCGGGCATCGCTGCGGATCGCCGCGCACCGGCCAATGCCGCGGAAATCCGCGCCGAATTCCGCCGTGAGTTCAGGCTGGGCGACGACGACCTGTTGCTGGTGCAGATTGGCTCGGGCTTCAAGACCAAGGGACTGGACCGCAGCCTCAAGGCCGTGGCCGCGCTGCCCCGCGAGCTGAAGAAGCGCACCCGGCTGATCGTCATCGGCCAGGACGATCCCAAACCGTTCCTGCTACAGATGAAGGCCCTGGGCATCTCCGACCAGGTGGACATTCTCAAGGGGCGCAGCGATATCCCGCGCTTCCTGCTGGGCGCCGACCTGCTGATCCACCCGGCCTACAACGAGAACACCGGCACCGTGCTGCTTGAGGCCCTTGTGGCTGGCTTGCCGGTTCTGGTTACCGACGTCTGCGGCTACGCCCACTACATCGCCGAAGCTGACAGCGGCCGCGTGCTGCCCAGCCCCTTCGAGCAGGATGGGCTCAACCAGATGCTGGCCGGCATGCTCGCCGACGCGGCTGCCCGTGCACGCTGGAGCACCAATGGCCTGGCCTTTGCCGACAGCGCTGACCTCTACAGCATGCCGCGGCACGCGGCGGACGTGATCCTCGCGGAGCGCCCATGAAGCTTGTTCTGAAGCCCCCGTTCGAGCGCCTGTGGGCCGGACGTGACGCCTTTGTCGAGGTGGAAGCGCTCAAGGGCGAGGTTTACCGCGAGCTGGAAGGGCGTCGCACCCTGCGTACCGAGGTGGATGGCGAGGGTTTCTTCGTCAAGATCCATCGCGGCATCGGCTGGGGCGAGATCGTCAAGAACCTGATCACCGCCAAGGCGCCGGTGCTGGGCGCCGGCCAGGAGTGGGCGGCGATCCAGCGCCTGCACGAAGCGGGCGTGCCCACCATGACCGCCGTCGCCTTCGGCGAGCGCGGCAGCAATCCGGCCAGCCAGCACTCCTTCATCGTCACCGAAGAGCTGGCACCCACCATCAGTCTTGAGGACTTCTGCGTCGATTGGCCGCGCAATCCGCCGCCGGTACGGCTGAAGTGGGCGCTGATCGACGAAGTCGCGCGAATGACCGGCACCATGCACCGCGCCGGGGTCAACCACCGCGACTGCTACATCTGTCACTTCCTGCTGCACACGGCGCGACCGGTCACAGCCGAAGACTTCAAACTGTCGCTGATCGACCTGCATCGTGCGCAGACGCGCGCCGCCACGCCGAGACGCTGGCGCGACAAGGACCTGGCCGGGCTGTATTTCTCGGCGCTGAACATCGGCCTGACCCGTCGCGACAAGCTGCGCTTCCTCAAGGCCTACTTCCGCCAGCCGCTGCGCCAGGTGCTGAAGGACGAGAGCAGCCTGCTGGCCTGGCTCGAGCAGAAGGCCGCGCGCCTGCTCTCGCGCTATGAGCGCAAGTACGCCGGGGGAGGAGAGGCGTGAGCCAATGGAAACTGGCCAAGGGGCTGGACGCCGGGGTTATCGAGCTGTTCGCCGACCTGGACAAGGTGTTCGCCCTGCAAGGTGACTGGATCACCGGCGATCCGCTGTCCGAAGTGCTGCGCGTGGAGCACCGTGGGGTGCGCTACTACGTCAAGCGCTACTGGGCCGCGGGCAAGGGTTTGCGTCGCTGGTTCGGCCGGCCACGGGTCAAGGCCGAATGGCAGAACCTCAAGTATTTCTCCACGTGGGGCATTCC
The DNA here is from genome assembly GCF_029871235.1 of Pseudomonas sp. BN411. Classification (GTDB taxonomy): domain Bacteria; phylum Pseudomonadota; class Gammaproteobacteria; order Pseudomonadales; family Pseudomonadaceae; genus Metapseudomonas. The sequence goes on from NZ_SSOM01000073.1 coordinate 482,356, forward strand.
CACCGCGCCTGTAGTGGGCTGGGGACAGGAGCGCCGTGGCGGCACCTTCCATCGCGGTGCCCTGATCACTCAAGAGCTCAAGGGCACCGTCGACCTGGCGGAAATGGCCAAGCAGGGCGATGCGCGCCTGGCCGACCCGCGCTGGGTCGACAATGTCAGCCGGCAGCTGGCGAAGGCCACGCGCTGCCTGCACCAGCACGGCTTCGCCCATAACGACCTTAAGTGGCGCAACCTGCTGGTGGACGAGGCAGGCGACCTGTTCCTGATCGATTGCCCGACCGGCACCTTCTGGTGGGGACCGTTCCTGCGTTACCGGGTCATCAAGGACCTGGCGTGCCTGGACAAGGTCGCCAAGTACCACCTCAGCCGCAGCCAGCGGCTGCGCTTCTACCTGCAATACCGGGATCAATCGCGTCTGCAAGGCAGCGACAAGCGCCAGGTGCGGCAGATCCTCAAGTTTTTCGAGGGACGCGAATGAGCGACTTCATCGCGGCGGGGGATCGCGAGATCTTCGCCCGTCATGGACTGGACAGCTTTGAATCGCTCTGGGCATTGCGCCTGGACGCGGTGGACGAGCCCAATACCGGCCGCGGCGGCTGGAGCAGCGTGTTCCGTCTGGATCTGGGCGATGCTGCCTACTACCTCAAGCGGCAGAGCAACTTCCTCACACGTAGCGTGCTTCGGCCCTTCGGCGAGCCCACCTTCGCTCGGGAGTTCCGCAATATCCGCCGCTATCAGGAGCTGGGTGTACCGGCCCTGCAGGCGGCTTTCTTCGGCACCCGTCAAGTCAACGGGGAGTGCCGAGCGATCCTGGTTTCCCGCGCCCTGGACGGCTGGTGCGAGCTGGCTGCCACGCTTGATCACTGGGGTGGGATGATCGCCGGACAACGCTCGGCGATCATCGATGCGGTGGCTGGCCTCGCCCGGCGTCTCCACGGCGCGGGGCAGGTGCACGGTTGCTTCTATCCCAAGCACGTCTTCCTGCGGGAAACCCAGTCCGGCTTCGAAGCCTGTCTGATCGACCTCGAGAAAACCCGGCCACTGCTGCTGGGACGCCGGGATCGGGTCAAGGACCTGGAAACCCTGGTGCGCCGGGCCAATGCCTGGGGTGAAGCCGAAGTGCGTGAACTACTGGCGGGCTATCTTGAGTGTCCGCAGGATTCGGCGGAGGTCAATGACTGGCTGGAACGCCTGGCCAGTCGCCGTCGCAACAAGGAAGGCGCGTGATGACCCTGGCGGAACTGGCCCGCGCGGGGCGAACCCCGCAACTTCCCATTCAACTGGACGTGGCAGGCGGACTTGAGCTGCAGAGCCTGCTGCGGGTGCTGCCCGGGCAGCGCTATGTAGGCGTTGCCTTGTGGCAAGGTCGCAAGGTACTGGCCAAGCTGCTGGTCGGCGGCAAGGCCGAGCGGCACTTCCAGCGTGAGCTTTCCGGCACTCGCGCCTTGCACGGGCAGGGCATCGACTCCCCGGCATTGCTGGGCGAGGGATATCAGGCCGGATTGGGCGGCTGGTTGCTGTTCGAGTACCTGGATTCGGCAGAAAGCCTCTGGGACGCCTGGCGCAAGGTCGAACGTGATGTACCGTTGTCCGACGGCCAGCAGGAAGTACTGGGCGAGGCCCTTGGCGCCATCGCGCGACTGCATCTGGCGGGGCTTGTCCAGGAAGACCTGCATCTGGATAACCTGCTTCGCCACGGCGGCAAGCTGCAGGTGATCGATGGCGGCGGCATTCGCGCCGAAACGCCCGGCAGCCCGCTGCCTCGCGACAAGGTCATGGCCAACCTGGGCGTTTTCTTCGCCCAAATGCCGGCGGAGCTGGATCCTTTCCTGGAAGAGCTGCTGGTGCAGTACCTGCTGGTGAACGGCGAGCACGCCCTGCCGCTGGAGGCGCTGGAAAAGAAAATCGCCCGGATGCGGCGCTGGCGCCTTGGCGATTACATGAAGAAGATCGCCCGCGATTGCAGCCTGTTCAGTGTGACTGGTGGTGCATTCGGCCTGCGGGCGGTTCGTCGCCAGGCCCAAGCGGGCCTTGAGGGATTACTGCAGGCGCCCGACTTGGCGCTGGCGCAAGGACGTTCGCTGAAGCAAGGCGCGACCGCCACCGTGGCGGAAGTCACCCTCGAAGGGCGCAAGCTGCTGGTCAAGCGCTACAACATCAAGGGGCTGGTGCACTGGCTGACGCGCTTTTGGCGGCCGAGCCGCGCCTGGCACAGCTGGCGTGAAGGCAATCGACTGGAGTTCCTCGGCATCGCCACGCCGCGCCCGTTGGCCGTGATCGAACGGCGCTTCCTCTGGCTGCGCAGCCGTGCCTACCTGATTACCGAATATCTCTCCGGGCAAGATATAATCGCCCGTTTTCGACCTCATCTGGATGACCCGGATGGGGCTGGTGCTCCACCCGAAGCCGAGTTACGTGCCCTCGACCGACTGTTTGCCGCGCTGATCCGTGAGCGCATCAGCCATGGCGATTTCAAGGGCAGCAACCTGTTCTGGCAGGACGGCCGCTGGACCCTGATCGACCTCGATGCCGTTTGCCAGCATCGCAGCGAACGCAGCTTCGCCCGGGCCTATGCCCGCGATCGCGCGCGCTTCCTGCGGAATTGGCCGGCCGAATCGGCGTTGCACCAGCTACTGGATAAACGTTTACCGCAGGTGCCGGGCACCTGCCCTGAAAGAGGCTAACCCCGTGGCATTGACGATTCTCGGCCTTTCCGGCGCTCTCAGCCATGATCCATCCGCCGCCCTCTACATCGACGGCAAGCTGATCGCGGCCGCCGAAGAAGAGCGCTTCGTGCGCGACAAGCACGCGAAGAATCGCATGCCCTACGAGTCGGCCAAGTTCTGCCTGGAACAGGCCGGCATCAAACCGTCCGACGTCGATGTCGTGGCCATTCCCTTCGCCCCCATCAGCCTGTTCGGCAAGGCCCGCTGGCATTACGCCAAGCGCTACTGGTACGCCCCGGATCGTGCGCTGGACGCCATCCTCATGGGCAATCGCCGCTACAAGCGCTACCGCAAGAAGATCGTCTGGTGCCTGGAGCAACTGGGCTTCGATGCCAAGAAAGTGAAGATCGAGCCGGTGGAGCACCACCTGGCCCACGCCTCCAGCGCCTACCACTGCTCCGGCTTCAAGGAGAAGACGGCGATCCTCGGTATCGACGGCAAGGGCGAGTACGCCACCACCTTCTTCGGCTGGGGTGAGAACGGCAAGATCCACAAGATCAAGGAGTTCTTCGATCCGGACTCCCTCGGCGGCCTCTACGGCGCGATCACCGAGTACCTGGGCTTCGAGATGCTCGACGGCGAGTTCAAGGTCATGGGCATGGCGCCCTATGGTGACGCCGCCAAGTATGACTTCTCGCGCCTGGCCAAGTTCGAGAACGGTGAGCTGATCATCAACACCGATTACGCCAACGTCATCGGCTTCCGTCGCTACAAGGAAAACGGCAAGGGCTACTACTTCTCGCCGAAGCTGATCGAGTGGCTGGGGCCGAAGCGCCAGGGCGACATCGCCGACGACCCCTACATCCACTACGCCGCCAGCATGCAGGCCCTGTTCGAGAAGCTGGCGCTGGAGATGATGGATTACTACCTCGGCGACATCATCCGCGAGACCGGCAAGATCGCCTTCGCGGGCGGTTGCGCGCTGAACGTCAAGCTGAACCAGAAGATCATCGCCCGTCCGGAAGTGAAGGAGCTGTTCGTCCAGCCCGCTTCCGGTGATGCCGGCACCTCCGTCGGTGCCGCTGCCTATGTTTCGGTCAAGCGCGGCGTGCCGGTGGAGAAGATGGAGCACGTCTACCTCGGCCCGTCCTTCAGCAACGAAGACGTCATCGCGGCTTGCGCCAAGCACCCACAGCAGCCGGTGTTCAAGCGTATCGAGAACACCCCGCAGCGCATCGCCAAGATCATGGTCGACGGCAACCCCGTGGCCTGGTTCCAGGGGCGCATGGAGTTCGGTCCGCGCGCCCTCGGCGGCCGCTCCATCATTGGTTGCCCGAGTGCGGCCGGCGTCGCTGACCGCATCAACGAGCAGATCAAGTTCCGTGAGCGCTGGCGCCCCTTCTGCCCGTCGATGCTGGATACCGTCGCGTCGCAGATGCTCAAGGTCGATCACCCGTCGCCCTTCATGACCTTCACCTTCGAAGTCAACGAAGAGTGGAAGACCCGCGTGGCCGAAGTGGTGCACGAGGACGGTACCTCTCGCGCCCAGGTGCTGGAGCGCCGCCACAATCCGCGTTGGTACGACCTGATGAAGGAACTGGAAGTCCTCACCGGCAACGGCGTGTCCCTGAACACCTCGCTCAATCGTCGTGGCGAGCCGATGATCTGCTCGCCCACCGACGCGCTGAACATGTTCTACGGCTCGGACCTGCAGTACCTGATCATGGAAGACATCCTCGTCGTCAAGGAAGGCAAAGACTGGTATGACAATGTCTGACACGCCGCTCCTGAGCGTAGTGATTCCGGCGTACAACTATGCCGCGACGGTTGCGCGTGCGGTTGAGTCCGTACTTGCCCAGTTGCCGGACGCCAATGCAGAGCTGCTGGTGATCGACGACGGCTCTACCGACCAGACCCCTCAGGTGCTGAGCTCGCTGCAGGAGAAATTCCCGGGCAGTTTCCGCATGCTGCGAAAGGAGAACGGTGGCTTGGCTTCGGTTCGTAATCGAGGCATCGACGAAGCCCGTGGCGATTTCCTGATTTTCCTCGATGCGGATGACGAAATGGCACCTGGTGCCCTCTCCGCCCTGACGGAGCATTTGAAGGCCAATCCGCAGAGCAGGCTGGTGATCGGTGCGCATTGGTCGGTTTTCGAGAGTGGTAAGCGGACGTTGCACGAGGTAGCGCCGTTGCCCGAGTCGCCCTACGAGCGCGTCCGCGGCTACCTGATTGACAAGCGGGTAGCCTTGTCCAATGGGGCTTGCGCCATGCATCGCGATGTCTTCGGGCCGGGTCGCTATCCAGAGCGTTTCCGCAGTGTCGAAGACATTCCCGTCTTCGCCCAGGTCCTGGCGCGTTTTCCCTGCTCCGTGGTTCAACAACCTCTGGCTTTGATCCACAAGCATTCCACCAGCCTGCGTCACAACCTTACCTATGCCCGTGCGGTTGGCCTGTCCCTGGTTGACGAGGTCTTCTCCCCTGCACGCATGCCTTCCGAGCTCCAGAGGTTGAAGACCGCTTACAAGGCTCAGCGCTGCCTGTCGCTGTTCCGCACCTGCCTGCTCGCTGGTGACCAGGAACGTGCCCGCGAGTACTACCGAGAAGCATTGCGCACGGATTGGCGGGTATTGTTGAAGTGGTCCTACACACGCAAGGCCGTCAGGCTATGGCTGCACTGAAACCCATGAAAGTGCTGGCTCTGAGTTCGGCGGGGCGAGAGCCGGATTTTTCCTGTGTTTACGAACATCTGGGTGGGCAGCTCGATCTCGAACTGAAGATACTCGATAAGGGCGCCCAGCGTGACCTGAGTCGCACGCTGCGTTCCGTCGACCTTTCGCTTTACGATCGCATCCTTGTCGACCTCCACTTCAAGAACATCCATCGGCAAACCCGGTTCCTGAGCCGGCTTTCCGGCCTTCTGATCTATGAGGAGGATGCTTGCCAGAATTATCTGGAGAGCTCTCGCTGGCATGGACGCTTCAGTCGCTTCTATAGGCAGTTGCCCAACGCCCGCATTGTTGTGACCGGTGCCAGCGTCGCCGAGCGATTGAGGCTGGAAGGCTTCAAGGTCCACTTCATTCCTAAAGGTTATGACCCGCGCATGATCTTTCATGAGGAGGTGGAGCGAGATATCGAGTTGGGTTTCATTGGGCGGACTGCGAGTTCTGCCTACCAGGACAGGAGACGATTTCTGGATCGCTTGGCGGCTGAGGACTCGCTGCAACTGTTGCGCACCGCTCCCGGAGAACCTTACCGGAAGATGCTGAACCGTATTCGCTACTTCGTCAGCGCCGACGTTGGCTTGGGCGAGTACATGGCGAAGAACTTCGAGGCGATGGCCTGCGGATGCGTCTTGCTGGCCTGGCGTCAGGGTAGCGAGGAGCCTGCAATCGGTCTCGAAGATGGTGTCCATCTCTTGCTGTATTCCGACGTCGACGAATTGCGGGCGCACCTGGCCAGGCTGCGCAATGATTCGAACCTGGCGCTGGCCATAGCCGAGGGGGGGCGACGATTCGTCGAGCGACACCTTTCCCACCTCAAGTTGGCCGATCATCTCATCGAGGTAATGGAAGGGCCCTGGCCGCCGGTTGAGTCCGTTTCCTCCTGGCGGGCCTTCTGGTCCCGGATCAACCCATTTTGAGCAATCCCATGTCTCCGACGACCAACGACCAGCAGCCGCTAGTGAGTGTGATCATCTCTTCTTACAACCACGCGCCCTACATCGAGGCAAGTATTCTCAGCGTGCTGGCGCAGAGTTACCCGAACATTGAGTTGTTGGTGGTGGACGATGGCTCTCGTGATGACAGCGTTGCCCGCATCGAGGCGCTGCAAGCTGTCCATGGTTTCGATTTTCGCGTCCAGTCCAACAAGGGATTATCGCGAACCCTGAACGAGACCATCGAGCGGGCAAAAGGCAGCCTGATCGCCCCCTTTGGCTCGGACGACATCATGCTCCCGGACCGTATTGCCAGGCAGGTCGCCTACATGATGGATAAACCGGAGGTCGGCATCTGTGCCGGGGATATCCAGACTATCAATGCGGATGGAAAGCCCAGCGGCAGGCCGCGTGACTTGGCGTTTCGCCGCCTGGATTTCGAAGACGTATTCCTTGCTCGCAAGCCAGGAGCTCCTGCACCCACGCTTCTATTCCGCCGGGAGGCGCTTGATCGGGTTGGCAGTTTCGAGCCTGAAGTCCGCCTTGAGGACCTGATGATTGAGCTGAAGATTACCCGGAGTGGGTATTTCATCGACGTCCTCGGCGAACCTTTGGCACTTTACCGGGTGCATGACAGTAATACTTATAAGAACTATCGCTTTATGGTGGAAAATGTACTGAAGACCTATGCGCGCTTCAGTGATCATCCTGCGTATCCGGAGGTCTGTGCGCGATTCCGCAACTCGATGCTGCTCAAGTGTGCGCGGAGCGATAGGGCGTTGGCGTGGGAGTTGCTTTCTGAATTACCTCTTCGCTACTGGAACGGCAAGACCTTGCGGGCTATGGGACGCCTTTTTTATGGTCGGAACTAATGTGGCGATGGAGTATTTACACCAGTCGGTCAATCCAGAAGTCTCGGTAGTTATCCCGTGCTATAACTTTGGTCGGTTTTTGCAAGAGACTGTTGGTAGTCTGCAAAGGCAGAGCTACCAAAACTGGGAAGCGATTATTGTTGATGACGGTTCTGTTGATGATACAGCGAGTCGTGCGGCTGCCCTGGCGCAGAAAGATACTCGTGTTCGCTATGTCTATCAGGTGAATCAGGGGGTTTCTGCTGCGCGTAATAGAGGGATTTCGTTAGCGCGTGGGGAGTTTGTGCTTTTTTTGGATGCTGATGATCTGTTGACGGCTGAGAAGTTGCGGTCGCATGTTGAGCATTTTCGGCGCTGCCCACAGGTCAATATTTCTTATTCTAAGTTTCGCTATTTTTTAGATGGTAAGCCGGAAGTTTGTTTTGCAAACTATGGGCTTGACTCGCACCAGGAGTGGAGTCGTCCAGTTTCCGGTTTTGGAAGGACAAGCTTTCCTGTGTTTATTCGAAAGAATAATTTTCCACTTCAGGCTGCAGCCTTTCGTCATGTTTTTTTGCAGAAAGTTGGCCTTTTCGATCAGGGCATGCGCGCCCTGGAGGATTGGGACTATTTATTGCGTTGCATTCTGCGCGGAGCGTATATGGAAAGCCTGAGAGATGAAGGCTCCATGACTTTGATTCGGGTGCACCCAAGCAGTGCTACTCGAAATGTCGCATTTACTGACTACATTGGTCGTGTATATGGAAATGTATCTATTGAATTAGATCGTCTGCGCGCATCCTCTAACGCGAAAGATGTTGGTTTTTATGCTAAGCATTTGAAAAGGGCACTGCTTGAGAAGGCGCGAAGAGAAAGGAGGCGGATGTTTAAGGAGGGGAAGGGGGAAATTATTGACCGCATCATTGGTTTGGGTTTTTTGAATTTTTCCGGATTGTTAGGGATTTCCAGAGAGTTTGGCTTTGTGAGCTTTGCCAAGGCTTATCTGGGGGCGTTAAGAAAATATCTATCTATCTAAAAGAATTTTGTTTTATGGGGAACGTGTATTTTGTTGGCTGGTTTGCGCGATTGACTGTAATCGGCTTGTTCTGTTTTTTGTGTGCGCCATGGTTGTTGCAGAGTAATACGCATTATCATCGGCTTATTATTGTTTTTTTGTGGCTGCCGGCGTTGTTGCACGTTTTTCTGATGCGTAAGCACTATCCATCGATGGATAAGTCGTTTGTCGTGCTGTATTTAATGGCTTCCGCGTGGTTCGTGTTTGTTTCTGTTTTAGATGTGGGGCGCGGAGGCGAGCTGCGCGAGATTAAGCTACCATTTTATATAGGTCTTAGTCTGCTTGGTTGTGTGGTCTGTGCCATGTGTTTGCGGGAGCGCTTCACCGGATTTTTACTGCTGTGTTGTGCGATTGGTGGACTGGGGGCTGGGCTTTCCTGGTTTATCTTTTATTTCGTACAGGAGCATAATTTTTCCGAGCGAGTTGTGAATTTGGGGCTGTGGCGGGTGGTGATTCCTGCCGCTCAGGCCTGTGGTGCACTGTTTATTCTGACGATATTCCTTGGGTTCGATCGCAAGCGTGGGGTGGGACTCCTATGTGTGCTAGTGTTGGCGTTGTTGGGGTTCGGTGTGTTTATTTACTTCAGCCAGACACGCTGGGTGTGGTTGAGTCTAGTGTTGTCTTGTGTTGGCGGGGCCATCTTGTTACGGAACAAACTGGCCTGTGGTGGGGCGGCAATTGCTCTGTTGTTGATTGGGGCAATTTTCCTTGCCATTCCTGATCTTTTATCCAATCGCGGCCTTTCTTATCGGCCTGAGATCTGGCAGGGGGGCTTTGCTCTATTGTTGGATAACTGGTGGGAGGGTGTTGGATCTAAGGAGTATTGGATTGCGATCAAGTCCACTCCAGTTCGGTTCAATCATGCACACAACATGTTCCTGGATATTGGCATCCGCTTTGGTGTTCTTGGTCTGCTTCTATGGATAGGACTCTGGTGTTGGACTGGCTGGCACGCCCTCAAGTGGCGCCATACTTCGTTGGGTGGAGCGACGGTTGCCTTGTGGCTGTACTCTGGGCTGGTGGTCCTTACAGATGGCACGATGCCATGGGTAAAGCCATCGACCATCTGGTTCGTGACTTGGCTCCCTGTGGCGTTAGTGCTGGCGATGGATACTTGTGTCAGGCAGGGGAAAGAGGAGCGGGACTTCCCGGTTGCTGGTTGAATCAGATGCCGGTGCTCCACTTTAAGCTGGTGGAAATGCTTGGCGATCTTAAGGTTGCTGCCTTCACGTAGGCTTGGCGGTGGTCGGTCGCTCATAGGCCTGCAGCAGACGCTGCCAGGGGAAGTCGTCGATCTGACTGCGGCGCAGGTAGCCATTGAGGTGTTGCAGGTTACGTTGCGCCAATCGACTGCTTAGCGGGCCGCGTTTGAAGCGCATGTCCAGGAAGTCGATGAGGCCGAATCCGCCGTCGGGCAAACGCAGGATGTTGCCCAGGTGAAGCGAGCGGAAGTAGATACCGCGATGGTGCAGGGTACGGATGAAGTTTGCGAGTTCGGGCAGTAGCGCGTCGAACTCGGGGCGTCCATGGCGATACAGCTTATCCAGCGATTGTCCAGGCAGCGGCTCGTAGAAGCAGGCACTGACGGCCTGGACCCTGTCTAGCCACATGCACTCGCTGACCTTGGGCGTCGTGATACCGCGTTCGGTAAGCAGTTCGGCGTTCCGGGCGAAGCGTTGTGCGGAAGGGCGCATGCGGGCGAGCCAGAGTCGGCGGCGTGGCCGGAAAATCTTCAGCAGTTGGCCGTCCGGCTGGCGCAGGACCTTGGGGCCCCGACCGTCCTTCTCCAGGACCTCGCCTGCGTCGAGCCACTGCTGCATTTCGTTCGCTGGTACAATCCGCATCAATTTTCTCTGAGTAGCAATAGGGAACGAGAGTGGCTAATTCTAACCAGCAATCGGATCTCCAGGTTTATCTGCGGTTGCTGCGCTATGTCAGGCCGTATGTTGGTTTTTTCGTTCTCAGCATCATCGGATTCCTGATCTTCGCGTCGAGTCAGCCAATGCTGGGTTACGTGCTCAAGTATTTTGTCGATGGCCTGGCCGATCCGCACGCCGCGTTGCTCCCGCATGTTCCCTACCTCAAGGACATGAATCTGATACAGGCCGTGCCGCTGCTGATCGTGTTGATCGCCATCTGGCAGGGTGTGGGTTCGTTTCTGGGCAACTTCTTCCTGGCCAAGGTTTCACTGGGGCTGGTGCATGACTTGCGGGTGGCGCTGTTCAACCAGTTGATGCAGCTGCCAAACCGCTACTTCGACAACAACAACTCGGGCCACCTGATTTCGCGCATCACGTTCAACGTGACCATGGTCACGGGTGCCGCTACCGATGCGATCAAAGTAGTGTTCCGCGAAGGGATGACGGTGATCTTCCTGTTCGCCTCGCTTCTGTGGATGAACTGGAAACTGACCCTGGTGATGGTTGCGATCCTGCCGCTTATCGCGTTGATGGTCAGCAGTGCCAGTCGAAAATTTCGCAAGCAGAGTAAAAAGATCCAGGTCGCGATGGGCGATGTGATGCACATCTCATCGGAGGCCATCCAGGGATATCGTGTAGTGCGCAGCTTTGGTGGCGAGCCCTACGAGCAGCAGCGCTTCCTGGATGCCAGCATAGGCAACACCGACAAGCAGCTGAAAATGATCAAGACCGGGGCGGTCTATACCCCGATGCTGCAACTGGTCATCTACACCGCCATGGCCCTGTTGATGTTCCTGGTGCTGTTCCTGCGTGGCGATGCATCCGCGGGCGACCTGGTCGCTTACATCACTCTGGCGGGACTTTTGCCGAAACCCATCCGCCAATTGAGTGAGGTGAGTTCGACCGTTCAGAAGGGGCTGGCTGGCGCCGAGAGTATCTTCGAGCAGCTCGACGAGAAGCCGGAAGTTGACAATGGAACCACTGAGCTGGAGCGAGTGAGCGGTCGCCTTGAAATCCGCAACCTCAGCTTCCAGTATCCCGGCACCGACAAGGCGGTACTGCAGGACATCAGCTTCGAAGCCGCCCCCGGCCAGATGGTCGCGTTGGTCGGGCGTTCCGGCAGTGGCAAGTCCACCCTGGCCAACCTCATTCCGCGCTTCTACCACCATGAGCAGGGTCAGATCCTGCTGGATGGCGTCGATATCGAGGATTACCGCCTGCGCAACCTGCGCCGCCACATCGCCCTGGTGACCCAGCAGGTGACCCTGTTCAACGACTCGGTGGCCAATAACATCGCCTACGGCGATCTCGCCGGTGCGCCGCGTGAAGATGTCGAGCGGGCGGCCGAGGCGGCCTACGCCAAGGAGTTCGTCGACAAGCTGCCGCACGGCTTCGACACCGCGGTGGGTGAAAATGGCGTGCTGCTCTCCGGCGGCCAGCGGCAGCGCCTGGCAATCGCCCGCGCCCTGCTGAAGAACGCGCCGGTGCTGGTACTGGACGAGGCTACCTCTGCTCTGGATACCGAGTCCGAACGGCACATCCAGGCCGCGCTGGACCGCGTGATGGATGGCCGTACCACCCTGGTTATCGCCCACCGCCTCTCCACTATCGAGAAGGCGGACCTGATCCTGGTCATGGACCAGGGGCGTATTGTCGAGCGCGGCACTCATGCCGAGCTGCTGGCCATGAACGGCTATTACGCCCGTCTGCATGCCAACCAGTTCGCGGAGGAGATCCAGCCCGAGGCGAGCTGAGCCGGGAGATTCAGCGGCCTCTGTCCGGATAGATTGCTTCCGCAAATCGGCGTGTCACCGTGAGCCGGTCCGGATGCGCCCGGCGTCAGATCGAGCAGGTCAGTCCAACCGACCTGCTATGGTATGATCCGCGCCGATTTTGACGTCCGGAGACCCCATGAAGCTGTCCATGCCCCGATTTGATCAGGCCCCCGTTCTGGTGGTGGGCGACGTCATGCTTGACCGCTACTGGCATGGCGGTACTTCGCGCATTTCGCCCGAAGCACCGGTGCCCGTGGTCAAGGTGGAACAGATCGAGGACCGTCCCGGCGGTGCTGCCAACGTCGCGCTGAACATCGCCGCCCTCGGGGCGCCGGCCATGCTGGTGGGCATCACCGGCGTCGACGAAGCTGCCGAAAGCCTCACCGATAGCCTCAACGCAGCCGGCGTTGATGTGCATTTCCAGCGTCTCGCCGAGCAGCCGACCATCGTCAAGCTGCGCGTCATGAGCCGCCACCAGCAATTGCTGCGCATGGACTTCGAGGAAGCCTTCGATACCAACGCCGAGGCGCTGGCCTCTGAGGTCGAGCGCTTGTTGCCCCAGGCCAAGGTGCTGGTGCTGTCCGACTACGGCAAGGGCGCGCTGAGGAATCACCAAGCGCTGATCCAGGCCGCTCGCCGTCGCGGTGTTCCGGTGCTGGCCGACCCAAAGGGCAAGGATTTCAGCATCTATCGCGGCGCCAGCCTGATCACGCCGAACCTCAGCGAATTCGAATCCATCGTCGGCCGTTGTGCCGATGAGGCCGATCTGGTCGCCAAGGGCGCTGGCCTGATGCAGGAGCTGGAACTGGGCTCCCTGCTGGTGACCCGTGGCGAACACGGCATGACCCTGCTGCGTCCCGGCCATTCCCCGCTGCACCTGCCGGCCCGCGCCCGTGAAGTATTTGATGTCACCGGCGCCGGCGACACCGTGATTTCCACCCTGGCCGCCGCCCTGGCCGCAGGCGAAGAACTGCCGCAGGCCGTGGCGCTGGCCAACCTCGCCGCCGGCATCGTGGTCGGCAAACTCGGTACCGCCGCCATCAGCGCTCCGGAACTGCGCCGTGCCGTGCAGCGCGAGCAGGGGTCCGAGCGCGGCGTGTTGAGCCTCGACCAGCTGCTGCTGGCCATCGAGGACGCCCGCGCCCATGGCGAGAAGATCGTCTTCACCAACGGCTGCTTCGACATTCTCCACGCCGGCCACGTGACCTACCTGGAGCAGGCCCGCGCACAGGGCGACCGCCTCGTGCTGGCGGTCAATGACGATGCATCGGTCAGCCGCCTCAAGGGGCCGGGCCGCCCGATCAACAGCGTTGAACGGCGCATGGCGGTGCTGGCTGGTCTTGGCGCAGTCGACTGGGTCGTCAGCTTCCACGAAGACACCCCGGAGCGTCTGCTCGGCCAGGTCAAACCCGATGTGCTGGTCAAAGGCGGCGACTATGGTATCGACCAGGTGGTCGGCGCCGATATCGTCCGTGCCTACGGCGGTGAAGTGCGGGTGCTGGGCCTGGTGGAAAACAGCTCCACCACAGCCATCGTCGAGAAGATCCGCAGCAAGTAACCCCCCACTGGCAGCGCTGCCAGTCGCTGGTGTCGGCCCGGTCATAGGCGACCGGGTCGATGCCGAACATCATCAAGGCATCCTCATCCTGCATGGAGTGCGATGCCAATGTTCCCCAACGCACAGGGCCGCGCCCTGGCCGTGCTCAACCGCGTAGCCCAGGCCCACTGGCCTGACCGCCTCAAGCTGCGCAAGGTTTTCGAGAAGGTTCTCTACGGCGGCACCCGAGCCGGCTTCATGCTGGCTGCGCGGCGGGCGCGCAGGGTGCCGCGCCAGTCCGGCGCGGATGAGCTGTTCGACCTGTCCCTGTCCGATGAACATCGGATGCTGGCCGAGATGCTGGAAGCCTTCGCCCTGGAGTCCCTGCGCCCGGCGGCCCACGGCGCGGACGCCCGTTGCGCGGTGCCGGCTGCCTTGCTCAACCAGGGCCATGAACTCGGACTGGCCCACTACGGCGTCGGTGAGAACCTGGGTGGGCTGGCGGGTGAACGCACGATCCTCACCAATGCCCTGATGGCCGAGGCCCTTGCCAAAGGGGACCTCAGTCTTGCCGCAGCGCTGCTGACGCCGCTTTCGGCTGCCAATTGCATCCGCCGCTGGGGCTCTGCCGAGCAGCAGGCCGCCTGGCTGCCGGCCTTTGTCAGCGAACAGCCGGCGCCGCGCATGGCCATTGCCGTCAACGAACCGGCCGTGCTGTTCGATCCTGGCAAGCTGGCCACCCGTGCGCGGCGCAAGGGAAGCAGCTATGTGCTCACTGGCGAAAAGTGCCTGGTGCCGGGTGCGCTGGACGCCAGCCGCCTGATAGTGGCGGCGGAAACCGGCAGCGGGCCGGCGCTGTTCCTGGTCGAGGCGGGCAGCAAGGGGCTCGACCTGCGCCCGGAGCCGGCCATGGGCCTGAAGGCCTGCGGCACGGCGCGGATTCGTCTCAAGGGCGTGAAGGTTCCGGCGGCGAACCGTCTGGCCGCCGTCGACTTCGACTACCAGACCTTCCTCGACCTCGGTCACCTGGCGTGGTGCGCGCTGGCACTGGGCACCGCCCAGGCAGCACTGGACTACGTGATCGGCTACTGCAACGAACGCACGGCGTTCGGCGAGCCCATCAGCCACCGTCAGGGCGTGGCCTTCATGGTCGCGGACATCGCCATCGAACTGGACGCCATGCGCCTGATGGTCTGGCGCGCCTGTGCCCGCGCCGATCGTGGCGAGCCGTTCCGGCGCGAGGCCTACCTGGCGCGTCTGCTCTGTGCCGAGAAGGCCATGAAGATCGGTACCGACGCCGTGCAACTGCTCGGTGGGCATGGTTTCACCCAGGAGCACCCAGCCGAGCGCTGGTACCGCGACCTGCGCGCCGTCGCCTTGATGAGCGGCGGACTGCACCTGTGAGGAAAGCCGCATGAATCTGGAAATCCCGAAGAAATTCCGTGGTCTCAGCCATCAGGCCCATCAGGTCGCCCAGCAGTACTTTCGCCCCTTGTCACGCAAGTACGACAAGGCCGAACACGCCTACCCCCGCGAACTGGACCTGCTGGCCGCGCTGCTGGACGGCATGAACGCCGGTTCCCCGGAGGCCGTCGGCGCCGGCTCGGCCAGCAAACGTGGCGCCGGGGCGGAGGAGGGCGTGCGCAACGGCGGCAACCTGTCTGCGCTGCTCGGTGTCATGGAGCTGTGCTGGGGCGATGTCGGCTTGCTTCTGGCCATGCCGCGCCAGGGGCTAGGCAATGCCGCCATCGCTGCGGTGGCCAATGAGGAACAGCTCGCGCGCTTGCGTGGCACCTGGGCGGCGATGGCCATCACCGAGCCCGGTTGCGGTTCCGATTCGGCGGCCATTCGCACTACGGCGGTGAAGGATGGCGACCATTACGTGCTCAATGGCGAGAAGATCTTCGTCACCTCCGGCGAGCGTGCCGATGCGGTGGTGGTCTGGGCCAGCCTGGATCGCAGCCTGGGGCGCGCGGCGATCAAGTCCTTCGTGGTGGAGAAGGGCACGCCTGGCATGACCGTGACCCGCCTGGAGAAGAAGCTCGGCATCAAGGCGTCGGATACCGCCTCCATCAGCTTCAACGACTGCCGGGTGCCGGCGGCCAATCTGCTGGGCAATGCCGAGATCGACGTGCAGAAGGGCTTTGCCGGGGTGATGGAGACCTTCGACAACACCCGCCCGCTAGTGGCCGGGATGGCGGTAGGCGTCGCCAAGGCCGCCCTGGACCGGACCCGCGAGCTGCTTTCCAAGGCCGGTTGCCGGTTCGACTACCGTGAGCCGTTGCTGGCCGTCAGCCATGCCGAGGCCACGCTCTATCGCCTGGAGGCGGAATGGGAGACGGCGCGCCTGCTGACCTTGAAGGCGGCCTGGATGGCCGACAACCGGCTGCCTAACTCCAAGGAAGCGTCCATCGCCAAGGCCAAGGCCGGACGCGTGGCCAACGAGATCACGCTGAAATGCGTAGAGCTGGCCGGCGCCCTGGGTTACGGGGAGGACGAATTGCTGGAGAAATGGGCGCGGGACTCGAAGATCCTCGACATCTTCGAAGGTACCCAGCAGATCCAGTTGCTGATCGTGGCGCGACGGCTGCTGGGCAAGAGCTCCAGTGAACTGAAGTGATGCCGTAGGGGGCACGCTTAATGGCGATGGGGCGACTTCTTGGGCGCCCCAGCTTTCAGCAGGCCATCTTTTTTCCCATCGGGCGGGCCGTTCCTACCCGGGCCAGCCAGTCTCGCCAGCGCACGCGTTCCTCGTGAACCAGCCAGCCATCCTGTTCGGCAAAACTCTCCGAGAGCCAGACACCGCGGGTGCTGGCCGCCTTGAACTCGCCGTTGCGCAAGGTCAGCAGGTCGCCGGTGGGCAGGCCCTGATGCAGTGGTAGCAGGTAGATGTCGGGCCGGCGTCGCTCCAGGCTGGCCACCAGTTTGCCGTCCTGCAGCACTTCATCCACATGGAACAGGCTGATCTGGTGGCAATCCTTCGGCAGCTCCAGGCGCAGGTCGTAGACCAGTTGGAGGGAAGCGGTGGGCAGGTGCACGTAGGCCTCGGGCCGCTCCAGCAGTGTCAGCTTGCCGTTGGTCACCGGGCGTGCGGCGCCGGACAGCGGGCTGAGGCGGAAGTGGCTGGTTTCGCGATAGCGCAATTGCCGCTGGTAGGGAGTCGGCAGCCAGGTGTCGCCAAAACGTCCGGCGAGCCAGCCTTCCGGCGTCTCGATCAGGCATTCCTCGGCCACTTCCTGAATGGCGGTGAGCAGCGGCAGGTTCAGCTCGTGGGCGGGGACGTAGCCGGAAATCAGCTTGAGCACCGTATCGCCGCGATCCTGGCGGCGCTGGCGCACCAGCAGCCAGTAGTCGCGCCCCTGCAGCGCCAGGGTCAGCCGAACCGAGACGCCGAGGTTCGCCAGTTCCGCCGCGAAGCGCTGGTTGTCGTTCACCCTCACCGGGCGGCGTCTTTCCAGCATCTGGGTAAAGTTCAGCGGCAGCCCCAGGCTCTGGTAGCTCAGGGCATCGGCGCTGGCTTCGACATGCAGCGGGAGGGTCTTGAACGCGCTGGGGTCCTTGCGGGCGAGGATTCGCGGCATGTCGGCTCCTGGGCTAGGGGTCGGCTAGTGGCGATGGGCTCCGATGACGGCGGCAGCCGTCGCGACATTATGGGACAGATGCAGCGGATTGATGGTCCCGATTATCGCGCTGGTCACCCCCGGATGACCGAAGATCAGTTCGAAGCTGGCGCGGACCGGATCCACGCCGGCGTCGAGGCAGGCATGACCGCTGGCCAGGCCTTTCTTGATCAGGATGCCCTTGTTCTGTTGCACCGCGAAGTCGAGTACCGGCTTCTCGCCCCGTTCATTGAGGTTGTAGGTGACCATGGCGCAATCCCCCTGTTCCAGGGCCAGGAGGCCGCCGTCCACGGTCTTGCCGGAGAGGCCGAAGGCGCGGATCTTGCCGGCTTGCCTGAGCTCGGCGAGGGTCTCGTAGACACCGCTGTCCCGCAGGATGGCCAGGTCGTTGCCATCGGAGTGCACCAACACCAGGTCGATGAAGTCGGTTTCCAGGCGTTTCAGGCTGCGTTCGACGGAGAAACGCGTGTGTTCGGGGCTGAAATCGAAACGGGACAGGCCGTCCTCGAACTCTTCGCCCACCTTGCTGACGATCACCCAGTCCTGGCGCTGGCCGCGTAGAAGAGGGCCGAGGCGCTCCTCGCTGCGGCCATAGGCCGGCGCGGTGTCGATCAGGTTGATGCCGAGGTCGCGGGCCAGGGCCAGCAGTTGCCGGGCTTCAGCGTCGTCGGGAATGGTGAAGCCGCTGGGGTACTTCACGCCCTGGTCGCGGCCGAGCTTGACGGTACCCAGGCCCAGCGGGGAAACCATCAGGCCGGTGCTGCCCAGGGGGCGATGCAGACCGTGCAGGTTGTTCATCCCAGCAGTTCCTCCCAGGCCGGTTGCGCCACCGTCGGGCGGGGCAGGGCAGGCAGCGGCGGATTGGCGGATGGCCGCACGCCGTCGCGCTCGAAGGCGGCCAGAACGCGGTCGGCGAAGTCCGGCGCCAGGGCCAGCTTGGTGGGCCAGCCCACCAGCAAGCGGTCCTGTTCGGCGAGGAAGGCATTGTCCGGGCGAACCAGGCCGCTCTGGGCCGGCTCGGCGCGGTCCACCCGCAGGGTCGCCCATTGCGCGGCGGAGAGGTCGATCCAGGGCAGCAACTGGCGCAGCTCCTGTTCGGCTGCGGCGATCTGTTCGGCTTCGTTGCGGGCCACGCCGTCGGCCTCGGCCAAGTCGCCCCCCAGGTACCACACCCATTGGCCGTCGGCGGCCGGGTGGCTGGTCACGGTGACGCGCGGCTTCGGTCCGGCACCCAGGCAATGGGCGTACAGCGGTTTCAGGCTGGGCGCCTTGACCATCACCATGTGCAGCGGACGGCGCTGCATGGCCGGCTGGCTGAGGCCCAGGGCTTCGAGCAGTGCCTGGTTGCCTGCACCGGCGCTCAGCACGATGCGTTGAGCGCGGACTTCACGACCGTCGATGACCAGCCCGACGAGTTGGCCGTCCTCCCGCAAGGGGGCGACTTCGCGGCCCGCGAGCAGGCTGTCGCCGGCGAGCTCCGCCAGGCGGGTGATCAGGCTGGGCACGTCTAGCACCAACTCGGCCAGGCGATAGACCTTGCCCTTGAACTTCGGGTGTTGCAGCGCCGGCGGCAAGGCATCGCCCTTGACCTGGTCGACGCGGCCGCGCACCGCCTTACTGGCGAAGAAGCTGGTGAGATTGCCGGCCAGGGTGCCGGGGGACCAGAGATAGTGGGCGTCGGAGAGCAGGCGTACGCCGCGAAGGTCCAGCTCGCCGCTGCCGGCCAGGGCCTCGCGCCAGCGGCGGGGCATGTCGGCGATGGCTTCGGAGGCGCCGGTGAGGGCGCCGTGCAGGGCGTACTTGGCGCCACCGTGGATGATCCCCTGGGATTTGACGCTCTGTTCGCCGCCAAGGCTGGCCTTTTCCACCAGCAACGTGGCGAAGCCTTGCTGGCGCAGGCGGGCATTGAGCCATAGGCCGGCTATACCGCCGCCCAGGATGAGCACATCAGTGGAAAGGGATTCGGCCATGGGTGCAGGCGCCTCGAAAAAAACAGGGGCGCAGTATAGCGCCCCTGTCGTGATGCCGACCTACAGCCCGTGTCGAGAACCGTGCAGCCGGCTCTCAGTGGCCGGTGCTGTTGGAGAACAGCTGGATGACCACCACACCCGAGACGATCATCCCCATGCCCAGCACCGCGGGGGCATCCAGCTTCTGTTGATAGAGCACCAGCGCGGCGACGCTGACCAGCACGATGCCGAGGCCGGCCCAGATGGCGTAGGCGATGCCCACGGGGATGCTGCGCACCACCAGGGTCAGCATCCAGAAGGCGATGGCGTAGCCGCCGATTACCAGGATCAGGGGCAGCGGTTTGTTGAAGCCGTCGATGGCCTTCATCGAGGTAGTGGCGATCACTTCGGCGGCAATTGCGATAGCGAGATAGATATAGCCGGTCATGGTCGGACCTCCTGTGCAATGACGCGAATTCTAAGTTCTCGGCTGATGGGATAAAGTCATTTCCCATCTGAATTGGAGATAGGTTGCCCGCCATGCAATGGAACCTGGAACAGATCCGCCTGTTCGTTGCAGTTGCGGAAGGTCAGTCCTTCTCGGCGGTCGCGCGCAGGTTGCGGCGCGCCCAGTCGGCGGTGAGCAGTGGCATTGCCATGCTCGAAGAGGACCTTGGTGTGCAGCTGTTCGACCGCAGCAGTGGTCGCCAACCGCGCCTGACGGCGGCGGGCGTGGCCTTGCTGGAGGAAGCCCGGGAAGTCCTGCGGCAGTGCCAGCGCCTGGACGGCAAGGCCTTGGGACTGGCGAAGGGCGAAGAAGCGCGCCTGCGCCTGGCCCAGGATGAAGCCATGCCTTATCAGCCCGTGCTGGCCAGCCTGGAGGCATTGGGCAAGGCATTTCCGCTGCTGGAGGTGCAACTGACCACCAGCGCCCAGGGTGAGGTGGCTCGAAAGCTGCTGGAGCGCCGTGCCGACCTCGGACTGCTGTTCCACCACGAGCAGATGCCCGATGCCCTTGAGCGCCAGCGCCTGGGCACCATCGAAATGGTCACGGTCTGCGGTGCCGGCCACGCCCTGGCCGAAAAAAACTACGCCGACCGCAGCGAACTGGCGCGTCACCGGCAGATCCTCATGTCGCCCCAGGACAGCCATTACCCGGGCGGCGAGCAGATCGGTCCGCAAGTCTGGCGTGCCGACAGCTTCTACGTGATGGCCGAACTGCTGATGCGTGGACTCGGCTGGGCCTGGCTGCCACGCCATGTGGCCCAGTACCCGGCTTACCAGGGGCAACTGGTGGAGCTGCGCAGCGACTGGACGCCGCCATCGCTGGTGGTGGAGCTGGTCTGCCGTCGCGACGCGGCGCTGGGGCCGGCGGCGCTCTGGCTGGCCGATAGCCTGGCGGAGCACCTGCAGGCCATGGGTTAGTGCGATCGACGGCGAGTCACGCTAAGCTCCGCGCCCATGAATCGCACCCTCTATACCTTGTTGTTCCATCTCGGTCTGCCGTTGGTAGCTGTGCGCCTGGCCTGGCGTGCCTGGCGTGCGCCGGCGTATGCGCGGCGCATCGGCGAGCGCTTTGCCGTTGGCCTGCCATCCATCAAACCGGGCGGTATCTGGGTCCATGCCGTATCGGTGGGCGAGAGCATCGCCGCCGCTCCCATGGTCCGCGCCCTGCTGGAGCGCCACCCGGACCTGCCCATCACCATCACCTGCATGACGCCCACCGGTTCCGAGCGCATCCGCGCGCTGTTCGGCGACAAGGTGCAGCATTGCTACCTGCCCTATGACCTGCCCTGGGCGGCTGCTCGCTTTCTCGACAAGGTGCGACCGAAGCTGGCGGTGATCATGGAGACCGAGCTCTGGCCGAACCACATCCACCAGTGCGCCCGTCGCGGCATTCCGGTGGTGCTGGCCAATGCCCGGCTGTCCGAGCGCTCGGCTCGGGGTTATGCGCGATTCGCCAAGCTCACCGCGCCCATGCTGGCCGAACTGAGCTGGATCGCGGTGCAGACGGAAGCCGAAGCCGAGCGCTTCCGCACCCTGGGTGCGCGTCCCGAATGCGTGGGCGTGACTGGCTCGATCAAGTTCGACCTCCGCATCGACCCGGCGCTGCTCCAGCGCGCAGCGGAACTGCGTGGCCAATGGGGCGCCGATTCGCGGCCGGTGTGGATTGCCGCGAGCACCCATGCCGGGGAGGATGAAATCGTCCTGGCTGCCCACAAGGCACTGTTGAAGCGGCGGCCGGACGCACTGCTGATCCTGGTGCCGCGTCACCCGGAGCGATTCGGTTCGGTGTTCGAGCTGAGTCGTCGCGAAGGGCAGGCAACGGTGCGCCGATCCACCGGCGCGCCTGTCGCCGCGACGGATGCGGTGCTGGTCGGCGATACCATGGGCGAGTTGCTGTTCCTCTACGCGCTGGCCGATATCGCCTTCGTGGGCGGCAGCCTCGTGCCCAATGGCGGCCACAACCTGCTGGAGCCAGCAGCCCTGGGCAAACCGGTGCTCAGTGGCCCGCACCTGTTCAACTTCCTCGAAATCGCCGCGCAGCTGCGAGACGCCGGGGCGCTGGCCGAGGTGGCAGATGCCGAAGAGTTGGCCGCACAGGTTGGCGGACTCTGGGCCGAGCCGGGGCGCGCGGAGTCTATGCGCGACGCGGGCTTAGGTGTGCTCAAGGCCAATCAGGGGGCGCTGGAGCGTCTGTTGGGCGGGATTGCGCGGCTGCTGAAGTAGGGGCCGCCTTGTTGTAGGGGCGATTTCAATCGCCAAGGGTGGCGCAGCCACCCCCAATGGGACTCCGCATGGCAGACCTTCGGTCTGCTTGGCGAATGAATTCGCCCCTACAGGAAAAGTCCCTGAACGATTGCGCGAATCAGAACGTCGGCGGCGTGATGACCCAGAGGATCAGCGCATCCTTCTCGCCGGGATTGCCATAGCGGTGCGGCTCCTGGCTGGAGAAGCTGAAGCTGTCGCCTTCCTGCAGGTGGAAGTGCCGGTCGCCGACCCAGAGTTCGAATTCGCCACTCAGCACGTAGCCGGCTTCTTCGCCCTCGTGGCTGTAACTCTCTTCGCTGTAGGTGCCCGGCGGGAAGCGCGAATGGAGCATTTCCAACTGGCGTAGGGGCTGCGGACTGAGCAGCTCGTCAGTGATGCCGTCTTCATAGTGCAGGCTGGTGCGGGCGTTGCGACGCACGACATAACCACGATCGGCTTCGGTGGTGGGCGCTTCGCTGGCGAAGAACCACTGGATGGTCACGCCCAGGCTGCGGGCGATATTGAACAACGCGGGAATCGAGGGATAGGCCAGGTTGCGTTCCAGCTGGCTGATGTAGCCGGCGGTGAGCTTGCTCTGTTCGGCCAGCTCGGTGAGGGTCAGGCCGCGGCGTTTGCGCAGCGCGCGGATGCGCGTGCCGAGGAATTGGCTCTCGGCGTTGGCGTTCGGCGATGGCAGGCTGGGGCTCATGGTTCCCTCCATGGGACAGGATCGCGGCATTGTATTGCAGCCGCGATCGCTGGCGACACTCAGATGCTCCAGGCCAGCTTCAGTCCCTCGTAAATCGCCTCTTCCACCGTACGAGGCGCCAGGCAGTCGCCGATCCGGCGAAATTCCACCAGGCCTTCCAGCTCACTGCCCAGATCGTCCACCGGCTGGTGGCCCTGGCAGAGCACCAGGGTGTCCACCTCTTCGAACAGCATCGGTTCGCCACAGGCGGCATGCGTCATGTACACGGTGTTGTCGTCGCAGCCGTAAAGACGTGCATAGGGCGTGATCGGAATGCCCATCTTGTGAAGCTCTCCGGCCATCTGGTCGCGCACGTAAAGGGGCAGGCTCTCGCCGCAATGGGTGCCGCTCACTGCCAGGCGCACCTGGTGGCCATTGCGCGCCAGGCGTTCGGCGATGCCGGGGGCGATCCAGTCGCCGCGCCAGTCGGTGACCACCACTGAACGGCCCAATTGCACTTCGTCACGCAGGACCTGCCAGGCGTCGACCACCTGCAACTCGCCGCCGCGCTCGAAGGGCGGCCAGTAGGGTTTCGCGCCGGTGGCGAGAATCACCAGGTCAGGACGCTCGCGTTCCACCAGGGCGCGGTCGACGCGGACATTGCGCTGCACCTGGACGCCGGCCAGCTCCATCTCCCGTTGCAGGTTGGTGGCCGCCCCGCCGAATTCCGCGCGGCGTGGCAGCAGCTGGGCCAGCAGGACCTGCCCGCCGAGCTGGTTACCCGCTTCGAAGAGGGTTACCTCGTGGCCACGCTGGGCGGCCACGGCGGCGGCCTTCATGCCCGCCGGCCCTCCGCCCACCACCATCACGCGCTTGCGCACGGTGGCAGGTGTGCGTTCGCCGTAGGTCAGTTCACGACCGGTTTCCGGGTGCTGGATACAGGAGATGGGATAGCCGCGATGGAAGTGGCCGATGCACGCCTGGTTGCAGGCGATGCAGGCCCGCACATCGTCGCTGCGGCCATTGGCGGCCTTGTTGGGCATCTGCGGATCGCAGATCAGGGCGCGGGTCATGCCGCAGACGTCAGCCTGGCCGCGGGCGAGGATGGTTTCGGCTTCCTGGGGCTGGTTGATCCTTCCGGTGACGAAGAGCGGGATGTCCAGGCGTGTCTTGAAGCTCCCGGCGGTGGAAGCCAGGTAGGCGGCTTCGATGGCCATGGGCGGCACGATATGGATGGCGCCCCCGATGGAGGCGGAAGTGCCGGCCACCAGGTGCAGGTAGTCGAGTTGCCCTTGCAAGGCGAGAGCAGCGGTCAGGGATTCGTCTTCGGTGAGGCCTTCCGGGTCGCGTTCGTCGGCGGAGATGCGCATCCCGACGATGAAGTCCTCAGGGCAACTGGCGCGCACGGCCTGGATCACTTCGCGGATGAAGCGCAGGCGGGCGTCCAGGTCGCCGTTGTAGCCGTCTTCCCGATGGTTCACGCGCGGGTTGAGGAATTGCGCGGGCAGATAGCCGTGGCTGGCGACGATCTCCACGCCGTCCAGGCCAGCCTCGGACAACCGGCGAGCGGCTGCGCCGTAGCCGGCGACGATCTCGTCGATCATTCGCTGGTCCAGGGCTCGCGGCATCACGCGGAAACGCTCGTTGGGTGAAGCCGACGCGGACCAGGCCACCGTCAGCAGCCCATCGCTGGACTCCATGATTTCCCGGCCCGGATGGAAGACCTGGGAGAGCACTACCGTGCCCTCGGCGTGGCAGGCGTCGGCCAGGCGGCGATAGCCCTCGATGCAGGCATCGTCGGTGGCCATCAGTACGTGGGAGGTGTAGCGCGCGCTGTCATGCACCCCGGCCACCTGCAGGACGATCAGGCCGACTCCACCCTTGGCGCGAGCACGGTGGTAGGCGACGAGCTGGTCGTTGACCAGGTTGTCGGCGGGCATCGAGGTGTCGTGGCCGCTGGACATGATCCGGTTTTTCAGGCGTTTGCCGCGGATTTCCAGGGGCTCGAAAAGGTGCGGGAAGGTAGCACTGGACATGGAGGCTCCTGAGGGCCTGGCGGCCCGCTTGTTCTTGTTGAGCCATGGAAATTTACCTTCAGTAAAAAATCAACTTGTTTTTTTACTTTGCCCTGGCTTAGCTTCGTGTCAGCCCGAGCCGGGCAGGCTTCATGACAACAACAAGAGGAGAAGCACCAATGCGGCAGTCATTCGTCCCTCACCTGAGCAACCGTTCACATCCTTGTTCCGTTCCTTCTTCCAGTCACGCGGGCCGTCTGCTTGCCGGCCTGGCGCTCGCTTGTAGCTTGGGAAGCGTCCAGGCGGCTGACACCATGGTGGTGGTGGGCTACGGCGGGGCAGGGCAGAAAGCCCTGAGTGACGCCTTCTTCAAGCCCTTCGCCACGGCCAGCGGAGCCCCGCTGACGGAGGGCGAATACAACGGCGAGATGGCGCGTATCAAGGTGATGGCCGATACCGGTAGCGTCGACTGGGACCTGGTGGAGATCGAGGCGCCTGACCTGGTGCGTGGCTGCGAGGAAGGCCTGTTCGAGCGCCTGGATTGGCAGCGCATAGGCGGTGCCGATCAGTTGATTGCCGACGCGGCTCAGGAATGTGGGTCAGCCACCATGGTCTGGAGCGTGGCGCTGGCCTATGACGCCGGCAAGCTGGCTGAGGCGCCGAAGTCCTGGGCGGACTTCTGGGATGTGCAGCGCTTCCCCGGCAAGCGCGGGCTGCGCAAGCGGGCGGTGTACAACCTGGAATTCGCGCTGCTGGCCGATGGCGTCAAGCGCGAGGATGTCTACAAGGTGCTGGCTACGCCGGCAGGGGTGGAGCGGGCCTTTGCCAAGCTGGATCAGCTCAAGCCCCATATCCAGTGGTGGGAGGCGGGGGCCCAGCCCGTGCAATGGCTGGCCGCCGGCGACGTGACCATGACTTCGGTCTACAGCGGGCGCATTGCCGCGGCCCATCAGGAAGGCAACAAGTTCGCCGTGGTGTGGCCGGATAGCCTTTATGGCATGGACTACTGGGCGATCATCAAGGGCTCGAAACACGTCGAGCGCGCCCACCAACTGATCGCCTTCATCAACAAGGCCGACAACCAGGCCGACTACGTCAAACGGATTCCCTACGGGCCGGTCAACCAGCAGACCTTCGAGCGTCTCGACCCGGCGCTGACCGGCTGGCTGCCCAGCGCGCCGCAGAACATGGCGCAGGCCCTGCCGATGGATGTGGAGTTCTGGACTGACCACGGCGAAGACCTGGAGCAGCGCTTCAACGCCTGGGCGGCCAAATAACCGACCTGTAGGGTGGATAGCGCTCTTCTATCCACCCACGATGTTCGGCATGACGCCGATGGTGGATCGAAGAAGCGTAATCCACCCTACGACTAGCGGCGCTCCGACAATCCAATGAAAAAGCCCGGCAGTGATGCCGGGCTTTTTTCGTCTGGAGCGGAACTCAGTACTCCGGGTCGCCTTTCAGGCTGGCCTCTGCGGCCTTGGCCAGGTCTGGCGGGAGGAAGTCCTTGTCCGGGTTGTAGTCGGGCTTGAGGAAGGCAGCCAGTGCTTCCAGGTCGCCCGGACTCAGGGTGCCAGCGGCCTGCTTCAGGCGCAGGTTGTCGATGATGTAGTCATAGCGTGCGTTGTTGTAGTCGCGTACCGAGCTGTACAGCTGGCGCTGGGCGTCAAGCACGTCGACGATGTTGCGGGTACCCACCTGGTAGCCGATCTCGGTGGCTTCCAGCGCGCTCTGGTTGGAGATGATCGACTGCTTGCGCGCCTTCACCTGTTCCACGTCGGTGTTCACCGCGCGGTGGAAGTTGCGGGTGTTCTGCACAATGTTGCGGCGCAGGCTTTCACGCTGCTGCTCGGTCTGGTTCAGGCGCTGATAGGACTCGCGCACTTGCGAGCTGGTCAGGCCGCCGCTGTAGATCGGGATGTTCAGCTGCAGGCCGATGCTGCGTTGCTCCACGTCGCCACTGAACGGATCCTGGCCGGGCAGGGTGGAACCGTTGTTGCTGAAGCCGAGGCTGTCGTTGTCGCCCTTCTGGTAGCTGGCCACCGCATCCAGGGTCGGCGCGTGGCCGGCCTTGCGTTGGCGCAGGGTTTCTTCGGCGGCGTCGACGGCGTAGTTGGCAGCCTGCAGGTTGAGGTTCTGCTGGGCGGCGGTGTCGACCCAGGCCTTGGCGTCGTTGGGGGCGGGCACCACCACCGGCAGGGTGTGGAGGATGCCTTCGATTGAGGCGTACTCGCGGTTGGTCAGGGTCACCAGCGCCTGGAAGGCGTCTTCCACGTTGCGCTCGGCGATGATCCGGTTGGCACGGGCGGTGTCGTAACCGGCCTGGGCTTCCAGTACGTCGGTCTTGTCCGAGAGGCCGACATCGAAGCGTTCATTGGCCTGGTCGAGCTGGCGTTTGAACGCCGCTTCCTCGGCCTTGGTCGAGGCCAGGTCGTCCTGGGCGCGCAGCACGGCGAAGTAGGTCTCGGCAGTCTGCAGGATCAGGTTCTGCTGGGTCGCGGAGAAGTCCAGGGCAGCTTGCTCGGTGCTGGACTCGGCGGCTTTCAGCTGGAACCAGCGGTCAGCACGGAAGATCGGCTGGCTCAGGGTCGCCTGGTAGGCGATGCCGCTGCGCGAAAAGGTGTTGGAAGGGTCGTCAAGCTTGGTCCGGGTGTCGTTGGACGTGGCGCCGCCGTTGATTTGCGGCAGCAGGCCGGAACGAGCCTGGGGTACGGCCTCGCGCTGCGCTTCATAGTTGGCGCGGGCGGCGGCGAGGTCGGCGTTGTTGTCGACAGCGTCCTTGTAGACGGTCACGAGGTCCGTCTTGGCTGACAGGGGGGCATCTACGGCCCAGGCGGTTCCGGCAAAGGCGGATGCCACGGCGATGGCCAGCGAGAGTCTGCGCAGCATGATCAATCCTGGATTCTGAGGTGTCGGGCAAGGCTACGGGGCCGCTGGGGGCGGGTCAAGACGCCCCACCGGCGGCCTGAGTGTAGTTTGCGACAAGCTATGTTTCCTGCGTGCAACAATCGATTTTTGTTATCGGCGCTGCGTCACTTCCCGACGTACTGGTCACGATATTCTGACCACCGGGTTGGTTTTCTCCGCCGAGCTTGTTTAGACTGCCCGGGTTCTTGTCGGGGTGCCTCGAATCGGAGGCTGAGATCGGATAGTTCCGGATCCCGTTGAACCTGATCAGGTTAAGGCCTGCGTAGGGAACAAGATGTGCCTCCCCAGCCCGCATTCCGGGAGGCTCCTCTCGGCACCGGTCCCGGTGCACTCTCTTTCAGGTTCGCTCCGACATCATCCCAGGAGCCAGCCCGATGACCGCAAAACAACAAAAGAACCTGAGCGAGAGCGCCCAGGTCGACCAGCAATCCATCCAGCCTTTCCCCCGTTCGCAGAAAGTCTATGTGCAGGGCTCCCGCCCGGACATCCGCGTGCCCATGCGCGAGATCAGCCTGGATGTGACCCCCACCGCCTTCGGTGGCGAGATCAATGCCCCGGTCACCGTCTATGACACCTCCGGCCCCTACACCGACCCGAGCGTCAGCATCGACGTGCGCAAGGGCCTGGCCGACGTGCGCTCGCCCTGGATCGACGACCGCAACGACACCGAGCGCCTGCCGGGCCTGACCTCCGAGTTCGGCCAGCGCCGCCTGGCCGATGCCGAACTGGCCGCCATGCGCTTCGCCCACGTGCGCAACCCGCGCCGCGCCAAGTCCGGCCAGAACGTCACCCAGATGCACTACGCGAAGAAGGGCATCATCACGCCCGAGATGGAATTCGTCGCCATCCGCGAAAACATGAAGCTGGCCGAAGCGCGCGAAGCCGGCCTGCTCAAGGAGCAGCACGCCGGCCACAGCTTCGGCGCAGCCATTCCGAAGGAAATCACCCCCGAGTTCGTGCGCCAGGAAGTGGCCCGCGGCCGCGCCATCATCCCGGCCAACATCAACCACGTGGAGCTGGAGCCGATGATCATCGGCCGCAACTTCCTGGTGAAGATCAACGGCAACATCGGCAACTCGGCACTGGGTTCCTCCATCGAGGAAGAAGTTGCCAAGCTCACCTGGGGCATCCGCTGGGGCTCGGACACGGTCATGGACCTGTCCACCGGTAAGCACATCCATGAAACCCGCGAGTGGATCATCCGTAACTCGCCGGTACCGATCGGCACCGTGCCGGTCTACCAGGCCCTGGAAAAGGTCGGCGGCATCGCCGAGGACCTGACCTGGGAACTGTTCCGCGACACCCTGATCGAGCAGGCTGAGCAGGGCGTGGACTACTTCACCATCCACTCCGGCGTGCTGCTGCGTTATGTGCCGCTGACCGCCAAGCGCGTGACCGGCATCGTGTCCCGCGGCGGCTCGATCATGGCCAAGTGGTGCCTGGCCCACCACAAGGAGAATTTCCTCTACACCCACTTCGAGGAAATCTGCGAAATCATGAAGGCCTACGACGTCAGCTTCTCGCTGGGCGATGGCCTGCGTCCGGGCTCCATCGCCGACGCCAACGACGCTGCACAGTTCGGTGAGCTGGAAACCCTCGGCGAGCTGACCAAGATCGCCTGGAAGCACGACGTGCAGACCATGATCGAAGGCCCCGGCCACGTGCCGATGCACCTGATCAAGGAAAACATGGACAAGCAGCTGGAATGCTGTGACGAGGCGCCTTTCTACACCCTCGGCCCGCTGACCACCGACATCGCCCCTGGCTACGATCACATCACTTCCGGCATCGGCGCCGCGATGATCGGCTGGTTCGGTTGCGCCATGCTTTGCTACGTGACCCCGAAGGAGCACCTGGGCCTGCCGAACAAGGACGATGTGAAGACCGGCATCATCACCTACAAGATCGCCGCCCACGCTGCCGACCTCGCCAAGGGCCATCCGGGCGCACAGATTCGCGACAACGCACTGTCCAAGGCGCGCTTCGAGTTCCGCTGGGAAGACCAGTTCAACCTCGGCCTGGACCCGGATACCGCGCGTGCCTTCCACGATGAGACCCTGCCGAAGGAATCGGCCAAGGTGGCGCACTTCTGCTCCATGTGCGGGCCGAAGTTCTGCTCCATGAAAATCACTCAGGAAGTGCGCGACTACGCCAAGGAGAACGGCCTGACCGACGAGCAGAAGGCCATTGAGGCCGGCTTCGCCGAGCAGTCCGGGCGCTTCAAGGAAGAAGGTTCGATGATCTACAAGCAGGTCTGACGACCCGCCGCGTGACCCCGGACAGGCCTGGCCCTGTCTCACCACACCGCAAGCCGGGCCTCGTGCCCGGCTTTGCGGTTTGTGGCCAAACCATAACTACAGTCCTTTCAGGGCATCTGCCATCGTGAACACCCCAACCAGCTATTCGCCGTCCATCCCGGTCGCCTTCGACCAGCGCGTACTCGGCACGCGCGACCTGTTTTCCCTCTGGTTTTCCCTCGGCCTCGGCCTGATGGTGCTGCAGACCGGCGCGTTGCTGGCGCCGGGCCTCGGTACCAGCGATGCGCTGCTGGCCATCCTGCTCGGTACCGGCGTCGGCGTGCTGCTGCTGGGCTCGGCGGCGATGATCGGCAGCGACACCGGTCTCGCCGCTATGGCCTCGCTCAAGCTGAGCCTCGGTTCGGCCGGTGCGACCGTGCCGGCGTTCCTCAACCTGCTGCAACTGGTGGGTTGGGGCGCCTTCGAAATCATCGTGATGCGCGATGCCGCCAGCCTGCTGGTCGCCCGAGGCCTGGGTGAAGGCAGCCTGTTGGCCTCGCCGGTGCTCTGGACCCTGGTGTTCGGCGCCCTGGCCACCCTGCTGGCAGTGGCCGGTCCGCTCGCCTTCGTGCGGCGGATCCTGCGTCGCTGGGGGATCTGGCTGTTGCTGGGTGCCTGCGTCTGGCTGACCTGGGACCTGCTGAATCGCGCCGATTTCTCTGCGCTGATGGCGCGTGCCGGTGATGGTTCCATGTCCTTCGCCCTGGGTTTCGACATCGCCATCGCCATGCCGCTGTCCTGGCTGCCGCTGATCGCCGACTACTCGCGCTTCGGCCGTCGTGGCGGCGGTGTGTTCATCGGTTCCGCACTGGGCTTCTTCATCGGCTGCCTGTGGCTGATGGGCCTTGGCGTGGCCTACACCCTGGCTTTTGCCGAGGGCAGCGACGCCAATGCCTTGCTGTTGGCCCTGGCCGGTGCCGGCATGGGTATCCCGCTGCTGCTGATCCTGCTGGACGAGTCGGAAAAGGCCTTCGCCGATATCCATTCGGCGGCGGTGTCCAGCGGCATCCTGCTGCCGCTGAAGGTAGAGCATCTGGCGCTGGCCATCGGCGCACTCTGCACCCTGATCGCCTGCTTCGCGCCGCTGGCCGAGTACCAGAACTTCCTGCTGCTGATCGGCTCGGTCTTCGCGCCGCTGTTCGGCGTGGTGCTGGTGGATCACTTCATCCTGCGTCGCCGTCGCGCTGAACTCGCGCCGCGCGTGGCGTTGCGCTGGGACACGCTGCTGGCCTGGGGCTGTGGCGTGGCGATCTACCACCTGCTGGCCAATCACTGGCCGGAGCTGGGGGCGACCCTGCCGGCACTGCTGGCGGCCGGCGTATTGCAGCTCCTGCTGGGACGCTTCAGCCGCGTCCGGGGAAATACTGGGGCTTCAGTATTCCGTTGAGTTGCGGGTAGGGGATGCGGATTTCCGGATGCCCGCTGGAGTAGGGCGCGATGCTGTACACGTCGTACTTCAGCAGCATGGCGCCGTAGCCCAGGCCCACGTTGGCGGTGCGCTCGAACGGCCAGGTCTTGATGAAATCGGGGTCCTGGTCGAGCTTGTTGGTCGCCAGCCAGCGAAGGTGGGCCTGCTCGGCGACTTTCCAGAAAGCCTCTTCCTGGCCGGGAAGCAGCATGTCGCCAAGGCTCAGGGGCTTCTCCAGCTTGCGGTCGTAGTTGATGAAGCCGCGTCCCGGCATGCCGTGGGCGCCGCCGGTGAAGAGGTAGCTGGACAGCTCCACCAGCACCAGGTTGTCGTGCTGCTCCAGCACCTTGGCCTGCAGGTAGCTGCTCCAACCCGGTTCGGCGCTGGCGAGGAAATCCTTCTCGTAGGACTCGAGCGATGCCGGCAGCGGCGAGCCGGGGGCGTCCTGGGTCATGCGTAGCAGGCGCTCGTTGATCAGCTCGTTGAGCTGCGGTTCGTCGGCGAAGCTGATGGTGTCGATGTTCACCAGCGGGCAGGTCTCGCCCTGGCAACCGGGTTTCAGGTGTTCCCAGGCATGGCGCTGCGGCTCCAGCTTGCCGCTGCCGCCGGGCAGCATCTGGCAGGCGCTGAGCAGGGTGCCGAAGCAGGCGGCGGCAAGGAGTCTGGCGAGGGGCATCGGCTTCATCTTCGGGGGCGGATTCCGGAAAAAAGTGCAGGCTTCGACTGCCGCAGAGGCCATGAGTTCGCGCTCCACGGGCAGCCTTTCGCCGCGCATCTTCCCAGTCCGCGGCCCATCTGCAAAGAGGCTGCGCCCTGTGCAACCAAGGGGTAGGATGCGCGGATCGAAGCCTTCCGCAGCAGTGAGACCTTCCCATGACCGAAACCTTCAAGCCGGGCCCGGACGCCGTCGAAATCGTCGAGCGAGAAACCTGTTTCCAGGGTTTCTATCGCCTGGACCGTCTGAGCCTGCGCCATCGACTGTTCTCCGGCGACATGGGGCCGGTCATCCATCGGGAACTCTTCGTTCGTCATGATGCTGTCTGCGTACTTCCCTATGATCCGCAGAGGGATGTGGTGGTACTGATCGAGCAATTCCGCGTGGGCGCCTATGGCAAGAGCGAGAGCCCGTGGCTGCTGGAGCTGGTGGCCGGGCTGATCGACAAGGACGAGGAGCCGGAAGAGGTCGCCCGTCGGGAAGCCGTCGAAGAGGCCGATCTGCAATTGACTTCGCTCTGGCCGATCACCACCTACTATCCTTCACCAGGGGGCTCCAACGAGCGTGTGCATCTGTACCTCGGGCGTTGCGACAGCAGCGGTGCGGGTGGCGTACACGGGCTGGCGGAGGAGGGCGAAGACATCCGCGTGCATGTGTTGCCGCTGGAAGACGCCCTGGCCCTCATGCGTGAAGGGCGGCTGGACAATGCCGCGACCATGCTGGCCCTGCAGTGGCTGGCGCTGAACCGTACCGAAGTCAGGGGGTTGTGGACGTGAATCTGTTGCGCGATCGCTACCGGGTGGACCTCATCGGGCTGCAAGCAGCCTGCGAGGCGAACTACGCGCGCCTGATGCGTCTGCTCCCGCAGATGCGCGAGGTGCGTGGTTCCCGGCGTGTCGCGCTGAGCCAGGGCGAGCGCCTGCTCGGTGTGCTGGCCCTGGAAGTGGTCGAAGCCTGCCCCTATACCACCACCCTGCAGGTGCGCCAGGAGCACAGCCTGCCCTGGCTGCCGTCGCCGCAGCTGGAAGTGCGCGTCTACCATGACGCGCGCATGGCCGAAGTGGTCGGTGCCGAGAACGCACGGCGCTTCCGCAGTGTGTATTCCTATCCGAATGCCGACATGCACCAGCCCGACGAGAAGAGCCAGCTCAATCTCTTCCTCGGCGAGTGGCTGAGCCACTGCCTGGCCTGTGGTCACGAGCTGGAGCCGGTCGTCCTCTAGTTGCGTTCGTAACGAACTGCGGCTGGTCGGCGCGGCGCGATCCGCAACCCTTAACTGTGAACCATTCCCGCTTCGCGGGTTTACCCATTGCGCGCGCAGCAACCATAATCGGAACACCTTGCCCAAGGAGAAGGCCTTGCCCAATCCAGTCCTCCCCGCTGCTGACGAGTCGGTGCTGCTGGTGCAGCTATCCGACAGCCATCTGTTCGCCGAAGCGGACGGCAAGCTGTTGGGCATGGAAACCCGCGACAGCCTGCGCCGGGTGATCGACCAGGTGTTGGAGGAGCAATCGGGTATCGATCTGGTGCTGGCCACCGGCGACCTTTCCCAGGACGGTTCGGTCGAGTCCTACGAAACTTTCCGCGAGCTGGTGGCGAACATCCCCGCGCCTGCCCGCTGGTTCCCCGGCAACCACGACGAAGTCCCGGTGATGCGCGATGTCTGCGCCGGCACTTCGGCTCTGGAACCAATCGTCGATTTCCCCCATTGGCGGGTGGTGCTGCTGGATTCCACCATCGCCGGTGCTGTTCCCGGCCATTTCCCTGTGGAACAACTTGCCCTGCTGGAGCAAGCCCTCGAAGGCGCCGGCGAGCGCCACGTGCTGGTCAGCTTCCACCACCATCCCGTTTCCATCGGCTGTGCCTGGATGGACCCGATCGGCGTACGCAACTCCGAAAGCCTGTTCGCCGTGCTGGACCGTTATCCACAGGTGCGAGCGCTGCTCTGGGGCCACGTCCACCAGGAGTTCGATCAGCTTCGCAACGGCGTGCGCCTGCTGGCATCGCCGTCCACCTG
Source organism: Pseudomonas sp. BN411 (assembly GCF_029871235.1). Taxonomy (GTDB): domain Bacteria; phylum Pseudomonadota; class Gammaproteobacteria; order Pseudomonadales; family Pseudomonadaceae; genus Metapseudomonas. The sequence goes on from NZ_SSOM01000073.1 coordinate 516,222, forward strand.
CGTGCAGTTCGCGCCTGGCAGCGAGGACTTCTGCGTGGGCAACGAAGCACCGGGTTATCGCTGGTTGCGCCTGGGGCGCGATGGCGCCATTGAAACTGGGGTTTCGCGGGTAACTGGAATCACTTTCGAAGTGGATTACAGCGTCAAGGGTTATTGACCTTCGCGCCGCGGCACGGCAAGAAGTACAACTTTCCCTCGACCTGCCAGGAAGCCGCGTGTCCAGCTCGCAACCCAGCCTTCTTTATATCCACGGTTTCAACAGCTCGCCGTCTTCACACAAGGCGCGCCAGCTCGACGCGCTCATGCAGCGTCTGGGGCTGGCCGATCGCCTGCGGGTTCCCGCCCTGCACCATCATCCACGCCTGGCCATCGGCCAGCTCGAGGACGCCATTGCCGAGCTGCGGCGCCCGGTGCTGGTCGGCAGCTCCCTGGGCGGCTACTATGCGACCCACCTGGCCGAGCGCCACGGTCTTTCGGCCGTGCTGATCAACCCTGCGGTAGCCCCGCACCGGTTGTTCGATGGCCGGCTCGGCCCACAGAAGAACTACTACAGCGACGAAATCTGGGAGCTGACGGCGGAGCATGTGGCGGCGCTGGCCGAACTGGAAGTGCCACCACCACAGGACCCGGCCCGCTACCAGGTTTGGTTGCAGACGGCCGACGAAACCCTCGACTACCGCCAGGCGGAGCGCTACTACCGCGCTTGTGCTTTGCGCATCGAGGCCGGCGGCGACCACGGTTTCCAGAACTTCCCCGCCCATCTGCCCGCCTTGCTGGCCTTTGCCGGCTTTCCCGCGCAGCTGTGGCGTGACATCGACTTTTCCGACCTCTGACTGAAAGGGAATCCATGGCTACTTACAACGCGGATGCCATCGAAGTCCTCTCCGGCCTCGACCCGGTGCGCAAGCGCCCGGGCATGTACACCGACACCTCCCGACCCAACCACCTGGCCCAGGAAGTCATCGACAACAGCGTGGACGAGGCCCTGGCCGGCCACGCCCGCAGCGTCCAGGTGATCCTCCATGAGGACAACTCGCTGCAGGTCATCGACGATGGCCGTGGCATGCCGGTGGATATCCACCCCGAGGAAGGGGTGCCCGGCGTCGAGCTGATCCTCACCAAGCTGCATGCCGGCGGCAAGTTCTCCAACAAGAACTACCAGTTCTCCGGCGGCCTCCACGGCGTGGGTATCTCGGTGGTGAACGCCCTGTCCACCCGCGTCGAAGTGCGGGTCAAGCGCGAGGGCAGCGAATACATGATGACCTTCGCCGACGGCTTCAAGGCCAGCGAGCTGGAAGTCATCGGCAGCGTCGGCAAGCGAAACACCGGCACCAGTGTGCATTTCTGGCCGGACGCCAAGTATTTCGACTCCCACAAGTTCTCCGTCAGCCGCCTCAAGCACGTGCTCAAGGCCAAGGCCGTGCTCTGCCCGGGGCTATCCGTCACCTTCGAGGACAAGGCCAGCGGCGAGCGTGTCGAGTGGCACTTCGAGGACGGTCTGCGCTCCTACCTGGTGGACGCCGTCAGCGAGTTCGAGCGTCTGCCGAGCGAGCCGTTCTGCGGCAGCCTCGCCGGCAACAAGGAAGCAGTGGACTGGGCGCTGCTCTGGCTGCCCGAGGGTGGCGACAGCGTCCAGGAAAGCTATGTCAACCTGATCCCGACTGCCCAGGGCGGCACCCATGTGAACGGCCTGCGCCAGGGCCTGCTGGATGCCATGCGCGAGTTCTGCGAGTTCCGCAATCTGCTGCCGCGCGGCGTCAAGCTGGCACCGGAAGACGTCTGGGAGCGCATCGCCTTCGTCCTTTCGATGAAGCTGCAGGAACCGCAGTTCTCCGGTCAGACCAAGGAGCGCCTGTCCTCCCGCGAGGCGGCGGCCTTCGTTTCCGGCGTGGTCAAGGACGCCTTCAGCCTGTGGCTCAACGCTCACCCGGATCTGGGCATGCAGTTGGCCGAACTGGCCATCAGCAACGCCGGTCGTCGTCTGAAAGCCAGCAAGAAGGTCGAACGCAAACGCATTACCCAGGGCCCGGCGCTGCCCGGCAAACTGGCCGATTGCGCGGGACAGGACCCGATGCGCTCGGAACTGTTCCTGGTGGAAGGTGATTCCGCCGGCGGTTCTGCCAAGCAGGCGCGGGACAAGGAGTTCCAGGCGATCATGCCGTTGCGCGGCAAGATCCTGAATACCTGGGAAGTGGACGGCGGCGAAGTGCTGGCCAGCCAGGAAGTGCATGACATCGCCGTCGCCATCGGCGTTGACCCGGGCGCCGCGGACATCTCCCAGCTGCGCTACGGCAAGATCTGCATCCTTGCCGACGCCGACTCCGACGGCCTGCACATCGCTACCCTGCTGTGCGCGCTGTTCGTTCGCCACTTCCGCTCCCTGGTGGAAGCCGGGCACGTTTACGTCGCCATGCCTCCGCTGTACCGCATCGACCTGGGCAAGGAAATTTTCTACGCCCTGGACGAAGCCGAGCGCGACGGCATCCTCGACCGCCTGGTGGCCGAGAAGAAGCGTGGCAAACCCCAGGTCACCCGATTCAAGGGCCTGGGCGAGATGAACCCGCCACAGCTGCGCGAAACCACCATGGATCCGAACACCCGCCGCCTGGTCCAGCTGACACTGGAAGACACCGAGGGCACGGTGGAAATCATGGACATGCTGCTGGCGAAGAAACGCGCTGGCGACCGCAAGTCCTGGCTGGAGTCCAAGGGCAACCTGGCCGAGGTCATGGTGTGAGGGGAGCCCTGATTCTCCTTGCCCTGCTGTTTTCCACACCACTCTGGGCCGCCGACGACGCCGAGCAATTGCGCCTGGCCTCCGAGTACCCGGTGGACGGTATGCCTCAGGGCAACCTCTCCGGGCTGGCCCGCTGCGGGGAAGACCTGCTAGCGGTGTCCGACCGTGTGGATAACCAGCTGTACCGGCTCAAGCCCATTGGCGGTGTGCTCCAGGCTCAGGCGGAGGTGTTTCATGCACCGCCGCCACCGCCGAGCAGCCTGCCCTGGGGCGTCCGTGCGCGCTCCTGGGCCATCAGCATGCTGCGGGGAAATGAGCTCGATTTTGAAGGCATCAGCTGCGATGCAGCCGGCAACCGCTATCTGGTCAGCGAGGCCAATGCGGCAGTGCTACAGCTGCCGGTGGCTGGCGATCCGAACTGGCTGCTGCTGCCGGACAACCTGATCCGCCAGGCTCGCGCCAGCGGCATGCTGTTGCACTTCAACGCCCTGCTCGAGGGCGTCGCCGTCGACCCCAAGGGTGAACGCCTGTGGCTCGCCGCCGAGCGTGAGCGCCGTGGCCTGATGGTGGTGCACAAGCAGCAATCCACCTGGCGCTGCACCGGCGGCTGCGTGATCTTCAGTGAAGCCGGCACCGAGCCGCCGCCAGCCCCCATTGGCAGCGAGCAGCAGATGCCGCGCGACTTCTCCGACCTCGCCTACTTCGAGGAAAAACTCTTCACCCTGGAGCGCCTGGCGCACCAGATCTGCCGGCGCAAGCCGAGCAGTGGCGAAGTGGAGCGCTGCTGGTCCTTCGCCGAGGAAGCCCTGGCCGATACCCGTCGCTATGGCGTGCCTTTCGGCGTGGCCGAGGCCTTGTGGATAGATGTTGACGGGGCCTGGGTAGGTCTCGACAACGGCGGCAAGGCTCGCGCTGATGGCGAGCGGCGGCCCATCGTCTGGCGCTTCACTGCGCCGAAAGGCGGCTGGAGCGCGAAATGACCACACAGACGCCGGGCAAGCGCGCGGGAAGGGTCATGCTGGTGCTCGCATGGGGCATCGGCCTGATCCTGGCCACGCGTTACTTCGGCGTCTGGGAAAACCGCCAGCACAACCCCAATCGCGCGCCCGAGTCGGTGCACGGCGACGGCTACGTCGAGGTGCGCCTGGCCAGTAGCCGCCAGGGGCATTACCTGCTGGATGGCCGCATCGACGGCCAGGCCGTGACCTTCCTGCTCGACACTGGCGCCACCCAGGTGGCGGTGCCGGCACGGGTCGCCGAGCACCTTGGCCTGGCGCCCGGCGCCGCGGTCACCCTGAGTACCGCCAACGGCCGCGTCACCGGCCACCGCACCCAGCTGCAGGACCTGCGCCTGGGTGACATACGCCTGACCCAGGTGCCAGCGATCATCGTGCCGGGCATGGACGGCGAAGAGGTGCTGCTCGGCATGAGCGCCCTGAAACAACTCGAATTCACCCAGCGCGACGGCACCCTGGTGCTGCGCCAAGTCACTTCTCCGTGAGGCACGCATGAGCGAATCCCTCGATCTGAGCCTGGAAGGCGTTGAGCGCCGCTCCCTGGCCGACTTCACCGAACAGGCCTACCTCAACTATTCCATGTACGTGATCATGGACCGCGCCCTGCCGCATATCGGCGACGGTCTGAAGCCCGTACAGCGCCGCATCATCTACGCGATGAGCGAACTGGGCCTGGACGCCGACTCCAAACACAAGAAGTCGGCGCGTACCGTCGGTGACGTGCTCGGCAAGTTCCACCCCCATGGCGACTCCGCCTGCTATGAAGCGATGGTGCTGATGGCCCAGCCCTTCAGCTACCGCTACACGCTGGTGGACGGCCAGGGAAACTGGGGTGCGCCGGACGATCCCAAGTCATTCGCCGCCATGCGTTACACCGAGGCGCGCCTGTCGCGCTATTCGGAAGTCCTGCTGTCCGAACTGGGCCAGGGTACCGTGGATTGGGTACCGAACTTCGACGGCACCCTGAATGAGCCGGCAACCCTGCCGGCGCGCCTGCCGAACCTGTTGCTCAACGGCACCACCGGCATCGCCGTGGGCATGGCCACCGACGTTCCGCCGCACAACTTGCGTGAGGTCGCCGCCGCTTGCGTGCGTCTGTTGGACGAGCCGAGCGCCACCGTGGAGCAACTCTGCGAACACATTCTCGGCCCGGATTTCCCCACCGAGGCCGAGGTGATCACTCCCCGTGCCGAACTGCTGAAGATTTACGAATCCGGTCGTGGCTCGGTGCGCATGCGTGCCGTGTACCGCGTGGAAGACGGCGATATCGTCGTCACCGCGCTGCCGCACCAGGTCTCGGGCTCCAAGGTGCTCGAGCAGATCGCCGGCCAGATGCAGGCCAAGAAACTGCCGATGGTGGCGGACCTGCGCGATGAGTCGGACCACGAGAACCCCACTCGCATCGTCATCATTCCGCGCTCCAACCGCGTGGATGCCGACGAACTGATGCAGCACCTGTTCGCCACCACGGACCTGGAGTCCAGCTACCGGGTCAACACCAACGTCATCGGTCTGGACGGCAAGCCCCAGGTCAAGGACCTGCGTACCCTCCTCAGCGAGTGGCTGACCTATCGCATCGGCACCGTGCGCCGTCGTCTGCAGTTCCGCCTGGACAAGGTGGAAAAGCGCCTGCACCTGTTGGACGGTTTGCTGATCGCCTTCCTCAATCTGGATGAGGTGATCCACATCATCCGGACCGAGGACCAGCCCAAGCAGGTGCTGATGGAACGCTTCGATCTCACCGAGATCCAGGCCGACTACATCCTCGACACCCGTCTGCGCCAACTGGCACGCCTGGAAGAGATGAAGATCCGTGGCGAGCAGGAGGAACTGCTGAAAGAGCAGAAGAAACTGCAGGCCCTGTTGGGCAGCGACACCAAGCTGAAGAAGCTGGTGCGTGAGGAGCTGATCAAGGACGCCGAAACCTACGGCGACAACCGCCGTTCCCCCATCGTCGCCCGCGCCGAGGCTCGCGCGCTGTCGGAAACCGAGCTGATGCCCACCGAGCCGGTGACCGTAGTGCTGTCCGAGAAGGGCTGGGTGCGTTGCGCCAAGGGCCACGATATCGACGCAACCGGCCTGTCCTACAAGGCCGGCGACGGCTTCAAGGCGGCGGCACCGGGCCGTTCGAATCAGTACGCGGTGTTCATCGATTCCACCGGCCGCAGCTACTCGCTGGCGGCCCACTCGTTGCCCTCGGCCCGTGGCCAGGGCGAGCCGCTCACCGGCCGGCTGACGCCGCCACCGGGGGCCAACTTCGACTGCGTGCTGCTGCCCGAGGATGACGCCACCTATGTCATCGCCTCGGACGCCGGCTACGGTTTCGTGGTCAAGGGCGCCGACCTGCAGGCCAAGAACAAGGCCGGCAAGACGCTGCTCAGCCTGCCGTCCGGCGCCAAGGTAGTGCCGCCACGTCTGGTGCAGAGCGTCGAAGAAGACTGGTTGGCAGCGGTGACCACCGAGGGCCGCTTGCTGCTGTTCAAGGTCGCCGACCTGCCGCAACTGGCCAAGGGCAAGGGCAACAAGATCATCGGTATCCCTGGCGATCGCGTTGCAAGCCGCGAGGAGTACCTCACCGATCTGGCGGTGCTACCGGCCGGTGCAACCCTCGTCCTCCAGGCTGGCAAGCGCACCCTGTCGCTCAAGGCGGATGATCTGGAGCACTACAAGGGCGAGCGCGGACGCCGTGGGAACAAGCTGCCACGCGGCTTCCAGCGGGTTGACGCGCTGCAGGTGGAACCGCTCGCCTGACGGTGGCGACGGCGAATTGACGTGGGGCTATGGAGTCCTGCGTCACATTGACGGATGATATGTCCCCTTGCCGTTCCCTGATGATGGCAAGGACGAATGAATTCGACTGCAGGCTGCCCACAAGGCGGCCGTGGGTGAGATTGATGAGCGTGCGTTTTCCCCTGGCTTTGATGCTGGCGAGCCTCCTGGGCCTGGCCGGTTGTGTACATAGCCCACCGATTCCCATGTTTCAGCTGGATGCAGGCACCCCGGAGGTGCCGTCAAAGAAGGCTGGGATGCAAGTACTGCTCGGCCCGGTGACCGTGGCCGACTACCTCCAGCGTGAAACCCTCCTGCAACGCCAGGCCGACGGCAGCCTGACCGCTGCCCCGGACGGTCGCTGGGCTGGCAGCCTGGCTGCGGATATCGACCAGGTTCTCCTGCGTCAGCTGTCCTGGCGCCTGGACAGCCAGCGCCTGGTGCTGGCCCCGGGCAACCCCGGTTTCACTCCGGAAGTACAGGTGCTGCTGACCATCAGCCGCCTCGACTCCGGCCCCCAGCGCCCGGCCGTGCTGGAGGCGCAATGGCGCCTGTTGGATCGTGCCGGTCAGCTGCGTGACAGCCGCCTGGTGCGCCTTGAGGAGCCCCATGCCGGAACCGCCGCCGACCAGGTGCGGGCCCAGAGCAAGCTGCTGCAGCAACTGGCCGAGCAACTGGCCGCTGCCGTGAAGCCCCTGGAAGGCCAGCCGGTTGCAGTCGAGGCGCCGCGCAAGCCGTCAGCTGCCAATCAGCCGGCCAAGGCCAAGGAGCCGCAGCCGCCGAAGATCCCCATGGCGGCGCCAGTTCGGACCGACGTGGAAGTCTTCCGCTTCTGATTGCTGGATTGTGAAAAAGCCCGCTTGATGCGGGCTTTTTCATGCGTGTTCGTCGGGAGTTCTTCGTCCCGAGGGTGAAGCCAATCCGGCGGGGTGCGCCGTCCGCACCGGCGCAATTTGACGGGGAATCGAAGCCTCGGTGCGCACAGCGCACCCTACGCTCCAGGCTGTACCCAATTGTCCACTGAGAGCGTCGCAGGCAAAGAAAAGCCCGCATCTGCGGGCTTTTTCGTCATTTGTGCATTCAGTGCGCGCGAGCTTCATGCATCCGCGACAGCTGGCGTTCCAGCAGCGAAGGATAGGGCTCCAGCAGGCGTTCAACGCAGCAGGCGCCTTCCGGGCTGGTGATGGCGCGGATACGCGCACGCTGGCGAACCAGGTCGTCCTCGGCAATGGCGCGTTCCACCAGCAGCAGGTTGCGACTGTGCTGGCTCAGGGCGAGGGCGCTCTGGGTGCTGTCGTTGAGCAGCAGGTCGCCCTGGCTGAGGCCGGAGAGGTCTTCGCCGTGGGTCAGGCCGAGCTGCAGCTGCAGGGTGATGCCGCTGTCGGCGACCTCGATCTGCAGGGCGTGCCCCAGGGCGCGCATCAGTTCGCCGCAGCAGATCGCGTGGGTCAGGTAGTCCTCGTCGCTGTCTTTGCTGTGGAAGAGCATCAGGCTGCTGCCGTCGTTCAGGGTCAGCAGTTGGCCGTGGTAGAGACGGGCGGCCTGATCGAGGCAGTCTCGGTAGCGCTGCAGCAGGTCCATCAGGCGTGCACGCGGCAGTCGGCGCAGTTGGTCCTGGGCGCCCAGCTGGATGGCCAGTACCGCGCTGTTTTGCGGTTCCTCCTGAGCAACGGGGGCTGGAGCAGGGGCCGGCTCGTCTTCGGCCATTTCCTCGCGCAGTTCGGAGAAGGGATCTTCGTCATCCGGCGTGAACAGCGTGCTCGGCGTCTCTTCCTCGCCGTCGAAGCTGTTGTCACGCAGGTCGCGGACCTCGAAATGATCCGGATCGTCCTGCTCGTCCTGCTCGTCCTCGAGATAGTCCTCGTCGGCCTCGGCGTAGTCTTCTTCCGGGATGGGATCGAACTCAGGCTCGGGTTCCGGTTTCTCCGGTACCAGGCGCGCCTGGAGCTGACGGGCCAGGTCGCCGATTTCGTCCTGGCGGCCGGCGCCGGGCGCGGGGTCGTCCGGGTCGCGCAGCCAGACACGCAGTTGCAGCAGGGGCGTGGAGATGTGTCGGCCGAGGCGCAGGCTCAGGGACAGGGTCAGCGCTAGCAGGATCAGGCTGAGCAGGCCCATGCTTTGCAGGCTGATGGTCATGGGCTGTTGGAATTGCTCCATGTCCAGGCTCAGGCGCAGATGGCCGGCGATCACTTCCTGGAAGGTGATAGGCGTCGAATACAGGCCTTCGGCCTCGCCCAGCAGCCCCTGCTTGGGCCGCGAACCGGCCTCGGCAAGGATGCGGTTGTCCACGCTGTAGATGGCCGCGTGGGCCACCAGCGGGTTCTTCACCAGGTTGTTGAGCAGCACGTTGAGGCTGAGGATGTCGTTGGACACCAGCAACTCCGTGGCTGACGCAGCGGTCTGCGCGGTCAGGCTCTGGCCCAGGGCGTCGGCCTGCTGCTGCATGGCCTGCTTGAACTGCATGCCCATGACCCAGGCGTAGATCACCAGCGCCAGAGCCACCAACAGCAAGCTGTGGCTGGCGATGCGCAAGGCGATCGGCACGCGCCGCTGGCGCAGGGCATGGAAGATCAGCAGGAAGAAATTGTCGGGTTTGACAGGCGTGGGCCGGTTCACAGAGCGCGGCTCTTCTCGGACGAAATTGTGGCGCAGTATAGCGAGCGCCCCTTGCAGGGCAAAGCGCCGAGCATGCTGCGGGCGCCGCGAAAGTGGGTAGAATGTGCGCCTTTTCATGCGCTGAGTGAGGTGCGACTTGCGCGAGATTGTCCTGATCAACATCACTGGCGAGGACCGCCCCGGCCTGACCGCGGCCATTACCGGTGCCCTGGCCCAGGGTGGCGTGAACATCCTGGATATCGGCCAGGCGGTGATCCACGACACCCTGTCGTTCGGCATCCTGGTGGAAATCCCGGATAACGCCGAAGGCTCGGCGGTGCTCAAGGACGTGCTGTTCACGGCTTACAAGCTGGATCAGCAGGTGCGCTTCACTCCGGTACCCGAGGCAGATTACCAGCAGTGGGTCGACGGTCAGGGCAAGAGCCGCTACATCGTCACCCTGCTGACCCGCAAGGTCACCGCCGAGCAACTGCAGCGGGTCAGTTCCATCACCGCCAAGTACGGCCTCAATATCGACCATATTGACCGTCTGTCGGGTCGCATGCCGCTGGATATGCCAGCCGACCAGGGCAAGGGCTGCATCGAGTTTTCCGTACGTGGCGAGCCGGCCGACCCGGTGGCCCTGCGTGCTGAGTTCCTCAGCGTGGCCCAGGAACTGAACGTCGACATCGCATTCCAGCGCGACTCGCTGTTCCGCCGTAATCGCCGACTGGCGGTGTTCGACATGGATTCGACCCTGATCGAAGCCGAAGTGATCGACGAACTGGCCAAGGCTGCGGGTGTGGGCGACAAGGTCGCCGAGATCACCGAGCGCGCCATGCGTGGCGAACTGGATTTCCGTGCCAGCTTCAAGGAGCGCCTGGGCCTGCTCAAGGGCTTGTCCGAGGACGTCCTGGAAGAGATCGGCGCCTCCCTGCGACTCACTGAAGGGGCAGAAACCCTGTTCGCCGAGCTCAAGCGCCTGGGCTACAAGACCGCCATTCTTTCTGGTGGCTTCAGCTACTTCGCCAAACAACTGCAGGCCAAGCTGGGCATCGACTACGTGTTCGCCAACGAGCTGCAGATCGTCGACGGCAAGCTGACCGGCGTGGCCATCGAGCCCATCGTCGATGCGCAGCGCAAGGCGGACCTGCTGAGCGAACTGGCGCAGAAGGAAGGGCTGCGCCTGGAGCAGACCATCGCCGTCGGCGATGGCGCCAACGACCTGCCGATGCTGGGCCTGGCCGGCCTGGGCGTTGCCTTCCGCGCCAAGCCGCTGGTCAAACAGTCCGCCAAACAGGCCATTTCCACCCTGGGCCTGGACGGCATTCTCTACCTGCTCGGCTTCCGCGATCGCGACGGCAGGGATTGAGTGACTGACCGGAAATGAAAAAGCCGCCTTCGGGCGGCTTTTTCGTGGATGGCGTTCGAGACCGGGCTCGCCCTTACTCGTCGCCAGAGGAGAAGTCGTAGTCCATCGCCTGGCTGGGGCCTTGCAGGTAGTAACCCTGGATGTAGTTGACGCCGGCCTGCCAGAGGGTCGCCAGCACGCTGGCGGTTTCGACGAAGGGTACGATGGTCAGCTTGGCCTGGGCATGCAGGCTTGCCAGCAGGGTCTTGAGAACCTCCTGGTTCTCCGCGCGGCCCAGGTCCTGGGTAAAGGAGCCGTCCACCTTCACGAAATCGATGGCGAGATGCTTGAGCGTGTTGAACGGGTTGAGTGCGCAGCCGAACTGGCTCAGCGCTACCTGGCAATGCAGCTCGGCGAGACCCTGGGTCAGCGCCTTGGCCTGTTTCAGGTAGGCGATGGCGTCCGGCTCGCTGAACTGGAAGATCAGCGCATCGGAGGGCAGTCGCGCGGCCTTCAGGGCAACGCTCAGCCACGGCAGCAGGGTCTGGTCTTGCAGGCTGGCGCCAGAGAGGTGGACGAAGAGTCGGGTGTTGTGACCCTTGGTGCGATGCTCGGCCAACAACTTGATGGAGTTGAGGATCACCCAGCGGTCGATCTTCTCGGCCAGGCCAGCGTCCTTGGCGGCATCGAGGAAATCGACGGGTGGTACTTCCTCGCCCTGCGAATTGAGCAGGCGCAGCAGCACTTCGTAATGCTCGAAGTTGTCGCCACGCAGGCTGATGATCGGCTGGAACAGCAGGCGGAAGCTGTTGTTCTCCAGCGCCTGCTGAACCATGGCCACCAGGTTGCCACGGTTGGCCGCAGCGGCCAGTTCTTCGGCCGGGTCGTACAGCTTGAGGCCGTTCAGATCGCCCAGTTCGTCGGAGCAGCGATGGGCGCGATCCACCACATCCTGGGCTTTGGGCGTGGTTTCGCTGAGCCCGGCGACGCCGACGCACAGGCTGACCTGCACAGTTCGGCTGCTGACGTCGAAGAGATGGATATCGATCTTCTTCAGCAGGCTTTGCAGGCTTTCTGTCGCCTGCTCAGGCGTGACGCCCTGCTGCAGGACACCAAACACGTCGTCGCCATAGCGGGCAAGCTGGGCGTCGCCGGCGAAGTGGGCGCGCAGGAGGTTGGCGAGGTCCGTGAGCAGCAGGTCGACGCCGGCGATGCCGACTTCGGCCAGCAGGCTGGAATAGCGTGCGACGCGAACGTACGCGAGGCTCGACGGCTGGCCGGCCTTGACGGCGCGCTCGGCGGAAACGTCGAGCATTTCGTTGAAGTGGGAGCGATTGAACAGGCCGGTGACCAGATCCTGGCTACTGATTTCGCGCAGCTTCTCTTCCAGTTCGGCGCTACCGGTTTCGGCGCGGATCACCACCTGGATGCAGGGCTCGCCGTCATAGGACGCGGGGGAAAAGTTCATCCGCGCCTGGAAGCTCTGGCCGTCGACCTTGCAGCCGCTGCAGGTGAGCTCGCCAGCGCCTTCGCCATCGCGGTAATTCTTCAGGAAGTCCTTGAAGCCGGCCTGGTCGGTGCCGGCGATCAGGTCGATCATCGGCATGCCTTCGAGTTCGTCGCCATCGTCGTAGCCGAACATCTCCACGTAGGCGCGATTGGCATAGATGTGCATGCCGTCGTGGACGTAGGCGATGGCGTCCACGGAGCTGTCCAGCAACAACTGACAGCGTTTTTCCGCTTCCCGCAGGCTGACCTCGGCGGCGCGGCGGGCGCGGCGTTGTTCGAGGTTGGCCAGTTCGCGGTTGGCCACCAGCACCAGGCGCTCGTCCTCGCCTTGGGGCAGGGCGTCCTGGGCGCCGAGTGCCAGGGCTTCGGTGATGAGGTCGGAGTCGTTGTCCTGCACCAGCTGGATGAACGGAATGTCCTTGGACTGACGGCGGATGCTGTTGAGGGCTTCGCCGGGACTGAGATGTTCGCTGCTTGGGGACGCGATCAGGAGGTCCCAGCTCTGCTGCAGGGCCTCATTGAGGTCGTCGACGGAAAGGATGCGGTGGACGCGAGTCGCGCGACCGGAATTCCGGAAAAGGCTGACCAGTCGCTCGGCTTCGTTCTGCGAGTCTTCCAGGATCAGCAGACGGATCGTTTTCTTTTCGATGGCCATGGCCTGTGCTTAGCGCCGAACGAGCGCGAATAGGCGACGAATGGTGGATTCGTCGGGAATCTACAGCGACTTCCAGAGTGAGTCAAAGTCTTCCTCGCCGCCTTGTGGCTGGCTTCCCGGACCTGTGACCGGTTTCCCTCGTGGCGGTGTCGGCTGCTCGTACACCCGGTATTCGAATTGATTGAAGCTGCCAGTATTGGTGAGTCGCCGGGTGAGCACGGCACGATGCTCGTCGCCGTGAAGATTGATCTGCACCTTGTTGCCTTCCTGGAAGGGCAGGCGCGGGGTGATCAGGGTGGCCGGGCGGGAGATCGCGCCAATTGCCGGCAGTAGCAGGGCGCGCAGGTAATGGCTGTTCTGCTCACCCTTGCGCATCAGCAGTACACCGCAGGATTGCGCCTGGGGGGCCACGAGTTCTATGCCCATCTGGGTGCCACCGCCACGCACCTGGCGGATCCAGCGCACCACGGCGATGCTCCAGCCCTGGCCGGGTGCGTCTTGTACGCCGAGCAGCTCGCCGGCCTGCAGTTGGCTGGGGACTTCCTTGGGCCAGCTCAGGCAATAGCCCCCGGGGCTGTGGTTGACCACAGCGACGTTGAAGGTCGGATAGCTTTCCGGGCCTGTGCTGACCTGGGGCGGCGGCGCGCTGTTTGCGGAAACCGGCCGGCTGTACTCGATCTCCTCCAGCGGTATGCCGCGCTGCCAGCCCTGAGTCGGCTGGGCGTCGAAGGCGTTGGCCCAGACATCCTTCGCTGTTGGCTTGCCGAAGGTGTCGAATACCGCTTGACCGGTATCCTGCGGGAGCTTGAGCACATCGCTGAAGGGACGGCTGCCTGCGAGGAAGAAGTGCAGGGCGCTCATGCCGATGCACAGGGTCAGGCTGCCCTGGCCGGGATTGCGCTGGAAGGTGCGCTCGGAAATGTCGCCCCAGGCCGAACTCACGTGCTGCAGCAGATCGAGGGTCATGCCCTCCGGCACCTGCAGGCGCGACTGGCTACGCTGCTCGACCGGCAGCAGCAGGTATTCCTTGATGGCATCCACCAGCGGCAGCGGGTCGAGGCCCAGCAGGGTGCGCGGCTCCACTTCCTGGAACAGCGACTTGTAACGGGGGGGGCCGTCCAGCTGCGGCGCCACCGCGAAGAGGCTGGACGGCAGCTCGGCGGACTGAAGTCGCACCAGGGCGCTCCAGGGTGCGAGGACTTCAGCCAGGCGGGCAATGCCGATCTGACGCATCTGGTTGCAGCGGGCGCAGCCCAGCAGCAGTGCGGCCAGGTAACTCTGCTCGGTGCTCAGCCCTTGCGTATGGCGGGCCAGCGGATCACGCACGACAACGCGGTGGAGCTGGCGGCTTTCGGCTAGTTGGTAGAGCTGGTGCAGTTCCAGCCAGAGACCTTCGGGGACCGGGCAATAGAGTTGGCTGGAGCGGATCAAGGGGCCGTTCAGGCTGTGCGTCGCCCGTTGCAGGGCAAGGGCGAGGAGCTGGGCGCGGTCGCGATCACGGCTGGGGCGCGACGATTCCTGAACGATGATCAGCTTGTAGCCGATGGCCAGGTGGTTCTGCAGGGCCTGGCAGAGATTGGCGACCTTGCGTGGGCGCTCGTCCAGGACGATGGATTGATTGAGGAAGTGCCTTTCCAGGTGCTGGCAGACGAAATGCACTTCCGGACGAATCAGCTCCAGGAGTTGCAGACGGTTGTCAGTCGGAGTGACCAACTGGTTGAGTTCCACCAGGGCCTGATAGAGCTGACGGGCGGTTTCCCCAAGGTTGGCCTTGGGCAGATGGGCGATCCAGCGTTTCAGCTCACGTGGGGTGGCATCGCAGAAGGACAGGCTCTGTTTGCTAGGGGCGGGTACGCGCAACAGCAGGTGAGGGCTCTGGTGCTCCATCCGGGTCGAGTTCTCCGACATCTCGCGTGAGGTAATGGATTGAATTTCAGCACTCTATCAGCATCCTTGAACAGTGGCAGCCTATCCATGGCTGGGCTGTAGAGGCGTTGGCAGATTGCCGCCAGGGCGTGTCAACTTCCTGATCCAGTCCTGGCCGAACGCTGGGGTTCGGCCGGGATGGCATCCGGTCAGGCGTCCTTCGGCATGGCCAGCAGCTGACCCATCCGCACCTGGCTGCCGGGCCACGCGCTTTCGGCCCAGCGTACCTGGTCCGGACCGAACAGCACGATGGCGGTGGAACCCAGCTTGAAGCGGCCGAGTTCGTCGCCCTTTTCCAGCGTAATCGGCGCACGTGCCGCTTCGTCGTAGCTGAAGGTCTTCAGTTCGCGCTTGGGCGGCGTAACCAGGCCCGCCCAGGTGGTTTCGATGGACGCGACGATCATCGCCCCTACCAGCACTACGGCCATCGGGCCGCGCTCGGTGTCGAAGATGCACACCACGCGCTCGTTGCGGGCGAACAGCTCCGGCACGTTCTCGGCGGTGCTCTGGTTCACCGAAAACAGTCGGCCCGGCACATAGACCATCTCCCGCAGAGTGCCGCCCAGGGGCGCATGCACACGGTGGTAGTCCTTCGGCGACAGATACACGGTGGCGAACTCGCCGCCCATGAAGGGCGCGGCGCGCTCGGCGTCACCGCCCAGCAGTTCCAGCACGCTGAAGCTGTGGCCCTTGGCCTGGAAGCAGCGGCCGTGCTCGATCGGGCCGATCTGGCTGATGGCACCGTCGGCCGGGCAGAGGATGGCGCCGGGTGTTTCGTCCAGCTGACGCGCGCCGGGTTTGAGGGCGCGGGTGAAGAAGGCGTTGAAGTGCTCGTAGGCGGTGACATCCTCGACCAGCGCTTCACTCATGTTCACCTGGTAGCGCTTGGCGAACCAGGTGGTGAAGGCGTTCTTGAGCCAGTGCACGCGGCATTCGGCGATGCAGCCAGCCAGGCGCGACAGCAGGTGATGCGGCAGCAGGTACTGGCTGATGATGAAGAGGCGTTCTTTCATTGGATTTCCTTGATGGGCGCTTCAGCTCTCGACCGGGGTGTCCGGGTGGTTGCCCCATTCGGACCAGGAGCCGGCATAGCCTTTGACGCGCGGGTAGCCCAGGGCCTTGGCCACCAGATAGGTGAAGCCCGAGCGGTGGTGGGTCTGGCAGTGGGTGACGATTTCCTTGTCCGGGGTGATGCCCAGGGACTGCAGGATCTCGGCCATATCGGTGCGGATGCGCAGGGCGCGGGCCGGGTCCATGCCGGCGGTCCACTCGAAGTTGACCGCGCCGGGGATGTGCCCGCCTTTGGCAGCCAGGACCTTGGTGCCGTTGTACTCGCCGGGGCCGCGGGCGTCCCAGATGGCCAGGTCGGCGGCGCCGAGGCGGCTCTGGATGTACTCGCGAGTGGCGGTAGGCTCGTCGTGGAGGGTCAGGGGGATCGGGCCGCCGACCGCTGCCGGTACGGCGTCGCTGGTTTCCCGGCCTTCAGCCAGCCAGGCGTGCAGACCACCGTCCAGATAGTGGTAACGCTGATGGCCGATCACATCCAGCAGCCAGATGAAGCGGCCGGCCCAGCCACCGCCTTCGTCGTCGTACACCACGTAGGTGGCATCGGCGCGATGGCCCAGTTCACCGAACAGTGCTTCGAGGTCGGCCTTGGCGGGCAGCAGGCCCGGTGCCGGCGGCTGGCCGAGCTGGGTGCGCTTAGGATCGACGAAGCGGGCGCCCGGCACGTGGCCGGCCGCGTAACGGGCGGCGCTGGTGAGGTCGACCAGAATCAGCTCGTCGGCACCAAGCAGGGGCGCCAGCTCGGCCGGTTCGATCACCAGCGGCAGGTTGGAGAAGGCAGACATGGAAGCCTCCAGTAATGGGCAAAGTGGCAGATTGTATAGGAAAGCCTAACGGCCGCGTCTGGCGAAGCTGGCGAGCGCACGCTCGATGCATTGGGCCGTCTTGGCGAAGGCGCGCAGGCTGATTTCGGCGAAGGGCGCGCCGTCCTGGTCGGCCACCACCAGCATGGCCACCCGACCGTTCACGGCAATCGAGCGCAGCAGAAGGTGGTGCCCCGGGAACAGGCTCTTCAACTGGCCGGGCAGCAGGGCGGAGAACTGCGCCATGTTGTCCGGCCCCAGGCGTAGCTGGACCGGCTGGCTGAGTAGGCGCCGCAGCACCTGGCTCTGGTTCGGGTCCAGCTGCAGGCCGTTGGCGTCCTTGGGTAGGCCCACCTGCTGCTGGGCGAGCAGGCGGCTGTGGGTGCGGTCGGCCAGCAGCACCAGGACCCGGCGCATGCCGCCGCTTTCCAGGGCGTCGCGGGCGCAGGCGGAAAGCTGCACCACGTTGGCGAAGGGGCTGGGCTCGCGGAGCAGCTCGCCGCAGTGGCGACGCCAGTCTTCCAGGGCGTCGGCGGTAGGGGGCGGTGCTGCAACCGGTTCGCGGCGCAGGCGGTGCTGGTTCCACGGCCAGAGCAGTGCTTCGGCGGGGTGCCAGAGGTCGCCGCGGGCGTGCAGGCGTCCGCTGTGTGCGGCGTGCTGGTGAACCTGCTGCTGCAGTTCGTCCAGCGGCACCTTCATGAACAGTCCGGTGAGGCGCTGCCAGCGCAGGCTGTGTCCATCTCCCCAACCGACATGGGCGGAAACTGCCAGGCCGTTCGCCAGCAGGACGGTGTTGCCGGGCTGGGTCAGCCAGCGACTCAAGATGGGGTCGGCGTCCAGTTGCTGCGTCTGTTGCAGCGGATGTCCATTGTCGCGGGCAATGTGCACGGCCTTGACCAGCATGCGGCGGTCATCGCTCAGCAGGCGATAGCCCTGGATGATCCAGTCGGGCAGCTTCCAGTGCTCGGCGAGGGTCTGGCAGAGGCGCAACAACGGGACGCCGAGCAGTTCGCGTTCGACCTTGGCAGCCGGTTCGCCCTCGCCCAATACGCGCTTCTCCCAGGTATCGAACAGCTCCGGGTGGCTGGCCAGCAGCGGCCAGAGGGGGGAGAGGAACAGCAGGCTGCACCAGTGGATTTCCTGCCAGAGGCGGGCCAGCCGGGCGGCGAACAGACCGTTGGCCTGCTGCGCTGCGTGCTGGCTGATCAGCTGCAGCTGACGCAGCGACTGCGGGATGTCGTCCTCGGGGACGGCGGGCAGGCGATTGAGCAGGACTTCCGCGCGCTTCAGGCCCAGGCGGCTGAGGGCGACTTCCAGGCTTTCCGCCGGGCTGCTCAGCATGTTGCCGGCGGCATTGGCCTCGCGCAGCAGGCTCAGGGCGAGGGCGGGGCTGTCCTGGGTCAGGTCGGCGATATCGCGCAGGGAGCGGCGGCTATCACCCAATGCGCGGCGGACTTTTTCATGGGCGGCGGCGGGGACGGGCAGGCGCACCCCGTCGAGGTGCTTGATCCAGCTGTCGAGACTGCGTGGCACGGGCTTTGCGGTTGACATAGGGGGCCGCCAATCTGGCTTTTCGCCTGAACAGGCTATAGTCTGGCGCATATCTTCCGATAATTAGAAGGGGCTCTTTTCATAACCCTTTCTACTGACTCTTCAAGCTTCCTTCCTATGGCAAAAATCATCGGCATCATCGTCGTATTCGCCAGCGTGCTCGGTGGATACATCCTGTCTCACGGCAAGCTTGCCGCGCTGATCCAGCCCTTCGAGGTGATGATCATCGGCGGCGCGGCGCTGGGTGCCTTCCTCCAGGCCAACCCCGGCAGCACGACGATGATCGTGTTCAAGAAGTCGCTGAAGATGTTCGGCACCCGCTTCACCCACGGCTTCTATCTTGAAGTGCTGCGCCTGCTCTACGAAATCCTCAACAAGAGCCGCCGCGAAGGGATGATGGCCATCGAGGCCGACATCGAGGACGCCCCCGCCAGCCCCATCTTCAGCAAGTACCCGGGCATCCTCAAGGATGAACGGATGACCGCCTACATCTGCGATTACCTGCGCATCATGTCCTCCGGCAACATGGCGCCCCACGAGCTCGAGGGCCTGTTCGACATGGAACTGGCCAGCCTGAAGGAAGAGCTGGAGCACCCGGCACACGCGGTCAACCGTATCGCCGACGGCCTGCCGGGCTTCGGTATCGTCGCGGCGGTACTTGGCATCGTGGTCACCATGGCGATGCTGGGCGAAGCCGAGCAGGCCGCCCTTGGCCAACACGTGGGTGCGGCGCTGGTGGGTACTTTCCTCGGTATTCTCGCGGCTTACGGCTTTTTCGGTCCGCTGGCGGTGTCCCTGGAACACGACGCCCGTGAAGAACTGAACGTATTCGAGGCGATCAAGGCCTGCCTGGTGGCCTCGGCGTCCGGCATGCCGCCGTCGCTGGCGGTGGAATTCGGTCGCAAGACGCTGTTCCCGGCCCACCGCCCGAGCTTCAGCGAGCTGGAGCAGGCCGTACGCGGCAGTTGAAGGCTGAGTCATGGAGAACAACCAGCCGATCATCGTCAAGCGCGTCAAACGCTACGCCGCCGGTCACCACGGCGGCGCGTGGAAGATCGCCTTCGCCGACTTCGCCACCGCGATGATGGCGTTCTTCCTGGTGCTCTGGCTGATGTCCTCGGCCACCCCGGAGCAGAAGAAAGCCATCTCCGGCTACTTCAAGGACCCCATCGGCTTCACCGAAAGCGCCAGCCCGTATGTCATCGACCTGGGCGGCACGCCCACGCCCGCGCCTGACCGCACCTTGAATCCCGAGCTGAAGGATGCCCCCGATTCCCAGGAATCGGCGGCCGACTCCACGGACAAGACCCAGGTGGACGCCAGCCAGGTGGAAACCCTGGCCGACCAGATCGAGCGCGAGCGCCTGGAGCTGTTGCTGCAGGAGTTGCAGAACAAGGTCGAAGAGAACCCTGAGCTGCGCAAGTTCAAGGATCAGATTCTCTTTGAAATCACCCAGGACGGCCTGCGCATCCAGATCATGGATGCCGCCAACCGGCCCATGTTCGACCTCGGCAGCGCACGCCTGCAGCCGTACTTCGAAGACATCCTGTTGATCCTCGCCGAGACCATCAAGGCTGTGCCGAACAAGATCAGCATCAGCGGCCACACCGATGCCAAGCCTTATGCCGGCGCTGGCGATTTCGGCAATTGGGAGTTGTCCGCCGGTCGTGCCAACGCTGCGCGTCGCACCCTGATCGCTGGCGGTTACCCGGAAGACCAGGTGGCGCGGGTGGTGGGTTATGCCTCGTCGGCGTTGTTCGACCGCAAGGACCCGTTCAACCCGGTCAATCGCCGTATCGACATCATCGTCCTTACCAAGAAGGCCCAGCGTGCCATCGAGGGTGAGCAGGGCGACGGTGCCAAGCCTGAGGAAGGGCAGCAGCCCCCGCCTCCCGCCAGTGATGCCGCGCCGTCGGCTCCGGCTATCCCGGCGGGCGATCCGGCCGCGCCCGTGCAGCCGCGTGAGCTGCGGGAGAAGCTGAACATCTTCGAAGACGGCGTGCTGAAGATGGACCAGCCCAAGGGGCAGTGATTGCCGCACTAATGAAAAGGCCACGCATTGCGTGGCCTTTTTCGTTTCCGCCGAGCCTCAGTACTCGTCTTGGGGCAGGCTGGCGAGGATGTGCCGGTAGCTCGCCATCCGTTGCGGATGCACGCGGCCATCTTCCAACGCCTTGAGCAGGGCGCAGCCCGGTTCGCGGTCGTGCTTGCAGTCGCGGAAGCGGCAGGTTCCGAGCAGCTCGTTGAACTCGACGAAGCCGGCCTCTACATCGCCGCGGCTGACATGCCCCAGACCGAACTCGCGGATACCGGGGGAGTCGATCAGCTCGCCACCGCCCGGGAAGTGGAACAGGCGCGCCGTCGTGGTGGTGTGGGTGCCCTTGCCGGTGAGTTCGGACAGCGCGCCTACGCGAGTGTCCACGCCCGGCAAGAGGCTGTTGACCAGCGACGACTTGCCCACGCCGGACTGGCCGACGAACACGCTGATGTGGCCGTCGAGCCGGGCCATCAGGTCTTCCATGCCGCCGCCTTCGCGCGCCGATACTTCCAGCAGCGGGTAGCCCAGTTGGCGATACACGCCGAGCAGGTCGTCGAGCATGGCGGCGTTTTCGTCATCCACCAGATCGGCCTTGTTCAGCAGCAGTAGTGGGTGAATGCCAGCGTGCTCGGCCGCAATCAGGTAACGGTCGATCAGGTTGGCGTGCGGATGCGGGAGCGGGGCGAAGACGATGACGATCTGGTCGACGTTGGCCGCCACCGGCTTGAGCACGCCTCGCATGTCCGGCCGGCACAGCTCGGAGCTGCGGGGCAACTGGGCGACGATCACGCCGCTGCCCTGGTTGCCATGGCGCCAGACCACGCGGTCGCCGGTGACCAGCGGCGGTAGGTTGGCACGCAGGTGGCAACGCACGATTTCGCCGGACTGTTCACCTTCCAGGGCTTCAACTTCCACCTGGACGCCGAAGTGGGCGATCACCAGGCCCGTTTGCTCGGGGCCGAGGTCGCCTCCCTCGAGTTCTTCGAGTGCGCGCGACTCCCGCTTGGCTGCGCGGGCGGCGCGCTCCTCCTGAATCTTCTCGATGCGCCAGCTCTGCCGGCGGGTAAGTTGGCGTTTGGCCATGGTGGTTCCGCTTGAAAAAAACCGCGCGAGTTTAGCACGCAGCCCGCAGCAGCAGGCTCTAAGCTAGAATGCGCGCTTCGCCCTGGAGACCGAATATGCAGAATGCCCTGAACCTGATCTGGATCGATCTGGAAATGACCGGCCTGAACCCGGACACGGACGTGATCATCGAGATGGCCACCATCGTGACCGACAGCGATCTGAACGTGCTGGCCGAGGGACCGACCATCGCGATCCACCAGAGCGACGAGATTCTCGCCGGCATGGATGAGTGGAACACGCGCCAGCATGGCCAGAGCGGCCTCACCCAGCGAGTGCGCGAAAGCCAGATCAGCATGGCGGAAGCCGAGGCTCAGACCCTGGCCTTCCTCGATCAGTGGGTGCCCAAGGGCAAATCGCCGATCTGCGGCAACAGCATCTGCCAGGACCGCCGCTTCCTCTACCGCCACATGCCGCAGCTGGAAGCTTATTTCCACTACCGCAACCTCGATGTGTCCACCGTGAAGGAGCTGGCTGCACGCTGGGCGCCGAAAGTGCGTGACGGGGTGAAGAAGAGCAGCAGCCACCTGGCGCTGGATGACATCCGTGACTCGATCGCGGAGCTACAGCATTACCGGGAACACTTCTTCAAGATCTGATTCAGGCCGCGCTTGCCCCATGGCGGGCGAGCGCCCACTCCACATGCTCGCGCACCAGCGCCGACGGATGTTCGCGGCGCAGCCGCAGGGCCTCCAGCACCGGAATGCTCGAAGGCGCATTGCCAAGTCCCACTGCCAGGTTGCGCAACCAGCGCTCATAACCTGCGCGGCGCAGGGGTGAGCCTTCGGTGCGGCTGAGGAACTCTTCCTCGCTCCAGCGGAACAGTTCCGCCAGTTCTGCATTGTCCAGGCCATGGCGCGGTTGGAAGTCGCCTTCGCCGGAAGGGCGGGCGAAGCGGTTCCAGGGGCAGACCATCTGACAGTCATCGCAGCCGAACACGCGATTGCCGATCAGCGGACGCAGGTCTTCGGGAATGCTGCCCTTGTACTCGATGGTCAGGTAGGAAATGCAGCGCCGCGCGTCCAGTTGGTAGGGACCGACGAAAGCCGCAGTCGGGCAGATGTCCAGGCAGGCCGAGCAGCGGCCGCAGTGCTCACTGCCATGGGGATCGTCCACCGGCAGCGGGGCGTCGACAAACAGTTCGCCGAGGAAGAAGTAGCTGCCGGCCTTGCGGTTGAGTACCAGGGTGTTCTTGCCGATCCAGCCGAGGCCCGCCTGCTCGGCGATGGCCTTCTCCAGTACCGGCGCGCTGTCGACAAAGGCGCGGTAGCTGAACGGACCTATGGCCTTCTCGATGCGCTCGGCCAAGTGCTGCAGGCGTTTGCGGATCAGCTTGTGGTAGTCGCGGCCCAGGGCGTAGCGCGAGACATAGGCCTTCTCCGGTTGCCCCAGCACCTTGGCCATTCGCGTGTCGCCGGGCAGGTAGTCCATGCGCAGGGAGATCACCCGCAGCGTGCCGGGTACCAGTTCGTCTGGGTGAGAACGCTTGCTGCCGTGGGCGGCCATGTAGTCCATCTCGCCCTGGTAGCCGGCCTCCAGCCAGCGTTGCAGGTGGCCTTCATGCTCGCCGAGCTCCACGCCGGTGATGCCCACCTGCTGGAAGCCTAGTTCGCGGCCCCACTCCTTGATGGATTGGGCGAGCGTGGCGAGATCTTGCGTGGAAAGGGTCATGCTGGTGCGAGCAACCGGTGTCGAGGTGGATATAATTCTGCCAGACCTCGCTGCTGCAACCGAATCCCATGCTTTCTTACCGCGACGACCTGCCCATTTCGCTCCATTCTGCCGCCCAGGTGCGGGACCTCGATGCGCGCCTCATCGCCGCCGGCACGCCCGGCTTCGAGTTGATGCAGCGTGCCGCCCACGCGACCTGGCGCGCCCTGCGTCGGCGTTGGCCGGAAGCCGGCAGCCTCAGCGTGCTGGCCGGGCGGGGTAACAATGCCGGCGATGGCTACCTGGTTGCGGCCCTGGCCCAGCGTGCTGGTTGGCACGTGAAGGTACTGGCCGTGGGCGCTGCCGATGCGCTGACCGGCGACGCGGCGCTGGCGCGGGATGAGGCCGCCGCCGTAGGCGTCACCATTCAGCCCTGGAGCGAATGCGCCGTCCTTGAGGGCGTGGTGGTGGATGCCCTGCTGGGCACCGGGCTGTCTGGCGATGTGCGTGAACCCTACGCCCAGGCCATCCGCCTGCTCAACGCCAGTGGCCTGCCGGTACTGGCCGTGGACATCCCATCCGGCGTCTGCGCCGACACCGGCCGCGTGCTTGGCGTGGCGGTGCGTGCGGACCTGACGGTGACCTTCATCGGACTCAAGCTGGGTTTGTTTACCGCCGATGCTCCGAACCAGGTGGGCGAGCTGGTTTTCGACGATCTGCAGGCCGATCCTGCCCTGGTCGCGGTGACGGCCCGTATCGCCGAACGTATGGCGGCCGGCAGCCTGAGGCGCCTGGCGCCGCGTCCGCGCACCGCGCACAAGGGGCAGTTCGGCCACCTGCTGGTGGTCGGCGGCGACCGTGGGCTGGGCGGCGCAGCGCTGCTTGCGGCGGAGAGTGCGCTGCGAAGCGGGGCCGGGCTGGTGTCGCTGGCGACCCGGCCGGAGCACGTGATGGCCGCTCTGGCACGGCGTCCGGAAGTGATGTGTGCCGGCGTGAGCTCGGCCAACCAGCTGCTGGCCCTGGCGGACAGGGCTGATGTGGTGGTGGCGGGGCCTGGCCTGGGGCAGGACGCCTGGGGGCGCAGCCTGCTCAGCGTCCTCGCTGGCCTGGAATCGTTCCAGGTATGGGACGCCGATGCGCTCAATATGCTGGCGGGCGAGCACGTCCGCCTGCCTGCGGGCAGCGTGATCACGCCTCATCCGGGCGAGGCCGCGCGCCTGCTGGGAATTTCCACTGCCGAGGTTCAGGCCGACCGGCCGCGCGCGGTGCTTGCTCTGGCGCAGAAATTCGATGCTGTCGTCCTGCTTAAGGGCGCCGGCAGTCTGGTGGCGGCCCCCGATGGCCGTCTCGCACTCTGTGATCGCGGCCATCCGGTCATGGCCGGAGCCGGGCTCGGCGATGTACTCGCCGGGTTGATAGGTGCCTTGCTCGCCCAGGGGATGGACGCCTACTCGGCCACCCGCCTGGCCGTTTGGCTACACGCCTGCGCGGGCGAGAGCCTGGCCCGGGGCGGCCGGGGGCTGGCAGCCAGTGATCTCATTCCGACCATTCGTCAGTTGCTCGAGGAGTTTGCACCGTGCCTGAAGTGATCCTGTATGCCGAAGGCGAGGAGGCCATGATGGCCCTCGGCGCTCGTCTCGCGACCCTGACCGAAGGGCACGGCATTCTCTATCTGCACGGGGATCTTGGAGCGGGCAAGACCACGCTATCTCGCGGCCTCCTGCGGGGGTTGGGTCATGGCGGTGCGGTGAAAAGCCCCACCTTCACCCTGGTCGAGCCTTATGAAATAGGTGACAAGCGCGCCTTCCATTTCGATCTATATCGTCTGGCCGACCCGGAAGAACTGGAATTTCTGGGTATCCGCGACTACTTCGAAGGCGACGCGTTGTGCCTGATCGAGTGGCCCCAGCGGGGCGCCGGCATTTTGCCAAAGGCCGACCTGGACATTAACATTACGCCGCAAGCGGGCGGCCGTTCGCTGCGTTTTTCGCCACATACCAAACGTGGCGAAGCATGGTGTGCCGCCCTGGCCTTGGGAGCATGAAAACAAAGATGGGGTGGGGTATGCGCTCGCGCGCACTGTTTGCCGGGATTGGGGTTCTACTTGCGGCGTTCGCCGCTGATGTCCTGGCTGCCGCGGAGGTCCGCGGGGTGCGGCTTTGGCGCGCGCCTGACAATACCCGACTGGTCTTCGATCTATCCGGACCGGTGCAGCACTCCGTCTTCACCCTGACGGCTCCCAACCGCATCGTCATCGATATCAATGGCGCCCAGCTGGCAACCAAGCTGGAGCAGTTGTCCCTCAGCAACACCCCGATTACCAGTGTCCGCTCCGCCCAGCGCAGCCCTACCGACTTGCGCGTGGTGATCGACGTGTCGTCCGCCGTGACGCCGAAGAGCTTCTCCCTGGCGCCCAACCAGCAGTACGGCAACCGTCTGGTGGTGGACCTGTTCGACCCGGAAGCGGCCGCCAGCGAAGCCAGTGCGCCCCAAGTGGCCACCGCGCCGAGCACGCCGCAACCGCCGGTGACGCCGACCCAGCCGGCGCCCAGCAAGCTGCCGCCGGTGCCGGGTGGCAAGCGTGACATCGTGGTCGCCATCGACGCCGGCCACGGCGGTGAAGACCCGGGTGCCCTCGGACCCAAGGGCCAGCACGAGAAGAACGTGACCCTGGCCATCGCCAAGGAACTGCAGCGCCAGATCAGCCAGGAGAAGGGCTTCCGTGGCGAGCTGGTACGTACCGGCGATTACTTCATCCCGTTGCGCAAGCGAACCGAAATCGCCCGCAAGAAGGGTGCTGACCTGTTCGTTTCCATCCACGCCGATGCCGCGCCCAGTCGCAGCGCGTTCGGTGCTTCGGTATTTGCCCTGTCCGATCGCGGTGCAACCTCGGAAACCGCGCGCTGGCTGGCTGATAACGAAAACCGCTCCGACCTGATTGGCGGAGATGGCAGTGTCAGCCTTGACGACAAGGACCGCATGCTCGCTGGCGTTCTGCTCGACCTGTCGATGACCGCGACCATGTCCTCCAGCCTCAATGTTGGCCAGAAGGTGTTGTCCAACGTCAGCAAGGTCACCCCGCTGCATAAGCGCCGGGTGGAACAGGCCGGCTTTATGGTGCTGAAGTCGCCGGACATCCCCTCGATCCTGGTGGAGACCGGCTTCATCTCCAACCATAACGAATCGCAGAAGCTGGCTTCGCCGGGCCACCAACAGGCACTGGCGCGCTCGATCAAGGCTGGCGTCAAACAGTTCTTCCAGCAGAACCCGCCGCCCGGCACCTACATCGCCTGGCTGCGTGACCAGGGCAAGATCGCCATCGGTCCACGCGAGCATGTCGTGACCTCCGGCGAAAGTCTGGCGCTGATCGCCCAGCGTTATGAGGTGAGCGTTGCGACACTGCGCAAAGCCAACTCTCTGTCCAGCGACAACGTCAAGGTTGGCCAGGTCCTCAACATCCCAGCCGCGACCCTGGCGGCCCAGCCATGAGCAACTTGCCGCGTATCCAGCTGCTCACTCCGCGGCTGGCGAACCAGATCGCCGCCGGTGAGGTGGTCGAGCGTCCCGCCTCGGTCATCAAGGAACTGCTGGAAAACAGCCTGGACGCCGGTGCCCGGCGCATTGACGTCGAGGTGGAGCAGGGCGGCGTCAAGCTGTTGCGGGTGCGCGACGATGGGGGCGGTATTCCGCCCGAGGACCTGCCGCTGGCCCTGGCGCGTCACGCCACCAGCAAGATTCGCGACCTGGAAGACCTCGAACGGGTGATGAGCCTGGGCTTCCGTGGCGAAGCGCTGGCCTCCATCAGTTCCGTTGCGCGCCTGACCATGACCTCGCGTACCGCCGACGCCGACCAGGCCTGGCAGGTGGAGACCGAAGGTCGTGACATGGAGGCACGGGTTCAGCCTGCCGCCCACCCCGTCGGTACCTCGGTGGAAGTGCGAGACCTGTTCTTCAACACGCCCGCACGACGCAAGTTCCTGCGTGCGGAGAAGACCGAATTCGATCACCTGCAGGAAGTCATCAAGCGCCTGGCCCTGGCCCGCTTCGATGTGGCGTTCCATCTGCGCCATAACGGCAAGACCATCTTCGCCCTCCATGAGGCGCGCGACGCCATTGCCCGCGCCCGCCGCGTCGCCACGGTCTGTGGGCCGGCGTTCCTGGAGCAGGCTCTGCCCATCGAGGTGGAGCGTAACGGCCTGCATCTCTGGGGCTGGGTTGGCCTGCCGACCTTTTCCCGCAGCCAGGCGGATCTGCAGTACTTCTATGTGAATGGACGTATGGTGCGCGACAAACTGGTCGCCCACGCGGTGCGCCAGGCTTATCGCGACGTGCTGTACAACGGCCGGCACCCGACCTTCGTGCTGTTCTTCGAGGTCGATCCTGCGGTCGTCGACGTCAACGTGCACCCGACCAAGCACGAAGTGCGCTTCCGTGACAGTCGCATGGTCCACGACTTCCTCTATGGCACCCTGCACCGCGCCTTGGGCGAGGTGCGTCCTGAAGACCAACTGGCTGCGCCGGCTGCGACCGATGCCGTCGTGCGTCCGACCGGCCTTGCCGCTGGCGAGTTTGGTCCCCAGGGTGAGATGAGTCTCGCGGCCAATGTGCTGGAGCGGCCTGCCGCCGAGCCAGCCTGGCGCCCGCCGACAGGGGGCTACCAGGCGCCGCGTCCGCAACCTGCCGTACCGATCGCCGAGGCCCAGGGCGCCTATCGCGAGTACTTCGCACCGCTGCCCGGCGCCTCCGCACCTGCCGCGCTGCCGGAAGCCCAGGGCGATGTGCCGCCGCTGGGCTACGCCCTGGCTCAGCTCAAGGGCATCTACATCCTGGCGGAGAATGCCCAGGGGCTGGTGCTGGTAGATATGCACGCGGCCCATGAACGCATCACCTATGAGCGGCTGAAGGTCGCCATGGCCAGTGAAGGGCTCAAGGGGCAGCCGTTGCTGGTACCGGAATCCATCGCCGTCAGCCAGCGCGAGGCCGATTGCGCCGAGGAGCACGGCGAGTGGTTCCGCCGCCTGGGCTTTGAACTGCAGCGCCTTGGTCCGGAAACCCTGGCTATTCGCCAGATTCCGGCCCTCCTGAAACAGGCAGAGGCCTCGCAATTGGTACGCGACGTCCTGTCCGATCTATTGGAATACGGCACCAGTGACCGTATCCAGGCGCACCTGAATGAATTGCTGGGCACCATGGCCTGCCATGGCGCCGTGCGTGCCAATCGCCGTCTGACCCAGCCGGAAATGAATGCCCTGCTGCGAGATATGGAACACACCGAACGCAGCGGCCAGTGCAACCACGGG
Source organism: Pseudomonas sp. BN411 (assembly GCF_029871235.1). GTDB lineage: Bacteria > Pseudomonadota > Gammaproteobacteria > Pseudomonadales > Pseudomonadaceae > Metapseudomonas. Next base: position 544,309 of record NZ_SSOM01000073.1, read on the forward strand.
CGTCCGACCTGGACGCAGCTGGGCATGGATGACCTGGACAAGCTGTTCCTGCGCGGTCGCTGATCATGACTGAACGGCTGCCGCCGGCAATTTTTCTCATGGGGCCCACTGCCGCCGGCAAGACTGACCTGGCGCTGGAGTTGGCGCGGACGCTGCATTGCGAATTGATCAGTGTCGATTCGGCATTGATCTACCGCGGCATGGACATCGGCACCGCCAAGCCGGACAAGGCCACCCTGGCCGAATTTCCCCATCGGCTGATCGATATCCGCGATCCGGCCGAAAGTTACTCCGCCGCTGAATTCCGCGCCGATGCACTGGCTGCCATGGCGGAAATCACCGCCCGGGGGAGGATTCCGCTGCTGGTGGGCGGCACCATGTTGTATTACAAGGCGTTGCTGGAGGGGTTGGCGGATATGCCCAGCGCCGACCCTGAGGTGCGCGCCGAGCTGGAAGCCCGTGCCGCCCGCGAAGGCTGGGATGCTCTGCATCGGGAGCTGGCAGCGGTCGACCCGGAATCTGCCGCGCGTATCCATCCCAACGACCCCCAGCGGCTGACTCGCGCACTTGAGGTCTACAAGGTCAGCGGGCTCACCATGACCGCCCATCGACAGCGTCAGGCTGCGCAAAATACGGCCGGGAACACGCCAGGAACGGCGCATTTGCCGTATACTGTCGCGCACTTGGCCATTGCGCCGGCGAATCGCCAGGTACTGCACGAAAGAATTGCGCAACGTTTTCGCTTGATGCTGGAACAGGGCTTCATCGAAGAGGTCGAAGCGCTGCGCCGCAGAAGTGACTTGCATGCGGGACTGCCGTCTATAAGGGCGGTCGGTTATCGCCAGGCCTGGGATTACCTGGATGGCGTGCTGACCCGGGACGAGATGGAGGAGCGAGGCATCATCGCCACTCGTCAACTCGCCAAGCGACAGTTCACCTGGTTACGCAGTTGGTCCGATCTGTACTGGTTGGACAGCCTGGCTTGCGACAATCTGCCGCGTACCTTGAAATACCTGAGGTCGGTCTCCATATTGAGCTGAGACCTCACCGGTTACCGTCTATCCTTGGGGGTAGGGCGGATACCAGTCATCTTTTCTTGTCATTTGAAAACTAAAACGATTGATCCCTAAAGGAGAGCGGCACATGTCAAAAGGGCATTCGCTACAAGACCCTTACCTCAATACCCTGCGTAAGGAACGCGTACCGGTTTCCATCTATCTGGTAAACGGCATCAAGCTGCAAGGCCAGATCGAATCCTTCGACCAGTTCGTGATTCTGCTGAAGAACACTGTCAGCCAGATGGTCTACAAACACGCCATTTCCACCGTTGTACCGAGTCGTCCGGTACGCCTGCCCAGCGCCTCCGAGCAGGAGCAGCCTGAGCCGGGTAACGCCTGATAGGAGACTGCTTTGTTTTTCGAACGCCCTGGCGGTGGTGAACGGGCCATCCTGGTTCATCTGGAAGGTCAAGATCCCGAGGCGCGCGAAGACCCGCAGGAATTCCTGGAACTTGCACGTTCGGCCGGTGCGGACACGGTGGCATTCGTCTCCGTTACCCGTCACCAGCCAACGGCCAAGTACCTGATCGGCAGCGGCAAAGTTGATGAATTGCATGACCTGGTGAGGGCCGAGAAGGCTGAACTGGTCATCTTCAATCACACCCTCACGCCCAGCCAGGAGCGCAACCTCGAGCGCGCCTTCGAGTGCCGGGTGCTTGACCGTACCGGTCTGATTCTCGACATCTTCGCCCAGCGTGCCCGCACCCATGAGGGCAAGCTGCAAGTCGAACTGGCCCAGCTCAACCATATGAGCACGCGCCTGGTGCGTGGCTGGACTCACCTTGAGCGCCAGAAAGGTGGTATCGGCTTGCGTGGTCCGGGTGAAACCCAGTTGGAAACCGACCGTCGCTTGCTGCGAATTCGTATTCGCCAGATCAAGCAGCGTCTCGAGAAGGTGCGCAGCCAGCGCGAGCAGGCCCGTCGTGGGCGCAAGCGTGCGGATATTCCCTCCGTGTCCCTGGTCGGCTACACGAACGCTGGCAAGTCCACGCTGTTCAATGCGCTGACCACTTCCGAGGTTTATGCCGCTGACCAGTTGTTCGCCACCCTCGACCCGACCCTGCGCCGGCTTGAGCTGGATGACCTGGGTCCGATCGTGCTGGCCGACACCGTGGGCTTCATTCGTCACCTGCCGCACAAGCTGGTGGAGGCCTTCCGGGCTACCCTTGAAGAATCTGCCAGCGCTGACCTGCTGCTGCATGTGATCGACGCCCATGAGCCAGAGCGCATGGCGCAGATCGAGCAGGTGCTGGCAGTGCTGGGCGAGATCGGCGCTGAAGGCCTGCCTATGCTGGAGGTCTATAACAAGGTCGACCTGCTGGAAAGCGTCGAGCCGCATATCCAGCGCGATGGAGACGGCAAACCCGAACGGGTGTGGCTGTCTGCGCGCGACGGCAGCGGCCTGGAGCTGCTGGAGCAGGCGGTAGCCGAGTTGCTGGGTGAGGACCTGTTCGTGGGTACCCTGCGACTGCCACAGCGTTTCGGCCGGTTGCGGGCCCAGTTCTTTGCCCTTGGTGCGGTGCAGACCGAGGATCACAACGAGGTCGGTGAGATTCTCCTCGCAGTGCGTCTGCCGCGCGTTGAGTTGAATCGATTGGTCAGTCGCGAAGGCTGGCAGCCGAGCGAGTTTCTAGAGCAACACACTTTGCAATAAAGCCCGTTTAGGTGATTTTGCGGTGGGCTGCGGGCTTGGGTAGCATGGGCGGGCGCGCCGTGGGCGCGTCTTTGCTTTATCAGTATGGAGAGCGCTATGGCTTGGAACGAGCCGGGTGGCAACTCGAATAACCAGGACCCCTGGGGTGGACGCCGTGGTGGCGACCGCAAAGGGCCACCGGACCTGGACGAGGCCTTCCGCAAGCTGCAGGACAGCCTGAACGGATTGTTCGGCAGCGGCAAGAAACGTGGCGGCGGCGGCGATGATGGCGGCGGCAGATCGGGCGGTTTCGGCCTGCTCGGCATCGGCCTGGCCCTGCTTGCCGTGGTCTGGCTGTACAGCGCGGTCTATGTGGTGGATGAGCAGGAGCAGGCCGTGGTGCTGCGCTTCGGCAAGTACTACGAGACTGTCGGCCCCGGCCTGAACATCTACTTCCCGCCGATCGATCGCAAGTTCCAGGAGAACGTCACCCGCGAGCGTGCCTATAGCAAGCAGGGGCAGATGCTCACCGAGGACGAAAACATCGTCGAAGTGCCGCTCACCGTCCAATACAAGATCAGCAACCTTCAGGACTTCGTTCTTAACGTCGACCAGCCTGAAGTCAGCCTGCAGCACGCCACCGAGAGTGCCCTGCGTCACGTCGTCGGCTCTACCGAGATGGACCAGGTGCTGACCGAGGGCCGTGAGCTGATGGCGAGCGAGATCAAGGAGCGTCTGCAACGCTTCCTCGACACCTACCGCACCGGCATCACCGTTACCCAGGTAAACGTGCAGAGCGCGGCAGCACCGCGTGAAGTGCAGGAAGCCTTCGACGACGTGATCCGTGCCCGTGAGGACGAGCAGCGCGCCAAGAACCAGGCTGAAGCCTACGCCAATGCCGTGGTGCCCGAGGCTCGTGGCCAGGCCCAGCGCATCATCGAGGACGCCAATGGCTACCGCGATGAAGTGATTGCTCGTGCCCAGGGTGAAGCCGATCGCTTCAGCAAGCTGCTGGTCGAGTATCACAAGGCGCCGGAAGTCACTCGCCAGCGTCTGTACCTCGAAACCATGCAGGATGTGCTGGCCAACACCAGCAAGGTGCTGGTCTCCGGCAAGGACGGACAGAGCAACCTGCTCTACCTGCCGCTGGACAAGATGATCGATAACCGTGGCTCCAGCCAGGCGCCGGTAGCGCCGGCAGCATCGGCCGCCGCGAGCGGCAGCGACCTCGGATCGCGCGTCGCCACTGACTTGCAGCAGCGCAATCTGCGTTCCAGGGAGAGTCGCTGATGAGCAATAAATCACTGTTTGCCCTGATCGGCGGCGTGGTGGTGGCACTGCTCCTTTGGAGCAGCCTGTACATCGTGTCGCAGACCGAGAAGGCGGTGCTCCTGCAGTTCGGCCGCATCGTCGAGGCTGACGTCCAGCCCGGCATCCACTTCAAGATTCCGTACGTCAACCAAGTGCGCAAGTTCGACGCGCGTCTGCTGACCCTGGACTCGCCGACCCAGCGCTTCCTCACCCTGGAGAAGAAAGCGGTGATGGTGGATGCCTACGCCAAGTGGCGCGTGGCTGATGCCGAGCGTTTCTATACCGCGACTTCCGGCATGAAGCAGATTGCCGACGAGCGTCTGTCCCGTCGTCTTGAAGCCGGCCTGCGCGACCAGTTCGGCAAGCGCACCCTGCACGAAGTGGTATCCGGTGAGCGCGATGCGCTGATGGCGGACATCACGGCTGCCCTCAATCGCATGGCCAGCAAGGAGCTGGGCATCGAGGTGGTGGATGTGCGGGTGAAGGCTATCGACCTGCCCAAGGAAGTGAACCGCAGCGTGTTCGAGCGGATGAGCACCGAGCGTGAGCGTGAAGCTCGCGAGCACCGTGCCAAGGGTTCGGAACTGGCTGAAGGCATTCGTGCCGACGCCGATCGTCAGCGCCGCGTGCTGCTCGCTGAGGCCTATCGTGAAGCCGAGGAAGCCCGAGGTGACGGTGATGCCAAGGCGGCCGCAATCTATGCCAAGGCGTACGGTCAGGATCAGGAGTTCTACTCCTTCCACCGCAGCCTCCAGGCCTATCGCGAAAGCTTTGCCAACAAGAGCGACGTGATGGTGCTGGACCCCAATAGCGATTTCTTCCGCTATCTGGACAAGGCTGCACGCTGACGCAAGGCCCCCGGTGGACACTCATCGTCCGCCGGGGTGACCGTCAGGGAAAACGTGTTATCATGGGTCAGCCGGGAAATCCCGGCTTTTTTGCGTCCGCGGGAATCATGTGGCAGGAACTCGGCATTGCCTTTTGTCTGATGCTGGTGCTGGAAGGCATCCTGCCCTTCCTCTATCCGCGCCGTTGGCGCGCCGCGGTGCTTGGGTTGGCGGAGTTCAAGGACCGCCATCTCCGCCTGATGGGCCTGTCCAGCATGTTGCTGGGGACTGGCCTCCTTTATCTGCTTCACTGATGGCTTGCCGCCCGGTTGAGAGGGGATTGGCGAAATGGCAACGGTAGATCGCTGGCTGCTGCCAGACGGTATCGAAGAAGTACTGCCGCCCGAGGCGGCACGCATCGAGGCAGCCCGCCGCCAGGTGCTGGATCTGTTCCAGCGTTGGGGCTATGACTTCGTAGTCACTCCGCATATCGAATATCTCGAGTCCCTGCTGACCGGTGCCGGTCAGGACCTCGACCTGCGCACCTTCAAGGTGACTGACCCTCAGTCGGGTCACCTGATGGGGTTCCGTGCCGACATCACGCCGCAAGTGGCGCGTATCGACGCCCATACCCTGCGCCGTGAAGGTCCGAACCGCCTGTGCTACGCCGGCAGCGTGCTGCACGCCAAGCCGCGCGCACTGTCCACTTCGCGCAGCCCGATCCAGCTGGGTGCCGAGCTTTATGGCGATGCCAGTCCGGCGAGCGACGTCGAGGTCATCAGTCTGATGCTCGAAATGCTCGAGCTGGCTGCTGTGCCGGACGTGCACATGGACCTTGGCCACGTCGGTATTTACCGTGGCCTGGCCAGGGCTGCCGGTCTTTCCGGTGAAGTCGAGCGCAGCCTGTTCGATGCCCTGCAGCGCAAGGCGGTAGACGAAGTTGCTGAGCTGACCGCAGACCTGCCGCACGAACTGGCGTCCATGCTCCGCTCCCTGGCCGAGCTCTGTGGCAGCCGCGAAGTGCTGGATCTGGCCCAGGGCGTGCTGATGGATGCGCCGGAAGACGTGCATCGCGCGCTGGACGAGCTGATCGCCATCGCCGACGCCCTGGAACTGCGCTATCCCGAACTCCCGCTCTATTTCGATCTGGGCGAGCTGCGCGGCTACCACTATCACACCGGGGTGGTCTTCGCCGCTTTCGTTCCGGGCGTCGGGCAGTCCATCGCCCAAGGCGGCCGCTATGACGACATCGGCGCCGATTTCGGTCGTGCCCGTCCGGCAACCGGTTTCTCTACCGACCTGAAGACTCTGGTGACCCTGGGCAACATGGCGCTGGACCAGCCGATTCCCGGTATCTGGGCGCCGGACAGCCACGACCCTTATCTGTGGTACGAGGTCAAACGCCTGCGTTCCGATGGGCAGCGCGTGGTGCAGGCCCTGCCGGGGCAGGAAGTTGCAAGTGCGTCGGAAGCGGGTTGCGATCGCCAGTTGCTCCTGCGTGACGGGCGCTGGCAGGTGGCAGCGCTTTCCTAGGAAGTGGCTTCATGGCCGGTGTGAGACTGCCGGCCACTAACGAGTTTCCGTGTTTTCCGCCGGCGGCTGCCGGCATCGAGCTTCTGCGAAGAGGACAAGTGTTATGGGTAAGAATGTCGTAGTCCTGGGCACCCAGTGGGGTGATGAGGGTAAGGGCAAGATCGTCGATCTGCTGACCGACCAGGCTGCCGCCGTCGTGCGTTACCAGGGCGGCCACAACGCCGGTCACACCCTGGTGATCGATGGCGAGAAGACCGTGCTGCACCTGATCCCGTCCGGCATCCTGCGCGAGAATGTCGAGTGCCTGATCGGCAACGGCGTAGTGGTTGCGCCCGATGCGCTGATGCGCGAAATCACCAAGCTGGAAGAGAAAGGTGTACCGGTGCGCGAGCGCCTGCGCATCAGCCCGGCTTGCACCCTGATCCTGCCGTACCACGTTGCCCTGGACCAGGCGCGTGAAAAGGCCCGTGGCGACGCCAAGATCGGCACCACCGGTCGCGGCATCGGCCCGGCCTACGAAGATAAGGTGGCCCGTCGCGGCCTGCGCATCGGCGACCTGTTCCACCGCGAGCGTTTTGCCGCCAAGCTGGGCGAGCTGCTGGACTACCACAACTTCGTCCTGCAGCACTATTACAAGGAGCCGGCGGTCGACTTCCAGAAGACCCTCGACGAAGCCCTGGCCTACGCCGAGCTGCTCAAGCCGATGATGATCGACGTCGCTGCTCGCCTGCACCAACTGCGCAAGCAGGGCGCTTACATCATGTTCGAAGGCGCGCAAGGCTCGCTGCTGGACATTGACCACGGCACCTACCCGTACGTCACCAGCTCCAACACCACCGCTGGCGGCACCGCCACCGGCTCCGGTTTCGGCCCGCTGTACCTCGACTACATCCTCGGTATCACCAAGGCCTACACCACTCGCGTGGGTTCCGGTCCGTTCCCGACCGAGCTGTTCGATGAGACCGGCGCCTTCCTGGCCAAGCGTGGTCATGAATTCGGTTCGACCACTGGCCGCGCCCGTCGCTGCGGCTGGTTCGATGCCGTGATTCTGCGTCGCGCCATCGAGATCAACAGCATCTCTGGCCTGTGCCTGACCAAGCTGGACGTGCTCGATGGCCTGGAAACCATCCGTATCTGCACCGGCTACAAGGGTGCCAACGGCGAGCTGCTGGAAGATGCGCCGACCGACGCCGACAGCTACATCGGCCTGCAGCCGATCTACGAGGAAATGCCGGGTTGGAGTGAATCCACCGTCGGTGCCAAGAGCCTGGAAGAACTGCCGGCAAACGCCCGCGCCTATATCAAGCGCGTGGAAGAGCTGGTGGGTGCGCCCATCGATATCATCTCCACTGGTCCCGACCGTAACGAGACGATCATCCTGCGTCACCCGTACGCCTGAGTCTTCCGACTCCCCAGAAGGGCCGCCTAGTGCGGCCCTTCGTCGTTTTAGTGGTTTCAAATGTCGCGCTGCTGGTCGGCACGCACCTTGCTGGCACTTTATAAATCCGGGTTGTCGCCGTTATAGCGGTAACGGTCGTTAAGGAGCCACAAGTCGTGTCAGCCATCCTGTCTTTGTTGCAGAGCCGTTTGTTGCGTCCGGTGTTCATCGCCCTTGGGGTTGCCTTGCTGGTGCAGGTGCTGGTGGCCGTTGCCCTCACGCGGAGCACCGTGAATTCCCTAGTGGACGAACTGGGTGTTCGCCTGGGTGGTGACACCCAGCGCCTGGCGGGTGATCTCGAACAGGCCGGACAGGAAGTGTCCGGTAGCCTCAGTGCGCTTTCCGGCAAGACGCGCGAACGCCTGGGGGCTGCGCTCAGTGCGCGCCTCCAGCAGGAGCAGGGCCAGTTGCGCCAGACGCTTGAGCAGAATCTCAAGGAGTCGGCCAACGACCTGGCCCAACTGCTCGCTGCTGTCGCGCCTCGGGCCATGTGGGACAACGACGTGCCCACGCTTTCCGAATTCGCCCGCCGCGCTCAGCGCAATCCCAGTGTGCTTTTCGTCATCTATGACGATGCCAGCGGTCAGCACCTGACCCGCTATCTCAATCGCGAGAACCCGCTGATCAAGGCACTGCTGGCCAAGGGGCAGGGCGAGCGGGCTCTGGACAAGGTGCTGAATGCGGCTGCCGGCGATCCATCCGTTTATCTGGTGGAGGCTTCCATCAGTCCCAACGGCGTGGAGATCGGCAAGGTGCGAATGGGGGTTTCCACCGCGGCGGTAGAGGAGCAGCTGAAGGCGCTGGACCAGCGCTTCTCCGCCCTGATCGCCAGTGGTGGCGAGCTGGTTGGCGAAAGCCTTTCCGGAGCCGCCAGCGAGAGCAGCGCCGCGTTGACCGCGCGCCTGCAATCGGCCCGCGAGACGGCTGGAAGCATGAGTGAGGGTACTCGCCAGGCTGTGGAATCGGCGGCTGATGAGCTGCGCTGGCGCATCGGTCTGGGACTGGCGCTGGTTGGGCTTGGCGTATTGCTGGTGCTGGCCGTGGTGCTGGGGCGCCGCGTGGTGGTTCGTCTGCGTTTGCTGATCGATGCGCTGAACGATCTGGCGGCCGGAGAGGGTGATCTGACGCGTCGGGTTCGTATCGATAGTCGTGACGAGGTCGGGGAAATGGCCACGGCGGTGAACCGATTCGTCGACAAGCTGCAGCCCATCGTCCGCGAGGCGGGTGATGTAGCGCAGCGCACCGGGTTGGAGATCAAGGCGCTGTCCGAGCGCAGCCAGTCCGCCGAATCGGCGGCCCATCGCCAGCGCAGCGAAGTAGAAGGCAGTCTCAGTGCGCTGGCAGGCATGGTGGCCGAGGCTCAATCCGAGAGCCAGGCCATGCAGGACGCTTTGCGCCAAGTGGGCGATATCCGTCAGGCCGCCCAGGACAACGCGGCAATCGCACGCAAGGTGGGTGGCCTGATCGAGAACCTGGAAGCGCGTGTGCAGAACGGTTCCGAGGTGATCGAGCGGCTGGCGCGCCAGAGCGAGCAGATTGAGATGGTGCTGTCGGTTATCCACGGCATTGCCGAGCAGACCAACCTGCTGGCGCTGAATGCGGCCATCGAAGCGGCGAGGGCGGGGGAGAGTGGTCGCGGTTTCGCCGTGGTTGCCGACGAAGTGCGCGCGCTGGCCAGCAAGACCCAGCAATCCACGGGCGACATCCAGGAGCATATCGCCGCGCTGCAGACCGGTGCGCGCGAAGCGGTTTCGGCTATTTCCCAGGCTCGCGAGCGCGCGGTGGAAGGTTTGGAGGCGCTGCGTGACAGCGAGCGTTTGCAGCAAAGCGTGCAGCAGGCGGTGGAGCAGGTGCATGGCGCGGTGCAGGCTGCGGCTCGAGCAGCGGAACACCAGGCGGCGGGTGCCGATGGCGTACGTGGCCGGGTGGATGTGATTCACGCCGAAGCCAGCCTGGCGGCTGAAGCGGTGGCGGCGACCGCCAGCAGCGGGCGCGTGCTGGCCGGCCTGGCGGACCAGCTCAAGGCCAGCCTGGGGCAGTTCAAGGCATAAAAAGGAATACGGGAGAGGGGCGGGGCGCAGGCTCGGCCCCTGATCTGGCGGTCGTTATGGGGTGTCCGGAAGCCAGAAAGCACAAAGCCGAGCAGAGCTCGGCTTTGTTTAAGAGTGGTGCCCAGGAGAAGACTCGAACTTCCACGGTGTTGCCACCGCTAGGACCTGAACCTAGTGCGTCTACCAATTCCGCCACCTGGGCACATTGCGATGATTGCTCATCGACTTATATGGTGTTCATCGTTGAACGATACGGAACCATACTATCCGTTAAACGAGAAACCGAGCTTTGCGGCTCGGCTTCAAAGAAGTGGTGCCCAGGAGAAGACTCGAACTTCCACGGTGTTGCCACCGCTAGGACCTGAACCTAGTGCGTCTACCAATTCCGCCACCTGGGCACTTCTGGATGCGATGATTGCTCATCTGCTTCCTTTACAACGTCTCAGCGACGCTGTGGGCGCGAACTATACGAGCCGACTTTTGTGTTGTAAACCCCTGAGCGCGAAAAAAATTATTCTTCGGACTAAGCTGACCGACAATCTGAATTCGCGCTTCAATAAGACCCATGGCAAATCCCTCTATGGATAAAAAGGTGATCACCCCCTGATGGCCGATTGGCAGAACCTCGACCCCGAGGCCGCTCGCGAGGCGGAAAAATACGAAAACCCCATCCCCAGCCGCGAGTTGATCCTGCAGCGCCTCGATGAGCGCGGCGCCCCAGCCAGTCGTGAACAGCTGGTGGAAGAGTTCGGCCTGACCACTGATGAGCAGTTGGAGGCACTGCGCCGCCGGCTCCGCGCCATGGAGCGCGATGGCCAGCTCATCTATACCCGTCGCGGTACCTACGCGCCTGTGGACAAACTCGATCTCATCTGCGGACGCGTCAGCGGCCACCGCGACGGCTTCGGCTTCCTTATTCCCGACGACGGCTCCGAAGACCTTTTCCTCAGCCCTGCGCAGATGCGCCTGGTGTTCGATGGCGACCGCGCCCTGGCCCGGGTGGCTGGTGTCGACCGCCGTGGCCGCCGCGAAGGCGCACTGGTGGAGATCATTGAGCGGGCCCACGAAACACTGGTTGGCCGCTTCTTTGAAGAAAGCGGGATTGCCCGGGTAGTTGCCGACAACCCGAAGATCCAGCAGGAAGTCCTGGTGCCCAGCGGCAAGCAGGGCGCTGCCAAGCATGGTCAGTTCGTCCAGGTGAAGATCGAGCAGTGGCCGAGCAACTTCCGCCTGGCCCAGGGTGAAGTGGTGGAGGTGCTGGGCGAATACATGGCGCCGGGCATGGAGATCGAAGTCGCCCTGCGCAGCTATGACATCCCCCATGAGTGGCCTGCCGGCGTGATCAAGGAAGCGGCCAAGCTCAAGCCCGAAGTGGCCGAGAAGGACAAGGAGAAGCGCATTGACCTGCGCGACCTGCCCCTGGTCACCATCGACGGCGAGGACGCCCGCGACTTCGACGACGCCGTGTATGCCGAGGCCCGCAAGGGTGGCGGCTGGCGCCTGATCGTCGCCATTGCCGACGTCTCCCACTATGTAAAGGTGGGTTCGGCGCTGGACGAGGAAGCGAGCAACCGCGGCAACTCGGTGTACTTCCCGGAGAAGGTCATCCCGATGCTGCCGGAGGTGCTGTCCAATGGCCTCTGCTCCCTGAACCCCCTGGTGGATCGCCTGGCGATGGTCTGCGACATGACCATCTCCCGCGCGGGCAAGCTGACTGGCTACGAGTTCTACGAGGCGGTGATCCATTCCCACGCGCGGCTCACCTACACCAAGGTCAGCCAGTTCCTGGAAACCCCGGAATCCACCGAAGCCCAGCAGTTCGCCGAGCAGCTGCCGCATCTGGTCAAGCCCCTGGAGCAGCTCTACAAGCTCTATAAGGTGCTGTTGGCCCAGCGCCAGGTGCGTGGGGCAATCGACTTCGAGACCCAGGAAACCCGCATCGTTTTCAGCGCCGATCGCAAGATCTCCGAGATCCTGCCGACCCAGCGCAACGATGCCCACAAGCTGATCGAGGAATGCATGCTGTGCGCCAACGTGGCCACCGCGCGCTTCCTGCAGCAGCACGAGATCCCCTCGCTCTACCGTATTCACGAAGGTCCGCCGAGCGAGCGTCTGGACAAGCTGCGCCAATTCCTCGCCGAATTGGGTCTGTCTCTCAATCGCGGCAAGAACGAACCGACGCCGAGCGACTACCAGGCCTTGCTGGAGAAAATCCGCGAGCGCCCGGACTTCCACCTGATCCAGACGGTGATGCTGCGTTCCCTCAGTCAGGCCGTGTACAGCCCGGACAACGAGGGGCACTTCGGCCTCAACTACGACGCCTACACCCACTTCACCTCGCCCATCCGTCGCTATCCGGACCTGCTGGTGCATCGTGCCATCCGCAGCTTGATCCGCTCCAAGCGCGAGAGTGCGCATGTGCAGCGCGCTGGTGCGGCGAGCATGCCCAAGGCGCGCATCTATCCGTACGACGAGGCGCGCCTGTTCCAGCTGGGCGAGCAGTGCTCGATGACCGAGCGGCGCGCTGACGAGGCAACCCGCGACGTCACCAATTGGCTGAAATGCGAGTACATGCGCGACCGCGTGGGCGAAACCTTCCCCGGTGTGATCTCGGCGGTGACCGGCTTCGGCATCTTCGTCGAGCTGATCGACATCTATGTCGAAGGCCTGGTGCACGTGACGGCGCTGCCGGGTGACTACTACCACTTCGACCCGATCCACCATCGTCTGTCCGGCGAGCGCAGTGGCCGCAGCTTCCGTCTGGGCGACCAGGTGGAAGTCGTGGTAGCGCGGGTCGATCTGGACGAACGCAAGATCGACTTCGAGCTCTCCGACAACGTCCTCACTGCGCCGGTCGGGCGCAAGAATCGCGGTACCGACAAGTCCGCTCCGGCCAAAGGCAAGGCCAAGGCCGCCGAGCCCAAGGTCGGCAAGGGCCGCAGCCGGGGCGCCAAGGGGGCTGCTCGCCACGCCCAGCGGGATGCCCCCGCCCTCCAGCAGGAACCGAGGGCGGCCGTGGCACCGCGCCGGCAGCGCGCCGGCAAGGTCCAGGCGCTGCCTGCCGTGCCGCCGGAGATGCTCGCCCAGGCCGAGGAGATGCTCGGCAATACTGATGTGAACAAGAGCCGTGCGGTGAAGCAGGCCCTGCTTAACGAAGCGCGTCAGGGCGCCAAGTCCAGCAAGGGCACGCGTCCGGCGCAGAAGCTGCTGGACAAGCCTGGCAAGGACGACGCCAGTGCCACCGCCAAGCCGCCGAAGAAGAAAGCCAAGGCGGCGAAGGCAGCCAGCAAACCCACGAAACACCGTAAAGGGCCGCCGAAACCCAAGGCGCCCGGTAGCAAGGTCAAGAAATGAGTCAGTTGGAAAAGGTCTACGGCGTGCATGCCGTGGAGGCGCTCCTGCGCCATCACCCCAAACGCGTCAAACAGTTGTGGCTGGCGGAAAGCCGGCACGATCCGCGGGTCCAGGTCCTTCTCGACCTGGCCGGGCAGCATCGCATCGCGGTGGGTCACAAGGATCGCCACGAGCTGGACGAATGGGCCGAAGGCGTCCACCAGGGCGTGGTGGCCGAGGTCAGCCCCAGCCAGGTCTGGGGCGAGAACATGCTCGACGAACTGCTTGAGCGCACCCCCGGCGCGCCCTTGCTGCTCGCCCTGGATGGCGTCACCGATCCGCACAACCTGGGCGCCTGCCTGCGCACTGCCGACGCTGCCGGCGTGCTGGCGGTGATCGTGCCCAAGGACAAGTCCGCCACCCTCAACGCCACCGTGCGCAAGGTGGCCTGCGGCGCGGCGGAGGTCATGCCGCTGGTGGCGGTGACCAACCTCTCGCGCACCCTCGAAAAACTGCAGAAGAAGGGCCTCTGGGTGGTCGGTACCGCCGGCGAGGCGGAGCAGGAGGTCTATCAGCAGGACATGACCGGGCCGACCGTGCTGGTCATGGGGGCGGAAGGGAAGGGCATGCGCCGCCTGACCCGCGAGCACTGCGACTACCTGGTCAAACTGCCCATGGCCGGCAGCGTCAGCAGCCTGAACGTCTCCGTGGCCACCGGCGTCTGCCTGTTCGAGGCGGTCCGCCAGCGCCGCAGCCGTCCCCAGTGACGGTTTGCCCCGGACGGCTCCGCTGCCGTCCGGGGTTGTTCAAAGTTTCGCCAATTCACCTTGCGCGGCATTCAGCCCTTCTCTAGAATGTCGCCCCTTGCCGTGGGGGCAGGCTCGCGCACGTCCCCGGCCCGGCAAGCCCAAACGAGATATTCACTCCTTGCCTGACCACGATGTTGGCAGGCTACAACCCGTAAGGAGCATTTATGCGTCATTACGAAATCATCTTCCTGGTTCACCCGGACCAGAGCGAGCAGGTTGGCGGCATGGTTGAGCGCTACACCAAGCTCATCGAAGAAGACGGTGGCAAGATTCACCGCCTGGAAGACTGGGGCCGTCGTCAGCTGGCCTACGCCATCAACAACGTTCACAAGGCTCACTACGTGATGCTGAACGTTGAGTGCAGCGGCAAAGCCCTCGCCGAGCTGGAAGACAACTTCCGCTACAACGACGCCGTCCTCCGTAACCTGGTCATCCGTCGCGACGAAGCCATCACTGGCCAGTCCGAGATGCTCAAGGCCGAGGAAAACCGCAACGAGCGCCGTGAGCGCCGTGAGCGCGTTGAGACTGACGCTGCCGCCGAAGGCGAAGACAGCGACAACGCTGACGAGTAATCCACGGATCTATTGAGGAGCCAAGTTCATGGCACGTTTCTTCCGTCGTCGTAAGTTCTGCCGTTTCACCGCTGAAGGCGTGAAAGAGATCGACTTCAAGGATCTCAACACCCTGAAGGCATACGTCTCCGAAACCGGCAAGATCGTTCCGAGCCGTATCACCGGCACCAAAGCCAAGTATCAGCGTCAGCTGGCTACCGCTATCAAGCGCGCCCGCTACCTGGCCCTGCTGCCCTACACCGACAGCCACGGCCGTTGATCTCGGTCGGTCGACCTAGGTAAGGGATAGATCGCAATGCGCGCTCTGGCAGAGTTCATCATGCGCGGTCGTGTGCAGGCCACCCTTGTGGTGGTAGGTGCAGCGACCTTGCCCCTGATGTTCTGGCTGAGCGCAGCCGCGGGCAGCCTGGTGCTGCTGCGGCGTGGTGTGAACGATGCTCTCGGCATCATTGCCTGGGCTCTGCTGCCAGCTCTTGGCTGGTGGTACTTCGGCGAGCCGCGCACCTTGATGGTGCTGCTTGGCGCGCTGGGGTTGGCCCTGGTGCTGCGTTCCAGCGTGTCCTGGACGCGGGTGCTGATGATCAGCGTGGCGCTTGGTCTGTTGTACGGCCTGGTGCTGGGCGCGGTGTTCCGCGAGCCCATAACCGCCATGGCGGTTGAGCTGCAGAAGCTCATGCCGCAGGTGATGGGTAACGTCTATTCGCAATTGGCGGATGACGAGCGAGCGCGTCTGGGAGCCATGGTCGCGCCGGTCCTGACCGGCCTGATCGCGTCGCTGCTGCAGCTGGTCAGCGTGCTGAGCCTGATGCTCGGCCGCTACTGGCAGGCAGCCTTGTACAACCCCGGTGGTTTCGGCGACGAGTTTCGTGCGCTGAAGCTGCCGCCGGCACTGGCTTTCGGCCTGCTGGCCGCCATGCTGCTGGGTCCGAACCTGGGCCAGGAGCTGGCGATGCTGACGCCGATCTGCAGCGTGCCGCTGGCATTCGCCGGCCTGGCCCTGGTGCACGGTCTGGCGAAGCAGGGTGGGCTGGCCGGTTTCTGGCTGGTGGGCTTGTACGTGTCGCTGCTGCTGTTCATGCAACTGATCTATCCGTTGCTGGTGGTTCTGGCCATCGTCGACAGTCTGATTGATTTTCGCGGACGCAAGGCGCGCAAGAATGGCGCCGGCCCTGCGAACGGTGAAGGTTAAAAGTTAAGAGGTAATTCCCAAATGGAAGTCATCCTGCTGGAAAAAATCGCCAACCTGGGCAACCTGGGCGACAAGGTGAACGTAAAGTCCGGCTACGGCCGTAACTTCCTGCTGCCGAAAGGCAAGGCCACCGCTGCTACCGCCGAGAACGTTGCTGCGTTCGAAGCTCGCCGCGCTGAGCTGGAAAAGCAGGCTGCTGACAAGAAAGCCGCTGCCGAAGCCCGCGCTGCCCAGCTGTCCGAACTGGAAGTGACCATCACTGCCAGCGCCGGCGACGAAGGCAAGCTGTTCGGTTCCATCGGCACCCACGACATCGCTGACGCCCTGACCGCCGCTGGCGTTCCGGTTGCCAAGGCTGAAGTCCGCCTGCCGAACGGCACCATCCGTCAAGTTGGCGAGTACGACGTTGCACTGCACCTGCACACCGACGTCGAAGCTGCGGTCAAGCTGATCGTGATTGCCGGCTAAGCAAGCCGTCGAAGTGAGCTTGCACTCAGGTGCCGGCTCGCTAACATCGGGCACGTCATTGCGAAAGCGGTGACGTGCCCGATGTCTTTCCAGCCCGAGAATTTTCCGAGCCCATGAACGAAATCACCGCCCCGGAACAGTTCGACCTGCAAACTGCCGCCCTCAAGGTGCCGCCGCACTCCATCGAGGCCGAGCAGGCCGTCCTCGGGGGCCTGATGCTGGACAACAATGCCTGGGAGCGCGTGCTCGACCAGGTGTCCGACGGCGACTTCTATCGTCATGACCATCGGCTGATCTTCCGCGCCATCTTCAAGCTGGCCGAGCGCAACTCGCCATTCGACGTGGTGACCCTGTCCGAGCAACTGGACAAGGAAGGGCAACTGCCCCAGGTGGGCGGCCTGGCCTACCTCGGTGAATTGGCGAAGAACACACCGTCGGTGGCGAACATCAAGGCCTACGCGCAGATCATTCGCGAGCGCGCCACCCTGCGCCAGCTGATCGGCATCAGCACCGAAATCGCCGACAGCGCCTACGCGCCCCAGGGACGGACTGGAGCAGAGATTCTCGACGAGGCCGAGCGCCTGATCTTCCAGATCGCCGAGGCGCGGCCGAAGACCGGCGGCCCGGTGGGGATCAATGACATCCTGGTCAAGGCCATCGACCGCATCGACGAGCTGTTCAACAACGGCGATGCCATTACCGGCCTGTCCACCGGTTTCAACGACCTGGACAACCTGACCAGCGGCCTGCAGCCGGCCGACATGATCATCGTTGCCGGCCGTCCGTCCATGGGTAAGACCACTTTCGCCATGAACCTGGTGGAAAACGCCCTGATGCGCAGCGACAAGGCGATCCTGGTGTATTCCCTGGAGATGCCCTCCGAATCCATCGTGATTCGTATGCTCGCGTCCCTCGGTCGCATCGACCAGACCAAGGTCCGCGCCGGCCGCCTGGACGACGACGATTGGCCGCGCCTGACGTCCGCAGTCAACCTGCTCAATGACCGCAAGCTGTTCATCGATGACACCGCCGGCATCTCGCCCTCCGAGATGCGCGCCCGTACCCGCCGCCTGGCGCGAGAGCACGGCGAGATCGGCCTGATCATGGTCGACTACCTGCAGCTGATGCAGATTCCCGGTTCCAGCGGCGATAGCCGGGTGAACGAGATCTCCGAGATTTCGCGCTCGCTCAAGGCCCTGGCCAAGGAGTTCAACTGCCCGGTGATCGCCTTGTCCCAGCTGAACCGGGGCCTCGAACAGCGCCCGAACAAACGCCCGATCAACTCCGACCTTCGCGAATCCGGGGCGATCGAGCAGGACGCCGACATCATCCTGTTCGTGTACCGCGATGAGGTGTACCACCCCGAGACCGAGTTCAAGGGCGTGGCCGAAATCATCATCGGCAAGCAACGTAACGGTCCGCTGGGCACCGCGCGGCTGGCCTTCCTCGGCAAGTACTCGCGTTTCGAGAACCTCGCGCCAGGCGCCTACCAGTTCGACGACGAGTAACGGGCAGTCCGCGCGCCCAGTCGCGCTGGATCAATGAATACGGGCGACCAGGCGGTATGATGGGCGCCCGTTTTCGTTCATGAGCCTGCCTCAATGCGCCCACTGATCGCCGCTGTCGACCTCTCCGCCATCCGCCACAACTACGCCGTCGCCAAGCGCTGCGCGCCGGGCCGGCAGGCCTTTGCGGTGGTCAAGGCGAATGCCTATGGCCATGGGGTGCGCGAGGTGGTTGCCAGCCTGCGTGGCGAGGCCGATGGCTTTGCCGTGGCCTGCCTGGAGGAGGCCGCTGAAGTGCGGGCCCTCGATGATGAGGCGCGTGTTCTGCTGCTGGAGGGCTGCTTCGAACCTGCCGAGTACCAACTGGCCGCCCAACTCGGCCTGGACCTGGTGGTTCAGGGCGTGGAACAGGCTGAAGCGCTGCTCGCCGCGCCGCTGGTACGCCCGCTCAACGTCTGGCTCAAGCTGGATTCCGGCATGCACCGCCTGGGATTCTCCCCTGAGGCACTGCGCCACTGGCATGCCCGCCTGCGTGGCGCAGCCCAGGTTGCCGAGCTCAACCTGATCAGCCATTTCGCCTGCGCCGACTTGCGTGGCCACACCCTGAACGAGGTGCAGCTGGAGGCCTTCCTCGACCTGCTGGAGCTCGACTTCGACCAGCGCAGCCTGGCCAACTCCGCCGCGATCCTGACCATGCCCGCCTCCCATATGGACTGGCTACGTCCCGGCATCATGCTCTACGGTGCGACACCACTTGCCGACCTCGGCGCCGCCGAGTTGGGCCTGAAGCCGGCCATGACCCTCAGCGCGCAACTGATCGCCGTGCGCGAGATCGCGGCGGGTGAAAGCGTTGGCTACGGCGCGACCTGGGAAGCCACCCGGCCGTCACGTATCGGGACCGTGAGCTGCGGCTACGCCGACGGTTATCCGCGCCACGCACCCAGCGGCACTCCGGTCGTGGTCAACGGCCAGCGTGTGCCGCTCGCGGGGCGGGTATCCATGGACATGCTCGCCGTGGACCTCAGTGACTTGCCGGACGCCCGGGTCGGCGATCCGGTTGAACTCTGGGGTGCCCAGCTTCCGGTGGATGAACTGGCCCAGGCCTGCGGCACCATTGGCTACGAATTGCTGACCAAGGTCACCACGCGGGTGCCGAGGCGCTATCTCGCCTGAGTGGCGTGTAGAGGGTAGGTGCGCCGCGCGCACCAATGATTCCTGCCTGCGGTCAGCCAGGCGGCCTCTTAAAGCAATCCGCTGCGGATCTTCAGCACATCCAGCTGCAGGCTGGCCTCATCCGACAGCTCGCCGTCCTCGCCGAACAACACCATGCCCGAGCGACCCCGGGCCTTGACCTTGTACAGGGCCTGGTCGGCGGTCTGGTAGAGCCCGGAGAAGTGCCGGGCATGCTGCGGGAACAGGGCGATGCCGATGCTGATGCTTACCGTCAGCTGTTCCGCGCCGTAGCACATGGGAACGGCCAGCTCTTCCAGCAGGCGCCGGGCCAGGTCGCACGCCTCGGCCTCGGCATCCGCTCCACCGATCAGCACGGCGAACTCGTCACCGCCCAGGCGCGCCACCGCATCGCCGCCACGCACATGCTGGCGCAGGCGCCGGCCTATGGTGCGTAGCATTTCGTCGCCAGCGTCATGGCCAAAGCGGTCGTTGATCGGCTTGAAGTGGTCGAGGTCGATCAGCATCAGCGCTAGCGGTTCCTCGTGTCGCTTGGCGTTGGCCAGCGCCGAATCAGTGCGTTCGATCAGGTAGCGGCGATTCGGCAGTTCGGTCAGCGCATCGTGGAAGGCAGCGTGTTCCAGCTCCCGTTCGCGCTCGCAGAGGCGCAGGTTGGCGGCGGCCAGTTCGGCGGTCCGGGCGACGACGGCGGCCTGCAGTTCATCGGCGCTGGCCTGCATCTGCGCGAGGCGGGCCGCCTTCTCACGGTCGGCCTGCACCAGGGCGGCGGCGCGCTCCTGCTTGAGCATCTGGATGCGGTAGGCAAGGGCGAAGGAGAACAGGATCGACTCCGCCGCGATGGCAACGGGGAACATGTAGGCGGTGAAGTTGATCGGCTGGATCAGGCCGGCGGCGCGCATCACCAGCACCGCAGTGCTGACCAGCACGGTGCCGTAGCCGATCAGGTAGAAGCGCGCTGGAATGAAGCCCTGGCGCCAGCGGATCACCGCGCTGATCAGTGCAGTGGGTACGGTCACGATCGGCGTAACGGCGATCAGGACGGCGCCCTCGGCGCGATAACCGAAGAAATTGATCAGGATGGCGACGGCGTAGAGCACGCAGGCCACGTTGAACAGGCGGTCGGACCAGCGCAGGCCGCGCTTGGTGTAGAGCAGCTCCTGGGTGAAGCGCATGACGAAAATGCCCCAGAGCGAGGGCAGGGTGATGCGGTCCAGCCACGCCGGTACCGGGGCGTCGGGCCAGAAGTACTGGAAGCCGTGCCCGGTCATGCTGAGGATGAACACCAGTGCCGAGGACGTGGCCAGCACGTACCAGAGGTAGGCCTTGTCGCGCAGCGCCACGAGGATGAACAGGTTGTAGAGGAACAGCGCCAGGATCACCCCGTAGACCAGGCCGAAACCGAGGTTCTCGGTGGACTTCAGCTCCTTCAGGTCATCCAGTTGCCACACCTTCAGGGGGAAGGAGTTGCCCGCCGGGTCATAGCTGCGCAAGTACAGGGTGAGGGGCTCAGCGCCGATTTCCGGCAGCTTGAACAGCATGCGCCGGTAGGAATAGTCGCGGGTTTCGGCAAACGGCAGGGCTTCGCTGCTTTCCCGCCGGCTCCAGCCGCCCTGGCTATCCGGCAGGAACAGGCTGACGCGATAGACGGTGATACCGGAGTTCTCCAGCCACCATTGCTGCGGGGCGTCGCCGCTGCGGCTGAGCTGCACCCGCACCCACCACACGCTGCGGCTCTGACCGACGGTGGCGCGGCCGTTGGCGGGGGTGAAGCGCTGTTGCACCTCCGGCCTGGCCATGTCCTGGATGTCCAGCGTGCCGTCCGGGTCTTCCAGCAGGTCGATCGCTCCATTGAGCGTCGCACCGCTGCTTTGCTGCGTCAGTTCGAAGGCTGCCTGGGCCGGCACGGTCAGGCCCAGCCAGCACAAGAGCAGGAAGAGGGTAAGGATCGGACGTCGCACCGCACACGCTCCTTGTAAGTTATTTACTACTGCGGCCTGGCGGTTTGTAGGTCGGCAAAAGTATAGCGACCCGGAGTATTTGTGATCACGTTGTACGCTATTTCCTACAGCCTTGCATTCAGCCCCTGAAGAAACCGAGTGTCAGCGTCGGATTTGCTCAAAATTTGTGCTATATTCCGCGCCCCGTAAAAAAGCCCGCTGGTCAAAAAATATGCAAGCTGCGAAGCCGCTGTTCGACTATCCGAAGTACTGGGCCGAGTGTTTCGGTCCCGCACCCTTCCTGCCGATGAGCCGGGAAGAGATGGATCAGCTCGGCTGGGACTCCTGCGACATCATCATCGTGACCGGCGATGCCTACGTCGACCACCCGTCCTTCGGCATGGCCATCATCGGCCGCCTGCTGGAAGCCCAGGGCTTCCGCGTGGGCATCATTGCCCAGCCGGACTGGCGCTCGAAAGACGACTTCATGAAGCTCGGCGAGCCGAATCTGTTCTTCGGCGTCGCAGCGGGCAACATGGATTCCATGATCAACCGCTACACCGCGGACAAGAAGATCCGTTCCGACGACGCCTACACCCCCGGCGGCGTCGCCGGCAAGCGCCCGGACCGCGCCAGCCTGGTCTACAGCCAGCGCTGCAAGGAAGCCTACACCCACGTGCCGGTGGTACTGGGCGGCATCGAGGCCTCCCTGCGCCGTATCGCCCACTACGACTACTGGCAGGACAAGGTGCGCCGCTCCATCCTCATGGACGCCACCGCCGACATCCTCCTCTACGGCAACGCCGAGCGGGCCGTGGTCGAGATCGCCCAGCGCCTGTCCTGGGGCGAATCCATCGAAAACATCACCGATGTGCGTGGCACCGCCTTCATTCGCCGTGACACCCCAGCGGACTGGTTCGAGATCGACTCCACCCGGATTGACCGCCCGGGCCATGTCGACAAGATCATCAACCCCTACGTCAACACCCAGGACACCGCCGCCTGTGCCATCGAGCAGGAGAAGGGCCCGGTCGACGATCCGGAAGAGGCCAAGGTGGTGCAGTTGCTGCCCAACCCGCGCCTGACCCGCGACAAGACCGTGATCCGCCTGCCGTCGTTCGAGAAGGTGCGCAACGACCCGGTGCTCTATGCCCACGCCAACCGCGTGCTGCACCTGGAGACCAACCCCGGCAACGCCCGTGCGCTGGTGCAGCGTCATGGCGATGTGGACGTGTGGTTCAACGCGCCGCCCATCCCGATGACCACCGAAGAGATGGACTACGTCTTCGGCATGCCCTACGCCCGCGTTCCGCACCCCGCGTACGGCAAGGAAAAAATCCCGGCCTACGAGATGATTCGCTTCTCGGTGAACATCATGCGTGGCTGCTTCGGCGGCTGTACCTTCTGCTCCATCACCGAGCACGAAGGGCGGATCATCCAGAACCGCTCGCATGATTCGATCATTCGTGAGATCGAAGAGATGCGCGACAAGGTTCCGGGCTTCACTGGTGTGGTCTCGGACCTCGGCGGGCCGACCGCGAACATGTACCGGATCGCCTGCAAGGACCCGGAGATCGAGAAGCACTGCCGCAAGCCGTCCTGCGTGTTCCCGGGCATCTGCGAAAACCTCAACACCGACCACAGCTCGCTTATCGAGCTGTATCGCAAGGCGCGCGCCCTGCCGGGTGTGAAGAAGATCCTCATCGCCTCGGGTCTGCGCTACGACCTCGCGGTGGAGTCGCCGGAATACGTCAAGGAACTGGTCACCCACCATGTCGGCGGCTACCTGAAGATCGCTCCGGAGCACACCGAGCGCGGTCCGCTGGACAAGATGATGAAGCCGGGGATCGGCTCCTACGACCGCTTCAAGCAGATGTTCGAGAAGTTCTCGAAGGAAGCGGGCAAGGAGCAGTACCTCATCCCGTACTTCATTGCCGCGCACCCCGGCACCACGGACGAGGACATGATGAACCTCGCCCTCTGGCTCAAGCGCAATGGCTTCCGCGCGGACCAGGTGCAGGCCTTCTACCCGTCGCCCATGGCCAGCGCCACCGCCATGTACCACTCGGGCAAGAATCCACTGCGCAAGGTCACCTACAAGAGCGACGGGGTGACGATCGTCAAGAGCGAGGAACAGCGTCGTCTGCACAAGGCCTTCCTGCGCTACCACGATCCGAAGGGCTGGCCGATGCTGCGCGCCGCACTGGAGCGCATGGGCCGCGCTGACTTGATAGGCAACGGCAAGCACCACCTGATTCCGACCTACCAGCCTGCCAGTGACGAGTACCACAGCGCCCGTCGCAAGAACTCCACCCCGGCCGGCAGCAAGAAGGTCGGCGCCGCCGGCAAGATGCTCACCCAGCACACCGGCCTGCCGCCCCGCGCCAGCGACGGCAGCAAGCCTTGGGACAAGCGCGAACAGGCCAAGGCCGCCGCTTTCGCCCGCAAGCAGGCCGAGAACAAGGCCGCAGCGTCGGAGAAGGGGGGCAAGAAGAAGCCCGCCAAGCGGCCCGTCGCGCCGCGCTGATAAAAACGCCAGCCTTCGGGCTGGCGTTTTCGTATCCGGGCTCTTGGTAGGAGCGAGCTCTGCTCGCGATGGCTCGCTCCTACACTGTCGTCTGTCGGCTTCTTCCTACAGAATGATGCTTGGCACTATAGTGCCAAAATTACAAGAAGAACCCGGTACCGCCCCATGCGCCCCTTCTCTCTACTGGCTCTTGCCCTCCTGCTCGCCGGCTGTGGCGACCAGGCTGACTCTCCCGTTACCCATGCCGATTTCCAGAAGGACTTGCAGACACGCCTGATCAAGGCCAAGCCCGGCACCGTCATCGAAATCCCTGCCGGCACCTGGCAACTGGACCGAGGCCTCAGCCTCAAGGTCAGCGGCGTGACCCTCAAGGGCGCCGGCATGGACAAGACCATCCTCAGTTTCAAGGGCCAGAAGGCTGGCGCAGAAGGGCTGCTGGTGGACGCCTCGGACTTCACCATCGAAGACCTCGCCCTGGAAGACAGCAAGGGCGACGCCCTCAAGGTGGTCGGCGGACGGAACATCGTCATCCGCAATGTGCGCACCGAATGGACCAACGGCCCGGCCACCGAGAACGGCGCCTACGGCATCTACCCGGTGCAGACGGAGAACACCCTGATCGAAGGCGCGGTGGCCATCGGTGCGTCCGACGCCGGCATCTACGTCGGCCAGTCGCGCAACGTGGTGGTGCGCAATAGCCGCGCCGAACGCAACGTCGCCGGCATCGAGATCGAGAACACCATCGGCGCAGACGTCTACGACAATGTCGCTACGGGTAATACCGGCGGCATCCTGGTGTTCAACATGCCCAACCTGCAGCAGCCGGGGCACGGCACGCGCATCTACCGCAACAAGGTGGAGGGCAACAACCACGACAACTTCGGCCACAAGGGCACGCCGGTGGCCAGCGTACCGGCCGGCTCCGGGGTGGTGATCAACTCCAACGACGATGTGGAAATCTTCGACAACGACATCGGCAACCACCGCACGGCCAATGTCATCGTCAGCAGCTACTTCAGCACCGGTTACAGCGACCTCTCCACCACCCAGGACTTCGATCCCTACCCCGAACGCATCGCCATTCACGGCAACCGCTTCGGCCCCGCCGGCGACAGCCCGGATCACCTGGAGCTGAAAGCCTTGAAGATCGCCCAGTTCGGAATCGATGGCCGCCTGCCGGACATCCTCTGGGACGGCTACGTGAATCCGGCCCGGCTGGTGGACGGCAAGCTGCCGGCGGAACTGGGCATCTGCGTCGACAACGGCGCGGCCACCCTGGTCAATGTCGACGGACCGAACAACTTCAAGAACATCAGCACCGACATGGGCGCTCACCGCTGCAAGTTGCCACCGCTGCCGGAAGTGGTACTGGCCAGCGCCGGGGAGCGCGAGGGTTCATGAGGCTCGCCATCTGCCTGGCGTTCCTGCTGCTGTCTGGTTGTGGCCAGCAGGATGAACCCCTCTATCTGCCAGAGGGCGAGGCCTACCCGGAAAAGCTCAGCGGCTGGGGCATGCTGCAGCGCGCCGAAGGCCACCTGCGTCCAGTCACAGAAGCCCTGGCCTACGACCTCAATACGCCCCTGTTCAGCGACTACGCCCACAAGCTGCGCACCGTCTGGATGCCGGCGGGGCGGGCGGCACGCTACGGCGAGGAGCGCTTCGACTTTCCCGTCGGCACCGTGCTGACCAAGACCTTCTACTACCCGAAGGACGAACAGGGTCGTTTGCTGAAGAACACCACGGATGACCGCGACCCGGCCAAGGGGCTGGACCTCGCGAAGGTGAGGCTGGTGGAGACCCGCGTGCTGCTGCGCCAGCGGCAGGGCTGGGTGGCGCTGCCCTATGTGTGGGACGAGGCGCAGCAGGAAGCCACCCTGGAATGGACCGGCGCCAGCGCGGCGTTGGAACTGCAGGACGGGCAGGGCGGCAACCTGGCGGTGGACTACCAGGTGCCCGACGCCAACCAGTGCGCCGGCTGCCACGAGGAGCGCCATGGCGCAGGCGTGCAGCCGCTGGGACCCAAGGCTCGTCACCTGAACCGTGACCTGGCCTATCCAGACGCTGTGGATAACCAGCTGCAACGCTGGCAGCGCCAGGGATTGCTGCAAGGACTGCCGGCGCCTGAAGGCATCCCGCGAAACGCCCTGGCCAGTGCCCCGCGCAAGGATGAAAGCCTGGAGCAGCAGGCGCGCAGTTACCTCGACATCAACTGCTCCCACTGCCACAACCCCAAGGGACCGGCACGCACGTCCGGCCTCTATCTCGATCCGGCCACGCCGCTCGGCATCCCGTTCGGCTTGTGCAAGCAGCCGGTGGCGGCGGGCAAGGGCTCCGGCGACCGCTTGGTGGATATCCACCCCGGCCAGCCCGACGCGTCCGTGCTGATCTACCGCGTGGAAAGCACCGACCCCAGCGTGATGATGCCCGAGCTGGGCCGTTCCACCGCTCACCGCGAAGGGCTGGAGCTATTGACCCGCTGGATTGCTGGCTTGCCGGACGGGTGCTAGTCCACTTGTAGGGGCGAATTCATTCGCCAAGCAGGCCGAAGGTCTGCCCGCCCTTGTTGAAGGGGACAGCTTCGCTGCCCTTGGCGAATGAATTCGCCCCTACAGAGGTCATTCACCCTTGATAGCCCGTTATACCCAATCGGCCTAACCAGTCCGGTGCGTGTTCCCTTCTCCTTCATCTTCGACCGCTAGGCTTGAGTCTCACCTGCTGGTCCGCCGCGAACCATTTTTGTGCGGCCGGGTCATCCGGGTGCGAAGGTGGCCCTTTTCCGGTGCTCGGAAGGGCCGAAATCCGTGGTTCGGGGGCTGGCACAAGTCTTGCGCGACTCCCGTCATCGCCCAGGCTCGCAGGAGGCACGCCGTGTCGATCCATGTCGCACTGCATCACGTCACCCACTATCGCTACGATCGTGAGGTCAACCTCGGTCCGCAGATCATCCGCCTGCGCCCGGCACCCCACAGTCGCACACGCGTCCTCGGCTATTCGCTGAAGGTGTCGCCAGGCAAACACTTCATCAACTGGCAGCAGGATCCCCAGGGCAACTACCTGGCGCGCCTGGTGTTCCCGGACAAGACCCGCGAGATGAAGGTCGAAGTGGACCTGGTCGCCGAGATGGCGGTGTTCAACCCCTTCGATTTCTTCCTCGAACCCATCGCCGACCAGTTCCCCTTCAGCTACACGGCTGACGACCAGCGCGAGCTGGCGCCCTATCTCAGCCGCCTGCCGGCCACGCCGCTGTTCGCCGACTACCTCGGCCGCGTCGACCTCACGCCCAAGGGCACGGTGGATTTCCTGGTGGCGCTCAACCAGCAGCTGTCGCGGGATATCCGCTACCTGATCCGCATGGAGCCCGGCGTACAGACGCCCGAGCAAAGCCTGGAACTGGCCTCCGGCTCCTGCCGCGACTCGGCCTGGCTGCTGGTGCAGCTGCTGCGTCACCTGGGCCTGGCGGCGCGCTTCGTCTCGGGCTACCTGATCCAGCTCACCGCCGACCAGAAGTCCCTCGACGGCCCCAGTGGCACCGAAGTGGATTTCACCGACCTGCATGCCTGGTGCGAGGTCTACCTGCCGGGCGCCGGCTGGGTCGGCCTCGACCCCACGTCCGGCCTGTTCGCAGGCGAAGGCCACGTCCCGCTGGCCTGCAGCCCGGAGCCTTCCTCGGCGGCGCCCATCAGCGGTGGGGTAGATGAAAGCGAGTGCGCGTTTTCTCACGAAATGCGCGTCGAGCGTGTCTGGGAAGCCCCCCGGGTGACCCGGCCCTACAGCGACGAGCAGTGGCAGGCCATTCGCGAGCTGGGTGCGCGCATCGACGCCGATCTCGTAGCGGGCGATGTACGCCTGACCATGGGCGGTGAGCCCACCTTTATCGCCATCGACTATCCCGACGACCCGGAGTGGAACACCGCCGCCCTTGGGCCAAACAAGCGCCGCTTGGCTGCCGACCTGTTCCATCGCCTGCGCGGGCACTACGCACCCCACGGCCTGGTGCACTTCGGCCAGGGCAAGTGGTATCCCGGCGAACAGCTGCCGCGCTGGTCGCTGAACTGCTACTGGCGCAAGGACAACGAGCCGATTTGGCAGGACCCGGCCCTGTATGCCGATGAAGGCCGTAGCTACGGCGCCGATGCCCACCTCGCGGCGCGCTTCCTCGGTCGCGTGGCCAGTCGACTGGGCGTGCCGGGGGACAACCAGTTTCCGGCCTTCGAGGACTGGTTCTACTACCTCTGGCGTGAGCGCAAGTTGCCCGCCAACGTCACCCCGGAAGACGCCCGCCTGGCAGACCCGCTGGAACGTGAGCGCCTGCGCCGGATATTCGAGCGCGGCCTGGGAGAGGTGGTGGGCCAGATCCTGCCGCTGGCGCGCAGCGCAGCGGGTGATGGCTGGGAAAGCGGTCGCTGGTTCCTCCGCGATGAACACTGCCGGCTGATCCCCGGCGACTCGCCGATGGGGTATCGCCTGCCGCTGGACTCCCAGCCCTGGGTCAGCGAGGCGGACTATCCCTACGTGAACCCGGCCGACCCGAGCCAGCAGTTCCCACCCTTGCGCCACGCGGCGCTGATCCGCCAGCAGTTGCGCGACGGCACCCCCGCACGTCCCGGCGAGCCCCGTGCGCCCGGAATGCAGGAATCCGCCGCCGGCATCACCCGCACGGCACTGTGCGCCGAACCTCGCGAAGGCCGGCTTTACCTGTTCATGCCGCCGCTGTCCGAGCTGGAGGCCTACCTGGAACTGGTGGCCGCCATCGAAGCCACGGCGGGCGAGCTGAAGTGCCCGGTGCTGCTGGAGGGCTACGAGCCGCCCAGCGATCCGCGCCTGACCAACTTCCGCGTCACCCCCGACCCAGGCGTGATCGAGGTGAATATCCACCCCTCGGCGAACTGGGACGAGCTGGTGGAGCGCACCGAATTCCTCTACGAGGCCGCGCGGCAGAGTCGTCTTTCCAGCGAGAAGTTCATGGTCGATGGCCGTCACGTCGGTACCGGCGGCGGCAACCACTTCGTCCTGGGCGGCGCCACGCCGGCGGACTCGCCCTTCCTGCGCCGTCCGGACCTGCTGCGCAGCCTGATCAGCTATTGGCACAACCATCCATCGCTGTCTTACCTGTTCTCAGGTCTGTTCATCGGCCCCACCTCCCAGGCGCCGCGGGTGGACGAGGCGCGCAACGACGCCCTCTACGAATTGGAAATCGCCTTCCGACAGATGCCCGAGCCTGGTGCGGATAGTCCGCCCTGGCTGGTGGATCGCCTGCTGCGCAACCTGCTGGTGGATGTCACCGGCAACACCCACCGCGCGGAATTCTGCATCGACAAGCTCTACTCGCCCGACAGCAGCACCGGCCGCCTCGGCCTGCTGGAGCTGCGTGCCTTCGAGATGCCGCCCCATGCGCGCATGAGCCTGGCCCAGCAACTGCTGCTGCGTGGGATGGTGGCGCGCTTCTGGAACGAGCCCTACCAGCCGCCGAAGCTGGTGCGCTGGGGCACCGAACTGCACGACCGTTTCCTGCTGCCGCACTTCGTCCAGCAGGACTTCGACGACGTGGTCCATGAGTTCAATGCCGCCGGCTATCCATTGCGCAGCGAGTGGTTCGCCCCACATTTCGAGTTCCGTTTCCCGAAATACGGCGATTACCAGGTGAAGGGCGTCGACCTGGAATTGCGCCAGGCCCTGGAGCCCTGGCATGTGCTGGGGGAGGAGGGCACCGGCGGCGGAACCGTGCGCTATGTGGACTCGTCCCTGGAGCGGGTGCAGGTGAAGGTCAACGGCATGGCGCAGGACCGCTATGTGCTCACCTGCAACGGCGTACCGGTGCCGCTGCGGCCCACCGGCCGTGTGGGCGAGTTCATCGCCGGGGTACGCTACCGCGCCTGGCAGCCGGCGTCCTGCCTGCAACCCACCATCGGCGTGCAGGTGCCCCTGGTGTTCGACTTGGTGGACACCTGGATGCAACGCTCCCTGGGCGGCTGCCAGTACCATGTGGCCCACCCCGGTGGGCGCAGCTACGACAGCTTCCCGGTGAACGCCTACGAGGCCGAGAGCCGTCGCCTGGCGCGCTTCTTCCGCCACGGGCACACGCCGGGCAAGCTGCAGGTCTCCGCGCCAGTGATCGACAATGAACTGCCCATGACCCTGGACCTGCGTCGCCGCTAGGCAGACGCACGGAGCGCCCCGGCCGCTTATGCAGCGGCCGGGCGCCGTGCCGTCCGCTAAAGTTTCCCTGCTGCCCTTCTGCCGAGCCTGTTGATGTCCGAGCTGCTAGCCAACTACCCCCTGACCGCCACGGCCTATCACGAACTGCTGGATGCCGAGGGCCGGGTGCGCCCTCATTGGCAGCGCCTGTTCCAGCAGATGGAGCGCAGCAGCCCGGCGCAGATGCTGCAGCGCCAGGAGCTGCTGGTGCGGCAGATCCAGGAAAACGGCGTTACCTACAACGTCTACGCCGACCCCAAGGGCACCGACCGCCCCTGGGAGCTGGACCTGCTGCCCAATCTGCTCTCGGCGGAGGAATGGCAGCCTATCGCTGCCGGCGTGGCCCAGCGCGCGCGCCTGCTCAATGCCGTGCTGGCCGATCTCTACGGTGAGCAGCGCCTGTTGGCCGAAGGGCTGCTGCCCAGCGAGCTGGTCTATGGCCACCCCAACTTCCTCTGGCCCTGCCAGGGCGTGCAGCCCGCCGGTGGCATCTTCCTGCACAGCTACGCGGTGGACCTGGCGCGCGATGCCGACGGCCGTTGGCACGTGCTGGCCGACCGTACCCAGGCACCGTCCGGCGCCGGCTACGCCCTGGAGAACCGGCAGATCGTCTCCCGGGCCCTGCCGGAGCTCTATCGCGACCTGCGCGTGCAGTACCTGGCCGGCTACTTCCGCACCTTGCAGGAAACCCTGATCCGCCATGCTCCCAGCGATGGTGAGACGCCGCTGGTGGTGCTGCTGACGCCGGGGCGATTCAACGAAACCTATTTCGAACACCTCTACCTGGCCCGCCAGTTGGGCTTCCCGTTGGTGGAAGGCCACGACCTGACGGTGCGCGACGCTACTCTCTACCTCAAGACCCTTGGCGGCCTGAAGCGCGTCCATGCCGTGCTGCGCCGCCTCGACGACGATTACTGCGACCCCCTGGAACTGCGCACCGACTCCGCCCTGGGTGTGCCCGGCCTGCTGGATGCGGCGCGTCAGGGGCGGGTGCTGGTGGCCAATGCCCTGGGCAGCGGCGTGCTGGAGTCGCCGGGATTGCTCGGCTTCCTGCCGAAGGTCAGCCAGCACCTGCTCGGGGAAGACCTGCTGCTGCCGACCCTGGGCACCTGGTGGTGCGGCCAGGGGCAGTTGCTGCAGAAATCGCTGCAGGGCCTGGACGGGTTGGTGTTCAAGCCCGCCTTCCCCAGCCAGAGCTTCGAGCCCTTGTTTGGCCATGCCCTGCACGATGGCGCGTTGCAGTCCCTGCGCAAGCGCCTCCAGGCCCATCCCCATGCCTACGTCGCCCAGCGCATGGCGCAGTTGTCCCAGGCGCCGGTCTGGCAGGGCGACGAGCTGAAAGGTGAGCTGCAGTCGCGGGCCATCGGCATGCGCGTCTTTGCCGTGGCCGGAAGCGACGGCCGCTACTGGGTGATGCCCGGCGGTCTGACGCGGGTGGCGTCGGCGGCCGATGCCGAAGTGGTGTCCATGCAGCGCGGTGGCGCCAGCAAGGACACCTGGGTGCTGGCCGACCTGCCGGTGGTCGGCGAACCCCTGCGTCCGCGCTCCCTCGGCGCGCGCGACCTGATCCGCCAGGACCCGTACCTGCCTTCGCGGGTGGTGGAAAACCTCTACTGGTTCGGTCGTTACGGCGAACGCTGCGACGACGGCGCCCGCCTGCTGCGGGTGGTGTTGTCGCGCTATGTGGATGCAGACGGCGACGAACAGGCCCTGCAATCGGCCCTGCGCCTGGCCAGCGCGGTTGGCCTGGTGCCCCGCGGTCACGAGCCGCTGGAGCAACGCCTGCTGGCGGCCCTGCTGGACGATGAGTGGCCGAGCAGCGTCAGCGCCAACCTGCGCCGCCTGCACTGGGCCGCGGCCCAGGTGCGTGGGCGGCTGTCGCGGGAGAACTGGCACGCGGTGCTGGAGCTGAACCGCGATGCGCTGGCGCTGGACCCGAAACGCACCGACCTGGGTGAAGCGCTGGAATTCCTCAACCGCTTGCTGATGTCCCTGGCCGCGCTGTCCGGCTTCGCCCTCGACGACATGACCCGCGATGACGGCTGGCGCTTCCTGATGATCGGCCGCCGCATCGAGCGCGTGCAGTTCTACGCCGAGGCCATCGCCGGCTTCCTCGAAGGCGGTGCCGCCTGGGACCCGGTTGCGCTGGAGTGGCTGCTGGAACTGGGCAACAGCACCATCACCTACCGCTCACGCTACCTCGCCTCGCCACAGCTGATTCCGGTGCTCGACCTGCTGTTGCTGCACGAACAGAACCCTCACGCCCTGCGCTTCCAGCTGCAAGCCCTGGAGCGCTCCCTGGGACGCCTGCACCTGGAGTTCGGCGCGCCTCAGGAGCTGGTGCTGAGTGGCCTGATCGGGCGCCTGCTGGCCTTCGACCTGGCCACCCTGGAAGACCCCCTGTTCGGCAGCGAAAGCGTGGCCGAGGTGCTTGCCGGGCTGGCGGGGTTGCTGCGGGAAATCGCGCAGAACGTCGGCCAGGTCTCCGACCGCCTCGGATTGCGCTATTTTGCCCACGTCGATGACGTCAGCCAGCAAACGGTATCCACCTGATGCGCGCGCAAGCCCAATCCATCGCCCCCGTGCAGGGCGCCCGCTACCAGGTGTTCCACGACACCCACTACCGCTATTCGGCGCCGGTATCCCTGTCCCAGCAACTGGTGCACCTCTGGCCGCGCGATTGTCCCTGGCAGCTGTGCAGCGGCCAGGAGCTGCTGATCAATCCCGAACCCACGCTGCGGCAGGACCTCACGGACGTTTTCGGCAACCCGCTGACGCGCCTGGCCTTCGAGCGACCCCACGATGAGCTGCAGGTGAACGCTCGCCTGCAGGTCGAGGTGCTGCCCCATGGACAGGTGGACCTGACTGCTTCGCCGGCCTGGGAACAGGTGCCGGCAAGCCTGGCCTTCAGCGGTCGAGCCTTGTCCTCCGTGGAACTGGAAGCCTGCCGCTACCGGGTGGAGTCGCCCTACGTGCGCATCAAGCGCCAGTTCACCGAGTTCGGCGCCGGCTGTTTCCCCGCCGGGCGGCCGCTGCTGCAGGGCACGGCGGCGCTGATGGAAAAGATCTTCAGCGAGTTTTCCTTCGATGCCGAGGCCACCCAGGTGGCGACGCCGCTGACCGAGGTGCTGGAGCGCCGCCGTGGCGTCTGCCAGGACTTCGCCCACCTGATGCTCGCCTGCTTGCGCTCCCGTGGGGTGGCGGCGCGCTATGTGAGCGGCTACCTGCTGACCCAGCCGCCCCCCGGCCAGCCGCGCCTGATCGGCGCCGACGCCTCCCACGCCTGGGTCTCGGTGTACTGCCCGCACAATGGCTGGGTGGACTTCGACCCCACCAACAACATCCTGCCCAACCTGGAACACATCACCCTGGCCTGGGGCCGCGACTTCTCCGATGTCTCGCCGCTGCGCGGGGTCATCCTCGGCGGCGGCAGCCACGACCCGGAAGTCCGCGTCACCGTCATGCCACTCTGGGAACTCGCCATCTGACGCTCCTGCCGCTCCTGTAGGTTGGTCCGAGCGTAGCGAGGCCCAACGTCGGTGCCTCAGGCGGGACTCCGTCTCGTTGGGCTTCGTACCTCAGCCCAACCTACAAAAGCGCGCGGGCTGTTGCCGCGAGCACTTTGCCGGCGCCGTGCTAGCTTTTTCGGGGCCACTTCTCTCCTGCAAGGTGCTTTGCCATGGATGAAACAACCATCGTTAATGTGGGTACCGAGAAGGTCAGCGCGTTTATGACCACGGTCATGCAGTACGCCACCACCTTCGGCGTCAAGATTCTCGCGGCCATCGCCTTCTGGGTGGTGGGTCGCTGGCTCATCGGCTTCGCAGTCGGACTGGTCCAGCGCTCGCTGGAACGACAAAAAGTCGACCCGACGGTGCTGCGCTATGTCGGCTCGTTCATCACCGTCACCCTGAACGTCCTGCTGGTGGTGGGCATCCTCGGCTTCTTCGGCATCCAGACCACCAGTCTCGCGGCATTGATCGCGGCGGTCGGCCTGGCCATCGGCATGGCCTGGTCGGGCCTGCTGGCCAACCTGGCGGCAGGCGGTTTCATCATCGTCCTGCGGCCGTTCAAGGTGGGCGACATGATCAGCGCTGGCGGCGTGACCGGCACGGTGAAGGAGATCGGCCTGTTCGCCACCGCGATCAACACCCCGGATAACGTGATGACCCTGGTGGGCAACAACAAGATCTTCAGCGACACCATCCAGAACTACAGCCACAACGAATTCCGCCGCGTGGAACTCAAGGCCCAGCTCTCCGGCGCCGCCGACTGGCACGCAGCCGCGGCTGTTCTCAAGGCGCGCATCGCCGCCATCCCCAACGTGCTCACCGAGCCGCCGGTGGATGTGGAAATCCTCGAGTTCAACCTGGTGGGGCCGGTGCTGGCGGTACGGCCTTATTGCCACAACGACAACTACTGGCAGGTGTATTTCGATACCAACCGGGTGATCAAGGAGGCCCTGGGCGCGGACTTCCCGGCACCCATGCCGGCGCAGACCATCATCGTGCAACAGCCGCAGGGGTGATCTTGGGCAGGCCTGCGGCCTGCTTTCGCGAATGAATTCGCCCCTACAGGAAAAATGCTCGGCTGATGTCGGCACAATTGACCCCCTCTCCCTCCGGGAGAGGGTTGGGGTGAGGGTAGCCCGGTCAGCTTCGTAGGATGGGTGGAGCGAAGCGATACCCATCAACGCCCCACAGCACGACAAAAGACGGGCCGGCTTCAGTCCTTGCGCAGATGCAGGATCGGAAATGGCTTGCCCGCGCCATCCACGTCCGAGCGGCCATGCTGGACGAACCCCAGGTGCAGGTAGAAACCCACCGCCTGCGGGTTCTGCTCGTTCACATCCACAGATTGCGCGCCGTGGGCCAGGGCGTGGCCCATCAGGGCGCGGCCGATGCCCCGGCCATGCTGCGCCGGGTCGACGAAGAGCATTTCCACCTTGTCCTCGACCGTGCCGATGAAGCCGGCGACCTGCCCGTCGGCACCCCGCAAGCAGGCCAGGCTCACTGAATCCAGGTAAGCATCACGCACCAGAGGCTTGAAGAACTGGATGTCGTCCTCAGTGAGGAAGTGATGCGTGGCGCGCACGGCGCCTTCCCAGACGTCGACCAGGCGCTGGCGGTCGGCGGGGGAGAGGGTGGGCAGGGTTTCGATTGCAGTGGTCATCCATGTCACCAGTGGTGTTTGGCCTTGTTCCAGCGATAGAGCGCGCGGGCGAAGGCCTTGTAGGCGAGTTGCGAGAGGCCGTGGATCAACGGCAGGGAGAACAGCCGGGCTTTCCAGTGCTCCCGTGGCGAATGGCGCCAGAGCACGATGAAGGCGTCCATCCCCATGTGCTTGACGCCCTGTTCGTCCACCAGGTGCAGGCGCTCGCGGACGTATTCCAGGTTCTCGTCGATTTCTTCCACCGCGCGGTTGTCCTGGTGGACATCGGCCCATTCCACCTGACAGGCGGTGGTCTTGCCTTTCTGGCCTTCGATGCCGGCTTTGCACACTGGGCAGGCGCTGTTGTAGTAGACCTTGATCCGCTCGTCGTCCGCCATCGATCACTCCTGGCCCCAGGTTCGTCCCGGACAGTGTAAGACCGGGACGGGCGGGCGGTCAGTGCGGCTTGCGATCGACCCACTTGGGCGCGCTGGACGGACGCCAGGCTTCCAGGCGGTCCAGCAGGATTTCCGGGTGGCCGCCGACCTGCAGCATGCCGCGGTGCTGGTCGCGGACGAAGCGCTCTTCCACCAGGTGGTCGAGGAAGTCGGTGAGCTTGTCGTAGAAGCTGTTCACTTCCAGCAGGCCCAGCGGCTTGCTGTGGTAGCCCAGCTGGCCCCAGGTCCAGATCTCGAACAGCTCTTCCAGGGTACCCAGGCCGCCGGGCAGGGCGATGAAGGCGTCCGACAGCTCGGCCATGCGGGCCTTGCGTGCGTGCATGCCATCCACCACTTCCAGGCGGGTCAGCCCTTTGTGGCCGATTTCGGCGTCCATCAGGCTCTGCGGAATCACCCCGATGACCTCGCCACCGGCGGCTAGCGCCGCATCCGCCACGGTGCCCATCAGGCCGACTGCGCCGCCGCCGTATACCAGCGTGATACCGCGCTCGGCCAGGGTGTGACCCAGGAGGGCAGCTGTTTCACGGTAGATCGGCTTGGCGCCGGGGCTGGCACCGCAGAACACGCAGACGGAACGCAAGGACATGGGGGACTCCTGGTGCGAAAAAAGCGCGCAAGAGTACCGGCTTCGTCCTCGAGCTCCAAGTTGTTCGAGTAGTCAGCTTCCGAACGGTAGGGGGTGCAATCACTCGGCGGAGGCGCCGCAAGCCCCGGCGGCATAGGCGGCGAGCAGGCTTTGCAGGAAGTCCATGGCGTATCTCCTTGTGGATGAATGGCGCCATGCTAGGACGGTGCCCCGGCGGCCCGCCCGTAGTTTGTTTCGATCGGTCCGATAGCTCAGGCGATCTTCATCAGCTCCGCCGCCGTCATCCCCGAAAGGGCCAGCAGGCAGAGGCCGCAGGCGAGGTAAGTGACCCGGTGCCAGAGGGTGGACGCGACGCGGCGGAACCAGTCCACCAGGCCGGCGCAGATGAAACACCAGAGCAGCGACGACAACATGAAACCGCCGAAGAACACCGCCAGGTGTGTGGGCGTCGGCTCGGCTACGCCAACGGCTGCCATGGCCCCGCCCATGGCGGCCCAGTAGACGATGTTCTGAGGATTGGTCAGTGACAGCGCGGCCCCCGAGGCGAAGGCGCCGCCTGTGGCGCCGGCATCCTCGGGCGAAGGTTGCGGCGGGCGATGGGCGTCGCGCAGGGATTGCAGCCCCAGCCAGGCGAGGTACAGGGCGCTGGCGATGGTCAGGGGGTAGCGCACGGTGGCGCTGTCCAGCAGCAGGGCCAGGCCGGTGAGGCCCAGGGCGGCCCAGGTGGCGTCGCCCACCAGGGAACCGATCTGGACCATCAGCGCGGGCCGGTAGCCATCCCGCAGGCCGCGCCGCAGGGTCTCGCTGAAGACCGCGCCGGGCGCGGCATTGAACACAAATCCGAGGAGCATGGCGGCGATGAAGAACGACAGCATGGGGCGTGAACTTCCTTGTTTTCAGGATTGCGGCCCGTTGCCGCAGGTCATGGGAACTCGCTGACGAATAGGGCAGTCTCCCTTCTGGGGCATTTCTGCCCTTTCTGCCAAGGAGACTCCCATGATTCGCAAGCTCGTCGTTGCATCCGTGCTGGCCCTGGCCAGTGCACCTCTGCTGGCTGCTGAATGTACCGTGGATGTGCAGGCCACCGATCAGATGACTTTCGATACCAAAGAGATCAAGGTCAGCAAGAGCTGCAAGACCTTCACCGTGAACCTCAAGCACGTCGGCAAGCTGGCCAAGAACGTGATGGGTCACAACTGGGTGCTGAGCAAGACTGCCGATGCCCAGGCCATTGCCACCGAAGGCATGACCGCCGGCCTCGACAAGGATTACCTGAAGGCCGACGACGCCCGCATCATTGCACACACCAAGATGGTCGGTGGTGGCGAGAGCGACAGCGTAACCTTCGATGTGGCCAAGCTGGCGGCCGGTGAGAACTACGAGTTCTTCTGCTCGTTCCCCGGCCACGTATCGATGATGAAGGGCACCCTGGCCCTGGTCGACTGACCTCCGGGGATCACGAAGAGGCCGCTCGATTGAGCGGCCTTTTTGGTTTCTGGAGCTCGCATGGGCGTAGATCTCTGTAGGGGCGAATTCATTCGCCAAGGGCTGCGAAGCTGCCCCCTGACAGAGCGATGGGCAGATCTTCGGCCTGCTTGGCGAATGAATTCGCGCCTACTGGCCTGCCGTCATCTTGAAGATGCCCTGCGCGTTGCTGCTGTCGAAGTTCAGGTCCAGGCGTGCGTCGTCGGGGTCGATCTCGCGCTGGATGAACTCGACGAAGGAACCGGGCACCTCGCGCTGCACGGCGCGTCCGCCGGCATCGACGAAGTCGCGTTGCACCTGCACTGCACGGTAGGCGGTCTGCATCACCCGGCCCGAGGCCGAAACCTCGATGCTGGCCTTCATCGGCCGGCCCTTGGCGTTCTGTTCGTCCACCACCGCCTGCAGGTCGGCGACCCGATCGGTGAGGTGGTTGAACATATTGCCCTCGGTGGAAATCCAGGCCATCTCCACGCTTTCCTCGCGCAGCAGTTCGTAGTCCTGCTCGTGCACCACGCCGTGCTGACGGTCGAAGGCACGGTAGAGCGCCGGCAGCAGGTGCCTGGCTTCGGCGAAGCTGCACTGGCGCTGGCGCCAGAGTGTGTCGAGCACGGCCTTGTGGCTGGCGTCCAGCGGGTCGCGGCTGTCGCCCACCACGCGGGTCACGGCCAACTGGAAGCTCTCGCTGAACCGGCCCGGATGCAGCTCCGAAACGAAGAACTGGGCGATGTCCTCGGGAAGGTCCATCTGCCGGTAGGCGTAGCCGGTCATCTTCAGCCGGGTCAGCGGATAGGTGCGCACGTCGGCGAAGCCCAGGGGTTCCAGCAGGCGGGCGAACGCCTGGCGGCCACGGGGCAGGGCGCCGTTGTCCGGCCAGTCGACGGTGCGGATCGCGCCGTGGTCGAACACCACATGGCGGCCTTTGGCGCGCTGTTCTTCCACGTAGGTACGGCCGATGGGGACCGCCTCCACCAGTTTGTGGAACAGGCAGAGGTTCAGCGCCTCGGCCAGCCAGGCGCGATGCACGGCGGTTTCGTTGAGGGGAAATGCGGACAGGCCTGCGGGGACCTCCACGTGGGCTTCGACCCAGCGGGCGGCGGGTTCACCGATCACGCTGGCGACCAGGGCAAACAGGCGTTCGTTGGTGGACATGGAGCGATTCCGGGCTGAAGGAAAGATGAGCCTATCCAAGCAGCCCGGCGGCGGCGGAGCAAACGAAAAAAACCGGCGGGTTCATTCCGTTTTTTCCTGAAGCCCAGAACGGGATGGATTGCATCACTTGTAGGGGCGAATTCATTCGCCAAGGGGCGCGAAGCGGCCCCCGGGGGAGTCCGCGTTGGGGCAGGCCTGCGGCCTGCTTGGCGAATGAATTCGCCCCTACGGAAGAGAAGTCCGCGCCGTATGACAGGGCAGTGCTCGGTCCATTTTCCCCGGTCATTCCTGATCCAACTGCTCCAGCATCCAGCGCACGAAGTCCTTCACCTTCGGCACTTCCGCCGCGTGCTCGGGGTAGGCCAGGTAATAGGCATTGCGGCTGGGCAGGGGATGGTCCCAGGGGATCACCAGCTTGCCTTCCTCCAGTTCCTCTTCCACCAGGAAGCGCGGCAGCAGGGCCACGCCGCAGCCGGCCTGGGCGGCGCGGATGCACATGTAGGAGGTGTCGAAGCGCGGCCCGTGGTAGCTGTGCTCGGTGTGCCGGTCCTGGCTCTGGAACCACTCGTGCCAGGCCTCGGGGCGAGTGGCGTTCTGCAGCAGCACCAGGTCGGTGAGCTGGGTCGGCTCGGTGAAGGGTTTCTCGGGCATCGCGCCGGGGGCGCAGACCGGTACCACTTCCTCGCTGAACAGGCGGATGCACTCGGCGCCGGGCAGGGCGCCGTGGCCGAAGTAGAAGGCTACGTCGCTGCGGCCCTGGACCAGGGCGTTCGGCTCCAGCTCGTTGCGCAGGTCCAGGTGGATGTTCGGATGGCGCAGGCGCCAGCCCTTCAGGCGCGGAATCAGCCAGCGCGCGCCAAAGGTCGGCGGGGTGGCCACGCGCAGGACCTCGGTATCGCCGCCGTAGGACAGCATGTAGTGGGTGGACATCTCTACCTGGGCGAGGATCTTGCGCACTTCGGTCAGGTACAGCGAGCCGGCCGGGGTCAGTTGCAGGCGCCGACGCACACGGCGGAACAGCAGGTGCTGGAGCAACTCTTCCAGTTGCGCCACCTGCTTGCTCACCGCGCTCTGGGTCAGGCTCAGCTCCTCGGACGCACGGGTGAAACTGAGGTGCCGGGCCACTGCCTCGAAACATTGCAGGGCGGTGATCGAGGGCATGTGGCGTTTGAGCATCGGGGTTTCTCGTGGCGGGCAGGATCATGAATTAACGGAATGATATGTGTCGGAAAGGTCGTTTGTTGGCAAGCCCTTTTCGCAGCTATTACTGGTGCCATTCCCATCTGGCTCCCAACTTGTAGGAGCCAGCTTGCTGGCGAAGGCTTCGCGAGCAAGCTCGCTCCTGCAGAGGGCCATCAGTTCGTTGAGACAGGAGTTCCCCATGGTTGCCGCACTGCTTGACCGTCTTGGTGTCGATTCGTCCCTCTACCAGCAAGGCGATCACGCCGTTCATTCGCCCATCGACGGCAGCCGCATCGGCACCGTCCGCCTGGAGAGCCGCGCCGAAGTCGAAGCGAAGATCGCCCGTGCCGCTGATGCCTTCCAGGCCTGGCGCAAGGTGCCGGCGCCGCGCCGTGGCGAGCTGATCCGCCAGTACGGCGAAGTGCTGCGCCAGTACAAGGCCGAGCTGGGCGAACTGGTGTCCTGGGAAGCCGGCAAGATCACCCAGGAAGGCCTGGGTGAAGTGCAGGAAATGATCGACATCTGCGACTTCTCCGTCGGCCTGTCGCGCCAACTCTACGGCCTGACCATCGCCTCCGAGCGCCCCGGCCACCACATGCGCGAAACCTGGCACCCGCTGGGCGTGGTCGGTGTGATCAGCGCCTTCAACTTCCCGGTCGCCGTCTGGTCCTGGAACGCGGCGCTGGCGCTGGTCTGCGGTAACCCGGTGGTGTGGAAACCCTCGGAGAAGACCCCGCTCACCGCCCTGGCCTGCCAGGCGCTGTTCGAGCGCGTGGCGAAGAATTTCAGTGAGGCCCCCGCCCACCTCAGCCAGGTAGTGATCGGTGCTCGCGAAGCCGGCGAAGCCCTGGTGGATGACCCGCGCGTGGCCCTGGTCAGCGCCACCGGCAGCACCCGTATGGGTCGCGAAGTGGCGCCTCGTGTGGCGGCCCGATTCGCCCGCAGCGTGCTGGAACTCGGCGGCAACAACGCCATGATCCTCGCCCCCAGCGCCGACCTCGACCTGGCGGTGCGTGCGATTCTCTTCAGCGCCGTCGGCACCGCCGGCCAGCGCTGCACCACCCTGCGCCGCCTGATCGCCCACGAATCGGTGAAGGCCGAGATCGTCGAGCGTCTGAAGGCTGCCTACTCCAAGGTGCGCATCGGCCATCCGCTGGAAGGCAACCTGATCGGCCCGCTGATCGACAAGCAGAGCTTCGAGGGCATGCAGCGCGCCCTGGAGCAGGCGCGTGCCGAAGGCGGCAAGGTATTCGGTGGTGAACGCCAGCTCGAAGGGCAGTTCCCGAATGCCTACTACGTATCCCCGGCCATCGTCGAAATGCCCGGCCAGAGCGCGGTCGTCTGCCACGAAACCTTCGCCCCGATTCTCTACGTGATCGGCTACAGCGACTTCGCAGACGCCGTCGCCCTCAACAACGCCGTGCCCCAGGGCCTGTCGTCCTGCGTGTTCACCACCGATGTGCGCGAGGCCGAGTTGTTCCAGTCGGCGGTGGGCAGCGACTGCGGCATCGCCAACGTCAACATCGGCCCGAGCGGCGCGGAAATCGGTGGCGCCTTCGGTGGCGAGAAGGAAACCGGTGGCGGTCGCGAATCCGGCTCTGACTCCTGGAAGGCCTACATGCGTCGTCAGACCAATACCGTGAACTACTCCCACGAACTGCCGCTGGCCCAGGGCATCACCTTCGACTAAGGATTGCACTCGATGACCCTGCGCCAGGAATGCCTCTGGGAATATCTGACGCCACAACTGCCGGAAAGCCCTGTGCTGCACGGCGAGGTCAGGGCCGATGTCTGCGTGATCGGGGCCGGTTTTACCGGCCTCTCCGCCGCGTTGCACCTGCTGGAGGCGGGCAAGCGTGTCTGCCTGCTGGAGGCCCACACCGCCGGTCATGGCGGTTCCGGGCGCAACGTCGGACTGGTCAATGCCGGCATGTGGATTCCGCCGGATGAGATCGAAGCCGGCCTCGGCAAAACCGTTGGCGAGCGCCTCAACCGCACCCTGGGGGCCGCGCCGTCCCTGGTGTTTTCCCTGGTGGATCGCTATGACATCGACTGCCAGCTGCGCCGCGAAGGCACCCTGCACATGGCCCACAACGCCCGTGGCCAGGCCGATCTCGCCAGTCGCTGCGAGCAGTGGCAGCGCCGTGGCGCACCGGTCGAGCTGCTGACCGGCGCCGCCTGCCGCGAAGCCACCGGCACCGACAAGATCGCCGCCGCGCTGCTCGACCGCCGCGCCGGTACCCTCAACCCCATGGGCTACACCCGTGGCCTGGCCCGCGCGGTGAAGTACCTCGGCGGCCAGCTCTTCGAACATTCCCCCGTGCTGCGCCTGGAACGCCAGGGCGCCAACTGGTGCGTGCACGGCGAACACGGCGTGGCTATCGCCCCGCAGGTGGTGATCGCCTCCAACGCCTACACCGAAGGCGAGTGGACCGAACTGCGGCGCCACTTCTTCCCCGGTTTCTACTACCAGGTGGCCTCCACGCCGCTTTCGGGCGAGGCCGCCGCGCGTATCCTGCCGGGCGGGCAAGGTTCCTGGGATACCCGCCAGGTGCTCAGCAGTATCCGCCGCGATGCCGCCGGCCGCCTGCTGCTCGGCAGCCTGGGCAACGGCTCGCGCAAGCCGGCCTGGTTCCTGCGTGCCTGGGCCGACCGTATCCAGCGCCACTACTTCCCTTATCTCGGCAAGGTGGATTGGGAATTCACCTGGACCGGTTGCATCGATTTCACCCCCGACCACCTGATGCGGCTCTACGAGCCGGCGCCCGGGCTGCTCGCCTTCACTGGCTACAACGGCCGTGGTGTGACCACCGGCAGCGTGGTGGGCAAGGCCTTCGCCGATTACCTTCTGAGCGGTGACGAAACGGTGTTGCCGATGCCCTTCCAGCCCATGCGTGCGGTGTCTGCGGTGGGGCTCAGGAGTTCGCTCTACGAAGCGGGTTTTTCGCTCTATCACGCAGGGCAGTGCCTGCGCGTGGTGATCTAGCAGGAAGGGAAGATTGGAGTAGGGTGGACCACGCTTCACCGGTCCACCATGGGCGGTCTCGAACGGTGGAAATGAAAAGCGATTTCCACCCTGCGAAAAGCTCTGACTGGTCATTGGGGACGTGATGCAAGTCGCAAAAAAGTTGCACTGCACCGCTATGAGGCGCAGGGTTGTTTCTTGCAGGATTGGGGAGTCCAGAGCGGGGCAGTAACAGTGCAGAGTGGGAATATTCGCGCACCAGCGATGTGCAAATGAGTACCGCGAGTCTATTGTTACCGCACGTGCTGGCACCTTGATGCTGTGCGGCTTCCAGGCCTGTCTCAGGTTTTCTTGATGCGATTTGGAAGTTACTGATTTTAAAGAATAAAAATAAGAAACCTAGGAGGTGGGAAAAGCCTTTCAGGGCGCGGAGCAACTACAAGAATTAATGGCACGCCACTTGCTGAACACGAGCGCTAACCCTAAAAACCTCAGGAGCAAAACTCCATGTCGCAGAAGATTTTCAGAAAAGGCTTTCTGGCTCTGGCGGTTACCACCGCACTGGGCGTTTCTTCCGTAGTACAGGCTGATGTAGTCATTGGCGTAGCCGGGCCGCACACCGGCGCGAACGCCTCCTTTGGGGAACAATACTGGCGCGGCGCCTCCCAGGCCGCCGAAGACCTCAACGCCGCCGGTGGTATCAACGGCGAGAAGATCAAGCTGGTGAAAGCTGACGACGCCTGCGAGCCGAAACAGGCCGTGGCCGTTGCCAACCGTCTCGTCGACCAGGACAAGGCCATCGCCGTTGTCGGTCACTTCTGCTCCTCCTCCACCATCCCTGCTTCCGAGGTCTATGACGAGGCGGGCATCATCGCCATGACCCCCGGCTCCACCAACCCGGCAGTGACCGAGCGCGGCCTGTCCGGCATGTTCCGTATGTGCGGCCGTGACGACCAGCAAGGCATCGTGGCCGGTGACTACATCGTCGACGTGCTGAAGGCCACCAAGGTCGCCATCATCCACGACAAGGACACCTACGGTCAGGGCCTGGCCGATGCCACCAAGGCGGAGCTGGCCAAGCGCGGCGTGAAGGAAGTCCTGTACGAAGGCCTGACCCGTGGCGAGAAGGACTTCAACGCCCTGGTCACCAAGATTCGTGCCTCCGGTGCCGAAGTCGTCTACTTCGGTGGCCTGCACCCGGAAGCCGGCCCGCTGGTTCGCCAGATGCGTGAGCAGGGCCTGACCGCCAAGTTCCTCTCCGGCGACGGCATCGTCACCGACGAACTGGTCACTACTGCCGGCGGTCCGCAGTACACCAAGGGTGTGCTGATGACCTTCGGCGCCGACCCGCGCAAGATCGCCGACGGCAAGGCCGTGATCGAGAAATTCCGCGCCAGCGGCTTCGAGCCGGAAGGCTACACCCTGTACGCCTACGCGACCCTGCAAGCCCTGGCTGCCGGCTTCAATGGCGCAGGCTCCAACGAACCGGCCAAGGCTTCCGAATGGCTGAAGAGCCATCCGGTGCAGACCGTGATGGGCAAGAAGGAATGGGATGCCAAGGGCGACCTGAAAGTCTCCGACTACGTAATTTACGAGTGGGATGACAAAGGTAAATACGCCCAGCAGTGAGTGTCGGCCAGGATCGCCTGCGCGTCGGCCGGCCAGCGTTGGAAAGGGTCTCGGGACTGCTCATTTACAGTCGTAAACTCCGCGTCCCTCAACCCTTTCCGCCTTGTCCGGCTCTAGCTCGCTCGATCCTGATCCGACACTGGATATAGCTCGGCTGACCGGCCAGATGCCACCCGCATCTGGCCGGTCGGTGTATTCCGGGAAACTGCTGAAGTCCTTTTCTGCTTGAGCCGGGCGGGGAACCGCTCGATTTGACATGGTTTTTCAGTGGTGCCCGTCTGATT
Organism: Pseudomonas sp. BN411; assembly: GCF_029871235.1. Taxonomy (GTDB): domain Bacteria; phylum Pseudomonadota; class Gammaproteobacteria; order Pseudomonadales; family Pseudomonadaceae; genus Metapseudomonas. The sequence continues at coordinate 588,775 of NZ_SSOM01000073.1, forward strand.
CCACTCGCGGGAGCTGGCCGAACCCAAGGCCGGACCCCCAAAAGACGAGACAGAGTGATGGACGGTATTATCCTGCAACAGCTGATCAACGGGCTGACCCTCGGGTCGGTCTACGGTCTGATCGCCATCGGCTACACCATGGTTTACGGCATCATCGGCATGATCAACTTCGCCCACGGCGAGGTGTACATGATCTCCGCCTACATCGCCGCGATCACCCTGGCCATCCTGGCCTTCTTCGGACTCGAATCCTTCCCGCTGCTGATCCTTGGCACCCTGCTGTTCACCATTGCGGTGACCGGCGTGTACGGCTTCGTGATTGAGCGCATCGCCTACAAGCCGCTGCGCAACTCCACCCGCCTGGCGCCCCTGATCTCCGCCATCGGCATGTCGCTGATCCTGCAGAACTACGTGCAGCTCAGCCAGGGCGCCCGCCAGCAAGGCGTGCCCACCCTGCTCGACGGCGCGCTGAAGTTCCATATCGGTGACGGCTTCGTGCAGCTCACCTACACCAAGGTGTTCATCCTGGTGGCGGCCTTCATCGGCATGGGGGTGCTGACCTACATCATCCAGCGCACCAAGCTCGGCCGCATGTGCCGCGCCACCCAGCAGGACCGCAAGATGGCGTCGATCCTCGGTATCAACACCGACCGGGTCATCTCCTACGTGTTCGTCATCGGTGCAGCGATGGCTGCCCTGGCCGGCGTGCTGATCACCATGAACTACGGCACCTTCGACTTCTACGCAGGCTTCATCATCGGCATCAAGGCGTTCACCGCCGCGGTGCTCGGCGGCATCGGCTCGCTGCCCGGCGCCATGCTCGGCGGCATCATCCTCGGGATCGCCGAAGCGCAGTTCTCCGGCATGGTGAATACCGACTACAAGGACGTGTTCAGCTTCTCGCTGCTGGTGCTGATCCTGATCTTCCGTCCCCAGGGCCTGCTGGGCCGTCCGCACGTCGCCAAGGTGTAAATCATGACTTCTGCCATTGCCAGGAAACCCCTGGATATCAAGAAGAGCCTGATCGACGCCGTTATCGCCGGTCTGCTCGCCCTCATCGTCTTCGGGCCCATCATGGGCGTGGTGCTCGATGGCTACAGCTTCAACCTGGAGTTCAAGCGCGTCGGCGTGATGATGGCCGTGGTCATGCTCGGCCGCTTCTTCCTCAGCCTCTACCTGCAGACCCCGCGCGGCGAAGTGCTGATGCAGCGCTTCGAGACCACCGGCTCCGGCGTGCACGTGCGTGCGCCCGACTACAAGAGCCGGCTGCGCTGGATCGTGCCGCTGTTGATTGTCGCCGCGGTGATCTTCCCGTTCTTCGCCAGCAAGTACCTGCTCACCGTGGTCATCCTCGGCCTGATCTACGTGCTGCTGGGCCTGGGCCTGAACATCGTGGTCGGCCTCGCCGGCCTGCTCGACCTCGGCTACGTGGCCTTCTACGCCATCGGTGCCTATGGCCTGGCGCTGGGCTACGACCACCTGGGCCTCGGCTTCTGGGCCGCCTTGCCGCTGTCCGCGCTCACCGCAGCGTTGGCCGGTGCGCTACTGGGCTTCCCGGTGCTGCGCATGCACGGCGACTACCTGGCCATCGTGACCCTGGGCTTCGGCGAGATCATCCGCCTGATCCTCAACAACTGGCTGAGCTTCACCGGTGGCCCGAACGGCATGTCGGTACCGTCGCCGACCTTCTTCGGCCTGGAGTTCGGTCGCCGGGCGAAGGATGGCGGGGTGCCCATCCACGAGTACTTCGGCTTCGCCTACAACCCCAACCTGAAGTTCCTGTTCATCTACGTGGTGCTCTTCCTGGTGGTGCTGCTGGTGCTCTACATCAAGCACCGCCTGACCCGCATGCCGGTCGGCCGGGCCTGGGAAGCGCTGCGCGAAGATGAAATCGCCTGCCGCGCCATGGGCCTGAACCACGTGCTGGTGAAGCTCTCGGCGTTCATGCTGGGCGCCTCTACCGCCGGGCTTGCCGGGGTGTTCTTCGCCAGCTACCAGGGCTTCGTGAACCCCTCGTCCTTCACCTTCTTCGAGTCGGCGCTGATTCTCGCCATCGTCGTGCTCGGGGGCATGGGTTCCACCGTCGGGGTGGTGATCGCCGCCTTCGTCCTCACTGTCGCGCCGGAGTTGCTTCGCACCTTCGCCGACTACCGTGTGCTGCTGTTCGGCGTGCTCATGGTGGTGATGATGATCTGGCGACCGCGCGGGCTGATCCGTATCAGCCGTGTCGGCTTCACCCCGCGTAAAGGAGTAGCCCCATGAGCGACCAAAACATCCTCAGCGTCGAGCACCTGATGATGCACTTCGGTGGCATCAAGGCGCTCAACGACGTCAGCCTGAAGATCAAGCGCGGCTCGATCTCCGCGCTGATCGGCCCCAACGGTGCCGGCAAGACCACCGTATTCAACTGCCTGACCGGCTTCTACAAGGCCACCGGCGGACGCATCCAGCTCAACACCCGTGGCGCGACCACGGACATCATCAAGGTGCTGGGCGAGCCCTTCCAGCCCACCGACTTCGTCAACCCGGCGCAGTTCGCCAGCCGCCTGCACTACAAGATGTTTGGCGGCACCCACCTGGTGAACCGCGCGGGCCTCGCGCGAACCTTCCAGAACATCCGCCTGTTCCGGGAAATGTCGGTGGTGGAGAACCTGCTGGTGGCCCAGCACATGTGGGTCAACCGCAACCTGCTGGCCGGCGTGTTCAACACCCCGGGCTTCCGCAAGGCCGAGGACGATGCGCTGAACCACGCCTTCTACTGGCTGGAAGTGGTGGACCTGGTGGACTGCGCCAACCGCCTGGCCGGCGAACTCTCCTACGGCCAGCAGCGCCGCCTGGAGATCGCCCGCGCCATGTGCACCCGGCCGCAGCTGATCTGCCTCGACGAACCCGCCGCCGGCCTCAACCCGGCCGAGACCGAAGCGCTCAGCCGGATCATCCGCAAGCTGCGCGACGAACACGACCAGACCGTACTGCTGATCGAACACGACATGGGCATGGTGATGAGCATTTCCGACCACATCGTGGTGCTGGACCACGGCGAAGTGATTGCCGAAGGCAACCCCCACGATGTCCGCCACGATCCCAAGGTGATCGCCGCGTACCTCGGCGCCGAAGAGGAGGAAGTGGCATGAGTGCACCCCTCCTGGAGTTCAAGGATGTCGACGTCTTCTACGGCCCGATCCAGGCACTGAAAAAGGTCAGCCTGCACATCAACGAAGGCGAGACGGTGAGCCTGATCGGCGCCAATGGCGCGGGCAAGTCCACTCTGCTGATGTCCATCTTCGGCCAGCCGCGCGCGGCCAACGGCGCCATCGTCTACGGCGGCACCGACATCACCCACAGGTCGGCGCACTATGTCGCGTCCAACGGCGTCGCCCAGTCGCCGGAAGGGCGCCGGGTGTTTCCTGACATGAGCGTGGAAGAGAACCTGCTGATGGGCACCATTCCCATCGGCATGGACCATGCGGACGAGGACATGCAACGCATGTTCGACCTCTTCCCGCGCTTGAAGGAACGGCGAAACCAGCGCGCCATGACCATGTCCGGCGGCGAACAGCAGATGCTCGCCATCGCCCGCGCGTTGATGAGCCGGCCCAAGCTGCTGCTGCTCGACGAGCCTTCCCTGGGCCTGGCGCCCATCGTGGTCAAGCAGATCTTCCAGACCCTCAAGGAACTGGCCCAGACCGGCATGACCATCTTCCTCGTGGAGCAGAACGCCAACCACGCGCTCAAGCTCTCCGACCGCGCCTACGTGATGGTCACCGGTGAAATCCGCATGAGCGGCACGGGCGAGGAACTGCTGGGCAACCAGGAAGTCCGCAACGCCTACCTCGGCGGGCACTGACCCGCCGCCTCCAACCTTTCCCCGAGCGTCTCCCCTCTCCCTTCAGGGAGAGGGGCCGGGGGAGAGGGCTGTTTGCTCACCCCAGGTCCACCAGGGAGTCCGCGATGCAAACCCTTCGCTTTTTCACCAACGCCGACGTCGCCGCGGCGTTGCCTTATCCACAACTGATCGAAGCCTTGCGCCACGGCCTGGCCAATCCGGCCGAGGCTCCGGTGCGCGCCTGCCATGCCCTGCCACAAGACGCCACGCTGCTCTGTATGCCGGTCTGGCAGCAGGGGCAGGGCGTCGGCGTGAAGCTGGTCACGGTTTATCCCCACAACGGCGAAAAGGGCCTGCCCTCGGTCGCCGCGCTGTTCACCCTGTTCGACGACGCCACCGGCAAGCCCCTGGCGGTGCTGGAGGCTTCCGAACTCACCGCCCGGCGCACCGCCTGTACGTCGGCCCTGGCCGCCAGCGCGCTGGTCCGGCACGACGCCAGCCGCTTGCTGGTGGTGGGCACCGGCACCCTGGCCGCGCACATGGTCCGCGCCCATTGCGTGGTGCGGCAGTACGAGCGTGTGGATATCTGGGGACGCCACCCGGAGAAGGCCGCCGGACTGGTGCGCACGCTGGCCGCCGAGGGCTACCCCGTGCACGTGGCGCCCGACCTGCAGACCTGCGCCCAGCAGGCTGATTGCATCAGCTGCGTCACCACCTCCACCTCGCCGCTGATCCTCGGTGACTGGCTGCGGCCGGGGACCCACCTCGACCTGGTGGGCGCCTTCCTGCCCAGCATGCGGGAAACCGACTGCGCCGCCGTGGCCCGCTCGCGCATCGTGGTCGACACCCGCGCCGGTGCGCTGGAGGAGGCCGGCGACCTGCTCTTCGCCATCGCCGAGGGTGCCATCACCGAGCAGAGCATCCACTTCGAACTTGCTGACCTGCTGCATGGCCGTGGCCATCGTCAGACCAACAGCGAGATCACCCTGTTCAAGTCCGTGGGCTACGCCCTGGAAGACCTGATTGCGGCGCAGGTGCTGTTGTCCCAGGCCGCGTAGGTAGCGCTCCCACAGATGTTCAGAACTCTTCTTCCTCCGTGGCCTCGGGCAACTTGGCCGCCAACACCTCCACTCGCTCGATCTGTGGCGGCGTGCTGAACAGTTCTCCGGCACGTTCCATCAAGGCGGCGGCCACCTGGCCGGCCATATGGGCCTGCAACCCACGTTCACTGTCGAAGGCATCGAAAATGCCGAAACTCTGGGGGCCCATGCGCAAGGCGAACCAGGCCGTGGTTTCGGGCTCTGCCTGCACCAGCGGCAGGCCGCCACGGAGGAATTCCTCCACTTCGGCGACTTTCCCCGGCCTGGCTTCCAGGCGTACCAGCAAGGCGACTTTGACCATGGTCGGATCTCCTCTGTGGTTAGCCAGGGAAGTCTAGGTCCGTGAACAGATGGGGCGGTCCCGCCCGTCCGATAGGGATATCCACAGACAGCCACTCGCGGAGTTACGGCCTGCACCCGGCTTCTGCTCACAATCTCTGTGAAGCACCTTGTGGATAACTTGGTGATACCTGTCTGGAATGCCCGGTTTCCGTTGCGTGGCTTGCGACGTTCAAAATTTGATCACTCCCGGTTTATCCCACGGAAACAGTGGGTTATACGACCGGCCAGGCGTTTGCACGGTTACCCGGACTTGTCCCCGGCAACTGTGCGAAAAGCTGTGGATAAACTTGGGAGTAATCGCTGCGGTGCAGTTGCGGCGCGGGCTGTATGGTGCTGGCGATTTTTTCGCCAGGAGCTCGCCCCTGTGGATGGCGTAACCTATGCCGGTCTATTCGCAACGGGCCCGTGCCCCAGAGCAAGGAGAACAGCATGACTTCCACCGTATTCATCACCGGCGCCACCTCGGGTTTCGGCGAAGCCTGCGCCCGGCGCTTCGCCCAGGCCGGCTGGTCGCTGGTGCTGACGGGCCGCCGCGCCGCGCGTCTGCAGGCACTCAAGGATGAGCTCTCGGCCCAGACCGACGTGCTCACCCTGGAGCTGGACGTGCGTGACCGCAAGGCCATGGAAGCCGCCATCGCCGGCCTGCCGGCCGGGTACGAGAAGATTCGTGGCCTGATCAACAACGCCGGCCTGGCCCTGGGCGCCGACCCCGCGCCCAAGTGCGACCTGGATGACTGGGACACCATGGTCGACACCAACATCAAAGGCCTGATGTACAGCACTCGCCTGCTGTTGCCGCGCCTGATCGCCCACGGCCGTGGTGCGAGCATCGTCAACCTGGGTTCGGTAGCGGGCAACTGGCCCTATCCGGGCAGCCACGTGTATGGCGCCACCAAGGCCTTCGTCGGCCAGTTTTCCCTGAGCCTGCGCAACGACCTGGTGGGCACTGGCGTGCGTGTTTCCAACATCGAGCCAGGGCTGTGCGAGAGCGAGTTCTCCCTGGTGCGCTTCGGCGGCGACCAGGCCAAGTACGACGCCACCTACGCCGGCGCCGAAGCCATCCAGCCGGAAGACATCGCCGAAACCATCTTCTGGATCATGAACCAGCCGGCTCACATCAACATCAACAGCCTGGAGCTGATGCCGGTGAGCCAGACCTGGGCGGGTTTCGCCGTCAATCGCTCAGCGACGTGATGCGCGTCGAGCGCCCGAGCAATTGCAGGGCGCGATCCGGGTAATCGGTGATCAGGCCATTCGCCCCCATGTCCAGCAGGTGGCGCATGGCCGGTTGCTCGTTGATGGTCCACATCTGGACCGCCAGGCCGCGTTGCAGGGCGGTCTTCATCAGGCTGTCGGTGGCCACCTGCAGGCCGCCGCTGCTCTCGGGAATCTGCAGTGCCTGGTAGGACGGGCTGACCAGGCTGCCCAGGCCGACCCAGTTCAGCGCCACCAGCAGGCGCACTGAAGTCGGGCCGGCCGAGGTGGCGACGCCGGGGCAGACTTCGCGGAAGCGCTTCAGGCTGCGCTCGTAGAAACTTCCCACCAGCACCCGTTCACGCTGCTCGTGCTTGTCCAGCAGGGCGCACAGCTGCTCTTCCAGCCCGGCGTCGGGCACCTTGATCTCCACCACCTTGGGTTGCTCCGGGAAGCGCTCCAGCACTTCCTCGAACGTGGGGATGCGGATGCCCTGGCCACGATAGGGATGGCTCTCGCCGCCATCGGCGCTCCAGCGGTAGCCGGCATCCAGGGCCTGTGCCTCGGCAAGGGTCAGGTCGGCCACCTTGCCGTCGCCATTGGTGGTGCGATCCACCCGTGCGTCGTGCAGTACCACCAGTTGGCCGTCGCGGGTGCGGCGCACGTCCATTTCCAGCATGTCCACCTTGAGGGCGGCAGCGCGTTCGAAGGCGAACAGGGTGTTCTCCGGCCAGAGGCCACGTCCGCCGCGATGGGCGATGACCAGGGGCTGATCACCGAAGCCAGCGAGCACGCCGGGCCGTTCCGCCGGGCTGCTGGTCAGGGCCAGCGCGAGCAGGCCGGCGACGACGAGGAAGAGGGGAGCGAGAAAGAATCGGGCGAAGCGCTTCATGTTGTTCTTATCCGTAAGACGTGGACGGGCGTGCCGAATCAAACGCGGGGACTATGACAAAGACGTGACGGTGAGGCGAGGGGGATGTGATCGGGGTGGGATGTGGGTAAGTAAATCGATGCCGCTGGGGGCATCGCGCTTTTCTTGTGGGGGCGAATTCATTCGCAAAGGGCAGCGCAGCTGCCCCAATTTGCGAGGCCGAACGGCAGACCTGCGGTCTGCTTAGCGATTGAAATCGCCCCCACAGGGTTTGGTGACCGGGCGTGCTAGCCCGCCAACAACCACACTCCGGCCCCGGCCGAGAGACCGCCAGCAATGCCGCCTGGGGGCATCGCGCTTTTCTTGTGGGG
>NZ_SSOM01000073.1:596528-660306 GCF_029871235.1 Pseudomonas sp. BN411
TTTCTTGTGGGGGCGAATTCATTCGCAAAGGGCAGCGCAGCTGCCCCAATTTGCGAGGCCGAATGGCAGACCTGCGGTCTGCTTAGCGATTGAAATCGCCCCCACAGTGTTGGGTGACAGGCCGTGCTAGCCCGCCAGCAACCACACTCCGGCCCCGGCCGAGAGACCACCAGCAATGCCGCCTGGGGGCATCGCGCTTTTCTTGTGGGGGCGAATTCATTCGCAAAGGGCAGCGCAGCTGCGCCAATTTGCGAGGCCGAATGGCAGACCTGCGGTCTGCTTAGCGATTGAAATCGCCCCCACAGGGTTTGGTGACCGGGCGTGCTAGCCCGCCAGCAACCACACTCCGGCGCCAGCGGAAACACCACCAGCAATCCGCACCAGGGGCGCAGCGGCCTGCGGCAGGGCGCGAACCAGGCCATAGCCGGCGGCATGCAGGGTGGCGGTAGCCGCGACGAACCCGGCGGCATAACCCCAGGGGCTGGCCAGGTCCGGCAGCTCCAGGCCGTGGGCGACGCCATGGGCCAGGGCGAACAGCGCGGTCAGACCCATGGCGAGCCACAGCGGCGGCCGCACGGCCACGGCCACCAGCAGGCCGAGGGCGAGTACCGAGCCGGCGATGCCGGTTTCCATCAGCGGCATTTCCACACCGGCGAATCCGGCGAGGCCCCCCAGCAACATGGTGCCGACGAAGGTCAGCGGCAGTGCCCAGCGCGCCGAGCCTTGCTGTTGTGCCGCCCAGAGGCCGACGGCGAGCATGGCCAGCAGGTGGTCGAGGCCGGTAACCGGGTGGGCGACGCCCGCCATCAGGCCGGAATGGTCGTGGCCGGCGTGGGCGAAGGCCAGGGCCGGGGTGAGAAACAGGGCAATGGCGAAGAGCGACTTGCGCAAGTTCATGGTGAAGCTCCTTTCACATGAGAACGAGAGTGGGGAAAACCTCCCTCTCCCCCGGCCCCTCTCCCAGAGGGAGAGGGGAATTAATGAGTCAGCAGGCCCTGCTTTTCGATGAAGGCGATGATCTCGTCGAGACCCTGGCCGACCTTCTGGTTGCTGAACACGAAGGGGCGCTCGCCGCGCATCTTGCGGGCGTCGCGGTCCATCACTTCCAGCGAGGCGCCGACCATGGGCGCGAGGTCCACCTTGTTGATCACCAGCAGGTCCGACTTGCAGATACCGGGGCCGCCCTTGCGCGGCAGCTTGTCGCCGGCGGAAACGTCGATCACGTAGATCGTCAGGTCGGAGAGTTCCGGGCTGAAGGTGGCGGACAGGTTGTCGCCGCCGGATTCGACCAGGATCAGGTCCAGGCCGGGGAAGCGGCGATTGAGCTGCTCTACGGCTTCGAGGTTGATCGAGGCGTCTTCGCGGATCGCGGTGTGCGGGCAGCCACCGGTCTCGACGCCGATAATGCGTTCCGGCGCCAGCGCCTCGTTGCGTACCAGGAATTGGGCGTCTTCCTGGGTGTAGATATCGTTGGTCACCACCGCCAGGTTGTAGCGCTCGCGCAGGGCGCGGCAGAGGGCCAGGGTGAGGGCGGTCTTGCCGGAACCTACCGGGCCGCCGATACCGACGCGCAGGGGTTGGCTGTTCATGTGCTGTGTATCTCCTAGGAACGGAACAGACGGCTGTATTGGCGCTCGTGCGCCATGCTCGCCAGGGCCAGGCCAAACGCGGCGCTGCCCCAGCGGGTCGGGGGGATTTCACTGGCTTCGCGCTGCGCCTGCTCCAGGCAGGGCAGCAGTGCGGAGGTCAGGCGCTGGGCGGCCTGCTGGCCCAGTGGCAGGGTCTTCATCAGCACCGCCAGCTGGTTTTCCAGCCAGCCCCAGAGCCACGCGGCCAGGGCGTCCTGCGGGGTGATGGCCCAGGCCCTTGCGGCCAGCGCCCAGGCCACGGCCAGGCCGGGCTCTTCCAGTTCGGCGCACAGGGTGCGTGCGGCCTCGTCCTGTTCGGGAAGGTCGTTCAACAGCTGCTGGAGGGAATACCCCATCTGCCGGCTTTCCAGCTGCAGCTCACGGGTTTCGCGGCTGGCGCGGTGACGTTCGGCCAGGGCCTTCAGTTCGCGCCAGTCGTCCCGTGCTGCTGCCTCGCAATGGGCCAGCAGCAGGGGTGCCTCGAAGCGCGCAAGGTTGAGCAGCAGCTGATCCCTGATCCAGCGGGCGGCGCTGTCGGGGTCATGCACCAGGCCCGAGTCCACCGCCAGCTCCAGTGCCTGGGAATAGCTGTAGCCACCGATGGGCAGCTGGGGGCTGGCGAGTCTCAGTAGCTGCCAAGCCTTGTTCACGTGCGCACACCGAACTGATGCAAGCGTGGCGCGTAGCTGAAGTCGGCTTCCAGCTGATGGGAATGGTGATGGCCACCGCCGTAGGCGCCGTGTTCGGGCTGGAAGCCGGCTTCGATGTTTTCCACCGTGGCGCCCAGTTGTTCGAGCATCGCCTTGAGCACGTAGTCGTCCAGCAGACGCAGCCAGCCATCGCCGAGTTGCAGGGCGACGTGGCGATTGCCCAGGTGGTAGGCGGCGCGAGTCAGTTCGAAGGCGCTGGCGCAGGTGACGTGGAGCAGGGCTTCCGGGCGCGCGCTGACTCGTACGACGCGGCCATCCTGGCTGCGCAGGCAATCGCCGTCGCGCAGGGGCGGTTGGCCGCGTTCGAGGAACAGGCCGACGTCTTCGCCTTTTGCCGTGAAGCAGCGCAAGCGGCTCTTGCTGCGCGCTTCATAGGTCAGCAGCAGCTCGTCGTCCCAGCTCGACCGGGCTTCTATTCGTTCGTGGATGACCAGCATCGGGTGGGTCCGGCAGTGTGCAATGCCGGGATGCCGAGCAAGCCCCTTGCCAAAATGGCCGGACGCCCGTTCACCGGGCCTTGCGCGGTGCTGTGCCTGTCTGTGGGGCGTGTGGCTGGTCCGCGATGGTGCGCAGCGCACCGATGCAGTGCGCGGATGCTGGCGATCCGGTCAGTTTTTCGGCTGGCCCGGTCCCAGCCAGTGCTTGCCGCCGATCATGATGAAGCGCAGCTGCTGGGTGATCTTGGCGGCGGGCAGGAGGTGCGGCGGCAGGTTGTCCGCCGGCGGGTCGATCAGCTCGGGGAGGGTGGCGAATACGGTCTTCACCACCAGGTCGGCCACCAGGTCGACGCCTTCCTCGTCCAGTTGCGGCATGCGGTTGATGAGCTTGAGGTCGGCGGCCAGGTCGTCGGTGATGCGCTGGCGCAGGGCGCCGATGGCCTGACGCACGGGCTGCGAGCCGCCGTACTGCTCGCGGGCGAGGAAGAGGAACTGGCCACGGTTGGCGGCAACCGCATCGAGGAAAATGCGCACCGAGGCTTCGATGATGCCGCCCAGCTCGAACTCGTTCTGGCGCACCTTGCGGATGGTGGCGCGGAAGGTTTCGCCCACCTCCTCGACCAGGGCCAGGCCCAGCTCATCCATGTCGTTGAAGTGGCGGTAGAAGCCGGTGGGCACGATGCCGGCGTTGCGCGCCACTTCCCGCAGGCTCAGGCTGCCGAAGCCACGGCCGCTGTCCATCAGGAGGCGCGCGGCATCCATCAGGGCGTGGCGGGTCTGCTGCTTCTGTTCCGAGCGTTGGGTCATGGGGCGCGGCCGTTGGCGAATGTGCGGCGCACTCTAGCAAAAGGGCTTCGCGGGCGTCGAACCTGCTTCAGTGAACAACTGTTGACTGTGATTCGAGTCTTCGGGCAGCCTAGTGCACGAGTGTTCACTAGAGTCTTGTCATGCCCCTCGTACCTCTCTCCCTGGCGCGCCAATTCGGCCCCGCGCTGGGCCCCTTGCGCGCGCTGGCCGGCGGCGGCTGGCTGCAGGAAGCCGACCTGGACTGCCTGCTGCGCCGCGTACATCCGGTTCTGCGCCTCAACCGCGTGTTCGCCCGTGTCGAATCCCGCCGCTGGGTGGCTGAAGACATGCTTGCCATCGGCCTGCGCACCAATGGCAACGCCCGTGGCTGGCGGCCCGGCCAGCATGTACGCCTCTACCTGGAGCTGGATGGCGTGCGCCAGGGTCGCAGCTACAGCCTGGTGAGCGTGCAGGAGGACGGGCGCCTCGAACTGGCGGTGAAGCGCCAGCCGCAAGGGCGGCTGTCCAACTGGCTGCTGGATCGGCTGGAAGTCGGCTCCGTGCTGGAGCTGGACCCGGCCCAGGGCGACCTGGATTGGCCGCAGAATGCTTCCTCGGTGTTGTTGCTGGCCGCCGGCAGCGGCATCACGCCCTTGCTTGGCCTGCTGCGCCAGGCTCTGGCTCGTGGCTTCACCGCGCCGGTGACCCTGCTGCATTACGTGCGCCAACGCGCCCAGCGCGCCTTCAGCGAGGAGTTGCAGGGGCTGATGGCGCGCCACCCCAACTTCCAGGTGCGTTGGGCCATCAGCGGCGAGGCGGCGGAGGCCGATGAGCTGGCCGGACGCTTCCAGGCGGATCACCTGGCCGGGCTGCCGGCTCACAGCCTGCTGGCCTGCGGACCCCACGGATTCGTCACGGGTGTGCGCGATTGGTGGCAGGCCGAGCCGCGCGAGGGGCGTCTGCAATGGGAGGCGTTCACTGCCCCGGCGTCGACCGCCGAAGTGGGGGAGGCGGTGCGCCTGCGTTTCGCTCGCTCCCATCGGGAACTGCCCGGCAACAGCGTCGCCAATCTGCTGGACCAGGCCGAAGCCCATGGCCTGCGTCCGCCCCACGGCTGCCGCCAGGGCATCTGCACCGGCTGCACCTGTCAGCTCCTGGCAGGCAGCGTGCGTGACTTGCGCACCGGTGCCATGACCCACGGACCGGGGCTGCCGATCCGCCTCTGCGTCAGCGCGCCGGTAGGCGATGTGGAACTGGAACTCTAGGACTTGCGATGCGATTCGACCGCGAACTCACCCTTGCCGAACTCGATGCCTTCGGCGCCGAGCTGGATGCCCTGCGCCAGCGCACTCTGGATGATCTGGGCGAACGTGATGCCCGCTATATCCGCCGTATCCGCACAGCCGTGCGCGTCTGCTGCTGGAGCGGCCGCGCGCTTCTGCTGCTCGGCTGGTTCCCGCCCACCTGGCTGCTGGGCGTGGCCCTGCTCGGTCTGGGCAAGATCCTCGAGAACATGGAGCTGGGCCACAACGTCATGCATGGCCAGTACGACTGGATGAACGACCCCGAGCTGCGTGGCTCCCGCTATGAGTGGGATATCGCCGGACCTTCGGACTTCTGGCGGCATACCCACAACCACATCCACCACAGCTACACCAATGTGCTGGGCAAGGACGACGATGTGGGCTATGGCGTGGTGCGGCTCTTCCCCGAACAGCGCTGGAGGCCTTTCTACCGCTGGCAACCGCTATGGGTGACGCTGCAGGCGGTGCTGTTCCAGTACTCGGTGGCGGTGCAGCACCTGCGCCTGGACCAGTACTTCAAGGGCCGCATGAGCCGCGATGAGCTGCGCCCGCGCCTGCGCCAGTTCAACGCCAAGGTGCTGCGCCAGTCGGCCAAGGATTACCTGGTCTTTCCCCTCCTGGCGCTGCTCGTGGGGAGCAGCGTGACGGCGGTGCTGGCGGGGAACCTGCTGGCCAACCTGATCCGCAACCTGTGGACCTTCACCGTAATCTTCTGCGGCCACTTCACCGAGCGCGCGGCGGTATTCCCGCCCGAGGTGCTGGAAGGGGAGAGTCGGGGACACTGGTATCTGCGTCAGCTGCGGGGCTCCAGCAATCTGGAAGGCGGGCCGCTGTTCCATATCCTCACCGGCAACCTCAGCCACCAGATCGAACATCACCTGTTCCCCGACCTGCCGGCGCGGCGCTATGCCGAGATGGCCAAGGTGGTGCGGGAGATCGCCGGGCGGTATGGGCAGGTCTACAACAGCGGGCGGCTGTCGGTGCAGTTCGGCAGCGTGATGAAGCGCATCTGGAAGTACCGGTTGGCGTGATTTCGCGAATGAATGCGCTCTTGTAGGTTGGGCAGAGCGCAGCGAAGCCCAACGGTGCGGGGTCGAGCGATGCTTCGTTGGGCCTCGCTCTGCTCGGACCAACCTACGGGGCCGCGTTGCGCCCCTTGGCGAATGAATTCGCCCCTACAGGGTATGAGCGCCCATAAACACAAAGCCCGGCATTTGCCGGGCTTTGAGGTTTTGCAGTGTGCGATCAGGCGATACGGTTGGCGCCAGTGCGGTCGGCACCGCTTTCGGCGACGCGGTTGGCGCCAGTGCGGTCGGCACCGCTTTCGGCGACGCGGTTGGCGCCAGTGCGGTCGGCACCGCTTTCGGCGACGCGGTTGGCGCCGGTGCGGTCGGCACCGCTTTCAGCGATGCGGTTGGCACCGGTGCGGTCGGCACCGCTTTCGGCTACGCGGTTGGCGCCAGTGCGGTCGGAGCCGCTTTCAGCGACGCGGTTGGCAGCGGTACGGTCGGAACCACCTTCAGCCACGCGGTCCAGGACCATGAAACTACCTTCAGCGGCAACCGGGTCGATGACCTGGATGTAGGTGCCTTCCTTCGACTCGCCCAGAACCGGCTGGGAATCCGACGGCAGGGCAAACACGCTGGTGCTCAGGGCGGCGATGAACAGGGCGGCGAAGGCTTGGGTTTTCATGATCGTGGGCTCCTCGATGGGGGCTGGAAACTGGGTACGGAGCCAATCTTACGGATGGGGCGTCGATTAAAAAGTGATCACTCCCGATAGAGAACATCAACGTCATTGATGTTGTGAAGAGGCTTTTATAATCAAGCTCTTGCGGTATTTTTAAGGCCGCTTCGCGGGGCTCCGGCAATGAAAGCCAGGTCATTGAATGGAGCATCTCGGCGCGTTCGTGGGTCGATAAGGCATGGACTTCACACAGCCTCCCAGGGGTTGTCGTGGTTAAAGGGGAGAAGTACATGACACGAGGTCTTCGCATCCTGGCCAGGACGGTCCTGGCGCTGGTGCTGCTGCTGGCGGCCCTGCTGGTGCTGGTCGCCACCTTCGACTGGAACCGCATCAAGCCCGCGCTCAACGAGCGGGCGTCCGCCGAGCTGGGGCGCGAGTTCGCCATCGAAGGGGACCTCCGCGTCATCTGGCAACGCGAGGAAGGCGAGGGTGGCTGGCGCGCACTGGTGCCCTGGCCGCACTTCGCTGCTGAAAAGCTGCGCCTGGGAAATCCGGAATGGGCCAAGGGTGGCGATTTCGTCAGCCTCGACCGGGTGGAATTCCGCATCGCGCCGCTGCCCCTGCTCTGGCAGCAACTGAGCATTCCGCGCATCGAACTGGGTGGCCCGCGGGCCAGCGTTCGTCGCCTGGCCGACGGTCGCAACAACTGGACCTTCGAGCTGCCGACCAAGCCGGAAGGCGAAGCGCAACAACCCTCCGGCTGGACCCTGGACATCGGCACCATCGGTTTCGACAAGGGGCAGGTGCAGGTGGATGACGCCCAGACCGGCACCCGCCTGGACCTGGTCATCGACCCCCTCGGCAAGCCGATCCCGTTCAGCGAACTGCTGCCAGCCAAGGGCGCCAGGCCGGCAACGGTCACCGCCCAGGATTACGCCTTCGGCTGGCAGGCCAAGGGCAGCTACAAGGGGCAACCGCTGGATGGCAAAGGCAAGGTAGGTGGCCTGCTGGCGCTGCAGAATGCCGACCTGCCGTTCCCGCTGCAGGCCGAGATCAGGGCCGGCGACACCCGCATCGTCCTGCTGGGCACCCTGACCGATCCGCGCGAGCTGGGCGCCCTGGACCTGCGCTTGCAGCTGTCCGGCAAGAGCCTGGCCCAGCTCTATCCCCTCACCGGCCTCACGCTGCCGGAGACGCCGGCCTATTCCACCGATGGCCGGCTGGTGGCCAGCCTGAATGAGCCCGCAGGGGCGAAGTTCCACTACCAGGGCTTCAACGGCCGCATCGGCGGCAGCGATATCCATGGCGACCTCACCTATGTCGCCAGCCAGCCCCGACCGAAACTTTCCGGCACCCTGACTTCCGAGCAACTGCGCTTCGCTGACCTGGCGCCGCTGATCGGTGCCGACTCCAGCGCCGGTCAGAAGGCCAGAGGCGTCGCCACGCGCCAGCCGGCGGACAAGGTGCTGCCGGTCGAAGCATTCCGCACCGAGCGCTGGCGGACGATGGACGCCGATGTTCGCTTTACCGGCAAGCGCATCCAGCACAGCGAGAAACTGCCCGTCACCGACCTGTCTACTCATGTGCTGCTCGACGATGGCCAGCTCAGCCTGGACCCCCTGCGCTTCGGCGTGGCCGGTGGCAACCTGGACGCCGTCGTCCGCCTGGATGGGCGCCGCGCGCCGCTCACTGGCAGGGCCCAGCTCAAGGCCCGTCACTTCAAGCTCAAGGAGCTGTTTCCCAACGTCCAGGCCATGCGCAACAGCCTGGGCGAGCTGAACGGCACGGCGGACCTGTCCGGCACCGGCAATTCGGTGGCGGCCCTGCTGGGTACCGCCAACGGCAACCTGCAGATGCTGGTCAATGACGGCACCATCAGCCGCAACCTGATGGAGATCGCCGGGCTCAACGTTGGTAACTACGTGGTGGGCCGGCTGTTCGGCGACGATGAGGTGAAGATCAACTGCGCGGCGGCGGACCTGGGCCTGAAAGACGGGCTGATGACGCCGCGGCTGTTCGTCTTCGATACCGAGAATGCGCTGGTGCAGATCGACGGCAACGCCAACTTCCGCAACGAACGGTTGGACCTGCGCGTTACGCCGGAGTCCAAGGGGGTGCGGTTGTTTTCCCTGCGTTCGCCGCTCTACGTGCGCGGAACCTTCAAGAATCCCCAGGCTGGGGTACAGACGGTGCCGCTGATGGTTCGCGGGGCGGGCATGCTGGCGCTGGGTGTGGCGGTGGCACCGGCGGCGGCCCTGTTGGCACTGGTGGCGCCGGCGGCTGGTGGCGAGGAGGGCAATACCTGTGCGACGCTGCTGCAGCAGATGCGCAAGCGTTAGCAGGCCGTTGAAAAACTACCTGCGTTGCCAATGCATCGTTAGCGCTTTTTCAATCAGCAGCTAGGCGTGACTCAGAGCTGGTCGCGCTCCGCCTGCTCGCGCTGGCCGCAGGTCATGAAGCCCTTGTGGCGGACCCGGCCGGTGCTGTCGAAGCTGATGTGGTAAGGCTGCTGGTGGCCTTTCTCGTTGAGGATGTAGTTGTTGCAGGAACCCGGGTGCACGCTGCGCTGGACGACGGAAGAGGGGCGGCCGCCGATGATCAGCACCTGCTGTCGGCTCATGCCGGGTTCGACATCCTCCACCAGGGGCTGGTTACGGAAGGTGATGTAGTCCGTCGGGTTTTCTAACTTGCTGGCGCAGCCCGCCATTGATGCCAGGGCACAAGCCATGACAAGCGCTTGCTTGTACATCATGGGTCCTCGTGGGTTAACGCAGTTGAAACACTGCGCTTGGAACATCGGAGAGTGGGGAGAGTTCGCCCGAGAATGCCCCGAAACGGAGCAGGCGATGGACGGCATTGCGCCAGCAGCTGGCGCCATGCCGGTTGGTGGGCCTGGAGGCCGCGGCTGACGAGGCCTCCAGGCTGAGTGATGGCGAACTGATGGGGCGCGCCAGGCGGGCCTGTATCAGGTTGGTCAATAACCGCCGTGCTCGGTCTTCTTCTGCGCCTTCTCGCGCTCGACCTGTTCCCGCTGCTCGCAGCTCATGAAGCCCTTATCCTGCACCCGGCCACTGCCGTCGAAGCTGACGTGGTAGGCCTGCTGGTGGCCTTCCTGGTTGAGGATGTAGTTGTTGCAGAGACCTGCGTTGACCTTGCGGCGAACGGAAGAAGAGGGCGGCCCGGCGATATTGCGCACCTGCGTTTCGCTCATGCCTTCCTCCACCTGCTTGACCAGCGGCTGATCGCGGTAGGTGTAGTAGTCAGTGGGGTTTTCCATCTTGCTGGCGCACCCGGCCAGGGCGGCCAGGGCGCAGCCCAGGATCAGCGCGTGCTTGCTCATGGCGGATCGTCCCTATATAGCGCGGGAGGGCCCCGCGATGGGATTGAGCCTAGACCGCTGGTCGGCTCCGACCAGCGGTGGAGCGCGGGTTTGCCGATGAACGGTCAGCTGTAGCGTTTCTTCGCTTCGATGGCCAGGCCGCTGCCGATGCTGCCGAACAGGTTGCCTTCCACCTGGCGGGCATTGGGCAGCATCGCCGCGACGCTCTGGCGCAGTGCCGGGATGCCGCTGGAGCCGCCGGTGAAGAACAGGGTGTCTACCTGGTCGGCGCGCACGCCGGCCTGGGTCAGCAGGGCATCGACACTGGCGCGGATGCGTACCAGCAGGTCGTCGATGGCGCTCTCGAACAGGGCTCGGGTCAGCTTCACGTCCAGCCCCGGCTCGACGCGCGCCAGGTCGATGCGGCGGCTCTGCGCCTCGGTCAGCTCGATCTTGCTATCTTCCACCTGCATGGCCAGCCAGTGGCCGGCGCGCTGCTCGATCAGGCTGAACAGGCGGTCGATGCCGGTGGCGTCGACGATGTCGTAGCGCATGTTCTTCAGCGCCAGTTGCGACTTCTGCGCGTACACGGCGTTGATGGTGTGCCAGGTGGCCAGGTTCAGGTGGAAGCTGGTGGGCATCAGCGCGTCGCTCTTCATCCGGCTGCCGTAGCCGAACAGCGGCATCACGCCCTGCAGGCTGAGCTGCTTGTCGAAGTCCGTCCCGCCGATGTGCACGCCGCCGGTGGCGAGGATGTCGTCCTGGCGCTCGGCCACTTCACGACGCTCGGGCGACAGGCGCACCAGGGAGAAGTCCGAGGTACCGCCGCCGATGTCGACGATCAGCACCAGTTCCTCACGTTCGATGCCGCGCTCGTAGTCGAAGGCCGCGGCGATGGGTTCGAACTGGAAGGAGACGTCCTTGAAACCGAGCTTCTGCGCCACGGCGACCAGGGTGTTCTGGGCTTCCAGGTCGGCTTCCGGATCGTCGTCCACGAAGAACACCGGGCGGCCCAGCACCACCTGCTCGAACTCCCGGCCTGCGGCGGCTTCGGCGCGCTGCTTGAGCTGGCCAATGAACAGGCCGAGCAGGTCCTTGAAGGGCATGGCACTGCCCAGCACCGTGGTTTCGCTCTTGAGCAGGGGCGAGCCCAACAGGCTCTTCAGCGAGCGCATCAGGCGGCCTTCGTAGCCTTCCAGGTACTCGTGCAGTGCCTGGCGGCCATAGGCCGGGCGACGTTCCTCGGTGTTGAAGAACACCACCGAAGGCAGGGTGAACTTGTCGTCCTCCAGGGCGATCAGCGGCTCCACGTCCGGGCGCCACCAGCCGACGGTGGAGTTGGAGGTTCCGAAGTCGATGCCCAGGGCCTGGGCGGAGAGGACGTTGTTCATGTCGCGGGTGTTCCGGAAAAAAACGGCCGCGCAGTTTACGCGAGCGGAATCAGGTTGTCCGGCACAGTTCGTCGCGCTGGCTAGACTGCCCTTGTGGATAAACAGGGAGACCCTTCCATGAAGAAACTATGCCTGCCCGTGATGTTCATCGCCCTGCTGGCCGCCGGCCAGGGCTTCGCCGCCACCCAGCAGGAAAAGATGAAGACCTGCAATGCCGACGCTTCGGCCAAGGCCCTCAAGGGCGACGAACGCAAAGCCTTCATGAGCAAGTGCTTGAGCATGACCCAGCAGGAACGCATGACGGCCTGCAACAAGGATGCTTCGGAAAAGGCCCTGAAGGGCGACGAGCGCAAGGCCTTCATGAGTCAGTGCCTGAAGAAGGATTAGCGCATGGTTCGCGTGTAGGTTGGGCAGAGGAACGAAGCCCAACGCGGCGATGGACGTCATTGGCACCGTGGGTTTCACTTCGCTCGACGCCGATCTAGACGTAGGCCAGCAGCCGCCCAGCCGACATCACCCCACACCAGATCAGGATCGACAACGCCACCTGCAGCCGTCCCACAAGGGGCGGTTGCCGGTCCCAGTCGGCCAGTTGCCTTGCCCAGCAGGCGCGGAACAGCAGCGCGTTGGCGATCCCGATACCCACCAGCGCCAGCTTGAGCTGCAGCAGCCAGTTGCCCGTGAGAGGGGTGGCGTCGGCAGCGAACAGGCAGAAACCGGTGGCCAGCTGGAGCAGCAGCCCGGCGATGCCGATCGGCGTCAGGCGACGCGAGGCTTCCAGCAGCGGCACTTCGCGGGCGAACCCGAGCAGGCGTAGGTCGAGCAGCAGCATGGAGCCCAGCAGCATCACCAGGCCGAGCAGGTGCAGCAGGTTGGCCGCCGGGTAGAACAGCGTGGACTCGCGCATCAGCGCGCCGAAGGGCGAAGCCTCCAGTTGTTCCGCCCAGGGCAGGACGAGCTCTATCACCGCCTCAGCGCAGCTCCACGGTGCGTCCGTCGACGATCACCCGCTCTGCGCGGATCTCCGCCGTGCCGTCCTTGCGCGGGTAGCCGACCACCGTCACCGTCTTGCCCGGTGCCAGGTCCTTTTCCGGCAGCCCGCGCGACTCCATGCGGCTGAGGGGGGCCAGCACCACGTGCCATTCGCGGCCTTCGTAGTCGACGGTGATGTGAGCGTGGGGATTGCGATAGGAAAGCGTCTTGACCGGTGTCTCGATGGTCAGGGTCTTGTCCGCATCGTAGGAACTCCAGCCGTGGTGGGCGAAGGCAGCGGTAGCACCGAGCACCAGGGTGAAGAAGGCGATGAGCAGGGCGAGCTTTCTCATGGGGTGGCTTCCAGGCAGCGACCCGGAAAGAGTAGGTCCTCGTTCAGCTTGTCGCCGCCCGGGCAGTATCCCGAAACACAAAGGCGGCGCTGGGTAGGAGCGAGCTTGCTCGCGAACCGCTTCGCGAGCAGAGCTCGCTCCTACAGGGTGCTCCATCCCAGGGTCAACGCCGTCAGCGCCAGGTAGCGTCCCGCCTTGGCCAGGGTCACCAGCGCCAGGAACACCCAGAAGGACTCGCGCATCACCCCGGCCACCAGAGTCAGCGGGTCACCGATCACCGGCACCCAGGCCAGCAGCAGCGACCAGCGTCCGTAGCGGTGGTAGAAGGCCTGCGCCCGCTCCATCTGCGCCGGTTTCACCGGGAACCAGCGGCGTTCGCGGAAGTGCTCGACATAACGACCCAGCAGCCAGTTCAGCAGCGAGCCCAGCACATTGCCGAAGGTCGCCACGGCCACCAGCGCCCATGCCGGATGGGCCTTGGCCAGCAGCAACCCGACCAGCACCGCTTCCGATTGCAGGGGCAGCAGGGTGGCGGCGCCAAAGGCGGACAGGAACAGGCCCAGGTAGGCGGTAAGTACCAGCACGCGGGGTGCCTCGGGAAAAGGGGGCGCCAGTGTGGCGAGCCCGGCACGAGCGGACAAGCCGGTAAGCGAATTGAAAGGCTGATCCGTTAGAATGGGCGCAGTCTGACAATGGAAAAACGGGGGCGCCGACTCCAGAGTTACGGAGCCGGCTTCATCCTGACCCCCCTCTGATCTTTGGTGCCTTTATGCGTAGAGCTTCTCATCACGAGTTGCGCACGGCCTTTCGTGCGCTGCTGGACTCGGATTCCTGTTTTCACACCGCCTCGGTGTTCGATCCCATGTCCGCCCGTATCGCTGCTGACCTCGGTTTCGAAGTCGGCATCCTCGGCGGATCGGTCGCTTCCTTGCAGGTGCTGGCCGCACCTGACTTCGCCCTGATCACCCTCAGCGAATTCGTCGAACAGGCCACCCGTATCGGCCGCGTTTCGCGCCTGCCGGTGATCGCCGATGCTGACCATGGCTACGGCAACGCCCTCAACGTAATGCGTACCGTGGTCGAACTGGAGCGCGCCGGCATTGCCGCGCTGACCATCGAGGACACCCTGCTGCCGGCCCAGTTCGGCCGCAAGTCCACCGACCTGATCCCGGTGGAAGAAGGCGTGGGCAAGATCCGCGCGGCTCTGGAAGCGCGCGTCGATCCGGACCTCGCCATCATCGCCCGCACCAACGCCGGCGTGCTCAGCACCGAAGAAGTGATCAAGCGCACCAAGGCCTATCAAGCCGCTGGCGCCGATGGCATCTGCATGGTCGGCGTGGCCGACTTCGAGCACCTGGAAAAGATCGCCGAACACCTGAGCATCCCGCTGATGCTGGTCACCTACGGCAACCCCAAGCTGCGCGACAACGAACGCCTCGCCAGTCTTGGCGTGCGCATCGTGGTCAACGGCCACGCGGCTTACTTCGCTGCCATCAAGGCCACCTACGACTGCCTGCGCGAACAGCGCCAGGTCGTCACTGGCACCGAGCTCAACGCCACCGAGCTGACCCACAAGTACACCTTGCCCGAGGACTACATCGTCTGGGCCGAGGAATTCATGAACGTGAAGGAGTAGCGCGACCTCCACTTGTCGCCTGACGACCGCCCCCCTTGCAAAAGGCCGGAAGAAAGCACAAATCTTCCATTGAGCCCTGAGCAAGCGGGAGGTCAGCATGGCCAGTGGTTGGGCCGGCGATGGCGCCGTCCAGGAACAGATCGACAGCACCATCGAAGATGCCATCCAGCGCGCGCGCAACCAGTTGCCAAAGGGCGAAAGCCTGACGCACTGCGAAGAGTGCGACGCCCCCATCCCCGAAGCCCGCCGCAAGGCGATCCCCGGCGTGCACCTGTGCGTCGCCTGCCAGACCGAGCACGACAAGGAGAATGCGGCCTTTACCGGGTACAACCGGCGGGGTAGCAAGGATAGTCAGTTGCGTTGAGGCAGGCGCTTTGCAGGTTTACAAGCGGCCTTTGGCTTTGTCGTAAACCGCACCACCTTCGCGCTTGCCAACGCCGATCACCACCACGGTGATGCGTTGGTCTTCGACCCGGTACACCAGGCGGTAACCGGCGGTCCGGAGTTTGATCTTGAAGCAGTCGGGCATCCCGTGCAGTGCATCGCCCTGGATCCGCGGCCGTTGCAGCCGCTCTTTCAGCTTCTTCTTGAATTGTGCCCGGACGGTATCGCCGAGCTTGCGCCATTCCTTCAGCGCCGAGGGCAGGAACTCCAGTTCATAGGTCATCAAGGCTGACTTTAACTCCCTTCTCGTGGGCACGGCTGCGGACGATTTCGGCCAGTGCCTGATCGTCCAGATACTCCATCAGTGCCTCAAAGGTTTCAGCCGGAACCATGTAGGCCATGACCTTGTTGTGGTTAAGAACAGCCACAGGCGCACCCTTGGCGCCAGACACCACGGCCGAGGGATTTTTCTTCAGCTCGGAAACGCTGACGGCAACATTGGCAAGTACGCTTTGCATGAATTTGGCTCCTGTATTTGGAGCCAAATTCTGGTCTTTTTATGGTTTTAACTCAAGCTGGGGTTGCCGACAGGAAGAATCGTCCCGACTCAGAAAGGGTTCGAACCCGTAGGTTGGGCAGAGCGCAGCGAAGCCCAACGATTGGAGTTGCTGGCGGGACCGAGTGTTGGGCTTCGCTTAGCTCAGCCGCAACCTACGATCCTGTACCCGATCGGACTTCCTTTTGTGCCTTTCCCTTCAGGCGTCTCAGAGCATTCCTTGTCACATGCTTCCTAGACTGCCCGCCTGGCGTTCACACCAGGGAGGGCAATGCCATGCGCTATCGACGCGCTTTCGTGCCGGGCGGCACGTTTTTCTTCACGGTCAATCTGGCGGATCGCTCGCAGCGGCTGCTGACGGAGCATGTTGATGTTCTGCGCTTCGCCTTTCGGCGAGTGAAGAAGCGGCATCCCTTTGAGATATCGGCCATGGTCGTCTTGCCTGAGCACCTGCATGCGATTTGGGTGCTGCCGGAAGGTGATGCTGATTTTTCGCTGCGCTGGCGGCAAATCAAAGGGACTTTCTCCCGCCTGCTGCCCGAGCAAAGCTGGGTGAGTCAGTCGAAACGAGACAGACGGGAACGCACTATCTGGCAGAGGCGTTTCTGGGAGCATCAGATCCGGGATGAGCGGGATTTCGCCCAGCATGTCAATTACATCCATATCAACCCGGTGAAGCACGGGCATGTTCAGCGCGCCGCGGATTGGCCGTATTCATCCATCCACAAATACATTCGCGCCGGTGTGATGAGCGCCGATTGGGCGTGCGACCCGGGTGAAGGAACCTTCGGTGAACGCCTTATGTAGGTTGGTCCGAGCTACGCGAGGCCCAACGTGGCGGCCTCGAAATCTGCTTTGTTGGGCTTCGCTGCGCTCTGACCAACCTACCAGGCCCGCCTGGCCGACTCAGAACAGGAAATACCGCTGCGCCATCGGTAGCACGTCTGCCGGCTCGCACCAGAGCAGTTGGCCGTCGGCTTTCACCTGGTAGTTCTGCGGGTCGACCTCGATGGTTGGGGTGTAGCCGTTGTGGATAAGGTCTTTTTTCTGCACGTCACGGCAGCCCTTCACTACGCCGATTTTCTTCTGCAATCCCAACTGCTCCGGCACGCCTGCCTCGAATGCCGCCTGGCTGATGAAGGTGAGGCTGGTTGCATGGCGGCTGCCGGCGAAGCTGGCGAACATCGGGCGGTAATGTACGGGTTGCGGGGTGGGGATGGAGGCGTTGGCGTCGCCCATCAGGCTCGCGGCGATGGCCCCGCCCTTGAGAATCAGCGTCGGCTTCACGCCGAAGAAGGCCGGGCGCCAGAGCACCAGGTCGGCCCACTTGCCCACTTCCACCGAGCCCACTTCATGGCTGATGCCGTGGGTGATGGCCGGGTTGATGGTGTACTTGGCGATGTAGCGCTTGGCGCGGAAGTTGTCGTTGCCCGGCGCGTCCTCGGGCAGGGCGCCGCGCTGTTTCTTCATCTTGTCGGCGGACTGCCAGGTGCGGGTGATGACTTCGCCCACACGGCCCATGGCCTGGCTGTCGGAACTGATCATGCTGAAGGCGCCGAGGTCGTGGAGGATGTCTTCGGCGGCGATGGTTTCGCGGCGAATACGGCTCTCCGCGAAGGCCACGTCCTCGGCGATGCTCGGGTCCAGGTGGTGGCAGACCATGAGCATGTCCAGATGCTCGTCGATGGTATTGCGGGTGAAGGGCCGGGTCGGGTTGGTCGAGCTGGGCAGCACGTTGGTGAAACCGCAGGCCTTGATGATGTCCGGAGCGTGGCCGCCGCCGGCGCCTTCGGTGTGATAGGTGTGGATGGTGCGGCCCTTGAACGCGCCGAGGGTGGTTTCGACGAAGCCCGATTCGTTCAGCGTGTCGGTGTGGATCGCCACTTGCACGTCGTACAGGTCGGCGACCGACAGGCAATTGTCGATGGCAGCCGGGGTTGTTCCCCAGTCTTCGTGGAGCTTCAGGCCGATGGCGCCGGCTTTCACCTGCTCGATCAGCGGTTCCGGCAGGCTGGCGTTGCCTTTGCCGGTGAAGCCGATGTTCATCGGGAAGGCGTCGGCGGCCTGGAGCATGCGCGCCATGTGCCAGGGCCCCGAAGTGCAGGTGGTGGCGTTGGTACCGGTGGCCGGGCCGGTGCCGCCGCCGATCATGGTGGTGACGCCGCTCATGAGCGCTTCTTCGATCTGCTGTGGGCAGATGAAGTGGATGTGCGTGTCGATGCCGCCGGCGGTGAGGATCATGCCTTCGCCGGCGATCACCTCGGTGCTGGCACCCACGGCGATGGTGACGTCGGGCTGGATGTCCGGGTTGCCGGCCTTGCCGATGGCTTTGATGCGGCCGTCCTTGAGGCCGACGTCGGCTTTGACGATGCCCCAGTGATCGATGATCAGGGCGTTGGTGATCAGGGTGTCGACCACGTCCGCAGCCAGCAACTGGCTCTGGCCCATGCCGTCGCGGATCACCTTGCCGCCGCCGAACTTCACTTCTTCGCCGTAGGTGGTGAAGTCCTTCTCGACTTCGATCCAGAGGTCAGTGTCGGCCAGGCGCACCTTGTCGCCGACAGTGGGGCCGAACATGTCGGCGTAGGCTTGGCGGGAAATTTTCATCGTGGATCCTGTCCGTAGGATGGGTTAGCCACGAAGTGGCGTAACCCATCGTTGTTGGGGTTGATGGGTTTCGCTCCGCTCTACCCATCCTACGAATTTCGAGGGCTTCTACAGCTCGCCCATCACCCGGCCGGCGAAGCCATACACGCGGCGCAGACCGGCCAGTTCCACCAGCTCAACCTCGCGGCTCTGGCCCGGCTCGAAGCGCACGGCGGTGCCTGCGGGAATGTTCAGGCGCATGCCGCGTGCGCTGGCGCGGTCGAAGGCGAGCGCGTCGTTGGATTCGAAGAAGTGGTAGTGCGAGCCGACCTGGATCGGGCGGTCGCCGGTGTTGGCCACGGAGAGGCTCAGGGTGGGGCGGCCGGCGTTGAGTTCGATCTCGCCGTCCTGGATCTGGTATTCGCCGGGGATCATCGCGTCACTCCAGGATCAGTTGCATGAAGGTCAGGTCCAGCCAGCGGCCGAACTTGCGCCCCACCTGGGGCATCTGCCCGGTGGTGACGAAGCCGAGGCGCTCGTGCAGGCGGATGGAGGCAGTGTTCTCGCTCTCGATGGCGGCGACCATCACGTGCAGGTCGGCCTGGCGCGCGCGCTCGACCAGCGCCTGCATCAACGCGGGGCCGAGGCCCTGGCCGCGCTGGTCGCCGCGCACGTACACCGAATGCTCCACGGTGTGGCGGAAGCCTTCGATGGTGCGCCAGGTGCCATAGCTGGCGTAGCCGAGCACATCGCCCGCTGGGTCCACCGCTACCAGCACCGGGAAGCACGCGGCTGTGCGGTCGGCCAACCAGGCGCGGCGGTTGGCCAGGTCCACCAGGGTTTCGTTCCAGATCGCCGTGGTGTTCTCCACGGCGTCGTTGTAGATGGCGAGGATGCCGGGCAGGTCGGCATCAATGGCGTCGCGAATGTCGTAAGTCATGGCAGTGGTCACGCAATGGGCTGGTGGACGGTCACCAGTTTCGTTCCGTCCGGGAAAGTGGCTTCGATCTGGATCTCGGGAATCATCTCCGGCACCCCTTCCATCACCTGATCGCGGGAAAGCAGGGTGGTGCCGAAGTGCATCAGCTCGGCCACGGTCTGGCCGTCGCGGGCGCCTTCCAGAAGGGCGGCGGAAATCAACGCCATGGCTTCGGGGTAGTTGAGCTTGAGGCCACGGGCCAGTCGCCGTTCGGCCACCAGACCGGCGGTGAAGATCAGCAGCTTGTCTTTCTCTCTTGGGGTGAGGTCCATCAGGTACTCCAGATTCTCGGAGGCTTGGCTTCGCGGCCAAGCAAGGCAGGGCGCAACAGGCGCCAGAGGTCGATCAGCCAGGCGCGGGCGTGCAGCGCCTCGGCGGTGAGGCAGCGGGCCACCAGCAGGCCGGGCAGTTGGGTCAGGTCGCCGCGACCGGCACAGGGGCGTTCACGGCAGCGTTCGAGCAGGTGGGCGTCGATTTCACCGGTGACGATCAGGGTCGCGAATACCGGCTGGCCAGCGAGGCCGATGGGGGAATCGAGGAGGCCGTCGTCACCTTCGACACGCTGGCGTTCGTGCCAGATCAAGGTGCCGTTGCGGCGGATATCCAGATGGGCCTGGAAGTGACCTTCGGCAAAACGCTCGCCGGCAGCGGGTCGGCCGAGGGCGACCATGTCCCAGTAGAACAGCTGGGCGTCGTCGGCCAGTTCGATGCGGGTGGCCAGTTCGGCGCGGGCACCGGAGTAGACGATGGTTTCCTGCGGCAGCCACTCCAGTGTGGCTCCGGCTTCGACCTTGAGTTCGACCTCCTGGAACGCCGGGCTGGCGGCGCGATACCACTTGGCCGCGCCGGGGGTGGTGAGCTGCGCCCAGGCGCCTTCGCCAACGCGTGCGGTCAGGTCGAGACGATCACCACCGGCAATGCCGCCGGGCGGGTGGACAATGATGTGCTGGCACACCTGCGGGCCCTCGGCGTGCAGGTGTTTCTGCACCCGCAGCGGACCCTTGTGGCGGCGCTGCACGGGCCGTGTAGTGGCGCCATCGAGGGCATAAGCCAGCTCCAGCTCGGCGTGCCAGCTGGGGGTGAAAAGGGCAGGGTTGGCAGGTGCGTTCATGGCTTCGTTCGTCGTGCTTTCGTCAGATGGTCACCAGGCCGCGCACGCCTTCGGCTTCCATGTTTTCTCCGCGTCCCTGCTGGATGATTTCGCCCCGGCTCATCACCAGGTACTGGTCGGCCAGTTCGGCGGCGAAGTCGTAGAACTGCTCCACCAGCAGGATGGCCATGTCGCCGCGTCCGGCGAGCTTCCTGATCACCGCGCCGATCTCCTTGATCACCGAGGGCTGGATGCCTTCGGTGGGCTCGTCGAGGATCAGCAGGCGCGGCTGGCTGGCCAGGGCGCGGCCGATGGCGAGCTGTTGCTGCTGGCCACCGGAGAGATCACCGCCACGACGATGCTTCATCTCCCGCAGCACGGGGAAGAGTTCGTAGATGGATTCCGGCACTGCCTTGGCGTCTTTTGCGCTGAAGCGTGACAGTCCCATCAGCAGGTTTTCTTCCACCGTCAGGCGCGGGAAGATCTCGCGGCCCTGGGGCACGTAGGCGATGCCAGCATGCACCCGCTGGTGCGGCTTGAAGCCGGTGATGGCGCGGCCTTCCCAGTTCACCGTGCCTTCCTTCGCCGGGATCAGGCCCATCAGGCATTTGAGCAAGGTGGTCTTGCCCACGCCGTTGCGCCCGAGCAGGCAGGTGACTTCGCCGATCTTCACGTCGAACGACAGGCCGCGAAGGATATGGCTGCCGCCGTAGTACTGGTGGAGCTTGTCGACTGTCAGCATGTGTTGGTTCCCCTTTGGATGGCGCTCCCATGTTCATGTGTCACCGATGCCGGTTCTGCGAACCGGTTGTTGGGCTTCGCTTCGCTCTGCACCAACCTACGGTGTGTTCAACCGGCAGCCCATTCAGCGGCCGAGGTAGACCTCGATCACCTGTTCGTTGGCCTGCACATCGGCGAGGGAGCCTTCGGCCAGCACATGGCCCTGGTGCAGCACGGTGACGTGGTCGGCGATGCTGCCGACAAAACCCATGTCGTGCTCCACCACCATCAGCGAATGCTGGCCGGCGAGGCCCTTGAACAGCTCGGCGGTGAATTCGGTTTCGGCGTCGGTCATGCCCGCCACCGGTTCGTCGAGCAGCAACAACTGCGGGTCCTGCATCAGCAGCATGCCGATTTCCAGGAACTGCTTCTGGCCGTGGGAGAGCAGGCCCGCCGGACGATTGCGCGAGGCCTCCAGGCGGATCAACGAGAGCACTTCGTCGATGCGGTCCTTCTGCTCGCTGGTGAGCTTCGCGCGTAGGCTGGCCCACACCGATTTATCGGTCTTCTGCGCCAGCTCCAGGTTCTCGAACACCGAGAGCGCCTCGAACACCGTGGGCTTCTGGAACTTGCGGCCGATACCGGCCTGGGCGATTTCCACTTCGCTCATGCGGGTGAGGTCGAGGGTTTCGCCGAACCAGGCCTTGCCGGTGTCGGGGCGCGTCTTGCCGGTGATCACGTCCATCAGCGTGGTCTTGCCCGCGCCGTTGGGGCCGATGATGCAGCGCAGCTCGCCGACCCCGATGTAGAGGTTGAGGTCGCGCAGCGCCTTGAAGCCGTCGAAGCTGACGCTGATGTCTTCCAGGGTGAGGATGGTGCCGTGGCGTACGTCCAGGCCTTGGCCGGCGACACGGCCGAGGCCCAGTGAGTCGCGGCTGCTGCCGGCATCGCGGTTGGGATCGAAGGCGGGTTCGAGCATGAGTTCGGGTAGCGGGGCTGCGCGCATTTACTTGTCTCCCCGTTTGACCAGGCCAATCACACCCTTGGGCAAATAGAGCGTGACCAGGATGAACAGGGCGCCGAGGAAGAACAGCCAGTACTCCGGGAAGGCCACGGTGAACCAGCTCTTCATGCCGTTGACCAGGCCCGCGCCCAGCAGCGGGCCGACCAGCGAACCGCGACCGCCGAGCGCCACCCACACGGCCGCTTCGATGGAGTTGGTGGGCGACATCTCGCTGGGGTTGATGATGCCCACCTGGGGCACGTAGAGCGCGCCGGCCAGGCCGCAGAGCACCGCCGACAGCACCCAGATGAACAGCTTGTAACCGCGCGGGTCGTAGCCGCAGAACATCAG
Organism: Pseudomonas sp. BN411; assembly: GCF_029871235.1. Lineage (GTDB taxonomy): Bacteria > Pseudomonadota > Gammaproteobacteria > Pseudomonadales > Pseudomonadaceae > Metapseudomonas. Next base: position 618,420 of record NZ_SSOM01000073.1, read on the forward strand.
CCGGTTCTCGGCATCGCGCAGCGCCGTGAGCACGCGGCCGAACTTGCTCCGGGCCAGGCGCCAGCCGAGCAGCAGGCTGCCCACCAGCAGCGCCACCGTGGCCAGGAACAGCACGGCGCGGGTGCCGGGTGCGGTGACGTCGAAACCGAGGATGCGCTTGAAGTCGGTGAAGCCGTTGTTGCCGCCGAAGCCGGTTTCATTGCGGAAGAACAGCAGCATGCCGGCGAAGGTCAGCGCCTGGGTCATGATCGAGAAGTACACGCCCTTGATCCGCGAGCGGAAGGCGAAGAAGCCGAACACCAGCGCCAGCAGACCGGGGGCCAGCACCACCAGGCACAGGGCCCAGAGGAAGTGCTGGGTGCCAGCCCAGTACCAGGGCAGCTCGGTCCAGGCGAGGAAGCTCATGAAGGCCGGCAGCCCGTCGCCGGCCGCTTCGCGCATCAGGTACATGCCCATGGCGTAACCGCCCAGGGCGAAGAACAGCCCGTGTCCGAGGGACAGCAGCCCCGCGTAGCCCCAGACCAGGTCCAGGGCGAGGGCGACGATGGCGTAGCAGAGGATCTTGCCCACCAGCGTCAGGGTGTAGGCCGAGACCTGCAGCGGGTTGTCCGCCGGCAGCAGGTGCAGCAGCGGCATGGTCAGGAGAATGACGCCGACCACGGCAGCAATCGCCAGGGTCAGTCTGGGGCCGGCTTTCTGGGCGACCGTGACTGTGATGGGCTGGTTCATGGGCGATTCTCTCTCGGGCCGGTGAGGGGTCTCTGTAGGAGCGAGCTTGCTCGCGAATGGCGGGGCAGAGCTTCGCGAGCAAGCTCGCTCCTACGAAAAGCTGGAGTCTTCATCAGTCGATCACCCGTCCTTTCAGGGCGAAGAGACCCTGGGGTCGCTTCTGGATGAAGAGAATGATCAGCGCGAGGATGAGGATCTTGCCCAGCACGGCACCGATCGAAGGTTCCAGGATCTTGTTCGCCACACCGAGGCCGAAGGCGGCCATGACGCTACCGGCGAGCTGGCCGACGCCGCCCAGCACCACCACCAGGAACGAGTCGATGATGTAGCCCTGGCCAAGGTCCGGGCCGACGTTGCCGATCTGCGACAGGGCGACGCCGCCCAGGCCAGCGATGCCGGAGCCAAGGCCGAAGGCAAGCATGTCCACACGGCCGGTGGGCACGCCGCAGCAGGCGGCCATGTTGCGGTTCTGGGTGACGGCGCGGACGTTGAGGCCCAGGCGGGTCTTGTTCAGCAGCAGCCAGGTCAGGACCACTACGAACAGGGCGAAGCCGATGATCACGATGCGGTTGTAGGGCAGCACCAGGTTGGGCAGCACCTGCATCCCCCCGGAGAGCCAGGCGGGGTTGGCCACTTCGACGTTCTGCGCACCGAAGATCACCCGCACCAGCTGGATCAGGATCAGGCTGATGCCCCAGGTGGCCAGCAGGGTTTCCAGCGGACGGCCGTAGAGATGGCGGATCACCGTGCGCTCCAGCGCCATGCCCACCAGGGCCGTGACGAAGAAGGCCACCGGCAGCGCCACCAGCGGGTAGAGGGCGAGCATCTCCGGCGCCAATCGCTGGAAGCCGAGCTGCACCATGTAGGTGGTGTAGGCGCCGAGCATCAGCATCTCGCCGTGGGCCATGTTGATCACGCCGAGCAGGCCGAAAGTGATCGCCAGGCCGAGGGCTGCCAGCAGCAGGATGGAGCCGAGGGACAGGCCGCTGAAGGCCTGGCCAAGCAACTCGCCCACCAGCAGCCGGCGCTTGACCTGGGCCAGGCTGGTTTCGGCAGCGGTGCGTACCGCTGCGTCGGTTTCCACGGCCGGATCGAGCAGCGCTTCGAGGCGGGTACGCGCCAGTGGGTCGCCGGTTTCGCCGAGCAGGCGCACGGCATTGAGGCGGATGGCCGGATCGGGGTCGACCAGTTGCAGGTTGGCCAGGGCGAGGCTGATGGCGTCGCGCACGCCGGTATCTTCCTCCGCGACCATGCGCTGGTTGAGCAGCGGCAATTGCGCCGGCTTGGCGCTCTTCTGCAATTGCCGGGCGGCTTCCAGGCGTGCGGCGGGTTCGGCGGCGAGCAACTGGTGGCTGGCCTGGGCGGTGATCAGAAGGCCGCGCAGGCGATTGTTCAGGCGCAGCTTTTTCGGTGCACCGGCGGGGGATGCATCACCTTCGGCGGCAATGAAGGTGCCGTCCTGTTCGATGAAGGCGAGCTTGCTGTCGATGGCGAAGCGGCCTTGTTGCAGGGCGTCCAGCAGCGGCTGGCGCGCGGCGTCGGGCTCGGTGGCCCAGTGTTCCAGCAGCTTCGCCTGTTGCGCCGGGTTGGCGGCGGCGAAGTCGTTGGCGTCGCCGGCCAGGGCTTCCAGAGGGAGCAGCAGGGCCAGGGCGAGGATGAGTTGGGAGAGGGCAGATGGCATTCGATGGTCCTGGTTCATAGCGCGGAAAGAGGACTGTGCCGGCTGACACATCCCTCACCCCCGGCCCCTCTCCCAGGGGGAGAGGGGTGACGTCGTACCGGGCGCCGTGCTTCCCCGAGGACTCCGAACAGTTCCCCTCTCCCTCCGGGAGAGGGGCTAGGGGTGAGGGGAGTCAGGGGCAGCACGGTTCTCCGGAAGCTCAGTTCGTCTTCACCGCGTAATCCGGCTTCTTGTCATTGCCTGGAATGAAGGGGCTCCACGGCTGGGCGCGCAGGGGGCCTTCGGTCTGCCAGACCACGGAGAACTGACCGTCTTCCTGGATCTCGCCGATCATCACCGGCTTGTGCAGGTGGTGGTTGGTCTTGTCCATGGTCAGGGTGTAGCCGGACGGCGCGGCGAAGGACTGGCCGGCCAGGGCTTCGCGGACCTTGTTCACATCGGTGGTGCCGGCTTTCTCCACGGCCTGGGCCCACATGTGGATGCCGACGTAAGTGGCTTCCATCGGGTCGTTGGTCACTGCGGTCTGGTAGTTGGGCAGGTTCTTGGCCTTGGCGTAGGCCTTCCACTGCTCGACGAACTTGCCGTTGACGGGGTTATCCACAGACTCGAAGTAGTTCCAGGCGGCCAGGTGGCCCACCAGCGGCTTGGTGTCGATGCCGCGCAGTTCTTCCTCGCCCACCGAGAAGGCCACCACTGGCACGTCGGTGGCCTCCAGGCCCTGGTTGGCCAGTTCCTTGTAGAAGGGCACGTTGGAGTCGCCGTTGACGGTGGAGATCACCGCGGTCTTGCCGCCGGCGGAGAACTTCTTGATGTTGGCGACGATGGTTTGGTAGTCGCTGTGGCCGAAGGGGGTGTAGACCTCTTCGATGTCCTTGTCGGCGATGCCTTTGCTGTGCAGGAAGCTGCGCAGGATCTTGTTGGTGGTGCGCGGGTAGACGTAGTCGGTGCCCATCAGGAAGAAGCGCTTGGCGCTGCCGCCGTCTTCGCTCATCAGGTATTCCACCGCCGGGATGGCCTGCTGGTTCGGTGCGGCGCCGGTGTAGAAGACGTTGGGCGAGAGTTCTTCACCCTCGTATTGCACCGGGTAGAACAGCAGGCCGTTCAGCTCCTCGAACACCGGCAGCACGGACTTGCGCGATACCGAGGTCCAGCAACCGAAGACCACATCCACCTTGTCCTTGGTCAGCAGCTGGCGGGCCTTTTCGGCGAACAGCGGCCAGTTGGACGCCGGGTCCACCACCACCGGTTCGAGCTGCTTGCCGTTCACGCCGCCCTTGGCGTTGATCTCGTCGATGGTCATCAGCGCCATGTCTTTCAGCGACGTCTCGGAGATCGCCATGGTGCCGGAGAGGGAGTGCAGGATGCCGACCTTGATGGTCTCGGCCGCCTGGAGAGTCCAGGACATGCCCATGGCGGCGATGGATGCGGAAAGGGTGAAGGCCTTGATCAGGCTGCGACGTTGCATGGGTCGATCTCCGTTCTTATCCAAGTTTTCGAATAACTGCGTTGTTCTGCGTTCTTGTCAGGGCAGTTTTCAAAGGGGCTTCCTCGTCACCCTTGGTCTGGCTGCGGTCTCTGCCGAGCGCTGTGCAACATGTGCAGGGTGATCTTGCGTACTTCGGCCTTGCTGGTTTCGATATGGGTCCTCAGCAATTGCTGTGCCTCTTCGCATCGACGACCGGCGATGGCCTGGAGAATTACCGTGTGTTCGGCGTAGGTGGCGTCGATGCGTGGCGCCTGGGTGAAGTCCAGGCTGCGGATGATGCGGATCTTTTCGCTGACTTCGCGGTGGATTCGGGCCATCTCGCGGTTGCCGGCCGCTTCCACCAACTGGCAGTGGAAATCCTCGTCCAGGCGCGACACCTCGAAGCCGTCGTCCGGTCGCGGTTGCACCATCCAGGTGCGACCGAGCTGTTGCAGTGCTTCGGGTTGCTCCTCGGTAGGGCGGGTGCAGTGGCGACGTACCGCCTCCAGTTCGAGGACGATGCGCAGCTCGTACAGCTCCTCGAAGTGATCGAAGTCGAAGGCCTTCACCTGCCAGCCGCTGCGAAAGCGCACCTCCAGGTAGCCCTCGCGTTCCAGGCGATGCAGGGCCTGGCGCACTGGCGTGCGGCTGGCGGCCATACGCTCGGCCACGTCGCCTTCGCTGAAGCGGTCGCCGGGCAGCAGGCGGAATTTGCTGATGTCCTCCTTGAGCCGGGCGTAGATGCGCCCGGCCAGGCTGTCGGGGCGTTCCGGGCGCGTGCTGCGCGGGCTGGCGAGCTCCATGGCGTCAGCGCACCTGGCTGGCAATGAAGGCGCGCCAACCACCGAAGGCGGTGATGTCGCGGGCGCCTTCCAGTGCGTAGGGCTCGCAGATGAAACCCTTCACCCAGCGTCCATCGGCCAGCTGCAGGTTGCCGATGCCGAGCGGCGGGGGGATTTCGGCGACGAACTCGCCGAAGCGGGCCTGTGGGACGTCCCAGAGTTCGACGATCAGCTCGGCGCCGTCCTGGTTGCGGGCCAGCCCCGGCTTGGGTGGCACGGTGCCGGGCAGGGCGAACAGGCGATAGTCGCTGGCGGTGCGGGTTTCTTCCACCAGCACTGCATTGCGGCTGGTGAGCTGGAAGTTCAGCGGCATACCAGTGAGGTGCGCGCCGACCACCGCGACGCGCACGCAACCCGGTGCCTGCGCGGCGGCTGGCTGGGTCGGCAGTGCGCGGCTGGTGGCGCCAAGGGGCAGGTCGAGGCTGGCTTGCCAGCGTTTGCCGAAGCTGGCCAGGGCGGCGTCGTGCCAGGCCGGGGCGAGCAGGGTGATGCCGGCGGGCAGGCCGTCTGCGCGGAACCCTGCGGGCAGTGCCAGGGCGCTGAGGTCGGCGAAGTTGGTGAAGTTCGTATAGGTGCCGAACTGGGCGTTGAACAGCACCGGTTCCTCGGCCATCTCGGCGATGCGGCGGATGGTCGGCGAAGTGGGCACCACCAGTGCGTCGAAGGGCGCCAGGGCGTCGTTGATACGTCGTGCCAGTTCGGCGCGCAGGTACTCGGCGCGGTAGGCGTCGCAGGCGCTGTAGTTCGGGCCGTTGTCGAGGATGCCGCGTACCACCGGGTCCATGGCTTCGGGTTGGTCGGTGAAGATCGCCCCGGCCGCCACGGTGCGTTCCGCCACCCAGGGGCCCTGGTAGAGCTGCGCCGCCAGTTGGCGGAAGGGGCTGAAGTCGATCGGGGTGACTTCGGCACCGAGCGCGCGGAGCCTGTCCAGCGCGGCTTCGAAGACGGTACGGGTCTGCTCGTCGCCGAAGAACTCCAGTGTGTCCGGCACCGCCAGTTTCGGTTTGGCGGCCATGCCCACCGGAGCACTGTTGGGATTCTGCCGGGAGTAAGGATCGAGGGCGTCGTAGCCGCCACTGATGCCTGCCACGGTTTCGGCGTCGGCCACGGTCAGGGCGAACACCGAGATGCAGTCGATGGTGCGGCAGGCCGGCACCAGACCGGTCGTGGACAGCCAACCCTTGGTGGGTTTCAGGCCGACGATGTTGTTGAAACCGGCGGGTACCCGGCCCGAGCCGGCAGTGTCGGTGCCGAGGGCGAAGGGCACCAGGCCACGGGCGACCACCGAGGCGGAGCCGGAGCTGGAGCCGCCGCTGACGTAGTCCGGGTCGAAGGCATTGGGTACGGCGCCATAGGGGGAACGCGTGCCCACCAGGCCGGTGGCGAACTGGTCGAGGTTGGTCTTGCCGATCAGGATCGCGCCAGCCGCGCGCAGGTGGGCGACCACGGTGGCGTCTTCGGCAGCTTCATAGGCGAAGGCCGGGCAGGCGGCGGTGGTGGTCCAGCCGGCGGCGTCGATGTTGTCCTTGATGGCGAAGGGCACGCCGTAGAGGGGCAGACGCTCCCGCTGGCCTTCGGCGGCATCCAGCAGGGCCGACAGTTCGGTGAGCTGGGCGTCTAGCTGTTCGGTGCTGGCCAGGCTGATCCAGGCGTTGTCGTCCACGTCGAGGCGCCGGAGCAGGGCGTGCAACAGGTCGGTGGGTTGCAGCTGGTCGCGATAGGCCTGTTGCCAGTCGGCGAGGGTGAAGGCGATCGGGGCGTCGGACATGCTCTGGAGTTCCATCTTGTATCCAAGTTGGAATTCCCTTGAGCAAGGGCGGTGCCAGGTTCCGGAAAGGCGCGTGGTTACTGGCGTCGGGCTGGAAGAATCGGGATTTTCCCAGGCATTGGGCGCACCGCGCTGGGGCGCACGAGGGCGCAAGGGGCACTGGCTGGTGCAATGTGCTGTTCGTAGGACGGCGGGCGGCGTTCCGCTGGAGCGCAGCGATACCCATCGACCACGGCCCGCATGGGTTTCGTACCTCAACCCATCCTACGGGGCTGCACTGGAGCGCACGGAGCTACAGCACCAGGTAATTCTTCACCCCGGTGAAGATGATCTGCGCAGCCAGGGCGCAGACGAACAGGCCCATCAGGCGGCTGACGATCTGCAGGCCCTGATCGCCGAGGATGCGTTCGATGCGATCGGAGAGGTAGAGGATGGCGCCCACGGTGGCGGCGGCGATGGCGATGGCGATAAGGGCGGTGAGCTTGTCCGCCCACTGCACGTGTCCGGCGCCCATGACCAGCATGGCGCCGATGGTGCCTGGGCCGACGGTGAGCGGGATGGTCAGCGGCACGATGGTGACGTCCTGCTGCACGTTGTCCGCCTGCACCGCCGGTTTTCCCTGGGCCATGCCCAGGGCGGAGATGAACAGCACGGTGCCGGCGCCGATGCGGAAGGCGTCGATGGTGATGCCGAAGACATTGAAGATGGCCTGGCCGAACAGGTAGAGCAGGGCACTGGCGATCAAGGTGCCCAGGGCGACTTTCCAGGCGAGCTTCTTGCGCTCCTTCACCGTGTAGCCACGGGTCAGGCTGATGAAGCAGGAGAGCACGAAGAAGGGGCTGTAGAGCACCAGCATCTTCAGGTAAAGACTGGAAAGGCTTTCGAGCATGGGGGCATCCGTTCGTGACTGCGAGGGCCGCTGATGAGTGTAGAGGCTGCCCTGCCATTGGGCGCACAACTATAACCGCGCCAAGGTCGTCGGCTAACCTGATTCAACCGGGTTGTTTCGTCGCGCAGGGAGCCGTTGATGGCGCACATGAGCTTCACTCCCAACCTGCAACGTCACCTCGACGTCCCTGAACTGGACGTCGCGGCGGCCACCGTGGCCGAGGCGCTGGAAGCCGCCTTCGTCGCCAATCCGCGCCTGCGCAGCTACCTGCTGGATGACCAGGGCCGCCTGCGCCGTCATGTGGCGATCTTCGTCGACGCCCAGCAAGTCAGCGACCGTCGCCGCCACACTGACCCGGTGGGGCCGGCCAGCGACATCTTCGTTGTCCAGGCGCTGTCCGGCGGTTGAGCCGGCACAAGGAGAATCACCATGAGCCGATGCATCCATGTGGCAAGCCGCAAGGGGCTGCTGCGTTTCGAGCCCGAGGGCGACGGCTGGCGCCTGGTGCGCCAGGACTTTCTTGGCGAACCCGTGAGCATGCTGCTGGCCGACCCGCGTGACGGCCACCTCTATGCCGCCCTGAACCTGGGCCATTTCGGCCCCAAGTTGTGGCGCTCGGCGGACGCCGGGCAGAACTGGACGGAAGTGGCCGCCCCGGCCTTCGCCCCGGCAGCGGAGGGCGAGGAAGGGCCCTCCGTGGAGATGATCTGGTGCCTGGAACCGGGGGGTGCCGATCAGCCCGGAGTGCTCTGGGCGGGCACCATTCCCGGCGGCCTGTTCAAGTCCCGCGACCGGGGCAGTTCCTGGGAGCTGGTGGACAGCCTCTGGCAGCGCCCGGAGCGGGTCAACTGGTTCGGCGGCGGTTATGACCAGCCGGGCATCCACTCCATCTGCGTCGACCCGCGCAACAGCCGGCACCTGACCCTGGCGGTGTCCTGCGGCGGCATCTGGCACAGCGAGGACGAAGGCGCCAGCTGGAACCACCGAACCCGTGGCATGCGCGCTGCCTACATGCCGCCGGAACGCGCCGAAGACCCGGACATCCAGGACCCGCACCGCATGGTGGCCTGCCCGGCAGGCCCAGAGCGACTCTGGGTGCAGCATCACAGCGGCATTTTCGTCAGTTCCGATCGCGGCTTGAACTGGCGGGAGATCGAGCAGGCCGGTCCCTCTACCTTCGGTTTCGCGGTGGCGGTGCATCCGTCCGACCCGGACTGCGCCTGGTTCGTGCCGGCGGTGAAGGATGAATGCCGCGTGCCCACCGATCAGCGCCTGCGGGTCACCCGTACCCGCGATGGTGGCAAGCGTTTCGATGTTCTGGAGCAGGGGCTGCCGCAGCAGCTCTGCTACGACCTGGTGTATCGCCACGGGCTGGACGTGGATGGCAGCGGGCAGTGCCTGGCAATGGGCTCCACCACAGGGCATCTGTGGATATCCGAGGACCAGGGGGACAGCTGGAAGCTGGTGGCGGGGCATTTGCCGCCGATTTTTGCGGTGAGGTGGGGGTAGCGGGGCCGGTCAGAGGCCCCTTGGAAGATTTGAAGGGCGAACCTGCGGTTCGCATAGCGATTGAAATCGCCCCCACAGGGTGGGCTTCAGCCCACCATCAAGGCTGGAGAACCGTCAGCTATGCATCGCGTGGCGGTCGCGCATTTCCTTCTCGGCCACCCAGTACTCGATCAGTTCGCGCAGTTGCGAGAGTTCCACCGGCTTGGCCATGTGGCCGTCCATGCCGGCGAGGCGGGCGCGTTCCTTGTGTTCGCTGAGGATGTGGGCGGTCAGGGCGACTACCGGGGTGCGCGGGCGCTGCTCCAGGTTTTCCCAATTGCGCAGCATCTCGGTGGCGGTGAAGCCGTCCAGTACCGGCATTTCGCAGTCCATCAGCACCAGGTCGTAGTGCTGGTTCTTCATCGCGCTCAGGGCTTCCTCGCCGTTGCTGGCAGTATCCGGCTCAAGATTGAGCTTGCTCAGCATGCCGCGGATGACCTTGGTGGAAATGCTGTTGTCCTCGGCCACCAGGATGCGGAAGTCGCTGGGTACATGCAGCGGTTCGCTGACCTGCGAGCCCGGCAGGGAGATGGCGCCGCCGTCCTTGCGCTGGTTGAGCTCGTCCGCCAGCGTGGTCTTCAGCGTGTAGCCCGCCACCGGCTTGGCGAGGATGCGCTTGATGCCGGCGTTGCGCGCGATGATCTTGCTCGGCGCGTTGCTGATGCCGGTGAGCATGATGATCAGGATGTCGTGGCTGAGGCTGGGGTCTTCCTTGATCTTGGCCGCCAGCTGCATGCCGGTCATGCCGGGCATGTCCTGGTCCAGCAGGACCACGTCGAAATACTCGCGCAGGTGCGCCTTGGTGCGCAGCAGGGCCAGGGCCTCCTTGCCGGAAGGCACGGCGCTGACCTGCAGGCCCCAGGCGCTGCACTGCTGCACCAGCACCTTGCGGCAAGTGTCGTTGTCGTCCACCACCAGCAGGCGGGCGCCTTCCAGCGGGCTGTCGAGGTCGGCGGTGGGGCGTATCAGGTGCTGGGCGTCCAACGGCAGGGTCAACCAGAGTGTGCTGCCCTGGCCGGAGCCGCTCTGGATGCCGAACTCGCCGTTCATCAGGCGTACCAGCTGGCGAGCGATGACCAGACCCAGGCGGCCGCCGAGCTTGGAGGTGGCGAGGAAGTCGCTGCTCTGCAGTTCTGCGTTGAGCAGCGCCTCGCGTTCGCTGGCGTCCAGGGGCCGGCCGCTGTCCTGCACGGCGATGCGCAGGCGCGGCTGGGGGGCGCTGTTGTCCAGGGCCACCACCAGGAGGATTTCACCTTCGTCGGTCTGCTTGAAGGCGTTGTCCAGCAGGCTGAGGAGAATCTGCCGCAGGCGGGTGGGGTCGCCGCTGACGACGCGGGGAACCTGGGGCTGCATGAAGCTGATGAGCTCGACCCGCTGCTGCTCGGCCTTGGCGCGGAAGATGTCGAGGCAGTCGTCGATCAGGGCATTGAGGTCGAACTGCACGTCGTCCAGCTCGATCTGCCCGGATTCCAGCTTCGAAATGTCGAGGATCTCGTTGATCAGGGTGAGCAGTTCGTTGCCGGAGCTGTGGATGGTCTGCACGTAGTCGCGCTGCTTGGCCGACAGCGGGGTGCCCAGGAGCAGCTCGGTCATGCCCAGCACGCCGTTCATCGGGGTGCGGATCTCGTGGCTGATCTTGGCGAGGAACTCACCCTTGGCCTTGAGTTCGGCGGAACTGGCTGCCAGGGCGCGGCTGGCGCTGAAGGCTTCGTGCTGGAGGCGTCGCTGGCGTTCGCTCAGGGCCATGCTGAGGAACACGCCGCTGATGGTGGAAATCGCCAGCAGGGCGTAGGCCAGCCAGTCGGACTGCATGTGCCAGTAACCGAACAGGGCCGGCAGGGCGCCGAGGATGGCGATGCAGAACACGCCCAGGGCCAGGCTGAACAGCCGCGCCGGACGATAGCCATGGCGCCAGTGGACGATGGCGAGGGCGAACATGCTGAGGCTGGCGATGGCGGCCAGTACGTAGACCAGCTGATTGAACTGCAGCTCGGTGATGATCAGCAGCAGGATCGCGGTCAGGCCGATCATCACGATCTCGCCCAGCAGCAGGCCGGTGAGCGGCGTGCTCGGGCAGACCTTGTGGAAGAAGCTGACGGTGAAGGCCAGGGCGCAGACCATGGCGGTCAGCATGGCCAGGTTGGCGATCTGCGGCTGCGCGCTCTGCCAGTCGCCCAGCCAGGGTGAGCTGATGCCCAACAGGCTGATGCCGGTGACCATCAGGCCGCTCTGTGCGGCGGCGAGCCAGAGGCTGACGGCGGCGCGTGAGTACGCGTAGCGCATCAGGTTGTAATAGATCAGCATGCCGAGGCCGCCGAGCAGCAGGCCGAAGAGCAGCGGACGGGTGTCGTCGGCGGCCATCAGTGCAGCGGATTGCAGCGTCACGGTGGGGCGCAGGGCGTGTTCCGAGGCCATGCGCAGGTAGAGGTCGAGGGGCTCCTGCTGGACGGGCAGGGGCAGAAGGAAATCGCGGCTGGGCAGCGGGCGTTCGCTGAAGGGCAGGCGGCTGCCGGTGCGGGTATGGGCTACCAGTTCGTCGCCCTTGAGGACGTAGAGGTCGAGGTAGGCCAGGTAGGGGGCGAAGACCCGCAGCAATTGCTCGTGCTGGCCGGGCGGAAGCTGGTAGTGCAGCCACAGGGCGCTGTTGCCGCCGGGGGTGTAGAGCTGGTCGAGGTCGATCGGGGCGAACTGGGAAAGGGCTTGCTGAGTGCGGATCTCCTGCAACTGCAGGTTGGCACTGGGATCGAGCAGCATGCTCCATTGCCGCTGCTCGGCCGCCTGGGCGGGCAGCAGATAAATCAGGGCCAGCATCAGACTGGCGATCAATCCTGTGGCAATCCTGAGCCGGGGCACGGTCGAGGTCCCTTCGTGGGTGAGTGGCCGGATTATAGACAAGGCCTTCTCGGGCGGAATATGACCAAGGCGGCCATCGGGCCGCCTTGGTGAGCACTATTTATTGACTTCTTACCCTTCGCCGCGTTCCCGGGCAATGGCCCGGTAGCCGATGTCCTTGCGGTAGAAGCAGCCGTTCCAGCGGATCTTCTCCGCCAGGCGATAGGCCTGCTGCTGCGCGTCGGACACGCTGGCGCCGATGGCAGTGGCGCAGAGCACGCGGCCGCCAGCGGTGACGATATTGCCGTCCTTCTGCGCGGTACCGGCGTGGAACACCTTGCCGTCCAGGGCAGCGGCGTCGGCCAGGCCCTCGATCACGTCACCCTTGGCGTAGTCGCCCGGGTAGCCGCCAGCGGCCAGCACCACGCCTACGGTGGGGCGCGGGTCCCAGGTGGCTTCGACCTTGTCCAGGGCCTTGGCCAGGGCGGCCTCGACCAGCAGGACCAGGGAGCTTTCCAGGCGCACCATGATCGGTTGGGTTTCCGGGTCGCCGAAGCGGCAGTTGAACTCGATGACCTTGGGCGCGCCGCTCTTGTCGATCATCAGGCCGGCGTAGAGGAAGCCGGTGTAGACGTTGCCTTCCTCGGCCATGCCGCGCACGGTCGGGTAGATGACTTCGTCCATCACGCGCTGGTGCACGTCGGCGGTGACCACCGGAGCCGGGGAGTAGGCGCCCATGCCGCCGGTATTCGGACCGGTATCGCCATCGCCGACGCGCTTGTGGTCCTGGCTGGTGGCCATGGGCAGCACGTTCTTGCCGTCGACCATGACGATGAAGCTGGCTTCTTCGCCATCGAGGAATTCCTCGATCACAACGCGCGAACCGGCGTCACCGAAGGCGTTGCCGGCGAGCATGTCGCGCACGGCGTCTTCGGCCTCGGCCAGGGTCATGGCGACGATCACGCCCTTGCCCGCCGCCAGGCCGTCGGCCTTGATCACGATGGGGGCGCCTTTCTCGCGCAGGTAGGCCAGTGCAGGCTCAACCTCGGTGAAGTTCTGGTAGTCGGCGGTGGGAATCTTGTGGCGGGCCAGGAAGTCCTTGGTGAAGGCCTTGGAGCCTTCCAGCTGGGCGGCGCCGGCGGTGGGGCCGAAGATATCCAGGCCGCGCGAGCGGAACAGGTCGACCACGCCTTTCACCAGCGGCGCTTCCGGGCCAACGATGGTGAGCTGGACGTTCTTGGCGGCGAAGTCGGCCAGTTGTTCCAGGGCCAGCACGTCGATGGCGACGTTTTCGCACTTGGCTTCGGTCGCGGTGCCGGCGTTGCCCGGCGCGACGAAGACCTTCTCGACGCGCGGGTCCTGGGCCACTTTCCAGGCCAGGGCGTGTTCACGACCGCCGCTGCCGATGATGAGTACGTTCATGGGACTCTCCTGATCTGTTCTGGTCGATGCCAGATTGTTGGGTATCGCTTCGCTCGCGGAGCGCCGCCCGACCCAACCTACGAATTCTTCTCGACTCGGAGCCGAGGTTGCGATCGGGCTGGTAGATGCAAGGCGCCCGGCCCTTCACCCAGCGGAGTTGCCTTCTGGCAATGAGCATGAGGGAAGGGCCGGGCAACGCCGCAGATGCCTGTCCGAGTGCGGCCGTATCCGCTTAGTGGCGGAAGTGGCGCATGCCGGTGAACACCATCGCGATGCCTGCTTCATCGGCGGCGGCGATGACTTCGTTGTCACGCATGGAACCACCCGGCTGGATCACGGCGGTGATGCCGGCCTTGGCCGCGTTGTCGATGCCGTCGCGGAAGGGGAAGAAGGCGTCGGAAGCCATGACCGCCCCTTTCACTTCCAGACCAGCATGCTCGGCCTTGATGGCGGCGATTCGGGCAGAGTTCACGCGGCTCATCTGGCCGGCACCGACACCAACGGTCTGACGGTTCTTGGCGTAGACGATGGCGTTGGATTTGACGAACTTGGCCACTTTCCAGGCGAAGATCAGGTCGTGGATTTCCTGCTCGCTCGGGGCGCGCTGGGTCACGATCTTCAGGTCTTCAGCCTTGATCATGCCGATGTCGCGGCTCTGTACCAGCAGGCCGCCATTGACGCGCTTGAAGTCCCAGCCAGCAGCGCGTTCGGCCGGCCATTCGCCGCATTCCAGCAGGCGGACGTTGGCTTTGGCGGCGACCACTTCGCGGGCGGCGGCGGAGATTTTCGGGGCGATGATGACTTCGACGAACTGGCGCTCGACGATGGCCTTGGCGGTTTCGCCGTCCAGCTCGCGGTTGAAGGCGATGATGCCGCCGAAGGCGGATTCGGTGTCGGTGGCGTAGGCCAGGTCGTAGGCCTTGCGGATGCCGCCTTCATTTTCCGGTACTACGGCCACACCGCAGGGGTTGGCGTGCTTGACGATGACGCAGGCCGGCTTGATGAAGCTCTTCACGCACTCCAGCGCGGCGTCGGTGTCGGCCACGTTGTTGAAGGAGAGTTCCTTGCCCTGCAGTTGCACGGCGGTGGAGACGCTGGCCTCGCCCTTCTTCGCTTCCACGTAGAACGCCGCGCTCTGGTGCGGGTTCTCGCCGTAGCGCATTTCCTGGGCCTTGACGAACTGGCTGTTGAAGGTGCGCGGGAAGGCGCCACGGTCTTCAGTGGACAGGGTGTCGCGCGCCTGGTCGATGGTGCCCAGGTAGTTGGCGATCATGCCGTCGTAGGCGGAGGTGTGCTCGAACGCCTTGAGGGCCAGGTCGAAACGCTGGGCGTAGGTCAGGCCGCCGGCCTTCAGGCCTTCGAGGACGCTGGCGTAGTCGCTGGCGTTGACGACGATGGCGACGTCCTTGTGGTTCTTCGCTGCGCTGCGGACCATGGTCGGGCCGCCGATGTCGATGTTCTCGATCGCGTTCGGCAGGTCGCAGTCAGGCTTGGCGACGGTGGCTTCGAAGGGGTAGAGGTTGACCGCAACCAGGTCGATCGGCTTGATGCCGTGCTGTTCCATGACCGCGCCGTCGAGGTCGCGACGACCGAGGATGCCCCCGTGGATCTTCGGGTGCAGGGTCTTCACGCGGCCGTCCATCATTTCCGGGAAACCGGTGTAGTCAGCGACTTCCACGGCAGCGATGGCGTTGTCCTTGAGCAGCTTGTAGGTGCCGCCGGTGGAAAGGATTTCCACGCCAAGGGCAGCCAGTTCACGGGCGAATTCGACGATGCCGGTCTTGTCGGAGACGCTGATCAGGGCGCGGCGTACGGGAAGGCGGGTGGTCTGGTCGGTCATTTCGGAACCATTCGAGTGGGAGAGGGTTAAGCGGTCAGGCCTGAAACTGAAAGCCGGAAGCGTGATCGTCGGGGTTTTCCCGCTTCAGGCTTCCGGCTTCCAGCTCCCGCCCGTCAAAGCAGGTCGTATTGCTTGAGCTTCTTGCGCAGCGTGCCCCGGTTGAGGCCGAGCATTTCGGAAGCCTTGGTCTGGTTACCCTTGACGTAATTCATCACGGATTCCAGCAGCGGCGCCTCCACTTCGGAAAGCACCAGGTTGTACACGTCCGTGACGGAGGCGCCCTCAAGATGGGCGAAATAGTTGTGCAGTGCCTTCTCGACGCTGCCGCGAAGGGTCTGGCCCTCAGCGGTCGGCGCCGTCAGGTGCTGTTTCAGGTTGGCGTTGTCGCTCACGGGTGTTGCCCCATCAAAAAAATTCTCGGTCATCGTCGTCATGCGGCCTTTTCCCCTTCGTTATGACGCTCGGCGAAGAACTCCCGAACGTTGGCGCACTGCGCGTCCGTGGACTCCAAACGATTGAACTTGGCGCGAAACTCCCTGGCGCCCGGCAGGGTTGCCAGATACCAGCCGACATGCTTGCGGGCGATGCGAACGCCCATCTCGTCGCCGTAGAAGGCGTGCAATGCGGCCAGGTGCTCCAGCAGTATCTGTTCCACTTCGATCAAGCCTGGTGCCGGCAGTAGTTCACCGGTCGCCAGGTAATGCGCGATCTCGCGGAAAATCCAGGGTCGCCCCTGGGCCGCTCGACCGATCAGCAGGGCATCGGCGCCGGTGGCGTCGAGAACCTGCTTGGCTTTCTGTGGCGAATCGATATCGCCGTTGGCAAAGACCGGAATGGACACCGCCTGCTTGATCGCAGCGATGGTGTCGTACTCGGCTTCGCCGGTGTACAGGTCGGCGCGGGTCCGGCCGTGGACGGCCAGGGCCTGGATACCGGCCTGTTCGGCGATCTTCGCCACATTGATGCCGTTCCTGTTCGATCGGTCCCAACCGGTGCGGATCTTCAGGGTGACGGGTACATCGACGGCCTTGACCACGGCGTGGAGGATGTCGGCCACCAGGGCTTCGTCCTTCATCAGCGCCGAGCCGGCGGCCTTGTTGCAGACCTTCTTCGCCGGGCAGCCCATGTTGATGTCGATGATCTGTGCACCGAGTTCGACATTGGCCCTGGCCGCTTCCGCCAGCATCTCCGGATCACCACCGGCTATCTGGACGGAGCGGGGCTCCGGATCCCCCTCGTGGAGCAGGCGCAGCCGCGACTTGCGGCTGTTCCACAGGCGCACGTCACTGGTGACCATCTCCGATACCACCAGGCCGGCGCCGAGGCGGCGGCAAAGCTGACGGAACGGCTGGTCGGTCACACCCGCCATGGGGGCGAGGATCACCTGATTGGGCAAGGCATATGGGCCAATGCTAACCGCCGACATGGGTCTTCCCTGTTTGGGGCCTGTGCTCTGTTGACTGCCAGGGTCAATACGGAAGCGGGCTGCACCTGGTTTTGTCAGTGCTCGCCGACGTTCTGCAAGGAACCTGAGGGAGTTCGAAAAAGGGTGGGCATGATACCCGCTCTCGATGACTGGATAAAGGCTGTTTTGAACAAATTCTGAACAGCCCCATACTTATCGCCGGGAGTTAGCGGTGGGCTGGAAGCGCCGGAATCCGGCGCTTTCGGCTCATTCTGGGGAGTGGAAGCTGAGGCTGTAGTTCACGGCCTTGGTGCCCGGGTCGAGGATGTCCAGGCTGATGTGGATGGGGGTTTGCGGCGGCATTTCCGCCTGTCCGGCCAGCTCGCCGGAGAGGTACTCGCCCGGCTTGAAGCGGCGACTGGCCAGCAGCTGGCCGTTGATGTCGGCGAAGCGCAGTTCCAGCAGCGGGAACGGCTGGGAGAAGGCCGCGCGGTTGTAGAGGATGGCGTCCACCACCAGGGCGCCGGAGAACTCGGGATGGCTACGCACCACGAGGTTGCTGCTCTTGATCAGCTCGATGTCCACCTTGGAGGGCATCTGGCAGCCGATTTCCGGGCAGATCTGCTGGAACCAGGGGCGGTACTGGTCTTGCCTGGCCAGTTCAGCGAAGTGGTACCAGACGTACTGGCCGGTCAGGGCCAGGACGGCGAACAGGTTCAGCAGCGTCCAGCCGATCCAGCGGCCCCAGGGGCGCTTGTGTTCCTGCCAGTCCAGCTGCAGCGGCTCTTCGTTGAGCTCGAGCAGGCCGTCGTCGCGCAAGCCGGGCTCGCTGCGCTGGGGCTGCAGGCGCGCCGGCTCGGCGGCCTGCGGTTCGTCCTGGTCGTCGTCGAAGTCGTCACGCAGGTCTTCCGGCTCGTCGTCGCGGGCGGAGCCCAGGCTGAAGTCCGGGCCCGGTTCGTCTTCCACCAGGTCCATGGACAGGCGCGGTTCGGTGCGCGGCGCCGGCGTGGACTTGGGCGGTTCGGCCGGGGTACGGCTGACCGGCTCGGCAACGGGTTCGGCGCGCAGCTCGAGGTCGGGCTCCGGTTCCGCATCCGCATCAGCGGTCATGGGAGGCGTGCGTTCCTCGGTTTCCAGCAGGGCTTCGGCCCAGCCTTCGTCATGGCGCGGTTCCGGTTGCGCCTCGTTGCGCGCCGGTGCGCCCGGGCCGAGCAGGTCCCGGGACAGGCGTTGCTCTTCCTGCTCCAGCTTGGCCAGTTCTTCGTCCAGGTCGAGGCTGTCGAGATCCAGATCGTCGTGGATCCACAGGGTCTCGCTGCCGGCCGGTTGGGCCGGCGGCTTGGCTTGTGCTGCAACCGGCTGCTTGAGCACGGTGGCGACACTGGGTACCGGGGCTGCAGATGCCGCTGGAGCGGCCGGTGCCTGCGGTGCTGCCGGCTTGGGTGTCGGGGCGGTTGCGGCGGCGGGTGCCTTGGGTTTGGGAGATGCCGGAGCGGCCGCCTGGCCCTGGGACTCCAGCAACTGCTGCGCTGCATTGAATACATGCAGGCAGGCACCGCAGCGCACGGCGCCGTGGGCCACTGCCAGCTGGGCGCGGCTGACGCGGAAACTGGTCTGGCAATGCGGGCACTGGGTGACGAAGCTGTCGGTCATGCGGCGATCCGGTCGAAACGAAAGGCTATTTTACTCGATCTGCTGGAAATCAGCGGCGCACGCCACTGATGCGTACCCAGCCGTCCTTCTCTGCAGTGGGATCGAGATCGAAAGCGTCAGCGTAGGCGGCGCGCACTTCCTCGGCCTGCTCGGCAAGGATGCCGGACAGCGCCAGGCGTCCACCCGGCGCCACCAGGCTGGTGATCTGCGGGGCCAACGACACCAGCGGGCCGGCGAGGATGTTCGCTACCACCACTTCGGCGGGTTTGGCAGGCAGGTCGGCGGGGAGGTAGACCGGGAAGCGCGCCGGGTCGATGCCGTTGCGCGAGGCGTTGTCACGGGAGGCTTCCAGGGCCTGCGGGTCGATATCGGTACCGACAGCCTGGCGCGCGCCCAGCAGCAGCGCGGCAATGGCGAGGATGCCCGAGCCGCAGCCGAAATCCAGTACCTCGCAACCGTCCAGTGCCTGGCCGTCCAGCCATTCCAGGCAGAGGGCGGTGGTCGGGTGGGTGCCGGTGCCAAAGGCAAGGCCCGGGTCCAGCAGCAGGTTCACCGCATCCGGCTCGGGGGCATCGTGCCAGCTCGGGACGATCCACAGGCGGCGGCCGAAGCGCATGGGCTGGAAGTTGTCCATCCAGCTGCGTTCCCAGTCCTGGTCTTCGATGCGTTCGATCTGGTGCGTCGGCAGCGCGCCGCCGGTCAGCAGTTCCAGGTGCGCCACCAGGGCGGTTTCGTCGGTATCGGCCTCGAACAGGGCGAGCAGGTGGGTGTGGGACCACAGCGGGGTGGTGCCCAGGTCCGGCTCGAAGATCGGCTGGTCTTCGGCGTCCATGAAGGTTACCGAGACGGCGCCCACTTCCAGCAGGGCGTCCTCGTAGGTTTCGGCCTGTTCCGGGGTGATGGCGAGTCGAACTTGTAACCAGGGCATGGCGGGACCTCTTGAAAATTCAGCGTGCACATTCGGCAGGCGCGCAAGCTTACTTGAGCACAGGCCGGAAAAACACAAGGGCCGCCATGTGGCAGCCCCTGTGTCGTGGATCAGGCACTGGCGATCAGTGCTTGTCCATGCCGAGTTTCTTTTCCAGGTAGTGGATGTTGATCCCACCCTTGCAGAAACCCTTGTCGCGAGTGAGGTTGCGGTGCAGCGGGATGTTGGTCTTGATCCCATCGACGACGATCTCGTCCAGCGCATTGCGCATGCGCGCCATGGCTTCGTCACGGTCCTTGCCGTAGGTGATCAGCTTGCCGATCAGCGAGTCGTAGTTCGGCGGAACCGCGTAGCCGCTGTACAGGTGCGAATCGACGCGAACGCCGTTGCCGCCCGGTGCGTGGAAGTAGTTCACCTTGCCGGGGCAGGGCATGAAGTTGTCCGGGTCTTCGGCGTTGATCCGGCATTCCAGCGCATGGCCACGGATGACCACGTCTTCCTGCTTGATCGACAGCTTGTTGCCGGCGGCGATGCTGAGCATTTCCTTGACGATGTCGATACCGGTGACCATTTCGGTAACCGGGTGCTCCACCTGCACGCGAGTGTTCATCTCGATGAAGTAGAAGCGGCCGTTCTCGTAAAGGAACTCGAAGGTGCCGGCGCCGCGGTAGCCGATTTCAACACAGGCCTGGACGCAGCGGTCCAGCACTTCGGCGCGGGCCTTCTCGTCGATACCGGGGGCTGGGGCTTCTTCCAGTACCTTCTGGTGACGGCGCTGCAGGGAGCAGTCGCGGTCGCCCAGGTGGATGGCGTTACCCTGGCCGTCGGACAGTACCTGGACTTCGACGTGACGCGGGTTGGTGAGGAACTTCTCCAGGTAGACCATGGAGTTGCCGAACGCTGCACCGGCTTCGGTGCGGGTCAGCTTGGCCGACTTGATCAGCTCTTCTTCCTCGAAGACCACGCGCATGCCGCGACCACCACCGCCACCGGCGGCCTTGATGATCACCGGGTAACCCACTTCGCGGGCGATGGCCAGTGCGGTTTCCTCGTCCTCCGGCAGCGGGCCGTCGGAGCCCGGCACGGTCGGTACGCCGGAACGCTTCATGGCGTCCTTGGCGGAAACCTTGTCACCCATCAGGCGAATGGTGTCCGCTTTCGGGCCGATGAAGGCGAAGCCGGATTTCTCCACCTGTTCGGCGAAGTCGGCGTTCTCGGCGAGGAAGCCGTAGCCCGGGTGGATCGCAGTCGCGCCGGTCAGTTCGGCAGCGCTGATGATCGCCGGGATGCTCAGGTAGGACTGGGCGGCCGAAGCCGGGCCGATGCAGACGGTCTCGTCGGCCAGGGACAGGTGCATCAGCTCACGGTCGGCCGTGGAGTGCACCGCCACCGTCTTGATGCCCAGCTCCTTGCAGGCGCGCAGGATGCGCAGGGCAATCTCGCCACGGTTGGCGATCAGGACTTTTTCCAACATCGCAGGCTCTCCGCGGTTCAGACGATGGTGAACAGCGGCTGGTCGTATTCAACCGGCTGACCGTTTTCCACCAGGATGGATTCGATCACGCCGCTGGCCTCGGCCTCGATGTGGTTCATCATCTTCATGGCTTCAACGATGCAGAGGATGTCGCCTTTCTTCACGCTCTGGCCGACTTCAACGAAGGCAGCAGTAGTCGGGGACGGCGAGCGGTAGAAGGTGCCGACCATCGGCGAACGCACGACATTGCCGTTCAGCTTCGGAGCTGCGGGGGCAGCGGCTTCAGCGGCAGCAGCCGGGGCAGCGGCAACCGGGGCGGCCATCGGCACGGGGGCGGCGGCGTAGATCGGTTGGGCGGCCATGGCCTTGTTGCTGTGACGGCTGATGCGCACGGACTCTTCGCCCTCGCGGATCTCCAGTTCGTCGATACCGGATTCTTCCAGCAGTTCGATCAGCTTTTTGACTTTACGGATATCCATTAATCATCAACTCCCAAGGGTGAGGTCAGGGGCGTTCAAGGTGTTCTAGCGCCGCGTCCAGGGCCAGGCGGTAGCCGGTGGCACCCAGACCGCAGATCACTCCCACGGCAACGTCGGAAAAGTAGGAGTGATGGCGAAAAGGTTCTCGTTTGTGCACGTTGGACAGGTGCACTTCGATGAATGGGATGCTCACTGCGAGCATCGCGTCACGTAGGGCGACACTTGTATGCGTGAAAGCAGCAGGATTGATGATGATGAAGTCCACTCCTTCACCACGGGCCGCATGAATCCGGTCGATCAGTTCGTACTCGGCATTGCTCTGCAGGTACATCAGGTGATGGCCGGCCTCGCGAGCGCGGCGCTCCAGGTCCTGGTTGATCTCCGCCAGTGTGGTGGCCCCGTATTTGTCGGGTTCGCGGGTGCCCAGCAGGTTGAGGTTGGGACCGTGCAGGACGAGCAGGGTGGCCATGCTGATTGTTCCTTATTGGAGGCCAGGCGGCACTATGCCGGATAGCTGAAATGGCTGTCCAGTTGTCGACAATAGCCGACAAGATGCCCGGTGTTTACGGCAAATATATGACGTTACATGCATCAGCGCGATGCGTTCGCCTGTTGCAGACGAGCGGCGAAGGCCTTGGCATCGATTTCACCTACGACACGCAGTTCGGCCAATTCGTCACCCTTGCCATCGAAGAACAGGATGGCCGGCGGTCCGAACAGCTTGTAGCGATCGAGCAGGGCGCGTTGCTCCGCGTTGCTCTCGGTCATGTCGAAACGGATCAGGTGGTAGCCGCCGAGCTGCGAGGTGACCTCCGGTGCGATAAGGACTTCACGCTCGATGACCTTGCAACTAATGCACCAGTCGGCATACCAGTCCAGCAGCAGGGGCTGGCCAGCGCTCTTGGCTGCGGCGAGGGCACCGGTGAGTTCCGCCGGTGTCTTGATGGTTTGCCACTCGCCCGTGGCCGGGGAGACGGACGGCGCACCAACCAGGTGCGTGCGGCCCAGCGGGCGCAACGGGTCCGATTCGCCCTGGAGGGCGCCGGCCCAGGCGGCCACGGCATAAACCAGCAGGACCAGGCCGCCCAATTGCGCGAGGCGTTCGCGCGGGGCCTTGGGGGTGAATTCCAGCGCGCCGAGGAACAGCGCCACACCACCGGCCAGCAGGCCCCAGAGGCCAAGGGCCAGCGGGCCGGGCAGGACGCGTTCGAGCATCCACACCGCCACGGCCAGCAGCAGCACGCCGAAGGCGTTGCGCACGGCGACCATCCAGTGGCCGGCCTTGGGCAGCAGCGCGCCGCCGCCAGTGGCGAAGAGCACCAGGGGGGCGCCCATGCCCAGGCCAAGGGCGAAGAGCTTCAGGCCGCCGCCCAGGGCATCGCCGCTGGCACTGATATAGAGCAGGGCGCCGGCCAGCGGTGCGGAAACGCAGGGGGATACCAGCAGGCTGGAGACCACGCCGAGCAGGGCCGCGCTCCAGATCGAGCCGCCCTTGGTGCTACCGGCCAGGGTATCCAGCGGACCGCTGATGAAGCGCGGCAGGCGCAATTCATAGAGGCCGAACATGGCCAGGGCGAAGGCGGTGAAGAAGGCCGCGAAGGGCACCAGTACCCAGGGCGACTGCAGGCGCGCCTGGAGATTGAGTTCGGCGCCGAACACGCCCATCAGCGCCCCCAGCAGGGCGAAGCAGGCGGCCATTGGCAGCACGTAGGCCAGCGACAGCACCAGCCCCCGGCTGCCGCCCGCCTGGCCACGCAGCACCACGCCGGAAAGGATCGGCAGCATGGGCAGCACGCAGGGGGTGAAGGTCAGGCCGAGGCCGGCGAGGAAGAACAGCGCCAGCTCGTGCCAGCTCCAGGCCTTGCCGGCGGCGCCGCTGTCGACATCACTGCCGCCGCTACCGGCGGCAGCCGCAGTCAGCTTGATCACCTCGGTTTCCGGCGGATAGCACAGGCCCTTGTCGGCGCAGCCCTGGTAGGTCACCCGCAGCTCGGCCGGCGCCTTGCGTGCCGGGTCCACCGGCAGGTCGACGTCCGTTACGCCGTAATACACCTCGACATCGCCGAAGTACTCGTCGGTCTTGTGCTTGCCGGCGGGCAGCACGGGCTGGCCCAGGCCGCTGTCGGCAGGCTCGGCGCGGAACTGGAAACGATGGCGGTAGAGGTAGTAGCCCTCGGCGTTGGTGAAACGCAGCTTCACCGACGTGGGCGTGCTTTCTACCAGGCTGAGGCGGAAGGCCTCGCGCACGGGCAGGAAATCGGCACTGTTATTGAGGGAGGCGCCCAGGGTAGGGTTCGGGCGGTTATCCAGCAGCCCTGCGGTGGCGGGCAGGGCCACCAGCAGCAGGATCAGGCTCAGCAGGCGGCGCATGGAGGTCTCTTGGGCAGAAAATGCCCGCATCATAACGGACCTCGACGCGTTCCTGCAGGTTCCGGGCTGTAAGCGGTTTTGTCCTCGGCGTGAAAGGTCGGCCGTCGGATTGTAGGAGCGAGCTTGCTCGCGAAGGCCGCGGTGCCAGTTGTTTCGCGAGCAAGCTCGCTCCTACAGAAAGGTCAGGCGCGACAATAGGTCGCGCCCTGGCTCAGACGCGGAAGGCCTTCACCGCCGTGTGCAGTTCTCCGCCCAGTTGCAGCAGGCGCTCGCCCTGGCTGCGGCTTTCGCCAATGCGCGCCAGGTTGTCGCCACCCAGCTGGTGGATCTGCTCACTGTGGTCGCGGATTTCGCTGACTGCGCCGCTCTGCTGGGCGGTGGCATCGGCGATGCGTTCGGCCATGCTGGCGATGGTGCGGATGGAACTGACCACCTCTATTAACGCGCCATCGGCGGCGGCGGCCTGTTCGGCACTGGCCTCGGCGTGCTCCACCTGGATGCGCATGGCTTCCACCGACTGCCGCGCCGCGTGCTGGAGACGGGCGATCAGTTGCTGGATCTCGGTGGTGGCGCCAGTGGTGCGTTGGGACAAGGAGCGCACTTCCTCGGCGACCACGGCAAAGCCGCGGCCCATTTCACCGGCGCGCGCCGCCTCGATGGCGGCGTTGAGCGCCAGCAGGTTGGTCTGTTCGGCGATGCCGCGGATCACCGTCAGCACCTTGTCGATGGTTTCGGTTTCTTCGGCCAGGCGTTCCACCGCCTGGGCGTTGTTCTGCACTTCGCCCACCAGTTGGTGCAGGCCGGCGAGGCTCTGGTCGATCACGCTCTGGCCCTGTTCCACGGCGAGTCCAGCATCGCGGCTGGCGTCGGCAGCCAGGCTGGCATCGCCAGCCACCTGCTGGATGGTGTTTTCCAGCTCGCCCAGGGCGTCGCGGATCTGTGCGGTGCCGCCGGCCTGGTATTCGGCGCCTGTGTGCAGGCCGTTGTTCAGTTCGGCCAGGGCGCTGCTGCTGCCGGCAACCTGCTCGGCGTGCAGGCGAATGGTGCCCACCAGCTCGCCCAGGTAATCGCGCAGGCGGTTGAGGGATTCCTCAATGCGACGCAGGTCGTGGATGTTGGAGCCGAGTGCGATGGGGCGGCTGAAGTCGCCGGCCGCCCAGGCGCCCAGGGCATTGACCAGGCGGCCGAGGACATTGGTCAGGCGGCGCTGGATGCGGTCGATGCACAGGGCGATCAGCAGGATCAGGCCGATCATCAGGCCCTGCATCACGCGAACCTCGGCCTGGATGCGGCCATGTTCGGCGCGCACTTGGGGCTCCAGGGCGGCCAGCGCGCCTTGCAGGGCGTCCACCCGCTGGGCGGTGGCCTTGGCCAGCTCGGCGCGGCGCTGGATCAGTTCGCGGGTGCGTGCCAGCTCGCCCGGGTAGCGTTTGAGCAGGCCGCTCAATTCGCGCTTGAGGGCGATGCCACGGTCTTCCGTCTGGCTGGCTTCATTGCTGCTTTCCAGGCCCATCATGGCGGCGAAGTCGTCGGCGGCCGAGGTGCTGCTGTCGGCCACGCCGAGCAGGGGCAGTTGTTCCAGTCTGGTGCTGTCCTGGCCCAGGGCTTCGAGTTCGCGTTCGACGTCTGCGGCCAGTTCGTCGCGACCGCTTTCCACGAGCTTGGCGCGGGCCTGGCTGAGGCGATTGAGGTGCTGTGCGGCGGCGAACAGCGGGGCGCGGTACTCGGCGGTAGTCGGGGTATTGGCGGAGTCGGCGTATTGGGCGAGTTGGTCGAGGGAGCCGGCGATTTCCCGCTCGGCCTGGATCAGCAAGCCCTGGGGGTCGCCCGCCAGCTTGCCGGCCGCCAGCAGTTCGCCACGGGTGAATTCGCGCAGTTCGTTGAAGCTGGGCAGCAGCTCGTCGGAAAACTCGGTGGGAAGTTGGCCGAGGCGCTGCTCCAGGCTATCGATACCTTGGCTAGCGGCGCTGTGGCGCAAGGCGTCGCCACTGCCGAGATAGCCCTGGACGTTGTCCGCCACTTCGCTGCGGAAGCGCTGGGCCAGTTCGAGGTACTGCTCCATCAGTTGATACGGGCGCTCCAGTGCCCGTTGCGACCACCACAGCGTGGCCCCGAGCGCCAGGCACACGGTGACCAGCAGCAGGGTAATCAGGTTGGTGAGCAGTTTCAGGCGCATCGCGTCCACTTCGAACGGCTGAGGGGATGGCCAGATGATATTGCTGTTTGGTGACAGTCCTGTGACGGTGGGCTTCAGTCCAGGTGCAGTTCGACCCGGTTCCGACCGCCGTGCTTGGCGCGGTAGAGCGCTTCGTCCGCCTGCTTGGACAGCTGGTTGATGTCGAGATCGTCCCGCAGCCGGGCGATGCCGCAACTGAACGTGCAGGACAGGTCGTTGGGCTGTGCCGGGTAGCGGATCTCGGCGAAACGACGGCGGATTTCCTCCAGCACCCGATGCGCCGCTTCCAGGTCGGTATCGGGCAGGACTACGGCGAATTCCTCGCCGCCGTAACGGCCGATGTGGTCGGTCTTGCGCAGGCGCTGCTTGAGGAACAGCGCGAGGCTTTTGATCACCCGGTCGCCCATGGGGTGGCCGTAGGTGTCGTTGACTTTCTTGAAGTGGTCGATGTCGAGCATCGCGAAGCACAGCGGCTTGCCTTCCCGGCGCGCGCGGGAGCTGGCGTCTTCCAGCAACTGCAGCGTGTGGGTGTGGTTGAACAGGCCGGTGAGGCTGTCGCGCACCATGCGCGCCTTGAGGCTGCGCGCACGCTTGGCGCGGGTACGCACCGTGGCGATCAGGTGGCGCGGCTTGATCGGCTTGGTGAGGAAGTCGTCGCCGCCCTCGCTCATCGCATCCAGTTGCTTGTTCAAGTCGTCTTCGGCCGAGAGATAGATGATCGGGACGCTGACATAGCGCTCGTGCTGGCGGATCACCTTGGCCAGCTCGGTGCCCAGGCACTCGGGCATGTACATGTCGAGGATGATCAGGTCCGGCTGGAAATCGGCCAGGGCCAGCAGGGTCTGCACCGGCTCGGTTATGACGCGGGTGACGACGCCGGCGGAGTTGAGGACCAACTCGGTATGGGTGGCCTGGGCGCGGGAGTCATCGACGATCAGCACCTTGAACGGGTCGTAGTGGGCGGTGCGGGTCAGGGTTTCCAGCTTCTCCAGCAGGCTGGAGGCATCCAGGGCGCCGGTGAAGAATTCCTGGCCGCCAGCGCGCACGGCAGCCAGGCGGTTCGGGGCGTCAACTTCCTCATGGCTGAAGAAGATGATCGGCAACTTCTGTTCCAGCCCTTGCTGGGCTTCGCGGGCCAGCTCCAGGCCCTTGCCCGGTCCGGAAAAATCCACTTCCAGCACGATGGCCGCCGGGTGCCGCTCGGTCATGGCCGAGCGAAAGGCATTGGCACTCTCGAAGAGCTGGGCGTTGAGACCGAAGAATTCCAGTTGCTGGGCCAGGCGCTCGGCGCGGTCCTCACTCTGCAGCGCCAGGTACACCGGCTTGCGCAGGGGCGGCAGGAAGGTCTGCTCGAACTGGTCGCCTTGCCGCAGCCCGGTGCGCGACAGGCGCTGCATCAACAGGCTGAGTTCGGTGATCAGGTCGCTGGACAACCGGCCACGATTTTCCTCGACGCCGCGCAGGCAATTGCCGATGGCCACCGCCAGGCGTGTGTGCTCGGGCTGCTCGAAGCGTTCCGCGTAGCGCTGCAGGTACAGACTGGCCTCAGCCAGCTCGGTCATGCAGGCCGGACTCCACTCGCTGCGTTGCAGGCGCTGCCAGATTTCCAGCACGTGCCGCGCCTGGTTGATCACCCGCTGGGCGAAGTGGTTCTTGAGTCGGTCGCGGCTGGGGTCTTCATGCTCGGTCATGGCCGGAAGTGTCGCCTGGAGACGATCTAAGTGATGGCGCCATGCTATCACCTTGTAGAAGGTACGCCAGTGCCATCTGTCCCGGATTCGCGTGATTCGTCAGATAAGCATCGCCAGCAAGATGGCGCCAGGGTCGATAACCTGCGCGCACCGGATGATGGTTTGGCTCGCGGCCACTGCGCCGCGCGTGCTCATCCCTTATAGTGCTGAACTCGGCCACAACCACCGCGAAGGACCGTGGTCGAACCTTCCCTTGCTGATCGAAATTCGAAGGACACTGCCATGCTGGACTGGAAGAAGCGTATGGGCGATGCGCGTGAGCGCGTCGATGATTCGGTTGACGATGTGCGCAGCTACCTCGGTGGCATGTGGATGAGTCGCGCCCTCGGCAGCCTGCTGGTGGTCTATCTGATCGCCTGTGTGGTGGTGGGCTGGTACTGGAGCCGCGAGCCCGACCTCTTCCCCGTGCAGCAGAACGCCCAGGCCGCCGCCGATCGTGCCGGCCGCCAGATGGTCAGTGGCTATACCACCGTGGAAACCCTCAAGACCGTCGGCCAGACCCTGCTGGACAAGAGCGGCGGCTACGTTTCCAACGACCTGGCCCCGCCCGGTCTCTGGCTGGACAACATGCCGAGCTGGGAATACGGCGTGCTGGTCCAGGTGCGTGACCTGTCCCGCGCCCTGCGCAAGGACTTCGCCCGCTCCCAGTCTCAGTCCACCGAAGACCCGGACCTGGCCAAGGCCGAACCGCGCTTCAACTTCGACAACAAGAGCTGGGCGCTGCCGGCCTCCGAGTCCGAGTACCGTGAAGGCATCCGCTCGCTGGATCGCTACCTGGCCCGCCTGGTCAACCCGAACCAGCCCAATGCCCAGTTCTATACCCGCGCCGACAACCTGAACAACTGGCTGGGCGACGTTGCCACCCGCCTGGGTTCGCTGTCCCAGCGCCTGTCCGCCAGCGTTGGCCGCGTGCGCCTGAACACCGATATCAGCCCGGAAGCCGCCGCTGCCTCCGGCAAGGTGCCGGAAGTGAGCGAAGAGATCGTCGAGACCCCTTGGCTGCAGATCGACAACGTCTTCTATGAAGCCCGTGGCCAGGCCTGGGCGCTGTCCCACATCCTGCGCGCCATCGAGGTCGACTTCGCCGATGTGCTGGCGAAGAAGAACGCCACCATCAGCGTGCGCCAGATCATCCGTGAACTGGAGGCCGCCCAGGAGCCGCTGTGGAGCCCGATGGTGCTCAATGGCAGCGGTTACGGTGTGCTGGCCAACCACTCGCTGGTGATGGCCAACTACATTTCCCGCGCCAACGCTGCCGTGATCGACCTGCGCCAGTTGCTGGAGCAGGGCTGATGGCCATCGACGCGCGCGAGGCGGCCCATCGCGCCGCCTCGGATGCCGAGCGGGTCGCCTGGGTCGACGAGCAGGACCGCCCCCTCGGCGGCCTGCCCCGCGCCGAGCTGCGTGAGCGCGGGCTGATCTCCCGGGGCACCTTCATCCTGCTGTTCAACTCCGCCGGCCAGCTCTGCGTGCATCGCCGCACCCTGAGCAAGGCGCTGTACCCGGGCTACTGGGACGTGGCGGCTGGCGGCATGGTGCAGGAAGGCGAGGGCTACGCCGAATCCGCCGCCCGTGAGCTGGAAGAAGAACTCGGCGTCGGCGGGGTGCCCCTGCGCGAGCATGGCCGCTTCTACTTCGACGAGCCGGGCAACCGTCTCTGGGGCGCGGTGTTTTCCGCTGTGTCCGACTCGCCGCTGAAACTGCAGCCGGAAGAAGTGATGGAAGCGCGCTTCATGTCGGTGGACGAGGCGCTGGCCGTCGAGCCCTGCTGCCCGGACTCCCTCAAGGCACTGAAGCTGTACCTCGCATCACGGTCGTAATGCCGTTGGGTATCGCTGCGCTCCACCCAACCTACGGGGTTGAGTGTTCCTGTAGGAGCCAGCTTGCTGGCGAACCCTTCGCGAGCAAGCTCGCTCCTACAAGGGAGGTAGTCGTTCCCGCTTGGCCAAAGGCCTGCCAAACCCGCGCCAGTCGCGGGTTTGTGCAATATTCCGGACCTTTTCGTGCGGGATGCTGCACGAGGTCGCCAATCTGT
The DNA here is from genome assembly GCF_029871235.1 of Pseudomonas sp. BN411. Classification (GTDB taxonomy): domain Bacteria; phylum Pseudomonadota; class Gammaproteobacteria; order Pseudomonadales; family Pseudomonadaceae; genus Metapseudomonas. Next base: position 647,707 of record NZ_SSOM01000073.1, read on the forward strand.
CGATCAATGGCGCATTTTCGTACTTAGCATTCGCCGCGAATGCTGATAAATTTCGCCGCCTTTCAAGCCCGGCCACACACCGGGTTGCGCTGCCCCTGCCAGAGTGGGGCTTCGCGGTCGGCTCCCGCCGACCAGTCGCTATCCTGACCCCTACGAGGAAAGCCGGTGGTCAAGAAAGCTTCGTCCTTTGCCGCCCTTGGCGGCCTGGTGTACTCCACCGACAGCGGCCGGCATTGCCCGGATTGCCGCCAGCCCATCGATGCCTGCATCTGCAAGCAAGCCACGGTGCCTGCTGGCGATGGCATTGCCCGCGTTCGTCGTGAATCCAAGGGTCGTGGCGGCAAGACCGTCACCACCATCAGCGGCGTGCCGCTGGCGGGCGACGAGCTCAAGGAGCTGGCCACTGCGCTCAAGCGTCGTTGCGGAACCGGTGGAGCCCTGAAGGACGGCGTGATCGAGATCCAGGGCGACCACGTGGACCTGTTGCTTGAAGAACTCGCCAAGCGCGGCTTCAAGGCCAAGAAATCCGGCGGCTGAGCCACGGCTTTCTAAACTGACCGTCATTGCAACGGTCAACACTCCAACGTCACACGACCGAATTAACCTGTCCGCGCCCGCCCGGCACGATCCGGCGGGCATGGCCCTTTTCTATCCCATAGGGGGAAACCGATGTCTGCACGACGCACTCGCAAGGACGATGGCACCAGCTGGACCGTGGCCGACAGCCGCAGTGTCTATGGCATTCGCCACTGGGGGGCCGGCTATTTCGCGATCAACGAAGCGGGCCGCGTCGAAGTGCGCCCACGTGGCGCCGGCAGCGCGCCGGTGGATTTCTTCGACATCGTCAGCGACCTGCGCGAGACGGGCCTGTCGCTGCCGTTGCTGGTGCGCTTCCCCGACATCCTGCAGGACCGCGTGCGCCAGCTGACCGGTGCCTTCGACGCCAACATCGAGCGCCTGGAATACCAGAGCAAGTACACCGCCCTGTACCCGATCAAGGTCAACCAGCAGGAAGCGGTGGTGGAAAACATCATCGCCACCCAGAACGTCTCCATCGGCCTGGAAGCCGGCTCCAAGCCCGAGCTGCTGGCCGTGCTGGCCCTGGCGCCGAAAGGCGGCACCATCGTCTGCAACGGCTACAAGGACCGCGAGTTCATCCGCCTGGCGCTGATGGGCCAGAAGCTCGGCCACAACGTCTTCATCGTCATCGAGAAAGAAGCCGAGGTGGAGTACGTCATCGACGTCGCCGCCGAGCTCAAGGTCGCGCCCCAGGTGGGCCTGCGCGTGCGCCTGTCGTCCCTGGCCTCGTCCAAGTGGGCCGACACCGGTGGCGAGAAATCCAAGTTCGGCCTCTCCGCCGCGCAGATCCTCTCGGTAGTCGAGCGCTTCCGCAAGGCCGGCCTGGACCAGGGCGTGCGCCTGCTGCACTTCCACATGGGCTCGCAGATCGCCAACCTGGCCGACTACCAGCACGGCTTCAAGGAAGCCATCCGCTACTACGCCGAACTGCGCAACCTCGGCCTGCCGGTCGACCACATCGACGTCGGTGGCGGCCTGGGCGTCGACTACGACGGCACCCACTCGCGCAATGCCAGCTCCATCAACTACGACATGGACGACTACGCCGGCGTGGTCGTGGGCATGCTCAAGGAATTCTGCGACGCGCAGGGCCTGCCGCACCCGCACATCTTCTCCGAGAGCGGTCGTGCCATGACCGCGCACCACGCGGTGCTGGTGATGCAGGTGACTGACGTCGAGCGCCACAACGACGAGGTGCCGAAGTTCTCCAACCTGGAAGAGCAGCCGGAAATCGTTCGCTGGCTGGCCGAGTTGCTGGGCCCGACCGACGCCGAGATGGTCACTGAGACCTACTGGCGCGCCACCCACTACATGGGGGACGCCGCTACTCAGTATGCCGAGGGCAAGCTCACGCTCGCCGAGAAGGCCCTGGCCGAGCAGACCTACTTCGCTATCTGCCGCCGCCTGCACAACCAGCTCAAGGCGCGTCAGCGCTCCCACCGTCAGGTGCTGGATGAGCTGAACGACAAGCTCGCGGAGAAGTACATCTGCAACTTCTCGGTGTTCCAGAGCCTGCCGGACACCTGGGCCATCGGCCAGGTGCTGCCGATCATCCCGCTGCACCGCCTCGACGAAGAGCCGCTGCGTCGCGCCGTGCTGCAGGACCTGACTTGCGACTCCGACGGCAAGATCAACCAGTACGTCGACGAGCAGAGCATCGAAACCAGCATGCCCGTGCACGAGGTGCGCGAAGGTGAGGACTACCTGCTGGGCGTGTTCCTGGTGGGTGCCTACCAGGAAATCCTCGGCGACATGCACAACCTGTTCGGCGACACCGACTCGGTGAACGTCTACCAGCATGACGACGGCAGCGTGTACCACGCGGGCATCGAAACCCACGACACCATCGAAGACATGCTGCGCTACGTGCACCTGTCCCCCGAGGAGCTGATGGCGCTGTATCGCGACAAGGTCTCCAGCGCCAAGCTGAGCCCGCGCGAGCGCACCCAGTACGTCGACGCCCTGCGCCTGGGGCTGACCCGCTCGTCCTACCTGTCGTCCTGACAGTTGCGGTGAATGGAAAAGCCCGGCCTAAGCGCCGGGCTTTTTTGTGGGCTCTTGTAGGGGCGAATTCATTCGCCATGCGGGCCGCAGGCCTGCCCATTCCGGACGCCACCCGACCAACCCCCTGGCAAAATTCCTAATCCGGCGCTTTCATACCCTCCAGCCTTTCAACCTGTCGGGAGCTCCACCATGCCACGCGTCCTCCTGCTCGAATGCAGCCCCAACGACCTGGCCTCGCCCGGCGGTCAGCTGGCCCGGGAAATGGCCCGACGCATCCACCCCAAGGCCGAGGTGATAGTGCGCAACCTGGTGCGCGAACCGTTGCTGCCAATTTGCGCCGAATATGCCGAGGCAGTGGTGCGCCACTCGGATCGGTCGGACGAGTGCTTCGCCTTGTCCGAGCAACTGATCGGCGAGCTGGAGCGCAGCCACTACCTGATCATCTCCACGCCCATGCACAACTACATGGTGCCGGCGGCGCTGAAGCTCTGGCTGGACTACGTGGTGCGTATCCGCCGCACCTTCGAAATGCATGGCGGCCAGCGCATCGGCCTGCTGGAGGACCGGCCGACCTTCGTGGTGCTGAGTTCAGGCGGCCACTACCTGGGCGCCAAGGCCAAGCAGATGGATTTCCTCTCCCCCTACCTGCGCCACGTGCTCGGCATCGTCGGCCTGCACCATGTGGAATACCTCCACCTGCAGGGGCTGGCCGATGGCGAGGAAGCCGTGAACGCCGCGCTCCAGCAAGCCAGGGAGCGCCTGTCATTCAACCCGGTATTCGCCCCCGAGCCCTTCCCCGACGTGCAGTTGTAGGTTCGATGCCGTACGCCGATGGTGGACCGGTGAAGCGTGGTCCACCCTACGACCGTAGGTTGGTGCAGAGCGAAGCGAAGCCCAACAAGGCGGTGCTTGCACCGCCCTCGTTTCAGCTCGCGATCACCCCATAACCCCGCGCCATCAGCACCGCGAACAGCGGCAGCAGAAGCACCAGCAGCAGTTCCAGGCGAATCACCATGATCACCGCCTTGGCCTTGCCGGGGCTGACCTGCGGCACCTGGCCAGCCTTCAATGCATTGCGCCAGTTGAGGAAAACGAAGGTGGGGAAGCCGGAGAGCAGGGCGATCAGCCCGAACAGTCCCATCTTGGCGTGGAACATCGAGTTGGTGAGGTAGTAGTCCACGCCCTTGCCGTACCAGAACACCCGCGCCAGGCCGGTGACCAGCACCGCGCCTGCGGCGACACCGTAGGCGATGTCGATGCGCACCAGGCTGCGCGCGCGCTCAAGGTCCAGTGGCAGCTTGAACAGGCGATGCTCCAGGACGAGCAGGGCGAAGAGCACGAAGATCGAGAGGAAATGCAGGTAGGCGGCGACGGCTTGTCCCATGGAAACTCCTTCAGGTCATCAGGTTTTCGTTGTCGTTATCGTGCGGCGAACCAGGCGTCGCGGCGTTGCAGGTGCCACGCCAGGTACCCCAGGCTGAGCCCACGCACCGCCATGAAGGCGAGGAAAGCCAGCCAGAGTCCGTGATTGCCGAGAAACTGTAGCCCCCAACCCAGTGGCAGGCTAAGGACGACGGCGACCAGCATGGCGTCGCGCATCTCGCGGGCCCGCGTGGCGCCGATGAAAAGGCCGTCCAGCAGGTAGCTCCAGACGGCAATCAGAGGCAGCAGCGCGAGGTAGGGTAGGTAGGTGTGGGCGACCTCGCGGACCGTCGCGATATCGCTCTGCATGTTGATGAACAGCCCGCCGGCAAAAGCGAAGAACAGCGCGAAGCCCAGGCTCGCCAGTAGCGACCAGCCCCCAGCCACCAGCAGCGAGCGGCGCAGGGTCAGGCGGTCACGGGCGCCGATGGCATGGCCGCACAGGGCCTCCACGGCATGGGCCAGGCCGTCCAGGGCGTAGGCGGTCACCAGCAGGCCGTTGAGCAGCAGGGCGTTGGCCGCCACGGTGGCGTCGCCCATCCGGGCTCCCTGCACCGTCAGCAGGAAGAACACCAGTTGCAGCGCCAGGGAGCGGATGAAAATGTCGCGGTTCACCGCCAACAGTGGCCGCCAGTTGCGCCACCGTTGCAGCGCCGGCCAGTCGATGTGGCCCGGATAACGGTGCAGCGCGCCACGGGTGAGCGCCAGGCCGATCAGCGCGCCGCTCCATTCGGCGATCACCGCCGCCCGCGCCGCACCGGCTACGCCCCAGTCCAGCCCGAGGACGAACCACAGTGCCAGCGCGATATTGGCCAGGTTGGTGCCCAGCAGGATGGCCAGGGGCGCACGCGCGTTCTGCGTGCCGAGGAACCAGCCCACCAGGGCGTAGTTGGCCAGGGCCGCCGGCAGGCCAAGCAGGCGCAGGTGGAAGAACTCGCGGGTCAGCGAGTCCAGTTCGGCCGAGGGGTTCATCAGCTTCAGGGCCAGGTCGCTGAAGGGCACCGCCAGCACGCCCAGCAACAGCGCCAGGCCCATTGCCAGGCCAAGCCCTTGCAGCAGCACCTGGCGCAGGGCGCCGCCATCCGCGCGGCCCGCGGCCTGGGCGGCGAAACCGGTGGTGCCCATGCGCAGGAAGCCCAGCACCCCGAGCAGCAGCATGTACAGCGTGCTGCCCACCGCCACGGCGCCCAGCTGGTGAGCGTGGGGCAAGTGGCCCACCACCGTGCTGTCCACCAGGGCGACCAGGGGCACGGAAATATTCGAGAGGATCATGGGCGCGGCCAGTGCCCAGACCTTGCGGTGGGTCGGGGAATGCCGCCAGGCGTCGAGGAACAGGCTCATGCAGGGCTCCAGTCAGGCCGCGCAGTATAGCGGCGCGATGTTTCGTGAGCTGCATCGCTCCTGCCGTCATCCGGATGCCACCGGAACGCCCGGCTGGTCTATAGTTCGCGGCTTATACGCACTCCCCAACGAGAGCCTGTCATGCCGAAGAAAGGACTACTTCTGGCCCTGGTGCTGAGCCTGCTCAGCGCCTGCGATTCCTCCACCCCCGAGCAAGCCGCAAGCAAGTCGCCACCGGCTGCCGATCAATCTGCGGCGCGCCCCGCCGCCGACACCGCCTCCCTGGCCAAACGCTATGCCGGCCGCGAACTGCAGGTGATAGACGTCTCCGAGGTGCAGCTCGACGGCGCCAGCGCCTTGTCAGTGACCTTCTCCGTGCCGCTCGACCCGGAACAGACGTTCGCCGAGCGGCTGCACCTAGTGGATAGCCGGGACGGCACGGTGGACGGTGCCTGGGAGCTCTCCGACAACCTGATGGAGCTGCGCCTGCGTCACCTGGAGCCCAAGCGCCAGCTGGTGCTGACCATCGACCCCGGCCTGCGCGCAGTGAATGACGCGCGGCTGGCCGAAGAGCACGTCACCCGCCTGGAAACCCGCGACCTGCAGGCCACCGTCGGCTTCGCCAGCCGTGGCTCGCTGCTGCCCACGCGCCTCGCCGAAGGCCTGCCGGTGATCGCGCTGAACGTCGACAAGGTGGATGTGGACTTCTTCCGCGTGAAGACTGAATCCCTGCCGGGCTTCCTCGCCCGCTGGGGCAAGCGTGGCGCCCTGGACGTCTGGGAGGCCCGCGACATGCTGAAAATGGCCGACCTGGTCTACACCGGCCGCTTCGACCTCAAGCCCGCGCGCAACACCCGCGAGACCCTGCTGCTGCCCATCGCCAACCTTGAACCGATGAAGCAGCCGGGCGTCTACCTCGCGGTGATGAAGGAGGCCGGCAGCTACACCTATTCCAACCCGGCGACCCTCTTCACCCTGAGCGACATCGGCCTTTCCGCCCACCGCTACAGCGATCGCCTGGACATCTTCACCCAGGCCCTGGAAGGCGGCGCCGCGCAGGCCGATATCGCCCTGGAACTGCTGGACGGCGAAGGCCGCGTGCTGGCCGAAGGCAAGACCGACGGCAAGGGCCACGCCGAACTGCCGCTTGCGCCCAAGGCTGAGGTGCTGATCGCCCGCAAGGATGAACAGACCAGCCTGCTGCGACTGTCCGCACCGGCACTGGACCTGGCCGAGTTCGACATCGCCGGTCCTGCCAGCCATGCCCTGCAGTTCTTCGTCTTCGGCCCGCGCGACCTCTACCGCCCCGGCGAGACCGTGCTGCTCAACGCCCTGCTGCGCGACGCCGATGGCCGCGCAGTGGACGGCCAGCCAGTGACCGTGGAAGTGCGCCGCCCCGACGAACAGGTCAGCCGCCGCTTCGTCTGGGAAGCCGGGGAGGGCGGTTTCTACCAGTACCAGCTGCCGCTCGCCGCCGAGGCGCCCACCGGCCGCTGGCAACTGCTGTTCGACCTGGGCGACGGCAAGCCGCAGCTCTATGAATTCCTCGTGGAAGACTTCCTGCCCGAACGCATGGCCCTGGAACTCAAGGGCAGCGATCAGCCCTATGCGCCCGGCGACAACGCGCGCTTCCAGGTCAGCGGCCGCTACCTCTATGGCGCGCCGGCTTCCGGCAACCGCCTGACCGGCCAGCTCTACGTGCGTCCGCTGCGCGAAGCGGTGAAGGCGCTGCCCGGCTACCAGTTCGGCTCGGTGATGGAGGGCGAACTGAGCCAGGACATCGAACTGGACGAAACCCAGCTGGATGCCGACGGCAAGACCGAGCTGAACATCGAAACCCGCTGGGCCGAGGCCAAGTCGCCCGTGCAACTGATTCTCCAGGCCAGCCTGCAGGAATCCGGCGGCCGCCCGATCACCCGCCGCCTGGTGCAACCGGTCTGGCCGGCCGAGCGCCTGCCGGGTGTGCGCGCGCTGTTCGACGGTGAAGAAACCGATGCCGACGGCGTCGCCGAGTTCGAGCTGCTGGTGGCCGACCCCGACGGCAACAAGCTGGCCGCCGACGACCTCAAGGTGCGCCTGGTGCGCGAGCGCCGCGACTACTACTGGAACTACTCCGAGAGCGACGGCTGGACCTACCACTACAACGAGAAGTACCTGAACCTCTCTGAAGAGCAGGTGCAGGTGGCCGCCGGCGGCACCGCCAAGGTCAGTTTCCCGGTGGAGTGGGGCCCCTACCGAGTCGAAGTGGAAGACCCGCAGACCGGCATCACCAGCAGCCTGCGCTTCTGGGCCGGCTATCGCTGGCAGGACAACGCCGAAGGCGGCGCGGTACGTCCGGATCAGGTGAAGCTGGCCCTGGATAAGCCGGGCTATAACGCTGGCGACACCGCGAAAGTCACCGTCACCCCGCCCAGCGCCGGCAGCGGCTACCTGCTGGTGGAATCCGCCGAGGGCCCGCTGTGGTGGCAACCCATCGAGGTGCCGGCCGAAGGCAAGAGCTTCGATATACCCGTCGCCAAGGACTGGGCGCGCCATGACCTCTACGTCAGTGCCCTGGTGATCCGCCCCGGCGAGCGCAAGGCCAGCGTCACGCCCAAGCGCGCCGTGGGCCTGCTGCACCTGCCGCTGGATCGCGCGCCGCGCAAGCTGGCGGTGTCCCTCAGCGCACCGGAGAAGATGCGGCCCAAGCAGCCGCTGAAGGTCCAGGTGCAGGCGAAGAACGCCGATGGCAGCGTGCCGAAGTCGGTGAATGTGCTGGTGGCCGCGGTGGACGTGGGCATTCTCAACATAACCAACTATGCCACGCCCGATCCCTTCGCCAGCCTGTTCGGCCGCAAGGGCTACGGCGCCGACCAGCTCGACGTCTATGGCCAACTGATCGAAGCCGGCCAGGGCCGCCTGGCTACCATGGCCTTCGGTGGCGACGCCGCGCTGGCCGGTGGCGGCAAGCGTCCGCAGACCAGCGTCACCATCGTCGCCCTGCAGAGCGCGCCGGTGGCCCTGGACGAGCAGGGTCAGGGTGAGGTCAGCCTCGACATCCCCGACTTCAACGGTGAACTGCGCCTGATGGCCCAGGCCTGGACCGACGAACGCTATGGCATGGCCGAGGCGAAGACGGTGGTGGCCGCACCGCTGGTGGCGGAACTCGCCGCGCCGCGCTTCCTCGCCGGTGGCGACCAGACCACCCTGGCGCTGGACCTGACCAACCTGTCCGGCAAGCCCCAGCGCCTGGATGTGCAACTGGAAAGCAGCGGCCAACTGGATCTTGCCCAGAGCGCCGGTGGCCAGACCGCGCCCATCCAGCTCAAGGATGGCCAGCGCACCACCCTGCGCATCCCGGTGCGCGCGGTGGGCGGTTATGGCCAGGGCCACTTCAAGGTGACGGTCAACGGCCTGGAGCTGCCAGGCGAGAACCTGCCGCCGTTCAGCCGCGAATGGACCCTGGGCGTGCGTCCGGCCTATCCGGCGCAGCTCAAGCAATTCCGCGCGGTGCTCAAGGGCGATGCCTGGAGCCTGCCGGCGGGGACCTTGGATGCTTACGAGCCGGACGGTCGCGAGGCCCTGCTGCAGCTGTCCAGTCGCCCGCCGCTGAACCTCGGCGAGCAGGTCCGTGCCCTCAAGGCCTACCCGTACGGCTGCGCCGAGCAGACCACCAGCGGCCTCTACCCGTCGCTCTATGCCGACGCCGCCTCCCTCAAGCGCCTTGGCCTGGAAGGTGAGCCGGACGACACGCGCCGCAAGTCCATCGACCTCGGCATCGAACGCCTGCTGGGCATGCAGCGCTACAACGGCAGCTTCGGCCTGTGGAGCGCCGACAGCGAAGAGGAATACTGGTTGACCGCCTATGTCACCGACTTCCTCCTGCGCGCCCGTGACCAGGGCTTCGCCGTGCCACCGGAAGCCCTGACGAAAGCCAGCGAGCGCCTGCTGCGCTACCTGCAGGAGCGCAGCCTGATCGAAGTCAGCTACAGCCAGAACGCCGACCACACCCGCTTCGCCGTGCAGGCCTACGCCGGCTACGTCCTGGCCCGCAGCCAGCAGGCGCCGTTGGGCGCGTTGCGCAGTCTGTGGGAACGCCGGGCCGATGCCCGCTCAGGCCTGCCGCTGGTGCAACTGGCGGTGGCCTTCAAGCTGATGGGCGATGCACCGCGCGCCGACGAGGCCCTGGAGTTGGGCCTGCGCTTCCAGCGTGACAGCCACGACTGGCTGGCCGACTACGGCAGTCCGCTGCGCGACCAGGCGCTGATCCTCGCCTTGCTGGAGGAGAACGACCTGGCTGCCAGCGCCCGCGAACAGCGCCTGTTCGACCTGGCCGACCTGGTGGCTGGCGAGCGCTGGCTCTCCACCCAGGAGCGCAATGCGCTGTACCTGGCTGGCCGCGGCCTGCTGGGCAAGCCCGAACCGAACTGGAGCGCGCAGCTCAGCGCGGGCGACCAGCAGCGCGAGCTGAGTAACCAGCAACCCGGCCTGAAACTGGACGGCGCACTGCTGACCGAGCCGCTGAGCATCACCTCCGCCGGCAGTGAGCCGCTCTACCAGCAGCTGACCCTCTCCGGTTATCCGCTGACGGCCCCGCACGCAGGCGGCGAGAACCTCGCCATCTACCGCGAGTTCCTCGGCGCGAATGGCGAGCGGCTTGACCTCAACAGCCTGGACAGCGGCGAACTGGTGCTGGTGCACCTGGCCATCGAAGCGAAAGAGCGCGTGCCCGACGCCCTGGTGGTGGACCTGCTGCCGGCTGGCCTGGAACTGGAAAACCAGAACCTCGCCCAGAGCGCTGCCAGCCTGGACGACGCCAGCAGCGCGGTGAAGGAGTGGCAGAAGTCCATGCAGAACGCCGCCATCAAGCACCAGGAGTTCCGCGACGACCGTTACGTGGCGGCCCTGGATGTCAGCGAGTACGGCACCACCCACCTGCTGTACCTGGCCCGCGCCGTCACTCCCGGCAAATACCGCGTGCCGCCGCCCACGGTGGAGTCCATGTACCGGCCGAATTGGCAGGCGCTGGGCGAGGCGCCGGAGCAGTTGGTGGTGAGGGGTAAGTAAGGGCCGAGCCGTAGCCCCCTCTCCCAGTCGGGAGAGGGGGCAGACCCTCAGCTCGGGATGATGTGGTCGCCGCCCCCGAAGATCGCCGTTACCTGTTGAACGCCGGTGATGGTGACCAGCTCAACGAAATTCGCCCCTCCAGTGCTGCCGTTGACATCCACCTGCACGGAGATGTCTGTACCGACCTGCACCGCTTTGACGTAGTTGGCGATATCCCCTGACAACGGGGTGACGATCAGCGCTGAGATATCAAGCTTGTCTCCCTCGGACGCGCTGTAGTCGGAGATGAGGTCCTCGGCCTCGCTGAGGCTGTTGAACCTGAACAGGTCAGCGCCGTTGCCGCCGGTCAGCACATCCGCACCCAGGCCGCCGTACAACACATCGTTGCCAGCTCCGCCAACGAGCGTGTCGTTGCCGGCACCGCCGCGCAGCTCATCGGCGCCACCGCTGCCAGTCAGACTGTCATTGAATGCCGAACCAATCAGCCCTTCCATGTTCTTGTAGGTGTCGGACCCCAGGCCAACTGTGGACAAGTCGACAGTGGTGTTGCTGTTGCTTTGCACCAGCGTGAGGCTGAGCGCTGCAGTAGCGTCGGACAGATCGAGCAGATCGCTGCCTGCACCGCCATCCAGAACATCGCTTCCACCGCCTCCGCGAAGAATGTCATTGCCGCTGCTGCCGGTCAGGGTGTCGCCGAAGGCCGAACCGATCACGCCTTCCATGTTCTTGTAGGTGTCTGTGCCGATTCCGGCCAGGGCTCCCGCGTTCCAGAAACCGTTGCCCGAATCGCTGCCTTGTTTGAGGGTGAAGTTGAGTGAACCGGTGGCATCGGAGAAATCGAGCATATCGATGCCATCACCGCCATCCAGCACGTCGCTGTCTTCGCCCCCGCGAAGGCGATCGTCGCCACTACCGCCAATGAGCGTGTCCACCCCATTCCCGCCGACGAACAGATCGCTTGCGACCGCTCCGGTCAGGGCGTCCGCGTTGCTGCCGCCGTCGAGAAAGGCTGCCTGATAGTTTTTGCCAACAAGGCTGACGTCGGAACCGCCGTTGGTGGAGACGAGATGGACCGTCACGGTTCCCGTGGCTGTTCCGCCGGCATTGTCCGAAAGGGTGTAGGTGAATGTGCCAGTGGGGGCGGACGGGTTGTTGCCGCTGGCGAAGGTGATCAGGCTGTTGTTCGAGTCTCCGACGAATTTCACATCGGAAATCGCGCCTGTTCCTTGACTAAGACCGGTGATGGACAGGAACGACCCATCGACATCGGAGTCATTGCCCAGCAAGGCGGCGACCGAGAAGACGATGCCCGTGCCATTGGCTGTGCTGAAGGCCGCCGTGTTGTTGGACACGTAAAGCACATCGTTGACCGCGACTGGCGCAGCGTTCACCTGGGTAGCCGTGACCGTGATGCCCAGGTTGTCGACGTCGCTGGCGCTGCCGTCGCTGGTGGTCATGGTCAGGGTGTCGTTGCCGCTGAAGTTCGCGGCAGACAGGTAGCCGATATTAGCGGCCAGCGTCGTGTTGATCTGGGCGAGCGTGCCGCTGAGGGTGAGCATCGCAGTGTTGAGCCCCCCAATGGAGGCTCCGCCCGAAATGGACTGCGCGGAGAGCGTGCCGTGGGCGACCTGCAGCGTCACGGTCAGGTTGCCCGAGCCAGCATCCACATCGGCGACGCTCAGGCCACTGATGTTCTTGGGGGTTCCTGCCGGAGTGGTCTGGGCGCCGGGCAGGGTGTTGACCGGGGCATCGTTGACCGGGGTGATGTCGAGGCTGGCACTGCCGGTGGCGCTGAGCGAGCCGTCGCTGACCGTGTAGCTGAAGCTGACGGACGTGTCGTCGTTCAGCGCTGGCGTGTAGTTCCAGGTGCCGTTGCCATTGTCGACCAGGCTGCCGCTGCCGGCGCTGATTTGCAGATTGGTAGCCGTCAGTGCCGGGCCGTCGACATCCGACGCATTGCCCAGCAACTGGGCCTGGGTAATCAGGCGGACACCGCTGTCCTCGGCGATGGCGGCCAGGGTTACCGGGGTTGTGGTCGGTGCGTCGTTGACCGGAGTGATATCTAGCGTGGCACTGCCGGAAGCGCTGAGCGAACCGTCAGTGACCGAGTAGCTGAAGCTGACGGACGTGTCGTCGTTCAGCGCCGGCGTGTAGTTCCAGGTGCCGTTGCCATTGTCGACCAGGCTGCCGCTGCCGGCGCTGATTTGC